>NZ_JBLQZO010000006.1:0-210142 GCF_047872835.1 Priestia sp. RMT2NF4
CGGCGAGTAGAACGGCGAGAGCGGCGAGTAGAACGACGAGAGCGGCGAGTAGAACGACGAGAGCGGCGAGTAGAACGACGAGAACGGCGAGTAGAACGACGAGAGCCGCGAGTAGAACGGCGAGAGCGGCGAGTAGAACGACGAGAGCCGCGAGAAGAGTGACGCGTACCGCGGGTAGAACGGCGAGAGCTACGACGAGAGCTACGAGAAGAGCGACGCGGCTTTGTTAGTGGACCGGCAGTTGGCTCTTGAAACATAAAAGATTTCAGTTCTGTACATTCTAGGGCTTCAGCAGCCTCTTTAATTTTTTCAGCTGTAATATGCAATACAAAAACCTCCTTGTCAATTGGACTAGGTCTTGCATTAATAGAATACGCGATGATGCTTGTCCTTGATATGAGTCAAAAGTGGAGTTTGCGGAAATAGTTGATGCTGCGGGGTATCATGGAGAATTTACCCTTCATATACTTTAATAATTGAAGAAAGGTGGTCGAATCATGAAGCAAAAAGAAATCCCTCAATACGCTCTGTTTGTGAATGTAAAAGATTTAAAGGAAATGCAAAGAGATATTTGGTCAGAAGAAGCGGTTCAGGCAACGATGAAGTTTAACAAAAAACGCTACGATATTGATTTGCTCCTAAGAGGTTCCCATATTCGGAAGATGAAGAAAAAGTCATATTATATTGAATTTTATTCTCCGAAAATATTTCAGCGCGCCAAAGAAATACACCTAAACGCTGAATACAAAGATCCATCGCTTATGCGCAACAAATTGTCCCTCGATTTTTTCTCTTCTTTAGATGTTTTATCTCCCCACTCTCAGTTTGTCACTCTTAAGATTAATGGGAAAAATGAAGGAATATATCTTCAGCTCGAATCGGTAGATGAACTATTTTTGAAAAAAAGAAATTTAGCGGATGGATCCATATTTTATGCAGTGGACGGAGATGCTAATTTTTCTTTGATGAGCGATTTGGATAAAAAGCCAAAAACAACTTTGTTATCTGGATATGAAGATAAAGCAGTGAGAGAAGGAGACGAGGAAAAATTAGAAAAGTTTATATTTAATCTTAATACATGGACAAATACGGAATTCGAACAGAATATTGAGAAGTACCTGAACGTCGACCGCTACTTATCTTGGTTAGTCGGTATTATTTGTATGCAGAATTACGACGGTTTTGTCCATAACTATGCGCTCTATCTAAATCATGAAAGCGGGCGCTTTGAACTGATTCCATGGGATTATGATGCAACTTGGGGAAGAGATGTAAATGGAAAAGTAATGGAAGGAGACTATGTCCGTGCACAAGGATTTAATACGCTTACAGCTCGCTTACTGGCGGTGAACAGCATTAAAAAGCGATATATTCAAAAAATGAACAATGTTCTAAATAATCAATTTACAATAGAATACATGAAACCAATCATTTATCAACTGCATGAGTATATTGCTCCATATGTATTAAAAGATCCTTACGTAAAAGATAACTTGGAGCAATTTTATAAAGAACCCGAATTTATGCTGTCTTTTATAAAAGAACGAACAGCGTATATTCAAAATAACCTTTTGACTCTTTAAAAAGAGATAGATTTATAGGCAATTTATAGGCAACAGTGGATTTTGTTAATAATAGGCAAATGCAGGAAATCAATAGCTGTACATGATACGTATATATACAGTATGAATGACCAATAAGGATAACTAATAAGGAGGAAAAACAATGAGTAACTATTACTATGGCCAAGAACAAGAGCAAAATCAAAATCCACGCCAAAAATCAAGCCAAAAACGCAGCCGAAATATACAAACGCCTGATAAAGGCTATTCTTCTCACTTCAAACCCCTAAAAGGAAGAGTGGTGACCGTTTATCGTGGAGGTCCTGAATCTAAAACAGGTTATTTGGTTGACGTGCAATCAGATTATTTAATCTTAGCAGTGGAAAGCAATGATAACAATAATAACAACAATGGTGAAAATAACAATCAAAACAACCAAAACAACCAAAATAATAATCAACCAGAATATACACTTGTATATTATCACTTAGCGCATGTAAAAAGTATTACTGAAGATACTATGTCAAATTCGGCACAAACGTTTACAGGAATTAGTGCAGACTTAGAATTATATCGAGGAAAAACTTTTGCTGGAACTTTATCATTAATGAAAACTAAATATGTGCAGGTTAATCAAGGTGGACCTGAGAAAAAAGCAGGTCAGCTTCTTGATGTCTTAGGTTCATTTGAATCTGCTTATATAGTATTACTCACAGAAGACGACGGTGTCATCTATATTAATACTGAACACGTTAAGAGTGTGAGTGAATATCAAAACAACAATGGAGATCAAACTACTCAATCTGCAAATGAACTCTTAGTGAGCCAAGAGCCAGAATATATGAAATCTAAAACCTTCAACGATCTTTTTGCTCACCTTTCCCATAAATGGGTATCAATCAATAATGGAGGACCTGAAGCTGTAGAGGGCGTGTTAGTACAAAGCCGAAATGGTACATTTACACTTGTGCAGAATAATCAAGTATTACGCTTACAGCCAAGACACGTTAAAACCATTTGTGTAGGAGCAAAAGGGGCTTTTAAGCAAAACGATAACAATCAAAACAATGAAGAAACAGAAGAAAATGGAGAGACTGAAGCTGCAAAGTCTACAGAAGAACGTACAGGAAGCCGCACGGGAGGACGTACGGGAAGTCGCACAGGTGGACGTACGGGAAGCCGCACAGGTGGACGTACAGGAAGCCGCACGGGAGGACGCACAGACGATCGCTCTCGAGGACGCCGCACGGGAGGACGCCGTACGAGTTCACGCTCTTCAGCACCGGCCGAGAAAGTTATCAAAACGAAAAATTATCGTTGGAAAGCATGATGAAATGGAACATAAAAGGTGCTTATAAAGCACCTTTTCTATCATATAGGAAAAAGGAGGAGAATGAGTATGAGTATGAATCATTATATCGATAAAATTGTGGAGTTAGATATTTCAGGTAAAACGACATTTGTTGGCAGACTTATTGATCTTGGATTAGATATTATGGTTTTGTATAATGGACATGATTATTTGTATATTCCTCTTTTACACATGCATCGTTTGCGGGAAGTATCGGAAGAAGACTATACGGTTTTGCGTGAAATAGAAGAGAACTTAATAGAAGAAAGTCAGCGGATTTCTTATCGTAATATTTTACAGCAGGCAAAAGGGAAATTTATTGAAATTTATGTAACAGGAGGAAAATCATTGCATGGCTATATTACAAGCGTGCTGAATGATTATCTTGTGTTTTATTCTCCAGTGTATAAAAATGTCTTTGTTTCTCTACATCATTTGAAATGGCTTACCCCTTATAGTAATGAGTTAACTCCTTATTCTTTAAGTGACAAAGAGCTCCCAGTAAGGCCTGCCTCTGCACCTTTTGTCAGAAACTTTGAAGAGCAGCTTAAAAAATATGAAAATCAACTGGTCGTATTAGATTTAGGGGATCAATCAGAAAAAATTGGCGTACTTAAAGAAGTTTCTAATAATATTGTTGAACTAATTACGGCAAATGGAGAAAGTATGTATTGGAAGTTAGCACACGTAAAATCTGTGCACTTGCCTTAGAAAAAGAGACCTCGGTGTCGTCTCTTTTTTTATGTACTTATCAGGACAAGTATATTGAATAAACAAATGAGATGATTTAAATTTTTTAGAAAATTATGTTGACAATAAAGAAAATCTTTATTAAAGTTAGTAACAACAAACGTTAACCACCAACAATTATATAGAACTCTTATCAAGAGTGGCGGAGGGACTGGCCCTGCGATGCCCGGCAACCATCAAATGAAACATTCATTTGAACGGTGCTAATTCCTGTGGAACATCAGTATTGTTCTAACAGATGAGAGAAATCGTGTATAAACGAACACTCTTCCATCTGTGAAGAGTGTTTTTTATTTTGAGTTAAGGAGAGAAATAGATGAAAATTGAAACTTTATTAGTTCGTTCAGGAGTAGGTCGTGACCCTTCAACAGGTTCTATTACAACACCCATTTACCAAGCATCAACATTTGCTCATCCTGCTTTAGGGCAAAGTACAGGATTTGACTATGCACGTACGGCAAATCCTACTCGTACGGCATTGGAAGAAGCAATTGCTGCTTTAGAAAAAGGCGAAGTAGGAGTAGCATTCGCTTCAGGAATGGCGGGTGTAATGTCAGTTTTAGCGCTATTTAAAAACGGAGATCATTTAATTGTATCAGAGGATTTATACGGAGGAACGTACCGAGTACTAAATGAAATCTTTTCAGAGCAAGGAATTACTGTTTCGTACGTCAACACAGCCCATCTCGAGCAAGTAAAAGATGCGCTTCGTCCCAACACGAAAGCTTTATTCATTGAAACACCTACAAATCCAATGATGCACGTGACTGATTTGCCAGAAGCAATTGCGTTAGCTAAACAGCATGATTTGCTTACTATCATTGACAATACATTCATGTCCCCTTACTATCAGCGTCCTTTAGAGCTTGGAGCAGATATTGTGATACATAGTGCAAGCAAATACATTGGGGGTCATAATGATGTAGTTGCTGGTCTTGTAGTCGCTCGATGTAGTAGCTTAGGAGAAAAAATTCGTTTTTATCAAAATGCAGCTGGGGCAATCTTAGGTCCACAAGATAGCTGGCTGTTATTGCGCGGTATTAAGACGCTAGCGCTTCGTATGGAAAAACATAACGAAAACGCACTGAAAATTGCAAATTGGCTTACTGCTCATGATCTCGTGGAAAAAGTGTATTACCCTGGTCTTGAAACACATCCGGGCTATGAAATCATAAAGAAACAAGCAACTGGATTTGGAGGCATGATTTCTTTTGCTGTCTCACACCCTGACATCGTGTCAGTACTTTTAGAAAATGTTAAAGTTATTACATTTGCAGAAAGCTTAGGAGGCGTGGAAAGTTTAATGACATTCCCAGCTCGTCAAACACACGCTGACATTCCGGAGGAAATTCGAAATCGTGTCGGAGTAACAAACTGTTTACTTCGATTATCAGTTGGAATTGAGCACGCAGATGATTTAATTAAAGATTTGAAGGAGGCATTTGATGCATACCAACAATAATAAACATAGATTTGGTACGAACTTAATTCATGCAAATACAGGAATTGACGGTCATTTTGGAGCGGTTAACGTACCTATTTATCAAGTATCTACATTTAACCAAGAAGATGAGACGAACAACGGCCGCTATGACTATTCTCGTTCAGGAAACCCAACGCGTGAGGCTTTAGAAAACACTATTGCTCAGCTAGAAAATGGATACGCTGGTTTTGCTTTTTCATCAGGTATGGCTGCTATTTCATCGGTGTTATCTATTTTTGAATCAGGGGATGAAATTTTAGTTTCACACGATACGTACGGCGGGACATATCGTGTATTAACACGATTATTTTCAAAGTTTGGTATCAAAACAACTTTTGTTGATACAACGAAGGTTGAGAAAGTAGAAGAAGCTATCACAAAAGATACGAAGGCTATTTATATCGAAAGCCCTTCAAATCCATTTTTACAGGTAACGGATATTAAAGCAGTAGCAAGTTTGGCGAAGGAGCACAATCTCCTTACAATTGTGGATAACACGTTTTTAACACCTTATCTACAGCAGCCGATTGACCTTGGTGTAAATATTGTCATTCATAGTGCTACAAAATATATCAGCGGTCACAGTGACGTCATTGGCGGTCTAGTTGTGGTAAGCGATGAAAAGCTAGCGGAAGAAGTAAAGTTTGTACAAAATGCTTTTGGTGCTATCTTAGGACCACAGGATTGTTTTTTACTGCTTCGAGGCATTAAGACATTAAAAGTTCGTTTAGATCAGCAGTTAAAAACAGCGCTGCAGTTTGCAAAGTGGCTTGAAGAACAATCTCTAGTGAGCCGTGTATACTACCCGGGCTTAAAAAGTCATCCGGACCACAAACTCATTTCAGAACAAGCAAATGGATACGGAGCTATGATTTCTTTCCAAGTGCAGGATGAAAAAGTAGCACGACATATTTTACAAGGAGTCAAATTAGCTTCAATTGGCGTTAGTCTAGGTGCAGTTGAATCCATTCTCACGCATCCTGCAACAATGTCTCATGCAAGTATCCCAAAAGAAGTACGTGAAGAAAAAGGAATTACTGATTCACTTCTTCGCCTTTCAGTAGGGTTAGAGGAATTCGAGGATTTGAAGCAAGACTTTAACGCTGTTTTTCAAAGCTTAGAAGAAAAAGCGTTAATTAAATAAAAAAAGGACTTCCATTAAGGAAGTCCTTTTTTTGTTATATACAGCTATCTAAAAGGTTTGTGTATAGGGACGTAAGCGCAACTTTTTCATCAGAGGAAAGACTGCTGTTTAGAATTCTTTTTATGCCAAGATGATATTTTACATACGGTGTTTGCCGAACGCGTGGATGAGTCATTTCATCTTTTAAATCTTTCAGAATGGCTTCGTGAAGCTGATCTTCACTTGTCAGGGCTTGTTTAGAAGCGAAAGAACGGTTCAACCATAGAGTCTGATAAGCTGCTAGTAAATGTTCAGAAGTCATTGTGCAAAGAGCTCCTTTAGATTAGTTTCTTCATTATAATAATCTATAGTTTATCATAAGTATTAATACGTGTACGTAATTTTTACAGAAGCGGATACAGTCAAGGACTGAGCTTGGATAGGGGGAGAGGCTGCTAATAACTTAGGCGAGGAGCCAGATGACTGATAGACGGGGCCTTCTTCGATTAAAATGGGGATTTGGTTAATAGGGAGCTGCAGCGTGTTGGCAATGGTAAAGGCCTTTTCTTTAGCGTTAAGCAAAGCTTTACTTATCGCTTCTTGTTCATATTTATCATCATTTGTAACGTGAAATTGAAGATCTTGCGCTACGTTGGCTCCGCTTGAAAACGTAGCGTTATAAACATCGCCAGCTTGTTTTACATCTTGTACTCTTACTCTAAACAAATGCTGTACTTCGTATCCTGTAAGAGTCGATTTTCCATCGCTGTAATCATATTTAGGATTTATAGTGAATGAAGCTGTTTCAATTTGCTGGTCATTGATTCCAAGTTTTTGTATCTCTTGCAGCAGAGTATTTGAAACAGCTGAATTTTCTTTTAAGGCTTCTTGAACGTCTCGGTTTTCCGTGCGCGTTCCAATCGTCATGGAAATTTCATTTGGAATGGCTGAAGCACTTCCTTCACCAGTTACTTTAATTTCTCTATTTTGTGTATCTGCGCGCAGTTGCTGTGTAGGTTCATAAGGGAAATAAGAATGTTGCATGTAAAAACCCTCCTTAATCCGTCTTTAGTACATATATATGACTGCAGGGCTTGCATTAAAAGCAAAAAGTACACAAGTCGTAACTTGTGTACTTTTTTTACTATTTTGTATGCTGTTCTAATACGCTTTCCATGTTTCTAAATTGATCTTCTACAGCTTCTGAAGGCTTTTTTGTTAACAGACTTACTACAATAACAGCCAGCAAGCTTAAGAAAAATCCAGGAATCATTTCGTAAAGGGCATCTTTCAATGGAGTATTTACCCAAATTAATACTGTAGCTGCACCTACAATCATTCCTGCAAGGGCTCCCCATCTAGTCATACGCTTCCAGTAAAGACTTAGTAAAATGGCCGGGCCAAATGCAGAACCAAATCCAGCCCATGCGTATCCGACAAGTCCTAAAATCGTATCACTAGGCTTTAAAGAAAGCAAAATACCAATAATTGCAACACCTAAAACCGCAGCTCTTCCGACTGTTACAAGCTCTTTGTCAGAGGCTTTACGTCGGAAAAATGTTTTATAAAAATCTTCTGTAACAGAGCTTGCCGTTACAAGCAGCTGAGAAGAAATAGTACTCATAATCGCTGCCAATAAAGCTGCATATAAAAATCCAGTAATTAATGGATTAAATAAAACATCAGCAAATTTAATAAAGATTGTTTCAGGATCCCCAAGTTTCATCCCAGTTTGATCCACATAAGCAATTCCAACAAGACCCGTTAACATAGCGCCAATGATTGATAGGATCATCCAGCTCATACCGATACGACGGGCAGGCTTTAATTCTTTAATAGAAGAGATCGCCATAAAGCGAACGATAATATGAGGTTGACCAAAATAGCCAAGTCCCCAGGCTAAAAAAGAAATAATCCCTACTACGGTTGTACCTTTAAATAAATCAAGGTAAGTTGGATCGATATTTTTTACAATATCCATTGTTGTTCCAACGCCGCCTAAGTCAGTAAAGGCTACAATAGGCACTAAAACAAGGGCAATGAACATAATAACGCCCTGCACAAAATCTGTTAAACTAACAGCTAAGAAACCACCGAACAGAGTATAGGCAATAACGACAGCAGCCGTTACAAATAGTCCTATTTGGTAATTTAAACCAAATGCCGATTCGAACAATCTTCCGCCTGATACCATACCAGCTGAAGTGTAAAGAGTGAAGAAAATAAAGATAACAATCGCTGATACTGTTCGAAGAACCTTGGCATGGTCCCCAAAGCGATTTTCAAAAAAGTCCGGAATTGTAATGGAGTCATTCGCTACTTCCGTATAAGTGCGAAGACGCGGAGCGAGGATTAAATAATTTAAATAAGCACCAATAGATAAACCTACTGCAAGCCATAAACTTGAAAGACCTGTCACGTACATGGATCCAGGAAGGCCCATTAACATCCATCCGCTCATATCTGAAGCACCTGCTGAAAGCGCAGTAACAGCCGGACCTAGTCCGCGTCCGCCTAGCATGTAACCCGATACGTCTTGAGTTGTTTTTGTGTAGGCATACCATCCTATTCCGAGCATTCCTACAAAATAAATGCCCAGTGAAATATAAACACCAATATCCACCAAATCTCCCCTTTATGCATTTTTTATGCATGAAACGAGCACTACTCGCCATGCAAACATCTTATGGTTTCTAAAACTAACAAACTTTTCCCTTACTATCAACCCACAAAACCGTAAAATACATGAGGCGAAAATCCCCTATCCCCCTATAACAAAGAAATGAAAACGTTTTCAAAATAAAATAAAATAAAAATATTCAGAAACTTATAAGTGCATTTTTTATGCAATATTTTATGCAATGGGTAAAATAAAAAGAGCATTTTATAAAATGCTCTTTTGACATTCATGTATATTAGCGTGAATTTGGAAACACGCGGCGAACAACTTCTGAAAACTCGTCAAACAGTCCAGAGACTGGTTTACCCGTTTGAAGCTTGTCTACATATCCATTCATACGGTTTACAAAGTCGGGGTTTGTTGATACAAACACTCGATGAACACTGCCGTCGGCTTTTCGTACTTCGTGTGCAATCTTATGCTCCATATCTTTTGTGAGATTGCCTTCTTTGTTATCGTCTAATACAGCTGCTACATAAGCTGTATGGTCGGTTACGATTACGTTAGCATCTTTTACATTTTTTAACGCTACGATACGATCAGCTGCCACATCGGCTACTCTCATTCCGCCGGACTGATTGTACTGTTCTTTCTCATTACGCTGTACGTCTTGCGTATTATTTACGTCATTCATTTTCGTTTTATTGTTTCCATTTTCATATGTGACGTTGCGGACTGTATTATCGTCAATGACGCCATCTTTACCTTGATCTGCTGTGCTACAGCCGAATAAAGAAAGGGTCGTCATGCAGCCTACAACAAACAAAAACGATTTCTTCATGATAGTATCACTCCTTATAAGTTTTAACCTTTCTTATAATTTGTTAAAAACGTGTGAAGCATACATGAAAAATATAAAAAAGCCTATACTATCGAAAAAGGAGGAATATGTATGAGTGAAATCCGACAAAGCATATTTGTGCTTCATACAAAAGAAGAAAACCATGAAGAAACAACAACGTTTGCGTTAACTTCAGAAGAAGCTAAGCTATTATTTGAAACCCTGCAAAATAAACGAAAAGAAATTATCGACGCCCATATTGATAACATGTTGACGTAAGGAAGGTAAATATCTTGTAAAACAGATGAGCCATATGTTAAAGGTGGCCAAATATTTGCATTCTACATATAGGTATAGTATAATGTAAACGCAACCAAATATAATTAATACTATGTTTTGACCATATACTCGAATTAGATTTAGTGAAAATTCACTTGTTATAAAGGAGATCTACTTCGCGTAGGTCTCTTTTATAATATGTGAATTTTTTATTTACGGTATAAATGTAAATATAGAGTAACATATTAAAATTT
Source organism: Priestia sp. RMT2NF4 (assembly GCF_047872835.1). Taxonomy (NCBI): domain Bacteria; kingdom Bacillati; phylum Bacillota; class Bacilli; order Caryophanales; family Bacillaceae; genus Priestia; species Priestia sp. RMT2NF4. Next base: position 10,264 of record NZ_JBLQZO010000006.1, read on the forward strand.
TTACATTTTTTGGAGGTTTTTTTACATGGCTACTACAGGTACAGTAAAATGGTTTAACAGTGAAAAAGGCTTCGGTTTTATCGAAGTACCAGGCGAAAATGATGTATTTGTTCATTTTTCAGCTATCCAATCTGAAGGCTTCAAAACATTAGAAGAAGGCCAAAAAGTTGAATTTGAAATCGTTGAAGGCCAACGTGGACCTCAAGCGGAGAATGTTGTAAAATTATAATTCAACGCTACATATGAAAGCTGCCGATCGGCAGCTTTTTTTGTGCAAATTTGTTTTATTTGTATGATTAAGAAAATAGATTAAAGTAGGGGAGAAGGGAAGGCGTGAGTTCATTTCATTGCTGTGCCACATGTCAACATTTTCAAAGCATTAAATTGGATAAGGGAATGAAGTATCAATGCAAGAGACTAGGCTATGAAACTCGTCCTACTTATCAGTTTACATGCTGGGAACCAAAAGAAGTAGTTAAAAAGCTAATGGAAAAACGAAATCAAAAAGATATTGATACATAACGAAATCGATCCCATCTAAAGACGAACAAAGAACAAATGGAATGGATTCTCTAGTATGAATTGCTTGTTATACATCGCTGTTGGTTTCCGTGCAAGACTGCGCTTTCCGCGGGCGGGCGCTGAGCCTTGCCCTCCAATCAACAGCTATAAGCACCTACATACATGAAACCTACGTTCATCATCACTACGAAAAAATCCGAACGAGTTGGATTCTCCATCAGGAATCTCAATTCATCGTTCGGATTTTTACTAAACTACTTTTGTTCCAGCCGCTTTTAATTATTCCTCTTTATCTGTCCCTTCCTCTGAAGGTAAATGCTTCCCGCAAAACTCTTTGACAGCTGCTTCTTCCTCTTCTTCTAGGTCGAAGTCTAATACTTTATTTGTTGAAACTTCGTAGAAATGAGTCTGGGCAATAGAAGTGTTATCTTCGCCTTTAATATACACTACGCGTAGTGCTAGGTCGCTGCCGGTATATAATTCATCCTCTTCTTCTACCTCAATGTATAAATGAAATTCATAGCGTTCACCTAGAAGGAGACCAAATGGATCCTGCAATTGTTCAGCTGTATATTCTTTAATTGTAAACATATGTACGTCCTTTCCATATATCAGTAAAATACTTGCATCATCTATTATAGTTTTTCTTTGCAAAGAAAGAAAGTGCATGCGTAATTCATGTACGGATTTATTCCTTGGTCATTCTATTTAGCGAATCTACTTGATGCGATGGCGCAAGGACTTCGATGATTTACTTAAAGATAGAAGAAACGCGCGTATGTTTTTGCTTATACATGGCAGCATCTGCTTTTTGAATTAATGTATCTAGATTGGTGTCGTCTGAAGGCGCACATATAATAAACCCGTAACTCGCAGACAGTGCATATGGCTTCTTACATTCTTTCTTTTTATCTTCTAGCTGATTATTAATATTTTGCCACAGCTCGTGTACGTATTCTTCCGTTTGTTCAGGAGCAATTAATAAAAACTCATCACCTCCGTAGCGGAAGAGCGTATCATCCTTGCTAATATAACCACTAATTGATTCTGCTATTGTTTTAATAAGCCAGTCGCCTTCTCTATGACCGTATTGATCATTTACTAGTTTTAAGGAATTAATATCGATAAAACATAATACAAAAGATGTATCATTGGTTTTAGCTCTCAGCAGTTCCAGCTGCAGTTTTTCCATTCCGCTTCTTCGATTTAAAATTCCGGTTAGCATATCAGTTGAAGCGTGCAAGTTCAATTCATGCTCAACCGCTTTTAAATCGGTTATATCGGTAATACCTGCGAGTATGCAGCTTTCGCTTTGATACTCTAGTAATTCATAATTGATCATAACCCACTTAGAATCTCCATGTTCACGTGCTTCTAGGATGTAGTTTTTTACATGCTTTTCTTGTTGAAGACGTTTTAAAATCTCCTCTCGATCTTCATCAGTAGGGTAGATTATAAATCCGTCTAGTTGATCAAGATCTTGAGAAGCAAGATTGTAAAAATGAATAGCTTTATTGTTAATGAGCAGCACTTTGTGGTCGGATAATCTCGTTAATAGTAAAGGATAGGGATTAATTTTGAACAGCGTAAAAAAATTATGTTCGCTTTCTTTTAGCTGTAAATGATTCATATATTCTTTGTGACGGTATGTATAGAGAATATATGAGATAAGCAAAGCGATAGCAACTGCTGCAGTTGTATTGATCTGCTTTGAAATAAGAGAAAAAGAATCCGGTACATATCGTGATAAGCCATATAGTAAAAAAAGATGGTTAGGAATAAAAATAATGCACAGATGTTTTAATTTCATAGGACATAAAACAGCTGTGGAAATCAAAAGCATCATATAGACGTCTACGCGACCTGTGAAAAGCTGACTGTTAATAGTAGAAAGTGCTGCAGCAAATACGTAATAAAATATATAGCCATATACCATGGTGCTTAAGTAGTTAGCAAATCGCTCTTTTCTTTTACTAAAATAATAGAAGAATAAATAAAGAGAAGAGAGAGCGAAACTAGTGAAATGAATACCAATTAGTGTATGTCTAAACTGAGATGTCCCCGCATGTTGAAGTAAAGAAAACCCTATATAAATATAAAGAGGGTAGGAAATGACAAGAGCAAGTGAAACTAGCTTGACTCTTTGTTGAAGCATTTCTGCATTCGTTTTATCGAACATTTTATCTTCATTAACTTCTCTTCCTGAAGGGGAACGAAATTTCTTCAGAAAGGAGAAAGGTAAAAGCGAAAGAAGAAATGACATGACCATCATCTCCATATCTTTTTTTAGGTATTTTAGCATGTTTGTATAAGAAAAGACATGAATTTTTTAGATGAAAATGTCTGCTTTTCCATCAAGAAAAAGCACTAAGAGTTATAGGAGTAAAGGTGAGACCAAAGGGCCCCACCTTTTTTTATTGAAGTTTATTTGATTCAGCATGCCGTACAAACATGGTTTCATCTTCTACTAAGCCGCAAGCTCCACACTGAATGCGTTTTTGGGGTCCGTTATAAGCAGCGTGAAAGGCATCGAGCGTATCGTTTGTGTATTCTTCTACGACGTCTCCGCTTCTTGGGTCCATTTTTACAGGTTTTGCATTTTGTTCAATGATATTAAAGCGCGTTCGATTTGTTTTGCAGCTAGGGCAAAGATAAGGGCTTCCCATTTTTAACATCTCCTTGAAAAATTTACTGTATTAATACCATGTCCGATTCCACCAAAAACATACAAAAACTTATGGTTTTCTATCGAACGTTCATTCGTTAAAATAGAAGCAGGTGATGAAAATGAGAATACGAAAAAATTTACAAGAAGTAATGGATATTTTGCAAACGAATCCATCGTATCAGCAAAATATTGTTCATTGGCATACAATCGAAGAGAAAGAAGCTAAAACTGCGCCATTTCCAGCTTCTTTGCATACGAAACTGCGGGAAGCACTTGAAAAACGAGGAATTGGTTCGCTTTATACGCATCAAAAAACAGCGTTTGATTTGGCGGCAGCTAAGAAGAATGTTGTGGCCGTTACGCCAACAGCCTCGGGGAAAACACTGTGCTACAACTTGCCGGTACTGCAAAGTATTATGGAAAACGATCAAGCTCGAGCTCTTTATTTGTTCCCAACAAAAGCGCTTGCCCAAGATCAAAAAAGTGAATTAAATGAAATCATTGAAGAAATGGAAGTGCCAATCAATAGCTACACGTATGATGGAGATACTCCGGCAAATATCCGCCAAAAGGTGAGAAAAGCAGGGCATATCGTTATTACGAATCCGGATATGCTTCATTCAGCTATTTTACCTCATCATACAAAATGGGTATCACTGTTTGAGAATCTGAAATACATTGTGATTGATGAACTTCATACGTACCGCGGTGTTTTTGGAAGCCACGTAGCCAACGTTATCCGCCGGTTAAAGCGAATTTGCCGCTACTATGGAAGCGATCCTATCTTTATTTGTACATCAGCGACCATCGCTAATCCAAAAGAACTCGCTGAACATTTAACGGGAGCTCATGTTATGTTAGTAGATAACAACGGAGCGCCTAGCGGCCGCAAACATTTTATTTTTTATAACCCACCTATTGTGAATAAACCTTTAAACATTAGAAGAAGTGCTACGCTTGAAGTGCGAAATATTGCAGGAGAGTTTTTGGAAAATAAAATTCAAACGATTGTATTTGCACGAAGCCGAGTACGAGTGGAAATTATTTTAACGTATCTGCAGGAGCTCGTAAAAAACCAGCTTCAACATAAGTCTATTCAAGGGTATCGAGGAGGATATTTGCCGAAGCAGCGACGCGAAATAGAAAGAGGACTTCGAGAGGGAAGTATTTACGGGGTAGTCAGTACGAATGCTTTAGAGCTAGGAGTGGATATCGGGCAGCTGCAGGTGTGTGTAATGACAGGTTATCCAGGCACGGTTGCAAGCGCTTGGCAGCAAGCAGGACGAGCAGGAAGACGTCATGGAGAAGCCGTCATTGTGATGGTCGCAAGTTCAAGTCCGCTTGATCAGTATATGATTCAGCATCCGGATTACTTTTTTAGCAGAAATCCAGAAACAGCTCGAATTAATCCTGATAATCTTGTTATTTTAGTCGATCATTTAAAATGTGCGTCCTATGAGCTGCCGTTTAAGCAGGGAGAAACATTTGATGGGGTAGAAATTGAAGACGTGCTGGAGTTTTTGCAAGAAGAACGAGTGATTCATTTTAGCGGAGATAAATGGTACTGGATGAATGATTCCTTCCCAGCTCATAATATCAGTCTGCGCTCTGCATCCCAAGAAAATGTTGTCATCATTGATCAATCGGACGTTGCAAATGTGAAAGTAATTGGAGAAATGGATCGCTTTAGTGCTATGACGCTTCTTCATGATGAGGCGATTTACTTGCATCAAGGCATTCAGTATCAAGTAGAATACTTGGACTGGGATGAGAAAAAAGCGTATGTTCGTGAAGTTGATGTAGATTATTTTACCGATGCAAACTTGGCGGTTAACTTGAAGGTTCTAGAAGCTGATAAAGAACGACTGGAAGGGACATATTCAATCAGTTATGGCGATGTAATGGTCAGCGCCATGGCGACGATATTTAAAAAAATAAAGTTTGAGACGCATGAAAACATAGGGTCAGGGCCCATTTCACTTCCGGAAGAAGAGCTTCATACAAATGCCGTGTGGCTAAGCTTTGAAAAAGAACAGTTTCACGAATCTGAAGAACGATTGGAACAAGCTCTTATTTCCGTGGCAAATGCCATTCAGTCAATTGCACCGCTTATGGTGATGTGCGATCCTTCTGATTTACATGTAGTGCCTCAGATAAAAGCGGTGCACAATGAACAGCCCACTATCTTCTTATATGACCGATACCCGGGAGGCATTGGCCTAAGCGATAAAGTATACGAACAAATGAATGATGTGCTAAGTCAAACTAATCAATTAATTGTAAATTGTTCTTGCGAAAGCGGCTGTCCGTCCTGTATTGGTATGGAAGCACAGGGAGAACACGCGAAAAGCGATGCGCTCGTACTGCTACAACAACTGCAAAGTAGGTGAACTCGTGTCTTTTAAAAATAAATTAAACCGTATGAAAAAGCATCTTCATGTTACAGAAGCGAAGCCTCCGGTTGAAAGTACCCCCCAGCGATCTAAGGGCGCGTCTATTCCCTATGAGCAGGAATGGAAGGGAAATCATGCTGCGCCTTACTTTGCCGAAGACAGCTACTGTATGATCAGAGAAGTGGTTTACCCGCTCGACTACAAGCATGGACATTATGAATTTAATGAGCTGAAAAAAGTAGTGGAAGTATGGAATCAGTCTACAGTTGCTCATCCGCTTTCATCAAAAGGCCACACATATTCAGATTTGTTTTTCTTTGATACGGAAACGACGGGGCTTAGTACAGGTACGGGAACGACTATCTTTTTGCTAGGATACGCAAGGGTGTTAAAAGATTCCGTCGTTTTTCGTCAGCATATATTAACCGAGCCAAGTGGAGAAGTAGCATTTTATGAAAGTTTTTTAAAAGAAGTAGACTACACGACGCTTGTGACTTATAATGGTAAATCTTTCGATTGGCCTCACGTCAAGACTCGCCATACGCTATTGAGAGATCATTTGCCCAAGCTGCCTAAGTTCGGTCACTTTGATTTACTGCATGCGTCAAGAAGGCTGTGGAAACATAAAATGGGTTCGGTTAAGCTTGCGAATGTCGAAAAAGAAATACTTGGAATTGAACGAGTTGATGATATTCCCGGTTTCTTAGCTCCCATGATTTATTTTGATTTTATTGAAACGAAAAATCCAAGAGGCTTATTCGACATTATGAAACATAATGAACATGATATTTTATCGCTTATTACCTTATACATTCATTTATCAAAACATCTCCTTACTAGTGAGGAGTTTACAGAAAAAGAAACATATGAAGTGGCAAGGTGGTATGAGCAGTTGGGGGAGAACAAGCACGCTTTCTCTCTTTATCAAGGCGTAGCGGAAAAAGAAAAAGAAGAGCATAAAAAAGCTCAGCTAGCGATGGCTTATCATTATAAAAAAGAGAAGAGTTGGAAAGAGGCAGTGGACATGTTTGAACCCTTGGTTCAAACATGTGAAGGTGACGTCGCTATAGAAGCACTGGTTGAGTTAGCTAAAATTTATGAGCATCGTCTCAAAGATGTTCATCAAGCACTTCTATATACTGAGCTAGCCTCGGAGAAGTGGAATCAACTCAGGGGAATGACGAAAAAAACGTCGAAGGAAGCGCTTGAAAAAAGACTTCTTAGATTAAAAAATAAATCAGCTAAAGGATAGGCTTCAGCTGATTTATTTTAAAATATTCAGAATTATTATTCTTTTGTTTTTGTAGACGTTTTATATTGTTCTATTTTTCAGTCATTGATAAAATTAGTCAATGTAAGACTGATTCTTACAGCTTAAAAACAGAACTTTGGTGAGATGGAGAGAGGCCTCATGAAAAATGTGATTTTAGTATCATTTTTCGCATTAATTTGTTTAACAGTAATTGTCTTAAGCAGTTTGAAAAATTCGTATAACTCCTTTATGTAGGTCAAAAATAGGTGTTTGTCTTAGTACATGTACATTACCCTTCACATATTGTAATAGTGTAATAACTAAACAGTGAAAGGGGAAAAAGGATATGTATCCAAGACCAACAAAATGTATGCCACCAATTGTGCATCCAACAAAATGCTGCACACAGTTTACTTCTCAGGAGGTAGTTGTACCTCACATTCATCCAAGTCATAATACATTGGTGAATCATACAAATGTGAAGCACGTGCATTACTTCCCGCAAACACAATCTGTTGTAAATGAAACTTCAAATCAACAGTTTTTTGGCGGTGCGCAGCAATATCCAACTCAAGTAGGTGGAGCAGGCTATCCAGGTCAAATGGGAGGCTACCCAGGTCAAGTAGCAGGTGCTGGTTACCCAGGTCAAGGAGGTTACCCAGGTCAAGTAGCAGGTGCTAGTTATCCAGGCCAAGGAGGCTACCCAGGTCAAGTAGGTGGAGCTGGTTTTCCAGGCCAAGGAGGTTACCCAGGTCAAGTAGCAGGCGCTAGTTATCCTGGACACAAAGGTTGCGGCCAAGGAAGCTGTCATACAAAAGGCGCGCATCAAGGACCTAATTCAGGGTATTTTAGATAATGTACGTTAATAGGAGCTGATTACATCAGTTCCTATTCTATTTTGTTACAAAGGAGTTATATAATGAAGGTGCTAACGGTTACTGGTTATAAGCCATTCGAACTTGGAATTTTTAATGAAAAACATCAAGGCATTACATACATAAAAAAAGCGCTCTATAAAAAATTACAGGAATTAGTAGAAGATGGATTAGAATGGGTATTGATTAGTGGCCAGCTAGGAGTAGAGATTTGGGCAGCAGAAGTGGTATTTGATCTGCAGCTCGATTATCCCGAGCTTCAGTTAGCTGTTTTAACACCATTTTTGGAGCAGGAAGAAAAATGGAATGACGTCAATAAAGAATTGTATGAATTCGTCTTAAGTCAAGCAGATTATGTAGATAGCATCACAAAAAAGAAATATGAAAGTCCAGCACAGTTTCGGTTGAAAAATCAATTTTTAGTAGAAAAAAGTGAAGGTATTTGTTTAGTTTACGACGAAGAGCACGAAGGAAGTCCTAAATATATGTTAGAAACGGCTAAAAAGCGTGCTGAACGAGAAGAATACCCTATTATAATGGTGACGTCTCACGACTTACAAGATATCGTGGATGAAGAAAAATTTTCGTCTTTTTAACGCCACTTGACGAAACATTTTAAAAGATAAATTGACATTTGAAGCTATTTTTGAAAAAATGAATTATAATAAAGATAAGGTTTATCGTATTCGAGGTGATAGAGATGTTAGCTGATAAAATTCGTTTAACGGCCAAAGAAATTTTAGAAAAAGAATTTAAAACAGGCATGAGAGGCTATAATCAAGAGGAAGTAGATAAGTATCTAGATTCTGTTATTAAAGATTATGAAGCATTTCATGAAGAAATTGAAGCATTACAAACTGAAAATTTACGCTTAAAAAAGCAAGTAGAAGAGTTATCCAAAAAGCCGCAACAACCTTCGTTTACCCCGCCGCCGGCTCAACAGCAGCAGCAAGCGGGTACGACAAACTTTGATATTTTAAAACGTTTGTCAAACTTAGAAAAACATGTGTTTGGAAGTAAATTATACGAATAACCTAAAAATAGGAGTTGCATTCAACTCCTATTTTTATTATACTAAGGAAAGTCGTTATCAATAACGTTCGGGTAATTGCTGCATCACATATGAGGATGTAGAGGAAAGTCCATGCTCGCACAGACTGCGATGTCTGTAGTGTTCGTGCCTAGCGAAGTCATAAGCTAGGGTAGCTGTTAAAAGCTAACGGCGGGGAAAAAGCCTAAGTCTTTTTAAGATATGGCTTGACTACTCTGAAAGTGCCACAGTGACGAAGTCTTATCAGAAATGATAAGAGTGGAACGAGGTAAACCCCTCGAGCGAGAAACCCAAATAATGGTAGGGGAACTTTCTGGAAGGAACTGAACGGAAGGAAGGACAAAATGGTTACATTTTGTAGATAGATAATTGCCACCGGAGTACGAGGTAGCTAGCCGCTTGCAGTACAATGGTACAAAACATGGCTTACAGAACGTTATTGAAAAGCAATCGACAATAGTTGTTATACACTATATTTTAATCCAACCCAGCTCTTCATATAACGGAAGAGCTTTTTTTATGTCAAAATGACAGCTTATCATAAGCTGTCATTTTTTTGTACAATCAGGCTGAGCTTGTTGTCAGCCTCAGGTCTTAGGAGAAAATAAAGCTCTAGCTCGTTTTGAAAAAACGTTATCATCCTTAAACTAAGTATATAGAGAAGCGAAAGGAGGAAACAAAATGAAAAAAGTTGGTTTGTTTTTGATTGGAGCGGTAGCTGCTATCGTTCTTCTTGCAAATGCTGGCCCCATGGTAGGACTTGCGCTTGGCTTGGTTATTTTGTACGTAGCATTTAAAGGGTTTGTTAAAGCAGAGACCCCCTTTAAAAAATGGTTCTGGGGGTTTATTGGTGTCGTCGTACTCTTAACAACCGTTTCAAACCTTCCGGCTCTTGCTGGTATCATCGCAGCAGTAGTACTTTACATTGTATATAAAAAGTGGAACAGCAGCAGGCCTATAAAAATGGAAAAAGAAGATCCGTTTAAGCACTTTGAACGTCAGTGGGCTGACTTAAATCAAAAATAATAAAATTTCACTTTATTATCTAAGGAGATGAACAAAATGAGAAACTTATTTACTCGAATGAAAGAAACGATTTCTGCAGACCTTCATCAATTACTTGATCACAAAGAACAAAAAAATCCAATTGCTGCGTTAAATCACTATTTGCGCCAATGCGAGCAGGAGACTGAAAAGGTAAGGCAGCTTGTTGAGCGGCAGCACACGTTAAAAGAGCAGTTTAATCGCGAATACCATCTGGCACTTGACATGATGAAAAAACGTCATGAGCAAGCACAAGTGGCGCAAGCAGCTGAAGAAGCAGAATTACATGAATTTATTGTAAAAGAGCATGCTCACTACGAAGAGAGAGCAAAGCGTGTAAAAGAATCTTATGAAGATGCATCCAAGCAGTTAGAAGAGCTTGAACAAAAGTATGAAGAAATGAAGCATAAGGTAAAAGATATGCATATTCGCCGTATGGAACTAATGGGGCGCGAAAATATTGCCCGTGCGCACCATCGTATGAATTCAGTAATGAAAACGGAAGCATCTTATGCGTCCTACAGTCAGTTTGACGAAATGGAAACCTATATTGACCAGCTTGAAAATCAAATTAATACAAATTACTACAGACAAACGGTAGACAGCAAGATTGCTGAATTAGAAAAAAGAGTAAAATCATCGTAAAAAATCAGTGTTTCTGCATAAAACATGGTATTCTAAAAAAGGCGTAGGTTTCTGCGTCTTTTTAAGGTGAGAGAATAGATATCTGCAGCATCCAAAGAACGCTATGTCATCTACGAGGAGAAAGGAGAGGGAGCTGTGCAAAGCGTAAACAAAACAGAATCTCTTATGTTCATTTTTATTTGCAGCTTATTTGTCCTGTTTATTGAAATTATGTTTTTTCACAGCGGCTTGATCTTTTCTGTATTAATTGCCGGTGCGTTCATGTATATTGGGCGAAAAAAAATGAGAAGAAAATTAGGGCGTATGTTATTTTGGATTGGCGTTATTGGGCTTGTGTTGAATATATTTAATACGGTTGCCTTTAAGTTTTTAGTTATTGCTCTTTTCCTGTACTTTTTACTTAGATTTATTCAATTACGAAAGCATCCGGTTGAATTTAGACCAACTGACGAGTTGACACAGCAGCCAAACCAAAGTTTGGTGCAGGTCCGGCCGGTTTTGACGAATAAACTTCTTGGTAGTCAAAGAACCGAAGACTCCGTATACGAATGGGATGATATTAATATTCAAAGCGTATGGGGAGACATTGTGATTGATTTAAGCAATACTGTTCTGCCAAAAGGCGATGCGGTTATCTTTATTCGTCAAGTGTTTGGAAATATTAAAGTGCTCATTCCTTACGAAACAGAAGTATCTGTGAATCATTCTAAACTAGCAGGAAACGTAACGGTTTTTGGCCATCAGCGCGGCTTTTCGTTCAATGAAAATTTGTCTATCAAAACAGAGGAATTTGATCAATCTGCTCATAGGGTGAAGATTGTTACAACTGTTGTGATTGGAGATTTAGAGGTGCAAAGGATATGAGTATTCTTCAACGGCAGTTATTGTGGGGGATTTTCTTAAGTTTTTTTGTATTTGTATCCGTGCTCCTTACCGTGTTTTTGGCATATCCTGTTTTTCAACTTAGCGACTTATGGAAAACGAGCGTATTTGGCATGCCTTTTGTGCTGTTTTCCTTCAGTTTAAGCCTTACGATTGGAAGCGTGATTGGAGGAATCATGGGGTTTATGTGGAGACAGCAGTGGACATATGTTGAAAACCGATTATATGAAATAGAAAATGGCCACCGGCATATGTCGGCAAATGAACCGCTTATTCAAGAAACGTCTCGAATTATAAGCCGTTTAAACAAAGTAGATCATAAAATGATTTTTCAAGCGCAGCAATCTCAAAAGATGGCAACGGAAAAAGTGGAAAATCAGCAAAAGCAAGTGCAAGAAATTGTTTCTCAAGAACGAAATCGGCTTGCTAGAGAACTGCATGACTCCGTTAGTCAGCAGCTATTTGCCGCTTCGATGCTTATGTCTGCTATTACGGAATCCAATCTTACGCTACAAGACTCTGAAGCTAAGCAATTAAAGATGGTTGAAAAAATGATTAATCAATCACAGCTTGAAATGAGGGCTTTGCTTCTTCATCTTCGTCCTGCAGCATTAAAAGGAAAATCGCTACAGGCTGGAATGAAAGAACTGATGAATGAGCTTGCTCAAAAAGTACCGCTTGAATTAAATTGGAAAATAGAAGGGTTTGAACTTGATAAAGGCATTGAAGACCACTTGTTTAGAATTTTGCAAGAATCCGTATCAAATACGCTGCGTCATGCAAATGCAACAGCTTTAGACGTGCTGCTGATCAAACGTGACTTTTCCATTATTTTACGTATTGTGGATAACGGAGTTGGTTTTGATGTAGAAAAGGAGAAAGTCGGATCGTACGGTCTGCAAAATATGTATGAACGCGCAGTTGAAATTGGAGGCCTATTAAAAATTATTAGTTTGCCCGACAAAGGAACAAAGCTAGAAGTAAAAGTACCGTTAGTAGAAAGAGAGGAGAAGCAAAATGATTAATGTACTGTTAGTAGATGACCATGAAATGGTTCGTATTGGCGTAGGAGCGTATTTGTCGGCTCAAACAGACATTCATGTAATAGCTGAAGCAGCCAATGGCCAACAGGCCGTTGAATTAGGGCTTCAGCTGCGCCCGGATATTATTTTAATGGATTTAGTCATGGAAGAAATGGACGGGATTGAAGCAACAAAACAGCTCATTAAGCAGTGGCCGGAAGCAAAAGTAATTATTGTCACTAGCTTTCTAGATGACGAAAAAGTATATCCCGCTCTAGAGGCAGGGGCAACAAGCTACTTATTAAAAACGTCTAAAGCAGGAGAAATTGCAGCTGCTATTCGCCGTACATATGAGGGGGAATCTGTATTAGAGCCTGAAGTAACCGGTAAAATGATGTCTAAAATGAGAAAGCCGTCTTTACCTCATGAAGAACTCACAGCTCGTGAAATGGAAATTTTACTTTTAATGACACAGGGTAAAACAAATCAAGAGATTGCAGACGAATTATTTATTGCGCTAAAGACGGTAAAAACACATGTGAGCAATTTATTAAGTAAGCTGGATGTGCAGGACCGAACTCAAGCCGTCATTTATGCCTTTAAACACAAATTAGCGCAGTGAGAATCGTTATTCAAAAGAGAATAACGATTTTTTTTGTGAAAAACCTATTTTTTTGCATGTATTCATTATAAAATAGCGATATGCGTAAAGGCGAACGCTTACGTAAAAGCACTATTTTGAGGGGTTGAGCACATGGAAAAGAAATGGTGGAAAGAAGCTGTTGCGTATCAAATCTATCCGCGAAGCTTCATGGATTCAAACGGCGACGGAATTGGTGACATTCAAGGGGTTATTTCAAAATTAGACTATTTATCTGATCTTGGAATTGATGTCATTTGGATTTGCCCGATTTATCAGTCTCCTAACGACGATAATGGCTACGATATCAGTGATTATAAAGATATTATGAAAGATTTTGGAACAATGGAAGACTTTGATGAGCTGTTAGATGAAGTTCACCATCGCGGAATGAAGCTGATTATGGATTTAGTTATTAACCATACTTCAGATGAACATCCTTGGTTTTTAGAATCTAGGTCTGCTAAAGAGAATCCATATCGTGATTATTATATCTGGCACGAAGGTAAAGATGGAAAAGAGCCAAACAACTGGGAATCTATTTTTAGCGGATCAGCTTGGGAGTTCGACGAAAAGACAAAAGAATATTACATGCACGTATTTTCTAAAAAACAGCCCGATTTAAACTGGGAAAACGAAAAAGTACGTCATGAGCTTTATGAAATGGTTAACTGGTGGTTAGATAAAGGAATTGACGGCTTTCGTGTAGATGCTATTTCGCATATTAAGAAAGTGGCCGGCTTCCCAGATCTGCCGAACCCTGAAAAGCTAGATTATGTGCCATCGTTTGAAGGGCATATGAATCGACCGGGAATTCAAGAACATTTAAAAGAGCTAAAAGAAAAAACGTTTGCCAAATACGATATTATGACGGTTGGAGAGGCAAATGGTGTAACATCGGACAGCGCAGATGAGTGGGTAGCTGAAGATGGCGGAAACTTCAATATGATTTTTCAGTTCGAGCATATGGGACTGTGGGATAAAGGAGAAGAAAAACCGCTTGATTTAATCGAGTTAAAAACAATCTTAACTAATTGGCAAAATGGTTTAGAAAAAATTAACGGCTGGAACGCTTTATATTTAGAAAATCATGACCAAATTCGTTCTGTAAATAAATTCGGCAGCACAGCTTACCGAGTGGAAAGTGCAAAGTGCTTAGCTGCACTATACTTTTTAATGAAAGGAACACCGTTTATTTATCAAGGACAAGAACTTGGAATGACCAATGTTAAATTTGATTCTATTGATGATTATGATGATGTTGGGATGATTAACTACTACCGTATTCAGCGTGAAAAAGGCGATTCACATGACGAGATTATGAAAGTTATTTGGGAAACAGGCCGCGATAACTCAAGGACGCCAATGCAGTGGAATACAGAAAAAAATGCAGGGTTTTCTACCGGAAACCCTTGGATGAAAGTGAACCCAAATTACGTAGACATTAACGTAGAAGAGCAGAAAAGTGATAAGAATTCGGTACTGAATTTTTACAAACAGCTCATTAAAATTAGAAAACAGCATGATGTGCTGGTGTATGGAACTTATAAGCTGTTGGCAGAAGAAGATTCCGCTATTTACGCGTATACGCGAACATTAGAAGGTAAAACCGCTGTTGTTATTTGTAATATGTCACCGAATAATCAAACGTTCGAGTTTCCTTCAGAGAGCTCATTTACAAACATAGAAGTGCTGATTCATAATTATCCGTTGGATAAAAACGAAACGCTTGAACAATGTACGCTGCACCCATATGAAACACGTGTATACTTACTTTCATAAACAAGTTGAGCAACCGATTGCGCAATTTTAAAATGGAAAGCTTTTAAAAACAAATCTATATGCGACATATGTAAAGAAACTGCTGGCTCTACCAAGAGCGAGCAGTTTCTGCATTTTGATAAAAAGACGGAGAAAGCTTTGACTACGGCGCATGTATATGGTACTTTTACACTTAGTGTAGATAATTAGAAACAAAATGAGGTTGAAAAATGGCGAAATATAAAATTATTGCAACAGCAGCAATGGGAATTGAAGCACTAGTCGCTAAAGAAGTGCGTGCTTTAGGATATGAATGTGAAGTAGATAATGGCAAGGTTATCTTTGAAGGAGACGAGCTTGCAATTGCTCGATGCAATTTATGGCTTCGTACAGCAGATCGAATTAAAGTACAGGTTGGACAGTTCAAAGCTCGTACGTTTGATGAGCTTTTTGAACAAACAAAAGCATTAAATTGGGGAGATTATTTGCCCGTAGATGCACAGTTTCCTGTATCGGGAAAATCAGTTAAATCTAAATTGTTCAGCGTATCAGATTGTCAAAGCATTGTAAAAAAAGCAATTGTTGACAGCATGAAAAAACATTATAACAAAACAACAGGCTGGCTCGAAGAAACGGGGTCAACGTTTAAAATTGAAGTAGCGTTATTAAAAGATGTTGCTACATTAACAATTGACGCAAGCGGTGCAGGACTTCATAAGCGCGGTTACCGCGTAGGACAAGGGGAAGCTCCTTTAAAAGAAACGCTGGCAGCTGCTTTAATTATGCTAACGCCGTGGAATGCGAATCGTCCGTTTGTCGATGTTTTCTGCGGTTCTGGTACAATTGCTATCGAAGCAGCGCTTATCGGTCAAAATATTGCACCAGGATTTAATCGTGACTTCTTATCAGAAGAGTGGCCGTGGATGTCAGCAAGCATTTGGGACAAAGCGCGCGAAGAAGCAGAAGACTTAGCGAACTATGACCAAGTGCTAGATATTGCTGGTCATGATATTGACCATCGTATGGTAAAAGTAGCGGAGCAAAATGCATTTGAAGCTGGACTTGGAGATTTAATTCAATTTAAGCAAATGCAAGTGCGCGATTTTACGACGCCGAAAGAATATGGAATCATTATTGGTAACCCTCCGTACGGCGAACGTTTAAGCGATCGTCCTTCTGTTGAAAAAATGTACGCTGAAATGGGCGAAGCGTTTTCTAAGCTTGATACGTGGTCGATTTATATGCTTACATCTCATGAACAGTTTGAACAGTACTACGGTAAAAAAGCGACGAAAAAACGCAAATTGTTTAACGGATTTATTAAAACAGACTACTATCAGTACTGGGGACCTCGTCCTCCACGCAACGATCAATAAATACAAAAAGCCAAGCGGTGTAAAAACAGCTTGGCTTTTTTACGTTATTTCTTTTTTAAACCGCGATAAGCTAGCATTCCAAACATGCCTATCCCGAGCACGACAATTAATAAAATAAACCAAAACGTAGCATTAAGCAGGTATTTATATAGTCCGTCATAATAATCATGCATGTACTCACCCCATTATGTTTTTTTATAGTATGGGCGAGTAGCAGGGCAATATATGTATTCATTTCTTTTCAATAGCAGGCTTAAAACGAGAAATGATTAGCTTATTTCTAACATATTTACGAAAGGGAAATCTCATACTAAAAACTAAGAGGTGATAAAATGAGAAAAAATCGATCAGCACGGGTTTTTGGCGGGATGATGCTTCTTTCATGGTTAACCATCCCTTTTATAGGACGACAGCATATTAAGCGCTATTTATCATCTACTATGTTTATTTCCTTTTTAATTATGGTTGAAAGCTATATTGCTGAAAAAAAGAAGTGGTGGATATTCCCTAATCCTCCTCATCCATATTTAACAGGTGAAGCTGCTTTACTTTTAGGTCCATTTTTAGCAGGTTCTTTATGGATTAAAAAGTTCACATATGGCCATTTTGGAAGGTATATGTTATTAAATGCAATCGTAGATACATTTTTTGTTTATCCTTTTCAACGAGCTATGAGCCGTGCAAAGCTTTTTAGGGTAGGCACATTTAAAGAGTACCATTTGCTAGGTATCTTTCTGTTAAAAGCTGCTTTAATGTACGTTTACCAACACCTAATAGTAGAGAAACCGAAACCTCAGCGTGCTTTAAAAAATAATCCTATAGAATAAAGGGGCAGGCAGGGAAGCGTGATTTTCTTGCCTGCTATTTTAATGCCCCAGAGGTCATTCCTGAAATGAAATGCTTTTGCAAAAACACGTACGCAATCAATAATGGAATAGAAGAAAGAACGACTGCTGAAAACAGCATAGGGTAATTGGTTAGAAATTCCCCTTGAAAGTCCAATAATGCAATAGGCAGCGTTTTTACTTCTTTAGATTTTAATAATAGCAAAGGGAATAACAGATCATTCCACACGATCACAAACGAAAAAATTCCTACTGTAGCCATTGAAGGTATGGAGAGTCGAAGAGCGATTTTTGAATATATTTTCCACTCTGACGCCCCGTCCATGCGAGCGGCTTCGAATAGTTCCTTTGGCAAAGTTTTCATAAACCCCGTTATAATAAACACACCGATAGGAAGCAAAAAACTTATGGAGACGATAATGACCCCTGTTAGCGTATTGACCAGTCCAAGCTTATTCATCAGCAAAAAGACAGGAATCATATTGACTTGAGTAGGGACAATCATTCCGCAAACAAAAAAGCCGTATACAATCCATCCAAGCTTTTGAGGTAGCTGAATAATAGCGTAAGCAATCATGCTTGAAAACCATAGAATAAAAAACGTGCTAAAGACGGTAACAATCACGCTGTTTTTAATATAGCCAAAGATGGGTTCATTGACGAGCAGCTGTTTATAATTTTCAATATTCCAGCCTGCTGGTAATCCAATTGGGTTGCTGTAAAGTTCAGGCGTTGTTTTAAAGGTTGTTAATAAAACCAAGCTTAAGGGCAACAGAATGATTAAACCGTATATCCCTAAAATCAGATGTCTGAATGGATTTTGTTTCATAAAAGAATCTCCTTTTACATTTTGGTCAGGCGAAGTACGCGAAATTGAAGAAACGTTAAAAGAGCAATCACAATCATAAATACAACGGAAATGGCAGAGGCATAGCCAAAACGAAAATTAATAAAAGCTTCGTGATAAAGAAGTGTCGAAAGAATTTCAGTTGAGTTGGAGGGACCTCCATTTGTCATTGCAATGATTAAATCAAATGCTTTAAAGCTTTGTATGGTCGTATAAGCCACAACCATTGTCGTAGCTGGAGCTAAAAGAGGCCACGTAATGCGCTTGAATTTTTGCCATCGTGTTGCTCCATCAATACTAGCAGCTTCATATAACTCACTGGGAATAGCTTGAATTCCAGCTACAAAAATAATAAGCATTTGACCAGTATGTGCCCAAAATTGTACAAAAGCCAAGCTGTAAATGGCGATATGTCCATTTCCAATCCAAGACTGTGTCCAATGCTCAAGGCCTATTTTACTTAAAAATAGGTTAACTCCTCCAATGTTGGGGTCATACATAAAGTTCCACGTGAACGCAATCGACACGGACGAAATAATCGTCGGTACAAAAAAGAGTGAGCGATAAAATGTATTCCATGCAGAATTTCTATAAAGTAAGAGTGCAAAGCCTAAGCTCAATAACGTTTGAAAGATCAGCACGCCAATTGTGAACTTTAAGTTGTTTGTAAGCGACTGTGTGAAAATAGCATCGTTTGTTAAAATTTCTTTGAAGTTTTGAAACCCTACAAATGAGAACTGAGAAGACAATCCATTCCAATCAGTTGTACTTAAAAATAAAGCAGAAAGCGTTGGCAATGCAAAGAAAACCGTATATATGACAAAACCAGGAAGCAAAAACAACCATAGATGCCTGCTTTTAGAGATATTTTTAAATGAAAAGAGAGGAAAAGAGAACGAAGGGGTTCTCTTTTCTTCCTCTTGAATAGACGTATTAGTTTTTAGCGACACGTTCTACCTCTCCTTGTGCTTTTTCAGCAGCTTTTTTCGCTGACATACCGGATAGTACGTCCTGTACAGATGTTTCAACAGCTTTTGATACGCGCTCATTTAAAATGGTAAATCGAGGTTGGAAGACCGTTTTTTTGTCTTTCCACTTTGCGCTTTCTTTGAGTTCAGGTGAATCATATTTCACGTCTTTGACCGTTAATAACTGGCCAGTAGCATTTGCATACTCAGAAGAAATCTTTGGATCTGCAAGGAAAGTTAAAAATTTCTTAGCAGCTTCTTTGTGTTTTGATTTTTCAGCAACACCTAATAAGAATGTTGTGGTATGAACACCTTCGTATTCGGCTTTATCTTGATCCACTGTAATCGGTGCAAGCAAACCTTGATCAATCTTTGGATTTTGCTGTTTGACTGTAGCCATCATATAAGAACCTTGAGCAAGCATTGCGCCTTTTTCCTGAGCGAAAAGTGCTGCAGCACTTTCTTTTTTCGTACCAAGAGCATCTTTTTGGAAGTAACCTTTATCATTTAATTCTTTAATTTGAGATAGGGTTTTGATAAACCATTCATCAGTTAGCTTGCGCTTGCCCGTTTCTACTTCGTGAAGGGCGTTATTTGTAGGTTCGTTATTCATAATCATTGGGTTAATAAATTGAGAAGGACTTACGTCTCCTGAAAATAAAATCGGCGTGTAACCATTTTTCTTTAATGTTTCAGCTGTTTTTAAAAAGCTATTCCAGTCTTTAGGAACATCTAAATTTAGTTTTTCAAAAATGCCTTTGTTATAGACAGGGATGTTATAGACTAGCTGATAAGGAAGAGCATATTGCGTATTATCCGCTTTACCCGCTTGGATTAGCTTTTCGTCAAATTTGCTGAGTAAGTTTTGGTCGTCCAGCTTTGCAAAACCGTTTGCTTTGCGAATCGTTTCAAATTGACTTCCTGGAAAACTAGCAAATACATCGATGCCTTCTCCAGATAGTAGAGATCCTTGAATTTGTGATTGATATGAATCCGAAGGAAAGACGGTCATCTCTACATGAATATTTGGGTTTTTCTTTTCAAATTGCTCAATGATAGAATCAAAGGCTTTCGTATCTTCTCCTCGCCAATGCGTAAAGTTAATGGTTACTTTTTTTGAAGAATCGCTGCTGTCGCCGCTTGTTGAACTGTTTTTGCCGCAGCCGGCGATGATCACGGTGAGCATTGCTAACAGAATTAATAATTTTTTCATTTTAGTTCCCCCATTTATAGAATTCTTTTTAGATAGTTATTGGTCAATTTTGATACGATTGGTAGATGCTTGGTCAAAGAAATGAGCATGATTCATTTGAAAATGAAACGGAAAGTGCTGATGAACTTGAATATGTTCATCCCCAGGGATTTTAGCCACAAAGAGCTGCTCTCCTAAACTGCTGTATAGTATGTACTCTGCTCCTAATAACTCAGACACATCTACCGGTAATGAAATATGAGGAGCATCAGAAAAGGCACGCGTAATATGCTCGGGTCGAATTCCTACAGTAATGAATTGATTATTGTAGCCTTTTTCATGTAACGAATGCATTTGATTTTCTGTCAGTTGAAACTCATGTTCACTGATGTACAGTTTGCTGTTCACTACTTTTCCTGTGAAAAAGTTCATTCCCGGTGAGCCTATAAAACTGGCTACAAACGTATTCTCTGGAGCATTATACACTTGCATAGGTGAACCTATTTGCTGAATTTTTCCGTCTTTCATAACTACGATTCTGCTTGCCATCGTCATGGCTTCTGTTTGATCGTGGGTTACATAAATAATGGTCGTCTGCAGCCTCTGATGAAGCTTACTGATTTCAGCACGCATTTGTACGCGAAGCTTCGCATCAAGGTTAGACAAAGGCTCATCCATTAAAAAAATTTGGGCATTCCGTACAATGGCTCTTCCTAAAGCCACTCGCTGACGCTGACCTCCTGATAATGCTTTTGGCTTGCGTTTTAAATAGGGTTCTAAGTCCAAAATACGAGCCGCTTCACGAACGCGCTCATCAATTTCTTGTTTTGGGACTTTGCGGAGCTGCAAGCCAAATGCCATGTTGTCGTAAACCGTTAAATGAGGGTAAAGCGCGTAGTTTTGAAACACCATTGCAATATCCCGGTCCTTAGAAGGTAAATCGTTTGCACGATCTCCATTAATAAGCAATTCTCCTTCTGTTATCGATTCAAGGCCGGCGATCATTCGAAGGGTAGTGGATTTGCCGCACCCTGAAGGTCCTACAAATACAATAAATTCTTTGTCTTGAATATGAAGATTAAAATTATCAACTGCAAGACTATCTTTTCCGTATTTTTTATACACATGCTGCAACTGCAGTTCTGCCATTTTTTTCTCCTCTCAGCAGGCTTTTAAAAAATAAAAGCCTCTAATTGCACAGACGGATTGTACGTGTATCTGGCAATTAGAGGCTATCGGTTGACCGGTAAGCCTGTAGTATGTAGTTTTGAGTGATTAAATCTGTAAGTAATTTTAAAATATATTATTCCTATATGTCAAGTGAGAATTAAAGTATTTTAATAAGTTCGATTATTTTCTTAAATGAAAGAATCCATTTATTAAGCCAGAGATACTGGTTTTGAGAATAAAATAAACAGCTGATGTATAGAATGATAGTATTCACTTTTATAGTAAGCACTACAGAGAGAGGATGTTTATAAATGGATAGAAACACGCAGTTCACTATGATTCGGCAAGCGTTGGAAAACAGCTATCATTTAATGCAGCAGGGAATAGAAGTTAGCGGAGAGACGCTTACTCAGCTGGAACAAGCAAAAGCCGAGTATGAAGCGGCCTTTTTATTGTCTCAGTCCACGGATTCCAAATTCCGCTGTAATTAATTTTTTAATAGCACTTATTCCGTTTGCGTTCTATACACCCAGCTTTTATACAAAAAGGTTCTGTCCTTACAGGCAGAACTTTTTTATGTTCAGCTCTTTTTATTGACATTTTAGATAAAGTAGTCAATAATTAAGTTTTGCTTACATGAGAAATTTACTAGATAAAAAGAAGTGAAGCTAATTTTTATTGATAGATATTTACATAAATAAAGGAGTCAGTATCGATGATGAGAGAGCGGTTGCCTTTTACAATTGAGCGGGATGAAAACTTTTTTGACAAATTAAATGAATGGATAGGTGATGTTTTTTATGATCATCTTCCAGACGCAGGATTAGAACTTCGGGATGAACAAATTTTTATGGCTTTTCAAATCGAACGAGCTTTTAAAGAAAAAAATGTAATCTTTGCAGAAGCAGGTGTAGGAACAGGGAAAACCATTGTGTATTTACTGTACGCTATTTGTTATGCAAGGTATATTGGCAAGCCGGCTATTATTGCCTGTGCGGATGAAACATTAATTGAACAGTTAGTAAAAGCCGAAGGAGACATTGCCAAGCTCTCTGGTATTTTAGATATTAACATGGATGTTCGCCTAGCAAAATCTCAAGATCAGTATCTGTGTTTAAAGAAATTAGATGCTGTGACAGCACGAACAGATAATGAAAACATTGAAGAAATTTACGATACGCTTCCTGATTTTGTTCATGATCATAGTGGTATGCAGTCGTTCTATCACTACGGAGACCGTAAAGAATATCCTCATTTAACGGATGAGGAATGGAATCAAATTAACTGGGATACGTTTCAAGATTGCTCTTCCTGTGAGCAGCGTCATAGATGTGGCTTAACGCTTTCACGCGAGCACTATAGAAAAGCACATGACTTAATTATTTGCTCTCACGATTTTTACATGGAACACATTTGGACATATGAAGCCCGCAAGCGTGAAGGACAGCTTCCGCTTCTTCCTGAAAGCAGCTGTGTTGTATTTGATGAAGGTCACCTGCTGGAATTTGCTGCACAAAAGGCTTTAACGTATCGCATTCAAGAAGATACGTTAGAAAACTTGTTAACGCGTCTATTAGAAAATGACGTGCGAGAAGAATTTGCTGTGAAGATCGAGCACGCTATCGATGTGTATGCAATGTTCTTTGACCGTTTAAGTGAAGCAAGCACAGAAATCGTTGGTTCTAGCCGTAAAGAAGTAGCCCGAACAAACGGATTACAAAGTGTAGGAAAAGAACTTTTATCGCTGCTTGAACATATCGGAAACGAGCTTGTGTTTGAGAGTGAGACCTATACAGTAGACGAATATACGCTGCGAATTGTAGATGAGTACCTAGATCAAATTGATTATTCGCTGCGCTTATTTATGGACAACGAAAATGCCATCTACTGGGTGGAAGAAAACAACTGGCAGCTGACGTTGGTTATTATGCCGCAAGCAGTAAAAGACGTCTTAAAAGAACGAGTATTTGCGAAGAAAATACCATACATTTTCACTTCTGCCACTCTTTCAGATAACCAATCGTTCGATTATTTAGCATATAGCTTAGGAATTGCAAAGCCGCTTTCTTTTTCAGTTGAATCGCCATTTGATTATGATGAGCAAATGAAAATTGCGGTGAAAAATGTTTCGGATGATCAAGAAGAAGCGTTTGCTGAAAAATTTGCCTTTGCTGTTGCTCAGCTCGAAAAAACGAACGGACGAGCACTTTTATTGTTTAACAGTAAAGAAGAACTAGAGATGTTCAAAGAAGTTTCCAAAGAGTTAAATCAGTACACATTTTTATTTGAAGGCGATCAAGAAATCAGTAAATTAGTGTCTCAGTTCCAAAGAGAAGAAGAAACGATTTTATGCGCTGTTCATTTGTGGGAAGGGTTGGATATTCCTGGACCTTCGTTATCGAATGTAATTATTTGGTCTCTGCCGTATCCGCCAAATGATCCGGTCTTTGAAGCAAAGCGCAATCAAGTAGTCGATCCATTTTGGGATGCAGATATGCCGTATATGCTTCTTCGCTTAAAGCAAGGAGTTGGAAGGCTGATTCGCTCTCATAATGATAAGGGTCTAATCACGATCTTTATGCCAAAAAGCACAGATTCAAAAGTGCGTTCAATCATTGAACAAAATGTTCCAACCAAAATAGAAAACGTATAAAAAAGCGCGGTGGCAGCCGCGCTTTTTTATATGCGCAATAGATTGAATTTTCAGTTATATACACACCGTTACTATTATGATAAAATAATTTATGGTGAAATAAGGAAAGTAAGGAGGAAAAAACAATGAGAGAAGACATACAGAAAATTGAGAAACAGTTTTATGAATACATGAATAAAATCAAAAGTTATCACGAGGCAATCGGAGTGATGTACTGGGATTTGAGAACGGGTGCTCCAAAAAAAGGGGCGGATCAGCGTTCTGAAGTGATTGGCATGATGTCATCAGAAGCGTTCAATCTTTCCGTTTCTAATGAAATGGCAGGTTTTATTGAGAAATTAACGAACCCTGAGTCACAGCCTTACATAAACGATATTACGAAAAAAGCAGTGGAAGAATGTAAAAAAGAATATGACTTAAATAAAAAGATTCCTCCGCACGAATATAAAGAATACGTTACGTTAACTTCAAAAGCGGAGTCAATTTGGGAAGAAGCAAAAGAAAAAGCAGATTTTGCTTTATTTCAACCGTACCTTGAAAAAATTGTAGCGTTTAATCAGAAGTTTGTGGAGTATTGGGGGTATGAAGGAAACAAATATAACCGTTTATTAGACCTTTTTGAACCGGGAATGACGGTTGAAATTTTAGACGAGGTATTTGGAAAGCTGCGGGAGCATATTGTGCCTCTTGTTCAGCGAATCGCCGGGTCAAATACAAAGCCCAATACGGAATTTTTATTCCGTACTTTCCCAAAAGAAGCGCAAAAGCAATTTAGTCTAGACGTGTTAAAAACACTCGGCTATGATTTTGAAGCGGGGAGACTTGATGAAACCGTCCATCCTTTTGCTACTGGCTTAAACCCGGGAGATGTGCGCATCACCACTAAATATGCCGAGAACGATTTCCGAACGGCTATTTTTGGCACGATTCACGAATGTGGCCATGCTTTATATGAGCAGAATATTTCAAAGGATCTTGTTGGCACGGTTCTATGTGAAGGTACTTCAATGGGAATTCATGAATCACAGTCGCTGTTTTTTGAGCAGTTTGTCGGGAAAAATAAAGCATTTTGGCAGCATCATTACGACGTACTAAAAAAGCATGCGCCGGAACAATTTGACGATGTAGGTTTAGAAGATTTTTACCGAGGAGTAAATGAAGCAAAACCGTCTCTTATTCGTATTGAAGCAGATGAGTTAACGTATCCTCTTCATATTATGATTCGTTACGAAATTGAAAAAGGATTAATAAACGGGGAGTATAAAGTTGAGGATTTACCGGAAATTTGGAATGAGAAATACGAAGAATATTTAGGGGTTCGTCCAAGTCACGATGGAGAAGGCGTGCTTCAGGACGTACACTGGGCCGGAGGAAGCTTTGGGTACTTCCCTTCCTATGCTCTGGGCTATATGTACGCAGCGCAGTTTAAGCATACCATGTTAAAAGACTTGCCTAATTACGATGAACTCTTGGAAAAAGGAGAAATTTCGCCGATTACAAATTGGTTAACAGAACATATTCACCAGTACGGAAAAATGAAAAAACCTCTTGAAATTTTAAACGATGTGACGGGTGAAGGGCTAAATGTAGATTATTTAATTCAATATCTAGAAGAGAAATACGGACAAATTTATCACGTATAAAAAGTGCTATAACCGAATATTATGTTTTGTATTGCAAGTAAATGTTCGAAAATATCTTTTTTAGATATTTTCAAATAAAAGATTTGCTGATATAATACAAGTAACTCAATAACGCACTCATATAATGACGAGAATAAGGCTCGTAAGTATCTACCAAACTACCGTAAATAGTTTGACTATGGGTGAGCGATGAAGTTTGTTTTTCACTTTTGTGCGTAAAAGCTCAAAAACATTGCTCTACTCATATACGAGTGCAGCTATGTTTTTGAGCTTTTTTAATACAAACGTTGGAGGAACGAACTATGAAAGCTTTGCAAAACAAAATTTTAACAGATGGAATCGTATTATCGGACACGGTTTTAAAAGTAGACACATTTTTAAACCACCAAATGGATCCTGTACTGATGAAAGAAATTGGAGAAGAATTTGCTTCGCGCTTTGAAAATGCAGGAATTACGAAGATTTTAACGATTGAATCATCAGGAATTGCTCCAGCGATTATGACCGCATTGAAGCTAAACGTTGAGATGGTGTTTGCCAGAAAAAGAAAATCTTTAACACTTCAAGACGGACTCATTACATCAAAAGTATATTCATTTACAAAAAAAGAAGAAAATGAAATTTCAGTTGCTGATAAATTTATTCGAGAAGATGACGTGATTTTAATTATTGATGACTTTTTAGCAAACGGCCAAGCTGCATTCGGCTTGATGGATATCGTGCAAAAAGCAGGTGCTAAAGTAGGCGGCATTGGTATTGTTATTGAAAAAGCGTTCCAAGATGGAGGAAAACAAATTCGTAAATCAGGCGTTAAAGTAGAATCATTAGCGCGCATTCAGTCTTTATCAAATGGTAAAGTTACATTTGCTGAAGATAAACCGACAGTGGAGGTTTAATATGAATAAAGGAAAAGTCTTTTCACTTGGTTTACAGCATGTTTTAGCTATGTACGGAGGTGCGATTGTTGTCCCGCTTATTGTTGGAGGAGCCATTGGCTTGACTCAGCAGCAGCTTACGTATTTAGTGGCGATTGACTTATTTATGTGCGGTGTGGCAACGTTACTGCAAGTATGGAAAAATCGTTTTTTCGGTATTGGTCTTCCAGTTGTATTAGGGTGTACGTTTACTGCCGTAGGGCCTATGATTTCAATTGGAGGTTCTTACGGCGTTTCCTCCATATATGGTTCTATTATCGTCGCCGGTTTACTCATTGTCCTTCTTTCTGCTTTTCTAGGTAAATTGGTTAAGTTTTTCCCTCCTTTAGTTACGGGTTCGGTTGTAACGATTATTGGAATTACGTTAATTCCTGTAGCGATTAAAGATTTAGCTGGAGGAGAAGGAAGTAAAGATTTTGGCAGCTTGAGCAATTTAGGTTTAGGTTTTGGCGTTTTGCTATTAATTATTGTTCTGTATCGATTTACAAAAGGATTTATGCGCTCCGTCTCTGTGTTATTAGGATTGGTTGTTGGAACAATTGCAGCGTCTTTTATGGGGAAAGTCGATTTTTCCGGCGTAAAAGAAGAAGCGTGGATTCATATGCCGCACGTGTTTTACTTTGGGATGCCAACGTTTAATATTATGGCCATCCTGACAATGTTCCTTGTTTTACTTGTTGGCATTGTCGAGTCCACAGGCGTTTATTTTGCCGTTAGTGATATTTGTAAAAAAGAAGTGGATGAAAAAGATTTATCTAAAGGCTATCGTGCAGAAGGATTGGCGATTTTATTAGGCGGATTTTTTAACGCATTTCCTTATACAGCGTATTCTCAAAATGTAGGACTTTTACAGTTGTCAGGTGTTCGCACAAGAAATGTTGTATTTGCAGCGAGTGGAATTTTAATCATTTTGGGCTTTCTACCTAAAATCGCAGCCGTGACGACAGTTATCCCGAGCTCTGTACTTGGAGGAGCTATGGTAGCCATGTTTGGGATGGTCATCTCTTCAGGTATAAAAATCCTTAGTCAAGTTGATTTAGCAAAACAAGAAAACCTTCTTGTAATTGCATGTTCGGTTGGTATGGGTCTAGGGGTGACGGTTGTACCTGAACTCTTCAAAAACTTACCAGAAAGTCTTCAAGTTCTCACTGGAAGCGGTATTGTGATGGGGAGTTTTACAGCAATCTTTTTAAATATTGTCTTTAATATGATGAAATCACCACGTGCGCAAGTTGCGGAAACAAAGTTAACAAATGAAGCAATATCGAAATAAAAAGAGGCTGGCACAAAAGTATGTTAGTTGAAGAAGATCCGAACGATTAATCGTTCGGATCTTTTCATTGTTATGGGGAACTTAGGCCTAATTTGGTCGTCTTTCCTATTAAGACCGTGTTTTGAAAAACAGTGTATAAAGCATTTTCCCCACGTCAGGATTTTTTGCCACTAATGAAATTTCTCTTTTGAATTTGAAGTCTGTAATAGGCAATGCTTTAATGTTTGAGCTTTGTAAATGGCGCATAAAAATTTCAGGGAGAATTGAAATACCTAAATTAGCTGAAATAAATCCCATAATACTTTGAGCAAATTCAATTTCATTGGCAATGGAAATTTTTAAGTTATGACGATTGTACGCTTTTTCTACTAGTGTCCGAACATCGCACCCTGGAGGGAGAACTACAATAGGTTCTTCTTTGAAATCTTCAAATGATACGCTTTCTTTTTCGGCTAACGGGTGCTGATCATTCACAAATAAATAAAAGTCTTCTTTGAATAATAATTTTGACCAGTAAGTATGTTGAATCTCTCGATCATCAAATAAAGCTCCATCAATTTGATTGCTTTCTAACTGCTCTAACAAATCATAATAGTGATGCGAGGTTTTTATATCAATATGGCGATTGTGGTCTTTAGCAGAAGCCAGTTGATAAGGTAAGTAAAAAGCAGCCATACTTTGCCACGTTCCGATAGTTAAATCACAAGCTTCTTGCGTAGACACTAATTTTTTTTGAAGAGCATGAACGCTTGATAGTATGGATTCACCTTCTTGTAAAAGAATTTCACCTGCTGAGGTTAATTCTACTCCTGTAGCGGAGCGAATAAATAATGTTACTCCTAAATCTTCTTCTAGTTTTCTCATTTGCTTACTGAGCGCGGGCTGCGTCATATGCAGCTGTTCGCTTGCTTTGCTTAAGCTTTTTGTTTTGGCTGTTTCAATAAAAGACTCAAGCCATTCTGTTTTCATATTTATCACCTATAACCTTTTGTTATACCCATAGTATAGAAGGGAAGTTCTCATAAATCAACGAAGATGCTAGTGTATATAGTGTAGTTAACACAGCGCAAAGAAATTCACACAACTAGGAGGATGAATGATGTATCCAAACAAACTATATATTAACGGTGAATGGACAACAACAAAAGAGAAAATTGATGTGATTAATCCAGCAACAAAAGAAGTTATAGGACAAATTCCCAAGGGAGGCGCAAAGGAAGCAGCACTTGCCGCTGATGCAGCAGCGACAGCTTTTAAAACATGGTCGAAAAAAACCGCTCAAGAGCGCAGTGCTATTTTAATGAGATGGCATCAACTTATTGAAAATCATAAAGATGAACTAGCAGAAATTATGACAACGGAACAAGGCAAACCATTTGCAGAAGCAAAAGGTGAAGTGCAGTATGGCAATGATTATATTGCTTGGTTTGCTGAAGAAGGAAAGCGTGTATATGGTGAAACGATTCCAGCTCATCATACGCATAAGCGTATTACGGTTAAAAAACAGCCTGTTGGCGTTGTAGCAGCTATTACGCCATGGAACTTCCCTGCAGCCATGATTACGCGTAAAGTGGCCCCAGCTCTTGCAGCAGGATGTACAATTGTTTTAAAACCATCTGAAGAAACACCATTTACAGCATTTCGTTTAGTAGAACTCGCAGAAGAAGCGGGCGTTCCAAAAGGTGTGATCAATGTTGTTACTGGAGATGCAGCAGCTATTGGCGACACGTGGCAAAAAGACGGACGCATCCGAAAATTAACATTTACTGGTTCAACAGCGGTTGGTAAGCATCTAATGCGCGGTGCTGCTGATACTGTGAAAAAATTATCGCTGGAATTAGGCGGTCATGCACCGTTTATCGTAACAGAAAATGCAGATTTAGACGCTGCTGTAAACGGCGTAATTGCTTCTAAGTTTGTCAACGCAGGTCAAACGTGCATCTGCACAAACCGCGTATACGTACAAGAATCCATTGCAGATGCTTTCGTTGAAAAATTTGCAGCAAAAGCGGCGGAATTAACAGTAGGAAACGGATTAGAAGAAGGTACACAAGTTGGACCGTTAATTAACGACAAAGCGGTTGAGAAAGTAAAAGCACAAATTGCGGATGCAAAAAGTAAAGGAGCTAAAGTTGTAGTTGGCGGACAAGCTATAACAACTAAAAACGGTTTCTTTATGGAGCCGACAATTATCACAAATGTAACTGATGACATGAATTGCATGTTTGAAGAAACGTTTGGACCATTGGCACCTGTAGCAACATTCAAAACAGTAGAAGAAGCCGTAGAACGAGCAAACAATAGCCCTTATGGTTTAGCAGCTTACGTATTTACAGAAAACATTAAAGAAGCAACGTTTGTATCTGAAGAATTAGAATACGGCATTGTAGGAGTAAATGATGGCTCTCCATCTGCAGCTCAAGCTCCATTCGGCGGCTTTAAAGAAAGTGGTCTTGGACGTGAAGGAAGTCATTACGGCATTGAAGATTATTTAGAAGTAAAATATATCTCAATGGGACTTTAATAAAAAGAAGGACAAAAATAGTTTAGTCGAAGTGAAATACAAACTAGCAACTAATAATCAAAATTATTGGTTGTTAGTTCGTATTTTTTTATTGTTAAGATGGACGTAGCTTTCATGCGTTTCGTTGCTTCTAGCGGATTAACCCCATTTGTTCGTCTTTAGGTCGGAGTGATTTCGTTGTGTCCCAGCCTCTTTTTTATGCACTTTTGTAAAGAAAATTTGAAATAATAGTTCTTTAACGCAATTAATTGCATTTCTAGGATGTCTGTGCAAGAATAAATATTTCAAAAATAGTTTAGCTTTGTTTAAAGCGTGGGTAATACAACAAATGCACATGATTGCTTGTTAGATGAAATGAAAAGCAGAACTTTACCACTGATAAATTACGCAAGCTAGAACCAAAATAGTAGTACTGAATGGTGAAAAATATAGGAGTTGATATAGATGATTACAGCAGAGAAAAACATAGTGAAATTTAAAGCAAAAGACGGACGTGAAGTCACTATACGCCCTGCAAAGGCAAGTGATGCAGAGCATATTACAACAGCGGTAAGAGAAATTATTGAAGCCGGGGAATTTATTCAAAAAGATGAGCCGCGCACAGTCCAAGAAGAGCAAGATTTTATTGCATCAGTAGAAAAGAACAATCACATGTACGTTGTAGCTGAAGTCGAAGGTGAAGTGCTTGGAATCGCACGTGTTCTGAGAGGCGAAATTAAAATGAAGCGCCACACGGGGCTCTTCCGTACATGGCTTATTTCAAAAGCACAGGGAATGGGAATAGGAAAACAATTTATGAATTATACGCTAAACTGGTGCAAAGAAAATAATCTTCATAAACTTTCTTTAACTGTGTTTGCTTCTAATAAAGTGGCATACGAATTGTATAAAAAGGTAGGATTTGAACAAGAAGGTGTTATGAAAGAACAAGCTTATTTTAACAATGAATATGTAGATGAAATCTATATGTCCATTTTCTTTTCATAAAAAATAAGCACTTATTTTCGTCAATCCATAAATTGTATCTGTACATTCAGATTATTTGCGCTATAATAAAAGTGCACAACAAACATACACTTCTTCAAAACGTAGACTTTCCTGAGTTACAGGAAAGTTTTTTTATGTTTCACCTCCATTCCACTAAAAAAGAATTGAATAAATCCCCAGCTATTACAAATGTTAAATGTAACGCAATCAAAGAGGTGAAGTGTATGCCAAAAATTATCTCAGTTGGATTTGGAGTTCCCCCCTATGAATTAACTCAGCAAGACACGCTGCTATTTGCAAAAGAACTTTTTTCCGAGTCGTTTAAAGATATTAATCGTCTGCTGACCGTTTTTCAAAATGGTCAAATTGAAAAACGTAATTTTGCCAAAGACTTATCTTGGTTTCAAGAAGATCATACATTCGAAGAAAAAAATGATGCTTTTATAGAATGTGCTGTTGAATTAGGTACAAAAGCCATTGAAGAATGCTTAACAAATAAAGACTATGTAAGTACCCCTTTGCCGTGTGGAGAAATTGATGCTATTTTTTACGTTTCAACAAGCGGTGTAGCTACGCCTAGCATTGAAGCTCGAATTATGAATAAGCTTGCGTTTTCAGACCATACAAAAAGAATCCCTATATGGGGATTAGGGTGTGCCGGAGGAGCATCTGGACTTTCAAGGGCTTACGAATATTGCAAAGCCTTTCCGCGCGCTAAAGTTCTTGTATTATCCGTTGAGCTGTGCAGTTTGACTTTTCAGCGGAATGATCGTTCAAAAAGCAACTTAATCGGTACATCTTTATTTGCTGATGGAGTAGCAGCTGCTTTAGTCGCAGGTGACGAAGCAGATATCACTTTTTCCCGTTCAAAAAGCTTTCCTTACATTTTACATACACAATCGACGCTTATGCCAAATTCCGAAGACGTAATGGGATGGGAGATTAAAAATGATGGGTTATTTGTTGTCTTTTCAAAAGATATTCCCACTATTATCGATTCGTGGTTAGGCGGAGAAGTGGAGTCTTTTTTACAAACTCAGAATTTGACCAGTCGGGATTTAAAACATTTTGTTGCTCATCCTGGAGGGAAAAAAGTGCTTGAAGCATATGTATCAACGCTATCGCTAAACGAAAATATGATTGCTGATTCACTAGATGTACTTAAAAACCATGGAAACATGTCTTCGGCAACCGTTTTATATGTGCTAGACCGCTTTATGAAGAAAGAAATTCCGAGTAAAGAATACGGTTTATTAACAGCTCTTGGTCCTGGATTTAGTTCTGAAATGCTTCTATTAGAGTGGAGGTAAAGCGATTGTTTTTTTATAGTTTTTTTGTATTTATTATCTTACAGCGTCTATGTGAATTGGTGATTGCCAAAAGAAATGAAGCTTGGATGAAGAAGCAGGGAGCATACGAAGCTGGTCAAAGTCACTACAAATGGATGGTAAGCATGCACGCCGCTTTTTTTGCTGCTCTTTTTACGGAAGTGTATGTGTTAAACGGTGGAATGTATCACTTTTCTTTTTTGTTGTTTAGCTTTTTTGTGCTTGTGCAACTTGCAAGAGTATGGGCTATTTCTTCATTAGGAAAGTATTGGAATACAAAAATTATCGTCTTGCCTAACGCGAAGGTTGTGCTAAGAGGTCCTTATCGGTTTATGAAGCACCCAAATTATACAGTTGTAGCGGCAGAATTGGTGTTAGTTCCGCTTATGTTTCAGGCATACTGGACGTTAGCTATTTTTTCTGTTTTCAATTTGTGTATATTAGCCGTTAGAATTCCTTTAGAAGAGCAAGCGCTAACGAATGAAACAAATTATGGCGAGGTCATGCAAAATACGGGACGTTTCTTTCCTGCAAAAAAATCTCAAAACTAATTGAAAATGATTATCTTTCATGATAAGATGAAATCAAATGATAAAGATTATCAATTTCATCAAGTAGAAACGGTGGTGGACGTAATGGTTAGTCTTTTTGTGATCGGAGCACTTGCTACATATGTTGGCGTCACAACGTATGTAATGAAAAATATTGAAAAAGCCCAAAAGGCGTAATATATACACGGTAAATAAATACAATGCAAAGCTGTCAAATTATTGACAGCTTTTTTTATTGTTTTTGTAACTAAAAATTCAGTTTTTTATGGGAAAACGTAGGTGAATCAAGTAAAATAGAGAAAGAATAAGCAGAAACAAAGATGGATAGAGAACATTTAAATACAGTCTTGAATGAGGCAAAAGGGGTAGAGTAATAATGGGTAAAGTGAGTGTGAAACATCAAGAAAATCTCCAATTGGAAGCATCTCTTTTTCATTTACATAAGCAATTTCAAGCAGCTGGAGATGAACAGCAGGCAGCAAAAGCAATACAGCTGTTAAAAAAGTGGGTGAACGGTGAATTTGTTGTAGCATTTTGCGGACATTTTTCGGCGGGGAAATCGAGTATGATTAACGAATTAATGGGGCAAGCAATTTTGCCTGCAAGTCCTATTCCGACAAGCGCAAACTTAGTATCAGTAAAGGCGGGGGATGAGCATGCAACCGTTTATTACCGCAAACAGCCGCCGGTGCGTTATGAAGCGCCTTATCAGTATGAACAAATTAAACAGTTTGCTGTCGACGGAGATGAAGTAGAGTCCATTCATTTATCAATCGAGACAAACGCTATTCCTAAAAATGTTGTGGTGATGGACACACCGGGGATTGATTCAACAGATGATGCGCATCGTGTATCGACCGAGTCAGCTCTTCACTTAGCGGACGTTATTTTCTACGTGATGGATTATAATCATGTGCAGGCAGAATTAAATCTTCAATTTGCAAAACAGCTGCAAGAAGCTAATAAAACGCTTTATTTAATTGTAAATCAAATCGATAAACATCAAGAAGATCAGCTAACATTTCAAGCATTTAAAGAATCTGTAGAAACGTCATTTTTAAAGTGGAATGTTAGACCAGAAGGAATCTTCTATACGTCGTTAAAAGAGCCAGCCAACCGTCATAATGACCTTTCGTACGTAAAATCTCTATTACTTGCTATGATGACGGAAAAAGAAAACCGACATCAGCATATTCAACATGCGATGCAAATGTTAATTGACGATCACCTTGCCTTTATTGAAGACCAAGAAGAAGAAAAGTTAACGATTCATGACGAGCTGCGCCATAAGCTGACGCTTGAGAACCATGAAATAAATAAGCAGCAAAAAGAGCAGCTTCTCGAAAAAGAAGCGGAAATAAAGCGTGCTGAAAAGCAGTTAGCAGAAACGTACCAACAAGAAACAGGCAAGATACTAAGCAACGCCAATTTAACACCATATGAAATGAGAGAAAAAGCTAGGCTGTTTTTAGAAACGACAAAGCCTGATTTCAAAGTGGGTCTTTTATTTGCTAAGAAAAAGACCGAGGAAGTAAAAAAAGAGCGGCTGACGTTATTTTTTGACGATATGAAAGAAAGAACAGCCTCTCAGCTGCAGTGGCACTTGCAGCAATATGTGCAAGATCTGGTGAAAAATCAAAATCTTACTGACCCGGATCTTATACGCCAGGTTCAGCAGTTTGAAATTCCGTTAGAACCTCATGACTTAATTGAAACGGTAAAAGCAGGAGCTACGATTAATGGTGATTATGTTTTAACGTACGCAAAAGATGTAGCTGATCACATTAAGAAAAAAGCCACGCGATTGTTATACGAGCTCTATGCGCAAATCGAACAGAGCAAAATGGAGCAAGATGAAGTAAAGCGTGAGAATATTTCTCAACACTTGCAGGAATGTGAGGCATTTGAAGAAGCGTATACATCTCTTCAGGAAATGAAAGCAAAACTGGCACGTACAAAAGCGTTGCTTCAATCTTTACAGCAAACTGATGACGACCTAACGCTAGAAGATACAAACGAGTTGTCATATATGTTACAAGAAGAATATGAAACGGGCATCATGAAAGCTGAAGAAAAGCATGAAGCTGCGAGTGAGCAGCAGTTAGTTTCACAGCCTGAGGAAGCTGTGCATGAAACAGGAACAGAAAAGGTTCTTCAAGATGTATCAGCTGTTCTCGAACAGCTCCGTTCATTTGGAAAATTAGACCGCTTTATTAATAGGCTTCAAGAAAAACGTAAAAAGCTATCAAATCAAACGTTTACCGTAGCTTTATTCGGAGCATTCAGTGCCGGTAAGTCATCTTTTGCTAATGCGTTGATTGGAGAAAGATTACTTCCTGTATCTCCGAATCCAACAACAGCAACCATCAATAAAATTATGCCTCCAACAGAAAAACGGCCGCATAAAACAGCTGTTGTGCAAATGAAAACAAACGAGCAGATGATCCAAGATTTAAATGGTGCACTTAAGCTGTTTCATCATGAAGTAGAAACAATTGACGAAGCGCTAGCGATTATTCCGACCCTGCAGGCAACAGAAGAGCTGCACCTGCATTTGTCGTTTTTACAGGCAGTAGAAAAAGGCTACGGCGAAGTCAAGCATCATATCGGTTCAGAAGTAGTAGTGGATACAGAAGGATTTCATGATTATGTAGCCAAGGAAGAAAAAGCGTGTTTTGTTCAATTTATTAACCTGTATTATGACTGTGAATTTACTCGCTTAGGCATTACGCTTGTTGATACACCTGGAGCTGATTCAATCAATGCGAGACACACGGGAGTAGCGTTTGAGTATATCAAAAATGCAGATGCCATTTTATTTGTAACGTATTATAATCATGCATTTTCAAAAGCTGACCGAGAATTTCTTATTCAGCTTGGCCGTGTAAAAGATGTATTTGCGCTTGATAAAATGTTTTTCTTAGTAAATGCAGCGGACTTAGCCAGCTCAGATACAGAGCTGCAGTTAGTTCAGACGTACGTAAAAGAGCAGCTTGAACAGTATGGTATACGCTTTCCTCGCTTATACCCGGTATCAAGCTTGCAGGCTTTGCAAAACCACGAGGATAAAATGTTTCTGCCATTCAAAAATGCGTTTTACCGCTTCATAAATTATGAATTACCAGAGCTTGCTATCCAAAGTGTCTATGCAGATTTCGAACAAATTTTAGCAGTTGCCAATGAAATGAAACAGGTGCAGACA
This sequence comes from Priestia sp. RMT2NF4, assembly GCF_047872835.1. Taxonomy (NCBI): domain Bacteria; kingdom Bacillati; phylum Bacillota; class Bacilli; order Caryophanales; family Bacillaceae; genus Priestia; species Priestia sp. RMT2NF4. The sequence goes on from NZ_JBLQZO010000006.1 coordinate 46,513, forward strand.
AAATCAGAAGTCGATAAAAAGCGATACATTCAATCTCTTCACATAAAAAATGAGCAGGTAGCAGCAAAACTGCATGAAATTCATTTTGAATATGAACAACAGCAGTTTGACCGAGAATTAGAAGAGCTTTTATTTTATGTGAAAAAACGTCTGTTTGTGAGGTACGATGACTTCTTTAAAGAAGCATTCAGTCCGGCAAACTTAAGAGATGATCGAGGTGAAAAGCAAAAGCAGCTGCGCCTGTGTTTGCAGGAGTTGTTAACGTCTATTTCCTTCGACGCAACGCAAGAAGTGCGTGCGACCACTTTGCGAATCGAAAAATACATCGTAAAATTAATCGAAGACTGGCATCGAATGATCATCACAAAGCTACAGCGCTATGAACCGACGTTTACTCCAACGTTGAACTCGTTAGAGCCTCCAAATGGTAGCGAAGTTGTGACAAGTCATCAATTCGATAAGAATGAATCGTATCAAAAAGAGCTTTCACTGTATAAAAACAATAAAAGCTTTTTTGAAAAAAATGAGAAAGCAAAGCTCCACGCTGCTTTATTAGAACGTATTAAGCCGGATGTTAATCACTACATTGCGAAAGAAGAAGCTGCTCTTCATTCACACTATACCTATTTAGTGAATCAGTACGTTTTAGCGCATAAACAGTCTGTATCTGAAGAATGGTATGATTATTACAAACAGCTGCAAGCGGCCGTGTCTGAAGAATTTCCAATTCAAGAATTGGTAAGTACAATGACGGTGCTAGAACATGTATTGGAGGAAAGAAAGGGTCATTAATTTTTATGTCTACACACATAAATAAACGTTTACAGGAAATTGAAAAAGAATATAATGTAGAAATTTTGTTTGCATGTGAATCAGGGAGCCGTGCTTACGGACTCGACACGTTAGCGAGTGATTTTGACGTCCGCTTTATATATAAATATAAAGCATCACGCTATCTTCATCTCAATAGACCTCAAGAGGTCATTAATGTAGCAGAAGGCAATTATGATATGCAAGGGTGGGATTTGTACAAAACCATTTATTTGTTTACAAAATCAAACCCTTCGCTTTATGAGTGGCTATGGTCGCCTTTTGTTTATTATCAAAAGTCATCGTTTGCTGAGCCACTCCGGCAAATGATGGCTCAATCATATTCCTTAAAAGCATTGGGATATCATTATTTTAAAATTTTAACGATAAATAGTAAAAGAAATCTGACATCTTCTGTTACAATAGAGGATATAAAAGTGATGCTCCAACTGATTCGTGCATTTTTATCACTGAAAGTAGTAGTAAAGCAGCGCAGTTTCCCTGTCATTTTATTTGCCGATTTATGTAAGCAGGCAAATCTCGACGATAGGCAGCAATCCATCATTGAGCAATTTGTACAATGCAAGATAAGCGGGAAAGTCGCTTTTAATGAAAAGATGAAAAACTTTTTGGATAGCATTAAGAAAGAATCTGCAGCGATAGAAAAAAACTTAAAAGAATTACCGGAAAAGCAAATCAGTTATGAGGACATTAACTTATTTTTACTAACTCAGCATAATATAATGGAGGAACGAACATGAGTGTACATAAAGAAATTTCAGCCCATTCTAAAAAACAGCACGAATTAGTACGTGCTTTTGCCAGCTTAGAAGCTCGACGTGAGCAAGCTATTGAAGCAGCTGTGCTTCTCTGCAAAGAAGGGAAGCCCTTTTCTGTAGACGGTATTAACGCTGTAACAGCAGAAATTAATGAGCTGTCTCAAAAATATACCATCATTCCAGGCCGTAAAGTAGTGACGGAAGAAATGGTTAAAGAGTACGTAGCAAGAATATAAACGTGCTAAGCTCTGGTGTTTTTACCTTAATTTGAACAGGATATGACGTGCCGCTTGATCCATACTAATAGTGTACCAACGAGGTACAAATAGGAGGAGATAGCGATGGGTCGTCAAAAATTAGGTAATAAAAATGCGCAAGCGAATAACAATGCAAAGCATAATTATAACCAAGAGTTCTCTTCTGAGTTTAAAGCAAATCAGGCTCAAAAAGCAAAGCGTGCAAAAAGTGCAAATGACACTTATGCTGGGGAGTTTGCTTCTGAGTTCAACGTGCAACAAAACCAAAATAATTCTGTTAACAAGAAGTTAGAAGCTAATAAAAGTGCAAATAATCAATATGGACAAGAATTCGGCTCTTATGCTGAAGTTGAATCTGCCAAAATGAATAATGCTGCACAAAAAAAGCGTAAAAAATAACAGAACTGTTTCCAAAAACGCCGGGATTAGTCTGCTCTGTCAGCAGATTAGCCCGGCGTTTTTTGTTGGGCAATATTTGCTTGGGTACAAGATGTCAATCCATCGCAAACTATAGATGAGGTGAAGCAATATGAATAAAGGAATTGTCATTGCTCTTTCATCAATCGGTTTAGCACAAGCTTTAAAAATCCCAATTAAAAAGTATCAAACAGGAAAATGGGATATGCGGATGATTGCTGCGTCGGGTGGAATGCCAAGCTCTCATTCAGCCGGCGTATCTTCTTTGGCTACCTATGTAGCATTAAAAAGAGGTGTTTCTACGATTGACTTTGCGTTAGCATCTGTTTTTGGAATTATTGTGATGTACGATGCACAAGGAATTCGAAGGCAGACTGGCGAAATTACTATTAAAGTGAATACGTTAGATGAAGAAATTGAAAAGCTTGCGGGTCTTCCAGACGGAGGCTTTCACGATTTGACGGAACAGCGCTTGAAAGAAATGCTTGGTCATCAGCCAGAAGAAGTGATTGGCGGAGCCATTTTAGGAGTAGCACTTGGAGCAATTGGCTATTTTTTAGAAGGGAAATCATAGTCAAATAGCCAAAAGTAAGCTAAGATAAAGAAGAACCTTTGCAAAAGGATGGGACGAAAAAGTGACAAAAACAGCTCAAACCGTTGAAGAGTATCTTCTTTATCTTGAAGAAAAAGGCTTTCATTTAGCAGAAGATGCACGTGGATTTATTTCATTTGGTCAGCAGTATACGCGTGCAGCTGACGAGATGGTCATATTTACAATTGAATGGACACTAAAAGTACAAAAAGAATTTGACGGCAGTTTTTTTGTATCGCTCCTCGAGAATTTGACATCAAATCGTATTAGCAATCAAAAACAAGCCATTCAATATTTAAAGTCATCAGGTATGATTTAAGCAGGATTACATTCCTGCTTCTTTTTGATTAATGGCTTGTCTGGCCAGCTGATCAGCACCTGCATTTTGAGAGCTAGGGATCCACTTTATAAAAAATAAATCAAATTGACTGGACAATTTGAGGGCTTCTTCCAGTAAAGGAGCAAACGCTTTATTTTTAACGTATTCTTGGTTCATTGCGCGGTCTACTAGCTGAGAGTCTGTTCGAAAAGATACGCTCGTATACTTTTTTTCTAAACAAATTTTTAATGCATGAAGAAGTGCATGGTACTCTGCTTCATGATTCGTCATTGTCCCAAGAGCAATAGCGTAACGATGATGTTCACCATTTCCTTTAATTAAAATACCAGCTCCAGAAGGACCAGGATTGCCAGCAGTGGCTCCGTCTATATAAACTTCAATCATCATACAGCCTCCTTGTTAAAACAATATAAGCTTAAACCATGTTTTTTCATCAATAGTATTGTATCATAAGTACTTCAGCTATTTTATATTAGCACGTATAAACGCTAAAATCCGCTTATTAGGTAAGAAAACTGTCATGAAAAGACATAATAGAAGATAAAATACAAAAAAGCAGAAAAAGTGTTGAATTCAAAATTGCTGATGAAAGGAATGCTCGTTATGAATTTCCAAATTGAATGGCATTATAAATCCTCGAAACATAAACAGTTAATTTTCACATCCGATTTCACAGATGCGAATGAGGCGCTAATGATTGTGGGTGATTTAGAAAAAACAGGTCGAACGAAGGAAATTTTTCTACTTGATGAGCAGCAGCAAAAATGGACTGTAAAAGAAGCGAAAAAGCTCTTACAGGAAGTACAGACAGAGCCTCACGATATTGTGGCATATTTTGACGGAGGCTATGAGCATGATACGCTTTTAGCGGGGCTTGGGGCTGTGATTTATTTTAAACAGAACAACCAGTCTTACCGAATACGACGAAACTCAAGACTGCAAGAGATAGAATCAAATAATGAGGCAGAGTATGCTGCTTTTTATTATTTAATACAAGAGCTTGAGGAACTTGGTGTTCATCATATACCGGTAACGTTTAGAGGTGACTCTCAGGTTGTATTAAATCAGCTTGCAGGGGAGTGGCCCTGTTTCGAAGAAGAGTTTAATCGGTACTTAGATCGAATAGAAGATAAAATGCAGGAACTTGGTATCCGACCGGTATATGAGCCTATTTCAAGGAAGGAAAATGAAGAGGCCGACCAGCTTGCGACTCAAGCTCTTCAAGGGATACCAATTGCTAGCAGGAAGCAAGTGTAACACACAGAACGAAATGGAGATGAACGAGAGTGGAACGTAAACAATTATTAGAAGAAGTAACGGAGTTATTGGATTACTACTGTAGTGATTGTTTTGTAAAAAAAACGTTTAACAAAGAAAAGGGCAAAACATACGCTCAGACGTTTTGTATTAAAGAGTGTACCGTAGGAGAAAAGATTAAGCAGTATGGAGATTTGCTGACTAAAAAGTAAGCGTGTATAATTTGTCGGCAGCAGCTTCATTCTATCCATATGGAGGTGTTCTTTCAATGGATAAGTTTTCAAATGAAGAAGTAACAACAGGATATAATGATTTAAAGCAAGTAGAAGTGTCCATTCAATCTGCTCAAAAGATGATTGGGACAGCTACGATGAGTATGAGTCCTCAGCAGCTTGAAGAGGCAACGAATGCGCTTAATGATGCAAAAGCACAGCTTCAATCTGCCAAAGCTCATGGCACAGGAGTAGACGAGCAATTTCTTCAGCAGTGCATGCAGTCTATTCAAACATGTGACCAGCAGCTTACTGAGGCCAAACGCTAGGTATAACAAAAAAGAGACTCAGAAAAGAGTCTCTTTTACTATAAAATAAAAAGATCTATTTATGATAGCTTAGTGACATTAGCGGCTTGTGGGCCTCTATTGCCTTCTACAATTTCAAAAGATACCTCTTGTCCTTCTTCCAAGGATTTATAACCTTCGCTTTGGATGGCAGAAAAATGTACAAATACGTCGCTTCCGCCTTCAACTTCAATAAAGCCATAGCCTTTTTCATTGTTGAACCATTTTACTTTACCATTTTGCATAACTTGAATCCCCCTAGTACTGTGCAGCATCATGCTGCTGAAACTCGAATTATCATTTCCAATAGAGGTAAATGATTGTTTATATTATATAATAAGAAGAAATAAAATTTCAATATTAAAATTTAACTTTTCTGAAAATTAAATTTTATTTAACGTGGACATAGTCTATTTTTAATAAAAAAATTTCTCGTGAGATGAAAAATAACTGAAAATTTAGTTTATAATAAAAGTATAGTCAGCATAATTTTAACGCGGTGATAAGGAGTGGGTCGTGTATGTATCGTACACAAATAAATGGAAAAGAAATCATTTTGTTATTTTCAACGCTCGAAGCAGCAAAGAGCCGCAGCAGCCTAGAGAAAGAACAAATTTATAAGCGCGTATTGCATTTAAATGAGCAGCTGTTAATGTTTCAAAATGGAACAAGCTTCACCATTGGTGATCCGTTAGGATTAATTGTAGCTCAAGTAAAAAAAAGCGATTTGACAACCATATATATCGAACATATTATTGATAAACAGTTTATGTATGATGGAGATGGTCATCGAGGTGAAGTAGTGTAATAAGATGACGCCTATATATGAAGAAGCGTACGGAGATACTCGTACGCTTCTTCATATATGGGATTAAAAACATGTGTTTTTACAAGTATTAACAAGAATAAATAACAAAGTTCAATAAATTAAAGAAGAACAGTGAAACCATGAATAGCAATTACCTTTTTAGCTAAAAAATATAGATACACATCATCTTATGTAATGAGATAGTTAAGCTTTGAAATCAATGAACACGAGAAGTTTTATAAAGCTTAAATTGAAAAACGTGTGATTGTGACGTTAATTAGAAGTAAGGTTTGGAGGACGCTATGGAAAGTAGAAAAAAATTGGATTTACTTGCTCTTGCTTCTGTGCCACTTATCATGACCCTCGGAAATTCAATGTTAATTCCGGTGTTGCCGGTGATTGAAAAACGTCTACAGATAAGCTCGCTGCAGGTATCCATGATTATCACGGTCTACTCAATTTTCGCTATTTTTTTAATCCCGATTGCTGGTTATTTATCAGATCGATTTGGCCGCAAGAAAATTATTATTCCTAGTTTGCTGCTTGCTGCAGTAGGAGGGGCTTTAACAGGCTGGGCTTCATGGCAAATGGCCAATCCATTCTGGGTTATTTTAATTGGCCGCGCGATTCAAGGAATAGGTTCAGCAGGGGCTATGCCTGTTGTGATGCCTTGTGTAGGAGATATGTTCAAAGACGAGCAAGAAATTACAAAAGGACTAGGTTTAATTGAAACAGCCAATACGTTTGGGAAAGTACTAAGCCCAATACTGGGAGCTTTTTTAGCGGCTATGATTTGGTTTCTTCCTTTTTGGTTCATTCCTATTCTTTGCCTTATTTCGATTCTTTTAGTTATCTTTTTAGTAAAAGTTCCGAAAAATGATAGTTCTTCTGAATCTGAACAAAAAAAGAAAAGTATCACGCAGTTTTTGAAGGATTTGAAGAAGACGCTCAAAGAAAATATTGGATGGCTTATGGCTATTTTTATTTTAGGCGCCATTATTATGCTTGTATTATTCGGGGTTTTATTTTACCTATCGACCATACTAGAGGAGCGTTATCATATTGTGAATACGAAAAAAGGCTTGGTAATGGCTATTCCTTTGCTCGCTTTATCTATTTCTTCTTTTGTGGCGGGGAAAAAAGTTGGCAACAATAAAATCGTTATGAAGTGGTCTGCTTTTTTTGGCTTTTTATTGTTAACATGTTCTTTCATCATTTTATTTTTTAATACGTCTCTTTTTAGTATTTTACTCACTTTAGTGCTTGGTGGAATTGGAATTGGAGCAGCTCTTCCCAGTCTTGATGCACTTATTACAGAAGGAATTGAAAAGGAAGAGAGAGGAACCATTACGTCTCTTTACAGTTCGATGCGCTTTGTCGGAGTAGCAGCTGGGCCTCCTCTTTATACATTGCTTATGAAGTGGTCGGACATGGCTGTGTTCCAAACGTCTCTAGGGGTTAGTGCAGTAGGTGCCATTTTAGTTTTAAAAGCTATCAAACCAAAACCTGAAGGCGGCGTAAAACTGAAGAAAGCTGAAGTGTGATTTTACGGAGCTGTCTTATGATAAAAGACAGCTCTTTGCTATTTAAAGACCCGTCAATATGCTTAAATTTATATTGTGTCTAGAAAAAATCCTTGAAATTTCTTATACTTCAATTTATAGACAGCAGATGTAATAGTTCTTATTTTATTGAATAAGGTGGTTTTGAATTGAGTATAAATTATCAGAAATTAAAAAGCATGGTGGATCATTATCAAATATTTGATCTTGTAGCGTATATAACAGAAGAAGTACAAAGCCTTCAACCAAAGAGCCTTGCGGGGATTGTGAAAGAATGGTTGACACACTTACAAACGGAAGAAGAGCTGTACGAGCTTATCCGCTTTTGTGATGAGGCTTTATTAAATCGTTTAAGCCGAATGTTAACGACATATGGCTATCGTCGATTTGGCTCGATTCGAATGGTGACTCTTTATTGCGATGATCTCCTGCGCGAAGGCAAGATACTTGACGCTGATGATAGACTTTCTTTATTAATTTCTCAGCTGGATACGGAATCAGTTAAAAAGGAACAGCTTGAGAAAATCTATTTTTTAAAGGTAAGAATTCTTTTAGAAATGAAACAAGTGGATGAAGCTTCTAAGTGGATGAAACAAGTAACGTCACATAACCAAAAGGGTATGGCTGACAGATGGGGCTATTTTTATTTGCAGCTCAACGACAGAATGAAAGCTGAAGCCTGCTTAAAAGAAGGAACGGCATATAAGGAGAATGGAGATTTTTGCTATGCAATGCTAGCGGACTTATATGCGTACGAAGGGAAGCATGAACAAGCGCTTGAAACAATTAACGAGGCTATTGTTCGCTATCCACAGCTTCCGTCTTTATATATGGATAAAGTCAAGCGATTAAAAGATTTAAAAGAGTATTCTCTCTTGCTTGAAACGATTGAATTTATCGACTCAAAGTTACCCTATCACGATTATCAAGATTTTTTTACGCTGCTGCGCGCCGACATTTATTTTGAACAGCAGCAGCAATCTCAGCTTATGCATCTGCTCTCGACCAAGCGATGTTTAAAAGATTCACCTTATCAAAAATTAATCGGAAAGCATACAGACGATAAATTCAGTACAATCAAGCTTCCGATTGTACCCATCGTTCAAAAAGATAATTATTGCGTGCCAGCCAGTATGAGTATGATGTTAAGGCTTTTACATACCGAAAAAACACAGGATGAGATTGGAACGCGTATTTACGGCGGCTTAGGATCCAAATTATCAACTGCGGTGAGCTACTTTGAATCTCTTGGCTTTGCAGCGATGTTTTTCACAGGCACAGTTGAACAGTTTAAAGAACTATTAGACAAAGGGCTGCCTATTTTGGCCAGTCTAGAATTTGAACAAGCTTCCCACGTTCAAGTTGTATTTGGCTACGATGATGAACTTGAACTTTTCCATGTACAAGATGCTAATTTTCTAAGTCCAACATATGTAGAATATAAAAATTTTGATCAGCATTACGCTAATTCGGGGTTTTTATCAATTGTTGCTTCTAAAGCGGCAGCGGATCTCGCTTCACTTTCTAAAGAGCAAGATGAGTTTATCCGTCAGCTGTATGACTTAATCGAACTAGTTGAAGCGGATGAAGAGGCCCACATTAACGATCTCGTTTCTTTATTAAAAGCAAATGAGCATGTTCCATTTTCCGCTATTTACAGTATGAAGCATTTGTACAGAAAAGAGCATGAAGCCTATATTCGTACGTGTATTAATCATGTGTTAGAGAAATATAGCAATCATGATTATCTTAAGCTTCACGCCGCATATGCCTTTTTTAAACTTGACGACAGTAAGGGAGCATCTTCCTTGTTACACCACATAGATAACAAAAAGCATAGCTCTTTTTATCACTATCTTAAAGGAAGAATTGCGCTGGATGAAGAGAAATATGATGAGGCTGTTGAAGCACTGCGCAGCTCGCTGCAATTAGACGTAGAGCAGCATTTGAACTGGAGCTATCTAGCACTTGCATACATGTACCAGGGAAACCTCGAAAAGGCTTTTGAATGCTCGACTATTTCCTTAAATATGTATAGTGATGAATCTTATACACAAATCAATCACGGACTTATTTTAATGGAGAAAGAAAGATACGCAGAAGCCAGAAATCTTTTCGACGCGTTATTAAAGGAAAACCCAAAAGATGCGCACAGCTGGTTTGAAAGAGCCCGTTGTGATGAACATTTAAAAAAGTTTCGTAAAGCTTACCGGGGGTTTCAAGTAGCTAAACAGCTTTTGCCGACTGTTCCTTATCCATATCTTTCGATAGCTGATTTGCTACAATATCAACTAGAAAAAACGGACGAAGCTGAAAGCTATCTCAAAGAAGGCATGAAGCATCTACCGGGCGACATGACAATTCGAGGAAGACTAGGCGATTTATACGTCGCGAATCAAAGGTACGAAGAAGCTATTGCTCTGTATAAAGAAGGCTTAAAAATAGAGGAAGATGCCCTTATGTATTTGGGGTTATCTTATGCGTATTTAGAAACAGGTGAACATTTAACGGCCGTTGATACGCTCACGCTTATTGCGCAGAAGTTTTCATCGAACAGCGACGTCATGTTGGATGCAGGCAGCATGCTTTTAGATGCAGCAAAACAAAAGGAGCTAGACAATCAAACGTTAGAGTTTGGATTTGCTCTTTATGAAGAAGGAATTCATTTTGCTCAAACAGCGTTAGATGAAGTGTTAGAAGCATATACGGGTTATTTAGAAGACACGACGTTATTGACTCGTGGAATTAAGTTTTTAACTGCAGAACATCAAGAGCACCCTAATGAGATTTTGTACATGTGCTATTTAGGCATATTATACGAACAGGTCAAGCAGCTAACAAAAAGTGAGAAGCTTTATCATCAAGCGCTTCGTATCAAGCAAGATGCTTTGCCATATTATCGGTTAGGTGAAATATATCAATCAATGAATCGCATCACTGAAGCAAAAGAGGCCTTCCAAAAGTGCTTAACTCTTGATAAAACATTTGAAGCCGCTTGTATGAAGCTTGCCGAAATGGCTTGTGAAGAACAAAATCGAACGGCTGAAAGAAATTGGCTGCTTCAATGGATACAGCTGAATCCTATGGAAGTAAACGTTGAGCACGTAGTTTCACTTTGTGAAACAGAGAAAGAGTATGAAGAGCTGTTAGAGGTATTAAAGAGCGTAGAGGAAATTGTGCTACCTCAATGGCTCGCTGACAGCCAGGCTCATGTGTATCGTCTAAAAGGAGACATTTCACAGGCTGAAGCGTATCTAGAGAAGGCTCTTGAACTAGATCCACAGAATCCTGCTATTCGCCATCATCAGGCAAAATGGCTCATCATGGAACAGAGATATGAAGAAGCTAGAAAAGTTCTTACAGAGTTGCTAAGTGAGGATCCGGAAGATTACGCTCTATTTCAAACGTTCATGTCTAGCTTTCCAAATGGAAAAAAACTGTCCGGGCTTACGGCAGATTTAAAAAAGATAAAAATGGAAAAACAAAGCAAAAGTTTGTTATTTAAAAACGCAGCCGAGGCTTTAAATGAGTATGCCGATTCGGTCGTAGAAGAGCAGCAAGGATCTATCTTCAAACGAAGCTTAGCAAAATTCAAAGCAAAAGCAAAAACGGTTACGCTGCTTGGCTTAACGATTGAATTGTATGAACTTGCCATAAAAACGGATCGAAATAATAAAGAGGCTGTGCATGCATTTGCGGCTTTTTACGAAGAGAAAGGGTTGATTGAAGATAGCATCACCGTGCTGAAAAAATCGCTGCATCAAAGCTGGGATTTTGATGTTGCCTATCATTTAGCCAATATACTCGTTAATATCCAAGAAAATGAACAGGCTGCACATGAAGCGCTAAACTTAGTTCAAAAACTTCTCAAACAGCAGCCAAATCATATAGATCTGCAGATATACCGAGCATTTATTTTGAGTAACCTTGAAGAGGTAGAAAAATCAGAGGCTGCTTTTCAAGAATTACTTCAGCAGGAGATTTATCAGCCTGATATATATGCAGGACTAGCAAAACTGTATAATAAAACGGAACGTTATCATGAAACTGTTCAGCTTCTTCAAAAAGCAATTGAACAGCGTCAAGAGTATGAAGGAATGTATACCGATTTAGGTATCGCGTATCATTTAGAAGGTGAAACAGAAGCAGCAGCTTCGCTTATGATAACCAGAGTAGAAAGCGGAGACGAAGATCTTTTTATTCGCTATAACTTGGCATGCTACCTAGCTGTTCTTGGAAAAACTGCCTCTGCTCAGGAAGAGTTGGATTATGTTTTAGCGCACGATGAAACGGGAGAATTTTATGAAATGGCTATGGAAGACGATGAACTAAAAGGATTAACGGTAAAAAGGTAAAAAAAGAAGCTGAGTTTCAGCTTCTTTTTTTTATCCCTCTTTTGCATCTTGTCTTTTCAACGAAAGTGATTCGGAAATTTCCAGTGCAAGAATGATAATGGTACCAAGAACTAATCCATTGCTTAAAAACGTAGTAACTAAAGGAGGAAGTGTTGAAAAAGCTTGAGAAGGCAAAAACATAACCCCTATCCCCGACAGCAGCGCAATACCTGCTTTTTTCATTGCTTTTTCGGGCTGTTTGGCATGCTTGAATTCTCCAATTCCAAGAGCCATCATACCTGTAAAAACAGGAAAGATTGCCGCGTATCCGACGGCAGGAGGAAGAGCGGACATAATGGATGTTAAAGGGGTAAAGATACTCAGAAAAAGCAAAAGACACGATGCTACAATAAAAGGAACTCGGCTATAAATATTTGTAGCTGAAATAAATCCACCGGAACCTGAAATAGGAACGGCACCGACACCTGAAAACAATCCTCCAAGCAGCTGGCTTATACCCGAAACCATCCCGGAACGTTTAATATTGTCTTTTTCAATTTTTTCTCCTTTGTGTTTATAAACAGACTCAACAACACGAATAGAAGCGAGCATGTTTGTAATTAAAATGAGTGTTACAAAAAAAGCAGTAACAACCATATTCCATTCAACGCGAGGAGCTCCGAATACAAACACTTTAGGTATGTAAAATAACTGCGCCTGAAATTCGATAGGTTTAGCTAACCCTAACATTGCAAATACTCCCCAGCCTACACCAATACTAATAATAATGCTGAGTTTATTTAACGTCCGGTGTGATAATAAATAAAAAGTCAGCAGCAAAATCGCAGCTGAAGTCAGCGCAATTGGAAGTTTAATAGCTGAATTCGTTTCTGTAATGCCAAACATTCCTTTTAAAAAGGAACCGCTGAGCTGCGTCACTAATAAAATTAAATATGTACCGGTAACCGTTGGAGTAAAGTATTTTGCTAGTTTATCAATGAGACCAAACAGGCTCATTAAAATAGCAATTATCCCGCTTATAAGAAGGGTGAACTGCAGCACGCGAAGCGTTTCGGAGTGAGAACCAAACAGAACGGTTCCAAGACTCGCATACAGAGAAAAGACGCCCCACCAAACGCCAGCTGGCCCTTCCATGATTGGGTATTTATGCCCTATAAATACCTGCAAGAGCCCGGATAAAGCCAAAATAAATAACGTTCGCTGTAAAAATTGAATAGAATCTGCTGCGTTTAAATGAAACTGAGAAGCAATTACAATAGGAACAATCATACTATTAGAAATCATAAATAAAAACCATTGTAGCGAAGCAATGGAAACTCGAAACATTCTTAACACCTCAATTAATGCCGACGAGCGGCTGAATGAACCAACAGGTTGCTCTATTATTTTACCATGGGATTTCCAATTTGTAAGCGATATCTTGTTAAAAGGATGACGAGTAAAATGTCAAAAGATTCAATATATTGTTGTAAAAAGAAGAAAGATAATTTATAATTTTCTTACAATTATAAATTATAAACATAAGAATAATTTATAATGAACTGACTAACAGTCAAGGAAGGAGGAGGGATAAGACAAATGAAACTATACCTGTCGGTTGATATGGAAGGAATTACGGGACTCGTCGATCACACAAATGTTCTGCGAGAGAAAGAGAATTATGAAAGAAGCCGCCAAATAATGACGGATGAAGCGAATGCAGTCATTTATGCAGGGTTTAGAGAAAAGTGCTCAGAAGTTGTGGTAAATGACAGTCATTCGAGTATGAATAATCTCCTTGTTGAACGGCTTCATCCAGAAACTCAGCTTATTTCAGGAAGCGTAAAACCATATTCAATGGTACAGGGATTAGATCAGACTTTTGATGGTGCTATATTTCTAGGGTATCATGCTAAAGCATCCATGCCTGGTGTCATGTCTCATTCAATGATATTTGGTGCTCGCAATATGTACATAGACGATATGAATATTGGAGAGTTAGGCTTCAACGCATACGTCGCAGGCTATTACGGCGTGCCAGTTTTAATGGTAGCTGGTGATGACCAAACGGCGCTGGAAGCACAGCAGCTTATTCCAAACGTGACGACTGCTATCGTCAAACAGGCCATTTCACGTTCTGCAGCCAAAACATTAACCCCTAAGAAAGCAGAACAATTACTTCAAGAAAAAACAGCCGCAGCTATTCAGCACAAACACCTTGTTAAACCTTTAATTCCACCTAAACACCCAACCTTACGAATAGAATTTGCAAATTATGGTCAAGCAGAGTGGGCGCATTTAATGCCGGGCACAGAAATTGAACCTGGAACGACGACCGTTCGGTTTCAAGCAAAAGATATTTTAGAAGCTTATCAGGCCATGCTTGTTATGACTGAATTAGCTACGCGCACAACATTCTGTTAGAAGGTGGGATAAAGGTGAAAAGTTATATTTTAAAGCGATTTTTATCCATGCTTGTTACGCTGTGGGTAATTGTGACCTTAACCTTCTTTTTAATGCATTCGATTCCTGGATCTCCATTTAATGAAGAACGAGCGACAAGCGATGCAGTTCAAAAAAACCTGGAATCATTTTATCACTTAGATGAGCCGCTAGCTGTGCAATATGTTCTTTATTTGAAATCCATTGTTACCTTTGACTTTGGTCCTTCTATTAAACAGCCGTCTCAAACGGTTAACGACCTTTTAGGAAGAGGGTTTCCCGTGTCATTTGAACTTGGAATGGTGACGTTAATTCTTGCGGTGATTTCCGGTATTACACTAGGCATTATCGCTGCTCTTAGAAGAAACGGAATAATTGATTACATTGCGATGAGCATAGCAGTTATCGGATTGTCGGTTCCAAATTTTGTTATGGCCACCTTGTTAATTCAACAGCTTTCTGTCAATTTAAAAATTTTACCCGCTGCTACGTGGACGAGCCCTTTACATATGATTCTTCCGACTCTAGCTCTTGCCACAGGTCCTATGGCTATTATTGCACGTTTGACTCGCTCAAGCATGATAGAAGTACTGACTCAAGATTATATTCGAACAGCGCGTGCAAAAGGGCTTTCGCCAATGAAAATTGTATTTAAACACGCGCTTAGAAATGCTTTAATGCCTGTTATAACAGTTCTTGGAACGATTGCAGCCAGCGTATTAACTGGCACATTTGTTATTGAACAAGTCTTTGCTATTCCTGGCATGGGGAAATATTTTGTGGACAGTATTAATACGAGAGACTACCCCGTAATTATGGGCACTACGGTCTTTTACAGTTCGATTCTCATCATTATGCTTTTTTTAGTAGACATTGCTTACGGAATACTTGATCCACGAATCAAACTGTATAAGAAGGAGGGATAACGTGCTGGAAAAACAGGAGTATAAGCAAATTCCTGATGAGTGGTTTACGCCAAAGAAAAAAAAGAAATCTGAAGCCGAAGCAGTTGTAAGGCCGAGTCTTTCTTATTGGCATGATGCATGGCGCAGGCTTGTAAAAAACAAGTTGGCCATGCTGGGTCTCTTTTTTTTAGTCATCCTCGTTGTGATGGCTATATTCGGTCCTATGTTTTCACCCTACAGCGTAACGAAAGCCTCTTTTACAGAGCAAAACCTTCCTCCTTCAGCTAGTCATTGGTTTGGAACGGATGACTTAGGCAGAGATATGTACACTCGGACATGGTACGGGGCTAGAATCTCTTTATTTGTAGGGCTGATGGCAGCGCTTATTGATTTTATCATCGGTGTCATTTACGGGGGCTTCTCAGGCTATAAAGGAGGAAAAACAGATAATGTCATGATGCGCGTAATTGAAATTTTATACGGTCTTCCTTATTTATTAGTGGTAATTTTACTAATGGTAGTCATGGGACCCGGGCTTTCTACGATTATTGTGGCACTTTCCGTTACAGGTTGGATCGGGATGGCGAGAATTGTACGGGGGCAAGTATTGCAAATAAAAAACTATGAATACGTGCTTGCATCCAAAACGTTTGGAACAAAAACAAGCCGTATCATTAAGCGAAACCTGCTTCCAAATACGATGGGACCGATTATCGTTCAAATGACACTAACCGTACCAACTGCCATTTTTGCTGAAGCTTTCTTAAGCTTTTTAGGGCTGGGTGTACAGGCTCCTTATGCGAGCTGGGGAGTAATGGCAAACGATGGTTTATCAACGATTCTATCAGGCTATTGGTGGCGTTTGTTTTTTCCCGCGTTTTTTATTTCTCTTACCATGTTTGCTTTTAATGTCCTTGGAGACGGACTGCAAGATGCACTTGATCCGAAATTAAGGAGGTAAGCAAATGGAAAAAATAATCCGAATCAAAAACTTACACGTACAGTTTTCAACTTACGGAGGGCAAGTTCAAGCTGTAAGAGGCGTTAGTTTTGATTTACATAAAGGAGAAACCCTAGCGATTGTAGGAGAGTCAGGTTGCGGAAAAAGCGTAACATCTCAAAGTATCATGAGGTTAATTCCAACACCTCCGGGCAGGATCACAAGCGGCTCTATTTTATTTAAAGACCAGGATTTAACAAAACTATCAGAAAAGAAAATGCGAGACATTCGAGGCGCTGATATTTCGATGATTTTTCAGGATCCTATGACTGCGCTTAATCCAACTCTTCGCGTAGGTGAGCAAATTGCAGAAAATATTATGCAACATGAAAACATTTCAAAAGAAAAAGCCAAAGAAAAAGCATTTGAAATGCTGGAGCTAGTCGGAATTCCAAATCCTAAAGAACGCCTAAAGCAATATCCTCATGAATTTAGCGGGGGAATGAGACAGCGTATTGTCATTGCAATGGCCCTTGTATGCAACCCCGAAGTGCTAATTGCTGATGAACCTACCACAGCCCTTGACGTCACGATACAGGCGCAGATTTTAGAATTATTTAAGGATATTCAGCAGAAAACGGATGTCTCCATTGTTTTAATTACCCATGATTTAGGTGTAGTTGCTCAGGTAGCTGACCGTGTTGCCGTAATGTATGCAGGAAAGATTGTAGAAATTGGAACAAGAAGAGACATCTTTTATACGCCGCAGCATCCGTATACAAAAGGATTGCTGCGTTCAGTTCCTCGGTTAGATCTATACGAAAGTGAGCTTGTGCCTATTGCAGGCTCACCTCCCGATTTATTTGCACCTCCATCTGGATGTTCGTTCGCACCTCGCTGTCCTTACGTAATGGAAGTGTGTGATCGCATGTATCCTACGTCGACAAAGCTGAAAGAAAGTCACCAAGTGCACTGCTGGCTTCAAGATGAGAGAGCCCAAAAATTTGTAACAACTATAAGCTAGATTTATAGATGAATAGCGAACTTATGAAAGAGGGGAAAATGATGAAAAAAATAGGGTCTTTACTAATGATGTGTGTACTTATATTTGCACTTGCTGCCTGTACGGCCACAAAAGATTCAGGCGCGGAGCCAGAAAAGAAAAGCAGTACAGCAAAAGAAGACGGTAAGGTCCTTTATATGAATAATGGCGCAGAACCTACGTCTTTTGATCCGCCTATTGGGTTTGATTCATATTCATGGAATATGCTTAATAACTTAATGGAGGGGCTGACTCGTTTAGGAAAAAGCGATGAGCCTGAAGGAGCAATGGCCGAGAAATGGGATATTTCTGACGATAAAAAAGTCTATACATTTCATTTGCGAAAAGATGCTAAATGGTCAAATGGAGATGACGTAAAAGCAAGTGATTTTGTGTTTGCATGGAAGAGGCTGTTAGATCCTAAGACTGGTTCTCCAGCGGCGTTTTTAGGCTATTTCATTCAAGGTGGAGAAGAATTTAATACGGGTAAAGGCAGTGCTGATCAAGTAGGAGTCAAAGCGCTAGATGACAAAACTTTTGAAGTTACGCTTAAAAGTCCGCAAGCCTATTTCTTAAGCGTAGTTTCCAATCCAGCGTTTTTTCCAATTAATGAAAAAGTAGCAACAAAAAATCCGAAATGGTTTGCAGAAGCAGATTCGTTTGTTGCTAATGGTCCTTTCAAATTAACTCAATGGAAGCATAACAGTAATCTAGTAATGGAAAGAAACGATCAGTACTGGGATGCTAAAAATGTAAAGCTCGATAAGGTAAAATGGGCAATTGTTGAAAATACAAACACAGAATACCAAATGTATCAAAATGGAGAACTAGATGTTTCTGAAATTCCATCGGATTTAAGTGAAAAGCTGTTGAAAGATGGAGATGTTCATATCGAAGACCAAGCGGGAACTTACTTCTATCGCTTTAACTTAGATAAAGAGCCCTTTCAAAACAAAAATATCCGTAAAGCATTCGCAATGGCTGTAGATCAAGATCAAATTGTTAATTTTGTTACAAAAAATAAAGAAAAACCAGCTCGCGGGTTTGTATCATACGGATTTAAAGATGCAGATGGAAAGGATTTCCGTAAAACAGGCGGCGACTTACTAAAAACAGATGGCAAAGAAGCAAAAGCACTTCTGAAAAAAGGAATGAAAGAAGAAGGATATAAAAAGCTGCCAGCTATTACGCTAACATACAGTACAGACGATACACATAAAAAAATAGCAGAAGCACTTCAGCAAATGTTCAAAGAAAATCTAGGTGTAGATGTGAAGCTTGCCAATATGGAATGGAATGTTTTCCAAGAAGAACAAAAAGCGTTAAAGTTTCAGCTGTCACGAAGTTCGTTTTTAGCTGATTATGCAGATCCAATCAACTTTTTAGAGAGCTTCCAGACGGGTCATTCAATGAACCGTACAGCTTGGAGCAATAAAGAATATGATAAGTTAATTAAACAAGCTATGAATGAAACTGATAATAAAAAACGTTTTGAGCTTATGTATAAAGCAGAAGGTATTTTATTTGATGAGATGCCGATCATTCCTATTCATTTCTACAACTATGTGTTTTTAATAAAAGATAACGTATCTGGAATTGTTCGTCATCCTGTTGGCTATTTAGATTTGAAGTGGGCAGATAAACAGTAAAGTGGAACTTTTCGTCAGAGGGGATTTCAATTCCCTTCTGACCCAAGTTTCACTTTCTTCATTTCTTTACACAAAAGGAGTGTAGCAAATGATCAAACCAAAACGATTAAAAAAAGGTGATACAGTAGCTGTTATTGCACCTGCTAGTCCGCCTAATCAGCACAATCTAAAAAAAGGACTAGAATATTTGAAGGAAATAGGATTAAACGTAGTAACGGGTGCGCATTTATATAAAAAAAACGGGTACTTGGCAGGGACTGATGAACAGCGAGCAGCCGATATACATGCGATGTTTGCCAATAAGGAAGTAAAGGCAATTATCTGTGCATGCGGAGGGTACGGGACTGCTAGGCTTGCCTCGCAATTAAACTACAATTTAATTAAGCAAAACCCAAAGATTTTTTGGGGATATAGCGATATTACGTTTTTACATACCGCTATTCATCAGCGCACAGGTTTGGTTACCTTTCACGGGCCAATGCTTTCGTCGGATATCGGAAAAGAAGATGTTCATATAGAGACGAAGCAAGCTTTTTATCAATTATTTTCTCACCGTTCTTTTTACTATACGGATCAAATTAGCCCGCTCGACACTATTTGTGAAGGAGAAGCAACTGGTCAGCTGATAGGAGGAAATCTGACTTTGCTCGTGAGCACGCTTGGCACTCCATTTGAACTAGATACGAAAAATAAAATTTTATTTATTGAAGATATTGACGAAGAGCCGTATGAAATTGACCGCATGATGACACAGCTGTATATGGCCAATAAACTGCAGGATGCAGCGGGAATTCTTATCGGAGATTTCCATAACTGCTATCCTAAAAAACGTACAGAGTCGCTTTCACTAGAAGAGGCATTAACAAGTTACCTGACTTCTTTAAAAAAGCCTGTTATGAGAGGGTTTCGCATCGGGCATTGCTCGCCTCAAACAGCTGTGGGAATTGGAAGTTATGCCACGATGTCGACTTATGAACAAATGGTGGAATTTGAATCCGGTATTACATTACCAAAAGATAAAGTCGAACGCTGAAGGTTAAACCTGCAGGGAGGAGAAATAAGTGATGGATAAAAAAGCGTATTACGTTTGTGTGGCTGTGGCGACTGTGTGGACTTCCTGTGACTCTTGCAGAGAAATAGATGACAATGCAACAAGTGTCCCAGTAAAACTAGATAAATGGCTGGAGCAATTAACGTATACACGTCGGTTGGAGCTTTGTGAGAAAAATTTAGTTCAAACGCAGCTGTTACTAGGAGAAGAAGTATATGTAACGGAACTGAAAGGTAAATGGGCAAAAATCGTTATTCCTTCTCAGTTTTCTTCTAAAGATGAAAGAGGATATCCCGGGTGGGTTCCTTTCCACCAACTGATTTCCCAAGCTGAATATTCTCCATTGAATAAACCAACGGCAGTGGTATCAGCAGCGATTGCGACACTGCAGCTAGCGGAAGAAACCTTGCAAATTAGTTATCAAACGCAGCTGCCTCTTTTAAAAGAAGATAAAGAATGGCTAGAGGTTCAAACACCGGTTGGCACTGGGAGAATAAAACGTCAAGATGCTGTTGTAATAGAGGATAGAAACCGTAAAACAACAAAAGGAACTGGAGATATGATTATTGCAGCAGGAGAACAGTTTTTGAATCTTCCATATTTATGGGGGGGTATGAGTGCTTGGGGATATGATTGTTCCGGGTTTGCCTATGCTACTCATAAAGCAAACGGCTATCTTATTCCAAGAGATGCCACCGATCAAGCAAGGAAAGGCAAAGAAGTAGGATTAGACTCTATTCAACCCGGAGATTTATTGTTTTTCGCTTATGAAAAAGGGAAGGGGTCTATCCACCATGTTGGTATTTGTTATGGCAGAGGAAAAATGCTTCATTCACCTAAAACGGGTAAAACCGTCGAACTGATTGAATTAAAAGGAACGTTTTATGAAGAAGAGCTGTGCGCAGCCCGGCGCTATTATTAGGAGGTGGCAGTTATGACAGCGAAGCATTTGTTAGAAGTAAAGCAGCTGAGCAAATATTTTTCAATTACGAACAAGCAGGTTTTGAAAGCAGTAGACGGCGTGTCTTTTTATATTTCAAAAGGAGAAACCTTTGGACTTGTTGGTGAATCCGGCTGCGGAAAATCCACTGCCGGGCGAACAATCATTGGATTGTATAACCGTACATCAGGAGAGGTGCTTTATAAAGGGAAAAACGTGCATGAGCTATCAGAGAAAGAGAAATTTGCTTTTCATCGTAATATGCAAATGATTTTTCAAGATCCATATGCTTCACTGAATCCTCGTTCTACCGTAAAGGAGATTATCTCAGAACCAATGGAGGTTCACGGACTTTATTCCAATAAAAAAGAAATGCTGAACCGGGTGTATGAGCTGCTAGAAGATGTGGGGCTAAATCGTGATCATGCCAACCGCTATCCTCATGAGTTCAGCGGCGGGCAGCGCCAGCGCATAGGGATTGCGAGAGCTTTAGCGTTAAATCCAGAATGCATTATTGCAGACGAACCTATTTCTGCTTTAGATGTATCTGTACAGGCTCAAGTAGTTAATTTATTAAAAAAACTCCAAAAAGAAAAAGGGTTAACTTATTTATTTATTGCACATGACTTGTCGATGGTAAAGCATATAAGCAGTCGTATTGGAGTTATGTATTTAGGGCATTTAGTAGAATTAACAACAAGTTCGGAGCTATATCAAAAACCGCTTCACCCATACACTCAAGCTCTACTGTCAGCTATTCCTATTCCTGATCCTGACGTTGAGGATAATCGGAAGCGGATTGTTCTTAAAGGAGAATTGCCAAGCCCCATTAACCCTCCCTCTGGCTGCGTGTTTAATACGCGCTGTCCTCTTGCAGTAGCAGCCTGTAAGACTCAAAAACCAGAGTGGCAGGAAGTTGAAGAAAATCATTTTGTGGCCTGCCACTTATACAATCAAAAGATAATGAGTACCAACTATATTGAAACAGCTGCGACAAAATGATGGAAAAAGCAAGAGTGAAAATAGAAGATGCAGTTACGAAATGGAAACGGAGTAATAATGGACTTATACGGATTCATATTGAAGGGAAAGAATCCATACAGATTAATTCTTTTATCCAACAACGAGCAGCAAGTACAATCAAGCTGCTGCTTGCAATAGAAGCGTTTCGTCAAATTGATGAGGGCATCTTGGCTTTAACATCTGTCATTCAAAGAATGGAAAAAAACACGGTTGGCGGAGCAGGTGTACTTAGAGCTCTTCCGCGGTTAACACATATTAAAGTGGAAGAGCTGCTTGCCCTTATGATAATGGTTTCTGACAACACAGCTACAAATGAGCTCATTTCTTTAGTAGGATTTGAAAAAATTAACGAATGTGCTAAAAATCTAGGATTAAAGAAAACCGTTTTAAACCGCTATATGATGGACGAAACAGCTGTTAAACAAGGGATTGATAATTATACGTGTGCCTCTGACGTAGTAAAGTGCCTAAAGGAAATATGTGAAGGAAACTTTTTGCGAAAATCTAGTTGCGAAAAAATAATGAGAATGCTAGAAATGCAGCAGTTTCGGCATAAGCTTCCAGCACGTATAGGATCAGCGTTTCAAGCTGCGAATAAGACTGGAGAACTACAGGGAGCGGAACATGATAGTGCTATTCTCATGCGAGGTAACGAAACGTATTATGCCGTTGTTTTGATAGATGGACTAAGTGACAATGAACAGGGAAGGAGATTGATTACTGATATTGGATACCTTCTGTCATCTAACATCTAAAAATCTTTTGACCATTTCAATAAGCGGGGGTAGTTTGGTCTCTTTTTATTTAATGTCTTCCATCAAAGAAAAACTCACATGTAATAATAATAAATGCTTGTCTTCTCAGATTTTGGCGAGACCGTTGTTTGCAGTGCTGGATTTGTGCTAGTAATAGATAAACATGTTCTTTTTCATAAAATTTTATGAAAAAATAATGATAAATCATTCATCCTATACCAACTTATTCATATTTTTTATATAATAGAATAATAGTATATATTTTAAACGAATAGTGAATGTCTATGCCAATTAGCAAGGAGCATGAAATTATTCGATTCATAAATGGTGGTGTATGTATGGCAAACGAACATGTAATGATAGATATTATAAAAGCATTTAAACGCAATTCAACTGAATCCATTGCCATGGATTTAATTAAGGAAGTGCGAGGGACATTTAGTCCTTTACCTAAATATATAGCGGATTTAATTGATGAGCTGAGAAAATTAAATTTAAAAGACGAAGTGATCAGTGTAATCTTGTATCAATCTGTATATGTGGCGGATCATCAATTTAATATTAAAGATACCATTACCAATCGTCAGTTTGTAAAAGATACGATTGAAATGGGCAGAAGATGGGTGCATCAGTACGGCCGAATTGAAACAGTAGAAGAAGCAATTCATATTGCAGAGCAAGTGTCTACAAAAGAGGACTTGCCTCATCATTTGCAAACAGCAACAATTGACGAAAAAATTACGCTTGAGGTGCAGCTTGATCATCAAACATATGAAATGTTAAAAAATATAGCGGTTTATTATGATCATCATTCCTATGAACAGTCAATGACTGTAGCAATTAATCGTTTATATACGCAGCTGCGCGATGCACAATCAAAAAATAGTTAAATGTCAAATCTCACATGTTCCGTGCACCATGTGAGATTTTTTAAGATGTGAAAGAGGCGCAGATGAAAATGTCTTGCTCCATCATTCATCAAAAGGAGGGAGAACATAGATGAGGGTATATTTATCTCCTCTTCAAGAAAAAGATGCTTCTAAAGTTTTTGCATATTGGTCGGATGAAGAGGTTACGAGATATATGAATATTGAGCCCTTTACGACGCTTTATCAAGCGGAAAGCATGATTGCACTTCTTCAAAGTTTGACGAAAGAAGGAAAAGCAATACGCTATGCTATTCGATTAAAGACTTCCGATGAGATCATTGGAACCTGCGGTCTAAACCGTATTGATTATGGTAAAAAGCAAGCAGAGATTGGGTATGATTTAGGCAGACCTTTTTGGAAAAAAGGCCTCATGACAGAAGCGCTCTGCCTTTTGCTAGAAAAAGCTTTTGAAGAGTTTCATATACGGGAGATTGAAGCAAAGGTCGATCCTAATAATAAAGATTCAATTACGCTTTTAAAAAAATTCTCGTTTCAATTAAAAGAGGCGTATAAGTCAGATGATTGTACGTGTTTATACACCGTCAATAAAGAAAAAGTGAGCGCGATATTGTCAGGACGCTCAAAAAGTAAGAAGTAAATCCAACAGAAGTTCTTTTGAAATAGTAAATATTTTTAGGCCTTAACCGATAACAAAGAAAAGAACGAATTGAAGGAAGGTCATGAATGAATCATCATACACATTTACTAGAAGGGACGTACAATGAGTTACTCGTTACACTTTCTTTCCTTATCGCTATTACTGCGGCGTACGCTTCTTTTGGGTTAGCTAATCGTGTGAAAATTTCCCGGGCAAAATTTATTCAGTTTTGGTTAATCAGCGGGGCATTTACATTGGGAGTAGGCATTTGGTCCATGCATTTTATTGCCATGCTTGCTTTTCACTTGCCCGTAGATGTTTCATACAATTTATGGTTTGTTCTTCTCTCAATCTTGGGAGCGATAACAGGATGTTATATAGGCCTTTACCTCATTCACAAACAAAAGAAAAGCATGAAGGCACTCACCATTGCGGGGAGCTTTATGGGAGCTGGAATTGTTTTTATGCATTATTCCGGCATGATGGCAATGGAGCCCATTATGATTTCATATGATCCATTTGTCGTTTTTCTCTCTATTCTTATTGCTGTTGCTGCTTCTAATACAGCTTTGTGGCTTGGTTTTTACTCAAAGCTAAATGAAGGGAAGCTTACCGTTTTTGCTAAGCTTATTTGTTCTACTATTATGGGCATTGCTATTGCTGGTATGCACTATACGGGTATGCAGGCAGCTTCTTTTTCAGGAATGCGAATGCCTGAACAATCAAACGGTTTTGCTTTAAATCCACTATATTTATCCGCCGTTATTATTTTTTTTGTTGTCTGCCTATTTACGGCTGTGTTTTTAACCATTTTTATGGATCGACGCGTACAAAAACAAGAAGTTTTAAAATGGGCTTTTTTTGAATCTGCCCTGGATGCTATTTTGGTGATTGATGAAAAAAGACATGTTTTATCGCTCAATTATGCAGCAGAAACGCTTTTCTCTCTTAAAGCATCAGATGTAATCGGGAGTGATGTTGTTAAGCTGCTGCCCTTCTATAAATTTTCTTCTCTACAAGACGGACGGACTGAGCACTCCCTTTTGATAAGTAATAGAGAAGTTACGGTTGAGATAACGGTGATGGCGGTAGCGATTGAAGAGACGGTTGAGTATATGCTGTATATACGCAATATGACGCAAGAGCGTGAAGCGGAAAAAACGTTGATTGAAGCAAAAAATCGTTATGAAAAC
Organism: Priestia sp. RMT2NF4; assembly: GCF_047872835.1. Classification (NCBI taxonomy): domain Bacteria; kingdom Bacillati; phylum Bacillota; class Bacilli; order Caryophanales; family Bacillaceae; genus Priestia; species Priestia sp. RMT2NF4. The sequence goes on from NZ_JBLQZO010000006.1 coordinate 71,695, forward strand.
TTGTTTTACTCTTCTCCATTGGCAATTATGGTCCATCGAGAAGAAGAGGTCGTGTCCGTGAATGATGCTATGATTCAGCTTTTAGGAGTAACCGAAGACCAGCTCGTTGGGAAATCGTTATATGATTTCTTTTCATCTGAACAAGTTCCTGATATTAAAAAAGGATTGAAGGCAGTAAGAGATAGAAAAGATGAGCCAAGACCTCCATTAGCTCAGTTGAAAATGTTTAATGCGTTAGGTAAGGAACTCTTTTTAGAAGTAAAATCTACGCTCATTCAAATTAATGGAGAGACCCTTTTTCAGACAGTAACTAGAGATGTAACGGAGCAGAAAAAAGCTCAAGAATCGCTTCAATATATGGCTTTTCACGATATGCTAACAGATTTACCAAATCGAAGTATGTTTTCAAACATTGTAGAGAAATCCATTGATTCAGCAGCTGCTTCAGGAAAAAAGCTTCATTTCTTATTTTTAGACCTCGATCGTTTCAAACAGGTAAATGACACGCTTGGTCATCATGCTGGAGATCAGCTTATGCTTCAGGTGGTCGATCGAATGAAGAGTTGCCTAAGAAACCAAGATGTTCTTTCACGTTTTGGAGGAGATGAGTTTTTAGTTTTACTGCATGATAGGACGGATGAAGAAGTAAGAAAAATCTGTCAATCATTAAATGACTGCTTATCCACTCCTTTTGTAGTGCTGTCGAGAGATGTTTATTTAGGGGTAAGCATCGGAGTTAGTTTATTTCCTAAAGATGGAAAGGCGCTTGAGGTGCTAGTTCGCCATGCTGATTTAGCGATGTACGAAGTCAAAAAACAAGGGCGTAATCATTATCTGTTTTATCAAAAAGAAATGCAGGTTCATACTACGCGACGAATGAGAATTGAAGATGGTTTACGAAAGGCTTTTGAGCTGGGCGAAATGGAGCTTCACTATCAGCCGAAAGTCAATATTCAAAGTGGCCATATTGTTGGAGTGGAGGCTTTGATCCGGTGGACTCACGCCGAGATGGGCGTTATTTCTCCCGCAGAATTTATTCCGATTGCTGAAGAAACAGGCGTTATTGTTACATTGACGAAATGGGTATTAAAAAAAGCGTGCCATCAAAATAAGTATTGGCAGCTGAAAGGACTTCCTCCCTTAAAAATGAGTGTGAACATATCAAGCGTGGATTTTGGTACAACTGATTTTGTTGATTACGTGTTAGATGTCTTGCGTGAAGTAGAGTTAGAATCACGATATTTAGAACTTGAAATTACGGAAAGTGTAACGATGAAGCATGTTGAGCAAACAATCGAAAAGCTACAAATTTTAAAAGATGCAGGAGTATTTATTTCGATTGATGATTTTGGCTCAGGATATTCCTCATTCAGCTATATTCAGAAGCTGCCTATTCATACGCTGAAAATTGACCGGTCTTTTATTAAAGATTTAGATCCTAATACAACGGAAGTATCGATTGTCAGAGCCATTATTACACTAGCCAAAAGTTTGCAGCTATCCGTCGTAGCAGAAGGTGTAGAAGAAGTTGAACAAGTAGAACTTCTTCATAAAGAAAAATGTGATGAAGTGCAGGGATACTATTTCTCCAAACCGATTTCAGCGCAGGAATTTTATGAGAAATTTCATAAAATCGAAGAAAAAATGGAATTTGTTCATTAATGTAAAAAGCCGTTCTTCTAAATAAGAACGGCTTTTTATTATTGGTTATTTCGATATACATAAGGGTCTTTTGGAGACTGCTCACGCTTTACTTTTGTTACTTTCACAACAGGGATGGTTTTTTTGAACGGCTGGTAATACATTGTACTAATTTTTCCTGTAACCGTTGCCCAGTCATCATTTTTAAAAGTAACATCATCTGGAAACTCAATAAGCATTCCAAACACCCCTGAATCTGCAATACAATGAATGATACCAAAGCGAAAGAGAAAATATTGATTCTTTTTTAATTCTTTCGTTTGATACATAAATCCTTTAAAAGAAATGGTTTTGTCAGTGAATTCACCAGGATATCGGTAAATAGTCTCCATTGCATTTAAAAATTCCTCGTCTTCTAAGTTGATATTTTCTCCTTTAGAAAACTTTTTAAGATCACGATGAATCATTTTGTCATAGGCTTCTTCTCCGTAAAAAGAACTTGTGTCAGGCTGTAAAAATTGATGAGAAGAATAAGGATCCTTTTTGTCATAAATAGGAAAATGAAACCCTTTAGCTTCAACAATATTAGAATCAAGGGTTGCGACAGGTAAAAATAAGACCGTGAGTACAGGTAAAATATAAATTGGGTACCATACTCTTCGTTTCCATTTGCCATCTTGATGATTATGGACGCTACAATCATCATCATGTTTTTTAGGGCCTATCATGTAAAAGATTAATTCTGCAATGGTCAAGAACCAAAGGACAAAGATGGTGCAAAATGAAATCCAGGAATATTTCATATTGATATATTTTGAGATATCCCCAGTTGCATGAAGGTGCATGAAGATAAATGTAAACCCTATTAAAATTAAAATACGAATCATGCCAAATCCCTCCTTACTAATGAACAATTAAAATCGAAACAATAAGTACTAAAATGAAGACATACGCCAAAAGCGTAAAGACAAATTTAGTCTTAAACTGGCTTAGCATCATCAGCGTATTCTTGATATCAAACATTGGACCGAATACCAAGAATGAAACAATAGCACTATCTGTAAACGTACTGCGAAACGAGGAAGCGATAAACGCATCTGCAGAGGAACAAAGCGATAATACATAGGCAAGTCCCATCATTACCGCATTTGATGAAACATTTCCTTGTCCCAATGAAAGTAAAGTAGAGGTCTTCACGAACGTTTGCATGCCGGCTGCAATTAATCCGCCAATAATTAAAAATTTCCCAACAGAAAAAAACTCATCAATAGTATGACGAATCGATTGTGAAACTTTCTCACTCATTTTCTTGGGGGCAGTATGCAAATGAACCTCACGTTTTGTCTGAGGTGCTTTGAATTGAACACTTAAAATAAGACCTACAAGTAAGGAAACAATAAAAGCTACTCCTGCCCGATAAAATACTATTTTCCAATCATTTCCGAAAGCTACAAAGGTAGAAAATAAAACAACAGGATTAATAATAGGGCCTGTTAACATAAAAGGAATGGCAGCATAAAGGGGAACCCCTTTTGCCATTAAGCGCCTAGTAATAGGAACAATTCCACATTCACAGGCTGGAAAAAGAGCTCCAATCACACTAGCTAATATGACAGCACCTATCTTATTTTGAGGAATAACTCGAGCCATCATTTCATCCGTTACAAAAATTTGAATAATTCCTGAAATGATCACGCCTAATAATACAAAAGGAAGAGCTTCAATAAGAATACTAATAAATATAGTATTCATTTGTAATAGAGACGAATTCATTATTTTCACTCCAAAATTAAGTTTATCTAAAATGTATTAGTGCAATAAAGTTGTATTTGGTCAACTTATACATAGTGTATCGTAAAAAGGGAAGGGAATAAAGCTTTTTCAAAAAGAAGTGAAAGGATTTTTTTGTTATTTATTCAAAATATGTCCCGTATTATGAGAAAACTATTGACTCATCTTGAATTAACAGATAACATTGATGATAATGATTATCAGCGTCATCAAGAGTATATACATAGGAGGAAGCATTAAAATGAAGCAAGTTAAAAAGATTAGACTTCTCAGTATAGCTACTATTGTTGCTATTTTATTTGTTCTAGCAGGATGCGGGTCAAATCAAAATTCTTCAAAAGAAAATTCAGATAATAACCAAAAGGTGTCTGTTCAGCATGAGCTTGGAAAAACGAAAGTTCCTAAAAATCCTAAAAAAGTAGTTGTTCTTGAACTATCCTTTGTGGATGCTCTGCAAGGTTTAGGAATGAAGCCAATAGGGATTGCAGACGACAACAAAAAAGATATGATTAAAAAACTTGTAGGTGGAAAGATTGACTATACTTCAGTAGGAACACGTCAACAGCCGAATTTAGAAGTAATTAGTTCCCTGCAGCCGGACTTAATCATCGCCGATGTGCAGCGTCATAAAGCAATTTATAAAGAATTAAACAAAATTGCACCTACAATCGAATTAAAAAGTCGTGAATCTACATATGAAGAAAATATAGACTCATTTAAAACAATTGCAAAAGCAGTAGGAAAAGAAAAAAAAGCAGAGCAGCGATTAAATGAGCATGAAGAAACGATTTCAAAATTAAAAAATGAGTTAAAAGAAGAAAGTGGTCAGACAGTCTTACCAGCAGTTGTGAGAGATACTTCTTTCCAAGCGCATACGTCTTCTTCTTATGACGGAGAGTTTCTTGAAAAGCTAGGGTTGAAGAACGCTGTGCAGAACAAAGAAGCATATGCTGAAATGAATTTAGAACAGTTGTCAGACATTAATCCAGATATTTTAATCCTAGCAAATAATGAAGGCAAACTTGTAACGGATGAATGGAAAACAAATCCTCTTTGGGAAAATTTAAAAGCTGTTAAAAATGATAAAGTGTTTGTAGTAGACCGTGATTTATGGACAAGATTCCGAGGGGTAATTTCAGCTGAGGCAATTGGAAAAGATACGGTTAAGTTACTAAACAATAAGCAGCAGTAATATAACGGAATCTGACAAAGAGGCGAGAATAGTTATTCTATTCTTGCTTCTATTTGTTTAGAAAAGAAAACTGTAGAAAGTGTGTTGGAAATGACAAATCTTGTCCAAAAGCAAAAAATAAATAAATACATTGTGTTGGTAGCTAGTGTTTGCTTGTTAATCATCGGAATGATTTTACATGTCGCTGTGGGATCCTCTGCAGTTAGTTTTACAGAAGTAATTAAAGCAATTTTTGCTCCTGATGACTCTAAGCAGACAACGATCGTACAGACGCTCAGGTTGCCAAGAGCCGTGCTGGCAGCTCTTATTGGAGCCAGCTTGGCAGCTGCTGGAGCATTGATGCAAGCTATTACACGAAATTCGCTTGCTTCACCCCAAGTGTTTGGGGTAAATGCAGGTGCTTCATTAGCGATTGTAATAGCTTTTATTCTATTTCCTGATTTTACCTCTCAATCAACTGTTTATATTGCCTTTTTGGGAGCAGCTTTAGGAGGAATAACGGTTTATTTGTTCGCATCGGGCGGAAAGACAACTCATGTGAAACTAGCACTTGCCGGAATGGCCGTGCATTTATTTTTATCGTCGCTTACTCAAGGAGTGATTGTGTTAAATGAACAAGCTACGGACGTTTTGTATTGGCTTGTAGGTTCTATTAACGGGAAAGACTGGACTCATGTAAAAATTTTGTTACCTTGGTCATCTCTAGGTCTTCTTCTAGCTTTTGTATCATCTCGTTCTATATCGATTCTAGTGTTAGGAGAGAATATGGCAACAGGTTTAGGCGAAAAGGTAAAATGGATTCGCTTTTTTGCAGGTATACTAGTCATTATGCTTGCAGGTGCATCTGTTGCCGTTGCGGGGCCAATTGGGTTCGTAGGTCTCATTGTACCTCACATAGCTAGAAAATTAGTAGGAGGAGACTACCAGCGAATCCTGCCATTTTCAGCTCTATTAGGAGCCATTTTGCTTGTCTATGCCGATGTACTTTCTCGTTTCATTGCCTATCCTTTTGAGTCGCCAGTAGGGATTGTAACAGCTCTTATCGGAGCTCCTTTCTTTTTATATCTTGCTAGAAAAGGGAGGAATATTAAGCAATGAAAAGAAAACACCCTTATCAAATATTAAGTATCTTATTGCTATGTTTAATCATCACGGTTGTAATTAGCTTAGGAGTAGGAGCCGTTTATATTTCCCCTGCAGAAATCTTTCAGCAAATAGTAGGTAGTTCCCAAGGTAGTTCCTTTATTTTAACAAATTATCGCATTCCACGTACCCTCATTGCTATTGTGGTCGGTGCGGCTTTAGCGGTAGCAGGAGCTATTTTGCAAGGGATATTAAAAAACCCGCTTGCTTCTCCTGATGTTATCGGTGTAACAAAAGGAGCAGGGCTGTTCGCCGTTTTTATCTTAATTGTATTTCCAGCTGCTTCTATGCTTCTGCTGCCGCTTTCAGCTTTTTTAGGAGCATCGGTCATCGCCGTTATACTCATGGTGTTTTCTTATTCTCAAGGAGCTAAAACTCATACGCTGGCTTTAGTGGGTGTAGCTTTAGGAGCTATTTGCCAGGCTGGAATTCAGTATTTTATGATTAAGTTTCCAGATGACGTGAATACAACTCTTCTTTGGCTTACAGGAAGTTTATGGGGAAGAGGCTGGAGTGAGCTTTTGATGTTAATTCCTTGCGTCGTACTTGTTCCTTTTATTATTATATTTGCATCTAAGCTCGATATTTTAAACTTAGGAGATGAGATTGCAGTTGGCCTAGGAGAGCGAACAAAGTACGTTCGTTATACACTATTGAGTATGGCTGTGATATTAACCGGTTTATCTGTAGCTGTAGTTGGGTCAATTGGATTTATTGGTTTAATTGCTCCTCATATTAGTAGGAGGTTAGTAGGGAGTCGGTCGAAGTTCTTGTTACCAGTTTCAGCAGCAGTAGGTGCTTTATTCCTGATAATTGCTGACAGTCTCGGAAGAGGGGTTGTGCCGCCCATTGAGATTCCCGCTGGAATCGTAACATCCGTTATTGGTGCCCCTTATTTTCTATATTTACTGCGGCGTGAACAGAAAAAATAGGAGAAAGGAGGAAGAGTAATGACAAAGTTAACTGCGGAAAAACTTTCGCTATCATATGATTCAACTTCAGTTATTCGCGATATTGACCTTCACATTCCAGAAGGAAAGATAAGCATAATCATTGGATCAAATGGCTGCGGAAAATCAACAATCCTTCGTTCATTGGCGCGTTTATTAAAGCCGACAGAAGGAAATATTTATTTAAACGGAAAAGATATTCATCAACATTCATCAAAAGAAGTAGCAAAAAAACTGGCTATTTTGCCTCAAGCTCCTGAAGCTCCTGAAGATTTAACAGTAAAAGAGCTATGCTATTATGGTCGTCACCCTCATAAAGGCTTATTTGCTCGCTATTCTGCTGAAGATCATCAAATTGTAGAGGAGGCTTTACAGGCAACTAAACTGTCTAATTTAAGTCATCGCACACTGGATGCGCTCTCTGGAGGACAGCGTCAAAGGGCCTGGATTGCAATGGCATTAGCACAGGGTACGGAGCTTCTGCTTTTGGACGAGCCTACCACATATTTAGATTTAGCTCATCAGATTGAAGTGCTTGAACTTCTTCGTTTCTTAAACCAAAAGAGAAATTGTACAATTGTGATGGTCTTGCACGATTTAAACCAAGCAGCTCGCTATGCAGATCATTTAATCAGTATTTCAAACGGTCAGATTTACAAAGAAGGTTCTCCTGCTCAAGTATTTACAGAAGAAATGATAAGGGATGTGTTTAATTTATCATCAACTATCATTCAAAATCCGGTTGATGGTTCACCTCTATGTATACCAACTGGAATCATAAAATAAACTGCACTTAAAAAAACAGCGTACTATTTTCACATAGTACGCTGTTTTACATTTAAGGTCAGAGCTAACAGTTTATACAATACATAGATTCCAAGGTATGCACCGGTTAATAAAAAAGCTGAATTTAAAAAGATTGCATGAATGCTCGTCATAAAAACAGTATGATTTTTTAAGATACGATAGATAGAAGCAGCGGCTATATTTCCAAATACTAGCGCTGAAAGAAGGGCTAGCGTATTAAAAACTAGTTCTGCTCCTTTCCACTTTAGTGAGAAAAAAAGCATGATAATAGGAACAATAATACTTGCAGAAACCAACAGGAAAATCAATGGACCATCTCCAATACGTTATCTTATTACAGTTACATAGGATAATGTTTTTACTTATTTTTAGATAGTCTTCCCTTTTTATAATCTGTTAAGCTTTTTTCTTCCATTTTTTACTTATATAAAAAAGTAAAATAATGGATAAAACCACCAAGATGATTTTTCCTTGCATAGATCCTCGTGAAATATGATAAACCGAATAAACTTCAATAAAAAGCGCTGGAATTTTTCCAAGTGCGCTAGCAGAAATGAATACCGCAAAGGAGCCTTTTCCTACAGCACTGAAGAATGTAATGAGGCCTGATGGAACAAAGGGAAGTAATCGCAAAGAAAGAATGAATATAAAACTCTCTTTCCCTTGTACGCGCAGCAGCTTTAGCCACTTGGAGTGAGAAGGTGTTTTGGTATGAACAAGTGTACGGAAACCTTTTCGGTACAGCCAAAAAGAGAGAGCTACACCTAAAACTTCTCCAATAAAAGAAAGTAAAAATCCATTCCAAAAACCAAATAATTTTACGTTTACGAACGTAAGGGGCGCGCTTGGAAATACGCCCGTAATGCTAATAAGGATGTTCAAGAGAACACTAATAAGCTCTGCTGCTTCTAAATGTTCAAGCAGAAATGTTTGAAGATAGTCAGTCATGGTTATACTCCCGTTTATGTTTTATATGTAGGGCTAATTTAAGCTCATTTTCTACTATTATATAATTTTTGGCATGAAATAAGCAGTCAGCAGTTTATAAAAAACGAAACAGGGTAACTACTTACTAATGAAAGACGATTTACTGATTTGAAGGGATGGACAACTCATGTTGAAATTTTTGCTTGTTATTGTGGTTGTATTATTAATTATTATGATTTTTAAACGCATTATCCGAAAATAAAAATGCTAACTAAGCAGCTCGTGAGACCTTTCTCACGAGCTCTTTTGCGGAGCTATTCGGCAGCTCTACAATACACTTTTTACTGTGATGAATATCACTGCAGCTAGAGAAATGAAGGGGTAAGATAGAAATGGGAGGGAGGTATATGGAGCTAATATTCTATCTCAGCACTTATTTATCAGGGGGAGCTATCGCATTATGGCTAATTAATGCAGCGTTTAATGGATTATTAAAATAACAGAGGGAGAGAAAATGAACGATTCTAAAGGTATATTTAACAATAAAGAAAGAAAGCTTGCTCGCTATTTGGAGACGTACACAACCGAGCAAATTTTAAACGAAGCAGGCATGTCTTCGTCTGTTGCGTTATATGAGTTGAAAAAAATAAGATTACCGCGGGCAGTTGCTAATACGATTGTTTATTACGTACTGGCAACCAATAATCAAAAGCTGGTTATGTACAAACTGCTCATGTTAGCGGGCGTTTGTAAAAAGCTTGGCATTCAAGATGCACAGGCAGCCCTCACTTTTATCAAAAAATATTACGTTTGTCATCAGCATTTACACTAAAAAGCACATCTGTCTGAGGGGGAAAAGAGATGAATATTGTCCCGTTTAAGCAGCGTTCATCTGCGGAAATTTATCAAGATAAAGAACAGCCGTTTCAATGTTTCATTGAGGGAGATCGATTTCAGTTAGATTTGTATATGACGTATTTATTTCATCGCTGTCATTCTAGCAGGTATAGATATAGCCGTGCTAACAGAAAGGGTAGGATGTAATGATAAGATATCGGTGGTAAGCGGCTTCATTTTCCTAATGGAATAATGAAGCCGTTTGTTGTGTTAGAAAGAATGATTTACTATGATGTAGTTAATGATAAAAGAAAAAAGGAAGGGAAGGAACGTAATGGATTTACATAATTGGGAATATTGGATTTCAAAGCTTGAGCTGCAGCCTCATCCAGAAGGAGGGTTTTATAAACAAACCTATCGTTCTAATGATGAAATTTCTGATAAAGAAGTGTCATCTCAGTTTGATGACAAACGATTTCTATATACGAGTATTTACTTTTTATTAAGGTCTCACGATGTATCGCATTTCCACCGGCTGCAATCAGATGAATTATGGTATTATCATGGGGGAAGTTCTTTAACCATTCATATTATCTACCGCGACGGAACCTATCAAGAAGTAAAACTAGGTACAAACTTAGAAAATGGAGAAGTTCCTCAATTTTTAGTTCCAAGAGATACCATTTTCGGTTCCTCTGTCGCAAATGAGAATACGTTTTCCCTGGTAGGGTGTATGGTCGCACCAGGCTTTGATTTCCGTGACTTTGAATTATTCACAAAACAGCAGCTGCTTGATGAATTCCCCGAGCATGTCGTGATCATCGACAAATTAGGGTACGATAAACTCCCAAATGATTAAAAAGCATGCATCTCGGTTTGATGCATGCTTTTTTCATTTGAACCATCCTTTTTCCTTAAAGCGAGTAATGGCTTCAATGCGATTCTTTACTTCGAGTTTGTCCAGAATGGTAGAAATATAGTTGCGCACTGTTCCGGTCTTAATAGATAGTTCGTCAGCAATTTCTTTTGTGTTTTTTCCATCAGCTACTAGAGCTAATACTTCTTTCTCTCTAGCAGTAAGAGGACTGGTAGATTCACTATATAAGTCATCCACTAATTCTGGAGCATAGAGGCGTCTGCCTGCCATCACGCTTCGAATTGAATTTGCGAGTTCTTCACTTGGACTATCTTTTAGCAAGTAGCCACTTACGCCTGCTTTCAAAGCTCTTTGAAAATAGCCGGAGCGAGCGAACGTTGTTAAAATGATGACTTTGCAGTTTAAATCTTTCAGTTCCTCTGCAGCTTCAAGCCCAGTTTTAAGTGGCATCTCGATGTCCATTACGCATATGTCTGGCTGGTGCTGCTTAGCAAGTGATACCGCTTGTTCCCCATTTGAAGCTTTTCCGACAACTTCCATGTCATCTTCTAAATTTAACAAAGAGCCTAAAGCTCCTAACATCATTTGCTGATCTTCGGCAATGACAATTCGAATCATAATTGTTCCTCCTTAATATGTTTGACGATGTTTGGAACTGTAATATGAATAATCGTCCCCCCTTGACTGGAGATATCAAGATGGCCGTTTACAAACTCCAACCGCTCTTTCATTCCTAAAAGCCCGTTTCCTTCCCAGCAGGTTTTTTTCGTATTAATACCCACTCCATTGTCTTCTACCGTTATGCCTACTTCTTTTGCAGACTGATGTAAAGTAATCGTGCAAACGGTGGCTTGACTATGTTTGACCACATTGGTTACGGCTTCTTTTAAGCACATGCTCAGAATATTTTCAATTAGCAAAGACACATTCTCTAATGAAATATCCTTTTCTCCTACAAACGTAATTTCGGCAGCTTCTAAAAGCTCTTGAACGCGTTTTAGTTCTTCGCTAAGGCGAATTCCACGCATTTGAGAAACCATTTTTCTCACTTCATTAAGAGCCGTGCGCGCTGTTTGCTGGACATCTTTTAATTCAGATTTTGCTTTTTCAGGATCTTTTGCAATAAGTTTTCTTGCTAAATCACTTTTTAGACCGATAAGAGACAGCTTTTGTCCTAACGTATCGTGCAGGTCGCGAGCTATACGCTGGCGCTCTTCCTGTTTTACAAGCTCAGAAATACGTTTATTGGCATCTTCCAGCTGTTCTTCCAGCCGGTCTCGCTTCTTCCGGTTATAAATGCTAAATGGCAGTACAATTACACTAATGGAAATTACAAAAATGAAAGGCAGCTGTTTTAAAAAGATCTCTTCTTGCATAACAACGTTAAAGTTTACCGAAATAACGGTGCTGATCAAATGAACAGCATACAAAGTGAAGAAAGCGAGCCGTTTTTGGATATTTCCAATAAAATAAGCGATAAAAAAAGCGAAGTAAAAGGCAAAGTAAATATAATTAAAAATCGTTGTTAGTGCTAAGGAAATGACGATTAATAAAGCCGTCCATACGTAAACGGACTTGTCTGTTGAAACAAATGCAAAACGATAGAAAATAAAAAATAAGATGGTTAGTAAAGAGCCAAGAATAATGTGATTCATGGATGAAGACTGTAAGATAAAATAAAATGGTAAAATGGCAAATACCGTCCATATGTAAGGAGATAGCCCAGTGATTTTTTGGAAAAACGTATATTTTTTCATAAAGAACCTCATTTGTTTGTTAAAATACACTATTAGTTTACCACAAAGTAGAATGAAATAAGTTTAGGCGAATAGATAAAACAGTCAAGCTTTTGAAAGCTTGACTGTTTTATTAAAGTTCTGCTTTTGTTTGAGAAGAAATTCTGCTTGCTTTTAGTGCAGCTGAGCGTTTTTTTATTTCTTTAAAGCTCACAAACATTTTGTTTTCTTCATCCCATAAACGGAATCGAAGAGAGCGAAGGCTTGTTGCGAGTGTAATGGTTGGTACATTTTGAAGAGGCTGTGTGTGTTGATGAACAGCTTCAAGCTTATAGTTGGGCACTCTTGGGCTTAAATGATGTACGTGGTGAAACCCGATATTGCCTGTTAGCCATTGCAAAAGTTTTGGAAGCTTGTAAAATGAACTTCCTTCAACGGCTGCTTTTACATAATCCCAGTGCTCATCTTCTTCAAAATAAGAATCTTCAAACTGATGCTGTACATAAAACAGCCAAATTCCAATTGAACCTGAAATGAAGAAAATCGGTCCTTGAATTAATACAAACGCCTGCCAACCTACCAACCAGCAGGTCGCTGCTGCTAATGCAACAATCAATACATTTGTAAGATACGTGTTCATTCTCTCTTTTTTCTTCGCATTTTTTCGATTGAATCGGTTTGTAATCAAAAATACATATATAGGTCCCACGCCGAACATAACGAACGGGTTGCGATAGATACGGTAAGCGATTTTTTTCCAAATAGAAGCTTCTTTATATTCCGTTACGGTTAACACCCAAATGTCACCCGTACCTCTTTTATCTAAGTTGCTGCTTGTTGCATGGTGAATGGCATGGCTATGTCCCCATTGACTGTAAGGAAACATCGTTAACACACCGGTAATTGTTCCGAGAATTTTATTGTGTTGTCTACTCTTAAAGAAAGAGTAGTGACAACAGTCATGAAAAATAATGAATATTCTTACTAAAAACCCTGCTGCGATAACAGTTAGCGGAAATGCTAAAAAATAAGAAATTGAAAGGCTCTCATAAGCGAGAAACCATAGTGTGAAAAAAGGTAAAAAAGTATTAATCAATTGTCTTATGCTGTCTTTCATTACTGCTTTTTCAAAGGGTGCAACTTGTTTTCGTAAATTCTTTTGTTTTTGTATAGTCATATGAAATTCCTTTCATCACCGTATATTATCCTCAGTATAAAGGGATTTTTCTGACTATTTAAGACATACGTGTCATATAGAAACTATGACACTTGTCATATATACGTAGGGGGAAGCTGTAAAAAATGAAAAAAAGCGGTATTTAACAGTTTGCGGTTCTGATAAAATTATACAGTGAAGGCTTATTGTTACGGAGCATTTAAGAAGAAAAAGGAGTTTGAAATGAATAAAAGAAATAGATGGGTATACCTGCTTCTAGCTATTGTTATCATGGGAGCAGGTCTTTTATCAAGAAAACTTACTGCGTATCTTCCTCACATCGTAAATATATATGCGGGAGATTCGTTATGGGCCTTAATGATTTTTGTCAGTGCGGGTTTTTTGTTTCCTACATGGAAGACAAAAATGATTGGTATGTTTGCTATAGTGTTTTGTTACTTCATTGAATTTACACAGCTGTATCACGCTCCGTGGATTGATGACATAAGAAAGACTGCGCTAGGAGGGCTCATTTTGGGGTATGGCTTCTTATGGAGCGATATACTAGCCTATTCGATTGGAGTCGCGGTAGGAATGAGCTGGGAGTATTATAGATATCGATTTAAAAGACCCGCCTAGCAAATACGTTTCAATGAATCTTAGAACTCAGCTGAGGATGGAATAAGCCGTAGGGTTATGAAGCAGGATGTATATACATAAAAATAAGCTTATGCATAAAATTTTTTATTTAAAACCTATTATCTATTCGTTGAACGAGAGGAAGAGAGGGGATTATTTGAATTTAATAGCCTGGATGATTATTGCATGTGAAATCGCTTTTTGGATAGTCATCATTTTAGGATTAGCAACAAGGTATATGTTTAAAAAACAAAAGCTCAGTTTTTTTATTTTAGCTTTAACACCTGTTGTTGATTTTTTTCTTCTGATTGTGACGGGCGTAGACCTTTACGGAGGTGCTACAGCGACTTATGCTCACGCTATTGCAGCCGTGTATATTGGAATTTCGATCGCTTTTGGAAAAAGTATGATTCAATGGGCAGATGAACGCTTTCAATATTATGTGATGAAAAGCGGAGAAAAACCTCGTAAGCGCTATGGAAAAGAATATGCAAAGCATTATTTTAAATCATGGATACAGCATCTTCTTGCTTACGCTATTGGGGCAGCTCTTTTAGCGGCGATGATGTATATAGTACCAAATGGAAAAACTAACGTGCTGCAAAATGTAGTGGAAGTTTGGACAGTTATTGTAGGAATTGATTTCTTATTATCTCTTTCTAATTTCGTTTGGCCTAAAAAAGAAAAAGAGTCTGGTTATACTAACTCATAAAAAGGCATCGATGCTTGAAAAGCCAGTGAAAAAACCTCCCTGTAAGGAGGTTTTTTGTTTTACCATCCAGGGTATAGGTATATGAATGATGCTTGTCTGAGGTAGTTCAGTTTAGTTGCTTAAGCGGCTAAACTGCTTTTTGTGCAAATATATGTACATTTTATGTAGCATGCATGATAAGAATTCTGTGTATTCCATATACTACCTCATATGAAAGGTAGGCAAGTGATACAATACAGTTTGTTTTTAGGAGAGCTTTTATGAAAAAACGCCGGTTGGACTTTATTTTTTTATTTATTATTTTACTTTCAATTTATGCTTTCTTTTTTACCTCTATTGATATTCATTGGAAGTATGCCTTAGTTGGATTATATGGTGTCATCATTTTCATTTGTATGTATTCACTTATGCTTGAAAATCGAACGCCTGAAAGTACGTTGGTTTGGATGTATGTCCTCTTTTTCTTCCCTGTTGCAGGCTTTTTCTTTTATTTGTATTCAGGACAGCTCTATTTAAAGGGGCATATGTTCAAAAAAAAGCGTATGCATAACCGAGAGATGCTTAGAAAGATGGCAGATAAAGAAACGACGCCTGATTTATCAACGCTTCAATCTCATCAGCGTTACTTTGCTCAGTATCTTCAATGTGTATCTTTGACAAAGATGAATGTTCATACAAAAACCTACGTCCTTAAGAACGGGCAAGAAACGTTTAACGAAATCAAAAAGCATTTGCAGTCAGCCAAACATTTTATTCATATGGAATACTACATGTTTCACTCAGATTCGTTAGGAAAAGAAATCATTGATATTTTAATTAAAAAAGCAAGCGAAGGTGTAGAAGTGCGCTTTACGTTTGATACAATGGGAAGCTTTACATTATCGGGTTCAGATATTAAGCGAATGAAGAAAGCGAATGTTAAAGTGCATCCTTTCTTACCTATTAAGTATGGATTTTTTAATCAAAAATTTAACTTTCGAAACCACCGTAAAATAGTTGTAATTGATGGGGAAGTAGGTTTTGTAGGAGGACTAAATGTAGGAGATGAGTACTTAGGGAAAAATAAAAAAATCGGTTTTTGGCGAGATACCCACCTGATGTTAAGAGGTGAATCTGTTCAAACGCTGCACTCAATTTTTATGTTTGACTGGGAATACGTTTCTGGAGAATGCTTAATTCATAATGAAGCGTATACAAAACCTCATCGTGTTGAAGGAGAAGGGTTCGTTCAGGTAGTGGCGACGGGGCCAGATACGCAGGAAAATATGAGCGACTATTATTATACAATGATTACAAGCGCGACGAAGTCAATTTGGATTTCTACCCCCTATTTTGTTCCAAACGAAGCTATAAGAACTGCTCTTCGTATTGCGGCTAGAAAAGGTGTAGAAGTACGAATTATGGTGCCGGAAATTAATGATGGCTTTCTGACTCAATATGGAACAAGATCATATTTTGCCGAACTTCTTCGATGTGGAATTGAAGTATATTCGTATAGAAAAGGATTTTTGCATCAAAAAATTGTGATTATCGACGGAGATATGGCTTCGGTCGGTACCGCAAATATGGATATGAGAAGTTTTCATCTGAACTTTGAAGTGAATGCATTTTTAATTGAGGGAGAGACGATTCAAACGCTCATTAAAAATTACGAAGAAGATATGGAAGACAGTCATTTGATCAAACCAGTAGCATTTTACAAGCGAAGCTTAGTAGAACGTTCGAAAGAGTCATTTGCTCGCTTATTTTCAGGTGTTTTATAAAATAAAGTTTGTTTTCAAAAAGCAGGAGGAAACGTATGGGTGAATCTCCATTTGTTAAAAAAGATACGTTTGGTCGAAAGTTACATCGCTTAAAAGAACGCACTAAGCCGTTTGTCGTGCGTTTTTCACGGTTTGGTCATGTAGCTCAAGGTGTGGTCTATTTTGTCATCGGTATATTAGCGATTCAGACAGCTTTCGGATTAAAAGGCGATTTAGTTACTTCTCAAGGAGCCCTACACACAATTGCAAAGCAGCCGTTTGGATTTTTAATTTTAATCGTTTTGGCAGTAGGTTTAAGTGGATATGCGTTTTGGCAAATCATTTCTGCTATTTTTGACCCTCACCACGTTGGGCATGGTGTAAAAGGCGCTTTTACTCGTTTAGGCTATTTAGTTGTAGCCACGTTTTATATTAGTCTTTGTGTGAGTTCGATAAAAATTTTGCTTCATGCTCACGTTCATACGTCAGGTAAGCATTATCAAACGGTATCAGCCAAGCTGTTATCTTATCCCTTTGGGCAAACCATCATTGCGCTTACAGGTATCGGCGTTATTATCTTTGGGATTGGACAAGTATATTGGGCTCTTTCAGGACGCTTCCTAAAAAAACTAAAGAAAAACGAAATGTCAAAAGAAGAGTGGCGATGGAGCGGGCATATTGGAAAAGCGGGTATTATTGCTCGAAGTATCGTCTTTGGGATTATTGGCTTCTTTCTTATTCGCACGGCTCTTCAAGCGGATCCAGATGAAACGAAAGGGTTAGATGGAGCCCTTGCTGAAGTAGCGCAGCGTCCTTTTGGGTCTGTACTGCTGGCTATCGTATCAATCGGGCTTATGGCATACGGAGTATATATGTTTGCAGAATCAAGGTATAAACGAATTGATCCTTAATAAAATTTAAAAGATGAAAAAGCTACTTTTTAGCCTTCTGCTCATATCATATAGCAGATAGATAGTGAACAGGAGGAGAGGCAGATGCCATCGGTAGTAGGAGCCGTAAATATCTCGAATGTATTGGTTTCATCTTCAGTGGAGTTTGGTGATTGTCTGGCTATTAAGCCAAAGAGTACAGCTTTTACAACAGTCGGTTCTGGTAGCGGGAACACAGGAAACTTTATGAATATTACAAGCAGTGCCAGTACCGCCAATACAATTGATATGGATATTAACGATCAAAATGTAGTGGGAAATGCATAAGAAACGAAAGCTTATCGTCATCGGACGGTAAGCTTTTTTATTTGAGTTTGACGTATACCCAAACGTTTCTTTACCACAATGTACCTCTAGGATTCTATCTTATAGGAGTAGTAAACTAGACAGGTGATGTCAAAAAGTGGGGAGGCGAGATTATCAAATGAAGAAAATATGTATGAGCCTACTTATTCTCTGTCTTTTCAGTGGAGGATTTGCCCCAATAAGTAAAGGAGACGCTGCTTCTTCAGTAGGCACTGTCAAAGGTGATAATGTAAATGTGTATCGTTCTCCATCTTTGCATTCTTCGGTTGTTCAGACAGTGAAAAAAGGAGAAGAATTTCCTGCTATTTCATCTGAAGCGGGAGATGCAGCTCAAGTTATCACCCATAAAGTAGTGCCAGGAAATACACTATGGCTACTAGCTAAACAATATGGTGTAACAGTCAGCGAGCTAATAAAACAAAATCAGCTAAAAACGACGGAGCTAACTCCGGGGCAAACGCTGAAAATACCACCAAAAGGCTTGTTACATAAAGTAGTATCAGGAGATACGCTTTGGAAAATCTCTGTAAAGTACGGTGTAAAAGCGACTGAATTAACAAAGTTAAATCAGCTATCATCAACAAATATTAAGCCTGGACAAATGCTTATTATTCCTGATTACTATGTACAAGTACAGCTTTTGGAAGGGAAAAAGGGCTGGATCAAAAAATCTGATTTAGCACAAAAGAAGCATCAGCCAGTAGTTATGGGCTGGAGCTTTAATGAAAAAACAGCAGGCTATGCAGAATCGATGAAACAAAAGAACTTAGACGTTGTTTCACCACGCTGGTTTACGCTAACGCGGAGTGACAAAGTTGTTTCATCTTCTATAAATCCATCGTATGTTCAAACGGCTCACAAAAACGGCAAAAAAGTCTGGCCGCTCATCGGTAACAATTTCGATGATGTGCTGACAAGTGACGTCCTAGGCAATAAAGCAAAGAGGCAAAAGCTTGTATCGTCAGTCGAAAGTTCGCTTGTGAAAACAAACAGTGACGGTATTAACGTTGACTTTGAAAATATTAATATCAAAAACAAACAAGATTTTGTTTTATTTATTAAAGAATTAAAAGCAGCGTTAAAGCCTCATGGTATGACCGTTTCAGTAGACGTAACACGAGAGAATAATGATCCGTTTTGGTCAGGAAGCTTTGATCGAAAACAGATTGGTCAAGTGGCAGATTACGTCATTATGATGGGTTATGAAGAACACTGGGGAGGAAGTCAGGTTCCAGGGTCTGTGGCTTCGCTGCCTTGGGTGAAAGAAGGAACAGAACTTCTTATGAAAGATGTACCTGCACACAAAATCCTGCTGGGAGTTCCTTTTTATACGCGAGAATGGAAAACGGATCTATCGACCAAAAAAGTTGTCACAAAAGACTTAACGATGAAAGAAGCCGAAGCAATTATCTCTTCTAAAAAGTTAACTAAAAAATGGGACAGCCAAGCCTCTCAGTACTATGTAGAATACACCGAAAATGGTACGAAGCATCAAATATGGCTCGAAGACAAAGCATCTATGCAGCGCCGGGTTAAATTAATTAATGACTATCATTTAGGCGGGGCGGCAGCTTGGTATATTGGTTCAGAAACATCAGATATATGGGAGTTATATAACTTCTAAATAAAAAACACACCTTATGCTTAATGTAGCTAGGTGTGTTTTTTATTTTCATCATATTGAAGCGCATACATCTATTTACAAACAAGATAAATTTTACAATATTTGTTTTTCTTGAGTTAATTTATAACTATATTCCAAAATGAGCCTATTTAACCTTTTTTTAGTTGAAAACGCTTAATGACTTTACGATAAAGATAATTTATAGTAAATTCAGTTTCTATACAATAAATTTACCAAATGAATAATTAAGTTATTTAATTATTAACTAAGTGAAAGGAATGGATGTTATGGGAAATGTATTAGTAATAGGCTTTCCAGGTGAAGGACATGTGAACCCTTCTTTAGGAATTGTAAAAGAATTAATGGCTCAAGGGGAGAAGGTCGTCTATTACGGCATTGAAGACTATGCTGAAAAAATCCGAAAAGCAGGAGCGGAATTTCGTGAATACGAAGATTTTCGTCCAAGTCTTGATATGAGCAACCGTATGACCAAAGAAGAGTCTTATGACCGCTATGAAATAATGAATTTGTTTTTAAATGAATCTGAAAATATTATTACTAAAATTATGAGTGAAACGAAACATGAAACATATGATTATGTACTTTATGATTATCACCTTTTAGCAGGTTCCGCTGTGGCCGACCTTCTTCAGCTTCCAAAGGTTTCTCTTTGTACGACGTTTGCGTTAAATAAGGAGTTAGCAACTTGTATGATGCCAAGTGGTCAAACAGAACCTGACCAATCTTCCTTTTATCCTCAATTCGAAAAATCATTAAATAAGTTCAACAGCCAATATAATACGGAGTTAAAAGACTCCATGGACATTATGTCAAATCCAGGGGATATTACGTTAGTATTTACGTCAGAATTCTTTCAGCCGCACGTATCTGAATTTACGAGTGAGTACAAGTTTATTGGTCCTTCAATTGTTAAACGACTAGATATTGAAGATCCTTCTTACTTACAAAATGAAAATGAAAAAATTATTTTTGTTTCTATGGGAACTATTTTTAATCAGCAGCTAGAAATCTATAACTTATGTATAGAAGCATTAAAAGATTTTGAGGGTAAAGTTATTTTATCTATTGGTAAAAATACAAAACCTGAAGAATTAGCACACATTCCAGAAAACTTCGTTGTAAAACAATACGTACCGCAGCTAGAAATTTTAAAACGTGCGGATTTATTTATTACTCACGGCGGAATGAACAGCAGCAGTGAAGGATTATACTACGATACACCGCTTGTCGTTATTCCAATGGCAGTGGATCAATTTATGGTGGGCGATCGCGTGCAGGAGTTAGGAGCAGGCGTGAAATTAGATAAAAATAATGTATCTGCTGAGCTCATCAAAAGTACAGTTAACGACGTTTTAACTACTCACACATATAAACAGCATGCACAACAAATCGGAGAATCACTTCGCTCAGCGGGAGGATACAAGCAAGGTGTGAAAGAAATTTTCAAGATGGTGCCTGTTAAAGCGTAATAGATGTAAGACAGCTAGATAACTAACAGAGAGGAGTAAATCATATGCAGACTATAAAAAAAGCAGTTATACCAGCAGCAGGGTTAGGTACTCGTTTTTTACCCGTTACAAAATCTATCCCAAAAGAAATGCTTCCAATTGTAAATAAGCCCGTCATTCAATTTATTGTGGAAGAAGCCTTAAAATCAGGCATCGAAGATATTTTAATTGTTACAGGAAACGGAAAACAAGCGATTGAAAATCATTTTGACCATAATATTCAATTAGAACACTTGCTTCATCAAAAAGGAAAGACCGAACTATTAGAGGAAATGGAGCATATCTCTGAACTAGCGAATATTCATTACGTTCGTCAAAAAGAAATGAAGGGCCTTGGCCATGCGATTGGCTGTGCTCGACAATTTATTGGAAACGAACCGTTTGCAGTTTTACTTGGAGATGACTTAACAGACCCAGATCAGCCTTGTTTAAAACAGCTGATTGACCAGTATACCCAAACGGGATCGTCGGTTATCGGCGTGCAGCGCGTAGAGGAAGAAGCCGTTCATCGTTACGGGATTATAAATCCAAAAGCAAATAAAAACCGATTATACGAAGTGAATGGTTTTGTAGAAAAACCATCAGTCGAAGAAGCTCCGTCTAATTTAGGAATTATTGGACGCTATGTATTTACACCTGACATTTTTGATTATCTTGAAACGCAGGAAGCTGGAAAAGGTGGGGAGATTCAGCTAACGGATGCTATTCAGCGTATGAATATAGACCGTTCTATTTATGCTTACGAATTCGAAGGCGAACGTTATGATGCAGGGGAAAAATTAGATTTTATTTTTACGACCCTTGCTTTTGCGTTAAAAGATGAAGAATTAAAAGCACCTCTTTTAACTAAATTCAAAGAGCTGATCAACAAGGAAGAACAAAAAGAAAAAATTGCTGTACAAATTGGAAAATAACCTTCATTTACACACCTTTCTTCTACTGTTTCTTGAAGAAAGGTGCGTTTTTTTGCGAAAATGGAACGTTTGACAGCTGGATAGAAAGGGTTGAAATGAGTTTATGTCGAAAGCAGAAAATTCGTTTGTATCAGGCATAAAGATTGTATTTACAGACCGGGATTTTCGAACGATTTTTATTTCATTATTTATTATTGGGTTGTCTGTTGGCGGCTTTATGCCTTATTTAACGGTTTGGGCAACAAATACATTGCACGCCACTTCGTTTCAAGCAGGATTTTTATTTGTCCCAATGAGCATTCTTGGTTTAATCGTCTCGTTTTATTTGGCTTCTTTATCAGACAAATGGGGAAAACGAAAGCCATTTATTATTTGGGCCTTACTGATTGGAACCATTTCAAGAGTTCCCTTAGCGTTTACGCATTCTTATACAATAGCACTCATTTTACTTGCTATAGGAGGGTTTAATGCGTTTTCTTTTTTCTTTGCTCTGCTGAATGATTTTATTGTTAAAAAGGAAGAAAGTAAATCGCAGGCAGGTACGATTACCGGTACTGTGCGAATGGCATTTTCACAAGGCTATATTTTTGGACCGATGCTCGGAGCTTTAATCATTGACCACGGAGGGTATACTCTTTTATTTTTACTATCAGGGTTGTTATCGCTGGCAACTTTAGTGTGGGTTCTTTTTGCGCTTAAAGAAGACAGTATGCCTCAACCTTCAGCACATGCATCTTCAAAAGCGCCAGCTGGTATACCTTCTGTATTAATAGCTGTATTCGTAGCGGCTCTTTTCATTTTTGCGGGTGATTCCGGACGTTCTATGTATTTGCCGCTGTATATAACGGATACGTTAAAGCAATCCGTTTCGATTGTAGGAATTCTTTTTACCGTTACGTCTGTTTTTGAACTAATATTTATGCCGTTAGGAGGCTATTTTTCTGATAAAATCGGAGTCAAACGCTTCTTTGTTATCGGCATAGCTTGCCAAGTGCTTTATTTTGTTTTAACAAGCCTTCATTTACCGCTGAGTGGATTGATTGCGCTTCAAGTATTTTATGCTTTCATTCTATCCGCTACAATGGGAGTTGGCATGGTGTATGCTCAGTCACTGGCCCCGCGTCAAATTGGACTAGCCACGACGGCATATATGACAGCTATACAAACTTCAGCAGTTGTCAGCAGCTTAGCTATGGGGTCACTAGTTAGTGTGATTCCGTTGCCTTCTACTTTTTACATTTTAGCTGTTTTTGCGGTTATTTCAGGTGTAATGTTTCTATTGATGAAGCAAAAATCAGCTGAGGAAGTGAGCTGAAAAGTTAAGAAGAGGTTGAGATATTACCAAATTAATCTAATCTAAAGACAAACAAATAGTATGCATGAGCTGCACTGCTTGTGACACAGCAGTTGATTTCCGTGCAAGTCTTCGCCTTGCCCTCCAATCAACTGCTAGAAGGACCTAAAGAAATGACACATACGTTCACCATAACAAAAAACGAACCATTCATTAATGGTTCGTTTTTTTTACTTTCTCTAAAATACTTTTGCCCCAGCCTCTTTTTTATGAGGCTGTTTCTTGAATTTGTTCGCGGGGCTTTTTATTTAAAATTTTGCGGTAGCGGTAATTAACAAAAGCCGCCGCCGCCATACCTACTACTGAAAGCATCGCATCAAAGATAAAGATAATTGAAATATGTCCCGTTTTAGACATGAGCCCTGTTGCTAAAGGCAATAAAATTGCAGCTAATCCAGCAGCGGTCGCTACAATTCCTGTAACCGTTCCTTTTTTGTTCCAGAAAAGCTCGGTCATAACGGTAATCGCTAATTGAAAGACCCCAGCCGTAGAAAATCCCATGAAAAAAGCAGCTGCAATTGCAATAGCAGGTACTTTAACAAATAGAAGCGTAAGTACAGCGATAAGGGTAATCATCGGGTAAACGAGAATAACCGTTACAGGACGAAGCACTTTGCTTAATAATACGGCTAATACTAAAACAGAGATTAAAGCTCCGATGCTGTAGTAGCTTAAAAGGCGAACCGAGCTGCTTTCAGCCATACCTAATACTTGTTGACCATAAGTAGGAAGCCAAATTTGAGCCACTGTAAACAGAGCTGTAGAAGTAAATCCAATCACAATAAGAGCGATTCCTTCTTGTTTCATGTTAGGAGGAGAGATAAATTTATTCTCTTCTGTACTTTGCTGTTGAACTGTATTCTGTTCGCGTTTATGATTGGGAAAAGGCAGTTTGAACATAAAGATCATATTTAGTAAATAAATAAGAGCGGGAAGGAAAAAAGCATACCCATAAAACAAATCACGATCCGCAAAAAAGGCAATCATAAACGGCAGAAGCGCTGCTCCAGCTGATATAAATGCTTTTACAAGAACACTGGCTGAACCTGAAGATTTAGGAAAAACTTCAATCAAAGCAGGGTATGTTCCAGCGTCCATAGCAGAGTTTGCAATACCAGCAATAATGGCAAAGATAAAGGCTGTTTGATAATTTGGCGATAATGGAATGCCAATTAAGAAAATAGCCATCGTCAGAGACGAAACAATAATCAAAGGTTTTCGTCCGACTTTATCAGACAAGATGCCTGATAGAGAATATGAAAGCAATTTTCCAATTCCGATAGCAGAAATGATATAGCTGATTCCAGCACCGTCGGTATTTAATTGTTTTGTCAAAAATGACATATTTGATGCAAGCATGATATTGACCATGCCAAGTAGAAAATAGTTAATATACATACCTGAAGCTGACAGCATGTACTTATTTTTCATCGTTTACACATCCTTACGTAAAAAAGCTTATATGAAATGGATAAAAGCAATCACCCAGCCCTCCTTTTTTCATCGTTATTTATAAACCTACTTCCATGATAAGTTTATGAAGACATTACCTTTACCTTTTATCATTGGATTTATTCAGTTCTTTTTAGTATGCGACTAAATGCGTGCATCTAGTGCTTCAAATCAATATGAAATCTATTCTAACATGTTTTTAGCGCTTTAAACCAAAAAAGTGATATTTTATAAAAAAATCCTATCTTCTTTCGCGGCTTCACAAAAGAAACTCCACAAAAAATGTTCGCTTTAAAGCCAGGCTGCACAAGAAGTACCTCTTAATGATGGTTATTAAAAATGAGAAAAGGGTATTTATAAACTAAGGAAAAAGAAATAAGGGAAGAAAGGTGGAAACAATGAAGCACAAAGTATTTTTTGATGCGGAATGTCCTTTATGTTACAACGTAAAAAAAATAATTAAAGCGCTGGACTGGACGAACCAAATCCAGTGGATTCCAGTTCAATACATTGAGCGAACGGAGTATAGCTACTTAAAAGAAGAAGGAAGAGACTTATATGATCAAATTCATATGGTCACCAAAAAAGGGGAAGTATTAGCAGGATTTGAAACGGTCAGACGGCTTTTAGCTGTTTTGCCTCTTACATGTCCAATCGGCGTGCTTCTGCATTTACCATTAATGAAAAAAGCGTTTAGTCCGCTATACAAATGGATATCCACAAACAGGTACGACTGGTTTGGGCGCTACGATTCGCCGCGAACCACATAAACATATAAAAAGGACAAGCTTTTAAAAAGCTTGTCCCTTTTGTTTTGAAAACATTATAATTTATACATACTTTAATTTCTAAAAACGTATGTGACCGAGACGCGTAAATTCTAGAAAAGCAGCTATAGCTGAAAGGGAGAACTTTATATGAAAACAAAATGGACAGCTGAACGAATGCCTGATCTAACGGGGAAAACTGCCCTTATAACGGGAGGAAACAGCGGTATTGGGTTTGAAGCTGCAAAGGCTCTAGCAGCTCGCGGAGCAGAAATCATTCTTGCTGTGCGTAATGAAGCAAAAGGGAAAGAAGCTAAGAAAAGAATTAAAGCGGATAACGGAAATGCTAAAGTGACTATTATGTCATTAGATCTTAGTGACTTGAGCTCTATTCGGCATTTTGCCAATCAATTTCTTCAACAATACTCGTCTTTGGATCTTCTCATTAATAATGCAGGCGTGATGGTGCCGCCTCACAGCAAAACGAAAGACGGATTTGAACTGCAGTTTGGCTGTAATCATTTAGGACATTTTGCACTTACGGGCTTGCTGCTTCCTTTACTAACGGCCACTCCACATTCACGTGTCGTAACGGTAAGCAGTATAGCCGCTAATTCTGGAGAAATCTATTTTGATAATCTCGACGGAGAAAAAGGCTACAGTCCAATGAAGTTCTATAGACAAAGCAAACTCGCCAACCTATTGTTTGCCAAAGAATTGCAAATTCGCTTAGAAGCAGCCGGATCAACGACAATTAGTGCCGCTGTACATCCGGGTATTTCAAATACAAACCTATTATCACGCGGTTCAGGAAAAGAACCAAACGGCTTGTTGAAATTTTTAGTCAAGCTATTTAGTCAATCTGCAGAAATGGGCGCGCTGCCTACTCTTTATGCAGCCACTGAATCAATAGAAGGCGGTACATATATTGGGCCAGACGGAAAAGATGCTAAAAAAGGATATCCTGTAAAAGATATGATGGGAGATGTTTTATTTAAACCGGACGTAGCGGAAAAACTATGGAGCGTATCTGAGGACTTAACAGGTGTTGAGTACTCGTTTCGTGCTTAAGATAAAAAACAGTTCTGTAAGTGCGGAGCTGTTTTTTTGTTGCTCAAAAACTATAGATCAGCGGGTTAAATAAAAAAAAGAATGTTGGATAGCATAATGGTAAGTAAACGTACAATGAGTATGTTCTCTTTTGAGCGATAAAAGCACTCAACAAAGCTCAAGAAGCGGAGGAAAGTAACAGTGCCTGACAAACCTAGTATTACCTCAAGTGAAATTGGAACGCTGTGGATGACATATCAGCAGAAAACGTTAATCATTTGCTTGTTGGATTATATGATTGAACATGCAGACGATGAAGATGCTAAAACAATTATGACAGATTTGCGTGAGCAGCTTATTATATACATACGAAAGATAAAAACAATATTTGAAAAAGAAGGAGCCGTAGTGCCAACCGGGCTTTCATCTCAAGACGTAAACATACAGGCTCCAAAACTATTTACTAATGGATTTGATATTATGTTTCTTCGTGTTATTAAAGAAATTAGTATGGGGATGTATACATTAAGTTTAGGTAAGGCCTACAGAGAAGATGTGGTGAAATTTTATCAAGATTTAACAAAGATTACGCAACATTGTTATGATTCCTGTACGCAGTATTTACTGAAAAAAGGGATTTTATCACGTCCACCCTATATTCCGATGCCAACCACCGTTGAGTTTGTTTCTGACAGAAAATATTTGAGCGGCTTAAATGTATTTGCGGATAAAAGAGTATTAAATACGATAGAGCTAGCTCAGCTTTATCACGGGGTCGAAACAAACATTGTGGGGATGAAGTTAATGAAGGCTTTTTCTCAAACGGCTAAAGATACCGAAGTCAAAAAGCATTTTTTGAAAGGAAAAGAGCTCAGTAAAAAGATTATTACGCGTCTAGAAGAAATAATTATACAAGACGATATTTCACCTTCTGTTGCCTCAACAGGAAGCATCACGACTTCTGAAACGCCTGCTTTTTCTGATCGTTTGATGCTGACATGCGATATTTTACTAAGTAATTTTAGTATTGGAAGTCAGGCATTTGGAGCAGCATTTAGTTTTCGAAGAGATATTGTGGCTAAAATGATGCTGATAGGAGAAGATGCGTTTCAATATGCAAGCGAAGCGACGGAAATTATGATTAAAAAAGGCTGGCTTGAAGTTCCACCAAGTATTGATTAGCTAATATGAAAATACGTATTTACATGATGATCTTTTAAAAGCAATGAATTTAAAATAAGTGAGATAAAAACACGGTGCTGATTCAATACACTTAGTATGTAAATCAACACCGTGTTTTTTGCTTTGTTTGAGCAAGTTATGATGGAAATTATTCAAAGGTATGCTACGATAAGAATTATCTTGAATTGAAGAGGTGTCACGATGAAAATAGAAGTTTGGTCAGATTTTGTCTGTCCTTTTTGTTATATTGGAAAGCGTCGATTAGAGCAAGCGCTTCAGCAGTTTGCACACAAAGATGACGTGCAGGTTGAATTTAAAAGCTTTGAGCTAGATCCAAATGCTTCAGTTAATACTGGTAAAACGATTAATGAAGCTCTTGCTGCTAAATATGGAATGACCATTGAACAAGCGAAGCAAGCAAATGAAGGGATCGGACAGCAGGCAGCTGGTGTGGGATTATCCTTTAATTTTGACGATATGAAGCCAACTAATACGTTTGACGCTCATCGTTTAGCAAAATTTGCAAAAGCTCAAGGAAAAGAAGCAGCTATTACAGAAAAACTCTTATATGCATATTTTACTGAATCAAAACATCTAGGTGAAGAAGCGACGCTGATTGCTCTTGCTGAAGATGCAGGTCTTGATCGAGAAGAAGCACGTCAAATTCTTGCAGATAAAAACGCATATGCAAATGAAGTGCGCAGTGATGAAGCAACGGCTCAGCAATATGGCATTAGCGGCGTTCCGTATTTTGTTATTAATCAAAAATATGCGATTTCAGGTGCACAGCCAGTCGAAACATTTGTAGGAGCTCTCCAACAAGTATGGGAAGAAGAAAATCCGACTCCCGCTTTGAAGAGTTTGTCTCCAGAAGGCGCAGATGATGCCTTTTGTGCAGATGGTCAATGTGCCGTGCCTGATTCTTCTAAAGACCAACAATAAAAGAAAGCAGAGGCGGAAATTTCGCTTCTGCTTTTTGTTTATTTTTTTAAAAAAAATCACAAAAACACAAACGTGTGTTCTGTTTTTGTGTTATAATAAGTTTAGAAGCAACAAACCTCGATGAGTGAACTCCAAAAATAAGCGATTAAAAGTGATCCCACCATGAACTAGCTTCCATTTAATCCTGCAGGGGGAATCTAAATGAAGAACAAAGTGCGCATTATCCCATTTCAAGTAGTTGAACAATTAAGTCAATTTAATGAAGTCCCACAAGGAGTGGCTCTAATTGGAGCAGAGGAAGTATGGAAGCAAACAAAAGGACAGGGAATAACCGTAGCGGTTTTGGATACTGGCTGTGAGGTTACACACCCAGATTTGCAGGAGCGAATTATTGGAGGAAGAAATTTTACGCACGATGATCAGCAAAATCCTGATGTTTATCAAGACTATA
This sequence comes from Priestia sp. RMT2NF4, assembly GCF_047872835.1. Lineage (NCBI taxonomy): Bacteria > Bacillati > Bacillota > Bacilli > Caryophanales > Bacillaceae > Priestia > Priestia sp. RMT2NF4. The sequence continues at coordinate 100,366 of NZ_JBLQZO010000006.1, forward strand.
ATGGTCACGGTACTCACGTAGCAGGCACAATTGCAGCAGCTCATAATGGAGCGGGCGTTGTAGGAGTGGCTCCTGAGGTGAATTTACTTATTCTGAAAGTACTTGATGGGAATGGTTCAGGTCAATATGAATGGATTATTCAAGGTATTACCTACGCCATCCAGCAAAAAGTAGATATCATTTCAATGTCACTTGGAGGTCCGGCCGATGTACCTGAACTGCATGAAGCGATTCAGGATGCTGTTGATCAGAATATTTTAGTTGTCTGCGCAGCGGGAAATGAAGGAGATGGAGAAAGCTCCACAGATGAGTTTGCATACCCAGGCTCATATAATGAAGTGATTAGCGTAGGAGCGGTTGATCTAAAGAAACGTTCTTCGATATTTTCCAACTCAAACAATGAAGTGGACGTAGTGGCTCCGGGGGAGAAGATCATATCAACCTACTTGAATGGAAAGTATGCCGCACTGAGCGGAACTTCTATGGCCACGCCTCACGTGGCGGGAGCTTTGGCATTGATAAAAGTTCTTTCAAATGAAACGTTTGGAAGAGAACTTACAGAACCAGAGCTTTACGCACAGTTAATCAGAAGAACACTTCCATTAAATGAATCACCAAGAGAAGTAGGAAACGGGTTTGTGCACTTGACCATTGTTGAAAAGCTATTGCGTGAAATTCAACGTCAAATGACTTCAGAGGTGATGGGATGAAAAGCAGTTTAGATATATTAATGGTGGAAAAACAGCAGGCAAAAGCCCTTTATCACGAATACGTAAACAAACGAAGCTATTATGATGAAAAGACGGATGAAGAGAGTAAAAATCTTTATTATCGAGGTACTCTCTTTGAAAGAGAAGCCATGCAAGCTTTGTTAACGGAAACGCATCAGCATTTGCTGAGTTATTCGCCGCATAAATATGTATATCCATGGGTGGATCTACAGGAGAATGGAGAGCTGAAGAGTCTGTATTCAGGGAAAGGTATGGATCCGTTAGAAGCGATACAGCAAGATATTGATGCACTTCAGTCGCTTAGTCACTCATCTGTTTCAAGCAATGATATACTGCTAAACTGTGAGCACGTTGTCCCGCAATCTTGGTTTGGAAAACAAGAGCCTATGAGAGGCGATTTGCATCATTTGTTTGCGTGTGAACCTTCTTGTAACAGCCGAAGAGGTAATTCCTCTTATATTGACTTCCCGGATTATACACCGGAAGTTAAGCAATCAGATGTGAAAGAAGGGTGCGGCAAATCAGAAAAAGGTAAGTTTGAACCCGAATATGGAAAAGGAATTGTCGCTCGAGCTACGCTTTATTTTTTAATTCGCTATCATAATAAAATTGACTCTTCACGAGTAGATCTTCCTCTTTTACTAAAATGGCATGAAGAATTTACCGTTTCACTTTATGAAAAACATCGCAATGCAGCAATTTTTGAATTGCAAGGCAACCGAAATCCTTTTATCGATTTTCCTGACAAAGCAGCTACATTAATGAATTCGGCTTTCTAAAATAAAAAAGGAGCTCCGTTTCTATTCGAAACGGAGCTCCTTTAGGTATCCTAATAAGAAAATCCATATTTATCGCTCAAAAGGGCATCCATTTTATTTAACAAGCGAAAATATTCTTCTTGTTCTTCTACAGTTAGAGCTGCTAGCATATCTTTTAAAAATACATTTCGCTTCTCTGTAATCATTGAAACAAGCTGTTTGGATTCATCGGTCAATGAAACCCACACGACTCTCCGGTCTTTTTCGTCTCGCACGCGCTGAATGAGAGATTCTTCTTCCAATTGATTTAATAAGCTAGTTGTAGCGCCCGAGGTTAAGTGAAGTTTATTTGAAATATCTGCCACCATATACTTTGTACCGCTGGCAATGTAGTTTAAGATATAAAATTTAGTGGGTGTTAAGTGATAAGGCTGCGTTTTTAATGTTTCTTCGACTAAATGTCGCATATATTGAAAAAAAGATGTGTTAATTTGATAAAGGTGTTCAATTTTTGATTCTACATTGTTATCCATGCTAGCTTCCATCTCCTTGTACACTACGGACATATATAAACTAACTCTAAAATAAAATGAAACAATTGTAAAGGATGGAAACGATTATCTTTAACCCCCCATTATTATTTTTAAATTAATATCTTTACGAAAAAATATCTTTATGATAAAGTTATTTAGGTAGTTAACCAAATGGATGATTATAAAGAAACATATCTCCTAATAGATGGAGATAATATCTTTATGAAAAAGCTATATAGAAAAGTAGTTTCATTAGTGAAGTATTAAGGAGGAGTAATGAATGTCTAGAAGTCGCTTAATGGTAACAAATTTTATTGGAATCATCGTTATTTTAGCTTTATTAATTGGAGGAGGATATTATTACGTTCAAAAATCCAACTATATTACAACGGATAACGCTAAAGTATCTGGAGATGTATACAACGTAGTTGCACCTGCAGCAGGTAAGGTAGCAAGCTGGACAGTGGAAGAAGGAAATGATGTATCAAAAGATGCTGAAATTGCTAAGATTCAAGCTGAAAAAGGCTCTGTAGCTGCTACAGTACCAGCAGATGGAAAAATTATTCAAACAAATGTAAAAGAAAATCAAATGGTTCAAGCTGGACAGCAAATTGCAACCGAAGTAGATATGAAAGATCTATTTATCGTAGCGAATATCAAAGAGGATCAGCTTAAGGATATTAAAGAGGGCGACGATGTAGATGTAACAGTAGATGGAGACAGTAGTACAAAAATTGACGGTAAAGTTGAAGAAGTGGGATATGCAACTAATTCACTTTCATCTTTAACATCGAACTCAAGCTCAGATGGAAACTACACAAAAGTATCTCAAACGGTTCCTGTAAAAATCTCTATTTCTAATTATTCAGAGCATGTGCTACCAGGAATGAACGCTGAAGTAAAAATTTCAAAAGACTAATTCTTACTACAACAGTTCAAGAAGGGAGGAAATATAATGACAGCCAGTATAGAAAACACAAGTGATGGATCCATCAAAAAGCATATTCCGCTATTGATTGTTTTAATGCTTGGTTTGTTTCTTGCAATATTAAATCAAACGTTACTAAACGTAGCCATCCCGCATTTAATTACTGAGTTTGGCGTAACCGCAAATACAGCTCAGTGGTTGTTAACTGGATATATGCTTGTGAACGGGGCGTTAATTCCGCTTTCAGCTTTTTTAATTGAACGATTTGGTGTGCGTCGCTTGTTCTTATTTGCAATGGTTTGTTTTACAGTAGGGTCATTGATTTGCGGAATTGCACCTACATTTTCGATTATGCTTACCGGCCGTTTAATTCAAGCTATTGGCGGAGGTGTCTTATCGCCTCTTGTTATGACCATTATTGTGTTTATTTTCCCTCCTCACATGCGAGGAAAAGGGATGGGTATTTTTGGATTAGCCATGATGTTCGCACCGGCTATTGGCCCAACATTATCTGGATGGGTTATTCAAAACTATGATTGGCACATCCTTTTTAACGGCATGGTGCCATTAGGTGCGATTGTATTAATTATTGCTTTCTTTCAATTAAAAGACATTCAGCCTCCAAAGGATGTAAAAGTTCACATGCCTTCGGTTGTGACATCACTTGCAGGTATGGGATTATTGCTTTACGGATTTAGTGAAGCTGGAAATGACGGCTGGACGGATTCAGTTGTTCTTTCTACAATCATTGGCGGGGCAGTTCTTTTAATTATATTTGTTCTTCAACAAATTAAATCTGAAAAGCCGCTATTGGATATGCGCGTGTTTAAATATAATATTTTTTCACTATCAAATATTATTAGTATTGCGATTACAATCAGTATGTACGCAGGTATGTTCTTGCTTCCAATTTACTTGCAAAATATCCGCGGATATTCTGCTTTTGATTCAGGACTGCTGTTGCTTCCTGGCGCACTTGTTATGCTGGTTATGTCGCCGATTTCAGGTACATTGTTTGATAAAGTGGGACCTCGTCCGCTAGCAATCGTTGGTATGTTCATTACATCTATTTCAACGTTTGAATTTACGAAGCTGACGATGGATACACCGTTTAATCATATTTTAGCGATTTATATTATCCGCTCGTTTGGTATGTCACTTTTAATGATGCCAATTATGACAGCCGGTTTGAATCAGCTTCCGCAGAGACTAAGCAGTCACGGAACGTCAATGTCTAATACGCTTCGTCAAGTAAGTGGTTCAATTGGTATTAGTTTAATGACGACCATTTTTACAAACCGTACAACGTATCATGTAAATGAAATCAGCAGTTCCATGAATACGTCTGATCCATTCTTTATGAATAGCTTTCATTTATTTGTACAAAAAGTAGCTGCTACCTTGCATTTATCACAAGATCAAGCTCAGCAGCAAGCGCTGACGATTTTATCTGGAAAAATGACGCAGCAAGGTACGATTCAAGGTATTAACGATGCTTTTTATTGGGCAACAGCGATTTCTGTTATCGGTTTAATTTTAAGTTTCTTCCTTCGTGACGTACGTAAAGATAAAGTAGTCGAAGAAAAGAAATCAAAAGCTCAAGAGGAAGATATTCGTATGCTTCCAGCTCCAAAAAGTATAAATTCATAAAGTGCTATAGAATCAAAAGTTCATCATAAAACATGTTGGAGAGAAAGGGGCGGTGAGGTGGATGGATCCATTGATATTTGGTGAAGAAATTCAAAGAATTTCAATATCTTTAAACAAAAAAGTAATGACAAATGTAAAAAGCCTTTTACAGCATTACAGAATTACCCCTTTTCAATATCATATTTTACTGATTGTTGAACGTGCACATACAATGCCTGTGACCAAAGTGGCAGACGAAATGAAGGCGAGCCCAAGCGTTATCACAGCATCAATTACACGTTTGTATGAACTGAATCTTGTGGAGCGCTACCATTCAAAAGAAGATCGGCGTAAAGTTATGGTTGAGCTTACAAACAAGGGAAAACAAGTGATTCAAGCGGCTGAGAAAGACATGCAGCAAAGGGTTGAAAAACTGTTTGCATGCTATAAAGAAGAAGAGCAGCAGCAATTTCTTACGCTCTGTCGGCAGCTAGATGAACATGTGACTTGAAGAGGAATAAAAAAAGTATATTGAGTTATGCGGAGTGAGTGTAAATGGATAAAGAGATGGTAAAAAACATTCGAAAAAACTACAATATGAATCAGCGAAACTTCGCTCAAGCAGTGAACTGCAGTTTTTCTTTAATCGCCCTGGTTGAAGTTGGGAAGAGAAGAGTAACAAAAAACTTAGAAGACAAAATTAAGCAAGCATTTCAATTGAACGATCATGATTTAAAATCACTGCAGGGCTAATAAAAAAAGTAGGTGTGAAACGAGCGCACCTACTTTTTTTCGTGTTGTTTTTTTGTAAGCGGATCTACGGTATGTTTATAATCATAAGCTTTTGAGGTGGTAACTACGCACAGCAGTAAAATAACAAATACAATGATAATAGAGAGCGTAATAATGATGATCATATAAAACGTCCTTTCTTTTTCTTATTACGTATGCTTTCGGTCTTATTGGTAAAATTCCTTCTTTCTCCACATAGTGCAGAAACGACAAACGCATACTAATAACAGTCTAGAATAAAGGAGTGTTCATTATGAATGAAAAAGAGTTGAAGAAACAATTAAAAAAGGTAGCAGATTATCCTGCATCTAAAGCAGATGGAGTGGACGAAGAGTTTTCGCGTGAATTAGCAGACCAAGACGATTTAGAAGCACAGGCTAGAGCGAACGCTGCAGATGAAAGACAAAAAAAATAATAACTAGACGCGCTTTCTGAAAAAGCGCGTCTGCTTATTATTTTTTCAAAAGCAAATAAACAAAATAAGGAGCACCTATTACGGCCGCGATAATTCCTGCTGGCACGCCGTTAGGATTTGCAATGTTATGTCCTATCGTATCTGCAATCAGCAAAAGCCAGCCGCCAAGTAGAATAGCAACGGGAATAAAAAGCTGACTTCTCGGTCCTACTAAGCCTTTAGCAATATGAGGAGCAAGAAGTCCAATAAAAGCCACGCCGCCCGTCACTGAAACCGCGGCTGCCGCTAATGCCACCGCGGCTAAAAGCAATGTTACACGTTCTTTCTCCAGAGAAATTCCGACTCCAATAGCTGCAGCTTCATTTAAATTAAAAATGTTTAATGAGTTTGCTTTGTACAATATAAAAGGAATCAAGACAAGAAGCCAAGGTAGAAGAGCCCATATAAAAGGCCAGTCTGTCCCCCAGATGCTCCCTGCGATCCATTTAGCAATAAAATCAACTTTAGCACGATCAGCTGATGACATAATCACCACCATCATTCCAGAAAGAGCCATTGAAAAACCTACGCCTGTTAAAATCAACTTTACAGGCTGCAGTCCTTGGCTTTTACTATATGCACAAAGATAGATAAGACCAGCTGTCAACAAGGCGCCGATGAACCCTACTAACGGAAGGGCATAAACGAAAGAGCCCGCTTCAATTGGGAAAAATAAAAAGAACACAGCAATTGCGGCTCCTGCTCCTGAATTAATTCCTATAATCCCAGGTTCCGCTAAATCATTGCGCGTAACACCTTGTAAGATAGCTCCTGATAAAGCTAGAGCCATTCCTGCTAGAAGCGTAATGATAATTCGCGGAAGTCGAATTGAAAAAAGAACGAACTCATCTGTAAAATTCCCTTTGCCAAAAAGAGTAGGAAACACTTTATTATAAAGAAGGGGTGCATCACCGAGCCCCATTCCTATCACAACCGTTCCAAGAATCAAAACAGTGAGCAGCATCATAATTATTCGTTGTTTTCTAATAAGCGCTGGGTGAATCATGAGAATGCTTTTCCTCCTTTACGAACAACGACTAAAAAGAAAGGTAAACCAATCATCGATACAACTGCTGCTATCGGTGTTTCATAAGGCGCACTTACGGTTCGGCCCAACGTATCAGCGAGAAGCATAAACGCTGCGCCAGTGACAGCGGACATAGGGATAATATAACGATAGTCGGTTCCTACAATTCCTCGTACAATATGAGGAATCATCAAGCCGATAAACACCATGTTTCCCACTAGCGCAACAGAAGCACCTGCAAGAAGAACCATGACAACAAATAAAATGGTTTTGACTTTTGTCGTTTGCTGGCCCAATCCTACAGCCACTTCTTCATTTAAACTCAGAATAGTAAGCTGCCGAGAAAGCAAAAGGGCAATGAATATACCGCCGAGGATAAAAGGAACAATGATTTGAAGCTGTTCCCAAGAAGTGCCTACCATTCCGCCAGCAGTCCACATCGATACATCTTTTGAAATTTTAAAATAAATACCGACTCCTTCTCCAATCGCATAAAGAAATGCTGAAACGGCAGCTCCGGCGAGTACAATTCGAAGCGGAGAGAAACCGCCTCTTTTTATAGCAGCAATTCCAAACACCAAAATTGCGCCAACCGCAGCTCCGATAAAGCAAGCAATCGTAATACCTAAATAATTTACAGAAGGGATAAAGGCAATTGTTACAGCTAAAGCTGCATTTGCGCCAGAAGTTAAGCCTAAAAGCCCTGGATCTGCAAGAGGGTTTCTTGTCATACCTTGCATAATAGCCCCTGATACTGATAAAGCAGCCCCCACAAAAACAGCGGCGATTTCACGAGGTAAACGAATATCTCTGATGATCGAAATCTGTTCGTTTACACTGCTTGATGAAAGTGCTAGCCATACATCTTTTATCGATATGTCAGCAGAGCCAAAAACCATTGAAGAAACAAACATTATGATGAATACGAGCAGCATACCTATTAATTTGTATAAAAAAGGAATGAAACGCTGATTGTCTTTTTTCATAACACACCCATCTTTTCATGTAAGAATAAATTTAATAAAACAAAGTAAGAGGAATTCTAAAAAGAATTCCTCTTGAATGAATTACTTGCCAAGAAATTTTTGAGTAAAGAAATCTAGTTGATAATCTAATGTGATTGGATCATTAAAATAAAATTCTTTTGCATTTGCTTCAAATACGTGATTATTCTTTACAGCAGGAATATTTTTGTACGTATCTGTTTTCTCAAATGATGTATCTCCATCTTGGTTTTTGCTAAAGATTAAATAATCTCCGGCATATTCAGGAAGAACTTCTGGCGAAATCGCATAGTATCCATCTTTCAAAGCCATTTTCTTTACTTTCTCCGGCATTTTTAATTTCATTTCTTGATAAAGAATCTCCGTTCCGCGTCCCCAGTTATCCCCAAACACATAAAGCTGCTTGTCAAAGTTCTCAATAACTGAAACCGTGCTATCTTCGCCAATTTTAGCTTTGATATCAGAACCAGCTTTTGCCGCACGCTTTTTAAAGTCGTCTACCCATGATTGTGCTTCTTTTTCTTTATTTAATAGCTTTCCAATTTCTACATGCTGAGTAAGGTAATCTACTTTATCGTATGTATACGTGACAGTAGGGGCAATTTTTTTCAATTTATCAATATTTTTTGTAGTAGATAAGCCAATAATTAAGTCAGGCTTTAATTCAATGATCTTTTCTAAATTTTCGTCTGATACTTCTTCCACGCCTTTTAATTTCTTTTCAAAGCGGGGATTCATTTTAGACCATGAGTCTACTCCGACAATGTTAACACCTAAAGAAAGTACGTTACCTGCATAGGAACCTAACACAACAACACGTTTCGGATTAGCCGGAACTTTTACAGGGCCGTCTTCAGATTGATATGTGATCGTCTTGGATTCGCTGTTTTTGCTAGAATCATTTTTGCTTTCAGTTGAACCGCTGCTGCAGGCACTAATAAGTAGTACGAATATAAGCATGAATGGAAGCAATAATTTTTTCATTTAGTTATCTCCTCTTAATAAGTTATACGTGATGCACATTGGTTTATTTGTTCTCGGATCTCGTCCAATTTCAGCGTCGATATGAAACACTTTTTTTAGAACGTCCTGCGTAATGACTTCTTCACATTTTCCGGCTTTGACAATTTCACCATTTTTTAAAGCGATAATATAATCCGCAAAGCGAGCGGCTTGATTTAGATCATGAAGCACCATTACAACTGTACGCCCTTGCTCTTTGTTTAATTTTTGAAGCAGCTCAAGCACTTCTAACTGATGAGCCATATCCAAGTAGGTAGTCGGCTCATCAAGAAATATAATATCGGTTTCTTGAGCTAAAGCCATCGCAATCCACACTCGCTGGCGCTGACCGCCTGAAAGAGAATCTACAGGACGAAACTTGTAATCTTTTGTTCCGGTTACTTCAAGCGCCCAGTCAATCGTTTGATAATCTTCTTTTGATAGACGCCCAAACCCCTTTTGATAGGGAAATCGCCCATAAGATACAAGTTCTCCCACCGTTAAGCCTTTAGCACTTTCAGGGGTTTGAGGGAGAATAGCCATTTTTTTAGCGAGTGCTTTTGTATGTTCTGTTGAAATGTTTTCGCCGTCTAAAATAACGGAACCGGATTGATGAGAAATAATGCGGGTAATGGCTTTCAAAAGCGTTGATTTGCCGCATCCGTTTGAACCAATAATTGTAGTAATCTTTTTGTCTGGAATGTTAACGCTTAAATTCTTTACTATTAGACGTTCACCATAACTAATATGTAATTTCTCTGTATATAGGCGAACCATATCTGACCCTCCGTTTACATTTAATACAACAAATACTTGATAATGATTATCAGTATCGTTTACTTTACATACTATAATTCGAACGTTTCCGGATGTCAATAGTTATTTTTATTGTCAAAACGTTGAAGAAGATGTATATTTAAATGAGAATGATAATCAATGACAATTGATTACGAGGAGTGAACGTGCATGATACACAATGAACTTTTTGATGTGACAATTATAGGCGGGGGACCGGCTGGCCTTTATTCTGCCTTTTATAGCGGGCTAAGGGAAATGAAAACAAAGCTGATTGAATATCAGCCAAAACTAGGCGGAAAACTTCACGTTTATCCTGAAAAAATGATTTGGGATGTAGGGGGCCAAACGCCTATTTCCGGTGCGAAGCTTATTGAACAGCTTGTGGAACAAGGACTGACGTTTGATCCGACTGTTGTTTTAGATGAGAAGATTGAATCCATTTCTCGCTTGAAAGATGGTATTTTCCAGCTGACGGGTTCTTCAGGTGAACATCATTACTCTAAAACCATTATCCTTGCTGTTGGAGGAGGTATTTTAAATCCGCAAAAGCTCAAAATTGAAGGAGCAGAACGATTTGAAATATCAAACTTAAACTATACGGTTAAATCTCTGCAGCATTTTAAAAATAAAACGGTGATTGTTTCCGGGGGAGGCAATTCAGCCATTGATTGGGCAAATGAGCTAGAGCCCGTTGCTAAAAAGGTATATATTACGTACCGAAACAGTGAACTAAACGGTCATGAAGCACAAGTAAGACAATTAATAAACAGTTCGGCTCGGTGTCTGCTTAACACATCTATTACAAAATTAGTGGCTGATGCGACGCATGAATTTATTGAAAAAGTTGAGCTGACTAATCATCAAACCGGTGAGGTTTCTTATTTATCGATTGACGAAGTTATCATTAATCACGGTTATAAAAGAGATACAGAGCTGTTAAAAAACAGCGAACTACATATCAAAACCATTGATGACTATTACGTTGCAGGTAATGCAGCAAGCGAAACGTCTGTAGAAGGTGTATATGCAGCTGGAGATATTCTCATGCACGAAGGAAAAGTCCATTTGATTACCGGCGCTTTTCAAGATGCTGCTAATGCCGTAAACAAAGCAAAACAATTCGTTCAGCCCTCTGCTGCTAAGACAGCTATGGTTTCTTCTCATAATGAAGTATTTAAAAAGCGTAATTCAATACTAATTAAACAAATGATGAAGTAAAGCGAGGTGCAGTGTGCATGTCGCTTCCTTCTCTACGGTGGAATTATCTACATAGATAGGCAGGGAACGAAAAAAGAAAAGAGAAATATAATAAAAGAAAACGCTTACATTTTTAAAAATGACACAGCGCTTGTTTGCATAAGGGGGAAGCTGTATGAACGAAAAAAAGAAATATCAGTTTGAAACAAAAGCCATTCACGCAGGGTACGAATCAAAACATCATTTTGATAGTTTAGCTCCACCTATTTATCAAACGTCTACATTTACATTTTCATCTCTAGAACAAGGTGCAAACCGATTTAGCGGAGAAGAAAATGGTTATGTATATTCTCGTTTATCTAATCCAACGGTCACCATTTTAGAAGAGCGTATGGCACAGCTTGAAGAAGGCGAAGCCGCTTTGGCATTTGGATCAGGAATGGCTGCAGTATCGGCTGTATTGATTGGACTTACAAAAGCAGGCGATCATATTTTATGTTCTAAAGGAGTGTATGGATGCACGTTTGGTTTACTGGAAATGCTTGAGGAAAAATATCAAATCCATCATTCTTTTTCCAACTTGGAAACTGAGGAAGAAATTCTTGCTGCTATCAAAGAAGATACAGCATGTATTTATATTGAAACACCGATTAACCCGACTATGACTTTAGTAGATTTAGAGTTAGTTACTTGTATCGCCAAACAAAAAGGAATTCCCGTGGTAGTAGACAATACCTTTTCAACTCCTTATTTGCAGCAGCCGCTGAAGCTTGGATGCGACTTAGTTATTCATAGCGCAACTAAATTTATTGGTGGACACGGAGATGTTGTGGCAGGAATTGTAGTAGGGGACAAAGAGGTTATTTCCGTACTGCGCAAAACAACGCAAAAAGATATTGGAGGTATTCTTTCACCATTTGATGCGTGGCTGTTACTCCGAGGCTTAAAAACGCTGGCCGTTCGAATGGATCGCCACTGTGAGAATGCTGAACATATCGCAAAACAATTAAGTCTCCATCCCAAGGTAAAAGCCGTTTATTATCCAGGGGATAAAAACAGCACTGCTTATTCTCTCATGAAAAAGCAAATGAAAAAAGGAGGGGGGCTTCTCTCTTTTGAAGTGGAAGGCGGTTATAAAGAAACCGTAAAAGTGGTGAATCAGCTTAAGCTCATTTCCATCGCGGTGAGTCTTGGCGATGCTGAAACACTTATTCAGCATCCTGCCTCGATGACGCATGCAGTTGTGCCGCAAGAAGCTCGAAAAGAAATGGGCATCTCAAATGAACTTCTTCGTTTATCAGTTGGGCTGGAAGCTTGGGAAGATATTATGAGAGATTTACAGCAGGCATTAGATAGTATATAAAAAACAGCGCTTGGAGGAATTTCAAGCGCTGTTTTTTATGTTAACCGTATGTAGTTGTAGTTACTCATACCTCCTTCTTTGCCAGTGGAACTTTATCTGCATCTCTAGACAAATGTCCTAGACAGAAGGGGTGCCTTTCAATAGACTAGAGGTTATCTGTGAAAATACAATATTTAGGTAAGGAAGGTGCTCTGCTATTATGCTTCATAATCCAACTGGAAAAAAACGTCTAGGATTAGCGTTTCTTCTCAGCACGCTTGCGATATTAGGTCCGCTTAATATCGATATGTATTTGCCAAGTTTTCCTGCTATTGCTGATCATTTAGATGCGCGAGCTTCACTTGTACAGCTTAGCTTAACATCGTGTCTACTAGGACTTGCCGTTGGTCAAATCGTGATTGGTCCAATCAGTGATGCAAAGGGACGAAAAGGACCTTTACTCATCTCCATCTCTTTATTTATGTTATCGTCATTGCTCTGTGCACTGGCTCCTACTATCACGGCTTTAGTTATCGCACGCTTTTTGCAGGGGTTTACGGCTTCGGCAGGAGTTGTTCTTTCTCGCGCCATTGTCAGAGACGTTTTTAGCGGAAGAGAACTTACGAAGTTTTTTGCTCTGTTAATGGTTATCAATGCCTTTGCACCAATGATAGCACCAATGGCCGGAGGTGCTATTTTACTTCTTCCTTTTGCAAGCTGGCATACTATTTTCTTGTTTTTAAGTTTAATAGGTCTTTTAATTGTTTTAACAATCTCAATGCGTTTAAAAGAAACTTTGCCCATTGAAAATAGAACACCAAGTTCAATTGGTCATTCTGTTCGCACAATGGGCAGTTTATTACAAGACCGTTCTTTTATTGGATATGCCCTAATTATCGGACTGGTCCATGGAGGAAGCTTTGCTTATGTATCAGGCACTCCATTTGTCTATCAAGGGATATACCATGTTTCTCCGCAAGTTTTTAGCATTTTGTTTGGTATTAACGGCTTGGCTATTGTGACTGGAAGCTTTATTATTGGGCGCTTTAGCGGAATTATCCATGAAAGAAGCCTGCTTCGCATTGCCGTGATTACGGCTGTAAGTGCTACTAGCGTACTTCTTATCATGAGTATGCTTAAAGGACCGCTTGCTACGATTGTTATTCCCATTTTTATTTACATGATCTCTATAGGAATGACGATCACAGGCTCGGTGACATTGGCAATGAAAAATCAAGGACATAGAGCAGGGAGTGCGAGTGCCGTGTTAGGTATGCTTCCATTAACTTTAGGATCAATTGTTTCTCCTTTAGTAGGGATTAACGAAACAACAGCGATTCCGATGGCTGCTATCTTATTTAGTACGGCGCTTTTAGGTTTTGTAGCTTTCTTTACGTTAACTAAAAACAAGAAAGAAGCAGAAAAGTGCGAAGTTAACGAGTTTAAAACGGAGGTTTCTCCGTAATCGCTTTTTGGATTGTTTTAAAAGCATCACTCCTTTGTGAAAAGGAGTGATGCAAATTTATTCAAGTATTGGATAATATATGCTAACCTTAGGGCATGATCGAAAGGAGTGGATAATAATGAGTAAAGTAATTCCTGAAATAACCCTTAATGACGGGGTAACCTTGCCTGCTATAGGTTTTGGTACATACAAGCTTAACGGAAATGAAGGAGTCAACGCTATAACGAGTGCGATTGATGTAGGGTATCGTTTAATCGATACTGCTTATAATTACGAAAATGAAGGCACTGTGGGGCAAGCTCTCCGAAAAACACCGGTTTCTAGACAAGAACTATTTGTTACCTCTAAACTCCCAGGGCGATACCATACGTATGACAAAGCAATTCCTACCATTCAAGAATCTTTATATCGGGCGAATTTAGACTATTACGATTTGTATCTTATTCATTGGCCTAATCCTAAACAAGATCATTATGTAGAAGCTTGGCAAGCACTGATTGATGCGAAGCGCTGGGGCTTGATTCGTTCAATTGGTGTTTGTAATTTTCTTCCCGAGCATATTGAGCGCTTGGAAAAAGAGACCGGCATTTTACCAAGCATCAATCAAATAGAACTGCATCCTTTTTTTAATCAACATCAATATCGAAATTGGTATCAAGAGAAAAACATTCAAATTGAATCTTGGAGTCCACTAGGACGAGCGAGTGCTGTTTTAGAAAATGAAACAATTAAACAAATTGCAGACCGTCATAATAAGACAGTTTCACAAGTGATTTTGCGATGGCATTATCAGCTAGGCGCCATTTCAATCCCAAAATCGTCATCTCGCAAGCGGCAGCTTGAAAACATATCGATTTTTTCATTTTCTTTAGATGAAACGGAGATGAATATTCTTTCAGAATTGAACCGCGAAGATGGAAGACTTAATAATCAAGACCCCGCTGCCTATGAAGAATTTTAACGATAAGGCCTCACTTATTTTTTAAGTGAGGCTTTTCTTCTAAGATTTTTAGTTATGTAAGCTTGAAAATAGTCCGTTTAGTTCTAACGATTGTAAGAGAAAATGTGTTAAAATATTCCGAAAAAAGGAGTGGTGAGCCATGGAAAAAGTAGTAAAAGCGATTCAAGACGAATATCCGGATGATTTTGCATGGTGTTACGGCTGCGGCCGATTAAATCAAGACGGCTATCATTTTCGGACAGGATGGCTAGGAGAAAAAACAATTACCCTTTATACACCTAAGCCTGAACATACAGCTATACCAGGATTTGTATATGGCGGACTTCTTGCATCACTGATTGATTGTCATGGAACAGGCTCTGCATCTCTTGCTCTATACCGTAAAAATGGCTGCGAAATAGGAGATTCAGCAGAGCCGCCGCGGTTTGTTACCGGTTCTCTCCACGTAGATTTTAAAAAACCAACGCCACAGGGTGAAGTACTAAAAGCGATAGGAACCGTTGAAGAAATTCACCCGAAGAAATGGAGAGTTAAAACAGAAGTATACGCGAATGACATTATTGTTGCGACCGGAGAAGTTGTGGCAGTTGTTATGCCAAATACGTTTAAACGCCAAAAAGACTAAAAAATGCAAAACAGTTACATAAAAGGGGAGGAAAAGGTATGGGTAAATGTAATTTAGACCACTCGTTAGAAGATGTACATCAGAAGTTTAATTCGCAGTCACAGTGGCTGCCAGAAGATATTCGTTCATTATTTCATGAGTTTCTCGTGCGAAACCCTTCGCAAACAACATTAAACGAGATGTTTCATTTGCTGAAGAAATATGATTTAGTTGATGAACAAGAAAGAAAAGAGCGAGATCGAAAAATCAAATGGCTGATATTAAATAAAGAAGATACGAAGATTTAATTTTTTAAGTGACATAGATTTAGCCAGGTGAAGTTATTTGAAACATGTACAAAAAGAGGATGGAACACGAATGTTTTAGTTAAAGGAAGGTCCGAACAATGTATCATTCGGATCTTTCCATTGTTTTAGTTATGTCTCAATCTCTTTTTATAGATTAGAAATAATCTAGGGTAATTATAAAACTACCACCACTTAAACCCATCTTCTTCTAACAAATGCTTTGAAGCTGTTGGTCCCATTGTACCAGCAGAGTAAAAATGAAGAGGAAAGCCCTCATTGTTAAAAGCTTCTAAAATAGGCTGCACCCATTTCCAAGATAATTCAACTTCTTCCCAATGAGCAAAAAATGTGGAGTCTCCCTGTAGAGCATCAAATAACAGCAGTTCATAAGCTTCTGGTACTTCTTTTTGATTTGTGGAGAAATTGATAAAAATAGGTTCGATTTTATTGCCATTCAAAGGATTTTTGCTGTTTAATTGCAGCGAAATACCTTCATTTGGGCTGATTTCGACAACTAAAAGGTTAGGAATGATTTCATCGGCTGTATAAACCTCCTTTAAAGGATGTTTAAATTCAATGACGATACGCGTGCATTTTTTACTCATTCTTTTTCCCGTGCGAAGATAGAAAGGCACTCCTTTCCAAAGCTCATGATCAATCCATACCCGGACTGCTATAAATGTGTCATTGACGGAAGCAGCATTGATGCCGGGCTCTTCTTTATATCCTATAACGGAACGATTTTGGATTTTTCCCGCTTCGTATTGACCTCTTATGACGTTCGAATGGATAACCTCTTTTTGTAGAGGGCGAAGGCTTTTCATAATTTTTATCTTTTGTTGGCGAGTCTTTGCGATGTTAAGTGTCTTTGGCAGCTGCATGGCAGTCATCATAAGCATTTGAAGCATATGGTTTTGGAACATATCCCTAATTGCACCGGACTGATCATAGTAAGGCGCTCTTTCTTCTACACCAACTGTTTCACTAGCTGTAATTTGGACATTTGCAACGTAGTGATGATTCCATAGTGCTTGTAAAATAGGGTTTGCAGCTGCTAGAGCCTCCAAATTTTGAATCATTGGTTTTCCCAGATAGTGGTCGATACGATAAATCTCTTCTTCATTGAACGTTTCAGTAAGCTTTTGATTTAACACTTGAGCAGATTGTAAATCGTGTCCGAAAGGCTTTTCGATAATAAGACGTTTCCAGCCTTTTGTAGATCCTAATCCGCCGCTATTTATATTTGAAGCAATAACGTCTACAAATTCAGGAGCCACTGATAAATAGAAAAGACGATTTTCAGGAATATTTAATTCTGCTTCACCTTCTTGAATAGCATGCAGCAACTGGTCATATCCATCACTGTTGGTAACATCCATTTTATGATAGCGAACTGTCTTAAGAAATTCTTTTATCTTGGATTCACCTTGGCTAAAGCGCCTTGAAAAAGTCTTTACGGATTCTCCTACATATATTTGAAAGGCATCATTAGACCAGTTGCTTCTACCCGTACCAACAATAGAAAAGGAAGAAGGCAGCTTTTTATCTAAAAATAAATTATATAACGCAGGAAAAATTTTTCTTTTAGCTAAATCTCCTGTTGCTCCAAATAAGATAAAGGTCATGGAATCCACTTCTAACGCTTGTGGTAAATGAGACTTGAGACAATTATCACGTGAACGAGCTACGCTGTCCAATTGATCTCCTCCTTTATTTTAACGGTCTATTGCAGTGAATATAGTCTTTTACCATCTTTACAGATTACAGTATAGCAGGTACAATTTTCCTTTATAAGTAGACACTTTATTTTCATATAGTGTCTAAAACTATACTATTACGCATAAAAAGGGAGGAAAAAGGATTGAGCAGACTTTTTAGCAAAACGTTTAACTGTGAAAAGGAATTAACGTTGACGATTATTGGAGGCAAGTGGAAAATGTTGATTATGTGGCATCTAGGAAAAGAAGGAACAAAGCGATTTGGTGAGTTAAAATCTATGATGCCGGGAATTACTCAGCGAATGTTAGTAAGTCAGCTGCGAGAATTAGAAGAAGATCAAATCGTTCACCGAAAAGTCTATCCGGTTGTACCTCCAAAAGTTGAATATTCCTTGACTGAGCACGGGAGAAGCTTGATGCCCATTCTTGAAAGCATGGACGAGTGGGGAAAAAATTATATGGAAACCTTTATAGAACCTGAAATGAATAACTCCACACATATGGGATAAAATCTTTTCTTGAGAAGGTTACAAAAACGCCTTTATTATTCAGAATTTTCTAAAATAAATACAAGTGATAAGATACACCGAAGCATCCATAGTATATTTTTAGTGACTATATGTTTTAAAAGTGCCTACTTTTTTTTTGAAAGTAACGGTTTTACAATGAATTCATGCTAGGCAACCCCATTTAATGAAGGAGTGAAGCAGGTATGGAACTTCAATTAGCATTGGATCTTGTAAATATTTCAGAGGCAAAAGAAGTAGTGCAGGAGGTTCAAGAGTATATCGATATTGTAGAAATTGGTACTCCGGTTGTGATTAACGAAGGGCTAAAAGCAGTCAAAGAAATCAAGGAAGCATTTCCGTCTTTAAAGGTATTAGCTGATTTGAAAATTATGGATGCAGGTGCTTATGAAGTAATGAAAGCTTCTGAAGCGGGTGCTAGTATTATTACCATTCTTGGTGCTACTGACGATTCGACTATAAAAGGCGCTGTAGAAGAGGCCAAAAAACAAGGAACACAAATTCTTGTCGATATGATTAATGTAAAAAACCTTGAACAACGTGCAAAAGAAGTCGATGCACTCGGTGTTGACTATATTTGTGTACACACAGGGTATGATCTTCAAGCTGAAGGAGAGACTCCGTTTGAGCAGCTTCAAACGATTAAACGAGTTGTGAAAAATGCAAAAACAGCGGTGGCAGGAGGTATTAAACTGAATACACTTCCTGAAGTCGTGCAGTCACAGCCGGATCTTGTGATTGTAGGCGGGGGGATTACAAGTGAAAAAGACAAAAGAAACGTTGCGGAAGAAATGAAAAAAGTAGTCAAACAGGCAACTTTGGTCTAAAAATAAGCAAAAGTATTTAAGCCTTCAAAATTAATTAATCGGTAAATGGTTTAAAAAGAAGATAGCTAAGTTATTTTAGCTATCTTCTTTCCGTCATTTTTGGTATAACCATTCATTGATAAGTGTCATTTTGACAGATAGATAGTTTCTTTAAAATTCGTTATTCGAAAGAAAAAAACGGCGATTTTTCTGGTATTTTAAAGTTAAGAAAGCGTTATCCGAACATTAGCGGAAGAAAGGGAAAAAAAATCTATGTCACACTTTTTGACAAAATACTTTGAAAATTATGAATATTAAAAATATAATTAACTATCGACAATATTTAACATCTTCAAACCAAAAAAGGAGGGAGATATAAAGTGATGGAACATAAGAGGATAGTAGTGATAGGAGCTGGAATTGTCGGGTGCAGCATTGCCTACTATTTAAGTAAAATGGGGCAAAGAAACATAACAGTGATTGAGCAAGGCCCTTTGCTTGAAACAGGAGGATCTACTTCTCACGCTCCGGGGCTTGTATTTCAGCTTAGCTTTTCAAAAATCCTGACAACACTAGCTTCTCAAACAGTCGAGACCTTTAAAGAGTTGAGTACAGATGAACAGCGCTCGTTTTATCCTGTCGGCAGTTTAGAAGTTGCCCGTACACCAGAGCGATTAGAAGATCTAAAGAGAAAGGCTGGTGTTGCCAGCTCATGGGGAATCGAAGCTTTTCTTCTTTCACCACAGGAATGCGCGGAAAAAAATTCGTTGATTTGTCCTGATTGTATTTGCGGAGGTCTCTATGTTCCGTCAGACGGTATTGCTAAACCTTTGCATGCCGTTGATAAAATGACTCGTTTTTCTAAAGAGTGCGGAGTAGAGTTTTACGGTCATACAGAAGTGACGGATATTGAAGTGACAAAGGGTCAAGTAAAAGCAGTGTACACAAGTGTCGGGAAATTCGAAGCAGATGTAATCGTATGCTGTGCTGGATTTTGGGGACCTCGCATCGGAGAAATGGTCGGTGTAACGATCCCTCTTCAGCCAATGGCTCATCAATATGTGTTTACAAATGATTTACTTGAGTTGAACGGAGAAACGGAAGAAGCCGCCACTCCTCTTATTCGAGATCAAGATAATTCAATTTATTTTCGTCAAGTAGAAAAAGGGCTTGGGATTGGATCATATCAGCATGAGCCGTTTCCAGTCGAACTCAGTGATATTACAAAATACGGAGAAACAAAAGAAATGCCTTCTGTTAAACCTTTTACACCAAAAGATTTTGAAAAACCGTGGGAAGATTCAATAGAGTTAATTCCGGCATTAAAACAAACGGGAATAAAAAAAGGAATGAACGGCATTTTTTCATTCACGCCCGATGGTATGCCGCTGCTTGGTGAATCACAAACGGTACAGGGATTTTGGGTAGCAGAAGCTATATGGGTAACGCACTCTGCAGGTGTCGCAAAACAGATGGCTGAATGGATGATGAATGGTGCGCCGACTGTGGATTTAGAGCTATGCGACATTAATCGTTTCGATACGTATGCATGCAGCCCTGCTTATTACAAACAGCGGTCTATTGAAGAGTATGAAGAGGTTTATAGTATTCACCATCCATTTATGCAGCGAAAAGTATCGCGAAACATGCGCGTGAGTCCATTTTATATGCGTCAACAAGAACTGAAAGCTTATTTTAATGAAAAAGCAGGATGGGAGCAGCCCCAGTGGTATGAAGCTAACTATCCGCTTATATCTACTTATGAAAAGGTGATGGTAATAAGAAATGGATGGGCTGCTGAATATTGGTCACCAATTATTGAAGCTGAACATTTGCATACTCGTCAGCACGCAGCTCTTTACGATACAACGGCAGCAAAGAAAAGGTTAGAAATTAAAGGAGAAGGAGCTCTCCAGTTTTTACAGAAGCTAACGACAGGAAATATAGACATTGCAGTAGGTCAAAGCATACGCACGTGTATGTTGCATGAGCGAGGCGGCATAAAAGATCAAATAACGGTTATTCGCAAAAATATATCCACTTTCTTGATTGTTTGTACGGGAGCTGTAGAAGCAAGCTGGATTCAAAAACACGTGCCACACAGCGATCAAGTTGTTTTTCAAGATGTAACGTCAGGGACATGCAGTTTAGCATTAATTGGCCCTAAAGCTACAGGAGTAATGAAGTCCATGGTTCAACGCTCAGACCTTGGCAACACTTGGATTGAAGGGCAAGCGAAAACGCTGTTTATCGAAAATGTTTCAGTCCTTGCTCTGCGTGATTCCTGCGGGGGAATGGAGAGCTGGGAATTAATTACGACTTCCGATCAAGGTCTGAATTTATGGGATTTATTAATGGAAGAAGGACAGCCTTATCAGCTGATTGCTGGGGGAGACCGAGCTCTTGAAAACCTTCGAATTGAATCTTTTTCGTTAAAAAGCGGGAAAGACTTTTGGAGTGAACATCATCCATATGAAGTCGACCTTCATGAAATGGTTGATTTAACAAAACCAGTTTTTATTGGAAAAGAGGCATTGCTTGATCGTCAGCGAAAAGATTCTGAAACAGTATTAGCGACGCTCGTATTAGATGATCCTTCAGCGATAGTAATGGGATATGAACCGGTCTTTTATGGAGAAACGGCCCTCGGATTTGTGACAAGTGCTGGCTATTCATACAGCTTAGGCAAAGGAATTGTACACACCTTATTATCTCAAGCTGTACATGAAGAAATGGTTTTAGAAGTTGAATACTTTGGTCAGCGTTATAAAGCAGCAATGATGACACACTCCCCAGCGGTAGTTTAATTGATCAATCGAAAGGCAGGAGGAATGCAGATGTCAACACATTATGATGTCATTATTATCGGATTAGGAGCTATGGGGAGTACGGCTGCTTATCAGCTCGCCAAAAAAGGGCAGCGGGTATTGGGGTTAGAACAATACGGTCCTGCTCATGATCTAGGATCGAGTCACGGCGGTTCTAGAATTATTCGGCAGTCGTATTTTGAAGACCCTGCTTATGTTCCATTGTTGCTTCGCGCCTACGAATTGTGGAATGAAATTGAAAGAGAAAGCGGTCAAGAAATTCTTACGGTTACCGGTGGACTTATGATGGGACCTCCTGATAGCTTGACGGTTTCTGGAAGCATCGAAAGCTCTAAACAGTGGAATCTTGCGTATGAGATTCTAGAAGCAAAGGATATTTACAAACGGTTTCCGGTATTTACACCTTCACCTGCTACGGTTGCTCTATATGAAGAAAAAGCTGGATTCGTTAGGCCGGAAGCAAGCGTATATACTCACCTTCTTCAAGCAGAAAAATACGGAGCTGAGCTTCATTTTTTTGAAGAAGTGGTGTCGTGGGAAGCCCATCCTTCTGGTGAAGGCGTGCGTGTTGTAACAGCTAATGGAATATATGAAGCTGGAAAAATCATTATTTCTGCAGGCGCCTGGGCACCCGATTTATTACGGGAATTAGGTGTTAGCTTACAAGTAGAGCGTCATGTGCAAATGTTTTTTGAACCAACACAAGGAATAGACGTTTTTTCAGTGGGAAAACAGCCGATTTATATTTGGGAAGCAGATGATTATGTACAGTTGTATGGTTTCCCTTCTTTTGGATTAAAGGCTGAAGGAGCAAAAGTGGCGTTTTTCCGAAAAGGAACGGCGTGTACGCCGGAAACGATTGATCGAAATATATATGAAGATGAAGTGAACATGATGCGGCACTATCTAGCTCAAGGTCTTCCGCAGCTCAACGGTCGGTTTTTACAAGGGAAAACGTGCATGTATACCAATACACCAGATGAACATTTTGTCATTTCGCTGCATCCTGAATATCCTCAAGTAGCAATTGCAGCGGGATTTTCCGGACATGGTTTTAAGTTTGCAAGCGTAGTAGGAGAGATTTTAGCAGATTTAGTGACAGAGGGAAAAACCAATCACCCCATTGATTTGTTTGCTCCGCAGCGATTTGCGGCGAACAAAATAGTATAAATCGTCGTCAGCTCTTGCGAATGGTTCTATTTAAATGTTTCTAAAGAAGCGAAGGAGGAATAGCAGATGGTTATGGAACATGGTTTAGTAAATGATAATGGGAGACTTGAGCCCACGTTGAAAGGAGAGCTGTATACATCTTCGGACATTTTTAAGTTAGAAAAAGATCATATATTTTCTAAATCATGGAGTTTAGTTGCATTTGAATACGAAATAGCAGAACCAGGACAATATATTACAACGAGAGTTGAAGGCGAAAATATTTTAATTACTAGAGGAAAAGACCATATACTGCGAGGATTTTTAAACGTATGTCGGCATCGAGGAGCTAAGCTGTGCAGCCAAGCATCCGGTAAAGCAGGGGTCATTCGCTGTCCGTATCATTCGTGGAGCTATAGCTTAGATGGTGATTTAGTAGGTGTTCCTAACACAAGCCACTGTCGAGAAGAACTCGTGCATAACGAAAGTTACGGACTAACATCCGTTCACATTGAAGTGTGGCACGGCATGGTTTGGGTTAATTTATCAGACAATCCGATATCTGTTGAATATCAGCTAGACGCACAAATTTTTGATCGTTTTGGAGAGCTTTATACGTTTGCTAGGTATGAAATTCAAAATTTAAAATCCGCTCATCGTGAAGAGTACGAAGTCGAGGCAAACTGGAAGCTTATTGTAGAAAACTTTCAAGAGTGTTATCACTGTTCCTCTATTCACCCTGAGCTTACGGCAACGTTGCCTGAATTTCGTTCGGGAGTCGGCACTCAAAATTCAGTAGGGGGTGGAGCTAAGTTTGGCAATGAGTTAGAAGGTTTTTCAATTAGCGGGAAAGGAAGCCGTCCTATGTTAAAAGGGTTGCTTCCTGAAGATGACCGCACGTATTTTGGCATTACCGTTCTGCCGCTTGTATTTATCAACTTAACACCGGATCACGTTATTATTCATCGTATTATTCCAATCAGTGCAGAAAAGTCCAAAGTAATTTGCGAATGGTTATTCGACCCGGAAGAAATGGCTAAGCCTGATTTTGACCCAAAAGATGCCGTGGAATTATTTCACCGCGTTAATTTACAAGATTTTGAAGCGTGTGAGTGGTGTCAAGAAAATATGAGCTCAAAATCTTATAAAGAAGGAGGGATTTTAGTACCTATCGAACAGCACGTTTCGCATTTTTACAATTATGTATTAGAAGCAATCGGTATGAAGGTCGAATAGTAAATAGAAGCGGTCTGGCACATTATCTCGGTGTGCCAGACCATCTCTAACAATCTACTTTAAAAATAAGGGGGAAATAAATTGAGTACAAGCTCTAAACTAACAGAACCCATTATCCGCGTTACCGATGTTTCAAAAGTGTTTGGCCGTCAAAAAGAACAGGCTCTTAAGCTGAGAGAGTCTGGACAAAGTAAATATGAAGTCGAACAAGATACTAAGACAACCGTTGCTATTTACAATGCTCATTTCGAAGTGAAAAAGGGAGAAACCTTTGTGTTAATTGGATTATCAGGAAGCGGTAAATCTACTTTACTTCGATGTTTAAACGGACTTATAGAACCAACAAAAGGGACGGTATATCTAGAAAATACAGATATTTCTCATATGCCAAAAAGACAGCTTCAGCAAGTACGAAGAAATAAAATTGGAATGGTATTCCAAAATGTAGGCCTTCTTCCAAACCGCACCGTAATTGACAATATTACGTTCGGTCTAGAAATTCAAGGCATATCAGCAAGCGAAAGGGAAAAGCGAGGGAAAGAGGCGCTTGAAATGGTGGGGTTAAATGGACAAGCTTATAAAAGAATTTATGAATTATCAGGAGGTATGCAGCAGCGGGTTGGATTAGCGAGAGCCCTTGCTTCTGAACAAGAGATTTTGCTGATGGATGAGCCTTTTTCGGCGTTAGATCCTCTTATTCGAAGAGATATGCAAAAGCTATTTCTTGATATTCAAGGAGAAGTACAAAAAACAGTTATCTTTGTAACGCATGATCTAGATGAAGCATTAACTTTAGGGCACCGGGCTGCCGTAATGAAAGACGGAGAGATTGTACAGCTTGGAACGGCTGAAGATATTTTAAGTCAACCCGCAACCGATTATGTAAAACTGCTTGTTCAAGACGTTAATTACGGCAAAATCCGCCTTGCTAAAGACGCTGTTATTCCGGTAGAAACGGCTGCCTATGAGTATGAATCACCACAAGTTATATTAAGAAGAATGAGAACCAATCATTTATCTACGATTTTTGTTCTTGATAGTTCTGACCGCTTATTAGGTATGATGAGCATCTATACAGTGATGGAGCTTATTGAAGCTCATAAGCATGATTTAAAAGGAAAAGCATTGACACAGCCGCATTGCGTCAATCCTGATATGTCTTTACAAGAAATGATTCCTCTATTTACAGACAGTCATTCGCCTGTAGTCATTGTTGATAATCATCATCGCCTACAAGGTATGATTTCCCCGAGCACTCTTATTGCAAATCTCACTGAACGTATTGCAGTGACCGAGCAGCAAGAAGTTAAATCATATCAAGTGGAGGTTCGATAAATATGATGGTGAATGCTGCGATGATTCCTCGTATTCCTTTAGATAAATGGGCAAATTCATTTGTTGATTACATGATTGATAGTTTTTCAGGTGTATTTACTGGAATCAACCAGATAATGACCAGTTTAATCAGCAGCCTTGAATGGGCATTGACAGCCTCTCCTCCGCTAGTAACTGTCCTTGTTTTTGTTCTATTAGCGCTATGGTTGACAGATTGGAAGATAGCTGCATTTACGTGTTTTGGGTTACTTCTTATTATTAGCTTGGATTTATGGGAAGCATCAATGCTGACCTTATCTCTCGTTTTAGCTTCTACGATTATCTCACTTTTATTCGGCGTTCCTTTAGGCATATTATCACACCGCTTTAACAAAGTGGGGGCAGTCATAAAGCCTATTCTTGATATTATGCAAACGATGCCTGCTTTTGTTTACTTAATTCCTTCCGTACTTTTGTTTGGATTAGGGAATGTTACAGCTCTTATTGCTACGTTTATTTTCGCAATGCCGCCTGCCGTTCGTCTGACGCTGCTTGGGCTTCAGCAAGTTCCGCACACCACTTTAGAAGCAGCGGAAGCTTTTGGAGCGACAGAATGGCAAAAATTAATTAAAGTCCAGCTGCCGCTCGCTTTGCCTATGATTATGTCGGGTGTAAACCAAGTTATTATGCTATCACTTTCGATGGTTGTTATTTCTTCCATGGTCGGTGCGGGAGGCCTAGGTGCAGAGGTATTACGAAGCATCAGTATGCTGGATGTAGGCTTAGGGTTTATCGGTGGGATTGCGGTTGTTATTATTGCCGTTATCTTAGATCGTTTAACGCATCTTTCTACTCGAAAAAGCCAAGATATTCAATCAAGCAAATAAAATGGATAAAGGTGGGATTAGATGAAACATTCAAAAAAAATTTCTTTTATTATGCTAACAATCGTCGTCATGCTGCTTGTCTCTGCATGCGGAAATAGCAATACGGCAAGCGGCACGACGACTAAAAAAGAAATTACAATTGGGTACATACCATGGGACGAAGCCGTAGCCGTTACGTTTTTATGGAAGGAATTATTAGAGGAAAAAGGCTATAAAGTTAAAGCAGTTCAAAGTGACGTAGCCCCGCTTTTCTCAGGAGTTGCTCAAGGAAATATTGATTTATTTTTGGATGTATGGATGCCTACTACCCATAGTTCTTACATGAAAAGATTCGGAAAACAAGTAGACGTTCTCGGCACTTGGTACAATCAAGCAGACAGCGGATTAGCCGTTCCCGACTATGTAGACGCGCAGTCGATAGGTGATTTAAAAAATAAGAAAGGGGAGTTTAACGGAAAGATTATTAGCATTGAACCGGGATCTGGAATCAATGGTCTTACGAAAGACCATGCCATGCCCAGCTATGGGTTAACAGACTGGAATTTAGTAGAGAGCAGTACAGCTGCGATGCTATCGGAATTGGATAAAGCCATTGCTAATAAAGAACCTATTGTTGTTACGTTATGGCGCCCGCACTGGGCTTTTGAAAAGTATAATCTCAGATACTTAAAAGATCCCAAAAATACGATGAATCCAACTGGACCTGAGAAAATACAGTCAATCAGTAAAAAAGCTTTTAAGGAAGATTATCCAGAAGCAGCAAAGTGGCTTAAAGATTTTTCGATTAGCGCTGATCAATTGGCATCATTAGAATCAGAAATTAACAGTGCAAAAGACGAAACAAAAGGCGTGAAAAACTGGATTTCTAAAAATAAGAAAGTGACGGAAAGCTGGGTAAAGTAATAAAAAGGCTGTCTCTTAGGCAAGTTATTGACTAAGAGGCATTTTTTTGTGGTGATATACCTATTTTTGTATAAAGCTTATCTCTTTTATGGAAATGGGCATCCTACATTAAAAGGATGGTGAAAGGCAGTGGCAATCGATAGAATCTGTACAATCGGACCTGTTAGTAATAAGAAAGATGTACTAGAGAGACTGTTGGAAAAAGGAATGACAATTGCTCGGCTGAATTTATCTCATGGGTCGCATGAAAGTCATAAAACAATTATAGATACGTTAAGATCTTTAAATTCCTCTATTCAAATTTTAGGAGATTTACAAGGTCCTAAAATTAGACTTGGAGTGATAAAGTCAAAAGAAATAGTGTTAAAAGAAGGCGCATCTTTTATTTTATATACAGAGCAGATGTCAGGAAATGAAAAAGGAGCCAGCGTTGACTATAAGGGTATCGTGAAGGATGTTCAAACAGGAAGCAAAATCTTAATCAATGACGGTCAAGTAGAACTGGCTGTTGAAGGAGTAGAAGAAGATACACTTGTCACAAAGGTAAAAAAGGGCGGATCTATTTCGTCTCATAAAGGCGTGAATTTGCCAGGTGCTCGCGTCGGTTTGCCGGCCATTACTGAAAAAGACAAAAAAGACATCGTATTCTTATTGAAAGAAAAAGTAGATTTTCTTGCTTGTTCGTTCGTAAGAACCCCTGAACATTTAAAAGACATTAAAGATTTTATCCATTTAAAACATCTAAATGCACCAAAGCTGATTGCGAAAGTGGAAACAATGGAAGCTATAGAAAATTTCAAGCAAATATGTGAAGAAGGCGATGGAATTATGATTGCACGAGGAGATTTAGGGGTAGAGCTACCGTATGAATGGATTCCTTTTCTCCAAAAAATATTAATTCATGAATGCAGCTTGCACGATAAATATGTGATCACCGCGACACAAATGCTTCAATCAATGGTGAGCAGCGCAATTCCTACAAGAGCCGAGGTGACGGATGTGTTTCAGGCAGTACTGGACGGCACGAATGCAGTGATGCTTTCTGCTGAAACAGCAGCTGGGAAATATCCGATTGAAAGCATGGAAACACTTTATAAAGTATCACATCTTGCTGAAACGATTCAAAATAAAAGAGTTGCGAGCTCCGCAGAGATTTTGGCAATGTTAAAGAGCTCGAGATAAAAAGTACAGCAAGTAGATATGTAAGTTTAAAAAATATATTTAAATTAAAAAAAGTGGCAATGTTTTCTACTATCCAAGTACAATTCAATTAATGAATGCTTTGCATTTTGCATATAAGTATTTATACCTATGTTGTCATAATTTATGTGATTCCCCAAAGCATAAATTACTTTTCATTACCTTATTGTGTACAAATATATTATGAGATAAGCCCATGCCTGTACAGGCATGGGCTTATCTTTATATGGCGTTTTAAAACGTCAATTTCTAATTGGGGAATTAATCTTCACCTCTTGCACAATAAATATTCTTCTGTACAAAAATAGAGTGTATAATAGGAATGTTGACTTGATAGGAAAAAGAGAGAAGCCTTATCAAGCAAAGGAAGATGGAGTGGAGAGTGTGTACTGAAAGTGAAATTGTCCAGCGGCAAAAATAAACATGTTTTTCGAATGCTTCTAGAAGAATATCTAGAATGAAAGTAGGAACATTATGGAAAAGAAAATGAGGTTTGGCATCAAATCCAAAATTATTATTGGATATTTAATTGTTATTGTCTGTTTATTTATTGCATTTATTGTTTTAAACAGTCAAATTTCATCTTTGCAAAAAGAGCGAAATTTTATCATTGATCATGATATTGAAGTCCATGATCTGACCAATCGAATTGAAAAGCACCTGCTTGATATGGAAACCGGACAAAGAGGCTATATTATTACAGGAGAAGCGAGTTACTTAGAACCTTATAACAGTGCAGCAACAAGTTGGGAAAAAGATTATAATGCGCTGTATCAGCTTCTAAATAATAATCCAAATCAGCAGGAGAAACTGGAGAAGATTAAAGGAAGTATTCAAGACTGGATTGAAGCTGCTGGTGAACCGACCATTGCATTAAAAAAAGAAAATAATACAAAAGAGCTTCAGCAATTTTTTGAGAAAGATCCTGGGCGCCAGTATATGGACGATATACGCAGCCAGTTTACTTCTTTTAGAAATGTAGAGAAAAAATCGACTGAAACAAGAGCAACAGAGTTAGACGAGAAAAATCAAAAAATTAAAATTGGACTTTACGGTTTGCTGTTATTCGTTACGCTTATTTCACTTGCTATCGCTATTGTGTTGTCTAATTCTATTGTGAATACGATTAAAGAAGTTACGCAAACGATCAAACGAATTACGGCTTCAAAAGGCGAGTTAAAAGGAAGAATTAAAGTTCGATCTAATGATGAAATTAAAGATTTAGGGCTAGCCACGAACGCGTTGTTAGAAAATATTGAAGAGCGAAACTGGCTTCAAACGAACATTGCTCATGCTGTAACGATGTACCAAGGCATAGCATCTGTAGACAAGCTTGCGGAAAAATTTCTCTTTACGGTTTCAGAAATGACACAAGCTTCTTTCGGAGCATTTTATGTTCGAGAGGAAAATGATAAAGGAAACTTATTCGTCAAACAAGCTGCTTTTGCAGATAGAAAAGGCGACGCGGGAAGAGAGAGCTTTTTGATAGGCGAAGGGCTCATTGGACAAGCTGCTTTAGAGAAAAGAACCTTTGTCATAAACGATGTACCTGACACGTACCAGCTCATTACTTCAGGATTAGGAGACGTAAAACCTAAGAGTATTTTTATTGTACCCGTTTTGTTTGAAGATGAAGTAATTGCTGTTATCGAGCTTGCATCGCTGCACGAGTTTACAGTTTTAGAGCAAGAACTTATTAGTCAAGTGATTGAAACGTTTGGTCTCACTATCAATGGCGTAATTAGACGTATGGAAATTGCTCGTCTATTAAAAGAATCTCAGGCGATGACAGAAGAGCTCCAAGCTCAGTCTGAAGAACTTCAAACACAATCAGAAGAACTGCAAATGCAGTCTGAAGAGCTGCGTATGATTAATGAACAGCTAGAAGAAAGAACAAAAGACGCAGAAGAAAAATCTTTTGAATTAGAGGCTGCAAAAGAAGATTTAGAAGAAAAAGCGCATCAGCTGGAGTTGAATTCTCAATATAAATCTGAATTTCTTGCTAATATGTCGCATGAGCTTCGAACACCACTTAACAGCATTCTTATTCTGTCTGAAATGCTTGAGGAAAACGCAGCTAAAACGCTATCTGAAGATGAAGAAGAATACGCTCGTATTATTCATTCTTCAGGAAAAGACTTGCTCGCGTTAATCAACGATATCTTGGATTTATCAAAAGTAGAGTCTGGAAAACTAGATATTTTACTAGCTGAGATGAATATGAGTGAGCTTCCAGATCAAATCGAACGTAATTTCAGCCACGTTGCTGAACAGAAAAACGTACAATTGAAAATTAATAAAGCACAAGATGTACCGGACATCATTCACACAGATGAAAAGAGATTCCAGCAAATTGTGAAAAATCTTTTATCAAATGCATTTAAATTTACAGAATCGGGATCTGTCACCGTATCCATTCAACGAGTAGCTGACCATCGTCTTACAACAGCTATGCGTACAGTTGATACGGATTGCTGGCTAGAAATAGCTGTAGCTGATACAGGGATTGGTATACCAAAAGAAAAGCATCAGCTTATCTTTGAAGCGTTTCAGCAGGCAGATGGAGCTACGGTCCGCAAGTACGGAGGAACGGGACTTGGCTTATCTATTTGCAGTGAGTTTGCAAAATTATTGGGCGGCTGGATTTCTCTAAGCAGTGAAGTAGGAAAAGGAAGTACGTTTACGCTATACCTTCCTAGCCTCTCTAATGGTCTTATTGACTATGAAAAAGTGAATTTTGCATATGAAGAAGTAGCGGTATCTGTAGAAGAAGCTGAACCTGAAGCAGAAATAACTGAAATTGATCATCCTGTACAACCAGTTGAATCTTCACTGCAAGATGGTGAAAATGTGTTTCAAGATAAGCGAGTGCTCATCGTAGATGATGACCAGCGCAACATCTTTGCCTTAAAAACTGCGCTAGCTAAACAAGGTATGACCATTATGACAGCTCATAACGGAATAGAGTGTCTTGAAATGATGGAAAATAGTGAACCATTTGATCTCATTTTAATGGATATTATGATGCCGCAAATGGATGGATATGAAGCCATGCAGAAAATTAGAGGAGAGCTAAAGCTTGTTGATTTGCCTATTATTGCATTAACCGCTAAAGCGATGAAAAACGATCGTGAAAAATGCTTGGAAGCTGGAGCTTCAGATTATATCAGTAAACCTTTAGATTTAAATCAGCTGTTCTCCGTTATGCGTGTATGGCTAGTAAATTAAGCGGGGTATGAAACATAAATGGATATGAAGCACCTAGATTTAAGTGAAGACTTAGTTATGAATAAAAAAACAGATTTAGAGATCGATTTACTGCTGACGGCTATTTATCGATTAACGGGATTCGATTTCAGACAGTACGCTAAATCTTCTATTTGTCGCCGAGTCTATAATCGAATGAAAATTGAACGTATTCCAACCGTGTCTCGATTGTTAGAAAAAGCGATTCACGAAGAAGAATTTATGAATCAGCTTTTAAATGATTTTTCAATAAATGTAACAGAGATGTTTCGCGATCCAAGCTTTTTTAAAGCATTTCGCACAAAAGTGATTCCGGTATTAAAGGATTATCCGGAAATTCGCATTTGGCACGCTGGCTGTGCAACGGGCGAAGAGGTATTTTCTATGGCGATTCTTTTAGAAGAAGAAGGGTTAATGGATAAAACGGTCATTTACGCAACCGATATGAACGAAGATGTATTAGAAAAAGCAAAACAAGGCGCCTTTTCTTTACGTAAAATGAAGTCATATACAAAAAATTATATTCAAGCCGGGGGAAAGAATGCCTTCTCGGAATATTATCAAACGGATCATCACTATGCATATTTTCATCCGTCGCTGTTAAAAAATATTATCTTTGCTCAGCATAATTTAGTCACGGATCAGTCATTTAATGAATTTCACGTCATCATTTGCCGAAACGTCCTTATTTATTTTACAGCTCAGCTGCAAAATCAAGTGTATAATTTATTTTCAGAAAGCCTGTGTGTAAAAGGGTTTCTTGGGCTTGGCGATAAAGAAACGCTTCGCTTTGCTGAGGGAGCAGCTTCTTATATTGAGTTTGCAGGGAACGAGCGCATCTATCAAAAGCAATAAAAAAAGACCTCATTTGTGAGGTCTTTTTTATTATGCTTGTGCTTGAATCATAAGCACGCACATGTCATCAGGCTGATTTAACTTTTGTTCTTCTGAGAAAATTTCATTCATAAATGCCTGCGGATTTGTCCATTTTTGTTCAGTAAGTTGTTGAAGGCGAAGAGCAGATTCATTTTCGCAAGGGCCCATCGATTCAAGAGCTCCGTCTGTAAATAGCAAAATTTGCACATCGTTCTCAAAGCTGACAACAGATTTCTGAACGTCCATTTCTTCAAAAAACCCTACAGGGCAGCTTCCTCGTTGAAGAGGAACGAGCGTATGTTCATCCACTAACATATAACCTTCTGGGTGCCCGGCATTCACATATTCTACTGTCTTAGCTTCCGTATCAATCACTAAATAAATAGCAGTGAAATAGTAAGGAATTTCATCTTTTTCGCTGTGCAATAATTCCATGTAGCGATTCAACTCTGTAATAACCTGCTCAGGGTCTATGAGGGACTTGATAGCTTCTCTGAGCACAGACGAAATAAACATACAAACAAGCGAGGCAGAGATGCCGTGCCCCATCATATCAAAAAGAATAATACCGTACCGGTGCTCGTCAATTTTGTGCCAATAGTACATATCACCCGCTAATTTAAAAGAAGGATAATATGAAACTTCCATTTGAATATCTTTCTCTTGTAAAGGGGGGCTGAGTAAGTTTTGCTGTACGTGCGTAGCTAAATCTAACTCAGTTTGAATTTTCTTTTCATGTTCCGTGTGCCAGTCAATTTCTGCTTTAAGGCGTAAGGCTACCCGCATACGAGCCAGCAGTTCCACTTTATTAATCGGCTTTGTGACGTAATCTGTTCCGCCAGCGTCTAGAGCTTCTACTAATTTGCTGCTGTCTTCTAGGGCTGTGACAAAGATAATTGGAATATGTTTTAAGCGTTCTACCTGTTGAATTCGCCTGCAGGCTTCGATTCCATCAATTTCGGGCATCATAATATCAAGTAAAATCAAATCGACCGAATTCGTTTTTGAGTTCTCATCGTCCAGGTTAAGATAGTCAAAAAGCGCATGGGCAGACGTAAGAGACACACAGTTATCGTAGCCAGCGCCTTTTAGAATTTTTTCAATCACAAATAGATTGACTTGATTGTCATCTACGAGAAGAATGGTCATGCTTTATTTCCCCTTATTATGTTTGAAGACTATTGATTGAGTATGTAGTTTTCAAGCATTTTTTATACTTTTTCTGTTTTTCTATTTATCTATTATACAGAAAACACAGCGTTTAGGGTATTTTTTAAGATTATTCTTTTCTATTAAAAAAGTCACTTGTCCCCAGAAAAGGAGACAAGTGACTTTTTATAGCAACTTGTATAACGCAAATATCCCGAAAGTCAGTACCACCGCTCCCGAAATACGATTTACCCAGATCAAGCTGTTATTCGTAAACTTCGACCGGGCAAGACTAATAGCAAAACTGAGCGAAAGCCACCAGCAGGCCGATCCTAAAAATACGCCTGCAACCATTGTCAGCGCAGAAGCAACATCAAATGCTGATTTACTAATGTCTACACCAGAAAACACGCCAATAAAAAATAAGATCGTCATTGGATTCGTAACCGTTAAAAAAAGAACGGATGTATACGAACGAAGCAACCCTTCTCCTTTAGCAGCAGCAGCGTGCTCTGCAGGTTGAGAACGAAAAGTTTGTACACCTAAATAGCATAAAAATAATCCCCCAATCAGCTGAAGCCAAATCTTTTGGGTTAATAAAAAGGTTGTAATGAACGTTAGGCCAAACGCAGCGATGCATCCATAAAGAGCATCTGCTGTAGCTGCTCCCAGCCCGGATACAAACCCGTGTAATCGCCCTTTAGATAACGTGCGATTGATGCATAAAATACCAATGGGACCCACGGGAGCAGCAACGGAAAAACCGATCACTAACCCCTTTAGAAAATAAAATAAGTTCATCTTTTACGTTGCTCCTATGAAGTTTTTCTTTAGTATAGTACAAAAGCAATTATGAATGAAGCTAATTTTGAGAAAGGTGTTAACGCATGTTTTTAGTCTGTTCGGGTACATCATAATGGTGTGACAGAAAACATTATTAGTGATTTTGTTTTAATCATTAAAAAGTTCAAAGACTAAATTATTTTACACAGAAAATTAAATGTAGTAAAATAATTCACTGTTACATATATAGAAAGATCTACCACTATAAAGTAGTCATTCGTAATGAGATGAAGAGAGGTTAGTCATCATGAGTAATCTGTTTGCAAAAAAAGATGTTAATAAGCTGTTAGAGGAAAATGCAGCAAAAGAATCAACTAAGACACTAGGGTTATTTGATGTTATTTTGATGGGAGTAGGAGCAACCATTGGGACAGGAGTTCTGGTTATAGCAGGACTAGTTGCCGCCAGGGATGCAGGGCCCTCAGTCTCCGTTTCATTTATTATTTCTGCAATAGCCTGTATTCTTGTTGCGTTGTGCTATGCAGAATTTGGTTCAGCTGTTCCAAGTTCAGGAGGCGCATATACATACATATATGTTTCATTAGGAAAATTTGTAGCGCATTTAATAGGGTGGTCCATTGTAGGATGCTATACGGTGTCTTTAGCGTCTGTAGCAGGCGGATGGTCTTCTTACGTAAATAATGTGCTTACTGAGTTTGGTATTAGACTTCCTGAATCGTTAACCGCCATACCGAGCGACGGAGGTATCATTAACCTTCCGGCAGTATTTATTGTGCTGTGCATGTCGTTTTTATTAACAAGAGGGGTAAAAGAAAGTAAAAAAATAAATAACTTAATGGTTTTAATCAAGATAGGTATTGTTCTTTTATTTGTAGCCGTCGGCGTCTTTTTTATTCATACAAATAACTGGCACCCATTTACTCCTTTTGGTGTGAAAGGAATCTTTGCAGGCGCAGCTTCCGTCTTTTTCGCTTATAACGGATTTGATGCCATTTCTACTTCGGCAGAAGAAGTGAAAAATCCGCAAAGAAACTTGCCGCTAGGTATTTTGATTGCACTGAGTGTTTGTGCAGTCATTTACGTAGTAATTGCATTAGTATTAACAGGGATGGTTTCTTATAAAGAGCTAAACGTGGGCGATGCGTTATCATATGCGCTCAATAGCGTTGGACAAGAATGGGCAGCGCTTATTGTATCTATAGGAGCAGTTATTGGTATAATGGCCGTCGTGTTTGCTTATTTGTTTGTTGTGCCTCGCGTACTGATGTCAATGAGTCATGATGGATTATTGCCCTCTCTTTTTTCAAAAGTAAACCGAAAGAACAGTGAGCCTGTTATATCCACATGGCTTGTCGGCGCATTAGGCGCGATCGTAGCTGGTTTTGTTGATTTAAAACAGCTGGCGGATTTAGCCAATATGCTAGCGATTGTTACGTTTGCTGCCGTTTCATTTTCAATTTTGGCTCTGCGAAAAACTCAGCCTAATTTAAAGCGCGGTTTCAAAGTACCTTTTGTGCCATTCATTCCGATTCTTGCTATTCTTTGCTGTATCTTTCTTATGTTTAACTTATCAATGGTAACGTGGATGTACTCAATCGGCTGGATGCTGATTGGCGTCTTTATTTACGTTGGATACGGGAGAAATAAAAAGAGCGTTTAGCAAAAAAAGACTCTAAGCAAACGAGCTAGAGTCTTTTTTGTGTATATATTTCTTTTGAAAGGGATCTATGAACATAACGTAAAAATTAAAATTTTATTCGGGACATATGTCCTTTTTATTTTGGGAAGTGTTATTGTTTAATAAAAAGAAACCGTTATGATGGAGAGGAAAACATGAGGGAAATTACGAGTGAGAAACAACTGCTGGAGTATATAAATACTTATAGATTAGAGTCAGTTTTCAAGAAAGACTTACTACCGCATTTGTCACTGTATGATGTGGAGGCAGGAGAACGTCTTTGTTCTCAAGGAGATGCGTCTCATTGTTTGTACATACTGGTGAAAGGCAAGGTTAAAGTTTATACCATATCGCCCGAAGGCAAGACGCTTGTTCTTTCCTTTAAACAGCCCCTTGAAGTGATAGGCGATATTGAGTATGTACAGGATGTTGATATTATGAATACGGTTGAAGCCGTTTCACCTTTAGTTGTAATTGGTATACCATACAAACGATTAAAACAGCATGCGAGCGATGATCCACAGCTGCTGACGTTTTTACTGGAAATGCTCACAAAAAAGTTTTGCGCAAAATCGAACTCGCTCAGCTTTAATTTAATGTACCCAGTTGAAGTGCGGCTGGCTAGCTACTTGCTTTCTATTTTTTGTGAAGAATCACATTTGGTTATGGATCAAAAAACAGAAAGCCTAAAAGATATAGCCAATTTAATCGGAACGACTTACCGGCATTTAAATCGTGTTCTTCAGAAATTTGTAGCGCAAGGAGTTATTGAAAAACAGAAAGGCTCTATTATTCTCAAAGATAAAGAAAAACTGAGCTGTCTAGCAAACGACAATATATACGAGTAGAAAAAGCAATAGATTAGTTGAAGGGGAGAGAGAAGAATGAAAACATACAGAACGCTTCTATTTGACATTGATAATACGCTTTTAGATTTTAACGCAGCCGAAGAGCAGGCTTTACAGCTTCTTTTTGCTAACCACGGTATTCCGCTGACTGATGAAAGCAAAAAACGTTATAGTTTGATAAACCAGGGGTTATGGACAGCTTTTGAAGAAAATAAAATAAGCCGTGAGCAAGTTGTAAATACTCGCTTTTCTACTCTATGTAAAGAATATGGAATAGAGAAAGACGGAAAGCTGCTTGAAGCAGAGTACCGAACGTATTTGAATAATGGCCATCAGCTAATTGACGGAGCAATTGAGGTAATTAAAAAACTGAGCTGTCACTATGAATTATATGTTGTTACAAATGGCGTATCGGCTACTCAATATAAGCGCCTTCAGGACTCAGGTCTATATCCTTATTTTAAAGAAGTATTTGTTTCAGAAGATACGGGCTTTCAAAAACCTATGAAGGAATATTTTGATTATGTTTTTTCACGTATAAAAGAGCTGTCCGTACATGAAACATTAATTGTTGGAGATTCTTTGAGTGCAGACATTCAAGGCGGGCAGCTAGCCGGTATTGATACGTGCTGGTTTAATCCTCAGGAAAAAAAGAATGATACAAATTGGAATTCAACCTATGAAATAGGAAGGCTTCAAGAGCTTTATACCCTGCTGAATGTAAATAATGAAGTAGCTTCGGTACAAGTATAAAAGTGTATAAATGTTAAAAAACACAAAAAGTGCTAACCTTTTCTTTAAACAAAAAGGGGTGGCGCTTTTTCTATTTTATGGCTTTCACAGGCTTAAAATATGCTAGGGATATCGGTCTAGGTACAGTAATCAATACAAATTTAAACAGTTTTATCCCAAAAGCAATAGGGTATTTTACCAATATCCCAGATAAAGTAAGTAACTAGGAGGTCGTAAAAGATGATTAATGGAAAAAGTTTATCTCGTTCAGGAAAGAGTTCATATAGAAGAGAAACAGCGGTTGGAAAAACAGGAATGGTAGCCAGTGCTCATCCAATTGCAACAGACGCCGGAGAACAGGTGCTAAGAGCTGGCGGCAACGCAATTGATGCAGCAATTGCCGTTCAGTTTGGGCTTAACGTTGGAGAACCGATGATGACCGGTATTGGAGGCAGCGGCTTTTTTATGGTATACCACAATGAAAGCAAAACAACTAAAATTTTTGACGGGCATTCTCAGGCTCCTAAAGCAGCTTATCCTGAAATGTTTCTTGATGAAAATAAAGAAGTTATTCCGTTTAGAAAGCGTTCTACTCATGCAACGGCAATTGGAATTCCAGGGATTTTAAAGGCGATGGAAGCAGCTCGTAAAGAGTATGGAACAAAACCCCTTGCTGAATTAATTGAACCGGCTGCCAAAGCAGCAGAAGCGGGTGTGGAAACAAACTGGGTGCTTGGAGATATTTTAAAAACATATGCCTATCGACTAGGAGAACATGCTAAGCAGCTATATTCTCCAAACGGCAAGCCTATGCAAGAAGGAGATATGATTAATAAAAAAGATCTTGCTAAAACATTCCGCATTCTTCAAGAAAAAGGTATCGAGGCTTTTTATGAAGGTGAAATTGCAGAAGCCATTATTTCAACGATAAAAGAGCACGGCGGTTTTATGGAACTGTCAGATTTGAAAGAATACCAGATTAAGATTGATGAACCCGTGTGGGGAGATTATAAAGGATACCGAATTGCTTCTTCCAACATGCCTAGTGCAGGAGGAGCTACGGTGCTGCAAATTTTAAAGCTATTAGAGAACTTCGATGTGTCTCAGTACGACGTGAAATCGTGGGAAAAGTATTATTTGTTTGCAGAAGCTATGCGCATTGCATTTTCAGATAAAATTGCATTCTCTGGAGATC
Organism: Priestia sp. RMT2NF4; assembly: GCF_047872835.1. Lineage (NCBI taxonomy): Bacteria > Bacillati > Bacillota > Bacilli > Caryophanales > Bacillaceae > Priestia > Priestia sp. RMT2NF4. The sequence continues at coordinate 138,995 of NZ_JBLQZO010000006.1, forward strand.
CAGCCTACAGTGACATTCCATTAAAAGGGCTTTTAAATGACGAATATATAAAGGAACGTCAAAAATTAATTAATTGGAAGCATAAAAATGAGAAAGTTGATTTTGGCAACCCGTGGGATTATGAGAAAGGCCAAAAAGTGAACGTTGTGCGTCAGCCTTATGAACCTGAACGTGAGCTTAGTGAAACAACTCACTTCACGGTAGTTGACCGCTGGGGCAATATTGTCGCTTGTACATCAACTGTGGAACATCCTTTTGGTACAGGAATTATGGTTAAAGACCATGGATTTTTACTCAACAACGAGCTTACTGATTTTGATGCTATTCCTGGAGGGCTAAACCAAGCGGATGCAGGAAAGCGTCCGGTTAGCTGTAAAAGCCCAACCATCGTTTTTAAAGATAGTGAACCTGTACTCACTTTAGGGTCTCCGGGCGGACCAACCATTGTAGGCTCTGTGTTCCAAACGCTTATGAATGTCTTAGACTATGGAATGGATATAAAAGAAGCGATTGAAGAACCAAGAATTTTTAATAGTACAGGATCACTTATCGGTTGGGAAGCCGGAGTGGATATGAATGCCAAAGGAGAGCTAGAAGCCATGGGGTTTAATTTTGGAGATGAGCCGTTCCCAATCGGAAATGTTCAAGGTATTCAAATTGATAAAGAAAACGGCCGTTTATTTGGAGCAGCTGATTCCAGCCGTGAAGGAAAAGCAACTGGCTTAGACTCTTAATATTAAAAAGATGCATCATACGCTCCCTCTTTTATAAGAAGGGATGGCGTATGATGCATTAAAAAAGATAAAAATGAGTAGGTAAAAAGAAGGAATATTTTTTTTAGAAAACATACTTTAGACCTTCATTAGCATCATCCTAATCTCCAGAAAGGAAAAAGAATAGAACGTTTTCATGTCCGAATAATAAAAAAGAGTACTGATTTTTCAAGATATTGATGAAAACAAAATGATTGGAAAGCATAAAAAAAGGAATAGCGCTTTCAATGCTAGAAAGATAGAGTATTTAATCGTGTAAAGAGTATAAAACGCAACGGCTGGAAAACGTAGTTTGGAATGTAAAAAAAGTCGTACCCTTTTTTTGAAAAACGGTTACATAAAAAGTCTCTTGCACGTAAACTTTGGTCCTAGTTACAGCTCAATGAAAAAGATGAAAATGAGAAATAGCTACATTTGGCACGTTTGACTTTCGTCATTTATCCAAGTAATCTTTTGGTTGAACGGAACCGGTTCTGTTTTCGGATTTTTAATAGCTAATTGAATTAATAAATTTATATTCTTTACTAACCCAAAAGGAGAAAACATATGAAAATGAAACGAGTTGCTAAGCATACAACTGCTGCTACATTGGCTGCAGCCCTACTAGTAGGCGGGGGATACCAAACATTTGCTAAAGGAAACGACAGCAAAGACTTTAATAACAGCTACGGAATTTCGCATATTACTCGCGATAATATGGTGGAAATTCCACAGCAGCAAAACAGTGATCAGTTTAAAGTTCCTGCTTTTGACGAATCAACTATTAAAAACATTGCTTCTGCTAAGGGAAAAGATGCATCGGGAAATACAATTGACTTAGATGTATGGGACAGCTGGCCATTACAAAATGCTGACGGAACAGTGGCGACTTATCATGGATATCAAATTGTGTTTGCCCTAGCAGGTGATCCAAAAGATTCGAATGACACGTCTGTTTATCTTTTCTATAAAAAAGCTGGAGACAAATCGATTGACAGCTGGAAAAACGCTGGAAGAGTGTTTAAAGACAGCGATAAATTCGTTCCGAATGACCCGCATCTTAAAAATCAAACACAAGAATGGTCTGGTTCTGCCACATTAACCAAAGATGGTAAAGTTCGTTTATTCTACACGGATTATTCAGGTAAACAATACGGAAAACAAACGTTAACGACAGCTCAAGTGAACATGTCTCAGCCAAACGATAATACGTTAAAAGTTGACGGAGTAGAAGATTACAAGTCAATCTTTGATGGTGACGGAAAGATTTATCAAACGGTTCAGCAGTTTATTGATGAAGGCGGTTATGACACAGGGGATAACCATACGCTAAGAGATCCTCATTACATAGAAGACAATGGACATAAGTACCTTGTTTTCGAAGCTAACACTGGAACAGAAGATGGCTATCAAGGCGAAGACTCTCTATATAACAGAGCATACTACGGAGGAAACAATCCTTTCTTCCAATCTGAAAAGAAAAAGCTTCTTGAAGGATCTAATAAAGAAAAAGCTTCTTTAGCAAACGGGGCTTTGGGCATTATTGAGTTAAATGATGACTATACGCTCAAAAAAGTAATGAAGCCGCTTATCACATCAAATACAGTTACAGACGAAATTGAACGTGCAAACATTTTCAAAAAAGATGGAAAATGGTACTTGTTCACTGATTCTCGCGGATCTAAAATGACGATTGATGGAATCGGACAAGATGATGTGTATATGCTAGGCTATGTTTCAAATACGTTAACAGGAAAATATAAGCCTTTAAATGATACGGGATTAGTTCTTCATATGGATTTAGATCCTAATGATAAAACATTTACGTATTCTCACTTTGCCGTACCGCAAACAAAAGGTAATAATGTTGTTATTACAAGCTACATGACAAACAGAGGCTTTTATGAAGACAACCACTCTACATTTGCACCAAGCTTCTTAGTAAATATTGACGGTTCAAAAACATCTGTTGTAAAAGATAGCGTTCTTGAACAAGGTCAGTTAACAGTGGATGAAGACTAAGCCCTTTGCAATAGCAACAAAAGAAAATGGTGATTGTAATCACCATTTTCTTTTGTTTTATTCGATGTGGACAAAAAAGAGAAAGGCGGGGTTTGTTTGAAGAAAAAAGGTGCTTATAAATGGATAACGCTTGCCGTTCTTTTAGTTGTAATAGCCGGACTCATTATAGCAGGCGTATCCAAAAAAGAGGATACAAAAGATCGAGGAAAAGAAAAAGGAAATAAAAGTGAATCCACTTATCGCCCGGTGTATCATTTTAGCACGCCTGATAAATGGAAAAATGATCCTCAAAAGCCCATTTATTTTGACGGAGAGTATCATTACTATTACTTATACAATCATGATTACCCTAAAGGGAACGGGACGGAATGGCGACATGCAACGTCTAAAGATTTGGTTCATTGGAAAGATAAAGGAGTAGCTATTCCAAAGTATACAAATAAAAATGGCGATATATGGTCCGGATCCGTTGTAGAAGATAAAGAGAACACAGCAGGTTTTGGTAAAGGCGCAATTGTAGCGATTATGACCCAGCCTTCTGCTGATGGACAAAAGCAAGAACAGTATTTATGGTATAGCACCGATAGAGGAAAAACCTTTAAATCATATAGCAAAAATCCTATCATGCCTAATCCAGGCACCAAAGATTTTCGAGATCCCAAAGTCATATGGGATAATGAACATGATAAGTGGGTTCTCGTCATGTCAGAAGGTGAAAAAATCGGATTTTATGAATCTTCTAATCTAAAGGATTGGACGTATACGGGAGGATTTGTCACTAAAGATATTGGCATTACAGAATGTCCAGATCTTTTTCAAATGAAGGCGGATGACGGGACAGTTAAGTGGGTTCTCGGGACAAGTGCAAATGGAAAAGAAAGCGGAAAGCCAAACACCTATGCTTATTGGACAGGAAATTACGATGGAACAACATTCACTCCCGATATGGATGAGCCGCAATGGCTAGATCATGGTTTTGATTGGTACGGAGCAGTCACGTTTAAAGACGGTAAAAATGAGGATTCTTTAGAAAAACGCTACGCTTTTGCATGGATGAACAACTGGGATTATCCAGATAAGACACCAACGATGAAAGATGGGTTTAACGGATTCGATTCAGTAACCCGTGAAATTACGCTTTCAAAACAAGACAACGATCAGTACAGCCTGTTATCAAAGCCTGTCGAAGAATTAAATCAGCTAACTGATTCAACAAATTCTCTCAAGCAAGTAGAAGTAAACGGAGAGAAAAAGTTAAAGGTAAAAGGTGAAGCTTATCAGCTTGATACAGATATTTCATGGTCAGATGCAGAAAATGTAGGCTTACGACTTCGAGAGTCCGCAGATCAAAAGCGGCACATTGATGTGGGCATATTTGCAAAAGATAACGTCTCATATGTGAATAGAAGCTATAGTAATCAGCCTGATCAAAGCAAAAAATATGTGGAAAGCCGCGATTACTTTGATGCAGGCAAGAAAAATGTTCATTTGAAGATATTGGTAGATAAAACAAGCATTGAAGTCTTTGTTGATGATGGGAAAACCGTGCATTCTAGCGAGATTTTTCCGCGTCACAACGACCAAGGAATTACGCTTTTTTCCCAAGGAGGAACGTCTTTCTTTAAGAACATAGAAATCAAACATTTTCGTTCCAGTCAGTAAATTCCCTATTTTTAAAAAAGGGAGCAGAATATCACCTTATTATGGTTTAGGACTCGTTAAAAAGGGTATATGCCTACTAACAGTAAATGAAAGGGTGTTTATTCAAATGGAAGAGAAAATGAGACAACTAATAGAGGGACTTAATACCGATTTAGCGGGTGAATATTCAGCGGTTATTCAGTACACTTACTATGCGTCTACAGTAACCGGCCTAGAATATCAAATTTTAAAACCTTTCTTTGAAGGAGAAATTCCTGACGAGCAAGGGCATGCCCTTTATTTATCAGAAAAAATTAAAAACCTTGGCGGTGAGCCAACAACAAAGCCAGCTGAGGTGAAGCACGTCTCAAACGTGACGGAAATGCTTAAAGAAGCGAGCAAGGCTGAAAAAGAAACGATCCAGCGCTACGAAGAACGTAAAAAACAAGCAGAAGAGTTAGGGTTAACAGAGCTTGTTGTCAAACTTGAGGATATGATTGCAGATGAAACAAATCATATGGAAGAAATGGAACGTTTATTAAAAGATCCCCGACTAAGTTAATCATACAAAATACGTAAAAAGCATCCCGTACCAGGTGTTACGGGGTGCTTTTTTGTAATTGAAAAAGGAAATTAAACATCATGTACGCATGTTTTTATAAATGAGAGGAAAGTCATATTTTTGAAATTCTCTATCGCTTTGAAAAATTTTATAGTAAAATAATTATTTGGCTGCATATGGCAGTAACTATATGCGGAGCATCACATACATATAAAGGCTAAAAGGGTATAAGTATATTGAAACCGCTTTTATCTTCTGTAAAAAAAACGATGGTATGCCCGCAGTTGCAAGGAGAGAAAAAGATGAGGAAACGAATCATGACAGCGCTGCTGCTTGTCACTGTTTTAGCTGCAATGGAAGGAACCATTGTCAGTACGGCTGTTCCAAGAATTACAAGTGATTTGTCGGGTATTGAGCTAGTTAGCTGGGTATATGCCATTTATATGCTGACAACCGCTGTATCTACACCTATATACGGAAAGTTAGCGGATTTATTCGGCCGCAAAAAAGTTATGCTTGTTGGAATTATTATTTTCTTAATCGGATCTATACTTTGCGGGCTTAGCTTTTCGATGCAACAATTAATTGTCTACAGAGCAATCCAAGGGCTAGGCGCCGGGGTCGTTATGCCGCTTACAATGATTATTATTGGCGACTTGTATGAAGAAGCAAAAGAAAGAGCCAAAGCGCAAGGTTGGATTAGCGCAGTTTGGGGAGTTGCTGGAGTTCTCGGTCCTCTTCTTGGGGGATTTTTAGTCGATACGCTGTCTTGGCGCTATATTTTCTTTTTAAATATACCGTTTGGACTAATGGCTTTTATTGTTCTTCTAGTAAACTATAAAGAAGAAGTGGTAAAAGAAAAACGCTATATCGATTACATTGGAGCGGTGACGTTTTCAGTTGGAACCATTGCATTTTTATACGCGCTTTTAACCGGAAGTCAGCATCAAAACTGGGGAGATCCGATCATTATAGGATTATTTGTTCTAGCTGTTCTGACATTCATTGGCTTTATTTATATCGAAAAGAAATCGCCGGAACCTCTTATTCCGCTTGAGCTGTTTTCTATTCGAAGTGTATCTGTTATAAACTTATTAACACTTCTTGTCGGATCAGTAGTTATTAGTATTACGGTTTACCTGCCAATTTGGAGCCAAGGAGTGATGGGAAAAAGTGCAACCGCTGCCGGTTTTGTGTTAATGCCCATGCCAGTATGCTGGACAATTGGTTCACTGCTTTCAGGGAATTTAGTAGGGCGTCTTAAAACGCACTCCATCCTTACGCTAGGAACGGCAATCGTAAGTACGGCATGTTTTATGCTGTTTTTAGTCTCCACGCACTCACCCATATTTTTAATTTATGTAGCCGTTGGGGTTCTTGGGTTAGGAATGGGGATTATTACGCCTATCTTTATGTTAGTTATTCAATCAGCAGTCCCAGCTAGCAAAAGAGGAGTAGCGGTGGCTCTTAATACGTTTACAAATACATTTAGTCAAACGCTAGGTTCCGCAGTGTTTGGTACAATCTTTAACTTAGTGACGCTTTCACAGGCAAAGAAATTAGGGCAAGAAAATTTAAATGCTTCGTTTGAGACAGGCGGAGTACCGGCAGAAGAACTATCAAAGCTGCATGAAATTCTTGCATCAGGTGTTCACATTATTTACAGTGGAACGTTTTTAGCTGCTTTATTAAGCTTTGCTGTCTCATGCTTATTAGTAAAAAACGGCCATAAAAAAATAAAAAACATATCTGTGCAAAAGTAACGGAAGAGACTGTTACAAAAGTAGTTTAATTGAAGGACAATCCGAACGAGTTTGATTAAGGACCAAACTCGTTCGGATTTTTTTATTGGTAGGTGAATGTAGGTGCTTTTAGCTGTTGAATTAGTTATGCATTAGTCTCTTTTCTAAAAGAATTATCAAAGAGAGAAAAGAAAAAAGATATTGTCTAATAACGTTCGGGAAAAATCGTTAACAGAAGGACGGATTTTTATTATTGCCGAAAATTTCTTATTTTTTGTTTTTTTAGTATGGACATTTACTTGGTTGTTGATTATTATAAATTCTATAAGTATTGATTTTTAAGCGCTTACAAAAGAAACATTTGTCTTTCTCAGGAATACACTTGATTTTTAATTCATATACTACAAGTGCTTAGATTAATCTTTTAATGGGGAAAAGAGAAGTTTATAAGACGTGTTGAACAACAATGAGGGGGTATGGAAGATGACAAGCAGACGTTTAAAAGAATTCTTGAATAATAATTTAGAAGATTTAAAAGATAAAGGGCTATACAACGTCATTAATACAGTAGAGGGACCAAATGGACCTTTGATTCAAATTGATGGAAAACAATTAATTAATTTATCATCCAACAACTATTTGGGGCTTGCTACAGACGAAAGGCTTATTAACGCGTCCAACGAAGCCACTGAAAAATACGGGGTGGGAGCTGGAGCTGTCCGAACGATTAATGGAACTCTAGATATTCATATTAAGCTAGAGGAAAAGCTTGCCGAGTTTAAGCATACGGAAGCAGCTATAGCTTACCAATCTGGCTTTAACTGCAATATGGCAGCCATCTCTGCAGTTATGGATAAACATGACGCGATTTTATCAGATGAGCTGAATCACGCTTCAATTATTGACGGGTGTCGGCTATCAAAAGCAAAAATTATTCCTTACAAACATTCGGATATGGAAGATCTCCGTGCAAAAGCAGGCGAAGCACAAAAGTCCGGTGCCTATAATAAAATAATGGTAATTACCGACGGTGTATTCTCAATGGATGGAGACATTGCTAAGCTTCCGGAAATTGTAGAAATCGCACAGGAATTTGATTTAATCACATACGTAGATGATGCTCACGGATCGGGCGTATTAGGTAACGGTATGGGGACAGTCAAACATTTTGGCTTATCTGAAAAAGTAGACTTCCAAATTGGAACATTGTCAAAAGCGATTGGAGCTGTAGGCGGATACGTAGCTGGAAAAAAAGACTTAATTGACTGGTTGAAAGTACGAAGCCGCCCGTTTTTATTCTCGACTGCTATTACACCAGGCACGGCTGCTGCATGTATTAAAGCGATTGAAATTCTAAGCACAAGTACAGAGCTGCAGGATCAAATGTGGGAAAACAGCCGTTATTTAAAGCAAGGATTAAAAGAGCTGGGCTTTGATACCGGCGAAAGTGAAACACCTATTACTCCGTGCATTATAGGAGATGAAAATCAAACGCAGATTTTTAGTGAGAGATTAATAGAAGAAGGGGTATACGCTAAATCAATTGTTTTCCCTACCGTTCCAAGAGGAACAGGACGCGTTCGCAATATGCCAACGGCTGCTCATACAAAAGAAATGTTAGATGAAGCACTTCGTATCTACAAAAAAGTAGGCAAGGAAATGAAATTAATCTAAACGTTGAATCTAAGCAGTACATGAGGAGGATATTGAGATGAAAAAAGTATTAATAACGGGGTCTCTAGGACAAATCGGTTCTGAATTAACAATGAAAATGAGAGAGATATATGGTTCAGAAAATATTATTGCCACTGATATTCGCAAGACGACGAGCGATGTTGTGACTTCAGGTCCATTCGAGATTTTAGACGTAACGGATCAGACTGCGTTATTTACGATCGCCGAAAAGCATAAAGTCGATACGGTTATTCACTTGGCTGCGCTGTTATCAGCGACAGCCGAGCAAAAGCCGCTTCTAGCTTGGAATCTAAATATGGGCGGATTAGTAAACGCGCTCGAAGTAGCGCGTGAGCTGAAGTGCCAATTTTTTACTCCAAGTTCAATTGGTGCATTTGGTCCAACGACTCCAAAAGACTGGACGCCGCAGGATACAATTCAACGTCCTACCACGATGTATGGTGTTAATAAAGTAGCGGGTGAATTACTTTGCGATTACTATCACCATAAATTCGGAGTAGATACACGAGGGCTACGTTTTCCAGGCTTAATTTCATACGTAACGCCTCCAGGTGGAGGGACAACGGACTACGCTGTTGAAATTTATTATGAAGCCGTTAAACATAAGCGCTATACGTCTTATATCGACAAAGGAACCTATATGGATATGATGTATATGCCTGACGCACTAAACGCTGTCATCCAACTAATGGAAGCAGACGGTTCTAAGCTGAAGCATCGAAATTCATTTAACGTTTCTGCCATGAGCTTTGATCCAGAACAAATGGCAGCTGAAATCAGAAAAACAATTCCGGAATTTGTGCTGAATTACCAAGTAGATCCTGTTCGACAAGCAATTGCTGAAAGCTGGCCCAACCATATAGATTCCAGCTGTGCGAAAGAAGAGTGGGGATTTAAAGCAGAATATAACCTAGAAAAAATGACGAGAGAGATGCTGGGAAAGTTAAAAGTTGAATCACAGCTTGTCTTAACGTAAGTAGAGAAAAATGATTTCTTCCTTGACAATAAAGTAAGCGCTTACTAAAAGGTGAGTTACTTGTTGCAAGTTCTACTTCGTAACAGTGGTGGACAGTACACATAGATTCTCTGACCCTTTAAGTGAGCGCTCGTTCGCTGAATAATCAGCACCCTTTTAGGTACCGTCTGTTAAAATAATAAGGGGATAGAAGGGAGGGAATGACAGTTGAGCAATAAATTTCAACAAGTTAATGATTTTTCAATGGGAAGATTAACATCTTTACTCGTTCTTTTACATAATACGGAACTAGCTGAAGGTATTGAAAAGGAAATCAATGAGAGAGGATATAGCTATACAGTTGGAAAAGTCGGAGCGATGGAGCTGTCTAAAGTTGTGGCCGCAATTGAAACGAGCGCCAAGACAAACAACATTATTAATGCCCAGTCGTACCGGGAAGTCCACGCTCTTTATCATGCTATACTTGAAGCTATTCAAGGAGTTAGTCGAGGAACGCTGCAGCTAGGTGATATTTTACGGACGGTAGGACTCACATTTTCAATTGTGCGCGGAAAAATTGAGTTCTCAGGATCAAGCGACGAATGGATTAGCGTTTGTGTGTATGGAACGATAGGCGCACCGAAAAAAGGCTTTGAACATGATACGTTAGGTTTTGGTTTTAACCATATTTAAAAATAATGGACAAAATAGTATGAACGTAAAAAGTGAGAGATGCACATAGCTGCTTTAAAAAAGATATTTTTCTTATTGAAAGCTTTTGTGCGGCGTGTTAACATAATGATTAATATAATAATTGCCTTTAAGACGGTCCAGAGAGGCCGAAAAGGACGGATCACTTATTTACTGCTTCTATGCCTATCTGTGCCCTTTTGCCCTCTGCGACAAAAGGGCTTTTATGCGTTGCGTACCTCTTTTAAACGAAGTCCAGAGAGGCTTCAAAAGAGAATGGACATATGTTATTTTATCCATTCCTTCAAAAAAGAAAGAGCGTTGATACAGAAAGAATACAGTGGAGGGTGGAACAACATGAATTATCGTAACAAGACAGTTGTAGCATCAGTAGCAGGTTTGACGTTAGAAGGGATGGACATTATGTTTATCTCGTTTGCTATGTCAATGATTATCGCTGAATTTCACATTGATTTAGCAACGGGTGGACTTATTTCTTCTATCACGAATATAGGAATGCTGATAGGCGGAGTCATCTTCGGAATTTTAGCAGATAAATTTGGAAGAGTGCGGGTTTTTACCTACACGGTTCTTCTATTTGCAGTCGGAACGGCATTAACAGGTTTTGCAGCAAATGTTGAACAAGTGTATGCTTCACGATTTATTGCCGGAATTGGGGCTGGAGGAGAGTACGGAATCGGTATGGCTCTTGTTGCAGAAGCGTGGCCGAAACATAAGCAAGGAAGAGCTTCATCTTATGTTAGTATTGGCGCACAATTTGGAGTTATTCTTGCGGCGCTTTTAAGTTCTCTGATCCTGCCGATTTTCGGATGGAGAGCGCTGTTTTTTGTCGGAATTATCCCCGTCATTTTTGCTTTTATCGTACGAAAAAATTTAAACGAATCTCCTGAGTGGTTAAAAGCTCAAAAAGAGAAAACAGCCGTTGTTAAAAATAATGGCAAGCTACGTCAACTATTTGCTACGCCTAAGACGGCGATGACGACTATTTCTCTGGCAGTGATGGCTACCGTTCAAATTGCAGGCTATAACGGACTCATGATATGGCTTCCGTCTATGCTTCAGCAATCACAAGGACTCTCTGTTTCAAGTTCAGCTCTTTGGACAATCAGTACAGCCGTTGGAATGATTATAGGCATGCTAACATTTGGTCAATTTATGGATCGTTTTGGTTCGAAGCGTACTTTTGGAATTTTTCTTCTCGCTTCAGCTTGTGCGGTATTTTTATACTCGTATGCCGAAGGAAATGCAGGGCTGCTTATAGGAGGGGCTGTTGTCGGATTTTTCTCAAACGGAATGTTCGCAGGATACGGAGCCTTGATCAGCAGTCACTATTCGGTAGAAGTTCGCAGTACTGCAACGAACACTATTTTTAACTTCGGGAGAGCGCTCGGAGGGTTGTCACCCATTCTTGTCGGCTATCTTTTGCAAAGCTATGATATGACGGTAGCGATGACGTACTTGGCAGGGCTGTACTGTATTTCGTTTATTTTTATGATGAGTCTTAAAAAAACGGGAGAAAAGAACGTGAAACAAATGAACGCTCAATCTGCTCTTTAACATAAAAAATAGATTCTATGCTTTTCTGGAAAAAACCGCGCTTACTCAAAAGGGCGGTTTTTTTGAGTGTATAAAAAATAAGTTCAGGTGTTAGATGATTGTTTCTTTCACAGATGCTTTATTAACAAAGACGTCCACAGTATCTATAAAAATATTTATGGATAAGCAGATATTTTCTAATTTGTATTATAGTAATTCCTCTCTTACAATATGATGTGTAAGGCGGAAACAGAAAATACTATCTTTATTTACAGGAGGACGTTACTATGTCTAAACATATATTAATGGTCGTAACAACGGCTGACAAAATGAAAGAAAATCATCCAACAGGCCTTTGGCTTTCAGAATTTGGTGAAGCGTACGTAGAGTTTGAAAAAGCTGGATTTACGATTACTGTAGCAAGTCCTCTAGGAGGAAAAGCGCCGGTGGATGCTCGCAGCCTTGAAGGAGAGACTTCTCAAGAAATCTTAAATACAGCTAAGCATCTAGAGAATACCCTAAAACTTGATACAATTACAGACAGTGCTAAATTTGATGCTGTTTTCTTACCAGGCGGTCATGGCACAATGTTTGATCTGCCAGATAATCAAACGCTTCATGCTTTAATTCGTGAACTATACGAAGGAGACAAAGTAGTAGCCGCTGTATGCCATGGACCCGCAGGCTTAGTAGGTGTTACATTATCAGATGAAAAGCCGTTGGTGGAAGGAAAAGATGTTGCTGCGTTTACAGATGATGAAGAACGTGAAACAACATTAGACCGCTTCATGCCGTTTCTTTTGGAAACACGTCTGCGTGAACTTGGTGCAAATGTAGTAACTGCTCCAAACTGGACAGATAATGTACAAGCAGATGGCAACCTAATAACAGGTCAAAATCCTCAGTCAACAATCAGTGTAGCAAAAGCAGTCGTGAAACAATTATTAAACTAAGATGTAAAAAAGCCTGTAGGACTACAGGCTTTTTTATTAACAGCATTAACAAAGACCGCCGTAGATAATGTGTATGTTTTGCTGTTTTGGACTAGAGAGATCCATCATCATACAAAAAATATGATGTCAGTGTAATGAATACAAAAAGAGGGAAGCTTTTTATGGAGACTATTTTTTAAAAGAAATGAGGAAAAACGATGTCAGAAGTTATTATTAACGCCATTTTACAAGCCAAGCCAGGAAAAGAAGAAGAGCTTCGATCAGAGTTAGTAAAAGTTATTGAACCATCAAGAGAAGAAAAAGGATGTATTCAATACACTCTCCACCAGGATACAGACAAAGCAGGCACATTTGTTTTTTATGAGAAATGGAAAAGCAAAGAAGATGTTGAAGCTCACATTGAAACACCTCACTATCAACAATACAGACAGCAAACAGAACCGTTAATTGAAAGCAGAGCAGTACATCGTTTACAAGAAGTACGTTAATAAAAAAGAAGCTGGAACAAAAGTGTTTTAGTTGAAGGAAGATCCGAACGAGTAATCGAGATTCTTGATGGAGAATCAAACTCGTTCGGATTTTTTTGTGGTTATGGTGAATATGAGTTTCATTTAGTGAGACCAAGCAGAAGCGTAAGCGATGAGGAGGCTAATCGACCGCACGCAGAAAGAAAAGGCTTGCAGGTAAATCAACAGCGGAATAACAAATAACCCATACTAAGTCCTTTATCCCATTTGTTTATCTTTAGATGGGATTGATTTCGTTATGACTCAATCTCTGTTTGTTATAAAGAACTAAAAAGCTGCAGAGGAAAAAAATTTCAGCTGCAAAAAGCCGATTGGAAAAGGGATAAGGCTGTGAAAGAAACAAAAAATAATACCAGTGGTGTTTGAGAAGCAGACAGGCGGGTAGATAAAAACTAGATGACATAGTTCAATAATTAACAAACTAAAAGGAGAGATCAAATCAATGCGTACAAATTTAAAACACTTTATTAACGGAGAATGGGTTGAATCAACAGGAAGCGAAACGTCAGATGTGATCAATCCTGCTACTGAAAAATCAATTGGTAAAATTAGCTTAGGTACAAAAGAAGATCTAGATAAAGCCGTGGCAGCAGCTAAAGCAGCCCTTCCCACATTTTCAAGAACAACAAAAGAAGAGCGAATTAAAATGCTTCGCAATATTGCAAAAGGATATGAAAAGCGTAAACAGGAGCTTATTGAAGTTATGACTGAAGAGCTTGGCGCTCCTTTAAAAATTTCAGAAGAAGTGCACTATGAAATGGGACTTAGCCACTTTAAAGAAGCAGCTAATGCGCTTGAAGATTACACATTTGAAAAAGATCATGGAAGCTACAAGGTCGTAAAAGAGTCTATTGGAGTAAGCGGACTTATTACACCATGGAACTTCCCAACAAATCAAACGTCTACTAAAATTGCAGGAGCTATCGCAGCAGGAAGTCCAATGGTATTAAAACCATCAGAACTTACACCGTATGCAGCGATGATATTAGCAGAGATCATTGATGAAGCTGGTGTACCAAAAGGTGCCTTTAACCTTGTAAACGGAACGGGAAGCACAATCGGTGACGGTATTAGTTCTCACCCGGACATTGATTTTGTATCATTTACAGGGTCAGGTGCTGTAGGCGAGAAAATTATGCAAAACGCTGCTAAAACAATCAAAAAAGTAGCGCTTGAGCTAGGCGGGAAATCACCGCTAGTTGTATTAGAGGATGCGGATGTAGAAGAAGCGGCTAAAATAGCAGTTTCACACATTGCAATGAATACAGGACAAGTATGTACGGCAGCAACGCGCATTATCATTCCTGCCTCTATGAAAGAAAAATTTGAAGAAGCAGTGAAAAAGGTTCTACCATCATTCCCAGTTGGTGATCCGTTAGATAAAGACAACGTAACTGGACCGCTCGTAGCGGAAAAACAGTGGGATCGCGTACAGGATTATATTAAAAAAGGAATGGATGAAGGTGCAAAGCTTCTTACTGGCGGAACGGGCAAACCGGACGGCTTAGAGACAGGATACTTTGTTAAACCGACAGTCTTTACTGACGTTTCAAATGATATGGTTATTGCACAAGAAGAAATCTTCGGACCTGTAACAACTATTATTACGTATGATGATCTAGAGCAAGCTCTTGAAATTGCAAATGATACAGTTTATGGACTTGCAGGCTATGCGGTCGGAAAAGACCAAGAAACACTTGACTATGTTGCTAAAAACATTAGAGCTGGTCAAATCATCGTTAACGATGCCGAGCAAGACAGAGCTGCGCCATTCGGCGGATTCAAACAATCTGGTATTGGACGCGAGTGGGGAGCATTTGGTATTGAAGAATATCTAGAGCCAAAAGCGATCATGGGCGTTAAAGTTCCGGCAAAAGTATAATTAATGTAAAAAAAGAAGGGAGTTTTTCTCCTTTCTTTTTTTAGGATAAAGGATTAAAAGCTCTAAGAACGCAGTGTGTTCTTAGAGCTTTTTCAGATTTGTTTATCTGGAAGTGAGAAAACAGTTATGTTTATTACTCTTATTAAAAATTTTGCTGAATAGCTTGCTGTGCTTCGCGTAAATGTCTTAAGTGTTCTTCCATTCGATTTAATTCTTTATCACCAGACGCCGCTTCTTTTTGTTCATTAATTTGCTGCTGAACCATATTCAACTGCATTTGAGCTTTTTGAAAATTGGCTGCATCCAAATTCATCTGCCCTTGATAAACAGCCTGTTCAGCTAATTGTAATGCTTCTTTAATATGAGTGTATGAATTCATGCTTCTCACCCTTCTGTATAGTATTTACAGTTAACATGCGCTGGTTTTTCGTAGCTATACAAAAGGATTTAGAAATAAAATAAAAATTACGTAGTACAAGCTAAGCAGGTTGCATAGATTTATCATAGTTCAATTTATAAAATCTTAGAAGTGATAGAGGGTGGATGTATGTGGGGGCTTTTTTCAGCTATGTATTATTAGGGCTATCATTAGCTGCGCCAATCGGTCCAATCAATGCAGCTCAGCTTGATAAAGGAATTAAAAGTGGTTTTTTGCATGCTTGGTTCTTAGGTATAGGAGCAACATCGGTTGACGCTCTTTATATGCTTGTAGTTTATTTTGGGTCCGTTCATTTTTTAAGTAGCGATTTTATGAAAACGTTTCTTTTTTCGTTTGGGTGCTTTGTATTAATTTATACAGGTGTTGAGGGGCTAATGGGTGCAGGGAGGATTACACAGCATAGAAAAACAAACGGTGATTCTGTGTTAAAGTGTTTTTTCTCAGGTTTTTTGCTGTCATTAACGAATCCGCTTACAATTCTCTTTTGGCTTGGTATTTATGGCTCTGTTTTAGCAAAAACGGCTAATACATATGAAACTGAACAGCTTATCTTATATAGCTGCGCTA
The DNA here is from genome assembly GCF_047872835.1 of Priestia sp. RMT2NF4. Lineage (NCBI taxonomy): Bacteria > Bacillati > Bacillota > Bacilli > Caryophanales > Bacillaceae > Priestia > Priestia sp. RMT2NF4. Next base: position 154,979 of record NZ_JBLQZO010000006.1, read on the forward strand.
TTTTTACGGGAATTCTGGCCTGGGATATTGCGATGGCAGCTTTAGCAAGCACGTTTCGACGATACTTAGCTGCGACGTTTTTAACTGCCGTGTCCGTTGTATCGGGGTTATCTTTAATAGGGTTTGGCCTATATTTCGGCTGGCAAGCCGCACAGCAATTAGGCTAAAAGAAGTGCTGAATCTAAAGTGTTTTCAGTACGTTGAAAAATAATAGAAAAGATGCTTCTTTTTACGCATAAATTTTTCAAACTATCACACACTACATCGAAGTGTGAGGAGTGATAGAGTGAAAAAGAAAATAGGCTGCGGAAGTCAAGTTGAAGGGAAATTAAAATGGTGGCAGCTGTCTTTAATCGGAGTAGGATGCATAATCGGCACAGGCTATTTTTTAGGATCAAGTATTGCCATAAAAGCAGCCGGTCCCTCTGTTTTAATTGCTTTTTTACTGGCAGGAGTATGCACATTTATTGTATTTGAGGCGCTTGCTAAAATGAGTGCTCAAGATCCTCAAAAAGGTTCGTTTCGCTCCTATGCTAAAAAAGCTTATGGAAGATGGGCAGGATTTAGCAGCGGATGGGTGTACTGGAGTTCAGAGATGCTGATCATGGGGAGTCAGCTCACGGCTTTATCTCTTTTTACACGTTTTTGGTTTGAAGATATTCCACTGTGGGTCTTTGCCTCTATTTATGCTGTTTTAGGCATTAGTGTTGTATTAATCGGGACAAAAGGCTTTGAACGAATGGAAAATGTATTTGCTGTCACAAAAGTGGCTGCTATTTTAATGTTTATTGTATTAGCTAGTCTCGCTTTATTTGGATTTCTTGACGAAGGTGCCAAACAAGGAGTGCCGCGAACGATAAGTGAAGTATTTCCTCATGGATTTTTAGGTTTATGGGGCGCTTTGCTTTATGCCTTTTATGCTTTCGGCGGCATCGAAGTCATGGGAATCATGACGGTTCGTTTAGAAAAAAAAGAAGACGCACCGAAAGCGGGAAGAAGTATGCTTATTCTTCTTGGAATTATTTATATTGTTTCACTGAGTTTAGCTATTTTAATTGTGCCATTTCATGATTTCCATGGAAATCAAAGTCCATTTATAAAGGCTTTAGAAACATATCATCTTCCATTTTTTCCTCATGTTTTTAATGGAGCAATGATTATTGCGGGTTTCTCAACGATGTCAGCGTCTTTTTTTTCCGTAACAACAATGATTGTCACTCTTTCAGAAGATGGAGATGCTCCTGCATTGTTTTCAAAACAAAAACAGAAAAAGCTGCAGTTTCCTTTACCGGCTTTACTTTTAACAACAGCGGGATTAGTTATTTCTATTGTCCTTTCCTTGCTATTGCCCGGGAAAATTTATGAGTACATTACAACAGCAGCTGGACTGATGCTGATTTATAACTGGTTTTTTATTTTAATTTCGTTTCATCGCTTAATTAAACAAACCGTTTGGGATAAAGTAAAACAAGCTGTTGGCCTCTTATTAATCCTGCTAGCAGTAAGCGGTACGCTGTTAGAATCTGCAAGCAGACCAGGTTTCTTTGCAAGCTTAGGCTTTTTAATTGTTATAAGCCTTGTTATTTTAAAACTGCGCCATAAGTGGAAAGAAGAAGAAGCCGCTAGTTAACATATATTTAATCTTTATGAGGGACACTATGCACGTTGTACAATTACAAAATAAAAGGTGGTTATGATCATGCCAAAAAACAAGCAGACTCCTTCTTCACAAGTAGATCAAAAACAAGTAGTAGATGACAAAGCAAAAGCGCTACGAGAAAATAATTATGAAGATGGTCATATTCGCAAGATAACTCAAAGCGGGGCAGACGGCCAATAACAAAAAAAGACGCGTTCGCGTCTTTTTTTTGTTGAAGTGTATCCTTACCAACGATGAGCTTTTGCATTACTTCGCAAGATGATGTTCGTTTGAGACATCTCTGTATGTCCATTTACTTGGGACTTTGAACGCTTCGGTCTCGTCCAGTTGTGGCGGAATAGTTCTGAATGCTGATCTACATGATTTTTATCATTCATCATAATCACCTCAAGGATAGGATACTTTCACAAGATATTTGCGGTGAAATATCTCTCTTATAGAATGTGGTAAAAAAGAAGAAATACACCTAACACTTTTAACCATACATATAAAAGCAGTGCCTATTCATAAACTACAGAAGGCAACTTCTAACTTTAGGTTAAGCTTCGGATTTATAAGGGAAAAACTGCCTTAGTGGGGACTAAGGCAGTTTTTGCTGGAGGGATTAAACTTCAATAATGATGGGAAGAATCATAGGTCTTCTTTTCGTTTGGTTATATAAGAACTGTCCAAGGGTGGTCTTAATTTCTTTTTTCATGATGTTCCATTGGTGAACGTGCGCTTTTTGCAATTGATTTACAATTTTAGTCACTTGTCGATTAACGTCTTTTAATAGCTGCTCTGAGTCTCTTGTATAAACAAAACCTCGCGAAATTGTATCTGGACCCGACACAATTTTTCCTTCCGTTTTATTTAAAGTAATCACAATAACCAGCATACCATCTTCTGAAAGCTGTTTGCGGTCACGTAAAACCGCATTTCCAACATCCCCAATGCCAAACCCATCTACATATACATTGCCTGCAGAGATTTTTCTTGTTTGAACAGCTGTTCCGCCCTTGATGTCGACAATATCACCGTTATTTATAATAAAAATGTTCGCTTTTTCCACCCCTACGGATTCTGCTAATAAGCTGTGGTGATGAAGCATTCGAAACTCACCGTGAATGGGGATAAAATACTTTGGCTTCATCAATGTAGCCATTAATTTTAGCTCTTCTTGATAGCCATGTCCTGATACGTGCATGCCTGTTGCGCTTCCTGAACCGTAAATCACATGAGCCCCGAGTGTGAAAAGACTGTCGACAATACGAGAGATATTACGTTCATTGCCAGGAATAGGCCCTGCTGATAAAATGACCGTGTCTTCAGGAAGAATCTCTACTTGTCGATGATTTCCGCTGGCTAATCTAGATAAAGCGGCCATCGGCTCGCCTTGGCTTCCAGTGCAGAGAATAGCGACTTGTTCAGGCGCAAGTGAATGTACTTCATAAGGTTCAATCAGCATCCCTTCAGGAATGGTTAAATATCCTTTCTCTAAGGCAACTGATACAACGTTAACCATGCTTCTTCCTAGCAGCGCAAGCTTTCTGTTCGTTTTAATCGCTGCATCGACAATTTGCTGTACGCGGTTAACATTCGAGGCGAAAGTAGAAATAATCACTTTTCGCTTTGCTTTACGAAAAGCTTCTTCTATATGTTTGCCAACTAGCTTTTCTGAAGGTGTAAATCCGGGGCGTTCAGCATTTGTACTTTCTGATATTAAAGCCAGTACACCTTCACTGCCGATTTTCGCCATTTTATGAAGATCTGGATATTGGTCGTTAACAGGAGTTAAATCAAACTTAAAATCTCCCGTATGTACAACAGCTCCTTCAGGCGTATGAAAGACAATTCCAAGACAATCTGGAATGCTGTGATTCGTTTTAAAAAAAGAAAGCGGAATATTGCCTAATGTAATTTCTGACTCTTCGTTGATTTCAATAAGCTCCGTCTCAGCAGATAATTGATGCTCCTGGAGTTTAATATCGATTAATCCGAGTGTAAGGCTTGTTGCATAAATGGGGAGGCTTAACTGTTTTAGAAGATAAGGAATACCTCCGATATGATCTTCATGACCATGTGTAACAACCAGTGCTCGAACTTTTTCTCGGTTCTCTTGCAAGTATGTAATATCAGGTATGATCAAATCAATTCCTAATAAACTTTCGTCAGGGAATTTAGAGCCACAGTCAATTACAATGATGTCATCATCATATTGAACGGCATACATATTTTTTCCTATTTCATTAATGCCCCCTAAAGCAAAAATGGATAGTGTGTTTCTATTTGTACTCACACTTAGTTCCTCCTATATTTTCAAAATGAATATGCAGAATTTCTACTCTTAGTATGAACATTTATTTCTGGTGCATTCTGTTAAATATGGAGATTTTATTTTTATTCAATATGAGGATGCAAGCAAAAAGAAAAGAAAGTCATTTTCCTAATACTACCTCTTATTTTCTTTTTATAACTCCATAAAATATAGACGTTACACATGGAGGTGGATGAAATGAGTAAACAAAATAAAAGCACAAACCAAGGAGTCAGCAGCAGTGCAGCAGCTCCTGTTGATAATGTGAATAAAAATATTTTATCAAACGATATTCATACAGATGAGCTTCAAAAAGCAAAAGCAAGTCGTCATAACAAATAAAAGAGTGACAGACAAAAGAGCAGCTTTGAGCTGCTCTGGATAAAATAGAGATAGGGAAGTGAAAAAACGTGTCAGAACACAAAAATTCTCAGTATAAAGAAGAAAATAAGTCAACGCCTAGTCGTCCTCTTGAATATAAAGAACGCGCAAACGAATCAAAGAGTACACGTCAAATGCTGCGCAGTATTCTCGAATATTCAAGTCGTTATCGTTAACAAATTTTACATATAATCATGGGCATATTTAAAAGGGAATGTCTCGACAAATATAAGGTATAAAGAACCTTTTTTGAAAAAATATATATTATTTACAATAAATTTAAAAAAATCATAAATGAACCTGCTATAATCCTCTTGAAAAGACAAGCGTTGCAAAAATTTGAGGGGAGCATTTTATATGCGGAAAAAATATAATCGCGTAGGTTATGCCGTTTTGACAATGTGTACAGCTTTATCTATCTCACTGCCTTTTACTACTCATCCAGCATCAGCAGAAAGCGCTGCTGACCCTGCACCAGAAATTAAAGCTTCTGTTGTAAATGAAAACAATGGTAAAAAAATCTTGTTTGATAATACCCATGGTCAAACGGCGGGTACAGCAGATTGGGTTATTGACGGAGGTTTTTCTGATTTTGGGAAAGGGCTGGCTGGCAGCGGGTTTGATGTAAAAGAGCTGCGGAAATCTACGCCGATTACATACAGTGACCTTAGCGGCTATAGTGTGTTTGTTGTGCCAGAAGCAAATATTCCGTATAAATCTTCTGAACAAGCTGCCCTTTTACAATATGTTCAGAACGGGGGAAGCGTCTTCTTTATTGCTGATCATTACAATGCAGACCGAAACAAAAACCGCTGGGATTCTTCAGAAGTTTTTAACGGGTACCGTCGTGGAGCATGGACAAACCCAGCAAAAGGCATGACAACGGAAGAAGCAAACTCTGAGGCAATGCAAAACGTAACAAGTTCTGACTGGTTAGCAAGTAACTTTGGTGTTCGCTTTCGCTATAATGCCATTGGTGATGTGACAGCCAATGATATTGTATCTCCTTCTCAAGCATTCGGTATTACGCTAGGTGTTTCCACCGTTGCTATGCATGCAGGTTCTACGGTTGCAATTACGGACCCAAACAAAGCAAAAGGAATTGTGTATCTTCCTAAGACAACGGCAAAATGGTCAAATGCTGTAGATCAAGGAGTGTATAACGGAGGGGGAAGAGCAGAAGGTCCTTTTGCTGCTGTTTCAAAAGTAGGGGCAGGTAAAGCTGCTTTTATAGGAGATTCTTCACCGGTTGAAGATGCTACACCAAAATATAAACGAGAAGATACAGGATCTTCTAAAACCACATATGACGGATTTAAGGAACAAGACGATTCTACACTGCTTGTAAATATGGTCAATTGGTTAGCGAAGCAAGAAAGCTATATTTCTTTGAATCAAGTATCAGGACTTCAATTGGATCAAGCTACAGCATTACTTTCGTCGGAAACGCCAAGTCAGTCCACTGAGCCTCAGCCAGAACCATGGTCTTCACCTACAGCAGGGTATAAATGGTACGATACGTCAACTTTTGCATCTGGTTCATATGGTTATAAAGGTGGAACTACGCAACCACCAACTGCTAGTGCTTACACATTTGAACATCAAGCCATTTTACCAACGAGCGGCGTATTCCAAATACGCGTAAAGGTAAGCGGGCTTTCAGCTAACACTGCGTACAGCACGTTTAATCTAGGTGTATATAACGGATCGGGAACTCAAATTGCTAAAGTCCAAAACGCAGATGGAAGCTGGCCGTCATCCTATGGATACAGCAGCAATTTTTCAATTACAACGGACGCAGCTGGAAATGGAGAAAAGGTTGTAAATGTCCAACTAAATCCAAGTGCAGCGGGGAGTGCTAATCTCCGTTTACGCCAAAGCAGTACGAACGCATATACAGAAGCTGTAACGGTAGGGAACGTAGCGGTTGAACCACTGCCTTAATAATAGTGAAAGCAAGCACTTGTGCTTGCTTTTTTGTTGTTGTATTTCCTATCTTTGAGGTTAAAGAAACGTCAGAGGAGAGGCTTATCCATAAAGGAGAAATATGATATCTTAGAAGAAAGAATGAAGTAAAAGGAGTCAGCTAATATGTCTAAATATAAAGAATTAGAGACAGGTTATCTAATGGATAAAATTAAAGAATACAAAGAATTAATTTGGAGAGTAGGGCCAGGAAGTGAAAGAACAATAGAAGCTGTTCAAGAGATTCAAGGAATGGAAAAAGAGTTAAAAGCACGGGATGCGGAATTTGAAGCTACGGATTGGAAAGCTTTTACTCAGGAAATAAGAGAGAACTACGATTTTATTTATTAAGAAGACACATTTATCATAATGTGCTTGAGATAAATATCTCCAAGTAGAAGGCTTTCTGTTTTCTACTTGGAAACGATAAAAGTAGTATGAAGACGATTAAGAAAAATGATCCAGTATCAATGAAGCAAGTAATCCAAGTGCAGCAATCAATCCTGTAATAGAACCTCCTTCTTCGTAGGCCTCTGGCATCATTGTAGAACCTACCATAGCAATAATACCACCGCCGGCAAAAGCAGCAATAGCAGCCATAAGTGTCTCAGATGCATGATCTAAAAAAACAAAGCCTGTCCATGAACTAAAAGCTGAAATGAACAAAATAGCTGCCCATAGTAAAAAAATTTTCCTCTTAGAGAATCCGCTTTTTACTAGACCGGTCGTACTGGACAGTCCTTCAGGAATATTACTTATAAAAATAGCGATAACAAGAAGCCAGCTAACGGTTGCTTTTTCAATTAAGCTAGCTCCAATCATAATGGACTCTGGGATTGCATCCATGACGGTTCCTATAAATATAGCAATTCCAGAACTATTCGCGGCCATTTGTTTTGTAGACCTCTTTCTTTTATTCGCTCCTTGACGTGAAATTAGATAGTCTAAAAAAGTAAAAACGACAGCCCCCGCAAGGAACCCAAGAGAAGTAGCTTTTAACCCGCCGCTATGAACCGAGTCTCCAAGCAGCTCATAGGTAGATGCTCCAATTAATACACCCGTCCCAAAAGCCATAATATAACCAATTATCTTTTTGCCGATAGGCAAAAAAACTGCTGCCAAAGCACCAAGAAGGACAGCTGATCCTGAAATTCCGCCCCACATCGCAGCTTGCCACATGAAAAATCCCTCCTCATCTCTATTTTCTATGGATACTTTCCCTAAGAAAAGAAAGAAAAAACGTAAAAGTAGAAAAAAGGAATTTATTCGATTAAGTAATGGTTTCATTTCGTTATCCTTGTGAAAGAGAGTGTTCCAGCATCCAAGCTGAGACTATATTTATTTTAATATTCATAAAATTTTAATTATACTGAAATAAAAAACTATTTTACGAAAATGACTGATTTGACAGAGGTAAATGGTTTACTTAAGTGTTTTTCTGAAAAAAACAATTGTATTTCTGAGGAAAATTTATTATTATAAAATAAGTAATTATACAGTCGAATAGCTAAAAATAGAAAAAATAGTTTAGTTGTAAAGGTACTAGGTAAAAATGGAATGATTTAAAAACGACAGCTGTTCCATCAGAAACAGAAAGTATCTTTCCTAACAGAGCTATAACAAGTTTAGGAGGAGGAAATGGAATGGCAGACAAAGAGTTAAAAAGAGGCTTAGAATCTCGTCACATTCAAATGATCGCGCTTGGTGGAACAATTGGCGTTGGATTATTTATGGGATCAGCAAGCACGATTCAATGGACAGGTCCATCGGTATTGCTTGCTTACGCAATTTGCGGAATGTTTATTTTCTTTATTATGCGTGCTATGGGCGAAATGCTGTACATGGAACCAAGCACAGGTTCATTCGCTACATTTGGCCACAAATATATTCATCCATTAGCAGGTTATATGGCTGCTTGGAGTAACTGGTTTCAATTTGTAATCGTAGGGATGTCCGAAATTATAGCGGTAGGAGCATATATGCATTACTGGTTCCCTCATTTACCAGCTTGGGTGCCTGGTATTATCGCCATGTTGATTTTAGGCACAGCAAACTTAGTTTCAGTGAAATCATTTGGAGAGTTTGAATTTTGGTTTGCGATGATTAAAATTGTAACAATTATTTTAATGATTATCGCGGGACTTGGATTAATTTTCTTTGGATTTGGAAATGATGGAGACGCAATCGGGTTATCAAATCTTTGGGCACACGGAGGCTTCTTTGCAGGGGGATGGTCAGGCTTTTTCTTCGCGCTATCTCTTGTTATTGCAGCTTATCAAGGAGTCGAGCTAATTGGGATTACAGCTGGTGAAGCAAAGGATCCTAAAAAAACGTTAACAAGCGCAATTCAAAGCATCATCTGGCGCATTTTAATTTTTTATATTGGCGCTATTTTCGTCATCGTGACGGTATATCCTTGGAATGAGTTAGATTCTTTAGGAAGTCCATTTGTATCTACATTTGCTAAAGTTGGTGTTACGGCAGCTGCAGGTATCATTAACTTTGTAGTCATTACGGCAGCGATGTCAGGCTGTAATAGCGGAATCTTTAGTGCAGGACGCATGCTTTATACGCTCGGTGTAAACGGTCAAGCACCTAAATTCTTTACAAAAATTTCTCGCAACGGCGTTCCAATTTACAGTACGCTCGCTGTTATGATTGGATTAGTAATTGGTGTTATTTTAAACTACATCGCTCCACCTAATGTATTTGTTTATGTATACAGTGCTAGCGTGCTTCCTGGAATGATTCCTTGGTTCATTATTCTTATCAGCCAAATTCGTTTCCGTAAAGCTAAAGGTGCTGAAATGGATAGTCATCCTTTCAAAATGCCTTTTGCGCCTGTAACGAACTATGTAACCATTGCTTTTCTACTAATGGTGCTCGTAGGCATGTGGTTTAATGATGAAACGCGTATTTCACTTATTGTAGGGGTTATTTTCCTCGCTCTCGTTGTCATTAGTTTTTACGCATTCGGAATCAATAAACGTATGATACCTGATACAGAGAACGGTCAAATAAAGAAATAAATATGCTTTTTCATAATCGAAAAGCAAAACAAAAAAACGGCTGATAAAAGCCGTTTTTTTGTTTTGCTTAAATAAAAGACATAAGAAAAAATGTCATTAAATGCACAAAACGAAATACTCGTTCAAATGCAGGAGGAGAACGAGGAAGCAGGAGATGTTATTGATGTATTTATGAAAGAGTATAAAACAGAAGAAATTATTAAATAGCACGTAATTGAGAAGAATATTGAGTGGTTTTGTTGAATAAATAAAAAGAAAACACCTTTATTTTTTATTGAAAAAGAAACGGACGTAAGAAAACTTCTTGTTTATCAAGAAGTTTCTTTTGTATCTGAACATTAGTTTGTATACGCAGGTAGGGGAGAGGTGATGAAGGTGAAAAAAATTGGTGAAGGTCACGTCTTTTTTATTATTCTCGGAGGCCTGTTTATTTTAATAGGTACACTCTTTGCAAATACTTCTGTTTATTTTCTCATCTCCGGATGGATAGCAGCTGTCTGTTGTTTAGGAATCAGTGCTGTACTAAAGAAAGGAAAAACAAAATCAGTCAGTAAAGAAGATGAGCAATAATAATTTTTATATAAAGATGGAAATTAAATATATGAAAAGGAAGAATGGATATCCATTCTTCCTTAAGTCATGGTGTGTATGAAATTGTCTTAGAAACGTCCGCCGCCAAGTTGTTGCTCAGCTAATTGTACAAGACGTTTTGTGATTTCGCCGCCTACTGATCCGTTTGCACGTGCAGTAGTGTCAGCTCCTAAATTTACTCCGAACTCGCTAGCGATTTCATATTTCATTTGATCGATTGCTTGTTCAGCTCCGTATACTAATAATTCATTATTATTGCTGCTTTTATTGTTTGCCATTGTATTCAACTCCTTTCTGTAACGTTAAGGTGTGAATAAAGGAAGAAGAATATGCAACAAACTGATATTTATTTTATAAAAAACATATTTTTACGTCGTTTGCCCTTCTAGAAGCTTAACAGGAAGACAGATTTCACGGGGGACATTACTAAATTCTCCTTCAATTTCTTTTAGTAAAATATCAATGGCTGTTTGAGCAATCGATTCGATTGGCTGTTGAATTGTAGTTAGGCCAGGTAACAAAGTCTGACTGGCTTCTGTTCCATCATAGCCCACGATTTTTAAATCTTTTGGGATGCATTTTCCTCTTTTTTGTGCTTCAGCAACTACTAAAGCTGCAAGTAAGTCATCGCTTGCAAAAATACCGTCTACTTCCGGATGTTCTTCAAAAACCTTAGAAATAGTTTCTCGCTGAATGTTGCGGTCAAAGGTATTTGAAATCTCATACGTGATAGGCTGTTTTCCGTACTGTTTCATCACGTTTTCATATGCTTTCCTTCTTAAGTTAGCTGGAGTTTCAAGTTTAAGGGGACCGTTAATATGAATAATATGCTTACAATCTTTTGAAATAAGCAATTCCGTGGCTTGTTCTCCTCCAGAATAGTTATCAGAAGATACGGTAGGAATATCTTTTGATAAATAATGATCGACTGCTACTACAGGAAGGCTTTGACTTTCGGAATCAAAAATACCTCTATTATAAGTAACGGCAATAACACCGTCTACCTGATTTCTGATAAGCATTTCTACATATTTTTTTTCTTTATCAATGCGATTCAGACTGTTACAAAGAAGTACTTTGTAGTTAAGGGAAGCACATATACTTTCAATATGAAAGGCTAACTCTCCGAAAAAAGGGTTGCTCGTTTGCGGGACAATCATCCCGATTAAATTTGTTCGCTTATTAAATAATGAACGCGCAATATCATTTGGGAAATAATTAATTTCTTTCATTGCTTTATAGACATTTTCTCGCGTTTCTTTGCTTATGTAACCACGGTTATTTAATACACGAGAAACTGTAGTCGGTGAAACACCTGCAATTTTTGCTACATCACTAATTTTGGCTTTCATCTAGTTTCCTCCTAATTTCTCCAAAACCTTGCTTTTATAGTATATATCTGCTGTGGAAAAGCCTTAAAATAAATGCAATCAAGCAAGCAGCTTTCCAGTCGCTACGTTTTATTTTGATACATAAAAATCTATGTAAGGATTGTAAACGGTTTATTGAACAACTTAAACATACCACAAAGCCCACTTTTACGCCTAATACAAGCTTTTTGCAATATAAAATGTGAAACCGGTTGACATATGAAACCGGTTGACATAAAATCAAGTTGAAAGTGCTTTCATTTTGTTAGATAAAAGATTTTATATCTTAAGCTAAAGGGGTAACTAAAATGAAAAGTTCAAAAAGTTTATATTGGAAGCTGAGTGCATATTTTTTCTTCTTCTTTTTTACGTGGTCGTCGAGCTACTCTTTATTTTCTATCTGGTTAGGGCAAGAGATTAAGTTGAACGGATCAGCTACAGGCTTAATCTTTTCTGTAAACGCTATCTTTGCATTGTGTATGCAGCCTTTGTACGGATATATATCTGACAGGATAGGTTTAAAGAAACACATTTTATTTTTTATTAGCTGTCTTTTAGTGTTTGTAGGACCATTTTATATTTTTGTTTATGGGCCCTTACTTCAATACAATGTGTTGATAGGAGCTATTATTGGAGGCTTATATTTAGGAGTAGCGTTTTTGGCGGGCATCGGAGCGATTGAAACATACATAGAGAAAGTCAGCCGAAAATATAAATTTGAGTACGGGAAATCTAGAATGTGGGGGTCATTAGGATGGGCTGCAGCTACATTCTTTGCAGGACAACTATTTAACATTAATCCTCATATTAATTTTTGGGTGGCATCCGTTTCAGCGGTTATCCTAGTGGCTATTATTTTTTCTGTGAAGGTAGAAATGAGCAGCTATGAAATGGAAAAAGCTGAATCTGTCACGCTGAGAGATGTAGGTAATTTATTCTTATTGAAGGAATTTTGGTTTTTTATGATTTATGTTGTTGGCGTTACGTGCGTGTATGGGGTATACGATCAGCAATTTCCTATCTATTACGCATCTTTGTTTCCTACTGAATCGATAGGTAATCAAGTATTTGGCTACTTAAATTCGTTTCAAGTATTTTTAGAAGCCGGAATGATGTTCGCAGCACCGTTTATTGTAAATAAGATCGGTGCAAAAAATAGTTTGATTTTAGCAGGATTTCTAATGGGATTTCGTATTATTGGGTCAGGACTTGTGGTTGGTCCAATTGGAATATCTTCGATGAAGCTTATTCATGCATTAGAACTTCCTATTATGCTCATTGCCATCTTTAAATATTTGGCAGCTAACTTTGACACGCGCCTATCTTCTATCCTTTATTTGGTTGGATTCCAATTCGCTTCACAAATAGGTGCTTCAGTTCTTTCACCCATAGCGGGAGGATTATATGATAGCGTAGGCTTTTCCCGTACCTATTTAATTATGGGAGGTATGGTTTTGGTATTTAACGTTATTTCCATGTTTACACTACTAAACTCTAAAAAACATAAGTTTACAAGAAAAGATGTACAAGAAAACACGCAGATTATATAGGGGGATATGATGATGTTAACGATAAATAAAATCGAGCAAGCTCAACGTTCATTAAATGAAGCAGAGAAAAAGGTAAATCATCAATATCAGTTAGGGTATCATATTATGGCGCCAGCGAACTGGATTAATGATCCGAATGGGTTGGTTCAGTATAAAGGAGAATATCATGTTTTTTATCAACATCATCCTTATGACGAGAATTGGGGACCGATGCATTGGGGACATGTCAAAAGCAAAGATCTTGTTCATTGGCAGCATTTACCGATTGCTTTAGCTCCTGGAGATACATTTGATAAAGATGGATGTTTTTCTGGAAGTGCCGTGGATAACGAAGGAGAGCTTACGCTAATTTATACAGGACATAATTATATAGACAAAGAGCTGGATACTTTTTTTCAAAACCAAAATATAGCTGTTAGTAAAGACGGCATTACCTTTGAAAAAGCAGAGGTCAACCCAGTTATTGCGGAGCCGCCAGCAGATAGTTCTCATCATTTTCGAGACCCTAAAGTATGGAAGCACGAGGATTTCTGGTATATGATTCTAGGAAACTCAACAAAGAAACAAGAGGGACGCGTTATTTTATACCGGTCTTCAAATTTACGAAAATGGGAATATGTTGGCGTCCTTGCTAAAAGCGATGGAGATCTAGGATATATGTGGGAGTGTCCGGACTTCTTTGAGTTAGACGGAAAGCATGTGTTAATGATTTCTCCTCAAGGGATAGAAGCAAAAGGTGATTCCTATCACAACCTTTTCCAAACGGGATATTTAGTTGGAGAATATAGTTATGAAACCAATACCTTTCATCATGGGTCATTTACTGAATTAGATCACGGCCACGATTTTTATGCTGTTCAAACGCTTTTAGATGATAAAGGAAGACGAATTGCAATCGGGTGGATGGACATGTGGGAAGCTAATATGCCAACGAAAGAGGATGGATGGTGTGGTGCGCTAACGCTTCCGAGAGAACTAACTTTAAGAGAGGATAAAGTGTTAATGAACCCCGTCCAAGAGCTGACATCACTTCGGAAAACTCAATATAATATGCTAACCAATAAAGCTCTTTCTGAAAGCTATGTAGTAGAAGTGAATGAAGATTTGCTAGAGATACAAGCTGTATTTGATTTAGCGGACTGCCAAGCTTCATCAGTAGGAATAAAAATTTGTGGAATAAACAATGAAGAAACGCTTATGTGTTATAACCTTAATGAGCAAAAGCTAGTGCTTGACTGTACTCACTCGGGAAAAGAAGATGGAGTGAGGAAAGTAGCGTTGCAAGCAGGTGAGACACTAGCTTTACGAATATTTGTGGATCGTTCTTCCATCGAAGTATTTGCAAACGAAGGACAAGCTACCATGACAAGCCGCATTTATCCAAAAGAAAGCAGGCTTGGAATTGAGTTATTTACTGAAGGAGGAGACGTAATCGTAAAAGAGTTAACGTATTGGAATTTAAAAGATATTTGGGGGTAAAATACAGAGGAAGAAGTATATTAATACTTCTTCTTTTTTGAGCATTTAATAGCTCGTCAACAAAGTGGCGGTATATAAATGGATAAGGCACTTTAGATTAAAAGTACGAGCAAATACGATATAATAGTAAAAGAGATAATGAATGAAAGAGAAACTGTCCTGCTCTAAGATGCCCAAAAGAAAGCAGGATAGAGCAGGGCTGCTGCACTTATAAAACCACGATCAGTAAAGAAAAGAGTTATGTTTTAAGACACAAGAAGAAAAGGAGATACGATGACTAATCAAAAAGAAACAGGATGGAATTTACGTAATAGCTATGCGGAGTTACCAAACATTTTTTTTACGCCTCTTGATCCTAATCCAGTGAGTTCACCTAAAATAGTCAAATTTAACGACTCTTTAGCCGCATCTCTAGGGTTACAAAAAGAACAGCTGCAAAGCCAAGAAGGAGTTAGCATTTTGGCTGGAAACAGTGTTCCAAAAGGTGCTTTCCCACTTGCACAGGCTTATGCAGGACATCAATTTGGCCACTTTAACATGCTAGGAGACGGACGGGCTATGCTGATAGGGGAGCAAGTTACGCCTTCGGGTGAACGAGTGGATCTTCAGCTTAAAGGCTCAGGCCGAACTCCGTATTCCCGGGGTGGAGACGGTCGTGCAGCTCTGGGACCTATGCTGCGTGAGTATATGATTAGTGAGGCGATGCAGGCCCTTGGTGTTCCGACTACTCGGAGCCTGGCAGTCGTAACAACAGGCGAATCCATTGTTCGCGAAAAAGAACTGCCGGGGGCGATTTTGACGCGTGTAGCTTCCAGTCACCTTCGTTTTGGCACATTTCAATTTGCTGCAAAATGGGGAACAGTCGAAAACCTTCAAGCTTTAGCTGACTATGCATTAGAACGTCACTTTTCCCACATAGAAAAGAATGAAAAAAAATATTTATCATTGCTTCAAGAAGTGATTAAGCGTCACGCTACCCTAGTTGCTAAATGGCAGCTTATTGGTTTTATTCATGGCGTCATGAATACGGATAATATGACAATTAGCGGAGAAACAATTGATTATGGGCCATGTGCATTTATGGATACCTATGATCCAGAAACTGTATTTAGTTCAATTGATGTACAAGGGCGCTATGCATATCAAAATCAACCAGGCATTACAGGGTGGAATCTTGCGAGGTTTGCTGAAGCTTTATTACCTCTGTTGGATCAAGATATAGAAAAAGCAGTTGAAATAGCACAAAACGCCGTGACGGAATTTCCAAAATTCTATCGAGAAAACTGGCTGGCGGGTATGCAGGCTAAACTTGGGCTTTTTAACGAAGAAAAAGAAGATGAAGCATTATTCCAAGAGCTTCTTACCATGATGAAAAACTATAAAGCTGACTATACAAATACATTTCGTGCATTAACTTTCAATAAGCTAGGAAAGAGTGACCTGTTTGAAAGCGAAGAATTTGCACAGTGGCAGGAGTTATGGCAGAAAAGACTAGGCAGACAAAAACAATCTAAAGCAGAGTCGGAAGAGCTTATGAAACATAACAATCCCGCTGTCATTCCTCGAAATCACCGAGTAGAAGCAGCGCTAGATGCAGCACAAAAAGGAGACTACAGCGTTATGGAAGATCTTCTAGAAGTGCTTTCTAGCCCATATGAATCGCCGGATCAGTCAGAGTATTGTACACCGTCTGCTCCGTCTAATCAGCCTTATCAAACGTACTGCGGCACTTGATTTATTTAGATAAGAACAGCTATTTAAAGACAGCATAAATGAAATCAAAAAGAGCTCTTTATAAAGAGCTCTTTTTTGATTTCCTGAAAAATGTATGATTGATTAATTGAAATGATAGCGATTCCTTGGGAAGAGCTTCATAAAATTTAACAGTATAAAAGAATCAAAATAAAAAGAGATTACCTAATTCTTTTGTCTCTTATTATTACCAGTAGAAACTATTATATAATAAATTATTCCACTATTTCACAAAAAATACATTAACGATATTTTCTTGAAGTTTGGGTACTTTAACAGCTGTAGAAAAGCTTATAAAAGAATAGTAGGTTAAATATGATGATGAATTTGCCGATTTAATTAAAAAGTTAAAGATTTAAGACTTTATAACTAAATTAAAAAAACAAAGGGATAAAAAAGGGTATGATCACTCCATTTTACCTATTTGACTTTTCAATATTATGCAAGTAATCTTGGAAAGGTAATGGAACCGGTTCTGTTATTTCACCAGATGGATATGACTTCTCGATACATAGAAAATGGATCACTTGTGAGTAACACAAGAAAAAGTATGATACAAAAGGGAGAAAACAGATGAACATTAAGAAAATCGCAAAGCGAACAACAGCATTATCTTTTGCTGCAGCTATGTTAGTAGGTGCTGGATCTCAAACATGGGCAGCTGAAAGCAATCATAAAGATACAAATAATAATTATAGAGTTTCTCATATTACACGTGATAACATGCTGAAAATTCCTCAGCAGCAAAAAAGCGAACAGTTTAAAGTTCCAGCTTTTGATAAAGCAACAATCAAAAATATTGCCTCTGCAAAAGGGTATGATAAATCGGGTAATTTAATTGACTTAGACGTATGGGACAGCTGGCCTCTGCAAAATGCTGACGGAACAGTAGCCAACTACCATGGTTACCAAGTTGTATTTGCGCTAGCAGGCAATCCTAAAGATGCGGATGATACATCTATTTATGTGTTTTATAAAAAAATAGGTGAAGAGTCGATTGACAGTTGGAAAAATGCAGGAAGAGTGTTCAAAGACAGTGATAAATTTGTACCGAATGACCCTCATTTGAAAAAACAAACACAAGAATGGTCAGGATCTGCTACTTTAACATCAGACGGAAAAGTACGCTTATTCTATACTAATTTTTCAGGTGCAAACTATGGAAAACAAACTTTAACAACAGCTCAAGTAAATGTATCTCAGCCAAGTGCAGATACGTTAAAAATTGAAGGTGTTGAAGATCATAAATCCATTTTTGATGGTGATGGTAAAAAATATCAAAATATTCAGCAGTTTATCGACGAAGGCGCATATGGTTCAGAAGATAATCATACGTTGAGAGATCCTCACTATGTAGAAGATAAAGGGCATAAATACCTTGTGTTTGAAGCAAACACAGGAACTGAAGATGGTTATCAAGGGGAGGATTCTCTTTACAATCGAGCTTACTACGGTGGAAACAATCCATTTTTCCAATCAGAAAAAGAGAAATTACTGCAGAGTTCTAATAAAAAGAAAGCCTCTTTAGCAAACGGCGCATTAGGCATTGTAGAACTAAATAACGACTATACCTTAAAAAAAGTAATGGATCCACTGATTACCTCAAACACGGTAACAGATGAAATTGAACGCGCAAATGTATTCAAAAAAGATGGAAAATGGTACTTATTCACAGATTCTCGCGGGTCTAAAATGACCATTGATGGTATCGGCCAAGATGACGTATATATGCTAGGATACGTATCAAATACGCTGACAGGAAAATACAAACCGCTAAATGATACAGGACTTGTTTTACATATGAACCTCGATCCTAATGACAAAACGTTCACGTATTCACATTTTGCAGTTCCGCAAGTTAAAGGAGACAATGTCGTGATTACAAGTTACATGACAAACAGAGGCTTCTATTCAGAGGAACACTCTACGTTTGCTCCTAGCTTCTTGTTAAGTATTAAAGGATCAAAAACAGCTGTTGTGAAAAATAGTATTTTACAACAAGGACAATTAACTGCAGATAAATAATTTTTAAAAACGAAAGAAAATGGCGACAACTATTGCTGTTTTCTTTCGTTTTATTATGTAAGCAAAAATATGCTGTAACTGCAGTGCTAAGTAAAATGAAAAAGTAGTATATACAGATTCACAGTTATTCAAAGAAAATGAAACATTCAGACAGACTATAACTTTAAGAATGAAACCGGTTGACATGCAAGGTTGACTAACTTAATATATTTACATATAATGGCTTGAAACGCTTTCATAGATTAGTATGACATGATGGTACTTATAGGTGAAATAACTTGTAGTAGTAGGGAATGTCTCATTTCTTTGAAAGAGAAACTTCCGATCGTGAACTGAAAATAAAGAAGGTGCTTCTAATGAAACGAATTGATAAGGTATACAATCAGCTGTTGAGTAATTTTCAGGAGTTTACAGAAGTGGAACTTTTACATAACCAAGGAAGCTCAGCGATTGAAATTGCTGAACAGTTAGATTTAGAGAGATCTAATGTAAGTCTTGAACTGAACAAACTTGTCCGCATGCAAAAAGTAATTAAAATTAAAATGTTCCCCGTTCGCTACGCTCCGCTAGAGATTGTCGAAACTATTTTTCGTCAAAAGTGGGATACGAATAAGATGGAAGTGGAAAAACTAGAGCAGCTATCTAATGGGGGAAAAGAAGAAGCACTTTCTGCTAATCCTTTTGAATTAATGATTGGAGCCACAGGCAGTTTGAAAAAATCGATTTCTCAAGCAAAAGCTGCTGTTCTTTACCCGCCCAATGGGTTACATATGCTGCTATTAGGTCCCACGGGATCAGGCAAATCTCTTTTTGCAAAACGAATCTATCAATTTGCTATATATTCAGAGAGGTTAAAAACAGGGGCCCCGTTCATTACCTTTAACTGCGCTGATTATTACCATAATCCTCAATTACTTCTTTCTCAGTTATTTGGTCATAAGCAAGGGAGTTTCACTGGAGCAACTGAAAGTAAAGTAGGTTTAGTAGAACAAGCAAATGAAGGCATTCTCTTTATGGATGAAATACACCGGCTTCCTCCTGAAGGTCAAGAAATGCTTTTTTACCTCATTGATCAAGGTACGTACAATCGCCTGGGGGAAACAGATCATAAGCGAACGTCTAAAGTATTAATTATTTGTGCTACAACTGAAAATCCCGGTTCAGCCTTACTGCAAACTTTCTTAAGAAGAATTCCGATGACTATCCATATTCCGTCATTAGAAGAGCGATCTCTCAAAGAAAAGATTCGTCTCACAACGTTTCTTTTAGAACAAGAAGCTAAACGAATTAATAAAAAGCTAAGTGTCCACATTGATGTATTAAATGCTTTAATCCACACTGAAAAATTCGGGAATGTAGGGCAGTTAAAGTCCAATGTACAGCTCGTGTGCGCACACGGATTTTTAAATAACCTTGATAGTAAACATATGGTGGAACTTACAGTGAGAGATTTGCCTGATGATATTAAACGAGATTGGATTTCAAATAGTGAAAATATGGAGCGCAGCAGAAAAATTTCTGAATATGTAAATCTCAAAACGATCATTTCTCCGGCTATGGAGAGCCAAGAAATAAAAATAGAGGAAGACGTATCATTTAATTTATATCAGTTAATAGAAGAAAAAGTAGATGTTTTAACAAAAGAAGGTTTATCTCAAGAAGACATCAATCAATATATTCTTACTGACATTCATTTGAATGTTCGGAGCTTTTTTAATCAAAAAAATGGCCAGAGTTCTAATTTAATGAAATTCGTAGAAGACGACGTAATTCAGCTTACAAAAGAATTAAAACATTTAGCAGAAAAAGAATTGAACTGTAAATTTGATCGCAGATTTATTCATTTTTTGAGTATGCATATGGAATCCTTTTTAAAGCGAAAAAAACAAGTAGACGTATTAAATACAAAGGAGATAGATGAAATTCGCGAAACGTATCCAAAAGAATATGCGGTAGCCCTGCTTTTTAAAAATCGAATTGAAAAGTGGTTTAACATTATCGTGCCAGAAATAGAAGTCATTTATCTCACAATGGTTATTCAATCCATTCGAACGTTAGAAGAAAATAAGCGAGTGGGGATTGTGGTTGCTGCACATGGAAACAGCACGGCAACTTCTATGGTAGAAGTGGCTACGGAGCTTTTAGGAAGCACTCCTATTATAGCTATTGATGTGCCTTTGACGGTATCTCCAGTCGAAATTGTAGATAGATTAATCCAGGGAATTAAGAAAGTAGATGAAGGAGAAGGCGTATTAATGCTTGTAGACATGGGCTCGCTCGCCATGTTAGAAAGCAAGTTGGAACAAAAAACAGGGACTAAGATTAAAACAATCAGCAACGTGACGACGTCTATGGTGTTAGACACCGTTAGAAAAGTAAATTATTTAGACTTAAATTTATATGCCATATTTGATTCGGTGCAAAAAGACTTTATGGAATTTATAGATAAGCAGCAGCATGTGTTTGGGAAAAAGAAAGCCCTTGTTTCTATTTGTACAACAGGAAGCGGTACAGCAAAACAATTAGAAAAAATCTTAACGATTATTTCACGGAAAGTATCTCAAGAGCCTATTAAAATTCTAACCGTTTCTTCTATTAAATTAGCAGCAAACATTCGAGAAATTCAAAAAGAATATGAAATTGTCGCAACAGCAGGTACCAAAAACCCTAAGATTGATGCGCCTCATGTATCACTAGAAGTCCTTATTGAAGGGCAGGGAGAGCGAATACTTCAACAGGCAATTACAAAAGAAACGATACGCTATGATGAGGAGAAGACGGAAGGGAATATTGTAGTGCGTGAACTTTGCGAAGAAAACTTACGAAAGTACCTTCTATTTATTAATCCGTATCTCATAAGTGAAATTCTGTTAGAGTGGTTAAATCACGTACAAGATGAGTTAGAAATGAAATTAAGCAACACCGTTATGATTCGAATTGTGATGCATACAGCCTTTGCTTTAGAAAGAATGATAAAAAACGAACCTCTTGCTTTTCCGGAGGATGAAGAAATCACTCCTCAGTTAGAAAATATTTATCAAAAAACGGAAAAAACATTACAAGCCGTCGAAAAAAAGCTTAAACTTACCTTAACAAGAGATGAAAAATTATTTATTGCCACCATTTTTGCGGATGAAATGTAAAAATCATATGATAATCCCAAGAAACTAGTTTAATTTATATGCCGCTAGTTTCTTTTTTTATCCCATTTTTTAAATAACAGAAAAACCTGTATTAAAACGCATGACGTTTTGATACAGGTTTATTTATTTTAAGAAACCTGTATCAACAACAAAGAAAAAGGTATTGAAAAATAAATGAAAGCGCTTAATACTCTTTGTTGGCACGATACTTGCAATAAATAAGTGTAGAACGTAAAAGAGAGGAGCAAGTGTACATGATTTCAGTCATTATTAGTGGGCATGGTGATTTCGCACCAGCATTAGAAGGGTCTTCCAAAATGATATTTGGTGAAGAGAATCACGTAGTAGCCGTACCTTTTCTAAAAGGAGAGGGTATCCAAACGCTTGAAGCAAAATATAAGCAAGCATTAGAGGAAATGCCCTTAGAAAATGAAGTGCTTTTTCTAGTCGATATTTTTGGAGGTACACCTTACAATGCGGCTACTCCCTATATCCTTAAAAACAAAACAGCGGATATGGTATCCGGAGTTAACTTGCCTATGTTATTAGAAGTGTTAGCCATGAGGGAACACGTTACATTAAAAGAGATGCTAGGGAGATTAAAGCAAGTGAATGAAGAAAGTTTTCAAGTGTGCAGTGAACATTTGGAGAAAGTCCAGCAAGCAAACCAAATCGGAGAGGATGGATTATTATGAAAATCGTTTTAGCAAGAATTGATGACCGCTTTATTCACGGGCAGGTATTAACAAGATGGATCAAAACAAATGCAGCAGATCGAATTATCATTGTTTCAGATGAGGTGGCAGCGGATGAAATGCGAAAAACGCTTATTCTTTCTGTGGCTCCTTCGAATGTAAAAGCAAGTGCTGTCTCAATTTCTAAAATGACAAAAGCATTTCACAGCCCTCGTTATCAGGATACAACAGCCATGCTGCTGTTTGAAAGTCCTGCAGATATTGTAGCTCTTGTTCAAGCTGGAGTGCCTATCGAGACAGTAAACGTAGGCGGCATGCGTTTTGCTAATGACCGAAAACAAATCACAAAATCTGTAAGCGTTACCGAAAAAGATATCGATGCTTTTGAGAAACTGCAGGAACTAGGCGTAAAGCTTGAGCTGCGCCAATTACCCTCAGATTCTAGCGAAAATTTTATTCAACTACTGAGAAATGAAACAAAAATCAAATAAGGAGATGAGTTTATGTCTTCCATACAAATTATTTTATTATTAGTCATTGCAGCGGTAACTGGCATCGCAAGCGTATTGGACGAAGGGCAATCCCATCGTCCTCTCATTGCCTGCACGTTAGTAGGCTTGGTGCTTGGAGATTTAAAAACGGGCATTATTTTAGGCGGAACGCTGGAATTAATGGCTCTTGGATGGATGAATGTTGGATTGGCGATGGCACCTGATACGGCTATTGCTTCTGTTATTTCAACTATTTTGGTTATCACAGCTGGTCAGGGGATTGGTGAAGGCATTGCGGTAGCTATAGCTTTAGCAGCTGCAGGGCAAGTACTCACCATTTTTGTTCGTACCATCACAGTATTTTTAATTCATCGAGCTGATAAGTACGCGGAAGAAGGGAACTTTAAAGGAATTGAAATTATGCATATTACTGCTATGGGTTTTCAGGCTCTCCGCGTTATGATTCCAACGTTAATTGTTACATTAATCAGCGTAAGCGCCGTGCAAACTTTCCTCGGAAATATTCCGGAAGTTATTACAAAAGGTCTGCAAATTGGGGGAGGCATTATCGTGGTCGTAGGGTATGCCATGGTTATCAATATGATGAACATTCCTCATTTAAAACCTTTTTTCTATATCGGGTTCTTATTAGCGGCATTTACAGGGTTTAACCTGGTAGGATTTGGGGCGTTAGGTCTTTGTTTAGCCCTTCTTTATCAGCAAGTAATGCAGCAGCGAAATCAAATGCAGCCGGCAGGCGTTCCAGCAGCTACAGGGAGCGAACAAGTATATGATGATGACGATGATGATTTAGATGCCTAAACGGCGAACTTAAGGGAGGGATAGAGATGGAAAATGAAAAAAGATTAACGAAAAAAGACATCTTTAGCATGTTTATTCGCTCGAATTTTTTACTCGGTTCATTTAACTTTGAGCGTGTTCAGGCAATGGGCTACTGTTATGTTATGATTCCAGCAATTAAACGTTTATACGGACCAGGGGCACAGCGAAATGCAGCATTAAAGCGACATTTAGAATGGTTCAATACACATCCGTGGATTTCCGCACCTATATTCGGCGTCACGGCAGCAATGGAAGAAGAAATGGCAAATAAAAAAGATTTTGATGAAAAAGCCATCAGCGGAATGAAAATTGGATTAATGGGACCGCTTGCTGGCGTAGGAGACCCTATTTTCTGGGGAACGCTGCGACCAGTTCTTGCGGCACTAGGCGCATCTCTTGCGTTAGGCGGGAATATTGCCGGGCCACTGCTGTTTTTCATCTTAATTAATGCCATTCGATTAAGTACAAAATATTATGGATTAAAATATGGTTATTTAAAAGGAACAGAAATTTTAAAAGATTTAGTAGGCAATCGAATTCAAAAACTGACGGAAGGTGCATCCATTTTAGGACTCTTCGTAATGGGAGCATTGGTTTCGAAATGGACCACTATTAATATACCAGTGGTTGTTTCTAGGATCAAAGATGATTCTGGTAAAGTTGTCGTGAAAACCGTGCAAGACGTACTCGACAGTATTTTACCGGGACTGCTTCCTTTAGCGCTAACTTTATTAGTAGCATGGATGCTTCGAAAAGGTACAAATCCGCTGCTTATTATTTTCGGTATTTTCTTAATCGGTATAGGAGGTTATTGGATCGGCTTTTTAGGCTGATAAATAAGAGGAGTCATCTATTCTTCTAGCATCCGCTGGTGAACATGTTTTGCATAGCCAGTAATGCCAATAAAGGAGGAAAGAAAGATGAAAAGAACCGTCAAAAAGTTATTGATGATTGGAGTCGCTTGTTCCATAAGCATGTTTTCTGTATACCCTGTATTAGCTGATAATACAGGGTATTATCAAGAAAAATACCGGAATCAATTTCATTTTTCTCCAGAAGCGAACTGGATGAACGATCCAAATGGAATGGTCTATTATAACGGGGAGTACCACCTTTTTTATCAGTATTATCCTTACGGTACCACCTGGGGACCTATGCACTGGGGGCATGCAGTTAGTACAGACTTAGTGAAATGGAAACACCTTCCGGTTGCTCTTTCGCCAGATGAGAACGGAGAGATCTTTTCAGGAAGTGCCGTTATCGATTGGAATAATACCGCAGGATTTGGAAAAGAAGCGATGGTAGCTATCTTTACGCACTCAGGCAGTAAAGGGCAGGTGCAAAGTCTAGCATACAGCACGGACAGCGGAAGAACATGGACCAAATATGAAGGAAATCCTGTTATGCCAAATCCCCCAGTTCCTGACTGGCGCGATCCAAAAGTGTTTTGGCACGAGCAAACCAAGCAGTGGATGATGTCTTTAGCTGCTAAAGATAAAATTATGTTTTATACATCACCTGACTTGAAAAATTGGAAATACGCAAGTGAGTTTGGACCTGATGGAGGCATCCAAGCAAACGGTCAAAGCGGTGCCTACTCATATACTTTGTCTGAACAAAAAGGTCAATCTTTTACTCTAGAGGGAGAAATTATGCTTGTAGAAAAGAATGGACGCGAAGGTGCAGGAGGCCTTGTTTTTCGTTCTAATAAAGATGCAACAAACGCATATACCGTCAATTTAGATGCTGAAAAGAACCTCTTAACACTTAACAAAGTAGAGAAAGGAAGCGTAACGACCGTTGTTTCAAAGCCAATGAGGCTGGATACGTCACAAGCGTATCACGTGAAAGTAGAAGCAAACAGTCACCACTTTAAGATACTGCTAAATGGAAAACAGGTTTTAGAAGGCAGTGATGCATCTTTTGAAAACGGTCAGTTTGGATTAACAGCATGGAATTCCACAGCTGTCTTTCGTCATGTTAAATTTACGAATCAATCTAATTTCATAACCAATCTATCTAACTGGAAATCTATTACTGGAACGTGGAATGATACTGCTGCTGGAAAAATCGGTAAATCTAACAGCGACGGATATATTATGAGTGAAGAACAGGGAGATCAGTTCATTTACGAGTCAAATATGACATTTTTAGATGAAAACCATGGTTCAGGTGCGCTACTTTTCCGAGCAGACGCGGAAGCCAAAAACGGATATATAGCTAGCGTAGATGCTTCTAAGGATACAATCAAACTAGTAAAACTTCAAAATGGCATTTCAACTGTCCTTGCTGAAACAAACGAAAAAATTGATACGAGCAAATCACATCAAGTAAAAGTAACTGCATCGGGAAATGAACTTGATTTGCATATAGACGATAACTTCACCCTTACTGCAAAAGATGAAACTTTTTCAAAAGGATTGTTTGGACTACATGTTAATCAATCTTCAGTCCGGTTTCAAGACGTTAACATGACAAAGTTTATTGATACAGATGAAAAAGAAATTAAAAATAAAAGTTTTGAAACAGGAGATCTCACCGGCTGGAAAACGATAAAGGGAAATGCATTCACAAACGATCATGTAACGGATGCAACCGCAAATTGGAGCGGTCTTTTTGAACAAAAAGGAAAGTATCATTTATGGGGTTTTTCTGATAAGCAAGATGGCGATAATGCCACTGGAGAATTACATTCGTCTTATTTTAAATTGAGCGGTTCAGGTGAAATTAATTTGTTAATGGGAGGCGGAAACGACCCCACAAACCGCTATGTAGCCTTAGTCCGGGCATCCGACGATAAAGAATTGATTCGTCAAGCGAATACAAAGTTTGCAGATGAAAAGTACCAGCGCTACGTATGGGATGCTTCTAAGTATATAGGAGAAGTACTGTACATTAAAGCCGTTGATCAAGCTGTAGGCGGATGGGGGCATATTAATCTAGATGATGTAAATGTATTTAATACAGAAAAAATGCCGGAGAAAGTAGACAGTGTAGCAAAAGAACCAGAGGAAGCTAAACAAAGAGAAGGCGGAGAGCTTTCAGATTGGAACACAGTGTCAGGAGAATGGGTGAATTCAACTCACGGAAGCAACGGAGGCATTTGGGAGTGTCCTACTTTACTCGAACTGCCGGTTGATGGAGACAGCACAAAGAAAAAATGGGTGCTGCAAGTCAGCATCAATGATGGAGCGGCAGCTGGAGGTTCAGGTATGCAGTACTTTGTTGGTGATTTTGACGGAAAAACATTTAAAAATGAAAACCCGCCAGAGGAAGTGCTTTGGACAGATTATGGTGCCGACTTTTATGCCGCTGTAGATTGGAGCGGAGTTGAAGGAGATAACGGAGAAAAGTATTGGCTAGGCTGGATGAGCAACTGGCAATATGCCAACAATACCCCAACTACTACTTGGAGAAGCTCTATGTCAATCCCAAGAAAAATAGAACTCACCAACACAGCAAAAGGGCTTCGTTTAAAACAAATACCTGTTTCAATTGATTCAATTCGCAATAAGCAAGAAAAAAAGGTGTTGAAGAATCTGATGGTTACTGAAAACAAAAATCTTCTTTCAGGCATACAGGAAAACAAATATGAAATCATTGCAGAATTCGATGTTTCAAATACAGATGCACAAGAATTTGGTTTTCAAATTCAAAAAGAAGGCAGTGAAAATACAAAAGTCAGCTATAACGTAAACAAGCAGCAATTATTTGTTGACCGAACAAACTCTGGAAATTTTGATTTTGGTGAAAATGTGAAAGGCAAACACTCTGCTCCCATGCTTCCAAAAGACGGAAAGGTTAAGCTTCATATGTTTGTAGACCAGTCGTCTGTAGAAGTATTTGGAAATGACGGCACGGAAGTAATAACAGACCAGCTCTTTCCAACGCTTTCAAGTAATAAAATAAAGCTTTATAGCAAAGGAGGCGCTGTAAAATTAAATTCTCTTAAGATGTATCCGTTAAAATCTATTTGGAATAAAAGTCCTGTTGATACAAACTTATCTGGATGGAAGAATATTAGCGGACTATGGGCCGATACGATTAACGGAAAACAAGGACGAAGCAAAGAAGATTCCTTTACCTTATCATCAAAAGAAGCAAAAAATTTCACATATGAAGCAAAGATAAAGGTGTTAGACGATTCTGTTTCAAATTCTACAGGAGCAGGAGCGCTAGTATTCCGTTCGGATGAACAGGCAAACAATGCTTATGCTGCGAATGTAGATGTGCTGAATAATCAAATAAAGCTCATTGCGTTTAGAGACGGAATAGGCAAGGATCTCATTATTTACGATGATGGGGGAAAGCTGGATTTAAAGACAAATACGGATTACCATCTAAAAGTGACGGCTGAAGGAGAACACATTCAAGTTTATCTCGATGATAAGCCGGTGATCGATACGATGGACCCTACCTTTTCAGAAGGTTATGCTGGGCTGAATGTGTGGAATTCTACTAGTTTGTTTAATGAAGTGAAATTTGAAACAGTGGATTAAGGAATTGTGAAAGCTGCCGTGTACTAAGGCAGCTTTCTTAATCCGTTTATGGTGATTTTTCTAGGGGGACTAAGAAACTGAACGCACTTCTTCTCTTAATTCATAATAACTAAGCTTTTTTTCAATGACTACAAACAGCCTTTCAAAGAAAAAGCAAAGAATCCAGTAAATAAGTGAAGCGACCAGATACATTTCTAAATATCTGTACCCATCATTGGCGATGACCTTAGATATCGCCATAATTTCAACTACTTTTACTGCAAAAGCAAGAGAAGTGGCTTTAATTAAACTAATAAAAATGTTTCCAAGGTTAGGAATAGCAGCTACTAAAGATTGGGGGAAGATAATTCTTTTAATAGCTTGAAAAGTAGTCATTCCTATTGAATATGCAGCTTCAAATTGACCACGGTCAATGGTTTGAATAGAAGAACGGAATACCTCTGATTGATAAGCAGAGGTATTTAATGTATACGCAATTAAAGCATAAATTAAAGGTGAAATAGTATCCCCACCTAAGTGCCATCCTTGAGTCTCGTTTAGAAATTCTATAAAAATAGGGATTCCGTAGAAAAATACATAGAGCTGTACGAGCAATGGAGTGCCTCTCATAAATGAGACGTATATAATAGCTATTTGCTCTAGCAGTGGAATTTTATATATTCTGCATACCGCAATGAAAAGACCAAAAATACTTCCTAACGCCATTGAAATGATCGATATTGTTAGTGTTAAAGGCACACCTTTTAAGACTTCAGGAGTTTGCTCCAAAGCAAATCGCAAATCAATAATAGGCAATCATGTTCACTCCTTTACTAGTGCAGGCTATTTAGAGATGCTGACCCTGCCTTTTTTAAAATGTTTCTCTAAATTACTGACTATGATTTCAATTACGATACACATGCTCCAATAAACAAGTGAAATCGTAACATAAATTTCAAACATTCCTATTCCATAGTTGTTGCCCAAAATGAGGCGAACTTGCCCCATTATATCAATAATCCCAATGCTAAAAGCAAGTGCAGTATCTTTTAATAATGAAATCGTAGCATTTCCTAAATTAGGTAGTGCTGCTACAAACGCTTGAGGAAGGATAATTCTTCTTAAGGATTGAAAATAGTTCATGCCTATACTATACGCTGCTTCGAACTGGCCGTTATCAATCGAGAGATATGCTGAACGAATAACTTCCGATAAAGGAGCGGCAGTATGTAAGGAAAAAGCAATCACCAAGAAAGTGATGCGACTCCAGCTGTTAATGTCGATATGCACAAGGAGCAGCAGCTGAGGAAGGCCAAAGTATACAAGAAACAGCTGAACAAGCAGCGGTGTACAGCGCATAAAAGATAAATAGATGGTAGCCATTTTAGAAAGAACAGGCTTTTTTTGAATGCGTATCAGGGCAATCACGAAACCTAAAAGCAACGAAAAAAGTAGAGAAAGGCCTAACATAAATAGCGTTAAAGGAAGTTTATCTACCACTTGCCACAATAGTTTTAACCAATCATGAAAATCAGTACTAATCATATC
This sequence comes from Priestia sp. RMT2NF4, assembly GCF_047872835.1. Classification (NCBI taxonomy): domain Bacteria; kingdom Bacillati; phylum Bacillota; class Bacilli; order Caryophanales; family Bacillaceae; genus Priestia; species Priestia sp. RMT2NF4. The sequence continues at coordinate 184,275 of NZ_JBLQZO010000006.1, forward strand.
TCACCCCGCCTTAATGATGAATTCTTATACTCATTTAATCTTGAAAATTGAAGTTTTGTTGATTAATATACTTTAAGTCTTTAAAGAAATTTACTTTAAACCATTTTTCAGCCAAGTTTTCTAGCGTCCCGTCATTTTTTAATTTGACTGTCGCTTTATCAATTTCATCAGCAAGTTTTTGATTATTTTTATTAAAGACTAACCAAGTTGGTTCTTTTGATACAATGCCTCCTACTTTTAAATTTAATTTGAGCTGTTTTTGTACTTCGTTAAATGTTGTTACGTTTAAAAAAATAGCATCCGCTTTACCTTTATCCACTAACTTTAAGTTTTCTGCCGTAGAAGGGTTATCAATGCTTTCTAATGTCAAAGGCTTAGTGGCATGTTCTTTGTTATAAGCATTTAAAATAGCGCGCAATCCACCCGTAGCCGATACAGGTGGAAACTTTTTACCTACCATATCGTCAAGTGTTTTGATATCGTTTCGTGATTTTTGTGTGACTAAAGCTGTTAAAGAATAACCATATTCATGTGCAGGATAAAGAAACTTTTCTTCACGTTCAGGGTTTTTAAAGAACCAGTTGATGGCGAAATCATATTTTCCCGTCGAGACACCTACCAAATTTGTTTCTTCTTCTCCAAGGGTGTATTCAAATTTGTACTCTGGAAGCTTTTTTTCAAGCTGCTTTAAATAATCCATATCATATCCAATAGGTTCATTCTGTTCGTCCGTAAATAGAAAAGGCGGATTTACTTCATCACTCAAAGCAACTTTGACTACTTTTCTATCTCGGTTTTCTGAACTAGAGCTTTGAGAGCATCCTCCTAAAGCCATAATAAGTCCAATTGCCAAAGTGAAAGTAAAGCATAATTTTTTCATCGTTTTATTCCTCCTGATACTAATTTCTGTTTGACGAGTAATAAAAAAGCTTTTTCGGTGCCATTGGTGTGATCCAGTAGGCGGTGAACTTTAGATTGCAAAACAAAAGAGGCTCTTCAAACGTTATCGATACGTTTGAAGAGCCTCTGGTTGACCAGGCGGCCTGATTAATATGAAGTTTATATTAGGTTAATTATTCCGATTTGTAAAGTGTGATTTTTGGGCAGTATAAACATTTTGGTTAGATTTTTTAGACTTTTTATCTAATGCTCGATTGAAGCACCTAAGTACAACCAGCCCAGATAAAATATGTAATCTCAAGGTTTAAAAATACTAAATTGACAGTTAAAAAGATGTTTGGTATATTTTTCAAAAGATTTAAAATTCTTATAGGAATTATCGGATTTAAAAATGTTTGTTAAACATATAGTGGAAATAGAACAGTCGACCAGACGAATGGAGACAAAAATGACGAGGACTCCCTCAGAGTTTTTGTCTTTTTTAGTGGCAGAAGATTAACACTATATGTTTAATACATCACAAATGGTGGAGGTAGAGAGAAAAATGAAGAAATTTTTATGGCTTTTTGCATTATTAGCAGTGATTACTGTTGTGGGAGGGTGTGGAAATAAAGAAAAAGCATCTGGCCAAAATAGTGACAAGAAAGAAGATGTAGTTCTTAAAGTGGGAGCAGCTTCCACGCCGCATGCCGAAATTTTAAAGTATGTGGAACCTGATTTGAAAAAAGAAGGTATAAAGTTGGACATTGTAAATATTAAAGACGGCATACAGACAAATGAACAAACAGCAAATGGAGAATTAGATGCCAACTATTTTCAGCATACGCCATACTTAGAGCAAACGAATAAAGACAGTGGATTAAATCTTGTCAGCGTGACAAACGTTCATATTGAACCGTTTGGCGTGTATTCTAAAAAAATAAAATCAATTGGCGATTTATCCAAAGGAGCAAAGGTTGCTGTTCCTAACGATCCGGTGAATTTTTCACGTGCACTAGAGCTTTTCGAGGCTAATGGAATCATTGAATTAAACAAGAAACCTGACGGCAGCTCTTATACGGTTGAAGATATTTCAAGGAATAAAAAGAAGCTAGATTTTGTGGCAGTAGATGGTCCGCTTCTTGTCCGCTCTCTTGATGATGTAGAAGCTTCAGCTATCAATACGAATTACGCTCTTGAAGGCGGGTTCAAACCAACTAAAGATGCGTTAATTATTGAAAAGAAAGAGTCTCCTTATGTGAATATTTTAGTGACTACGAAAGAGAAAAAAGATGATAAAAATATTCAGCGTTTAGCAAAAGCACTTACTACCGATAAGGTTAAAAAATTTATTAACGACAAATACGATGGAGCAGTCGTTCCAGCTTTCTAAGTATATAAATAAAAAAGAAATGGGAATCACAGTTTGAAAGAAAAGGAGGGTTTCTTTTGATAAAGTTTCAACGTGTTTCAAAAGTATTCGAGAGTGGCTCAAAGAAAGTTGAAGCTCTAAAAGACATTGACTTAACGATACAAAAAGGAGACATATTTGGAGTGATTGGATTAAGCGGGGCGGGGAAGAGCACATTGCTTCGAACGATTAATCTACTGGAGTACCCGACGTCAGGTGAAGTGATCGTAGATGGAGAAAACTTAGCAACGTTGTCTGAAATAGAGCTAAGAAAAAACAAAAAAAGAATCGGCATGATCTTTCAACACTTTAATCTATTAAATTCAAAAACGGTTTTTGAAAATATAGCAATGCCGCTTATATTAAGTGGAAAACCAAAAAAAGACATAAAGGTACGTGTAGAAGAGCTGCTTCATTTTGTAGGTTTGCAAGACAAAGCGGGTGCATATCCCGACCATCTGTCAGGAGGTCAAAAACAGAGAGTGGGCATTGCGCGTGCATTAGCCACAAACCCTTCTATTTTATTATGTGATGAAGCAACTTCGGCATTAGATCCGCATACAACAGAATCTATTTTGAAATTGCTGAAAAAAGTTAATGAAGAATATCAAATTACGATCGTAATAATCACACACGAAATGGAAGTCATTAAGCAAATTTGTAATCGTGTCGCTGTGATGAAGGACGGGGAAATTATCGAAACAGGAAATGTATTTGATATTTTTTCGAATCCACGTACTGAAATTGCTAGAAACTTTGTTCAGTCCGTTGTTCGAGATGATATTCCGCAAAACGTGTATGAATTAGTACAAACTACGAATTCAAATCAGAAGATTTTTAAGATTAACTTTCTCGGCAGCAATTCCGGTCAATCTGTGATTTCCACCTTATCAAAGCGCTTTAATGTACAGGTGAACATTTTACTTGGAAACATTACGGAGTTACAGGGCATTCCATTTGGGCATTTAATTATTGAATTAATTGGCACGCAAGAAGAAATAGACAGAGCTGAACTATATGCACTGCAGCAAAATATAAAAATGGAAGAGGTGGTTGCAAATGTTAGAAGTAAGCCAAGAATTGATACTAGCGGCTTTGTAGGAAACACTGTACATGGTTAGTGCTTCCCTGCTTTTCGGGGCTTTAATTGGAATTCCTTTAGGGATTTTACTTGTTGTAACACGCAAGGGTCATATTCTTGAAAATCGAGTTATTTTTTCAATTTTAAATCCCATCGTAAATATTTTTCGTTCAATCCCGTTCATTATTTTACTTGTAGCAATCATCCCGTTTACAAGATTCGTCGTCGGCACGACTATCGGTACAACGGCGGCTATTGTTCCGCTAGTTTTACATATTGGACCTTATATGGCTAGACTCGTTGAAAATTCTTTGCTTGAAGTAAACGAAGGTATTATTGAAGCAGCGCAAGCGATGGGTGCTTCTAAAGCTCAAATTATATTCCGTTTTTTAATTCCAGAGGCTTTTCCCTCTCTTATTTTAAGCTTAACAACTGTCACAATTGGGTTAATTGGAGCAACAGCAATGGCCGGTGCTATCGGAGGCGGAGGGCTTGGCGATTTAGCTATTACTTATGGTTATCAGCGTTTCAGCACGATTACGATTGTAGTCACCGTTGTGCTTCTTATTATTATTGTTCAAGGTATTCAATCTTTAGGAAACGTTATAGAACGCAAGATTAGAAGAGTGTAAGAACGTATTAGAAGCAAGCTTTTTAAAAGGGGAGTTATAAATGAAAAAACCGATATTTCTGCTTCTGCTGTTGTTCATCCTCGCCATAACAGGATGTTCTAATTCCTCATCCAGTGCCAATAGTAAAGAAGCTAAAATTAAAGTAGGCATTCGAAGCTCTGAACTTCGGACGTGGGAATTTATAAAAGAGAAAGCAAAAAAACAAGGGCTGGATATAGAACTTGTGAATTTTTCTTCAGCTTACGATCCTAATCAAGCCTTAGTCGAAGGAGAAATAGATGTAAATGCGTTTCAGCACGTTGCTTATTTAGATTTGTTTAATCAAAAGAACGGAACCGATATTGTGCCAATTGGAACGACGATCATTGCGCCTCTAGGTCTTTATTCTGAAAAATATAAATCATTAAAATACATTCCAAATGGTGCTCAAATTGCTGTTCCAAATGACCCATCCAACTGGGGAAGAGCACTAGTTTTGCTGCAAGAAGCAGATTTGATTACAGTGGTCGAAGGCTTTGATGGTAACGGAGGAGAGGATAAAATTAAAAGCAATCCTAAAAATTTAAAGATTGTTCCCGTTGATTCTGCAAGCACCCCCCGCGTTATGCAAGATACGGCGGCTTCCATTATTAACAACGGTGTAGCTGTAGAAGCAGGTCTAAGCTTAAAAGATGCACTCATTCATGAAAACAAAACAGCGAAGCCCTATATTAATGTCATCGCTGCAAGAAAAAAAGATCAGGATAAAGCGTATTTAAAGAAGCTAGTAAAAGTGTATCAATCCAAAAGTACGGCTGCCTTTATTAAAAAAACATACAAAGGAAATTATATTCCGACGTTTATTAGTTTGAAAGAATTGAATACGTATAAAGACACGTATGAAACAAAATAAGGACTAAATAGGGGTGGGAAAATGGCCAAGAAACGAAAAATGAAACTTGCCGCTTATTTGATTGGCACAGGTATGCATGTAGCTTCATGGCGTCATCCTGATTCAAAGCCTAACGCAAGTATCGACGTTTCTGTTTACCAAAAACTTGCACAAACCGCCGAAAGAGGAAAGTTTGATATTGCGTTTATTGCCGACAGTTTAGCAGTAAATGCAGAGTCACACCCTCAGATTTTAAATCGATTTGACCCTGTTGTCATCATTACAGCAATGGCAGCAGCTACTGAGAAAATTGGCGTTGTTGCCACATCTTCAACTACTTACAATGAACCTTATACACTAGCACGCCAGTTTGCCTCTGTCGATCATGTAAGTGGAGGAAGGGCAGGGTGGAACGTTGTGACTACAGCAGATGCAACAGGTGAAACGGCGTTAAACTTTAACCGTGATACTCATTGGGAACATGATCACCGATACGAACGGGCAGAAGAATTCATTGATGTTGTTCAAGGGTTATGGGATTCGTGGGAAGATGAGGCCTTTTTATATGATAAAAAAAACGAAGCGTTTTTTGATGCTAATAAGGTACATGAGCTTAACTATAAAGGGAAGTATTTTTCTGTAAAAGGGCCGTTAAATATCGCTCGTTCTGCTCAAGGACAGCCAGTTATCGTTCAGGCCGGTTCTTCAGAGCCGGGACAGCGCTTAGCGGCAAGAACGGCAGAAGTGGTATTTGCTCACCGAGATAATATAGAAGAAGCCAAAAGTTTTTATAAATCCCTTAAATCAAGGCTTTCTGAATACAATAGAACAGAAGCGGATTTACATATTCTTCACGGCATTTCCCCTATTATAGGAGAAACAGAAGCAGAAGCGGTTCAAAAATACAGCGATTTACAAAAGCTGGTGAATCCGTATGAAGGATTAAAGTTCGTTTCTGGGTATATGGGGAACGTTGATTTTACGAAGTATGCCCTAAACACTCCTGCCTCAGAGATAGAGTTTCCATCCGTGAATGGCATTCAAAGTCAGTTTGATGAGATGCTAAGAATTATAGCAAGGGAAAAACTTACCGTAGGAGATCTTTATACGCGATTTTTCGGTGCTGCAAGGAAAGATAACTTTGTAGGAACCCCCATTCAAATTGCGGACGAAATGGAAAGATGGTTTCAGGAAAAAGCAGCGGACGGATTTATGCTGCAGTTTCCTTTGCTTCCATCTGGCTTAGATGATTTTGTAAATCTTGTTGTACCAATCTTACAAGAGAGAGGTTTGTTTCGATTAGACTATGAAGGAAACACATTAAGAGACCATTTGGATCTTAAAAAACCTGGAAATAAGTTTGTTGATGAAGGTGTAAGGCCTATCATGTAGAAACAAGCCAAATAAAAATATTTTAGTTAAAGGTAAATCCGAACGATTAATAAAATTTATTAATCGTTCGGATTTTTTTTGTTGTGGTGAACGCAGGTTTCATCTATGTAGGTGCTTCTAGCTGTTGATTGGAGGGCAGGGCGAAGACTCCTGCAGGAAAAGCGGAACGGATGAGACCCCACAGGAGCGCAAGCGACGAGGAGGCTCATCGCCCGCCTGCGGAAAGCGAAGAGTCTTGCACGGAAATCAACAGCGGTGTAACAAGCGGCTCAGCTCATGTATCCAATTTGTCTGTCTTTATATTCATTTGATTTAGGTATGTCTCAACCTCTTTTTTGAGCATTTAATTGGTTAAGAACCAAAAGTTTAGCATATGATAAATATCTTACTAGTCTAATTAATCGTACATTTTAGTTCTTAAAAGGTCTTTTGAAAAATCCTCATAAAAATATGATAAAATCGGATAGGATATATATTTCGAGGAAGGAAAGTGTTTTTTTATGATTATTGGTAACGAACAGGATTTAGAAAGTTTACGCAAAATTGGACGTATCGTTGCACTTGCGCGCGAAGAAATGAAAAAACAAGCAAAAGCAGGTATGACAACAAAAGAGCTTGATATGATCGGTAAAAAAATATTAGATGAACACGGTGCTATTTCTGCACCTGAAAAAGAATATAATTTCCCAGGTGTAACGTGCATTAGTGTCAACGAAGAAGTGGCTCACGGTATTCCGGGAGACCGCGTATTAAAAGATGGCGATTTAGTAAATGTGGATGTATCCGCAGTACTTGATGGCTATTATTCGGATACGGGTATTTCATTTGTTATTGGGCAAGACGAAGAAAAAGAAAAGCTGTGTCAAGCTGCAGTAGATGCATTTTGGGCAGCTATGAAAAAAGTAAAAGCTGGTTCAAAACAAAATCAAATTGGTCGTGCTGTTTCTAACTTTGCACACCAAAACGGATATGCTGTTATTGAAAACTTAACGGGTCATGGTGTTGGCCGCAGCTTGCATGACGCTCCTAACCACATTTTAAACTATTATGATCCAATGGATAAAGCCCTCTTGAAAAAAGGTCTTGTTATTGCTGTAGAGCCGTTTATCTCTATGAAGGCTGATCATATCATTGAACGCGGAGACGACGGTTGGACGTTTGTTACACCTGATAATAGTCTTGTAGCACAATGTGAACATACGATTGTTGTAACAAACGGTGAACCGATTATTTTAACTGAACTATAATCAAGTTTCTCTGTAGATTTCGGTAACAAAAAAGCTACTTCACTTAGCAATGTTTTTTCGTTGCATTATAGTGAGGTAGCTTTTTTATTACTATGTAATGAATGACTATTATATTGACTTGCTTTGTTCATACAACGTTTGAAAGATAGTGTAATTGAATATGCTCAAGGGAATGCTAAGTATAAATCGAAATGAAAAGGGGTATGAAATGTGGAATATGTAGGAAGAGAAGCGATTGTAAGTGAACTGACTCATCATATGGATGACATTTTAAACAAATATAACCTTCAAGGCGTCTCCGTATATGAAGAGGAAGGAGAAGGTAATCACTATTATCTTGGCTACACAGTAAAAAAGAATGATCATGTGTTTATGGTTAACAGACCTTATCTAAAAGATAAAGACGGGAAATTAGCAGTCGAAAAGCAAGAATGGACTCTTCAAGGTAACGAAGGAGAAACAAACGGATATACTTCACTTGAAGATGCATTTCAAAAAATTGATGAAACCATACATTAAATAATTTTTTGAATTTCAAGTTCAGATTTTTTCTTTGAATGCGTGAATCTGAACAGTAGAGCGCTAATGGCTGTCGTGCTTCTTTCACCTATACTATCTAACTTTTCTTTGCTATAAAGTCTAGAAAATTACATGTAATAAAAAATTGTTTTTTTAGGTTTTACTATATAAATACGGGGTACACATATAGTACAGCAGCTATCATGCAAATGGTTGTTGTGAAAGGTTAAATACTTAGCGTTTGAAGGGACTGATTAGTTTTGAAAGGCTTAACAGCGACTTCAGCAAATGTATTACCGCAAATTGAAAGTAGATATCCGTATCTCACGCAAGGCACTTTGGTTATGAACCGATATACGTAACGAAAGGGCCTGACTAGGCAAACAAAGGAAAGACTGAATCAACGAGAAGAAGCCTGCATCTAAACATGTAGGCTTCTTCTTTTTTACAGATGAAACTAAGACGATGAATGAGTACATAACAGGTATACATTAAGAAGATTCAGATTCAGTCCATTTTTCGTGCACGTTTTTCTTGAAAAAAGGTCATAAGTTGAAGATACTGTATATAACTATGTAAAAGAATTTTTGAATACAAAATAGTAAATCTGCTTGAGGTGAAAATGATGAGAAAAGCAAATAAAAGTGAATTTCTGTGGAATACGTTAGACGGCTGGCTTTTTATCCCTAGGAACATTCCTTTACTATTTCTTTTTGTATTTCTCTTAGGGGTTTCTTACCTAGGTTGGGTTAAGCTGTTTCATAAATTCGTTTAGGTACGCCAATGAGCTGAAACAAAAAACTGTTTCAGCTTATTGGCGTACTGATTGATTTATTTTATGTATATCTGTACCTTAATTTACCTAAGTTATTCACTCCATCCTTTGCACATATCAACCCATTTTAAGCATTTCGAAAATTCTTCTAGTTCGGGTATTGTTAATTCAATTGCACTATTTCCACTTCCACAGGCAGGGAAAACGGTAACAAAACGTTTCAGAGATTCATCTAGATACACGTGAACACCTTCATTAACGGCAAATGGGCATACTCCGCCTACGGCATGACCAATCAGCGTTTCTACTTCACTTGCTCCAAGCATTTTTGCTTTGGTTCCGAACTTTTCTTTATATTTTCGATTATCAATTTTCGCATCTCCTGCTGCCACAATTAATAGAACGGTTCCTTCTGCGTTAAAAGAAAGACTTTTTGCGATCCGTTGCGGCTCACATTTTAAAGCTTGCGCTGCCAGTTCTACAGTAGCACTGGACTCATCCATTTCAATAATTCGATTCTCCATGCCATATTGTTTAAAATATGCTTTTACTCTTTCAATCGCCATTTTTATATCCATTCCTTTCGTTAACTCTTGCAAATATGTATGATTGCCTTACAGAGGATGTACAGTTTCTCTTTGAAATAAAAAATTCTTATTATTTTGTATATACGGAAATTATACACAACTTCTCAGTTAAAAGCACATATTCGTTTTAATTAAAAAAGTTACGTAGGTAAAGTATTTTTAGCTGATTGAAGCAGGATTACGGAACCCTTTGACGAATGTAACTATGTCGGCTGCGAAAACATAGGCATTAGAACAAAAGATAAATGATGAAATTGAAAAGGCGCAAATGTTCTAGTGAAATGAGGAGAAGGAATGCCAAATTTACACACTATCGTCAGTTTCTTTAGCAGTACATGTATGGCAACGATGAGTATGATTTATTTGTTTTCCCTTGTACCGCGGGCATGGTCTTTTAAATTTCGATTTGGAGCCATGATTGTAGGAATCCCAGTCGGCATTATAATGGGCCAGGTTGCTATGCTGATCGGCTGGCACCATCATTAAAACTTTGAACTTTTTAACAAAAAAGGAGACATGTAAAATGAATATTGTCACATTAAACAACGGCTTAAAAATGCCTCAGCTTGGATTTGGCGTATGGCAAGTAGAAGATAACAAAGCAGCAGCTGCAGTGTCAAAAGCAATTGAAGTTGGATATACCTCTATCGACACAGCTATGATTTATAAAAATGAAGAAGGAGTAGGTCAAGCGATTAAAGAATCTTCTGTTCCTCGGGAAGAGCTGTTTATTACAACAAAAGTTTGGAACAGCGACCAAGGCTATGAAAATGCACTACGTGCGTTTGATGAAAGCCTAGAACGATTAGGACTTGATTATGTGGATTTATATTTGATTCACTGGCCTACTCCTCAATATGATGAGTATGTGGAGACGTATAAAGCATTAGAAAAGCTTTATCACGATGGCAAAGTAAAAGCAATTGGCGTCTGCAACTTTGAAATTGAGCATTTGGAGCGCTTGTTAAATGAATGTGACGTAACGCCTGTTTTAAACCAAATTGAGTGCCATCCGTATCTTGCTCAAAATGAATTAAAAGAGTTTTGCGCCAAACATAATATTTTCGTGGAAGCATGGAGCCCTCTTGATCAAGGAGGAGAAGTGTTACAAGACGAGGTTATTCAAAAAATTGCTGAAGTACATAGCAAAACTCCGGCTCAAGTTGTATTGCGCTGGCACTTACAGAACAACACAATTGTCATTCCTAAGTCAGTTACACCGTCTAGAATAGAAGAAAACTTTAACGTGTTTGATTTTGAACTTACTGCTGATGATATGGCAGAGATTAATGGATTAAACAGCAACCGCCGCAAAGGTCCGCACCCAAGCGACATGAACGTCCGATAACGTTTAAAAAATAAAATTGTGCAGCCGTGAATCATCGCTGCTATAAGAAATAACGATTTTATTTCAGATTATTTAAAATTTTCTTAAATAATAATTGACAAATGATTAATTCAGCGTAATACTTAGTGTAGGTACCCTAGTTGCTTTAAGTTGTACAGCTTAAAGTGTATAGTGATTTAGTCATTTAGCGATTGTATGTATAAGTGAAATACTGATTATTAATAAAAGCCCATAGTGTAAGTAGGTTAGTTTATAGGGGGCTATATCAAAAGGAGCTTGTTTCCTCTTTGATATAGCCCCTTTTTGTGTTCAAAAAGAAAAGGCAGTCTACAGTTTAACAAGGGAGCGGGTATGATGTTTATTCAAATTGATGGAAATTCACTGACGTTCGACCAAATTTACAAAGTTATTTACCAAGGATACTCCGTGAAAATTAGCGATCACGCAGTTGAACATATACAAAAAAGCAGAACGTTAGTTGAAGAGAGCATTACGAACAACAACGTAATTTACGGAGTGAATACGGGATTTGGAAAGTTTAGTGATACGGTTATTTCAAAAACAGACTTAGCTGATCTGCAGATTAACCTGATTCGCAGTCATGCCTGCGGACTAGGAGAGCCATTTTCGTTAGAAGTAAGCAGAGTCATGCTGCTTTTACGAGCGAACGCATTAGCTAAAGGGTATTCCGGAATACGACTGGAAACCTTGCAGCTTCTTATCGATTGCTTAAACCAAAACGTAGTACCGGTTATCCCGAGTCAAGGTTCGCTTGGAGCTAGCGGTGACTTAGCCCCGTTATCACATCTAGCGCTGCTGCTAGTTGGAGAAGGAGAAGCTGTATATAATGGTCAGCGAATGCAAGGAGAAGATGCTTTAAAGCTAGCAGGGCTTGAACCTATACAATTACAGGCAAAAGAAGGGCTAGCTTTGATCAACGGCACTCAGGCAATGACGGCTGTAGGAGTAGTTTCGTACCTTGAAGCTCAAAAGCTCGCTGATCTTGCTGACGGAATTGCAGCACTGACATTAGAAGGTCTGCAAGGTATTGTAGAAGCATTCATGCCTGAGTCACATGCAGTAAGACCTTACCCGGAACAACAGCAGGTAGCTGCCCGAATTCTTTCGTACTTAGAAGGCAGTCAATTAACTACTTCTCAAGGTCAAATAAGAGTGCAAGATGCTTATTCACTGCGCTGCATTCCTCAAGTTCATGGTGCTATTTATCAAGTTTTAAATTATGTAAAAGAAAAGCTGTTAATTGAGATTAATTCAGCAACTGATAACCCGCTCATCTTTGCTGACAGCGGCAAAGTAATTTCTGGAGGGAATTTTCACGGGCAGCCCATTGCGTTTGCTATGGATTTTCTAGGAATTGCAATGGCGGAGCTTGGGAATATTTCTGAACGGCGCATTGAACGAATAGTAAACCCTCAGCTTAGCGGGCTGCCCGCATTTTTAAGTGCAGATCCAGGTCTAGAGTCCGGGCTCATGATTACTCAATACGCTGCGGCTTCATTAGTTTCCGAAAATAAAGTATTAGCGCATCCATCAAGTGTTGATTCTATCCCATCTTCAGCGAATCAAGAAGACCATGTCAGCATGGGAACGACTGCTGCACGTCATGCTTATCAAATTATCCAAAATACAAGAAGAGTTCTATCAATCGAAGCAATTTGTGCGGCTCAAGCAGCCGATATTCAAGGAGTGGATAAACTTGCTTCAGAAACAAGAAAAATGTATTCAAGAATTAGAAAAACCGTACCAACCATTATGAAAGATCGAATTTTCTCACGTGATATTGAGGCGTTAGCAGCTGATTTCAAAACTTTTGTGCAAGATACGAATTATGAACTAGCACTGTAATAAAAAGTTAGTTTAACAGTTTTTCATTTTTATAGAGGAGGAAAACGAAATGGAGACAAAACAAAGTGGAATAAAAGCACCTCGTGGAACAGAACTAACGACAAAAGGCTGGGTACAAGAAGCCGCTCTTCGCATGCTTCTAAACAATTTAGATTCCGAAGTAGCAGAGCATCCGGAAAAGTTAGTCGTATACGGAGGGATCGGAAAAGCAGCCCGTAACTGGGAGGCGTTCGATCGTATTGTAGATACGTTAAAAGAATTAGAAGAAGATGAAACGCTTCTCATACAGTCCGGCAAGCCGGTTGCGGTTTTTAAAACGCACAGTGATGCGCCGCGTGTTTTATTAGCAAATTCAAATCTTGTTCCTGCTTTTGCGAATTGGGAGACGTTCCATGAGCTCGATAAAAAAGGGTTAATGATGTACGGGCAAATGACTGCAGGAAGCTGGATTTATATCGGAAGCCAAGGCATTGTTCAAGGAACGTATGAAACATTTGCTGAGTGTGCCAACCAGCATTTTAACGGAACTTTGAAAGGAACCATTACGTTAACAGCTGGATTAGGAGGAATGGGAGGTGCACAACCGTTAGCCGTTACGATGGCAGGCGGCGTTGTCATTGGAATTGATGTTGATCGCACGCGTATTGAAAAACGTATCGAAACAAAGTATTGCGATACGGTAGTCGAAAGTGTAGCTGATGCAATCACGTTAGCTGAAGATGCAAAAAGATTGGGCAAAGCGCTGTCCATTGGATTAGTTGGAAATGCAGCCGAGATTCTGCCTGAAATGATAAAGCGAGGATTTATCCCAGATATTGTGACAGATCAAACATCGGCACATGATCCGCTTAACGGATATTTGCCGATTGGAGTCAGCTTAGCAGAAGGAGAAAAATTGCGGAATACAAATCCAAATGAATATATAAAACAATCAAAAGCAAGTATGGCTATTCACGTTCAAGCCATGTTAGAGATGCAAAGAAAAGGCGCGGTTGCTTTTGACTATGGCAATAATATTCGCCAAGTGGCGCTCGATGAAGGTGTCGCGAATGCATTTGATTTCCCGGGATTTGTCCCAGCGTACATCCGTCCGCAGTTCTGTGAAGGAAAAGGACCGTTCAGGTGGGTCGCTTTGTCAGGAAACCCAGAAGATATTTATAAAACAGATGAAGTCATTTTACGTGAGTTTTCGGATAATGCGCATCTTTGCAACTGGATTAAAATGGCGAGAGAAAAAATTGAGTTTCAAGGGTTGCCGGCTCGTATTTGCTGGCTAGGCTACGGAGAAAGAGCGCGCTTTGGAAAAGTTATTAATGACATGGTAGCAAACGGAGAGCTGTCAGCGCCTATCGTTATTGGCAGAGATCATCTAGATGCCGGTTCTGTGGCTTCGCCAAATCGTGAAACTGAAGCAATGAAAGATGGCAGTGATGCAGTAGCAGACTGGCCTATTTTAAATGCATTAGTCAATACGGCAGCAGGCGCAAGCTGGGTATCCGTTCACCACGGAGGAGGAGTAGGTATGGGGTATTCTCTGCACGCTGGAATGGTTGTAGTAGCAGACGGGACGGAAGATGCCGCCAAACGTCTAGAACGTGTTTTAACAACAGACCCTGGCATGGGTGTTGTTCGTCATGTAGACGCCGGCTATGATAAGGCCATTCAAACTGCAAAAGAAAAAGGGATACAAATTCCCGCGTTACATGAATAAAAAAGGAGGGATACGTATGACTATTACGTATATCAAATGCGCTGAACAAGTCATTACGGTTAAAGGTGGAAGTCAGCCTAGACGAGCGGAAGAAATGTCAGCTCTAGAAATCATTGAAAATGGCAGCGTACTCGTGAAAAATGGAAGAATTGTATTTGTTGGACCTGACGTCAAAGCGCAGGAATACCTTGAGCATATCCATGAACCTATTACTATAATTGATGCCGAAGGAAAAATCGTAACGCCTGGGTTGATTGATCCCCACACTCATCTTGTGTTTGGCGGCAGTCGTGAAAAAGAATTAGAAATGCGCTTAAACGGGGCAAAGTATATTGATATTTTAAAAGCGGGAGGAGGAATTTTACAAACAACCGTTAGTACACGACAAGCAACAGAAGAGGAGCTAATCAAGCAATCTACAAAACGTTTAAATAAATTTCTGCAGTACGGAGTTACAACTGTCGAAGCCAAAAGCGGGTACGGTTTAAATCTTAAAGATGAAATCAAACAATTAAAAGTAGCGAAGCAACTGAATGAACAGCATCCAGTAGATGTTGTTTCAACCTTTATGGGAGCTCATGCGGTGCCGGTTGAGTACAAAGGGAATGAAGATGCGTTTGTTCAACACGTTATTGAAGAAATGATACCAATTGTTGCAAAAGAAGAGCTAGCGGAGTTTTGTGATGTATTTTGTGAAGAAGGTGTGTTTACAGTTGAACAGTCAGAGCGTATTTTACAAGCTGGAAAAGCATACGGACTAAAACCTAAAATCCACGCCGATGAAATTGTGTCTTTTGGCGGGGCAGAATTAGCGGCTAAAGTGGGAGCTGTGTCTGCGGATCATTTATTAAAAGCATCGGATCAAGGAATTAAGCAAATGGCTGAAAGCGGAGTTATAGCCGTTCTATTGCCGGGTACTGCATTCTTTTTAATGGAAGAGCCGGCGCGTGCTAGAAAAATGATCGAAGCAGGGGTACCGGTTGCTTTGTCTACAGATCGAAACCCAGGGTCTTCTCCTACGGAATCGCTGCCGTTTATTATGAATTTAGCTTGTTTAACGATGAAAATGACGCCAGCAGAAGTTTTAACAGCCTGTACGATCAACGCGGCTCATGCCATTGGCAAAGGGGATCAAATCGGAAGTATTGAAGTAGGTAAAAAAGCCGATTTAGTGCTATTTGATGCGCCCAATTACCAAACGCTGCAGTATAACTATGCCGTAAATCTTGTAGACACGGTATTAAAAGATGGGAAAGTTGTGGTTGAAGGCGGTGTTTTACATGAACTATCCGTACCCACAGCTTGATCGACCCCCCTTTTGCTGGCAGCGTCAAAGTACTTCTGACCCAAAAGTAAGTGATTGGATTCAGACAGTTGAAGATGGGTGCAAAGTCGACTTTACATCGATAGATATTACGGTTTTGGGCGTGCCTCTTTCAAGATCCTCCATTAGCGCTTCTGGAGCCAGTGAGACGCCAATGGCCATGAGGAAACTCTGGAAATCCTTTAATCCGTATCATATTGAGTATGATACGGATTTGACTTCCTTGTCAGTGTTGGATTTAGGTGACGTCAAACAGCACGTAACAGATATAGAGAAGTCTCATCAGTATATAAAAGAAGCGATGATGTCTATGCGGAAATGTCATCCGCATGCGCTGCCTGTTATGCTCGGAGGAGACCACTCCATTACAGCTATGTTAGTAAAAGGATGGAAAGAGTCACATCCCGAACAGAAAATAGGAATTTTACAGTTTGATACGCACTTTGACTTACGAAGCTTAGAAGACAATGGCCCTTCTAACGGAACACCCATACGAAATTTAATTGAAAGCAACACAATTGATGCAACTCATGTATGGAATATTGGGCTTCACGGGTTTTACAACTCAAAATCGTTAAAGGAATATGCGGATAGCAAAGGCGTTCATTATGTAACGCTACTGCAAGCAAGAAAAGCGGGAGTAACTCATACGGTGAAAGAAGTACTAAAACAGCTGAGCAAAGAAGTAGACATGATCTATTTAACCGTTGATATGGACGTGTTAGATATTGCTTACGCACCTGGAGTTCCAGCAGGAACCACAGGGGGAATGAGAACGGAGGAATTGTTTGAAGCGGTATACACGGCTGGGAGTCATCCGCTTGTTCAAGCAATGGATATCGTTTGTCTAGATCCGCTGCGTGATGTAAGAGAAATAACTGTAAAAGCAGGCGTACATGTATTTTTGAATTTTTTAACGGGAGTTGTAAACAGAAAGTAAGGGAGTATACTTCCTTGCTTTTTTTATCGTTAAATAGCTGCTTACATAGGATTAATAAACTTTTTTTTAGAGCGAGATAACATAACTTTAGAAGTGTGTATGGATTTTAGTAAATATATTTTTACTAAAATAAACTATTTATATTGTTTTTATTTAAAATTAGTAATAATATATTTACTAAAGAAGGTGAGTATCTTATGGAGGAAAAACTGGCTAAGGAATATATCGCTTTAATACCGGTTTTATTTGAAAACTTCAAGAACTTAAACAAGAATGAAGTGAAATTAACACATTTACAAAATCACGTAGTTGAATTCATGTATATGAAAAAAAGAGATTTGAATATTAAGGAAATTAGTAATGGATTAAATATTGCCAAACAACAGTTAACGAATGTTATCAGTGAATTAGAAAATGAAGGATATTTAATCAAAATGCCTGATCCGCGAGATAAGCGTGCAGTTTTAGTCTCATTAACGTCTAAAGGAAAAAATATTCAAGAAGAAAAATGGAGAGGGATTTATAGTAATTTCAATACAAATATCTCCAAATTAAATGAAGAAGAGCAAATAGACCTGCAGTTTGCTCTTCATAAATTAAATATTTTGTTAAAAAAGATGGAGGGATAAATTATGAACCAAAGAGAACGGATTTCACTCATTAGTGTAGGTGTTATAGGCGGGACAGTAATGGGAGTAATTTATAAAGATATATCCAACTGCTTGATTACAGGTGTGATTGTTGCTTCAATCATTACTTTAATGCTCAATCAAAAAGCGAAAAAAACAGCTAGATAGTATGAATAAACGTAAGACAGCACCAGCAAGTTGTGAACTCGACGTTCTGGTGCTGCCTCTATAAAATTTATCTTCTAGATGAACATTACGAAGCTGAATATGTTTTGAGAGCCTCAATCATTAAATTCCAAAATCCGTCTACATCAAGAGTTAAACCGAATTTAGCATTGGGTTTCCTCCCAGTGACTCCAAGCAAATCAACTGAAGTTGTTCCAGCCGTGTATTCTCCGCGTGTTTCTACTACAATATTAACTTCTTTTAGCGTAAATAGTTCTGGAGCTACACAATAAGCAACGGTCAATACATCGTGAACAGGAGGGCCATTAAATCCAAAGGTTTCTTTATAGGCAGATTTAAAAAATGCTAATAATTCCCCGACCTTTTTTGCTACGTTATTATCGATGTTCATGACTTGGTTAATAACGTCATCTGTTGCAACGGCTTGATGCGTAATATCTAACCCCATTACTACGAGTGGGATGCCGCTATCGAACACTTTTTTAGCCGCTTCTGGATCTGCCCAAATATTAAACTCAGCCGTTGGTGTCCAGTTCCCGAAGGTTCCACCGCCCATAAGGATAATCTCTTCAATGTCTTCTTTCATTTCTGGAGCTTTCATTAAAGCTAAGGCAATGTTTGTTAAAGGGCCTGTAGGTAAAAGTGTAACGGGATCTTCTGACTCTTTTACCATTCGTATAATAGTATCTACTCCGTGTTCTTCACTCCAGCTGCGAGACAGAGGAGGGAACTCAGGGCCGTCTAACCCTGAATCACCATGTATGCTAGGAGCGTTTTCACGCGTGCGAATCAATGGTTCACTTGCTCCTTTTGAGACAACCACGTTATGTAAAAATACTAAATCACACACTTTCAAAGCGTTCACTGTCGTTTTTTCAATTTCTGCGTTTCCCGAAACAGTTGTGATCGCTAAAATATCTAATTCCGGTCGTGCGGCAGCCAAAATAATAGCAATAGCATCATCATGACCTGGATCACAGTCCATAATAATCTTTCTTTTTTTCATTATGATCACCTCTATAGAATGGATAAATTGCTGTTAATTTTGCGTGGATTTTATTTTCTCTAAAATAGCTTCTGTAAACTCCAATGTAGAGGCATGTCCGCCTAAATCTTTCGTTTTCACTTCATCTTGAAGCGTTTGATAAAGTGCGTGTTCTACTGTAGCAGCCACTTTTGTAAGTTTGTAATCCGCATGTTTTTCAGCTAGCCATTTGAGTGTAGTATTTTTTTATGTCTATAGATTAAATTCTTTTATCTTTCGTTTTGCTGCTTTTTAAAAAAAGAACTAGCTAATGGTTTCATGCTCCAGATTTTCTATCAACTAGCTTCTTAATTGGCGTTATTAAATTTTAAAAAACACCCAATTAACACCTAAAACACATTTTAATTATATCATAATTCAGAAAATTAAACGGTTATACGTTGGCACGAAAATTGCTTGTACTATATGTGAAGAACACAAGAGAAAGGAGCAATGTGTAGCTGCAGATAAGGAAGCTGCTTTTAAAGAACGAGATGTCTGTTTAAAGTTACTATTTCACAATGAAGGGGAGAAGAAGAATGAGTGAACCGCAAAAGGAAATGAGTTCATTAAATAAGGTACGGAAAAAAGAGAGAAAAATAAACGTTTTTGCTTTATTGTTAGGCTTTCTTGTGATTGCTACTATTTTAACGTATATCTTGCCAGCCGGAGAATACGCACGTGTAGAAGTAGACGGACGAACAACGGTAGATCCTCAGTCGTTTAAATGGATTGGTTCTACACCTGTTGGATTCTTTGATATGGTCAAAGCGATACATACAGGAATGGTAGAAGGAGCCGACATTATCTTTTTTGTATTAATTATCGGCGGTTTCTTTGGTGTACTAAGCGCTACGGGGACAGTAGATGTATTGATTACAACGATGGCTAAAAAGCTTGCTACTAGAGAAAAATTATTAATTCCTGTTATGATGCTATTTTTTGCGGTAGGCGGTTCTTTAATGGGGATGGCGGAAGAAACGCTAGCTTATATTCCTCTTTTAATTCCGCTGGCACTTGCTCTTGGATTCGATGCATTAACAGGGACTGCTATTGTTTTAATTGGCGCATCGGCTGGTTTTACTACGGCCGTTATGAATCCATTTACAGTAGGTGTTGCACAAGGAGTAGCAGAGCTTCCTATGTTTTCTGGAATGGGCTTTCGTCTCATCTTATTCGTAGTTGTTTATGCTGTTTCAGTATGGTTTGTCTACCGATATGCGATGAAAGTGAAAAGAAGTCCTTCTATAGGAACATACGGAAAATACAGCATAACTAATGCACATAAACTTTTAAATTCTGATGCGAAGTTAACTAGAAAGCATAAATGGATTATGGCAGCATTTCTTGTTAACTATGTAATTCTTGCTTTTGGCGTTATTAAGTATAAGTGGTACATTACTGAAATTGCTTCTCTGTTTGTGATTTTGACAGTTGTGATTGGGATTATTGGAAGACTCTCTGTTGAAAATACGGTTAAGTCGTTTACAAACGGGGCAGCAGCACTGGTTGGAGGAGCGCTTGTTATCGGAGTTTCTCGCGCAGTTCTTGTTGTTTTAAATGAAGGTCATATTGTAGACCCTATGCTTCATCAAGTATCTGGAGCGATTCAACATATTCCGGGATATTTAAGCGTCATCGGAATCTACAACTTCCAAGCGCTGATTCATCTTATTTTAGCATCTGGAACGGGTCATGCGATGCTGACGATGCCAATCATGACGCCTCTTGCAGATTTGCTTGATATTACGCGACAAACGGCAGTATTATCTTTTTCTTTTGCAGACGGCATCGGAAACATTATTTTCCCGACGGCTGGAACATTAATGGCTGGCTTAGCAATTGCGGGAATTTCATGGACAAAGTGGGCAAAATGGGTGTTGCCGTTAGTCCTTATTCAATATGTGATTGGTCTAATAGCCGTTGTGATTGCTTATTTTATCAATTACGGGCCATTTTAAGCATTAAAATTATATGGAAAAATGTTATTCGCAAGTCGAGCTTACTAGTAGGAGGAATAGAAGTTGTTAACCTTAATCAAAAACGCAGAAGTATATGCACCACAGCACTTAGGCAAAAAAGATATATTGCTTGCAGACAGCAAAATCATCCTTATAAAAGATTGTATTGATCATGTAAATACGTCCATTCCTATTGATGTTGTAGATGCCGCTAATCACATTATAGCTCCAGGCTTCATTGACTCACATGTTCATATTATTGGCGGAGGAGGAGAAGGTGGATATAAAACACGCACTCCTGAACTAATGTTAACCGATGCAACGACTGCCGGTGTTACAACTATTGTAGGTGTACTTGGAACAGACGGTACAACAAGAAGAATGGAAAACCTTCTGGCCAAAGCAAGAGGGTTAGAAGAAGAAGGGATCAGCTGCTTCATTCACACAGGTTCCTATCAAATACCAGTAAAAACGTTAACTAATAGCATTGAAGAAGATCTTATTTTAATTGATAAAATTATCGGAGTAGGTGAAATTGCCATTTCCGACCACCGTTCTTCTGAACCGACATTTGAAGAGCTGGTGAAGGTGGCTTCCGCTGCCCGCAATGGAGGGATTTTATCAGGGAAAGCCGGAATATTAGAGATTCACGTAGGAGACGGAGAACGAAAATTATCTTTATTGAATCAAATCGCAGATAAAACAGACCTGCCAATTCGTCAGTTTCACCCTACACATATTAATAGAAATGAAGAGCTGTTTAAAGAAGGAATTCAATTTGCAAAGCGAGGCGGATATGTAGATTTTACGACTAGCACGATCCCTCACTTTTTAGAAGAAGGCGAAGTTAAGTGCAGCAAAGGGTTACGCATCATGCTGGAAGAGAAAGTGGCGATTGACAGCATTACGTTTTCATCCGATGGAAACGCGAGCCTGCCGTTTTTTGATGATAACGGAGATTATAAAGGTCTTCAAGTTGGAAAAGTGTCTTCTTTATTTCAAGAAGTACGAGATGCAGTATTAGAGGAATCAGTACCGTTAGAAACAGCTCTTCAAGTCATTACTTCTAATCCTGCCAAAGTATTAAAACTGTCCAATAAAGGGCATATTCAACCCGGAAAAGATGCAGATTTAGTCCTTTTAGACAAAGAGACGCTAACAATTAAAACGGTTTTTGCTCAAGGTAAAGTAATGGTAAAAGACGGTGTCCCTGTTGTGAAAGGAACGTTTGAATAACAGGGTTTAGATATCATTTATCGAAAGTATCGCGGAAAGGATACGAGCTAATTAGAGAAGGGTATTAAAATTTGCGTGGAAAGGATCTTTCAAATGAAAAAGAAACTGGTTTCATGTCTCATCAGCTTTACATTACTTTCTTCGTTGAGTACACCCCTGCTTGCAAAAGCACAAGAAAATACTGAGGGCATTAAAGGCAGCCTTGTTATTGCCGGCGGAGGTGTAGGAACATCCAATCACGATATATATGAAAAATTTCTCTTGCTTGCTGGGGGAAAAGAAAAAGCCAAAGTAGGGATTATTCCAGCTGCTAGCACAACGCTGCAGTCTTCTGAAAAGTTTAAGGAAGACCTCGTGAAATACGGAGTAAACTCAGATTCTATTCAAATTCTTCCCGTTTCCAATCACGATTTTTCTGACACACAAAAAGATGAATCGACTTGGAAGAATCAAGTGAACGACAAGAAGTTATCCCGTACGATTAAAGGACTAACGGCAGTTTGGTTTGTTGGAGGAGACCAAACAAAAATTGTGGATTCCCTTCGTGAAAATAATGGAAACGATTCTGAAGCGTTAAAAGCTATCTGGGATATATATCGTAAGGGAGCAGTTATCGGAGGTACAAGTGCAGGAGCTGCAATTATGAGTGACGTCATGATTACAGGAGGAGACAGTCTAGGAGCTTTAAAAGAAAGTATAGGAAACAAGGAAAATAAACATGTAAACGAAAACCAACACAATAAGAAAGAATACGAGCCTCTATCAGTTCAAAAAGGGCTGGGATTTTTCCAACACGGCATAATTGATCAGCATATGGATGAACGAGCACGACTTGGGCGACTGGCAGTAGCTGCGTATAATGCTGAACGTGACAAAGAAAAAAACTTTGCATACGGTGTAGACGAAGATACTGCTATGGTCGTTAACAATAAAGATCAAAAGGTTGAAGTCGTTGGAAGAAGCGGATTAGCTGTATTAGATATGAGCAAAGCTAAGCTTATATCTAAGCAAAAAGTGCGTTCAGGCTTAGAGAACATAAAAGTCAGTTACTTATCTCCTGGAGATAAAATTAACTTTCATTTAAAGTCATTTGAATTTCCAAAAGATAAAGTAGAAACAAAGGGGTTTGAATATTATTCCTTTAACGCACTGCCTGCTACGGGTGTTTTTACACCGTATGGAAGATTAAAGGCTTATTTATCATATTCTTTCGTTGATAATAAATCAATGAAATCTGCTAACAGCTATGTTTATGACAGTAAAGGGTCTGGATACGAAATTGCTTTCCAAAAGGATAATGACACAAACGGCTACTGGCGGTATACTGATGGACAAAAAGATGATTATTCCATTGTAAATGTAAGAATGGACATTACACCTAAAACCGTCAAATTTCAACCGGATAAAAAAACTAGTTTAACGTATAAAAAACCTACTTTTTCTTCATCTGAAAGTCCTGCATACGACGAGATTAAAGGTAACCTTTTAATTGCAGGAGGAGCGCTTGGAAGCAGTAATTCAAGCGTGTATGACAAGTTTATTACTCTTGCAGGAGGAAAGCAGGCCAAAATAGGGATTGTTCCTGCAGCAAGTACTAAGTTCGACTCCTCTAATCAGTTTAAAAGTGATTTAGTTAAATACGGAGTGAAGGCAGAAAATATAGAGATTTTACCTATTTCAAACCACGACTTTAAAGGAACTTCTGAAGATGAGTTGACTTGGAAAACAAATATGAACAGTGATAAACTAGCCCAAAAAGTTAAAGGGCTAACAGGCATTTGGTTTGTAGGAGGAGATCAAACCTTGATTACGGGCTCCTTGCGTAATGAAAATGGTTCGGACTCAAACGTTTTACAAGCCATATGGCATACGTATAAAAACGGGGCAGTACTTGGCGGTACGAGTGCCGGAGCGGCAATTATGAGTAATACTATGCTGGCTGGCGGAGATAGCTACGGAGCGCTTTCATACGGATTTACAGACACGTACGATGATATGGATCAGCAAGAAGGCGGTCCTGCTTATTTGGAAAAAGGCCTTGGTTTTTTTCAATACGGTCTGGTAGATCAGCATTTTGACAACAAAGCAAGACTAGGACGCCTTATTGCAACAGCATATGAAAAAGGAAATAAAAATCAGCTTTCTTACGGCATCGATGAAGATACTGCTATGGTGGTAAACAATAAAGAAAAACAAATAGAAGTTGTTGGAAGAGGCGGCATTACGCTAGTTGACTTAGCAAAGGTACAGGCAAATGACAAATTTCCGAGTGATTACAAAAATATTCTTATCTCTTGTATTACGCCAGGTGATAAAGTAAATATCACAACAAAAGAAATCGTCATAAACCCAGCTAAAACATCTACTAGAAAAAATGAATACTACAGTGAAAAGGTTGGGCCAAACACGGGTCTTTTCTCTCCGCACGGTGTATTAAGGAAATTTTTAGCTTACGATCTTATCGATAACGCTCAGAGCAAAGAAATAAAGAGCTATGCGTTTAACCAAGGCAAAGGTTTTGAGCTTACCTTCAGAAAAAGCCCTGAAAGCAATGGCTATTGGGCTTATACCGACGGTCAAAAAGACGATTACTCTATTGTGAAAGTAGCCTTAGATATCAAACCAATAAACGTAGACATTAAATGAGAAAAAAGTAATTCAATGCATCTAGCACTTTAGCATATCGTGCCTCCACCCATTAAAGTGGAGGCGCTTTTTTCTACTTATTTTTATTTACAAAAGGGACAAACGTCCGCTAGATGAAATGCACAGCAAAGTATAAAATGATAGGTATAGTATTCCAAGACTAATCTCTGAAGGCAAGTCAAGTTAAAGGCCTGTAGAAAGGTGTCCATACGATGAAAAAGAAATTAGTTTTAATAACAGGAAGCAAGCAAACTAGAATCATTTTACACAATCAATTAAAAGAGTTGCTAGGCGATTATATTTTTATTGAATGCTTTGCGATTGATGAAGAATTACCAAGAAAAATTGATGGAGATGTTGTTCTTTGTTCATCAGAGAGTATATATCATGAAATGAAGAACAGATTAGACGTTCAGCATGCACATGAAATTGTAGGAAATAGAACAATTCATCATAAGCATATAAATGAATTACTGAAAATCCCTGCCCATACAAAAGTATTAATTGTAAATGATGACGATAAAGAAACTCTTAAATTAATAGAATCTCTTTATCAAGTAGGCATTAATCATGTTCAGTTTATCCCTTTTAAAAAGCAAAAGACCTATTACGAAGGTGTTGAAATTGCAGTTTCTCCAGGTGAGGTTCACTTGTGTCCCCCATACGTAAAGCATGTAATTGATATAGGCGTTAGACTTTTTGACATGGCGACCATTTTTGAACTTATAAAATCATTCGGTTTTAATCAGTCTAATCATTCAATTATTTGGGATCGCTATTTGCGAAACATCATTGTGCTGCAAAAAAAACTAATAGAAGCAGAAGGGAAAATGAAAGAACTTCACCTTCATGTAAAGAGTATTGTAAACGTAGTAGAAGATGGTATTCTTGCCGTGGATTTTAATAGAAAAATTACGTTATTCAATAAAAGGTTAGAATCACTGTTCCAGCTAGCTTCTTCCGATGCTATAGATCATGAGATTCAAAGCGTAATTTCTAACAAAGGCCTTGTGGAGTTTATTATATCGTCCGATGAGAAAAGTCAGTACTTTAACATAAATGGGTACGAAATGGTTATCTATAAGTCGATGATTGAGAAAAGCAATACTACTGTAGCAACGTTTAAAAGTGTTAATCAAGCTGTTGAAATAGAAGGAAAAGCGCAGTCAGAACTTAGAAAAAACGGATTTTCTGCTAAGTATAACTATCAAGATATTATAGGAGAACACCCAGCTTTGCTTAAAACGATTGAAATTTCCCGGAAAATGGCTGCCACTGAGTATCCTATTTTGATTCAAGGAGAAACCGGTACAGGAAAAGAGCTGTTTGCTCAGGCTATCCACAATCATTCTACACGTAAAAACGGACCGTTTCTTGCCGTGAATTGCAGTGCCATGACCGATACATTACTAGAAAGTGAGCTGTTTGGGTACGAAGAAGCCAGCTTTACAGGAGCGCAGAAAGGCGGCAAAAAGGGGCTGTTTGAGAGCGCTGATAAAGGTACAATCTTTCTAGATGAAATTGGTGTGCGCCCATACGGGCATATAGAGAATCTCCTTAGACAAGAGATGGGAGTCTGCGCTTAACCCATTTACCACCTTGC
>NZ_JBLQZO010000007.1:0-189026 GCF_047872835.1 Priestia sp. RMT2NF4
TACTTCTTTCAAACAAATACAAATGTCGATGAATGGAACAGCGTATCGCTTTTAAATTTAACTGCAAATGTTATGTTGTTTTTACCTTTAGGCTTTTTTGTAGCCTTTATTTGGAGAAAATATCATTCAATTAAAAAAATAATCATCTTAGGTTTATCTGTTACATGTTTAGTTGAATTTATTCAATATTTCATAGGTCGTAGTTCAGATATTGATGATGTTCTACTCAACACGTTTGGCACAGTTATAGGTTATGTGCTTCTTTTAATGATTCAATATTTGATAAGCAAACCAGCAAAACAAAAAAAGGCGACTATATAATTAGTTGCCTTTTTTGTTCCAAGAACACGTTTTATGTTAACTAAAATTGTATGTAATATAGAGATTAACAGTTATTTAGTACTCATTTGTATATAAAACTTGACTATCTTTTTTGACTGAGACCTGGACAGATTCTCTGGGTACTTCAGGAGTGGTTTTTTCTGAAAGAGTATATCCTTTTTGATCTAAAGATATGTTCTTTCTTACTTTTGTTCCGTCTTCAAATTCCATTTCTATATATTTTCCTTCTTGAATTAATTTATTATTTGTAATATATATGCCGAGATATGGAACCCCTGATAAGGCTCCTGTAACATGTATTGGCAAGGTTTTATCTATTGGTACTTCCATTCCCTTGTGCTCTTCAATTCCTTGTCTGCTTTTTGTAAGGATGTAAGTGCCCAATTTAGTATTATCTTTATATAAAATAAGAGCATGAGGATTTGGCTTAGATTTAATATTCTCCTCTTTAAGAATAGATAAGTTAGCTTTTCTTTTATCTTCTATAAAATCATTAATTTCTCTTTTAGATAGCATCTTATGGTGGTTACTGCTATATAAAAAGTAACTACTAAAACCTAGTATGATTAATAAACTTAGTAAAACCAATGTGAGATTACGGGATAAAGCCATATTTGTTTTCCTATTTGCTATGTTGTTGAAATTTAACCATATTTTAACATTAGAAGAACGAAAAATTTATTTAATGCATTTTATGTAGCTTATATAGTTTAGGTTTGTACTTTAATAATACGGATATTCTTTCTTATTCATGATAATGGAATCCCAAAACCAGTATATGATGGCTGCACCGACTGCAAATACAAACATTTTATGATAATCCCCTATCGGATCAGACCAATTTCCTTGAAGCTTATAAGAGATATAAAGGAATAGGATTGCTACGACAGAATAGGTACATAAGTAGAGAATACTAAACTTTTTAGGCCATTTATTTAGAACTAGCTGCAGTGGTACGGCTGCAACAGAATAAGGAATGATTGTAATAAGTGAGATCATAAAAAATGCAATAACAGCTCTATAACTAGGCTCAATGATGATAAGAAATATGGAATAAGAAACGCTAGAGCTAATAACTGTTAACGCATGATATGGCAAAAGCTCTTTAAATGTCACTGAATAAACACACCCTTCTTGTCTAGTCTACGGATGTATATTATATAAAGATTAAACCTAGTTAACTTTAGTTTTTTTGTTTAGCTTTTTTGATAAATAAAAACAAACTAATCCAGCACCTACCACCTTACAAAAAGGAATAAATGCATAGGAAGGTGCGATTAAAACACTAACAAACAAATAGGCACTTATAGCAAATATAAGCCAACTTGTTATAAGTAAAAAACTAGATAAAAACTCCTTCATAGACTTCATCCTTTAGAGAAGATTATATTTTTATCATAACAGATATATTTTCTGATAAGGATATTTTTTCCTGAAACTGGTTTTATATTAACTAAAAGTGCACATATATGTTCAGGTCTGGAGAACGTCATGTTCATTCTATTGAACATGACGTTTTTAATAAAGGTTGCATCAGCTATGTAACCTTTACATAGCAAATTTGCAATATACTATTGCACGAGTAAAAGAAAAAGCAGGCTTTAGCCTGCCCCTATAGCCTTTAAGGCTAAATAATACAATTATTTTTGAACGTAGATTAATCTAAATGAACACGCTGTAAGCCATATTGTCGAGCTTATATTAATATGACTTTACCAATGTTCCTTTTGTTATTTTTCCTTTGCCACTTTCACTGACTTTTACCTTGTAAATAAAAGAGTAGCTATGCTGTTCACCTTTTTCCTTTGTTGCTACCTCTCCCTCTACAATCACTTTATTATCATCGCTTGAATCAATAGATATTGTAGTTATCTCATGTGTAAAACCTTTATAGCCCTTTTTAAATTTTTTATAAGAGTGTTTCTTTTTCCATTTAGAACTCCATAAGTTATATGCATCTTTATATTCTTTTTCATTTAACTTATCAAAGTATTTATAGACAGTATCCATTGCATTCATTGCAGCTGTTGCATCTTCATTATCTAAGGAATCTGTGTCGTATATATCTCCATTCTCGTCATATCCTTCATCTGAATAACTATCTTCGCTATAATCTGTATCGTCCTCGTAATAAGTATCATCAGAATAGGAGCTATCTGAATCGTTATAACTATCGTCAGATGAATCATAGTCCGAGTCATAATAACTACTATCACTCGGTGAAGTCTTTGTTCCTTCTTCTCCCGTATAAGGATTAATGTTTCCCTTAGTGGACCAGTTGTTGTTAAAATTGCCATCTGGATCACTCCTCATATGAGGTCTAACATACGTGCCATCTTTTCTGTAGTATCCACGTACACTTACATCAGCTTGTGCTTGTATAGTGACCCCAAATACAAGAAAAACCAGCAAAGCAATAAATATTCTCTTTTTATTCATCGTTTTTACTCCCTCTTACGCATTTGTCGTAACTACATTATATTTTATTTTCTTCCATATTTGGTCTTTTTGTGAAAATAATATAGTTCTTATTATCTAAAGGAATACATTTTATTGAATAAGTATAATCTATAAAGTCTACATACGTGTTGTGTTGAGGTTTTTTTAATAGTTAAATTGTCCATTTTTACGATATAGAACCAAAAATAATCCTTTACCTATGTAGGCAAAGGATTTTCAAATTTATTGGAATAGGAGGAATACGTTATTAGTCTGGCCAGATTTGTAGATTCATATACATCTATCTTCAAAAATAAATGTTGTGATTAAATATTTTATTAAAAAGTAACTTTGTTTAAGTTTTGTTGTTAGTTAGGTAAACGATAAATTATTTTATATATTATTAACATTTTACTATTTACACTTAGTGACGACAAATATGAAGTTTTTCTACAAGGTGTGTAAATGATATAACTATTTTAAATAAAGTACTTTAAAGATCACTTAAAGGAATAAAAGAAATTGATAAATTTACTCAAATAAAAAAACCTTAGTTCTGCTAAGGTTTTTTTATTATACGGTTTAAATTTAAGTTGATTTTTTATAAAAAGGATTGATTATTTTACATTATTCTTTTTATATTTATTTAATTGCTATTCAAAGAATCTTCTTCAAACTTTTTATAAGCTTCTTCCATTCCCATTATAACATTTTTAATCTTCATATGCCCCTCAGTATATACAGAGTGATCTCTTATTTCTTCCCACATATAATGATACTTTTGAATGTTATTAGTTTCACAAATGATAATATCTGTATAATCTTTTCCAGGTAAAGCTTCTGCATCAAAGAAACGCACCTGTACTTCCGGATATTTTAAAGTAATTTCTTTAAGTTCATTAGCCCTTTTTCCTCTCTCTTCACGAGTCATGGCAAGCCAAGACGGATAAAACTCCACTAAAACAATAAAGATATGATTCATACTTATTCCCCTCGGTAACTAATTTTATTTACTTTTAGATTATAGCAAAACATATATTATAATTTTAATTTTTATAATATTGTAAATTTCCTAAAGTTTAACTACTCGGTTTTATATAGCAAAAAAAGATGAAGCTGTTCTAAAGCTAGATTTATAAGATGATAACTAAAGTATTTTGTGGCTTATAAATATCAAGAAAATACAGGTTTATTTAAAAATAAAAAAGAGCAGCATTCCATGATAAAAAAACATGGAATGCTGCTCAGATATTAATTATTTTTCATCTTATAGCCTTTGAATTTATAACCGTATACGTTTGTAGGATCAACGAAGCTTTTATAAGAATACGTAATGGCAACCGGTGTACCTACTTGGACTTTATCATAAAGCTTTTCGATGTCTGCATTATGCATTCTCACGCAACCTTGACTCACATATTTTCCAATGCTACTTTCATTGTTATTGCCGTGAATGTTGTATGTATCACCATACGTACCGTTAGCATTTAACCCTAACCAACGTTTTCTTAAAAGATTTCGGGGATCGCCCCCAGGAATATGTCGTGTATAACTTGAAACAGTTGTTTTAATTATATTTGTAAGTGAAAAAGATAAAAACGATCATATAAAGAAAACAATGTAAATAAGAGCATAATCTGATATCTTATAAATTCAGCTTAGGCTTCTTTTTATTTCTTGTTATAGTTACTTATTTGCTTCATAAGCCCTTACCTTATTGTAAAACGTCGCTTTCTTCATGCCTATTTCCTTCATAAATGCGACAGCCGTAATTGTTCCAGACTTCCATTCTTTATATAACCTATCCCATTCTTTAGGAAAAGCAATGATGGGACGCCCTAGATGTTTTCCTTTTGCCTTAGCAACGGCTATTCCTTCTCGTTGGCGCTGTAAAATGATTGCTCGTTCCTGTTCCGCCATAGATGTATAAAAACATTTAGGTGGTAATTGGACTATAAAAAATAGCCTGGTTTGAATAGCAGGTGGTATTTTTAGACGTTTATACAGAAAATAAGCCACCTAGGGATATCCCAAGTAGGTGGCTTATACGATAAACTTAATATGGAGCAAGCTTTTAAAAATTAATTTCTGTCAAAAAGAGAGCTGCCAGATATACCTGGATTCGTCATTTCATAGGGATTTAAAATTAACTCAAGCTCCTCCTCAGTCAATACGTCATATTGCAAACATAGTTCTCGTACCGACTTTCCATTTAAAATAGCCTCTCTAGCAATTCGTGCTGCTACTTCATATCCTATATGTGGATTTACGGCTGTAATAATCCCTACACTTTTTTCTACATACTCTTTTAAACGTCCCTCATTTGCTTCAATGCCTCTTAGACAATGGTCTGTGAAGACGTGGAATGCGTTATTCATAATACTGATTGACTGAAGCAAGTTAAACACAAGAACAGGCTCCATCACATTTAGTTCAAGTTGACCTGCTTCCGATGCCAGGCAAATTGTATGATCATTACCTATAACTTGAAAAGCTACTTGATTAATCATTTCAGGCATGACAGGATTGACCTTTCCAGGCATAATAGATGAACCAGGTTGACGAGCTGGTAATATAAGTTCAGCTAATCCTGCACGAGGACCAGATGCCATTAATCGGATATCATTCGCAATTTTAGACATATTAATCATGCAAACTTTTAAGCTAGCAGAGACTTCTGTATAAGCGTCTGTATTTTGAGTCGCGTCTACAAGATGATTGGCCTTCTTAAGTGGTAAACCACTAATATTTGCTAGATATCTTACAACATTTTCGATATAACGTGGATCTGCATTTAAACCCGTTCCAACTGCAGTTGCTCCCATATTAACCTCATATAAATGTCCATAAGATTGCTTAATACGTTTCATATCTCGCTCAAGAACACGACTATATGATTCAAATTCTTGACCAAGACGGATTGGAACCGCATCCTGTAGGTGAGTACGTCCCATCTTTATAATAGAATCAAATTGTTCTGCCTTTTTCTGAAATACACTGTGCATATAATTCATTGTTTTTAGTAACTTATTTAACAGATTAAGCGTTGCAATATGGATAGCAGTTGGGAATACGTCGTTTGTTGATTGTGACATGTTTACATGACTATTAGGGCTTAAATCGGAATAAGAACCTTTCTTGTGACCAAGTAACTCTAAAGCTCTATTTGCAATAACCTCATTTGCATTCATATTCATTGAGGTCCCCGCACCACCCTGTATTGGATCAACAATAAATTGATTGTTTCTTTTCCCTTCGATAACCTCGTCTGCTGCTTCAATAATTGCGTTACCCAATCCATCATATAACCTTTTTGTTTCCATGTTAGCAAGAGCAGCAGCCTTTTTAACGATTCCTAATGCTTTAATAAGCTCTGGGTGAATCTGATATCCTGTTATTGGGAAGTTTTCAACTGCACGTAAAGTTTGAATCCCATAATAAGCATAAGTAGGAACTTCTTTTGTTCCTAGGAAATCTTTTTCAATTCTTACATTTTGTTTTTCTGGTATTTCTATATTTGTCATAACATTGATCTCCTTCTTTACATAAAAAGAAATTTTTTTATGCTACGTCCGATTTTCTAATAGAATCTGTATAATGCTTTGCTTTTTCTTTGTCGAATCCGCCTTCCCACTTAGACATCACAATAGCAGCTAATGCGTTACCTACTACGTTGACAGATGTACGAAGCATATCTAAAATACGATCAATACCAGCAATGAATGCCATACCTTCTAGAGGTAATCCCATTGATCCTAGTGTTGTTAATACAACAACAAATGATGCTCCTGCAACTCCTGCCATTCCCTTAGAAGTCAACATCAATACAAGTAAAAGTGTAATTTGTTCTATGAAAGATAAATGAATCCCATACATTTGTGCAATGAAAAGGGCAGCAATGGCTTGGTAAATGGATGACCCATCAAGGTTAAAGGTGTATCCTGTCGGAATAACAAATGATGTGACAGCTTTCGGACAACCAAAGTTCTCCATTTTAGTCATTAACCTTGGCAATACTGCTTCAGAGCTTGCGGTTGTAAACGCTAAAATTAACTCATCTTTTAAGATTTTTATAAGGACTAAAACATTAGTTCCAGCCATTTTTGCAATAATACCTAATACTACAAAAACAAAGAAAATCATGGTCAGATATATAACGAGTACTAACTTTCCTAAAGGAATTAATGAACCGATTCCAAACTTCGCGACATTCAAACCAATTAAAGCAAATACTCCGAATGGAGCAAATTTCATAACTAAGTTTGTCATCCAAAACATGGATTCCAGTACGCCTTCAAAAAAGTTTAAAACTGGTTTGCCTTTTTCTCCAATTGCTGCAACTCCTAGACCAAATAAGACTGAGAAAAAGATAATCGCTAATAAATTTCCTTCAGTCAATGATTGGAATATATTAGTTGGGATAATATGAACGATTTGAGCTGCTACACCTGTACTCTCAGTTGTTTTAGATGTTTCTTCATATTTGGATATATCACCTTTCTCAAGGTTCCCCATATCTATACCACTACCTGGATGGAATAAATTTGCGGCTAATAATCCCACTGCTAATGCAATCGTAGTAACAATTTCAAAATAAAGAATGGTTTTTCCACCTAGTCTCCCTAGCTTTTTAATATCACCTACACCAGCTATAGATACGATTAGTGCAGATACAACGATAGGAATAACAATCATTTTGATTAGGTGAAGAAAAATATCTCCTAAAGGTTGAAGAATGGCCATCGCTGTATTATTTCCATAAAAAATAGCGCCTATAGCAATCCCGAACGCAAGTCCAATAAATATTTGTGTAGCTAATCCCAATTTCTTCATAGTTGTAACCCCTTTCAATTTATGGTTCATTAAAACACTTAAAGAGAGCCTATGCTTAGGCTAGCGTCTATAAAAAAGACAATGATTAAAAATAAGTCCAATGTGTGAATAATCTTTAAAATAAATGGTAATCATATAATTTGAAATTAACTCCCCCCTTCAGTAAAGCGTTTTCAAAATCTTTAATGTAAAATACACTTTTTCGGCTCACCTTATATACCTGAGCATATAGTATCATTTATAAAGAGATTTTCTATTATCCTTTTAACCTTTTGAAATCCTGTTTATTGTCTAACATTCATATAAACCTAGAAGTGACTGTTACTAGATTTATATGAATGTTAGACAAGAGTACCTTAATCTATTATCCCTTCATTTCAGATAAAGAAATATCTTCTTCTTTTATTTAGAGATAAGGAAATCATAACATTAGATATCTCTATAACTTGTTAAAATAATTAAACCCTTTAAATTTTTTCTTCGAACGAAATGATATCGCTTTCAAAAGTCTCGATCGTAGCAACTACATAATAATAAACATGAGCTTCCTGTACATAGGTATTGAATGAAATCAAAAAATGATAATAACGAAAATTATATTTTAAATTTCGTGTTCTCTTTTTGCGTACTTCAGTTACATTATATTTATATACAACAGATAAATCAAGAAGATTATTATTCATTTCGCGTACATTTTATTTAGACAAGCCTCATAGAAGTGAAGAATATTTAAATAACGACGAACTGTTATTTAAATATTAACCTTTCGTAGCGTGAAAGAGTCTATGCCTTTATATAGGTAAGGTCATTTCATAACAGAGACAGGATTCATTCAGTTTGTCGATTCTCTTGGGGATTTATTTATTTTCATTGATGACGTATTTGAGTTAAAGAATAAAATGAGATAGTTCTGTAAAGGGTGGCATATTCTTACGTGAATGTCGAGAATGCGGGATGAGAAAGAGTATTTAAACATAGATGATATAGAAAAAGAGAAGGTTAAAAACCTTCTCTTTTTTAGTTTAACTGTGTTTTATCAATAGTTTCCAATGTGGTGTCGTAACCAGTCATCCCTTGGCACCCTGTATACGCACTACCATTAAATGCAGGAACCTTTTTAGAATATGATTCATATGTAGTAGATGCCTCAGCTACTCCTCCCGTAATTAATAATCCAAAAGCAGATACTAGGGCAAGTGCCTTACCTTTTTTCATATGTATTTTCTCCTTTTTTTAAGCTATCAACCTTAGAAAATTTTGTTTCAATCCTTTATCCATGATACAATGCATTGTTCTCTCTTTTTTCACTAAGTAAATATAAGCTATAACAATTCTGATGAGTATAGAACAGACCCCTTCCGAACGGAGGAATTCGAGATTAAAATGATGATTAATAAATTGAAAAAGATGTCTAGAAAACAACGGGTGGTTTATTCCCTTATTGTGTTTTGTTTTGTCCTCTCCATCATTTTTGTGAATCATAATAGCTCATTCTACAAGCAGCCGATAGCTGAAGTGTTGAGTACCCATTTGCAAAGTAAAGAGAAAGTGACCGATCAGCATAATAATCAGGACCAAACCTATAAACAAAGTATTAAAGCCGAAATAAAAAACGGCAAAGACAAAGGGAAAGTTATTCATTTAGAAAATGAATACTCCTCATCTGGCGCTTACGATCAAAAGTATAAACCCGGTAATGAAATCTTCGTTATAATTGATAAGCATTCAAAAGAAAAGCACTTAACCGGATCCATTAAGAATGCCAAGCGAGACAAGTACGTTCTGCTTGTCGGATGGCTTTTCATCTTCACGCTCCTTTTTGTCGGTAAGGAACGGGGATTCCTTGCCTTGATCAGCTTGGTGGTTAATGCTGCTCTGATGTCCTTCGCATTGGATATTTACGTGAACAGTTCATACAAAAGCTTAGTTTTCATCTGCAGTATATTGGTCATCTTGTTTACAGTCATTTCGTTGCTGCTCCTCAATGGTGTAAATGAAATGACGTACGCTTCGATCACATCCACACTGCTGGGCATCTTCCTAACGTTAGGAGTTATGTATGCCGTGGTCCATTTTACAAATGGAAACGGATTAAGATATGAAGGAATGCAATTTTTGACTCGACCGTATGAAATTGTCTTTATGGCTGGCTTGTTGATTGGATCGTTAGGGGCGGTCATGGATGTTTCAATCACCATTTCCTCTTCCCTCTTTGGGCTTTATGAAAAGAATGAAAAGATAAGCTTAACGGTGCTTCGAAAATCAGGAATGGACATTGGGAGAGACGTCATGGGCGCATTAACCAACATCTTGTTTTTTGTTTATGCGGCGGGATCCATTCCGTCCATGATTCTGTATTTAAAGAATGCTTCACCATTAGGGTTTACCCTTTCCATGAACCTTTCTTTAGAGATTGCACGTGCACT
The DNA here is from genome assembly GCF_047872835.1 of Priestia sp. RMT2NF4. Lineage (NCBI taxonomy): Bacteria > Bacillati > Bacillota > Bacilli > Caryophanales > Bacillaceae > Priestia > Priestia sp. RMT2NF4. The sequence continues at coordinate 10,041 of NZ_JBLQZO010000007.1, forward strand.
GGCAGGAGGAATTGGCATTATGCTAACCATCCCAATCGCCGTGTACACATCTATCTATTTTATTAACCAAAAGAGGAAAAGAATATGAATGCATTAGTCATCCTGTCACTGATCCTACTTGTTTTAATGATTTTAATTGGCGGATATAGAGGAATACGCTCTTTTATATCCTTGTTTTTGAACTTTGGTGTGCTTATGTTTACCATTTTTCTTATGCTCGGCCCGCAAATGAATCCAGTCATCATCACTTTAATTTCGTGTGCAATCATTAGTTGTATTAATCTCTTTTTCATTAATAACGTAGATCGAAAAACAGGAACTGCTTTTCTTTCTACAATTGTCACGATTGTTCTTTTGATTGTATTAATTGAGGTGATCGTGAACGTATCTATGATTCAAGGGTACGGTGAAGAAGAGACTGAAGAGCTTGCTGTCTTCTCCCTTTTTGTAGGCATTGATTTTGTTAAAATAGGAGCTTCTGTCATGATCATCAGTACAATCGGTGCGATTACAGAGGTTGCCATTTCAATCACTTCATCAATGGGCGAAACAATGAAGCATCACCCTTCAATCAGCAGAAAAGACTTATTCTTGTCCGGAATGAGGATCGGAAAGGATATTCTTGGAACTGATACGAACACGCTGTTCTTTGCCTTTTTTGGAGGCTATCTCGCACTTCTCATCTGGTTTAAGGATTTACATTATTCCATCGGTGCGATCGTGAACTCCAAAATCTTTGGTGCGGAAATGATGACCATTTTCTTTGCGGGGATTGGAGTAGCTCTCATTATTCCGGTTACAGCTTGGATCAATACCTATTTTTCTGTGAAAGCGAGAAAAAAAGCATTGAAAGAAAGCAATGAGAACTAAATAGAAGAAACAAAAAACCCTCTTCGAATGATACGAAGAGGGTTTTACTCAGATTATTAACCGATTGAACCTTCCATCTTAAACTTAAAACCACCTATATATGAGATGATATTATTTAAAAACGTTCGTAAAAGTGGTGTGTCAATATAAAGTCGTTCGTACAGTGTTTTTATACTTTTTCGAACACTGAAAAGCGTTCGCTAATTGAATTTCATTTTTGTTCGTAAAGATATACTTTTACGGAATCTAATATTTTTCACTAGTCCATCTTTTATAGGTAATTCAATATTCCCTTTGATCTCATCAAAAATAAATATGTAAATTGCTGCGGCTTTAAAATAAATTCACAATAGCTTTTCTTCTTTTAACTCTTGGAGGGCAATAGGATAAAGCCAGCTTCTTATTTACTGTTATCACACGACGCATAGAAACGCGCGAAAAAGCCAAGGCTTTCTTAAAAAAGCGCTTGGCTGCTCGTTTATCTCTTCACTTAAATAAAAATCAATCGTATTTCTTTCTGAATCAACGGCCCGATGCAGATACATCCATTCGCCTTTTACTTTCACATACGTTTCATCAACTCTGCAGGAATTATTGCTTGTCTTAAGATGACATCGTACTTGTTCATCTAGTTCAGGTTCATATTGATGTACTAGACGCATAGTAGTTGTATGAGCAATAATGATCCACGTTCTGCCATCATTTCCACTAAATCAAAATCAGAAAAACCGAGGTTGTACTGTGAGTAGCATCTTACCGTTAATAAAATGATGTCAGGCTAGTAATGTTTCTATTGGAGTAAAGGGTGATTTCCCATACTCATCATGCTCCTTTTTTTGTTAAATTATAATTTAAAAGTATAAGTATAAAAAAAATACACAAAATATGGCATAAGTTACTTATTAATAAGGAGTATATTATGACGAAAGAAGAAACATCTCTAAAAGAAAATCTAGCTTCTAATATTGCCTATTTAAAAAATGGTATTGGGCAAAGTAGTGACATTTTATTTCAAGATTTCTCTATTGGCCAAGATAAGACTCCTGCTATGTTAATTCTTACAGAAGGGTTAACAGAAACTTTGCTAATTTCAGACCAAGTTATTCGTCCTCTTCAGCATCAAGAATTTTGCCCGAAAGAAAATTTAATAAAATGTATCTCCTCTTCTATTTTAGGAATTAAGACTGATCAACTAAGAACTTTTTCAGAGATTGGAAAGGCTGTACTTCAAGGTAATGGTGTGCTATTAGTAGAAGGTTATTCAACTGGATTATCTATTGAAATGAAAAAGGTACAACAACGCTCCCTAGAAGATCCTGAAAACGAATCGATGCTTCGTGGACCAAAAGTAGGCTTTATTGAAGAGCTTCGTACAAATACAGCACTTATTCGCCAAAGAGCCAATGATCCTAATTTGACTATTAAAGAAATGCTTGTTGGAGAACGAAATGAAAAGAAAATTGCATTGTTATTTATTAAAGGTTTAACAGACCGAGAGTTAGTTGAAGATATGATAAAGCGTATTCGTAATATTAAAATTGATGATCCTATGGAATCAGGATATATTGAACAGCTTATTGAAGATTATCCTTACTCCATTTTTCCACAAGTCCAATCAACAGAACGACCTGATCGAGTTGTTTCTGCTTTATTAGAAGGTAAAATAGGAATTTTATTAGACGGAACACCTTTTGCAACGATAGCCCCAATTACATTTAATGAAATTTTACAAACCCCAGATGACTATTATCAACGCTGGATTCCAAGTTCATTATTAAGGATTCTTCGTTATTTATCTATATTTATTACCATTTTTTTACCAGGTCTTTATATTGCGTTTGTTGCTTTTCATCCTGGGTTATTACCAACTACTATGGCCCTTGCTATAGCTGGAAGTCGTCAAAATGTACCTTTTCCGCCTTTAGTCGAAGCTTTACTTATGGAAATTACAATTGAATTATTACGAGAAGCTGGTTTAAGACTTCCTAAACCCATTGGTCAAACTTTGGGATTGGTAGGAGGAGTAGTAATTGGACAAGCTGCTGTCCAGGCCAATATTGTGAGTGCTCTAATGGTTGTTATTGTTGCAGTGACAGCTACAGCATCATTTACGATACCACAGTATGAATTTAGCTTATCCTTACGAGTTCTTAGGTTTATTAATATGATTAGTGCTAGTATTTTTGGCTTATTTGGCGTCATTATGGGTTTTCTACTTTTAATAGGTCACTTATGCCAATTAGAAAGTTTTAAATATGAATTTTATGAGCCTATTCTAGCAAAAGACCGAAAAGACCTAAGAGATGCACTTCTTCGTTTACCTTTAAAACTCCTACCAACTCATACTCAAAAATCAAAGCGATTTTCATCCAAAAAGCAAAGGTGAAATTATGATTAAAACGGCTAAAAAACTTACCATGATTCAAACGGCTATCTTTATAACATGTACAACTATTGGTAATGGAACACTTGTTTTACCAAGAACAATTACAACACAATTGCATTCTCCTGATGGCTGGATTATCGTGCTTATTCTTGGTATTGCCTTTATCATTGTTAGCTTACTAATGTTACATGTAGCATGTAAAACTCCTACTAAAACAATTTTTGAATTAAATCAGATGATTTTTGGGAAAATTTTTGGAAGGTTCTTAAATATATTATTAATTATTTATTTCTTAACATTAGTTATATATCAAGTAAGAGGATTAGCAGAGATTATTCAGTTTTTCTTATTATCTAACACTCCTATCTTTGTTACTATAGGTGTTTTTCTGTTGGTTGCTATTTATCATGTAAGGGGAGGTATGTATTCCATAAGTAAAGTTTTTTCCTTCTTATTTCCAATTACTTTTTTTGTATACTTCTTTTTAATGGGATCTAGCTTAAAGATTTTTGAGAGTTCTAACCTTCAACCTATCTTAGAAAAAAATTTATTTTCTTCATGGACCCCATATATAGATGGCTTTGTATACTTTTCTGGTTTTGAAGTGATTTTTATCTTAATTCCTTTTATGCAAAAAATAGAAAGTGCCAAAAAAGCACTTATTATTGGCTTAACTCTACCCACATTATTCTACATAACTTCCCTTATATGTGTTATAGGGGCAATGGGGGTTTCAGAGACAATTACTCTTACTTGGCCTACCATTTCATTAATTCAATCATTCGAAATTCAAGGTGTTTTTTTTCAAAGATTTGATATGTTTTTACTCACCATTTGGATATTTCAATTTTTTTCAACAGCCACTAGCGTGCTTAGTACTACAAATATTGGTATTAAAACCATCATTCGTTCATCTAGAAAGAATTACATTTTATTGACTCTATTCCTTGTACCTTTTATAAGTTGCCTTATTCCTAATAGTATCATTGCTTTTTTTAAATTTGGCCATGTGCTGAATTATGGTTTTTTATTTTCCTTTATAAGTATGGCTTTTACCTATACTGTTCAATTTTTTTTGAGTAGAAAAAGGAGGATTTCCCTATAAAAAAATTTAATGTAAAAAAAAGAATCTTCATTTTTATTATATGTATATTTCTTACTGGATGTTGGGATGTAAAAGATTTGAAACGACTTTCATTTGTTAGTGGACTAGCACTTGATGAACGCGAGGATAAAAAGATTGAATTAATTTACCAGATTCTATTACCCCAAAGTTCTATGGATTCTAACGGTACAGGTGTACCTCAAACAATTATCGTACAATCTGTAGGGAAAAATTTATTAGAAGCTGTAAGTAATGTGGCTTTAAAAGAAGATCGAATTTACAGCGAACATTTAAAAGTATTCTTAATTGGTGAAACCTTAGCAAAGCATCGAAATATTAAAGGTTTAATTAATCATTTTATACGCGATGATGAAGTAAGAAGAAGCTCATACGTTATACTTACTAAAGGTAAAGCCAGTATGGCTATTAAAATGCCTGTGAAAAAGAAAATAGCCTCCGAAAAAATCTTTGATATTTCCCAAAATGAAATTTATAATGGGAAAATTTTGACTCCTATGCGCTTAGGAAAAGCTTCCGAATATCTGCAAGCAAAGACAAGCTTCCTTATCCAAGCTCTTCGTACTAATAAAGGAGAAATCATATACGATGGTGCAGGCATTATCGATGCGAAAAAACAAAGATTAAAGGGGTTTATCTCTCCTAAGGATGTTCAAAGTATACAATGGTTAAAAGGTGAAACTAAAGGCGGGGTCATACCCTCCAAAATAGATAAAAAACCCTTAACATATGAAATTCTATCACTAAATAGTAAAGTTAATCCTGAGATAAAAGATGGACGATTATCCTTTAATATATTCGTTAAAGCTAAAGGAAAGATATCGGAAGATTGGGATCCACATGAGAATTCATTTGGGAAACCGTACTCACATCAAGTACAAGAAGTTATTGAGAAGAAAATGGAGAAGGATATGAGACATGCCATGAATACTCTCCAAAAAAAATATAAAATAGATCCCATACAACTAGGCTCTTATGTGCATAATAAATATCCCAATTATTGGAGAACTCATAAAAAAAATTGGGATGAGATTTTCTCGCAAACTTCTATAAATTATTTTGTACAAGTGAAAGTAACCAATTTTGGTACAAAAGGGTATCAATAATTGTTACATTCAACAGCCTTTATTGAGCATTAGAGTACGCAAACTCTCAAATGCAGTAGATATGAATAAGTTTTTCACATAAAAAATGATTTTATGCCGGATAGTTTTAATCATTATGGCTTAAATCGCTCACTTTATAATTAATTTCCTCATGTTAATAGTTAATTTATATAAACTAACTGAAGTAAATCCTTTGCTACTCATAGCAAAGGATTTACTTCGGTTTTATTAATATTCATTAAAATATTCTTGGATTTTTTTAGGATCCTTTGTTTTAGTTAAAGTAAGCATTAAGAGAATCCGTGCTTTTTGCGGATTTAACGAATCGGACGTAACAAACTTATCCTTATCATCTGATTCTTCATGTGTTATAACTCCACTTCCTACGCGGCTAGATCTAGTAATAACTACTCCTTTTTTAACTGCATCTCTAGCACCTGCCAAAGCAGCGTCAGATAGTAATCCATTTCCAGCTCCTGCAACTACTATTCCTTTTGCTCCTGCTTTTACAGCTGTATCATAAAAGTATCTAGAATCATTTTGATAACCATAAATTATGTCTACTTGAGGAAGTTTATCAAATTTTGACACTTCAAATATTGACTGTGTTGTATGCTTACGAGTTGGTTCATTATAAAACAAGACCTTACCCCCGGCAATTTCTCCTACGTATCCTTGTTCCAGAGATTTAAACGTATCTGCTGCCGTTGTATGGGTTTTCGTAATATAACGAGCTGTACCAATTCGATCGTTAAGCGTTACTAAAACTCCTTTATTTCTTGCTTCTTTGGTAAATGCAACTTTCACTGCATTGTATAAGTTTAGTGGTCCATCTGCACTTATAGCTGTAGCTGGTCTCATTGATCCCACCACAACCACAGGTTTTTCACTCTTTACTACTAAATCTAGAAAATAAGCTGTCTCCTCCAAAGTATCTGACCCGTGTGTCACTACAATCCCGTCAACTTCTTTAGATACTAATAAAGTATTAATTCGTTTGGCTAACTTTAGCAAAATTGAGTTACTCATATTTTGACTATCGATATTTACGGTTTGTTCTCCACTCACATTCGCTACTTTTTTCAGCTGAGGAACAGCCTTAATTATGGTTTCAATATCAAGAGCTCCTGATTCGTATCCAGTTGTATCCGTGCTAATCTCAGAAGAACCTGCAATGGTACCGCCAGTAGCCAAAATCTTTATATTTGGTAAATCTTTTTTTACTGAATGGTTCATTGTCATAGTGGAACTATTACCTATTTATTATCAGAAAATAAATTCCCGAAAAATAATATAACGCCTGATAAAAAGATTATTCCTAATTCCTTCTTTAGTTTCATATGTATCTATCTCCTTTTATGCAAAAGATATTCTCTGGTATTTTTGACAAGTTACGTGTAAAATATCCTAAAATTTTTTGTGATAAATAAAGCAACTCGCCAAAGTAGTAGCTGGTTTAAACCTGCTTTTGCTATATAAATGTTTCATAGCTAGTGAAACATTTACCTGAATGATTTATATCTTAATTGAGCAAATTCCTCAAGATACTCTGCATCCAATTGAATTCTCTATTGATAAAAACATATTCAATTTTGAAAGCAAAAAAACCACTGGACCTAAACAGTGGTTTTTTGTTCGTTCAATGCAGAAAATGAACAAAACATATTGCATATACAATGTTTTGTCATTGTTCGATAGTATACCATGACAATTAGGTTCTATAAGGATTGATACATTTATGTATAGAAAATGAAACATCTTGTAGCATTGTTGAAACATTGTTTATTAAAAAATAGGATCAATTTTGCTTTAAGCTAAGGTTGTTACTTCTGATAACTACATTATGTAAGCTAATTTTGTATATGGTATACAGCCCGAAAACAGAAAAACTCTCTTATGCAAGTAAGGGAGTTTTTCTGTTTTGAGGTGTACGCTCTCATTTTAAGGATAGATGCCTCACGGTGTCTTGGGTAGTTTGATCTAGATGTGAAAACTTATTCGTTGTTGGCTAATTTACATTTAAACTTTATAAATAGACATACTAATTTCATCCAATTTATTTAGTAATCAAAGGTGGAAGTCTAATAATGATCTATGTCTTTCTGTTCTTTTTAGTTTTTAATTTACTAGCATTTTTCGTACCTAAAAGATTAGTTCCTATTGAAATATATGCTACATGTGTTTTTGCCTACGCCTATGGGGTAACAACAGATTTAGTGTTAGATATGCATTACAATTTGTATGGTTATTTTCAAAAAGGATTTCAGTGGTTATCGCTTTTAGCAGTTATTATGTATTTTCCCTCTATTAGTTTTTTATTTTTAAATTCTTACCCATTTAATAAAGGTTTCGGAAGAAAAGTACTTTACATTTTAGGTTGGACACTTTTCTCTGTTATTTTTGAATGGTTTGTAGTTAATACGGACTTTTTTTATTATAATGGCTGGAAATTACTATATTCGGCTCTAGTATATCCAATCATTTTTCTTATTCTTGTAGGTAATTTGAAATTGGTGAGAAAGATAATGGCTAGTAAATGATAATTGTCCTCCTTGAAAACCTCCATAAGGGAAAAAGGTAAGTAAACAGGCTTTAAGAGAATCTGAAGCCTGTTTTTGTTCTTATAACGTGTTTTATGGTAACTAAATGCTTATAAGGTATACAGCTATACCTCACTCTGATCACTTTTAAAATTGGAATATTTTTCTGTATAAGTATTGATAATTTTAAAATCCCAGAATATAATAAAAGAAATAGTTTACCACAGGAAACTTTTTAGCATACGGTAAATAAGCGTTTCATCATTTAAAAATGATTCCCTCATTATGAATAAAAAGAGTGAGAGATAGCCTGGAACTATCTCTCACTCTTTTTATCATTATTTTACTTGTAATTCAGCAATCATATCTTCTAAACGCTCTTTCTGTGCTTGAAGCTCTTCCATAGAAGGTTGATAAGATGAAATAGTTTGTTGTCCACCATATGCCTGTTTAGGTTGAACCAAACGTTGTAATTGCCCACCACTCTGTTCATATAAACGATAGCCTACTGCGCCTACCACTGTTCCTGATACAAATCCCATTAGAAAATCGCGATTAATCATTATAAAACTCCCCCATAATCTTAAGTTTTTTATATCAATTCATACAAAAGGTATGAATGAATATCTTACGTAATTGTAGATAACTTTTGTGATTGCACTTTCTGCTTTTCATGTAACAATTCCAGCACATTTACAATCCATGTAATCATCGCTACATATAGCATATTTGATGGCCCTAGAGATAACATCGTAACAATTCCAGTTAAAATATCTGGGTGCCTCATTTTATTGCTCGTACCATGGGATAAAACCGTATAGCCTGTTGCCACTACTGCTCCATATACGAGTGCATCTGGTTTATAAAAAGATGATTTTCGAATACCTGCTAGTAGAAGTAAGCCCCCAGAAAACAATGTACGCAGCCAATCATTTCGTGTGGCAGGATCCATTTGAATCATAATATCATCTAGTGGATCTAAACGCGTTTGCTGAAAAAAGATAGATATATAACGAAAAATGGTATTGCGAGAAAGTTGTGAAACATCATAGTGAATAAGCATGGTTTGAATGGTGGGTTCTATTCTCACACTTGTTATACCTTTTAAAGCAGAAAACATATGCTCAATCTCCACATGATTTTTCTTATCTCTCAATGCTGGGATATGAAATCGAATACGACCTGGTATATCATGCAGAACGTAGAATTTGGGATTCATTGGTTTCCCTCCCTAACCATAAAATTCTTGCACTATTTATTACTACACCAACAGTGGCCGCATTATGAATAGCTGCTCCCACAATTGGAGAGAAGATACCTAAAGCACCGAATAAAATTGCAATACCATTAATAGCAAACGTGGCAATAAAGTTTTGTTTAATAATGTTCATGGTCTTTTTAGATAGTCCAACTAACTCAGAAAGCATTTCTGGGTTATCAGACGTAATAATAACGTCACTGGCTTCTGAAGCAATGTCTGTTCGTTTAGCACCCATCGTTACACCTACATGAGCATGAGCTAAAGCTGGTGCATCGTTAATGCCATCACCTACCATCATGACAGCTCCCGTTCTTCCATACTTCTTCACATAAAAGGCTTTATCATCTGGCAAAGCCTCTGCATGATACCAGTTCAGTTTTAAGCGACGCGCCATCTCTCTTGCAACCGTTCTCTTGTCTCCAGTAAGCATAATGATGTCGTTAATACCTTGATGTCGAAGATTGTTCACTGCGCGGTGCATACCAGAACGTATTTTGTCAAAAATGCTAACTACTCCTACAAGTGTTTGATCATAAGCTACATAAATCACATTTTCGTCGTTTTGCATGTGTTGAAGTAAGTTGGTTGTTTTAACTTTTAATTCATTCATAAAACGTAAACTTCCAACAATAACTCTTTTACCATTTAACCAAGTGGAAATTCCTTTTCCTACCGTTGTTTCTACCTGAGCATTATTGTCTCTAATAGGAATTAAAATGTTCCAATCTTTCGCTTGCTTCATAATTGCATCAGCAATAGGATGGGTAGAATTTTTCTCAGCTGCTGCAGCTAAACGAATGACATCTTCTTGATTAAAGCCTTCAGCAGCAATTACTTGCTGAACCACAGGCGTTCCTTCTGTAATAGTTCCAGTCTTATCAAGAATAACTGTATTTAGTTTAGACATCTTTTCAATATGATCACTGCCTTTAACAATAGCCCCTTCTTTTGCAGCACGTCCAATGGATGCGTATAAAGCTGTGGCCGTTGATAATTTAATTCCGCAAATAAAATCAATAACTAACATACTCATCGCTCTGTTAAGGTTTCGAGTGAAGAAAAATGTAAGCAGTGTCAAACCAAAAGAAACAGGAACCATTTTTTCAGCTACTGTATCGGCTATATTTTGAATAGGAGCGCGCTTATCTTGTGCTTCATCCAATAGTTTCACAATTTTAGAGAGGGATGTATCTTCTCCTACTTTTTCAACCGTTACAGTAACGTGTCCACTCTGCAAAACACTTCCAGCGTACACATTATCTCCACCACTTACCTCTCGTGGCATATACTCCCCAGTAATTGAAGCTTCATCTGCTGTACCATTCCCCTCTATTATGATTCCATCCACGGGAATTTTTTCTCCAGTGAAAACTACAACCTTATCACCAACTTCAATATCCTCGACTAAAACCTTTTCTTCAACGCCCTTTTCCTTTACTCTCCAAGCATATGAGACATCTAATTTTAGGACGGAGTGAATATAATGCTTGGTTTGTTCAGACGTATAGTCTGTTAGCAGCTCACTAATAGTAGACATCAAAGTGATAATTAAAGCCGATCCTGGATTCTTCATATACAAAGAAGCGAATATAGAAGCAGCTGTTAATGTATTAGCATTACCTTTTCGTTCTTTTAGGACATGAATAACACCATCTTTAATTACCTCATAGGAAGTACCAATAGCAGTAAAGGTGCTGACCCAATAGGAAAGTGCTTTTACTATAGCAGGATACGAAGAACGTTGAAGGTACCAGTTAACTAAAAAAATAGTTCCACAAGCTATAATAGGTATAGCCTTTTTCCATGAACACGCTGCTTGCTTGAGTGTATGTTTATATTTATGGATGAACGATTTTAGACTGTATAAAGAGAGAGTAATATGATGATAAATGAGTAGACTTCCAGTTACTTGATTATAGCTTGCAGAATATACCCCTGGAAAAGAGCGTAACCAAGTTTCAATATGGTTTGTCTCTAGCTGTTTAGGTATATAAAATCGGGTTCTTCCAGGGAGAGAATGAGCTATCTTTACCCCGAACATCATCACCTATTCTTGCCCCCCTTATCCTTAATGATGTTGTATGACCAATAAAGTAAGCTTGCAGAGAAAGCAGGCGCACTTCCAAACGTCTGAATTCCTTTTCCTAATAAAAATAGAACAAATAAACTATCAAAGTCAGCAAAGCCATTAGTTTGCTTTTTAATCCCTTTATCTATAAATCCGAGTGTGTTAGTCATGCCATTCATCAATGTAGCATCTTTGTTTAAAATGGCGTTAGCTGCTATTTGTACGATATAACTCATCAGTTCATCTAGCTCTTCCTGGTTAATATGAGGTACAACAAACTGAAGCAGCAAACTTCCGGTTAGTTCTGAAGCTTCCGATGTTAAAATAAGAGGATGTTTTTTTACTTCTTCCGTTAGAGCATGTGCAATGATACGGTGCTTCCAACTGTCACATTGTATACGCAGTCGCCCCGGCATCGCATGCACTACTTTTATTTTTTGATCACGGAATTGAGACATAATTTTTGGAGCAATAAAAGAGGCACCTAAACCAATTACAGTAGGAAGCATGCTCATCCCTCCCTTTCCTTAAGCTCTATATTCTTCTTGATATATTTGTTCAATAAGTTGAAACCACTCTTCAAGTTCTTTGTTGTTTGTCATATGGGAAGCTTTATATGTAATAAGTAAACTTCCGGTATCTAATGTAAAGACTGCATCATAGACAAGAACTTGAGACTTCAAATTTAAAATAATTAATTCAACTAGTTTTTTATTCTCTTTCCAAACGGTTGATCGAAGTCTAATTCTTCCTGGAATAAAATGCACAAGCTCAATTTGTAATTTATGTAGTTTTCTTTCTGCATGTTTCATTAGTATCTTTTCTTTAATACTCATTAATATCTAGATACCACCAATCATTTTTCTTTATTTTACCAACTTATATATTTTATAACAATACAAGTATTAAAATAGTGTAAATTTTATTACGCGAAAGTAAGCAATAAAATTATCTCTGTTTTAGGATAATGATAGATATATTTTTTATAATATCTCTTTCTTTTTAATTACTTTATACTGAATTGTCCCCCTTTCTACTTCATTTTAGAAATAACTACCCCTATAACCATAATAAAAATTCCTAGTAAGGTTTTTCACGTAGGAACTTCTTTAAAGAAAAGGTAACCCATTAATACGGCAATTATTACTTCTATCTCTTTCGACGTCAGTAAAACAAATGTTAAGTTATGAACAGCTTTAAACCCAAATTTGATTCCATATTCAATTAACATATTAGCGATTAAAAATAACGAGAAAGTATAAATTTGGTATTTCAATGCATTCCCAAAATCTGAATCAATATGCTTGTTTTGATACGAAAACAAAACATTGCTTAGAAATAGGCCAACAAACAAGAAGATTCCACCATACAAATAATTCATATATCCACTCTCACTATATTCTAGTGCTAAATTCAATGATGCTAAGATAAGAAATGGAAAAACTAAATGTATTAATTTTTCTCAGTTATATATCTTATAATTTTCACATAATATATAAAAAATCGTAATCATTACGTTTTGACGAGGGGACATAATCACTATTTTCGAGGTTTTTATCTTTTAAATAAATTTTTTATATTAACTCTTTTTTATTAGGTGTATAACTTGTTCAAACTCTATCATATAGTTCTAGTAATTGGAGGTGAAACGATAGATTATGACAACTCTATCACAGTTAAGTAAAGACCTAATTGGTGTGCTGTTACTAATGCTTTTTGGTTACTGTTTTTTCTTTGTTGATATAAATACAAATGATTTAGCCATTCCAGCATCTTTATTAAATGTAAACTCCATTTTTTTAAGCATTGTACTTGAAGCTATCCCCTTTATCTTGCTGGGAGTATTTGCATCTGCCCTTATTCACGTATTTGTCTCAGAAGAATTCATTCAACGTCTGATTCCAAAAAATCCGTATATAGCCCTTTTACCAGCTGTTCTAGTAAGTGCTCTTTTACCGGTTTGTGAATGTGCCATTATTCCAGTTATAAGGCGTTTGTTAAAAAAAGGAATGCCTCTTCATATCGGCATTGTCATTTTAGTTGGGGCACCCATTTTAAATCCTGTTGTCTTTGCTGCTACTTTTTATGCATTCCAGTCAAATACGTCCATCGTCTACAGTCGTATGAGCCTGGCTGCTGTGGCTTGTCTGTTAATTGGTTTATCCGTTTATTTCTTTTTTAAAAATTCAAACCAGCTACGACATGTACACATTCATGAACACGAAGAAGCAAACGTAGGCAACAAATTAAAACAAACGTTATATCATGCCGGTGATGAATTTTTCGACATGGGCAAATACTTATTATTTGGTGCACTCGTAGCAAGCCTATTTCAAACCTTTTTAGATAGACAACTATTAACGAACCTTGCAAGCAATGACTATATGTCTTCTGCCGTTATGATGGGATTTGCTTATGTACTTTCACTTTGTTCAGAAGCAGATGCTTTTGTTGCTTCATCTTTTTCTCATACATTTTCACCTACAGCTCTTCTTGCCTTTCTACTATATGGACCAATGATGGATTTTAAAAACACCATTATGCTATTGTCCTTTTTTAAAAAACGTTTTGCATTTAGCCTTATTCTTATCATTACTGTGATTGTGTATCTTATCGTCATGACTTATGGAATAGTTAGTAGATAGGAGAAATGGTATGAAAAAAATTGATCAGCAATTTATCATTTATATAAGAGGAATATTACTAATTGGTTTTTCCCTCCTTATGTTTAAACTCATATTAACAGGTAAAATCATTCAATTTATTGCACCTAAAATGATGCCTTTTATATTGTTTTCTTCTGGTACCTTTTTTTTGTTGGGAATTATACAAATTTGGCGAAGTAGTGTAAATAAGGATGTATCTTGTGAATGTGGTCATGATCATACGGAAAAAGGAAAAATTCGAACAACGTTTATTTACTCTTTATTTCTATTACCTATTATGACGGGCTTTTTATTTTCAAATCATACACTTGATAGCTCAGTTGCAGTAAAAAGAGGAGTAAAGTTTTCAGCTAATGTCCCTGGCGAGCAACCAGCTCAACAAGGAAGCAATAAAGTTAAATCTATTAATTCCAAAGTAGAAGAATACACGAATAAGGTATTAGCTGGTGATTCAGAAGAAGTACCAAAAAATGTTCCCTTAGAGCATCAAAGTAATATTTCTCCGCCTAAAATCCCACCCAAAGGATTTTATAAATTACTTGAAAAAAAGCTACTAAAACAAAAGAGCATTAATGTAAATAATACAGATTATATTCCTGTAATGAGTATCATCGAAAATAATGTAGATCAGTTTATAGGCAAAGAAATTGAGGTCGATGGATTTGTATACCGTGAAAATGGATTTAAAGATAATCAATTTGTGGTAGCTCGTTTTGGCATATCATGTTGTGTGGCAGATGCATCTGTTTATGGAATGCTATCAAATATAGAGAATGCTTCTACATTTAAAACAGACAATTGGGTTCATATAAAAGGAATAGTTAAAAAAGCTACGTACAATCAAGAGGATGTTCCATATATTCAAATTCAACAGATTGAGTCCATACGTCAACCTGATAACCCCTACGTATATGAACTTTATCAAGATGAACAGCTGATAGGTCCTGGTGAATAGAAAGCATTCTATAATAGATTTACTGTTAAGGATAAGCTATACACCATTAAACCAGTTATATACTCAGATTATAGTGTTAAAGTGCTGCAAAATTTATGATTAGAACCAAAAGCAAAAAATTGTTAAATTATTTTTCACCATTCTTTCATTTTTCTATGGTAAAGTACAAATGTAAAAAGAAATGTTGATGTAAATATTAAAAGATATTTTTAAATAATATGGTCTTTAGGGGTTTGATTAAGCTCACTTTCCTAGAGACTGCTAGTTGTTTATGTTATAAAGATATTTTTTTATTACGGCTATTGTATGTATTTATTTTTTTTTGAGATTGTCCCCTTTAGATAAATAGTGTAATATCACTGTTTGTAAGTGATATTACACTATTTATCTAAAGGGGCTTTTTCTATGTTTAAAAACAAACAGAAAATTCGAATACAAAGCAACATGATTATTTCGTAGTTGGAGTGAGTATAATGAGTTCATCTCTTTTACAAATGAACACCATTTTTATTAGTATCCTAATTGAAGCTCTACCTTTTATATTATTAGGTGTAATTATTTCCGGTATTATTCAAATTTTTGTAACGGACGAAATGATGGCAAAAGCTATTCCTAAAAATAAATTTGGCGCAATTGTTCTAGCAAGTGTAATTGGGGCTTTATTTCCAGCCTGTGAATGTGGGATTGTCCCAATTACAAGACGTTTAATGGCAAAAGGCGTTCCCTTATATGCTGCTATTCCATTCATGTTAACAGGTCCTATTATTAATCCTGTCGTCCTATTCGCGACATTTGTGGCTTTCGGTAACGATTGGAAAATCATGATTGAACGTGGTGTGGTTGCCTTTCTTGTATCTTTAATAGTAGGTTTCATTTTAGCCTTTCAATTTAAAACCCCACAAGTTAAAAATGAAATACATGTACACACTGCTTCCAAGAAGATGAGTGAAAAAATAGGAGATGCTCTTAAACATACTATTGATGAATTCTTTTCCGTTGGAAAATTCGTCATTATCGGTGGGTTAATCGCGGCTGCCATGCAAACTTATGTGAAGACCTCTACCCTCATGGCTCTCGGGCACGGAGTAGTATCTTCAAATGTAGTAATGATGGGCCTATCTTATATTTTATCGCTATGTTCTTCAGCTGATGCTTTTATTGCTTCATCGTTTCGAAGTACATTTAATGATAGTGCAATTATAGCCTTTCTAGTATTTGGCCCTATGTTCGATATAAAAAATACATTAATGATGTTGAGCCAATTTAAGACAAAATTTGTTTTCTCACTATTTGTATACGTGTTTATTCTAGTGTTAGTCCTATCTCTACTAATCGTTCACTAAAAAGGAGGGATATTAATGTTTAGAGTTTTGATTTTGTTAGGCTTTACTATGATCTTTATGCACCTTCATGCAACTGGAGATATTTCGAAATATATTAACATGAAATATTCATGGATTTCATATGGAACGATTTTTTTACTGTGGTTTTTAACTATTGCAGAACTAGTTTTTTATATGACAGGATCTGATGAGAAAGAGCAAGGTCATGACCATAATTGTGACTGCGGATGCGGTCATAGTCATGAGTCACCGAACAAGTGGAAAAGACGGGCATGGTACCCTCTTTACTTCTTACCTGTTTTAACCGTCTTCTTTCTGCCTGTAGCTACACTTGATTCAAATATTGTTGAAGCAAAAGGGTTTCATTTTCCTATTTATGATAAAAAAGATCCTTACTCCTCCCATCAGTTTCTACAACCAGATACGAGTTCTTTTTATGGAGAAGATGCATACGACAAAATGATTCATAAAGATTTAAAAAAGTTTTCAAAAGGGAAAACCATTAATTTAGAAGATGAAGAGTTTTTAAATGCGATGGAAACCATTTATCGATATCCTGGTGAGTTTACTGGAAAACAAATTAAGTTTATGGGATTTATGTACCACACCAAAGAATTAAAAGACAATCAGTACTTTTTATTTCGTTTTGGAATCATTCATTGTATAGCTGATTCAGGCGTGTTTGGTATGTTAGTTCAATTTCCGGATGATGTATCATTTAAAAATGATGATTGGGTAACGGTAACTGGTGAAGTAAGTACGATGTATTATCAACCATTTAAAAAGACAATTCCTATTGTAAAAGTAACAGAAGTAAAACGTGAAGAAAAACCATCCGATCCTTATGTTTATCGTAATAATCAATAGGTGAAAAATCAGGTTAACATTTGTTAACCTGATTTTTTTATGGTATTTAACTTCCCCTCTTTGACGAGTTTCTTCTATTAGAGAAATATCTTATTTATTAATGTAGATCTAACAACGAACCTTACTCAAATAAGGGTTCTTTCACTTTCTTGGTTCCTTTAAGAGTGTTTATGTAAACTAGCTCTGTATATGGTATACATTTTCTGGTGATGACTCATGACTGTATGAGAACTCTTCTTTTAATATTGAATACATTTTTAAATTTTGATGTTTTTCCTTTATAAACATGGCGTTTCTAAGGGTTCCTTCAAAGGACATGCCCAATTTTTTCATTACACATGCTGATCCTTCGTTTTCTACAAAGCATCTTGCTTGGACACGAATAAGGTCCATATGGTTAAAACCAAATTTAATCACTTCGTTTGCGGCTTCTGTTGCTATACCGTTTCCCCAATAATCTTTAGAAATGATATATCCGATTTCAGCTATATTGTGTTCTGTATGCCAAGAGATAAAATCAATAGTACCTATAAGTTTGCCATTTTCTTTATACTCTATCGCCCAGGGAGCAATTTTTTTATTCTCATATTGATTTAACACGAATTTAACGAAGTTAATCGTATTGTTAAGTGCCTGATGAGTTTCCCACGTAACGTATTTAGATACTTCTTCATTAGAGCAATAAGAATACATATCTTCAACATCGTCTAACGTTATTTTTCTTAGTATCAGACGTTCTGTTTCAAGTTCGGGTAAATCGCCAAATATTTCTTCAATCTTCATAAAAAACGCCTCCACAATTGTTATTTATTAACATTATATATGTAATTTGTATAAAATAAAAAGTATCATTAAATTTTAGTAGAATGATACTTTTCATTTCCTATAATGTTGATTATGGTAAGTTACATTGCAAATAAACAAAAAAGAACAGGATTAGATAGTAACTAATCCTGTTCTTTTATTAGCTTTGAGCTTTTGTGATATATGTTTTAACTGAAGGAGGTTGATATGTATTGAATTGATCTAATAAACCTTGTGGTTCTGTATCTACAAGAGCCATAGAACGATATTTTTCCTGTAGAAATTGCTCTTCTGTCATGTGATTAAATAAAGAAATAAGTGGTGTGTAATAATCATTAATATTCAATAATCCGCAAGGCTTCTGATGTAACCCTAACTGAGCCCATGTAAAAATCTCAAAGAATTCCTCAAATGTCCCTGGACCGCCTGGTAACGTAATGAATCCATCTACAAGTTCAGCCATCTTGGCTTTTCTCTCATGCATAGATCCAACAACAATAAGCTCTGACAAGTTTTTATGAGAAATTTCTCTTTCTTCAAGGAAAGTAGGCATGACGCCAAGGACATGTCCGCCAGCTTCTAACACAGCATCAGCCACAGCACCCATTACTCCAACACTTGCTCCACCATATACAAGCGAAATATTACGTTTAGCAAGTTCTTTTCCCAGATCCTTTGCACCTTGAATATAAAGGTCAGATGCTCCATTACTTGATCCACAAAATACAGCTATTCTTTTCATAAAGATCCCCTCCTATGTAATCACCGTTATTGATTATACATAATAATGGATGATTTGGTAAACTTAGTTGAAATTAAAAAAGGAAGGTGGAACCATTTAATGAACGTAACAGAATTTCAACAATGGGTAAAGGACTACTACAAAATGAGAGGTTGGTCAGATTTAGATATCTTTATTCGAATTGGTTTTCTTGCCGAGGAAACAGGTGAAGTAGCAAGAGCTATTAGAGCTTTAGAAATCGGAAGGGATCGACCAGATGAAGTAACTGGAACTTTAGAAGAGAATAAGAAAGAACTAACAGAAGAACTAGGAGATGTGTTAGGTAACTTGATTGTTATTGCTAACAAATATGATATTTCTTTAGAAGAAATATTCAGTTCGCATAAAGAAAAGCTTGCAGAGCGTTATTCTACTAGATGAATATAAATGTGATAAAAGAAGGGAAAGTGAAGTCGTTTTATGAAAATTCATGATTTCATTTATGGACCTTTTCACTTATAACCAGTCCTAGCAGAATTAATACATACTCGGCCCCTTCAGAGGCTGAAAAAGATCCATCAAGGTGGCGCAAGTTATTTAGTGAATCCAAAGTGGAATGTAACACGATTTGAACATTCTGTAGGTGTCATGCTATTGATTAAAAAATTAGGTGGTTCTATAGAAGAACAAATAGCTGGCTTGCTGCATGATATTTCCCATACAGCTTTTTCTCATGTGATAGATTTCGTTTTAGATAATCCAGAACAGGACTTTCACGACCAAATATTTGAAAAAGTAATTCAATCGTCAGAAATACCTTCTGTTTTACAAAAGCATGGATTTAATCTCTTGTCTATATTGCCTATTGAGAAATGGTCCTTATTAGAGCAACCTCTTCCTTCTCTGTGTGCAGACCGGATTGATTACACGCTTCGTGATTTATCTACCTATAATATGATTTCTTTAGACGAAGCTTGTAAATTTGTAGATGAACTAAAAGTGATTGATAGTAAGATTTGTTTAAAAACAGTAAAGGCAGCAGAATGGTGTGTTAAAGCTTATTATACAGAGGTAATTGACTTCTTTCTTCATCCATTAAATGTATATGGGTATGCCATACTAACGGATATATTAAAGATAGCAATGGCCAAGCAGATTATTCATATGGATGACTTATTATCGGATGATGAAACAGTTTGGAAAAAGGTAATTGACAGTAAAGACCATGAATTGCTACAAAAAATGAAAGGCATAGGTAAAAAGATGACAAATGATGAGGGAGATTATGACATACACCAAAAGAAAAAAGTTCGGATTATTGATCCTTTTGTGTTGGTAGGGAATGGCCGAATAAAGAAAGCTACAGAGCTCTCCACCAAAGTAAGAGAATTAAATGAGTATGCTCTAGAAAAGTCCTTAAAAGGAACATTCGTTAGAGTTCTTAATACTTAGTAAAGAGAAAAGCACCTTATTTAGTTAAATAAGGTGCTTTTCTTACATGTGTGGTTGATCATAGCTGCTTTTAATAGTTGATAAAAGTGAAATATATACATGTACATATCTAAAATATAGTATTAGGTGATAATTTGTCCAGTCAAAAGGTAAGCAAAATAAAAAGCCACCTCTGGTCGTCGATAGAGGTGGCTTTTTGAACATCATCATTATGGAATTTATCTTTTATATATTAACATTTATTTCTAAAAAAAGCCATATATAATGGGGTATTGCATATGTATAAGAAACCGCATACCTAATAAAAAAACCCTTATTTATAAAGGTTTTTTCGTTTGCTTGGTTCCTTAAAGAGGCTCTATGTTAACTACGGGTGTATATCTTATACAACTTAAAAAGTGAAAAACCTACTCGACAGTAGGTTTTTCTGCTCTATTGTAGTAAGGATTTTCGCAGATGCCTCACGGCGTCTTGAGTAGTTTGCTCAAATGATAAAAAAGTATTCAATTTAGGCAAGTTGCCTGATAAAGAATGAAAACATATAGTGTAGTTAGAATGCTTCCGGCTCTGAATCCATATTTTTTAAAGACTCCCTGATCTATAAAATTAAAAAGAGCTTAGAATAAATTATTCTAAGCTCTTTTCCGATAAAAAACATTCATGACAGCTAGCTAAAGCTTATACATATAGTAAAAGACAAATTGACTAAAAAGGTGATTATTATTATTCGGAAAATACCGGTTGTTCTAGTCGGAAGCTTATTGTTAAGTATAGGAATTAATGGATTTTTAGTTCCTCATTATTTGTTAGATGGAGGAACAATTGGGATTGCTCTCATCCTTCACTATTATTTTGAATTTCCTACAGGTGTGATGATTATTATTTTGGGTTTTCCATTATGCTGGTTTGCTTGGGTTTATGAAAGAACTTATTTTTATAATAGTTTTTATGGGTTAGTTATTTCTTCTTTATTAATTGATTGGTTAGAACCTATTAAAGACCAGTTTCAGCTTTCTGTTTTTCCTAGTGTGATTTTTGGAGGAATATGTATTGGAACGGGAGTTGGTCTTATGCTTCGATATGAGACAAGCACTGGAGGAACAGATTTACTAGCCCAACTTATATCAAAGGCCTTTTCTCTAAACATAGGAATGGTTATTTTAATTATCGATGGTTTTATCATAACAGCCGGTCTTCCTTTATTAGGACCTAAAACGTTTCTTTTTTCATGTTCCACAATTTTTATAGGTGGAATGACAACTTCGTTAATTACTAAAAAAGAATAATTTAGATTATAAAATGAGCATCTTCTATCCTCTATTTTTTCCTCTTCTTGATTTTTATAAATTTAAAGGTCTCTTATAACAACTCTGAGATTGACTAAAGGGTTCTCTTTTATGGTTGGTTCCTAGAGTACCTGTTATGTAAATTAGATTTGTATATGATATATAATTTAAAAAGAAAAATTTTGATAAAGGTATTGTTAAAATTACTTTTATTATGTAAAATTTTCTTATAAAACAGACTATGTGTTACTGGCGTAAACATGGAGGACCATGAGGAAGCACATAGATAACGGCCGTACGCCTGGGCAAAGTATTTGAACATGAGTTCAAATACTTTTTTTTATTTAGAAAGGAGATTTTTAAGTGAAAGAAATTTGTTTACGATATGGGATGAATCCAAATCAAAGTGAAGCTAAAGTTCAGAATGCTAAGAACAAGCCTATTAAAATCTTAAATGGAGAAGCGAGTTATATTAACTTTCTAGATGTATTAAACGCTTTTCAACTGGTCCGGGAGCTTCGACAGGCGACTGGTCAACCTGCAGCAGCTTCTTTTAAACATGTGAGTCCAGCAGGTGCAGCTGTGTACTCTCCACTAAATGAGACACTTACTGAATCCTATTTTGTTAAAGGCTTAGACCTGTCTCCTTTAGCGACTGCTTATGCAAGAGCGCGTGGGACAGATAGGATGTCTTCATTTGGAGATTGTGCTGCTTTTAGTGATGAAGTGGATATAACTGTAGCTACTCTCCTCAAAAAAGAGGTTTCTGATATGATTGTTGCACCACGCTACACTCAAGAAGCATTAGAGATTTTGAAACAGAAAAAGAAAGGAAAATATCTAATTTTAGAAATTGATCCAAACTATGTGCCTGATCCAATTGAAAAAAGAACGGTATTTGGCATTACTCTAGAACAACAAAGAAATGATGTACAGATTGAGAAAGAAGTTTTTAATCATATTGTTACGACTCAATGTGATATCCCTGATCATGCAAAGAGAGACCTTCTTGTTGCTCTTATTACATTAAAATATACACAATCAAACTCTGTTTGCTTCACATTAGATGGCCAAACAATTGGAATTGGTGCTGGACAACAGTCTCGTATTCATTGTACAAGGTTGGCAGCTGAAAAAGCTGATAACTGGTGGTTAAGACAGCATCCAAGGGCCCTTAACATGAAGTTCAAAGAAGGCATTTCTCGTGTAGAAGTGAATAATGCCATTGATGGATGGCTGAATGATGATATTACTGAGGTAGAAAATGAACAATGGAAACGGTGTTTTGAAGAGGTCCCTGCTAGGCTAAGTAAGAGTGAAAAACAAGAATGGCTAAAAGGATTAAAAGGCGTTTCCTATGCATCCGATGCTTTTCTACCTTTCCGTGATAATATAGATCGTGCAGCTCAAAGTGGCGTTAAATATGTGATTCAAACAGGAAATTCTTTACGAGATGAACAAGTTACACAGGCAGCAAATGAATATGGAATGATCATGGCACATTCAGGTATACGTGTATTCCATCATTGAGCTATGAATTAAATATAATTAGCCCAAAAGAGCCAAGACTTATAAAGGGACTGGCTCTTTTGAACTGTTTTCGATACATGTGATTATGGTAACTACCTTTTATATCATATACATATAATTATCTTTCTTATGAAACGAGGTTATTATGGGTGTCTTTAATTTAA
Organism: Priestia sp. RMT2NF4; assembly: GCF_047872835.1. Classification (NCBI taxonomy): domain Bacteria; kingdom Bacillati; phylum Bacillota; class Bacilli; order Caryophanales; family Bacillaceae; genus Priestia; species Priestia sp. RMT2NF4. The sequence continues at coordinate 33,183 of NZ_JBLQZO010000007.1, forward strand.
TTCAGCTAATTTTCTCAAACGTTCTTTGTCTCTAATAATGTAGCCTCGCGATTGCTTTTCAATAATATTTGATTTACATAGTTGGGCTAGTACATGGAGTAGATGGCGATATGATACACCCAAGTATTCGCATACTTCAGTATGTTTTTCTTTATAAAAGTTATCATCAGCCGACAATATTATAAAGGCAGCAAGGCGATTCTCAAGTGGATAGGCCTGATTTTGTGTATACTTTGCTGAAATTCTAGTTGCTTTCTCGCTTAAAAAACTGCATAAATATCTGAGAAATATAACATCTGTTAAGAGCTTATTTTTACAGGTATCAATAGGAATAGCCAAACAGATGGTTTTTGTGACAGTTTGTATGGCTTTAGAATATCGTTGTGAATTTAATAGTTCCACTTCCCCCATAAATGTTGGAGCTTGTAAAAAATTAATTAAGGACACTTTCCCATTCTCGTGTGTAACATAGAGTTTTGCCTTACCTTCAACAAGATAATAAATATATTGAGGATAAGAGCCTTCCTTATAAATAAATTCACCACGTTCAAATTCGCAGACCTGAATAAATGGAGCAATTGGAAAGGAAAAAAGTGATTGAATAGAGTATTTCTCGATATAGTGATTTTGCATAGGGTTGTTTAAGAATTTCATTTTTTCTCCTACTATTATAAAAAATATGAGATATCTCACATTATTTTATGTTTTTACATGCTATGATGCAATAAAAGTTGATAGATCAATAGGGAGTTGTTTCATAAAGATGATCAAACAAGATGGATATTGGAATGAAGTAGCTAATAAAAAAGAATTTACTACGCCTTTTCAACCTGAATTATTCCTAACACATGTTAGTAACAATGCTGCCATATTGGATTATGGTTGTGGGTATGGACGGACTTTATTGGAATTAAGAAGTTACGATTATAACCATTTACATGGTGTAGACTTTTCGGAAGAAATGATTAAAAGAGCTAAGTCTCATGACTCAGAAATCGATTTTCAAGTAATTCAAAGTGGGAACCTTCCTTTTTCTAAGAATTCTTTGGATGCTGTTTTACTTTTTGCAGTTTTAACATGTGTGTATAAAGATGAGGAACAGAATGCTATTTTAAATGAGATTAAACGAGTACTAAAACCAGGAGGTATTATCTACATCAATGACTTTTTACTGAATAGTGATGAAAGAAATAAATTACGTTATGAAAAGGGAGTCACTAAGTATCATACATATGGGGTTTTTGAATTACCAGATGGGGCCATTTTACGTCATCATAGCGAAGAACGTGTGAAAGAATGGGTAGATCAATTTGAAACCTTAGAATACAAGAAATTAGAATATACAACTATGAATGGAAATCGTTCAAATGGTTTAGTGTATATGGGAAAATTAAATTGAATTTATTAGAGATAAAAGTATAAAGGAGAAATTGTATTGGATAGATGTCTTACAGCGTCTTAATCAATTTACGCCATAAAAAGGAGAAAGTGCATTCTGAATTGGAGATGTTTATCTAGAGGATAGAAAAAACTTTTCAGAAGAGACCTTCACTCTTATTGAGTGAAGGCCTCTTTTTGACGAGTTTCTTCTATAAATTCTTTTATTTTCTGTTTTTTCTAAGTGAAGAGAGTCCTATAAGGGCTGCTCCAAATGTAATTATAATTGCAACGGCAAGGATTCCCAAGGACACAACTTTGTTAGGAATATACCTAGCAAAAGTCGATAAAGGTGTCCCTAAAATTCCTAACCAGACTAAAGTTATTAGCTTAGAAAAACACCTTGAAATTCCACATAATCACCATCATAGATAATATCAAGCAGATTGTTGCAGGAATAATCATCTTAATAGGTTGATGAGCTCGAAAAATATGGGCATGTATGGCACCTATCATGAGAATTACAAACAATACGCCAGATACAAAAACCAAGTATGGATTCCAAATACCGCCAATCATTCCTATTGCTCCAATAAGTTCCACAATTCCAATTACAGACATTAACCATAATGGATATTGATAGTACTGCCAATGTTCAACCTGAAATGGTATACGAAAAAGTTTTATAAAACCTCCTACTAAAATAAAAACGGCTAAAATCGCTTGCATAATAATCATCATCTAAACTTACTCCTTTTAAAAATCCTTTTGGGTAACATCCTCATGGATAATAAGTTGGGTATATATCCCGCATGGTGTTCTATCATTAATTTAATAAAAAGCCATGAAGTGAAGATTATATATGTTGTATACAAAGTTAGTTACCATAACAGGAATTATAAAAAACAAAAACAAGACGCACCGATTAAGGATTTTATGAATCTTCCCTGTGAATATAACAATAATATAAATGCCACTATGTCGAATAACTATAGTTAGTTTGAGACTTCTTCAAAGGTTCTAACTGGAAAAGTTCCAAAGCCTTTGATTGTTGGAGCAACAGCATAAATAAAAAGTTTTCAGTTGAAATTTCTTATAAGTTGCATAAATGTTTAATGATTAGAATTTCTCGCGCCAATAAAGTTGTATGTACAGGACAATCTTTACCTGACGTATTATCTATATTTACAGAATCAATTCCAACTAAAAAAGCTCTTTGATCCCCTAAATATTGTGCTGCTTTCTCAATTAAATACGGGTGATTTTCAAAGTATTGATTCGTATTCCAATATTGATCCCAACCTGTGTTGAATAAGAACAGCTTTTCCTTCCATAGCAAGGTCATAAAAGACATCCTCATCAATCTCTTTTTTGTTTTCATCAATATGAACAATGATTCCTTCTAGACCAGCCATCTTATCAATTAATGTTTCCGATAGATCTTTTCCATTAACATACCTATGAAAAGGAACATCAATATAAGTTCCTGTATTAGACACCATTTCTATTTTTTCAATTTGAAATTCTATACCTTCTTCGTAATGTTTTCGAGATTCTTCCCGACTTAAATCATCACAAATGATTGGGGCAGGAAGCCCTTTAAAAGTTATAATGCCATCTCGAATGGTATTATGACTCAAATCAATATATTTTTGACTCTTCATACCAAATCCCCCCTCTGTTCACATTAATAAAAACAACTTGTATATGGGGATTTCATTATTTTTTCTTTTTCTAAAGGTGTATACTTCCTACAATCCTAATTAACATATTGTCAATCAAATAAAATTTCAAGTACAAATAATATGTCCTCTACTTTAACAACCAAGCATATATAACTGCCTCAAAAGAGGAAAAATATTCTATTGGGATGATAAAACGTGCGAGAATGAGACCTGCTGGCATTAACATAATAAAATACTTCAAGCTGAATTTACGTTGCCAGCCTAAAAATAATAAAGGAACAACAAGACCTAAATTTAAAATAGAACCTACTACCACTCCATTTAAATTAGGAGATGATGAATTGATTTGAAAAAAGGAATGATATAATAAGTAATTTGAAATTAACACAAAAAGCAATCCGAAAAAACATAATGTGGACGTTGCATTTTTCTTAAGAATCAAATGATTCACCTCATTTTTAAGGTTTTTAATAGTATTTCATCTATATAATTAGTTGACATGTTATTTATTATTAAATAATTATTTTATCTAGAAAGCTCCTCAATAAAGGATTTTCTCATTGATTTAAAAGGAACATGAAAACCGTTGATTAACATGCTATCTTACTTTATTTCAAGTTAAACAGGTTTTAGCATAGTGAATTTTGGTTATTTGTTACGTATCTATAGTTACCTTTGTATGGATACATTTTTTATTTAGGGGTCTACTACCCAATATCTTGTGCCTTCTTTATTTCTTCTTCACTAATCTGATAATTACTCATATCCATCATAACGCCTCCGTACGTTCTATATTCATAAGATATAGTTGATTCTATTATTCAATCAATAATTGCTTAAGCATCTCTAAATTGATTTGGGGAACTTCACAAGCCAGACGAAGGTAATTTTCAATGTCACCGTATTGCTCTATAATTTTGTTATAAACATCTTCTAAGTAATCACGTCTAACTTCTAAGATTGGTTTTATACGCTCTGAAGACATTTGGAACAAACTCATCCATCGAATAAACATTTCTACCTTTTTCATACGTTTCGCAATTAATTGATTAGATAAAAGGTATTCATTTATCACTGTTTCATATGGCACCCCCACAAGTAATTGGATAAGGGCTGATATAAACCCAGTACGATCCTTCCCTCCGGTACAGTGAATGAGAGCAGGTAAATTTTTTTGATTTGAAAGAAACGTGATAACTTCATTGATTTCCTTATAACAACCAAATGCCATATGGTCATACATTTCTTTCATTATTTTTTCAAAATCAATGGTATTGGATTTACTAACTAGAAACTTAAAGAATTCCAGATGTGTAAACTCTCTGCTCTTATCATGAATTGATACGTTTAGTAGTTGAATTTCCTTTCCAGTTTGGATACGACTGACTTTTGATTGTTGTTCCTGAAGCGTCCTTAAATCACAAATTGACTTTATATTTATTTGATGAAAATTTTCTACATCTTTTTGAGACAATCGAGACAGTTCATCTGAACGGAATAGGATACCGGTCTTCACGTGACAACCATCTTTGGTTTTAAAGCCTCCAATGTCACGGAAATTATATAAATTTTCAAATTGGTATATGTTTTCTGCAATTTTCATTTTCGTTTCTCCATTTTTATTTAGTCAGATTACCTTTTATCTTGTTTTACTTGAAAGCTTTTATAAAAGGTTCAATTACGGCTAATACTTCTTCTTTATTTTCTAAATGCAGAGTATGACCTACATTCTTTATCTTTTTATGTTGTAAATTAGGGGAAATCTCTAATGCTTTTTGCACATCTTTATCCCTTACTACCCCCCCTAATTCAGGATTGCCTTGTAAGAGCAACACGGGACATCGAATTCTACGAAGTAACTTATCTACTTGATATCCAGCGTATGTTTCCTCAAACCGATCTATCATAGCTGTTAATACAGCTGGATCCATGTATGTTAAGTTTGTTATCATTTCATCAACCAAGTGAGTCCTTGTATGTGGGAGTTTAGAAGTATTTTTAATTAATGCTTTAGGATTTGTCAATGCTATTTGATTGGAGTGTAATATATCTCTCCATTTCATTAACTCCATGGACCCTTCTTTTAAAACTGTCATAGACAAGGGGGAATCACCAATAATTACCCCTGTAACAAGTGTAGGGTGGTTAACTGCCATCATAAGACTAATCATTCCACCAAGTGAATGACCAAATATAAGTGTCGGTTTGTTAACATGTTTTTTAAGAAAAAGAAAGATATCTTCCACATAATCTTTTAATCTGTAATTTTTATCTCCTCTACCAGATTTACCATGTCCTCTTAAATCTACTGCATATACATGGGTTAGCTTTTCTAAATTAGGCAGAATAGTACTAAAAGTTTGCCACCTAGCAGTCCCGCCATGAAGTAGCAAGAGAGATATATCAGACGAATTAGGATTTGTTTCAATATAATTTAAACGAATCTTTCCTGAATCAAAAACTTTTTCTAACATTTTTTCACCCTCTTATAAAGAATTATTTTTAATTATATGACCAAAAAAGTATATATAGTCATATAAAACCTAAAAAAATATTATGATTATTTAAGAATGTTTACTTTTATTTACATAACGGTTAAGATAAGTATAAACAGTATATGACTAAATGTCCATAAAAAGTCACAAAAATCTCAAAAGGAGTTTTTCTATGCCTAAATTTACAGAACAAGAAAAAGAACATATTCACCAATCCCTTATGGAAAAAGGAAGAGAACTATTCATCCAATATGGGCTAGCTAAAACAAGTATTGATGATATTATACAAGTATGTGGAATTGCAAAAGGTTCTTTCTATAAATTTTTTCAATCTAAGGAAGAGCTCTATTTTGAAATCTTAAAAAACGAAGAAGAAGTAAGAGAAACTGTACTCAATGAACTCTTTCGTGAAAATCTTCCCCCTAAAGAGTTACTAACTTCCTTTTTTCATACGTCTTTTAAATTTGTTGAAGACAACCCCTTTCTTCAGCGTGTTTTTCAAAACGACGAACACGAAAGACTCACACGAAAGCTTCCACAACAGATGATGAAATTTAACAAATGGCAAACTCAAAGAGGTATCGATGCAATCCAAATTTTGATGGAGCGTGGTGTCTTACCTCAAGAGAATCCAGAAGTAATTGTGGGAGTCATCCAGGCCATTATGATGCTACGATTACACAAAGAGGAAATTGGCACCGACCTTTTTCCAAAAGTAATGGATAAACTAATTGATTATGTAGCTATAGGCTTGACTAAATAAGAATTTCAATCATATAGAAAGGAAACTCGTCAAAAAGGAAATCATTTGAATTTACTTCAGACTAAGAGGGAAATTTTTACTTTTATTTTTAGACTGTCTAGAGTATTTGTTCTTAATTATGTCGGGGAAGCGAGGGGCATCACTGCCCCTAACTCTCCTAAGAACCTTACGTGGGCATTTCGACTCGTACAGCTCAAGCCTCCCATTGCAGATCCGTTTGATATCGTACCTTCATCACACACCATATCGGTAAGTAAAACGTATGCCGACGCTCCAAATAGATACGACAAGGTTAGGTAGGTTCTTCACTCCGAGCAAGATACGGGACGCATCACAGCAGCAAGTGGCATTGCAACGTAAGAGCCAATCCAATATATTTTGAAAGGAATGTAGCTCCTAGAAGGTGAAAATGAAAGAATGGTCATTCAATCTGTTTTTCTATATCAATTAATTGTTGTAATAAAATCTTTTCTCCTTCTGGGCTTAGCACGATATTACCTATATACACTTTATTTTTATCACTTACCTTACCAGTGATAGCACAGGGTTTACTTTCACCACATTTTTCGATAATTATTAAGTCATTTTCTATAGACATCTCCACATAACTCTCACTGCCTTTTATCCCTAAGGTTCGTCGTAGTTCACTAGGGAATGTGACACGTCCAAATTTGCCTAAACCCTTAATCAGCCCTATTTTTTTCATTTTCTCACTCCCAATTTAAATTATCTTTCCATTTAATAATTGTTATTAATTAATTGTATTTTGGTGACAAATTATCTCCATAAGAGAATTTTTTACTGGAGTAATTCCTATCACAAAAATGTATTATATTACCTTATTATCTTTTTCTTTTAATAAAAGTAATATATGAATTTAAACTAATAACAAAGATTTATTAAACCTCATTTTATGATACAAACTACACAATTAAACAAAATTCTACATAAAATCATCCAATAATATCCATTAAATTATTTATATGTAAAAAAGTATTTAAATCCATATATGATAACATTAAATGCTTCTATATCTAAATAATGGAGAATACGCACTTCTTTCTTATCGAATCATTCACAAAAAAATAATTTAGAAAATTTATAATTTTTGTCGTTTTCTGTATGATTATATAGTTCCTATTATAAATTAAAGATACGATTTCGCTGAAGAAAAATGAAAGCGTTTAATAATAGTTTATCTTTTCTTAATTCCACTTCAATGGAGTGAAGATATTTATAAACTAACTACAGAAAAAAAGTTGTTCTAATTGTATCCTTATTAATGACTTAAAAGAGTATCACTATCTCTTCAAGTTACGCTGATGTATCAACTCCTTTTGAAGCTAAGCAGACTACGATATCTACTATAATCCTTCCCTTACAAAGAAAGGGACTTTCGAGGATGTAATAGTCTTTCTATAATTACTACAACTTATATGAGAGAGGTTAAAAAAATGAATCATTTACATCGTAGGATGTGAACTTTTTCTTTAACAATGGTTGGACTAGGTTCAATCATTGGTTCAGGTTGGTTATTCGGGGCATGGAGAGCAGCTCAAATTGCTGGACCTGCTGCTATTATTTCTTGGATTATCGGTATGATTGTTATTTTATTTATTGGGCTTTCTTACACCGAGCTTGGATCTATGTTTCCGGAAGCAGGAGGTATGGTTAAATATACACAATATTCTCATGGATCGTTTCTTGGATTTATTACTGCTTGGGCAAACTGGATTGCTATTGTATCTGTTATCCCAGTTGAAGCTGTTGCCTCTGTACAATACATGAGTTTTTGGCCCTGGGAGTGGGCAAAGTGGACAAGTAGTTTAGTGAAAAATGGCACGCTTACTTTACCTGGATTAGGCATTGCTTCTGTTTTATTACTTATTTATTTCTTACTAAATTATTGGACAGTAAGTCTCTTTTCCAAAGCAAATTCACTCATCACAATCTTTAAAATAGTGATTCCTGGCTTAACAATTGGAACACTTTTATTTTCCGGTTTTCATAGTGAAAATTTTACATCTTGAGAAGGCATCGCACCAAATGGGTGGGCAAGTGTACTGACGGCGGTAGCAACGTCCGGCATTGTGTTTGCATTTAATGGTTTTCAAATCTCCATTTGCTGATTTGGCTATTGCTTTAAGTATTAACTGGCTTGTTATTGTATTGTACACTGATGCATTTGTTTCTCCTTCTGGAACGGGAATAACCTATACTACTACCACATCTCGTATGATATACGGTATGGAAAAGAATAAATATTTACCTGGTGTTTTAGGGAAATTGCACCCTATTTATGGTGTGCCACGTCAAGCAATGTTTTTCAATTTAGCCGTATCATTTATTTTCTTATTTCTATAGAATCTCAACTCTGAGACATATAGTGAAATTTTCACTATACACCACTTGGAGATATTATAAAGTGTCTTGCTGTCGATAAAAAAGTTCCAATTAATTTGACAATATCCAGTCCCTAGAAACCTAACACGTTTTCTTTTTCAGGTTTCCATCCAATATGCCATATTCGTTTTGAGCAATTCTTTCACTTTCTGCATAGCTTATAGATTACAATAAGCAACATCGATTCCCATTAAGTGCCCAAAATAGTGATGTACGATTGTGTTTGACATACCTTTGTTATCCACACTGTAAATTCTTTGATCATGTTAATCAACTCACGAATGTACTTGTTTTTGTGATGATCAAACTGTTTGTACGTTTCCTCTACTTTACTAAAATCAATCCATTTCTTTAGTTTAATCATAGGCGGGTTGGTGCTCAAAAAGTACGCGAGTTCTTGCAGCTGATTACTGATCCTCAGCCATGTTTCTGCTTTGATTTCTGTCACTTGGGTAGGTTCATACTGTGGCACATACTTGCAAATCGTGGTGTAGAAATAAGCAAAAGCTTCATCAGCAAAATAGACCGATTCTTTATTCCAATACTTTGCATTGTACTCACCTGGCTTCACTTCTATATAATAAGCATTTTCCACCTTATCCACATCTGTTATCATTTCAAAAGGAGATTCCATAGTAACACCTCTTCTTTAGATAACGTTAGTATGTCCGTTTTTATTAGTGATTCACCTAAAAATCACTCCAAAGTTAATATCATGTACTTTTATTTTTTTAACCATTTATAAAACATAGGTATGATTGCCCTTCCTTTGAATAGGTTAGTTGTAAAAAAACATATAGCCGAAAGGAAGTAGCAATTATGCATATAGAAATAAATACCTTATTTACTTTAGGTTCTTTAATGGGTTTATTAGTAGGTGGAAGACTTCTTAAATTAGTTAGTCACCTGTCACGAGGTAGAATTCAGTTTATGTATGCGATATGTGGAGGAATCTTATTAGGGTTGTTATTTTTTGATATCCTTCCTTCCACATCGCATCTGTATGATTTAAAAGGCGTTCTATTAGGCATCGTAGCAGGATATATCGTTATGCTATGCATTGACCTCTTTTTGCATAAAACAAATAGTGCAATTTCACCTTTTCAGTCACTTATTTTATTAACGGCTGCAATCTTTTTTCATAATATTATTACAGGAATTACCTTTGGGATAACAGATCTACATCAGTCAACTTCCGTATTCGTAGCTACCCTCTTACACCAAATTCCAGAGGGTATGGCCCTAATGACCGTTCTCTCCATAGCAAAAATACCTAACGTCTTCTTTTTATTCATTATAGTCCTTCTATCACTATCTTTGGGCGGGAGTTTATTAATTGGAGAAAGTGTACAAGCTTCCTCCCTTAAAATACAAGCCTTATCGACTGGAGGAGCAATTGGTACCCTATCTTTTGTTATTTTTCATGAAATAATAGGAAAGGCTATTAGTCAGTTCAGAAACCTACATGTATGGCTATTAATATTGCTAGGAGTACTAATTATTTATATTTATCAATATTCCCTTTCACTATTTCATAGTCATTAAATTTATATAGAAAATTTTAGAGATCTTAATTTATAAGGTCTCTTTTTTATCCTTATAAGATTAAGCATATTACATAAGAAATTCAAAAATCGTGATCCGAAATTTTTCTGATTTGTTAAGAAGAAGTATGAGATTGATTTGAAAACAGCTTTTGAGTGACACAAATGAAGGTTCATAAATGATTTTTGATGAAGTTGAAAATACTAAAACAAATAGTCAAATTAAATCTTTAAATGATGAAGCTTCTGTTAAGGTTTCCCAGAACTTAAAAGCACCATCCCATCATAAAAGAATTAACATTCTATATCTACTGTCTTAAAAGGAATCTTTAGTATATAAGACTTTCGGGGATTTAAAGATCCACCCATTGAGTTTTTTGAATAAACTACTTTTAGTGAAATCCAGAACAAGAGAAATAACGTTTTTTCAAACAATGATCAGGTTTTTGCAGAAAGGAGAGATTTTTATGGGAAACAACCACAATCACGACCACGGAGATGTATTTCATTCCCATGCTCCAATTGGGAAAATGAAATTAGCATTTTTTCTTACTTTAATTATCCTGGTAGTCGAGTTAATTGGAGGATTCATTTTACACAGCTTAGCCCTACTTTCTGATGCTGGACATGTACTTACAGATATTGCAGCCATAGGGCTATCGTGGTTTGCTATACACCAAGCCCAAAAGCCAGCTTCGGAAAATTTCACTTACGGGTATCACCGTTCAGGATACTAGCTGCTTTTATTAATGCCATGACGTTAATTGTTATTGCTGTTGTCATACTATACGAAGCCATTGATCGCTTTAAGGGTCCCCAACCAGTGGGAAGTACATGGATGTTTATTAGTGCATCTGTTGGTTTAGTCATGAACCTTTACTTAGGTCTTGGCTTAAGGAAGGAAGATAACATCAATGTAAAAAGCGCCGTACTTCATATGATTGGGGACGCAACGGCTTCGGCAGGAGTTATTATCGGAGGACTTATTATCCTATTCACTGGCTGGAATATCGTAGATCCAATCCTAAGCGTTCTTATTGCATTCTTAATTGCTTTGGGCGCATGGAAAATTGTAAAGCAGACAATAGGAATTTTAATGGAAGGTACACCGAAAGGAATCTCTTTAGAAAAAGTAATGGAAACAATTCATGCAGTTAAAGGTGTACTAAATGTCCACGATTTACATGTTTGGAGTATAACTAGTGGGAAAAATGCATTATCCTGTCATGTGGTGTTAAATAATCAAATAAGTTTCCTGGAAAGTCAGGTCATATTAAGAGAAATTGAATCCAAACTTCAACATCAAGAAATTGAGCATGCAACTATCCAGTTAGAAAACGAAGAGCACTCTCATGATGAGTCAGCTATTTGCTCCACCACCAAACGTGAAGGTCATCACTAATACAACTTGGTGTTTTTATATGTGTAAACCCTGAAGAATATTGCTGTCGATAATAAACTAAATGTATAGGTCAACAGACAAAAAAATCATGACTCACTTTTACGAATTATTATTTCCCAGCTCTTTCTTACATTATGAATGAGTTTTTGTGTTTCTAAAAAGATATATTTTCACGAACAAAATATTCAAATCTATTGCAGAGTGTTAAAGAAATTATTATCGTTAATAAAATAAAAAGCCATCTAGTATTTGCAGGAAAGGTGGCTTTTTACTATAATATGCACGTCCAGACATACATACTATATCTTTTCATACAATCACATGTGAAAAAGACTATAAGACTATAAGAATTTAAAGAAAGTATTAATAATAAAAATCACACTTAAAAGTGCAATAAAAACAATCAATTCAATTGTTTCCTCACTATCTTTTATTTTATACTTTAAATCTCTATCTTTAAGCTGTATGTTTTTCTTATATCCTAATTCCATATGATTAATTCCTTCCTTTTATGTATTCGTTTTAATTGGCATGTTTACTATTTGGCTTGTTTCCACATGTAAGTTAGCACCCTCTATACTGTGTTCTTATGCTAATGTATTCTCTACTTTAGCTGTTATATCATGAGCAGCGTCTACTCCCAAGATGGAATTTGCGAGAATGGAGATATCTACTACAGGACTCCATAATGTTTCCTCCCTTTTATCCTAACAAAGCAAGTTCAAGTGGGTCTATAGCAACCTTTTTGAAGGATTCTATAAAAATAAACCCCTATCAAGAAAGTTTCGTTAAGTAAAAAAAGTAACAATCTTAGATTTATCTGTTACATGTTTAATTAAATTTATTCAATATTTCATGGGCCGTAGCTTAGATATAGACGATGTTCTACTTAATATGTTTGGAACAGTTATAGGTTATGTGGTTCTTTTAATAAATAAGCAAGCCGGTAAAATAAAAAAGGGTGACTATATAGATATCTGCCTTTTTGTTCCAATAATCTAGTTGATGGTAACTAGGTATATAATTTATAAAACAGAACAACCTACTGCTCCTGTACAGTAGGTTGTTCTGTTGGGAATACGTTATTAGTCTGACCAGATTTGTAGATTCATATACATATAACTTTAAAAATAAACATTGTGATGACTCTGTTTTTAAAAATATACTCACTGACTAAAACATTCGGGTTGAGGTGTGCTAGCATCGTCTTTCCCACCTACAAAAAAGGTAAAATAGTTTCCGTTGTAGTCATCTTTAGCCGTCATTTCCCAATTAATGTCCCTCTCCCAATTCAATTCCTTCACTCTTTTTCCCTGATCATTTACATAATAATATTCTGAGTTGTGCCAACCTGAATCTTCCGTAGAATACCAACCAAAAGATTCTGGCGAAGATGTTTCTAACTTTCCATCTTTAGAAATTTTATGAATAACTTTATCATTTTGGGCTTTTAAAGGCGGCTTTCCTTTTACGTTATAAAAGACACCAACACAGCCTTTATAGCCATTTGGTATTAAATATACGGTATCTATTCCTCTTCGTTCGTGAAAAAACAAAAAATAGATTGTACCAACCAACAACAATAGTCCCACAAATATGTATCCTATTTTTTTCATTCTTTACTCCTTCAACTTCAGTACAAATATTTGATAAATTTATGAAAAATACAACGTTCGTTCATATGACAAACGTTATCGCTAATAAAAAAGGTTCATTTATCATTATAAGTCCTCACTTTTATATAATTGATGACTTAGTTATAACCCGACATAAATTACATTTAATTGTATACTCCGTTCATTATTAGTTAATATAATCATGATTTTAAGCACTTACTAAAAGAACCAATTAAGAGATATTTCTTTGTCACATATTAAAGCTTCAAGATTAAGGGGTTTAATTATATCCTCGATATTTTTATCTTTAGCTACAAGCAATGTTATAAAAGAATCATAGATTCCCATAAATGCAAAATCCATATTTTCATCTGTAATAATTGACTCATTAGGAGATAAGTTAGCTATTTCTAAAAATGACATATCATTGACTTTAAATGAACCATTTGTGTCATGAATAGGTTCAGAAAAATATAAAGTATTTTCCCCTTTTGAACAGAGGATTCTTAATAAACTATTTAGTATAAATAATGATGTACGATCTTCTTCAGGGTAATAGAAATCAGAATTAAACTTAGCATAGGAAGCTAACTTTTTATATTCATCGCTAGTATCAGTAAGGGTTTGCAACGCTATGGATAATTCTTTGTAGGATCCTAGATTACTCTTGGACATTACTTCTTTCCATGATATCGGTTCGCCAAGGTTAATTATTTCCTCATCACTAGGATATATATGCTGATAAGGGTTTTCTCTCTTTGATTTTTCCCAACCAAATGGCATCTGAACGAAAGGATGAAGTAGGATAGCAGCAGATTTAAAGCCGTGAGGTAATTGAGGTAAAATAGGTAAATCCCGGTCTAACCTTATATAATCCAACAATACATGAACATCTCCCTTCAATGTAGGTAGTTACGTATATTTTATATGTGTAGAATACTCACTTCTATTTCCTTAGCGTTCTTTATCTTTAAAGAACATTAGATCAAAAAAAGTTAAACTAATAGCCATCGCTAAAGGCGTGCTAAAATCATAACTATCTATTTCAGATGGCCGAAAAATATAGTTGAAAAAATATATAGCAGCGCTAAAGCAAATGAACAATCCAATAAATTTAAATAGTTTCTTTCTTAGTTCACACCATTTTATGCTTTTGATGTTAATGATAAACGTAATGATCAAATATAAAGATGCTTGAATAATGAAGAATACATAACTTAATATAAATCCAAACGAAAATGAATTATCAATATCCATATAAACAATAAAAGATATAATAATTGTACTTAGTACACATAGTGTACATATGATAGATGTTACGGTATTTTGTCTCAATTTCTCCCCTCTTCCAGCTTTTAAACTCATCGTCTATTTACGAAGAAATGCTTTTACTCTAAACAAGCTTCGTGAAAATAAAGAAACGCTATATATATAGTACTCGTTTCCTTTATAGAACATACAAAATGAATCCAATAACATAAACTAAAAGAGCAATCGTCCATTTTACTGTTCGGGAGCATTTAAATTTATCTAATTTACTTGATAGATAAATAGCAATTATGCCGATAACAATGTAAGTTCCTGGAGACCTCCATAATTCAGGAGTCAGTGTAAAGAGTATCCAGCACGTCCCTAATACAAATGCAGCACTAAGCTGAGATGAGTTCTCTTCCGTTTTATGTCTTTCACTTCTTGTCGGTAGTTGATTAGTGTCCATTTACTTCTTTCTCCTTCCTTATTGTTACATTTTATCAAAAGGTTGGCATGATTTCAGTCACGAATGGAAAATTTGTATAATAAGGATGTATGAAGGAGGGAATTAAATGAATAAAGATATAGAAGAAATTGTTGTGAAATCCTTTTTTGCGAAGAGAATTCAAGAAAGAGTCATGTTTGAGCTTTTTTCTCCTAAAAAACGGGATAAAGCACTGCATCGCCTTAACCACGATTATAAAAGAAATCTATGTGAACAATATATGATTGAAATTCCGACGCCTAATTCATGTGTTAGTGAATTAGCTAATCTACTTAAAAAACATGGTGCAGGGAAGCAGTGCTATGCCCTTTCTTTTAATGAAGATATCGATGGAAAAGAACTACCTTTACTTACTGCTTTAGAGCATGCAGTAGGCTATGGCTTCCCTTCTCTTATTGTATGTATTCCAAACAAACTTGCCTATTTTGAAGCTGAACAAGTTTATGGTCCTCCACCACGTTACATTTTAAAGCGATAAAAAAAGCCCTTCTAAAGGGCTTTTATACGCGCTGTATTTATCCATTTGTTTTTATTAGCGTTAACTTTTTATGCTTCCAATGAAATGAATGGACTTGAAGCTGCCGGGAAAGGCATTTTAAGCTTTTATTAGCTTTCGTTTTCACTATCGTTATCAATATCATTATCATTGTCAGTATTACCATATTTAAAATCAATAATGTTTTTTCTAATTTCTTCTCTAATTTCAGGGTTTTCTTTTAAGAAAACCTTAGCGTTTTCTCTTCCCTGTCCTAAACGTTCTCCATTATATGAAAACCAAGATCCAGACTTTTGAACAATATCTACTTCAGAACCAATATCTAAGATTTCTCCTTCTCTTGAGATACCTTCTCCATACATAATATCTACTTCAGCAATGCGGAAAGGAGGTGCCATCTTATTTTTGACTACTTTAATTCTTGTTTTGTTACCAACTATGTCATTTCCCAGTTTAAGTTGTTCAGCGCGGCGAACCTCAAGGCGAACGGAAGAATAGAATTTTAGCGCTCTTCCACCTGGCGTTGTTTCAGGATTTCCAAACATAACGCCTACCTTCTCCCGGATTTGGTTGATGAAGATAGCAATGGTTTTAGACTTATTAATTGCTCCAGATAGTTTACGAAGGGCTTGAGACATCAAACGAGCTTGTAGACCTACATGAGAATCTCCCATTTCTCCCTCAATTTCTTTTTGCGGAACTAATGCTGCTACCGAGTCAACAACAATAATATCTACAGCACCACTTCTAACTAATGCTTCAGCAATTTCAAGTGCCTGCTCACCAGTATCTGGTTGAGATAACAGTAACTCATCAATATCTACACCTAGTTTTCTTGCGTAAACTGGATCAAGTGCGTGTTCAGCATCAATAAAGGCAGCTCGACCTCCATTTTTTTGTACTTCTGCAATCGCATGTAAGGAAACTGTTGTTTTACCTGAGCTTTCGGGTCCGTACACTTCCATGATTCTTCCTTTTGGATAACCATTAATTCCAAGAGCGATATCTAAAGCTAATGAGCCTGAGCTAGATGCCTCAACTTTTGTATGTGTGCCTTCCCCCATCTTAATAATTGATCCTGTACCGAATTGTTTTTCAATTTGTTTTAGAGCCATATCTAGTGCTGCTTGTTTATCATTCATAATTTAAAACCTCCGATTGTTAGTACGTTTACAGTAAACGACAATGTATATGGATAAATAATAAGGATTGGCTCAAATGTTTTTGCTCCGTGCGAGAAAATTTTGTGTTTAACTGTCTTGGTTTATTCTGTTGTTCCTTTATTTATCTCTAAACCCTTAATATCGAACAAATGTTCCTATTGTGTAATCATACAATAAACGCATCTAGTTGTAAAGGAGAAAGTTTTGTACAAACCAGCCAAAGAAATATCTTTTTTGTAAAAAGTAGGTTTATACCTTTAATACTTACAGTTATTGAAACTTCAATCTATAAAATAACCCTTATTATACGCTCAAAAAATAATTCATCCTCTTATATACATTATGTCATGTGCTTAGACTATCGACTAACAAAAGGGATAAATTATAATAGATTTATTAGAGAAATTTTCAACCTAATAAATTCAAATGAAATTCGTTATTAAAAATGTGATACATTAAATAAGAGACAAGAAATGAAAGGAGTTTTTTTAATGAGTAACCATGAAGCACAAAATGAATTGCCACCAAAAACATGTACAATCGATCGACTTGTAACAATGCCGGATGATGTAAATAAAGTAATCAAAGGCAGCAAAACAGCAACTCGCCGAAATGGAAGATATGCTGATGTAGGAGAGATAATGGTTTTAGAAGATCAAAAATTTGTAGTGGAACGAGTTTATTCTCAATCACTAGGTGAATTAACAGATGAAAATGCTCGCCAGGAAGGCTATGCTACAGTAGAGGAATATAAACAATCTATTTTGTCTTATCATCCTGGGATGCCTTGGCTTCCGCAAATGAGGGTATGGGTGCATGAGTTCAGATTAGTTAACGATTGATAGGTAAAAGAAATGGATTTGTTGTACCGTATATTAGTATATATTCATGTTTCTAGTGTCATTTTATCGATTGGTCCTTTTTTTATTCTCTTGCCAATTGTTAAAAAACTACATAGTTCAAGAGAACAAGAAATGAATGCCTATTTGATCACATTTCAATCTGTTGTTAGGCTCGCAAAACATACGGGCCATGTTCTTGTTATCACAGGGATACTCCTCGTTATGTGTGGCCCATGGACGTGGACTACGCCGTGGATTATAATGACACTGATTTTCCTTTTTTGCTCCTTGTTCTTTCTGGCCCGTGCTTTTTCACCAACACTTCGAAAGTACAAGGAGGAAGGACAAAATAAAAAAGAACTGGCAACTAAACTAGAGCGATCTATTTGGATTTATATCATTCTATTAATGACTATGCTTTGGTTTATGGTCGGTAAGCCAACTTTTTGGTGACACCCATCCATTTGTCATCACTAAGAGTAAATAGTTAAACTGATTATTTTCATCAAATACTTTACGTTTTACTTAACATAACTCGTATTTTAGGTATGAAAAAAGATTTTTGCTTGTATATCAGATGCACATTTGGATTAAAAATAAAAAACCCCTATTAACCATATGTTAAAGGGGTTCTTACTTATTGTTTAAACTCCAAGTATGAAGTTCTTATAGAACAATACACTAAATATCAATATGTTTCAAGTCAACCCAAGTAATTATCTACTTGTTGCTACTATTAATAGGTTGATCTATAGACTGTTGGGTCTCAAATAGAGAGGTCTTAATGCTGATTAAAGACGCCACAATCGTTAGGATGCCTGCTGAAATAAAAATTAAAGAGACGCTAATATATTCAGCTGCAACACCTGCTAGCATTCCACTAATCGGTAAAGCCAAAAAAGCTAACATACGAGTTGAGCTAATTACTCTTCCCAATAAGGCTGATGGCACAATCTCTTGCCTAAGGGTAAACCAATTAATTGCTAATAATGTTACCGAACCGACAATTACAATTCTACAGACTATTAACAAAATAACTGCAGTGTTTGAAAAAGTAAGGATAGTTTGACCTAAACCTATTATTACACCACAATAGATAATTATATTTCCCCGTGGTAATTTATTTAGTTTATTTGCAGCATAAATTGCTACAAATGACCCTAAGGTTTGTAGGGAAAATATTAAACCAATATACTGTGCCGATAAATGTAAATTATCCTTTAGATGAAACATAAATAAAGCTTCCATAGCACCATAACCCACATTGATTAAGAATATGAGAATAGTCCCTATCAAAATCTTTTTAGTATTTATAACGTATTTAACTCCTTCAGCTATTGAATTCATTATAGAACTATTAACTGGATTCTGGCTTTTATATTTCTTAGTTATTAAGCCAATGAATATTCCAGAAAGAAAATACGTAAAAAAATTAAAATATAATAAGTTATGAGTTCCAACCAAAGCAATTAAAATGCCTGCTATTGAAGGGCCTGCAAAGGTTGTAATTGTCTCTGATAACTTGAATAAAGAGTTACCCTGTATTAAATTTTCACCTTCTAAAATTTCTGGTATGACTGATTCAAAACTTGGATGATAAAATGCACTCACAGCTGATATTAAAAAAGCTACCACATATACAATCCATATATCTAACACGTTTATTAAAGCTGCAAGAGGTATGATAATAATTAAAATGGCTGATAAAATATCACCTATTAATAAAATGTATTTCTTACTTATACGATCAGCTAAGGCTCCGCCTAACAAACTAAACAATACTTGAGGCGTAATTTCTAAAACAAATGTTAATGCCATTAAACTTGGTGATTTAGTCAAATCATATACTAATAAAGGCAGTGCGATTTGAAAAAAAGACGTGCCCAACTTACTTGTTGTGGCACTTAAAAATAAGCATAAAAAATCTCTGTTCTTTAGTACTTCATAAGATTTCAACATTTACCCCCCCATCATAATTATTTACCTGCTGTTACAGGTGCGGAATGGCAAACTGGACAATCCTCTTTCTTATTCCACTCTGAAATAGGGTAAGTTTGATATGTAAGGAAATTTAATTCCATCATTTTCCCTAATGATGTTGGAGTTTGAATACCTGTTACCAACCCTAAAAATTCATTTACAATAGCACCAGCCAACATAGCTACATTAGGACTAATCGCAGCATTATTTCGTTGAAAATTTATCTGATGCATACTGTCAAGTTGCTTATTAACTATAATATCACTTTCAATTATTGTTTGTTTATGACACTCTACACACCCAGTTTTTCCTGGTAACATAGAATAAAATCTGCCCCTTGTGTTTAGGACTCCACCTGAAACTAACGGCTTTCCTAACTTCACTACTGCTTCATTTACCCAGTCCTGTATATGAAGGGTTGGTTTATCGGCTACACAAATTACATAATCACTACCTTCAATATGTGCCATTACATCTTCAGCACATTCTATACGCTTATTAGTAACGTTTAACTTAACATTAGGATTAAAACGCGATATTCTTTTCTTTGCTAATTCCGTTTTTAACTTATTAATATCTTTTTCAGAATATAACAACTGTCTATTAAAATTGCTTAATTCCAAAGTATCAAAATCCAATGCATTAATGTTATGAAAACCTAATGCAGATAGATGATATAGTATTTGACTACCTAAACCTCCGATTCCGAGCAAAGCAACCTTTGTATTTATGATAGTTTCTTGCACATTGTACTTATTGTCCTCTAAAGACGTAAAAAGCGAAAAATAATTAAGGTTTGCTTTGTATCTTTCGAGTTCATAATCTCCTATAGATTGAGGATTTAAAGAATTATCTTCTAAATATTTCTCTGTATCTAATGCCTTTATCCCTTCCAATACCTCATTTTCTTTTATGTTTGGATACTTTTCTTGGACTAAATGTATTATTTCTTCTATAGAATTTTTTCCGTTAATAAGAGAAATTAAATACTTAATACTTCCACTGGGATCTTCAATAACTCCTGCTACTCCATCTTCTTCACCAATATGGATTTCATCATTTATAAAAAATACAGGAATTGTCTCTTTGAACTTAGGTTTCATTTTCTACATTTCACTCCATTTCTCTTAATTATTGAAATAGGGAACTATCATATGATAGTTCCCTATATTTACAGACTTGAAGTTTAAACAATAAGTAAGTAGTTCACATAATGATAACGTTTTAGCCTGGAATACCGTTTAATACCGCAGCTTTATTAGTTGTTTTCTTAACTTTTACCTTCATAACTAACACCTCCATTTCTTAAAAGATATATTTATAATATTGCATTAAAAAGGCATTTTCAACAATTAAATCCAATTTTTATAATATTCAAACAAAAACAGGTAAATTATACTTTTTTTCGTTTATTTTAAACCGACAAATATTCCATTTATAATATTTTTTCTTGCATGTAAAACCAGCATAGATGAGTAATCCAGGTTTCCGCAGTTTTCCATTGAGTAGATATTTTTCTAACTTGTGATTCTGTTAATAATTCGTTATACTCATAAATCTCTCCTACTACTTTACGTATAATTAAATCTCCTGCGGGTAGAATGTCTTGACGTCCTATACCTCTCATTAGTATTGACTCTGCCGTCCATTTTCCTATACCTCTATGTTTCATTAAATAGCTACAACCCCCTTCACGATCTAATAAATATAAGCAACTTAAGTCTAGCTCCTCATCTATAATGGCTTTAGTTATTTCATGAATATATTCAGCTTTCCTTTGACTTAGCTTTAAGTCACGAAGTTGGTTTATATTTAACTTCATCACCTTGTGGGGGCATAAATCTGTATAATATTCACAGTTATTAATTATTATTTTAGCTCCTGTTTTTTCTAACAAACTCTTTTTAATCCTATGAGCAACTTTTGCACTAATTTGTTGACCGATGATTGCCCATATGATGGATTCGTAGACACTTCCTAATAAAACAGGTCTAAACCCTTCGTACATTTTTATTAATTTTCCTATCTTAGATTCATTAGCTATAGACTTTTGAGCTTTGTTTATATCTTGTTCCAGACAAAATATTGTGATAATTTTCTCCTTTACTAGTTGAACCTGATTATTCTTAACTTCTTCACCAATAACTTTAACTTCCAAGTACTTACTATCGATTCCTTCGTCCCTAACTAGTACTAGGTACGTTCTTCCCCCTATTATAAAAGCTCTACAATATGTGTTTTCAATAACCTTCTCGATTACAAAAGAGGGCGAGTTTTTTATGTACCTTAAAATTAAATCAAAATTATATATGCTTGGTTTATTAATTCTAATTATTTTTTGTCTCATAACTTCCTCCTAATTTTTAATAAATCTATATTAACAGGCTTTCTTGAAAAATTAATGATTAATCTAAATAACAGATAATATTTATAAAACCATCCATATTTTTCATTGTAAGACTTTGGATATGTTATATTTATAGTAAAATTAAAGGAGTGAGCGAAAATGGATGCGATGAGTTTTATTTTACTAAACTTTGAAGAAGTGAGACGTCGAAGTATAAAAGTATGGATGTCAATACCTCAAGATAGGTTAGACTGGCGCCCTGATCCAGAAGCAATGTCATGTAGGGAAATGATACATCATGTTCTTGAAGGAGAATACCTCTATCATCAAATGTTAGAAAAACCCCTTAACCTTTCTCTAACAGAGGAGCATAATCCTTATAAGGCAGTAACATTTAGTTCTGTTGAAGAAGCATTAAAGTTTGCTCAACCATATAGGGAAAAATTTATAGAGTTTTTAGGCCTCCTTAATGAAAAGCAGCTAACAGAGATAAAGATAGACCGATCGGAGATGGGATATATTCGAGAGTTAGGAGATATGTTGTTACGAGTGGCTTACCATGAATCAGTACATACAGGACAACTTTTAGATTATTTAAGAACTGCAAAAGTTAAACGTCCTATAATATGGGATTAAGTTTCTGATTAATCTCCCGTTGTTTTATTTTTCTCTGCTCTAAAGAACGCTCATACAAAGCCATAAAGTTGTTTACTTAAAGGGGGAAGAACCATTGTGAATAATGAAAAGCAGTTACTTAAATTTCAGACGTTTCAACAACTTCACAAAAGACCCTATACTTTTGTATTGCCTAATGCTTGGGATGTTATCAGTGCTAAAATTTTTGAGAAAAATGGGTTTCCAGCTATTGCAACAACCAGTGCTGGCATAGCAATGTCTTTAGGATATAATGATGGTGAAAAAATCCCTTTTGAACAAATGTTAGGAGCTGTTAAGAGAATTATTAATTCCGTCAATATTCCTGTCAGTGTAGACCTAGAGTCTGGCTATGGAAGGTCTACTAATGAAGTGGTAGATAATACAAGACAAATTATTTTAGCAGGAGGAATTGGTATAAACCTAGAAGATGGGACGGGAGATTTAGATAGTCCTATTTTAGATGTTTCGTTGCAAGTAGAAAAAATATCTGAAATTAGATTACTATCCAAATCGCTAAAAGCCCCATTATTTATTAATGCGCGTACTGATTTGTATTGGTTAAATACAGGAGATTCGGATCTAAGACTTCAAGAAGCCATCAATAGGGGAAAAGCATATCAAAAGGCTGGAGCAGATTGTATTTTTATTCCTGGGCTATATGACATGGAATCCATTAAAAAAGTTCGACAAGAACTATCGTGTCCCATTAATCTTTTGTCTGGGCCAAACTTGCCTTCTATTAATACATTATCGCAAGTTGGTATTGAAAGATTAAGTACTGGATCCGCCCCTTTTAGAGCAACTGCTACATTATTACAAAGAATTACTGAAGATATCCTTTGTGATAATAATTTTCAACGATTAATGAATGATAATATGAGTTATGATGCGATAACAGAACTAATTGGGACTCCTGAATAGAATTTATCAAATTATATTTAGCTTTCCTTTATAGAACTGATAGGACTACTGAAATATACAGTAGTTCTTTTGCTGTTTGAACTATATTTATTTAAACAGTTACCATAAAACGTTTTATAGATTGTTGATATAACAACTATTTTCTTTCAGGTGATTGAAGATATGATGTATAAAAAGCTCCCCTTTTATACATGTGCTCGTCATGGAAAAGATAGTCGTTATCGTATAAATATGTTATCATTTATCTAAAGTTATAGAGTTATCTCAAAAAGCAACCTCACTCGAATGCCATTAAAGATTGAGGTTGCTTTTTCTTTTTTAAATAAAATTAAAATAATTGTGTTAACTCAAAAGGTAAGTTAGTTGAATAAAATTATTAATTTACTATCTAAGTAGTAACCGCGTTTTTATTCTACAAGGAGGCCTAGAATGATGAATCTAATCGATAAGAAAGTTACACACAAGCATTTTGGAACAGGTACTATAGTTAAATATAATGATTCTAGCATTGAAATAAATTTCGCATCAGAAAACAAAAAATTTGTTTTCCCCGATGTATTTGGAAAGCACCTAAAACTGCATGATAAAAGTGTTGCTCATTCCCTGGAAAAAATTTTAGAAGAAAAGGAAACGGAACGAAAAGAGGAAGAATGGAAGAAGGAAGAAGAAAAAAAATTACAGCGAAAAAATCAGGAACTTCGCTGGGGACATGAAAAACTTATGAAAAACCATAAACTTCATCCCGAATCACAAATGGTTTTTTGGTGCGACACAGAAGAACAGAATAGTTCTTTTTCAGAGTGGACGGTTTTTTCAGGCGTAATAAAAAGTGGTAATTACAAGGGGAAGCCAACCAAACCCACCCGCCTACATCAAAATAGCGCTGTCTTGTTAACAGCAATAGATTCCAGTATGCCTGAAAAAGATAGACGCATCTTAGGTGTCTATATGGTCAATGAAAATTTTATCGGTAAGCTTTGCGAAGATGGATATATTCCTGCTCATTCAACGTACAGACTCCAACTTACAGAACAAGAATCCAATCAGATGCTTTTCTGGAAATATTATACAAACGAAAAGAACTCCCAAAAAATGGTGTGGAATACAGGTAAATACCGTTATTTTGATAATTCATGGATGGCTCAAATTTTGCTTGATATAGTTTCATTGAAAAGTGACTCAAACGAACGAGAGCAGGCACAGCAATTTTTTGAACATTTTTGCAAAATGAATTTGATAACGGATCAAGAGTTACCAAAGCCTAATGGCGCATTAATGCGTATTTAGATGTTAGCCCACAGGTAATTAATTAAGAATAAAAAAAGACTGACGCACTTTTCTGACCCATTGCTAATGACGAACAGTGCCAGGCTCTGTTTGCCAATAAAAGCGTAAATAAAGAATCTACTGCTACGTGTAAAGTAAAACAAGCAGGCTCTTAATAATTAAGAATCTGCTTGTTCTGCTCTACATAAGGACTATCAGTAAGTTATTTTATTTTTTTCTAAACAGGTACATATCTAACAACATATCAACAAGCAATAAATTAAGCTAGTACGTTTATTTTAATATACAGTTGAGCTAGACAGAATATCTTTATGAAAACGTACTGTTTCAGAAATATAGGCAGTCATATTTAGTACACTTTTTACAGAATATGATATGAGGACTACCCCATCTTTCAGTGTACTCACCCAACAAGGATGAAAGGGTATTAAAAAATAAAATTGCTTATCAAGTTTTTCTAAAACAAATGGTGCTGGGGGAGCTTTTTATTTTTGCTACAATTCTTAGAAAGAAGTATTTGATATTATAAAAAATGCTAGTTACAGAAATTATAGGAGGTATTCATTTTTTAAACTTTTGTAAAATTATCCACTTGAGAGAAAGCAGACAAAGAAAATATAAATCATATTATACATAGCTTTTCTTTTTCTATTATCTTCCTTACCCTACTCCTAGTTACTGAAACCTTCCCTTAAAAAACAAAAAACAGCTAATATTTTTAAATAAGGAGTTTTTAAATGAGTAATTATGAAAAAACTAAGAATAACAAAAATATAATTTTAGGTATTATATATGCTCTAATTGTAATATCTGTATATGCATTTAACTTACATCTACAGATAGCTTTGTCTATACTTACTCTTGTCATAATATTTGAACTTGTAACTTCAATAAAAGAAGATGACAAAGCTAAAAATGTTATAAACATTATTACCATATGTTTATTTATACTTGGAATTGTTTTTCTCTAACTAGTACTTACTAATAGCTAACAATATAAAAAGAGCAAAGGCTTCTTATAGATGAAGAAGCCTTTGCTCTTTTTATATCTTTCCCACTCTTTTTCTAGACGGTTAGTATGCTTTTGAATATCGCTAACATGTTTTAATTTAAGATTAAGGTTGCCTGATATAGATAGTCAGCAACAGTATACTTTTACGGGCTTTTTTTTGAGATAAGAAAACTATCATTTTCCAGTTTAAGTAAGTTGAAGCTCGTCCTTAGTGAACCATAAAAAATCCCCACTAAATATAGTGTAACCCTCACTCTCAAAGAGTAATTTCTTTACACTATACTTAGAGGAGATAATACCAAATTTTACTGTTTTTCTTGCATTACTTGAGCTACTTCAGTAAAAATTACACCTAAGCCATGTGCACCTGCGTCCGGATAACCAAGGCTTCTTTCTCCAACCGTACCAGCACGCCCCATACGTGCAACAATCTGTTCAGTTGATTTTGCTCCTTCAACAGCAGCTTCTGCTGCTTTGACAAGCGCATGTTTCAAGCTTTCACCTTCAGCGGCACTTGACGTTAACGTATCTGCATAAGGTACTAAGGCATCAATTAAAGTTTTATCTCCCACAACAGCTCCACGTCCAAAAGAACGTTCTCCTGTTGCTTGAATTCCTTTTACAGACGCTTGGATCATTTCAGCAAATTCTGTTAAAGTCAGTTCGGTTTTAGATTCAGTGTTCTTTCCAGCCGCACGAAATGCTGATCCCCAAATAGGCCCTGATGCCCCGCCACAGTGCTCCATGATAACAATGGAACATGCCTCTAGAAAGTTGCCAATATCATTTGATTTATTTTCTAGAATTTCGTGCCATTCAGCTTTCAATTGTTTGAATCCTTTAGCAACACTCATACCAAAGTCTCCGTCACCAGCATGGGAATCTAATTCACAAAACGGTATTTCATTTCTAATAATACATTCACTCATTTGGTCTACCATAAAAATAATATTATTCAACGTCAATCGATTTTCCGTTACTACGGAATATTCTTTGTTGGTTTGCACCTCATAAGACACTTTCGGGGCCTCTACGCTACCGATGATTTCATCATAAGTGACAGCTGGTACTTCACCTTTGATTTTTAACGCAGGAGTATCGCACTCTTCAGATAGGAGACTCTTTAAGTTTTCATCTAATTTCATAATCGAAATAGAAGCACCTGCCATATCAATGGCTGTCATATAGTTTCCGACAAACGTTCTTGCAATCGTTACTTTTCTACGTGACAATTCACGAATGACAGAATGATTTAATAAATACAGTTCTTGAAGAGGTGTGCTTCCAAATCCATTAATTAGGACAGCCACTTCTCCTTTTCCATCTTCTATCCCTATTTCTTTTAATAATGCCGTTACCATGCGCTCTGCAAGTTCGTCTGCTGAAATAATTTTTTCACGACGGATACCAGGTTCTCCATGAATGCCAACGCCAAATTCCATCTCATCTTCTGCAATCTCAAAAGTAGGAGTTCCTTTAGCGGGAACTGTACAAGAAGTTAATCCAATACCAATGCTTTTAACATTTGCAATAGCGCTTTCTGCTGCCTCTTTCACTTTTGATAGATCATATCCGCGTTCTGCTGCAGCACCTGCTATTTTATGGACAAGAACAGTACCAGCCACTCCACGTCTTCCAACTGTATATAAACTGTCCTGTACAGCAATATCATCATCTACTTTTACATAATCCACTTGAATTCCATCTTCTTCAGCTAGATAAGCAGCATTCTTGAAATTCATCATGTCACCACTGTAGTTCTTAATCACGAGTAAAGTTCCCTTATCGCTAGCAGTTTCTTTAATGGCTTGATAAATCTGTATTTGAGAAGGTGAGGCAAATACATCACCACAAACTGCTGCATCTAACATACCCTTCCCAACATACCCAGCATGAGCAGGTTCATGTCCACTGCCGCCCCCGCTAATTATGCTTACTTTATTTTTGTTAATTTGTTCTTTTTTAATGATTTTATATTTTTCAATTAAACTCAGTTCCGGATGTGCTAGAACCATCCCTTTACACATCTCAAGTACGACATCTTCTGGTTTATTAATAATTTTTTTCATCTTATATCAACCTCTTCTTATAATCATTTCCAATTTGATCTGCTGCAAGGATAGCTGCAGCTACTGACTCTGGAGTAACAGGGAATGGCATAGAATAAATAGATTCCTCTGGGATACAAGCTTTGTTAGCTACTTCCATTAACTCTTCTTGTGTAATTTGTTCTACTCCAATATCAGCAAGACAAACTGGGAGTCCTACTGCTAAACAGAAATCTAACACTTCTTCTATTTCCTCAGTTGGCGCATTTTCCAATACCAATTGTGCTAATGTACCAAAAGCTACTTTTTCACCGTGGAAGTAGTGGTGCGCACTTTCTAAGAGAGTAAGCCCATCATGAATCGCATGTGCTCCAGCTAATCCACCACTTTCGAATCCTAATCCTGATAATAAAATATTGGCTTCAATAATGTTTTCTAAGGCCGGAGTAACAACATTATGATCGCTTGCTGCTTTTGCTTTAACCCCGTCCTCTAATAGAGTGTTGTAGCAATGTTCTGCTAAAACTAGCGCTGCATTTGTACCTTTTGCTGGTGCACATACGTCCTCACGCACTCCACAAGGTAATCCAGCATTTACATTAGAGAAAGAACGTGCTGTTGCTCTTGCTTCGAAATAAGTGGATAACGCATCCCCCATACCAGATACTAAGAATCTAGTAGGTGCATTAGCAATGACTGTTGTATCAATTAATACAACACTTGGGCTTTGCTTAAAGTATGCGTAATCATCAAAAGCACCCTCTGGTGTATAGATAACTGCGGAATGACTTGTAGGTGCATCCGTAGCAGCAATTGTTGGGACGATAATTAATCCCTCTCCCTCTGCTACACATTTTGCTGTATCAATTGCCTTACCACCACCTAAACCAATTGTACAATCACAGTTGTTTTCTTTTGCTATTTCCTGCAATCTAGAAATTTCTGGTCTTGAGCACTCGCCATTGAATCCGCCTTCAAAAAATGTAATACCATATTTTTCTGCTGTTGCATCTAATTTGCCTTGTACACGTTTAATATCTTCAGGATGTGCTATTAAAAGTGCAGAGGTACCAAATGTTTTCACAAAATAACCTAAATTTAAAATCTCATCTTCACCTTGAATGTATTTTGAAGGACTAATAAATGCTTTTCTCATGAATACAACCTCCTAATTAACTTTGTAATCCCTTACAATCGGAATTTTACTATCTTTTGTGTAAGATTACATTAGTCTTAAATGACGAGTTTTTACAACTTTTTATCGTATTTTTTTGCTCTCTTCATTTAATATGGTATTATTATGACATTATTTCAGGTGAAAATACTACTAAGTTCACGTTGAAAAGAGGTTACCTTTATCGCTGAACACTCTTTTATTTTACAAACTCAGGAACAAAATAAAGGTATTCTCAAGTAGGTAATCCAAACTACCACACGGGAAGTAGAAGCAAGGGAGATAAAACATCATTGAAAACTACTTACATGAATTTAGATAAAATACTAGATTTAAAGAAATGGCGAAACCTTCAAGATTCGCTTGCGCTTGTTACAAAATTAGCGATTGTTACGGTTAACTATAAAGGAGTGCCCATTTCTCAACACAGTGGTGTACGTCCATTTTGTGAGACTATGCGTAAAAATCCTGATACGGCAAAACTTTGTGAAAAGTGCGATGCGCGGGGAGGATTAGAGGCAGTTAGAACCAATGCTCCTTATATCTATTTATGTCACTGGAATATTGTCGATATTGCCATTCCTATTATAATTGATGATAAATATGTAGGCGCCATCATGGCGGGAGAAGTGAAAATTAAGGATGGTGACAAACATCCTCCCTTGGAACAAATGCTTACTGTTCCATCGAAAGGATTTGAACAGAACTTAAATAATAATGAGGAAATACAGCGTCTATATGATTCTATTCCTACTCTATCCTATACAGAAATTAACGAAGCTGCTCAAATGTTATATAGGCTTTGTAACTACATTGTAGAGGAAGCTATGAATAAAAACTTGATTTTAGAAGTATATGAAAAGATGGCTCCAGTAAAAGAGGACCTTACTACTGAAGATATTTCTTACGGTTATTCTCTAGATAATATTCAAAATATAAAAAAGGAATTAGCCAACACAGTTACTAATGCTTACGTAAAAACGTCTATTAACGATCACTTAGTATGTAAAAACAAAGTATTACAGCCAGCCTTTGACTACATTTATAAACATAAAAGAGAAAAAATATCTCAACAAAAGATGGCTGATTTATGTCACATTAGCACAGGTTATTTCAGCCGTGTATTTACCAAAGAAACGGGTATGAATTTTTCTGTTTTTATTTCTCTCAAAAAAATAGAGTGGTCCAAACAATTATTAGAAAAAACGGATTTGTCTATTGCACAGATTAGCGATGAATTAGGTTTTAATGACCCTGGATATTACATCAAGACATTTAAAAAATATGAAAACATAACTCCTAATGTCTATCGGAGATATTATCAAGAAAAGATGTAAAGTTTTCATTCCTGACGTAAGAAACATATAACTTTTCCATACTGATACTAGTATTCTGAAAAAGGGTGCTTTTCAGTATGGAAAAGCAATGAGACACAGTCATGTGCTGGCCTTTACGCTATAAATAATATATAAATCTCTATTCCGCATGCTTATAAACATTGGGTCTCAGGCCTTCAAATATTGGGATGTTTTTTTGTTGTTCTGTAACTTTCTGTATATGAATTTCTGCTGTTATGATTTCTTCTTTGTCTCTCCCCTCTTTTATAATGTTTCCATTTGGATCGATGACCATTGAATGTCCAGCGTATGTGTTGCCGGCATGATTTTTATGATTCACATTCCCCACGCTGTTACATGCAATGACGTATACACCATTTTCTATAGCTCTTGCTCTCAATAGTGTTCTCCAATGATTTATATTTTTGGTAGTCCATTGTGCAACGTAGAATATGATTTTTGCACCTTGAGAAGCCGGAAAACGTGTGATTTCTGGAAAACGTAAATCGTAACATATAATTTGACTAGTTTTGATACCGTTAATTTTGAATATTTCCGGTACTTCATCTCCACCTGTTAAATAATGATGTTCATCTAACATCGGCACAAGATGTATCTTATCTTTTTGATAGAGCAGTTCCCCCGTTTTTGATACTGCAAAGGCTGTATTATAAATATTTCCATTCCTTTTATTCGAAACTGAACCTGCAATGATATTCACCTGATACTTAGTTGCTAAACTTTGGATAAATGGAAAAGCCCTCTTTAAATCAATGTCTGCTTTTTCTGCTACATTTTCTAAATCATAACCCGTATTCCACATTTCAGGTATTACAACAATTTCTGTATCTATATCCAGCTTTTCTGCAAATAAGGATACAATACGGTTTTCGTTTTGCTTAACTTCTCCTTCAATAATCTCCATTTGAAATAATTGTATTTTCATGTTTTTCCCTCTCATTCATAGATAAATTTATAAATAGAATATAAATCATTGCTGTATTTGACATCTTCGCCATGTGAAGAAGAAATAATAGAGGGTTTAATTTTATCTATAATTCGCCCGCTATTAATATTTTCATCCATATCAACTGTGAACTTTCGAATCGGTGGATGTAAGGATTCGGTATTAGAAAAGAATAAGTCTCCAGTTAGCAGCACATTGTCATCTTTATGATGGTATATGACATGTCCCGGGGTATGACCGGGTGTTAGATATACGTCTACGGGTAACGCTTTAATGATATTGTCACTTAAACCTTCAACTTGATGTTCTACGCCTGTTGTTTCTTTTTCTGCCTTGTTTGGATACGGTTTTTCGCCATTGATAAAAGGCGTTTCAATTTCGTGTGCGTAAATAGGAATATTTAAATGATCTTTTAAATACTTGGCACCATTAATGTGATCCAAATGGCCATGTGTCAGCAAGATACTCTTGGGAATACCTAAAGATTTTGCTGCATTCAACTGCGCATATGCATAGTCTTCCATTCCGGTATCGATGAGATAAACATCCTCACCATCCACTATGTACCATGTATTGATCTTAACTCGGATACCAACGACGGTTTCATAAGTGAGTCTATAAACATGTTCAGAGATTTGAACAAATTCCAATTCATACACCTTCTTCTGATTTATTTGATATCATAAGTGTAATCAGAAAAAATAGGAGTAACAAGAAGGCACAAATTTGTTACTCCCCATTGAGGTGAGGAAATGTCAGAGTTTAAAAGTGATCAATACGGCCCTTGTACGTTAACTGTAAAGCAAGCCTGTCCAATTGAATTAGCGATGCATATTATGGGCGGTAAATGGAAAGGCATTATTTTGTCTTTGTTATCAAAGTCACCTATGTATTATAATGCAATGCGCCGTGAAATACCGGGTATTACTCAGCGCATCCTTACACTCCAGCTTCGCGATATGGAAAAAGACGGATTAATAGAAAGAGAAGAAACAAACGATAACCCTAAAAGAGTTTTATATTATTTAACAGAGCTTGGAGAAAGTTTTATCCCAATACTTAAATCTTTAGAGAAATGGGGCAATGCTTATATAAGCAAGCAGGAAGAAGGAATAAAAGAGTCCCAATAATTAAGGAGAGTTCCTCTCTTTATTCCTTTAACATTTAACATACAATCAAACCTATTGTTCATATAAGCATTCATTTCTATCTATTCTAATCAAGTTTTGGCATAGGAACGAGTTCTAATTATAAGCAAGAAAATATATATGCTTACAGTTAGCTGTCTTAGCAAGAAAACTCCGCTAAACATAATCGATTTTATGCTAAATAAAAAAGACAGAAAGAGTCTACTTCTTCCTGTCTTTTTTGTCATTTAAGCATCAGCAACATGAGTTGCTTGCAGGTGACTTTTCATTCACTCCAACGCTATCCTCAGTCTTATGAACCTCACTATCAGATTTCGTATAAAAAAACTCCCACTCGTTCCCGTCAGGATCTGTTACCCAAAACTTATCTTGCACAGCGTAGCAGCAGGTCGTATCTATTTCTTCACGAGCAAAGAACCCCTCTTTTTCTAGTCGTGATTTATGAGAATGAATCTCCTCAGGAGTTTCTACTTGGAAGCCGAAATGATTCACTTGATTACCTTTTACATCGTCACGTACGTTCAAGGTGAAATTTAATCCCGGTTCATCTAACAAGAATTTAGCATAATCTATTTTCGTTTTCACAGGTTGAACGCCAAATACCTTTTGATAAAACTTAATGGACGCCTCTAGATTCGTTACATTAATTCCTACATGAACATATTTCATTTACACTTCCTCCTTCGCATGCTAAATAATATTATTTGGAATGTAGTAAATTAAGAGCATGGGCCGCTTTTACTTGTATCTTTTCTAAACAAGCAGCAAAGTTCTTCTGATAAGAGGTGGTTTACCTCTTTATCATTTAAATCATAATAACTCCATGTCCCTTTTGTTTCTTTTGTGATGAGGTTTGCTTCTAATAAAATCTTTAAGTGGTAGGAAAGTTTAGATTGAGACATCCTAAAGAATTCAGTTAGATCACATACGCATGTCTGTCCTCGCTGGCAGAGCTCATACATAATTTCTAATCTCTTTTGATCAGCAAGAGCTTTAAATTTTTGTTCGTACTGTTTAAATGGGTGCTTTCCTTCCTTGACTGTTTCCATTGTCATTCTCCTTCATCAATTTTTTTTGATTTAAAGTTCGAAGCTCTCGGCAGCTTTTTTAAAGTTACTGTATGTAGTTTCCCCTCTTAACGTAGGATCTTGATGAAAAAAACGCTGAAAGATTAGACTTTGTGCTTCCTTATAGTTCATCCCTTGAGTGTTCATAACTAAATGAAAATAGGCTCGAAAGTACGTAACCGATAAGTTTCCAGAGTTGTTGACTCTCACTGCTTTTCCCCTCACTTTTATAAATCAATTTTTTTTGATGTATTCATCATATCCGGAAAATTTAGATAAATCAAGACATTAATCAAATTTTTTTGTTTAATAGTAGTGTATATTTTTGTTGAATATATAATCAAATACTTATATAATTATATTTGGAAATAAGGAGGTGAGTTGGATTGGATGTAAAAGTACAAATAGAAATGGAGAAAGCAGCACAGATACTGAAGCTGCTTGGCGATAAGACAAGATTATCTATGATGAAACTGCTCCAAAATAACGAGTGCTGTGTTTGTGAGCTAGTTGAAATTTATAAAGCAAGTCAACCGGCTATTAGCCAACACTTGCGTAAATTAAGAGATATCGAACTTGTAAAGGAAAGACGACAAGGACATTGGATTTTCTATTCATTAAATAAAGAAAACGGCTATTATCAGTTTGTCCTTAATATACTGGAATCTTTACCAAGCGAAGATGGACGATTAAAAGAACTAGAAAAGCAAGGATTACGCATTAGTTGTTGCTAATAGTAGGAGGTTTGTAAAGTGGTATCAGTTATAGTAGCCTCCCTCATCTTCTTAGTGACATTGATTTTTGTCATTTGGCAGCCAAAGAACTTGTCTATTGGTTGGTCAGCGTGTGGAGGCGCAGTTTTAGCTCTTTTAGCAGGTGTGGTTGATTTCCATGACGTGCTGGATGTAACTCAAATTGTATGGAACGCAACGTTAACGTTTATTGCAGTTATTATTATTTCTTTAATTTTAGATGAAATTGGATTTTTTGAGTGGGCAGCGTTACATATGGCACGAGCTGCAGGAGGTAATGGCGTTCGCATGTTTGTATATGTATCCCTCCTTGGAGCTGTAGTAGCCGCATTATTCGCAAATGATGGGGCAGCCTTAATTCTAACACCTATCGTACTTGCTATGGTGCGGGCACTCAAATTTGAAGATAAAATGGTCTTTCCTTTTATTATCGCCAGTGGATTCATTGCGGATACAACATCGTTACCTCTTGTAGTAAGTAACTTGGTCAACATTGTATCAGCTGATTTCTTTGGTATTCGTTTTTCTGAATTTGCCTCACGCATGATTGTGCCAGATTTATTTTCACTTTTGGCAAGTATTACTGTCTTGTATTTGTATTTTTGTAAAAGCATCCCTAAGAAATACAATCTAGATGATTTACAGAAACCTGTTGAGGCCATTAAAGACATGAAAATGTTCCGTTTATCAGGAATCGTTTTATTTATTTTAGTTCTTGGTTACTTTATTGGTGAGTTCTTCAATGTTCCAGTTTCTATTATCGCAGGTATTATTGCCATTTTATTCTTAGGAATAGCAAGAAAAAGCCCGGCTGTTCACACGAGAAAAGTGTTAGCAGGAGCTCCGTGGGCGATTGTTTTCTTTTCGATTGGTATGTATGTTGTTGTGTATGGATTACGCAATGTGGGGCTAACTGAAGTACTAGCAAGCCTTATTCAAACAACCGCTGATCAAGGATTATTTGCAGCAACCATTGGTATGGGATTTATTGCAGCCATTCTCTCATCGATTATGAACAACATGCCAACCGTGATGATTGATGCTTTGGCCATTGATGCAACTTCTGCAACAGGTACGATTAAAGAAGCTCTGATTTATGCAAATGTCATTGGTTCGGATCTAGGACCAAAGATTACACCTATTGGCTCTCTAGCGACGCTCTTATGGCTTCATGTTCTCTCGACAAAAGGAGTTAAGATTTCTTGGGGAACTTATTTTAAAACAGGTATTATCTTAACCATCCCAACATTGTTTATTACACTTGTTGGTTTATATATTTGGTTATCAATTATTTCTTAACACATCATAAAGGAGATTTTACACATGTCTAAAAAAACACTTTATTTCTTATGTACAGGTAACTCTTGCCGTAGCCAAATGGCTGAAGGATGGGCAAAAAAATATCTAAATAACGATGAATGGGATGTACGCAGTGCAGGATTAGAAGCTCATGGATTAAATCCTAACGCTGTAAAAGCAATGAAAGAAGCTGGTGTTGATATTTCAAACCAAACATCTGATATTATTGATCCTGAAATTTTAAATAATGCGGATTTAGTGGTTACATTATGTGGCCATGCAGCTGATCATTGCCCCGTAACACCTCCTCATGTGAAGCGTGAACACTGGGGATTTGATGATCCTGCAAAAGCAGAAGGAACAGATGAAGAGAAATGGGCGTTCTTTCAACGTGTCCGTGATGAAATTGGTGAGCGTATTCAGCGTTTTGCCGAAACAGGTAAATAATTAATCAAGAAGCAGTCTATTTGTGTAGACTGCTTTATTTTTTCTCCACTAATAAGGGGCTTTTCACTTTTATAGTTCATGAAAATAATAGGCTCTTGTTTAGTACCTGAACGGCTAATAATTAATTATTCGTAATAAATACCACCTCTGATGTAAACCGTAGTTCCGGGTTGAGCTGCTTCACTTGCCTTCCTTAATGTTCTAAAAGGTTTGCTTTTAGTACCTAAGTTTTTGTCATCCCCTGTAGGAGAAACGTAGATCTCATGATGTATAGGTTCTACTGAAGGCTGATTAGCTGCCTCAACCCTTTGGTTTATACAACACAGTAAAATAAGAAAAATACCAACTGCTTTTTTCATAAGATACTCCTTAAAGTTAATGAGTTTCACTTACAAGATGTTTAAATTATACTATGGCTCTTTTAATAAGTATGTAAAACATCGCACTATGTCTTGTTATTTTTTTAAACTACAGCAACTTTTACATTTAAAACGGAAAGTGCTAAAGTAATGCTAGAATATGGAGGTTTGAGAAATGAATAAGGAACTTAAGTTACGTCCTTTGGAAAGAGAAGATTTAAAATTTGTCCATGAACTCAATAATGATGCAAATATTATGTCTTATTGGTTTGAAGAGCCTTATGAAGCTTTTGTAGAGCTACAGGACTTATATGATAAACATATTCACGATCAAGGTGAGCGTCGGTTCATACTAGAAAAGGACGGGGATATGCTTGGATTAGTCGAATTGGTCGAAATTGATTATATTCATCGTAGAGCAGAGTTTCAAATTATCATTGACCCTACATATCAAGGTCATGGTTACGCCATGGTTGCCACAAATCTAGCAATGAATTATGCCTTTTCGGTATTGAATATGCATAAACTTTACTTAATTGTAGACAAGGAAAACGAAAAAGCAATTCATATCTATAAGAAGGTCGGTTTTTCTATCGAAGGTGAGTTAAAAGATGAATTTTTTGTCGATGGAAGCTATCATAACGCTATAAGAATGTGTATGTTTCAAAAAGAATATTTACAAACCAAAAATAAAAACTAAGGTTGAATTAGTATAAGCTTCCTGCTCAGACGCAACAGGAGCTTTTCTCTTTTTAAGCTGTAGATGATATACAAATTTCTATTCTGCATGCTTATAAACATCCGGTCTCAGGCTTTCAAATATTGAAAAGAGCCCTTACCATGGCGGTAAAGGCTCTTCATATGCTCTTCCCTGAGGGGAGTCTTATGTTATCTTTAGTTAAGGTCTATGAAAATTGACTGTTTTCTCGTCATCTCCTGTGCGTTCAAACCAACCTCTAAAGGCCCAGTTATCATAACCTCCATCACCTTCATTAATAAATGTTCCTTCTTCAAATATCCAGACTCCATACGTAATACCATCATAATCCACGGTATCAAAATACTGAACACCTTGTAATTGATCTGAATTATAACTTTGACTCAAATTCATAACCATTACATTATATTGTTGACCTGATTCAAAAAACGCTTTTTCCATTGCTCCCTTGACGAACCCACTTCGATTGTCGGCCGTTTTAGCCGCATCTGCAATCGCTTGTCCTATGGCTACGGGATCAACTGTTACGTCTCCTCCAACTTCTGCAGCTTCTGCGGAGCCTGCAGAACCTCCTAAATTCGGTAGAGCTAATGGCGTCGCTAACACAGCTAAACCTACGGCAGAAGCTACAACAGCTTGTTTCGCTCTTCTCATTTGATCTCCTCCTATTTTTAGGTGATTCTTAGAATATTTACCCTTTTTTTCCACGTTAAAACAAAAAATACTGTAATTAAAAATAAAAGGTAGACCATTTCATTTTTTTGAAGCATCTGTTAACCAAACATAGGCTTATAAGTTTTTTTCTAAAAGCTCGCCCACTTTTTCTGCCATTTCTCTCGGTGAACATGGCATCTCATTTTTGAGCTATTATTCTACTATGACTCCGTATTAGAAAAAGTTGAGGTAGCTCATTCAATATGATAACTAACTATTATTTAATAGATTTAGTCGCAATATAACAAGGCATATATTCAGTGATTTTCCCCTTGTGATGATGATCTTCATAAAGGTCTTGTAAGGTGAATCCAGCTTTTAGCTGTCCGCCAATTTGAGTTTCTAATGAATGGCTAAACTGTACACCGCCATTTTTTATAAGTTCTTCATCATTTTCTACGGTGTTTTTCGTTCCATCATAAGGTAATTTATTAACCACTTGTAACGCTTCCTCATCTTCTCCAAATAAATAAAGAGCAGGATTTGCAAAGCCAGATAGCAGAACGCCACCTTTTTTTAGAACTCTAAAACATTCTTGCCAAACGTGTTCAACGTCTTGAACATAGCAGTTTGATACAGGGTTAAAAATCATATCGAACGTCTCATCTTCAAATGGAAATGTCTTACTCATATCCCCTTTAACTAAGTCAATAGAATAGCCTTCTCTAGTGGACACCATTTTTTCTAATTCTAATTGCTTATCAGAGTAGTCAAAAACCGTAACTTCCGCATGTTGGGCTGCAAAGACTGGGCACTGCTGTCCTCCTCCGCTAGCAAGTCCCAATATTTTTGCTTTTTTAAATGGAATAAACCAGTTATGCGGAACAGGCTTACAAGGTGTTAAGTAGATATCAAAATTACCTTGAGTTGCATCTACAAAATCTTGATGATTAATAGCTAATGACCATTCTCCTCCAGCTGAAGCCCATTCATCCCACATTTCGGAGTTGATTTTTGTATAATTAGATTTTTGCGTCATAGTTAATCCCCCTTTACCTTTTTACGTACTTTGTTTAATTTTACCATGTCACTAGAAGAATAATTTAGATGTACTAATTAATTTGTTCTGTTTCAGATAATTAATCTGTACTAGAGAAGTACTTAATAGATATTTTTAAAAATAAAAAACACCCTTTTGAAAAATCAAAAGGGTGTTTGTATCTTAAATATAAAAGCTTGTATATAAACAAGGTACGAGTTTTATTTTTAATGGCTTGTCTCGAAGCTTTCAGCCATCATAAGGTCATTTTTGTAGGCAGCCATTGCGAGTTCATATCGTACCTTTTGGCTCGCTTCTACAAAATCAGCTTCCTTCACAAGTCCTGATAATGAATATTGGTGACCTTTAAAACCTACGTTCAGTTCAGTAATTTGATTGAATTGAAAGCTCTCTATAGGAACTCCATTCACATCTTTTAACAAATATTGACCATATTTCTCGTTACATGTTTGTGCTACCTGCTCCATTACTTTGAAGGCATCGTCCGGGTTTTGCCTATAGTTGAGAATAAGACTTTCATTTACCCGGCGTCTTCCTCGGGTTCCGTTCTGAAGTTCCGTAATGTTGCTATATGAGACGGTATAGAGGTAGCCGTCATATTGACGAATCTTTAAGTAGCGCATCGTAATTTCTTCTATTTTCCCTTGACGGTTTCCGTTGAGAATAACATAATCTCCGTGGTGGATCTGGCGTTCAAACAAGTAAGTCAGTCCCATTATATAATCACGGATGATATGCTGGAGGATTATTGCCAGGGCACTGGCCAACACTACCGAACTAGTGAGAATCTTTCCGAAGTCAAAGAAATGGCTAAGCACATAAATAAAGAAAAAAGCCAGCCCCAATACTCTTGTGACCTGATTAGAAAAGTGCATGAGCGTCTCTTCTCTTTTTTCATCTAAAAAGCTCGTTTTATCAAAGAAAAGCTTAATGAATTTGCGAATAAAATAAACGATAAGTACAATCAGCAGCCCTACCGTTAAAACCTTTAAGGGAAACTGCTGGAAAAATTCAGTGAAAACCAACTTACCCACTCCTTATTTCTAACACTATACCAAAAAAATGTACGGAAAGACAAAAATCTTCTGTTCCTTACAAACCTTAATGATAATAGCACGGTTTCCTCAAAAAAAGAAGCATATTCTATGCTTCTTGAAGGTCGGTCATATTCGGCGACAGTCTTTCAAATTGTCTTCCATCTTTATATATCTTTTGAATTTTGGAGGCTTTCTAATAAAGACATTCCTATATGTTCATCCTTATTTCTACTTAGTCTATAATTAGCTAAAACGACGGAAGCAACTTTCTTTTCTTTATCAATCCCTAAAAATGAGCTGAAGCATCCTGTTCCACCGCCGTGCAATATCACATTATTGTTTTTCTTTAAAAGCAACCATCCAAGACCCATATCAAACTTCTTTGTTCCATTGGCGTATTTTTTATGACAAAAAGACAGATATGGTTTATCTTCATCCATATTTATTTTTGCGTATTTAAGTAAATCATCAGCGGTTGAGGATACTGCGCCCGCAGGTGATATAAAATTCCCCTTGTCCCACTGCCAGTTGCCACAATCATTATTTTTGCGGTCATAGCCATGTAGATTATTGTTTGAAGCGCCTAAACAAGTATCCTTTAGTCCAAGCTCATTAAGAAGAAAGTCATTCATAGTATCCCAATACCCCTTCCCCGATATCATTCCCAACACGTATCCAATAAGGGATATACCGAAATTGGAATACTTCCATGAATAATCTACTTCTTTTAATTTACTTTTTTCGATCAGCATCTTCATTTTGTTAAAATCCATATGTAACGGATTATTTTTATTCAAATCACTTCCGCCAAAAATCAAATTAAAAATTATTTTAAAATATTCCCGTTTATTTAAAGGTAAGCTTCCTGAATATCCAGAAGAGTGAGTAGCGAGGCGGAGCAATGTAGGATAATACGTGTCTTCCTTAAGTTCTTTTATGTACTTTCGTATAGAATCGTTTAGTGTCAACTTGTTTTCAGATATGTATTTTGATAGCAGCGATATAGTAAAAGTCTTAGTAATAGAACCAATTTCATAATGATATTTTTTGGATGAGTCAATTTCACCGCTTTCATTATAAATTTTGATAACATATTGGTTGTCCGTTAAATAGCCAACGGTTAATTTCAAATTCTTTTTTCCTCTACAGGTCTTGTTAATTAATCGTACTGTTTCATCACTGATTTCAAACATAATGAGTGCTCTCCCTCATCCTTTATTTCGAAAATCATTAAAAGGATTGATATGCTTCAAAGTAAAGTAGCCTATCAAATTTATTTTTATAAGTTCTTTTTTATATTATCAATTGCTTGAACTCTTCGACTTTCAAGCTCCCTTATCACTCTCAACTGTAATTCATTGTGATCTTCATCCATTTTGATGTTGCCTTCTTCTTCAAATCCATCATGTTCTTCCCCGTCAAAGCTATAAAGTTTCTTTAAAAGCTTCCACATTATTTCCAACTCTTCGGTTGAAAACTTTTTAAAAAGGTCTTCCAAAAAGAAAATTCCTTTTTCTGAAACAACAAGCAGCGCTTCTTTTCCCTCTTTGGTGATTTTTACGTTAACTGCACGTTTATCTTTACTGCTAGGAACCACGTCAACATACCCCTTCTTTTCCATAATGGTAATTAACTGCTTGACGCTTTGTTTTGTGGTTCCTAATTTTCTAGCAATATTATTTAACGTTGTTTCATCTTCAGGTAAATGAGCAATTGCCACCATCGCCATATGCTGTCTTGATGTTAAGAGCTCAAGAGACTGATCTCCTTTCACCTGAACTTTATTTGCCAGAGAAAATAAGGTAGCGTAAGTTTGCTGCATTAAAAAAAGATCTTTATAAATATCCATATTAACCCTCCATTTTAGACAATATATTGTCTAAAATAATAGTATATTTTGGTAATTAAGTCAATGTACTGTTTATTTTAATTTTGACTATTCTGTTACACTAAAGCAGGCAAAGAAATAGTGGCCTTTCGTAAGCAAAAGTTGTCCTTTCTATATCTAATTAGATATACTAAAAAGGCACTCTAATTTAATATCACTCTAAAAAAATGTAAGAAAACTGATACGAAGTAAAGGAGAAAAAACATGAACCAACACACACAACCTTTAAACCCTATCGCCTTCCACCTTGGTCCACTTGAGGTCCATTGGTATGGAATTATTATAGGGATAGGAGCTTTTTTAGGCTTTTTGTTAGCCTCGAAAGAAGGAAAGAAACGAGGTATCTCTTCAGAAACCATCTCTGATTTACTTCTGCTAGCACTACCCATTGCTATCGTTACTGCTCGAATTTACTACGTACTTTTTGAATGGAGTTATTATAAAGACCACCCAGGCGAAATTATAGCAATTTGGCATGGAGGCATAGCTATTCACGGTGGAATTATTGGATCTGTATTAACAGCTATATGGTTTTGCAGAAAAAAGAATCTTTCTTTTTGGAAAATGGCTGATGTTTTAGCTCCTAGCTTATTATTAGGCCAAGCTATTGGCCGGTGGGGAAACTTTATGAATCAAGAAGCACATGGCGGACCTGTTACACGTCAGTTTTTAGAAACTTTACATTTACCTGATTTTATTGTTAATCAAATGTATATCAATGGAACTTATTATCATCCTACATTCCTTTATGAATCCCTTTGGAACATAATAGGTGTTCTTGTCTTGATCATACTAAGAAAATCTTTGTTAAAAAGAGGCGAAGTCTTTCTTACTTACCTACTATGGTATTCGATAGGACGATTTTTTATAGAGGGATTGCGTACAGATAGCTTAATGCTAACTTCTCATATCAGAATAGCTCAGCTCGTTTCTTTCCTTTGCGTGCTAGGCAGTTTGATCCTGCTATGGTATAGACGTAAAAAAGGCTTAGCAACTAGTAAGACTGTATCTCTCTCATAAGCACAGATGTTTTGGTATGAATGATTTTTTAAAGAATTAAACGATAAAAACATACAAAAGGAGCAAATTGATTTTCAGTAACTCTGAAGATCAACTTGCTCTTTTTTTGTTTCACTTATTAATATTTTTAATCTTAATCATGATTTATCTGTATTTTACTAATAATAAAGTGTCTTTTATAGTTAAATCATACACTTCTTGTGTGAAGCCGCGCTTGATAAGAATTCATATTGGAGATGAAATGTATGATAAATATAAATAAAGCCCAAAAGCGGACTGTATTCTTACGAACAAATACCCGGACGTCATTTAATATTTCTTTATGGGCTGGAGGAATTGCTTTTACTTTTCTTTTTGCTTTACTTGCTTATGGATTAGCAAAAGTCCCGGGATTTAATCATATCGGTCCACTAGCCTGTTCAATTATAATGGCAGTCATTTATCGTCAAATTTGGGGATACCCTGAAAAAATAAGATCTGGAATTGAATTTTCTTCTAAAAAGCTGTTACGTTATGCGATTGTTTTATATGGACTAAAGCTTAATATTGATGTTGTTATTCATCAAGGGCTAGGACTGCTACTTCGCGATGTGGGAACGGCTGTATTTGCGATTGTTTTAACAATTCTTCTAGGCAAATGGATGAAGGCTGATCGTGGTTTATCTCTTCTTTTAGGAATAGGAACAGGAATATGCGGTGCGGCAGCTATTGCAGCTGTTTCTCCGATTGTAAAAGCAAAAGAAGAAGATACAGCTATCGGAGCTGGTGTTATCGCTTTAGTGGGAACTCTATTTGCCATTGGATATACCATTTTAAGACCCTATATACATTTAACGAATATCCAATATGGAATTTGGTCAGGCGTTGGCCTCCATGAAATTGCCCATGTAGCTCTAGCTGCAGCACCAGCTGGAC
This sequence comes from Priestia sp. RMT2NF4, assembly GCF_047872835.1. Lineage (NCBI taxonomy): Bacteria > Bacillati > Bacillota > Bacilli > Caryophanales > Bacillaceae > Priestia > Priestia sp. RMT2NF4. The sequence goes on from NZ_JBLQZO010000007.1 coordinate 76,819, forward strand.
GCGACGCCCTAGCTATTGGCCTGTTGGCTAAGTTAGGCAGAGTGCTTTTACTTGTGCCATTAAGCTTTATCTTAATGTACTGGATGAAGCGAACAGGAAAAATGGAAAAGGATACGAAGATTGAATTTCCTTGGTTTTTAATAGGTTTTATCATCATGAGTATTTTTGGAAGTTATGTCGTAGGCAAGCACCTTATCATACCTAAAATGATCATGAATGATATTTCAACTCTAACCACGTTTCTTTTAACAATGGCTATGGTCAGCTTAGGGTTAAATGTAAGTATGAAGGCTCTTCGAACAAAAGCATTAAAGCCGTTGATTGCGATGTTTATTACTTCTATACTCTTATCATTTCTTACATTTTGGACAATGTAAAGACCAGTAAATTAAAATGATTAAGTAACAGCTAATACTTCGTATACAACTGTTAATGTGAAAAAGTCTTTTATTTCTCAGGTTTTAAATATCTTTCCAAATTTATGGATTAATTATAGAGAAATCTAAACCTATACTAGATACTAATGGCAGTTCCTCTCCTTAATAAACGGTTTCAATTAAAAAACACCCTTTATTGCAGTAAGTAGTGATGTAATAAAGGGTGTGTTTGTATATACTAGGGGTTGTAGTGCTGAACTTGGTGTTGTTTTAAGAGCATCAAGCGGATGAAAAGACAAAGCATCTTCTACCCATGGAATACAGTAAAGCATAGACACATTTAGAAAATACATTGACGCCTTTGAATCAGTCATGGTATAAACACAATAGGAGAGTTTAGTGCTTAAAAGCATAAAAGCGGTAAAGTTTAAAAAAATACATAAATAGACGACATAGGAGGAAATAAATATCATGGAACATAATAGCAAAATTATAGACTGTACCATTCGTGACGGAGGTTTAATTAATAATTGGGATTTTAGCGTTGAATTTGTGCAAGACTTATATAACGGCCTAAGCGCAGCCGGCGTTGAATATATGGAGATCGGTTATAAAAATTCACCTAAGCTTCTTCAAGCAACTGAGCCCAACCCATGGAGATTTCTTGACGATAACTTTCTCAAAGAAATTATCCCTGAGAAAAAGTTCACGAAGCTATCTGCTTTAGTAGATATCGGGCGTGTAGATCCGAATGACATCCTGCCGCGTGAGCAAAGTATGTTAGATATGATTCGAGTGGCATGCTATATTCGCGAAGTAGATAAAGGCTTAGAGCTTATAAAAATGTTCCACGATTTAGGCTATGAGACTTCACTTAACATTATGGCACTATCTAGCGTACCGGAAAATCAGCTTATTGAAGCATTTGAAATGGTAAAGAAAAGCCCCGTAGATGTTGTATATATTGTTGACTCCTTTGGAAGCCTAGACCCTGCCGATATTGAGCATCAAGTGAAAAAGTTCCAAGCCATGATTCCTAGCAAACAGCTTGGGATCCATACCCATAACAACATGCAACTAGCTTTTGCTAATACATTAACTGCGATGCGTAATGGCGTTACATTCCTTGATTCATCTGTTTATGGTATGGGCCGTGCAGCTGGTAACTGTAACACAGAGCTGCTTGTTAGCTACATACCAAAACCAAGCTATGAGATGAAGCCGATTCTTGGCGTAATTGAAAAGCATATGCTTGAAATGCGTCAAAAGTGGGAATGGGGCTATATCATCCCTTACATGATTTCTGGTGTGCTGAATGAACATCCACGTGTAGCTATGGCTTACCGTGATAGCGAGGATCGTGACAAATTCGTAGATTTTTATGACAAAGTAACGTCTCCAGAAGTTACTACGTCTCCAGCATCAAAATAAGCTAAAATGCTAAAAGTACCTCTGTTAATCGGGGTGCTTTTTTGTATTACATAAAAAAAACATGATTGTATAGCATATCCTTAAACTTTGATACCCTCGATCTCGACAATTAGCTAAATGTAAACAGTCGTGCTCTTCTTAAACTATTATTTATGTATATAAACCGGCGTTCCAATGGGAACTGCAGAGGAAAGTTCTAGAATATCTTCATTATCCATTCGGACACATCCATGTGACATATCTCTGCCAATAGAAGCTGGATCATTAGTCCCGTGTATTCCATATGTAGGCTTTGACAGTCCCATCCATAAGGGGCCAAATACAGCTGGAGGGGTCGTATCTTTATTAATGATTTTAAATTTCCCAATTGGAGTTGGAGTGATCATTTTCCCTACAGCAATAGGATATGTCTTTACTAATTTAGCTCCATCATATAGTTTTAATTGATGCTGCTTTATTGAGACATCTATCCTTTTTGCCATAGAAGAACTCCCCACCCTCTTATAATTTACTATACATAAAATTTTCTAGATTAATCCATAATGACTACTGCTATTTATACTGTTCTAATAGTAAAGAATTTCTTTAAAAGCCAAGGTCCTGGCGTAAACCCAAGCGTTAATTGCCAAGCACCTATTGCTTGCAAGCCGAATTGACGAACTAACACCATTTTTTCACTCATGCTTCTTACATCTTCAAACCATACTTCATGCATCTGCCCCGCTTGATTTTTATACCGAAAAAATGGAGATTTGTACTCCTTTGAATATTGAATGGGAGACTGATATCTCATTGCTGTTTTAATCGCATTTTGGTTGGATATAGCGGGTGCTACCGTGCCGGGCTTGTAAGGAATTGGCCAATTGTATCCATACAAAGGAACGCCAATGATGAGTTTTCTTCGCGGAACACTTTTTATCGCAAATTCTACTGTTCTCTTTACTTCAGTAATAGGTGCAACAGGACCAGGGTCGCTGCCTGCATGGTGCCAGTCATATGCCATTATGAACATAAAGTTAACAACCGCACCTATTCCTCCGTAATCATATCCTTTTAACCAAGGGATATCTTCGCTTGTCTTGGCTGGAACCGCTATTGTCAGCACATAGTCTGCAGGTTTTAAACGTTCACTCAGTTGACGTAAAAATCCGGTAAAAAGGTCTCTGTCTTCGGTCTTCACACGTTCAAAATCAATATTTACCCCTCCGTATCCTTTTCTAGATACTAAATCAAAGATATTATCGACAAGATTTTTTCGTGCCTGAGGATTATTTAAAACTTGATGGGCAAGATCAGAACTAAACCCTTCAGAAGTTAGATTAGTAATCGTAACTAGCGGTGTAACGCGATTTTTCCAAGTCGTTTCAATCGCTACTAAATCGTTTAAATTATTTATAATATCTCCATTGCTGCCAAAATGATATTCAAAGATAGAAATGGAAGAGGAATACGTTGCAAAATCACTGATTAACTCGCGATCTGCTTCTGGATTTCGAACGGCATAGTATTCTAGTGTCCCTGCAATATAGTCTGATATGTTAGGAATGTTTATTTTCATTCCGACTTGCAAGTAGTTATACGAGACTGAAGGATTAGCCCTTTTCAATTGCTCCAAGGACACGTACGCTTTTTTAGCAATACCTTTCATCGTATCACCAGGTTGAACTGTGTATACATATAGGGCTATGAGCAAGGCTTGACCTGGAACAATATTTGCTTCTTCTAACCCATTCACGCTCCTGAGCTGTGCAACGGCATAACCATATCTCCTGCTTATTGAAGATAACGTATCACCAGGCTGAACTATATGAACAAACATGTTTTCTCCTCCTATGTACTCTTTATCTATTTACGTTTTATTCCGCAACAAGTTTAAAAAAGCCATTCAATAAATGTATATGAGTATTGTTTGTTTATATAACTGAGTTAAGTAAGGGGTAACCTCTTTACACACTCCCCCTCTATGGCGCCCCTAATACGGGTAGAAATGTTCCAGAGATGATCTCAAAATCTATGTGTCATAAATGTATGTTTTTGGTGTACTTGAAACAGGCTGTTTCTTGTCAGATAGGATTATATTAAGAAATAAAAAGAGCAAGCTCTCTATCATAAGAGCTTGCTCCTTCCATTTAACGATTAAATGGAATTGCTCATAATTTTCCACACCTTTTTCTCATGTTTCTAAGCCTCTTGTGATTACTGCGGAGAAAAATTTTTGTCCTACGGCTAAGAGTTAATAGAGGAGAAGCACATGCTGAAGGCACCAACTCAAGCATGTGAAATATCTTAACCGTATCCTAGAGCAGGATCATCAGGGGATGATATTTTTAGAAGCTATCTCCTATTTAATAAAGGAGTTTTTTGTAAAGAGGAAGTCAGTTCTTTCTTAACCTTTTACCTTGTGTTTCTTTTATTTATTTCTTTTTTTCCATTTTATAACCTCGATGTTAACGCCATGATCTTCTTGAGATGATATGGTGAATTCGTCCATTAATTTTTTTACCCCTGATAAACCAACGCCTAATCCCCCTGACGTTGTATAGCCACTTTCTAGCGCTTGTTGAATATTTTTAATGCCTGGTCCTTTATCTATAGCTATTATTTTGAGTCCTATTTCAAGTTGATTCTCTATTATTTCCATTATAATTTTTCCCGTAGTGGCATATTTATATATATTTCTGGATAATTCTGAAATAGTCGTAATAATTCGGGCTTGATCAAGTGTGCTGAAGCCTAAGCAGTTAGAGAACATCCGTCCTTTCTGACGCGCTTCTACTATATCCACTTCAGTGTGTATCTCAACAGTTAAAGGTTCCTTTCCTTCATCCGATTGAAATAGCATCATTATCACCACTTTCTTTATTTTAATAGGAGAGGAAAAACAATAGGCCAAAAAGAAAGGTTAGATAACCTTTCTTTTTGGCCTACATCTAGTTCAGTGCCTAGCTTATCAGTGCCGTTATGAAGTTGGGTTTAAAATCAGAAGAATTGTACTTTTATCTTTATGAAAGTCCCATGCGACTAGTATATCTGTTACCTTTGAATCTAAAATCACTTCTAATGATTGGCTATGTTCATGGAGTAGCCTTTTTTCGAGATTTCTTTTAGCCAATGTAAGGTTTTCTTCAAACCCTAATTGAACTAATTCTTTCTCTACATTTACCATAATACCTTCCCTGATTATAAGGAGTGTTCTCTGATCTAATAAATAAGAAGAAACACCTTGAGGAAGTTTTTCTGCTTTTTGAGTCACTTCCTCAACTTCTTTATGCAGCAATTTCTGATTTTTATAGGAATGGTTGACTATGTTATTTTTATCAGAATGGATCATGATAAACATGCCAGACTGCAGCTCTAAATTCCAATCATAATAAAATTCTTCAATATCTAAATGTATATTTAATTGGATATATCCTTTTATCTCTTCAATTAAAGTCTCCATCAACAAATCACGTGTTTTTTGAACATAGATAACTTGTCCCTTGTCTAGCAAAGCCTTTTCTAAAGGTAATAAAAAGGCTTTAAAATAAACGGTTATAAAAGGAGGAGAAATGACGGTGAATACACCTCCAGGACCTCTTCCAAAGTTTTCACGAAGTAATCTTCCCATATAACTACTTAATTCTTTTTCCAGTTTCGTTTTATCCATAGATGGTGCACCTAGTTTCTAGTTTCATAAGGTATACTATTCGTGATGTTTTATGAAAACTCCTTCTTCATCATAAGATCATTTTGGGTAATAAGAATTCACTTTTCACAAAATGTAAACGAGTCATACTAGTATATTTTTAATAGATTGGTTTCTGTTTACCTTTGTATTTTCTATGTTTAAAAATTCTTCTTTTATTTGAAATTCCAATTTTACTTCCATAGATAATGGTACTTAACAGTATTATATCCTTGCTAATTTCTTCTTTGTAAAACTCATTGTCATGCTTTTGGTAATCCTGCAACAATCGACGAAGCTCTTTTATAAACAATACAATCTCATGATTATCAGCCATACCGACCAAATCCTTTCTGTTGGCACATCCTATTTTTAGATGCTATTTTAGGGAATTATTCCGTTACAAAAGGACTTACTCTTTTTAGACAACAAAAATAAGCCGAAAAAGAAAAGGTATGAGCTTTTCTTCCTCGGCTTATGTTTGGCACAATGTGTCCAATTCATTACTGCCTCATTAATTTTTTGGTTTTAAGATAAGCGTAATAATGCTATTGTCCTTTTCAAAATCCCAATCCACAAAAATATCAAGAATGTCTGCATTTAATATCTCATCATAGTCATCATTTTGTCGTAAGATTCCTTTTTCCAAAGGGCGTTTAGAGATGCGTAAGGTGTCATCAAAACCCAACGAAATTAGCTGCTTTTCAATAGCCACCAGTATTCCTTCTCTTACGATGACCAATGTACGATCACTTAATTTATACGAAGAGATTTTCTCAGGCCCTTTTTGTGCAATTTCACTCATCTTTATAATCCGATCATGAATTGCTTGTTTTCCTGGGTAAGGGTCACCCTCAGTCAAATCGGCTTTCAAATCGTCCAGACAAACTCCCACAAAAATTCCGGAGTGATGATCTAAATTCCAATCATAATATAAGTGCTGGATGTCAAGGTCTGTAATCCCTTTAATTTGACCAGTGATTTGAGGTTCAAGAGTCTTTACCAAAAGCTCTCTTGTAGTCATAACCTGAAGTTCTTCATTCTGGTTTAACAGTACTTGTTCCATCGGTGATACAAAGCCACTAACATAAATAACAACATAAGGTTCATAAATCGTGACATGAACAGCCTCGGGGCCTTTTCCAAAGTTATCTCGTAACAATTTGCCCAAGTTATTCGCCAATTTTGTTTGCTGAGCCTTAATATCCATATTTCTTCATCCTTTATTAAGAAAGAAGCATCATATCCTCTTTCCATCATTTTATTGTACCATTACGAACGAATAATTTAAATATACAGAATAAATAAAAATAATTTGTTACTTCATGTTTAACCGAATTATAAACGTTCAAAACCTCTTCTTTCTATTGCTTGGTACGTATTTTGAATGTCACCGAAAAATACGAATCCGTTGGATTCGTACTGATGTTTTCAATGAAGTGAGTTATAGCATGTAGTCAAATTATTGTTGGGGAAATATAGCTTTATCTTTTAATTGATGCATCGCAGGGACATATTAAAAAATAAACAGAGGTGCAGCATGAAAGAGAAAAAAGAGCCACTTATTTTACGCAAGTGGCTCTTTGCTATGTGGATTGAATTCACTTGAACCTCTAATAAATAATAGCAAAACGCAATCTATAATCGATTTAGATTATTCTTTGACTAATTTAACAAGCATATGAGCAAGATGATGTTGTTCTTCCTCGTTTCCAACTTTCCATAACTCATGTAACAAGTATTGCTCTTCATTTTGTGGCTCCTCATGGGTTGCGAGATAGTCAGCTATTTTTTTAGCTGCTAGAGCTAGTTGATTATCATTTAACCCTAGTTTCTCACCTTTTGTGACTTTATCTCCTAAGTAACTTTTAAATTCGTTAAAACTAGAAAGGATGTTGTCTTTCTTCTCTTGACTCATTTCATTTAGTTTATCCTCTACTTTATTTTCAACGGTTTCAGTATTATTGTTCATTTTTCATTCTCCTTCCAATTAGGTATCAATGTTCTTATATGGTAAATCCCCCATTTACAGGTATATAAACATTTCGCAGCCTATTCATATGTTAAGTAGAATAATAGTAAACCTTGAATAAAACTCGAGTATTTGTAATAAAGTTTAGTGAAACACCTTTTTGATAACAGGATGTTAACAACCTAGGTTAGTTCCACAAAACTTAACGGGTTATTTAGATGAGGAACGGAGTGAATACAAATGAGTTTAGCTACTTATATAGGTTCGAACGTAGAATTACCTATTAATAAGGAATTAGATGATTTAGTTACTATTGGGAGTTGCTTTTCAGATGAAAGAAATCGATTGAACATAAAGAAACACCAATTTACTACCCTTTATGTTTATGAAGTTGCAAGTGACTGGGGAATTGAGATTACGGAATATATGAATAAGAGCAGGCGCAAAGAATCAAAAGAGAAACTAATTGCACTATGCAAATTGATGGACCGCTATCTTAAATCAGGAGACTTTTTTGAATTGTATAGTTGTTGGGTAGGAGAAGAAGCTAAAGAACCAGAGAGGAAATTAACGTTAAACATCCATTACTTTGACATTGACGATATTGATATGCCAGAAAAAACATTAGTTAGAATTGAAAAATGAGTTTGCCCTATTATTATGGTGAAATTACCCTTATATAGTATACATAAAAACAGAAAAACTCCCCTAATGCCTTAAGGGAGTTTTTCTGTTTAGTTAAATATTAAGGGTGTAATTGCTTGTTACTTACATATCATTTAATATTTTTGTAGATATTTATTATAACCTATCAAATGATTTCGGGAAAGCAAAAAATGAAAGCGATTACTTTTAATTTAAAATAATAAATGAAATATAACTGTCTTTTTATGAGATGTATTTTGGTTCTGGAAAAATACAGTGCTTAAGCTTATATGCTCTAAATTTCTCCTTATCTATTAATAGATAAGGGGGAATTTTTATTCTTTATCGTTTCCTGGCACAGCATTAGAAACTATAGAAGTGTCTCCAGTATAATACTTATGGGGATAAGGATCAGAAGGCTTTGTTGCAAACTCTTTCTCAAGATCAGCTAATTCCTCTGATACCTGTTCTAAATCATTTGATTGATTATCACTCATATAAAACTCCTCCTTTTAATTAAACAATGTTCATCGCGCATTAAGGATACGTTTTTTCATAATGTGGATATACATGCTGTTTTTATTCTATACTTGCCTGTGCCTTTTCTTCATTTAGTATATATTTCAAATTAATATTTATTACTTTTTTGAACTTGTGAATGATTTATTTGCACCTTTAAAATCTATTATGTTAACTAAGAAAGTATGCTATATTCACTTCAAAAAGCAGAGGCCGATTGGCCCTGCTTGTTATTTGACTATCACTTTCCCTACCATTCCACTATTGAAATGATACCTACATATCAGTTCATATGTACCGGAATTTTGTGGTTTCACGGTAATGGTTTTTTCTTTTCCAGGCTGGACTTCAGCGTCAATTCCGAGTTTTTCCACTGTGAAGGTATGCTCTTTCTGACCTTTATTTTTCAATATCAATGTTATCGTTTTTCCACTTGGAACAGTGATGGTTTCTGGATTAAAGTAATCATCGTTCAACTGAACCTCCATGGCTTTTTGTCTTGCCACGTCCGATTCAGCCAAAACGCCGAGTGCCCCTGAAGTTATCACACCGATAAGCATCGCAAACAAAATGACCCATCCCGTTAACCACTTTTTCATAGACATTTGCAATCACTCCTTTCCTAAGCCATATTCTTTTCCAATTCATAAAATAATATCAATATTTTTTGTAAATTAAGTATTATTTTTCCTTAGTCATAATTTCTGGAAACTACAAATAGTTAGGAGAATCGTGAGTACTAAGAGAAGAAAATAGCAGGCGTACCCAGGAATAAATAAGTTTTATGAAAGAAGCTTCTCGATTAGGTCTCTCAATTAAATTGCAGCACTTTATAAAATAGTATTGATACTAATAGAACAGTTTCAATCATATTCTTATAAGAGAAAACATTGAAAAGGAGTGTCAAGTTAGTTGATAAAAACTAAGGTTAGTTTACGGCCTATTATTAGTAAGATAAATTTACCTACCGTTTTGAAAACAGCTATACTTCCCGGTGACTCACTTGAAAGCTTATTTATTGCAACCCAAGTAGGAGAGATCTTTTACATAAGGAACGGAGCTATACGGACTTTTTTAGATATGGGCTCACAAATCATAAAATTGGGTACGTCTGAACCAGGTGTTTCTCGTGGGGGATATGATGAACGGGGATTGATGGGGCTAGCGTTTCATCCAGAATTTCATTATAACGGTCTGTTTTATCTTCATTACTCAGTAGCTGGAACACAAGGACCAGGTGCACTTTCTGAACATTTTAAGCCTAACCCGTGTGATCCTAAAACTTCAAACCTAAAGTGGATAAATAGAGAAACTAAATATGATCATATTGATACAGTGGAAGAATGGATTTTCCAACCAAATGCTCAGCCTCAAAAAAGACGGACGTTACTTAACTTAAGAAGACCGTTTTTTAATCATAATGGTGTTAACAGCTTAAACTTTTCACCTGAAACTGGAAAACTTATCTTAACAATTGGAGATGGCGGATCAGGATATGACCCCTTTAATTTAAGTCAGGATGATATGGAGATTTACGGAAAAATAATTGAAATTGATGTAAGTAAGAATACATTCATCCATAATCCACCCGCAGTCACACGCTTTAGTGAACTCCCCTCACCTATTCAGGAAACCCTTGCGCTCATTGCCAAAGGAGTTCGCAATATAACCGGCATTTCATTTCAAAAATTTTATAATCAGTACATCAAATATGTGGGAAATGTTGGACAAGACGTGGTAGAGTCGATTTTTTCATTTGTTCATTATAGGCCAATACCTGTTCCTCAACTTGTTCAAGCTTCTTTAATGAGAGCTAAACTCAGTCAAGAAGGATTTATTAACCTTGGCTGGCGGGGATGGGAAGGAGATTTTCCAACTTCGTTTATAAAAAGGTGTTCTGAAAATCCGGCTTTGGATGAGAAAATAATTGCTTATTACGATGAAGCAGTAAAAACTTCAGCGAGACGTCTTCAACCTTTAACTAGTTATTTTCATAAAGATCCCCGTCCCAATAAATTTGGAGGAACCTCCCTTACTGGAGTTCAGCCTTATATGGGAAATAAAATCCCTAACTTAACAGGAAGCGTTATGTTTACGGATATTGCCCAGGTTAAAGAATCTCAATCTCCAGTTAGAGGAGTTTTAGCTTATACCAAGGCAGGTACAGATTGTAAGCTAAATGATTTTAGGGTTGTGGAAATTGAGTATAATTTTGGTTCTCAATCAGCTTACTACGTTAGTTTGGGAACGAACCTGGATCAAACGAGGCTTTATTTAGGAGTTTATGGCTCTATGAAAGTGTCTGACTTTAATCAAGGTACTGTTTTTGAAATTGTTCCATGATTTACATTTATAAAATTCGACTAAGCATTGACTTCCCCAAAAAAAATTATAGCTTAATTTTTTCAGTAGCTATTTTATAGGAATGAGCAAATGAACTTTCTATAAAATAAAAAAGCCTTTAATCAATAAAGCCCATAAAAGATTCATTTTATGGGCTACAGTACATACCTTTAAAAAGATAAAGAAACTTATCTTAACGGATACGACCTATTTCTGTGAAAATAAATGCGACCTATTAGTGCTCCCCCTTAATTTCTTTATATATTACATGTAAGAGTTGATATATCGGGCAGTGGTCTAAATGGATCTTTACCCCCTTATAATGTAAAAACAGTTAACCGAGGTGAAATTCATGTACTTTTTAAAGTCTCTTTCAAATGAAGTAAAATCTGCGCAGCTTCTTTTTAATAGACTATCTAAAACTAAGCAGCTTGTATCAGGCGCTCTTTTCGCCAGCTTAGCAGCCCTTTTTCAATCAGCAGGAGGGTTTTTACCAGGAATAGGAATTTTCATTAGTCCATTATCTACCGCACCCATTCTTTTTTGTTTTATACTTTCGCTTCCTCTAGGGTTTCTTACCTATACACTAACAAATCTGCTTCTTCTGATTATCCAGCCAAGTGAACTTATTATTTTTCCTTTTACAACCGGAATATTGGGAATGGGCATAGGCGCCGCTTTTTACATTTTTAACAAGAGATTGTACATTGTTATAAGTGGGGCCACTCTATTAACTGTTGGGATTATTACCTTATTGTACGGTTTCAAATTCCCAGTACTAGGTCCTGCGATTCCCAATAATTTTTCTCTTTCTACTACTGGTTTAATTTTTGTATTTACTTTCCTTTATAGTTGGATTTGGGTTGAGCTCAGCTTAGCTTATTTAAAAAAAATAAAAACATTTATTTCCTAGTGAATCTACAGATTAATCTCTTAACAGAGATAACTCGTTAAAATAATGGAGAAATCGCAATTAGCCTTTTAGAAGAACGTCAATTAGGACAATCTCATCTGAATTTTTTAAGGCTCTTTTTATTATATTTTCAAATTCGACTAAACTATTTGCCCGTTCTCCTTTAATTCCAAAGCTAGTTGCCAATTGGACAAAATTTGGGTTTGTAAAAGTTACTCCATAGCTCTTACCAAACTTTTTGTTCATCATTTCCTGCTCTATTTTTAATGTAGAGTCGTTTAAGACAATAATAATGAATGAAAGCCCTAAGCGCTTTGCCGTCTCTATTTCTGCAAAATTCATTAAAGCTCCTCCATCTCCAGTAATACAAATAACTGAATCATTAGGGCAGGCTAGTTTAGCTCCAATTGAGCCTGGTAAAGCAATACCCATGGAAGCTAGACCATTTGATATAATGAACTTGTTAGCGTTTTTGGGTTGATAAGTTCGAGCTATAGATACTTTATGAGCTCCCACATCTGAAATCACAATTGTTTCCTCTGAAGAGAGCTTATCGATACTATGCAAGATATTCTCGATTGTCAAATGAAGTAAATTGCTGTCTATCTTTTTCTCTTCAATATGATAGGATTGCTTAATTTGTTTCTGGAGATTACCAGAAGGAATCCACGGTTTAGAAGGAATATCGAGCTGATTGAATACCCGTAAAGTCTGCTTTATATCTCCAACCAATTCAGCTTCTACAGGATAATATTCATCTATTTCTGCTGGTAAGGTATCTATATGTAAAATTGGTGTTTTTTCCGTGTTCCATTCTTTGGGTAGCTTCTCGACAAAATCAAACCCAATTACAATAAGCAGATCAGCTTCCTTTAAGCCTGCGAGCACTTCATCTTTCTCATTAAATCCAAACGTAAAGAAATTTCGTGGATGATCTTTAGATAACACACCTTTAGCCATATAACTATGGGTAACCGGTGATTGAAGACGTTCAATAAATAGTTGAAGCTCATCCACGGCTTCCTGTCTAACAACGCCGTTACCGATAATAACAAAAGGTCTCTCATACTGCCTAATAAGAGTATTGGCAGCCTGAATTGACTCCATGATAGGTATACTTACGGGTATAGATGTAGGTGAAATAGGTTTGATGGGAACGATTTGAGTTGCTAAGTCTTCTGGCAATTCTACTACTATGGGTCCTGGCTTTTCCATTTGTGCAATTTTAAATGCTTTTCGAATAATCTCAGGAAGCGTTTGTGCATCTTTTATTTGAACACGCCACTTCGTTGCTGGTTCTACCATTTTAATAATGTCCATATATTGATGTGACTCTTTATGCTGTCTCCCCAAAACAGCCTGTCCCGTTAATGCTACAACAGGAGAGTGGTCTAGCTTTGCACTAGATATACCTGTCAATAAATTAGTAGCTCCTGGTCCTAATGTTGATAAACATACCCCTACTTTGTTTGTTAACCTTCCGTATACATCTGCCATGAAAGCAGCTCCTTGTTCATGCCGCACATTCACGAATTGAATCTGTTTAGAGTTGGATAAAGAATCAATAAAATCCAACGTCTCTTTACCAGGTATTCCGAAAATATATTCAACTCCCTCATTTTCTAAACATTGAACAAGTGTATCCGTCACTTTCATATTGTTCGACCTCTCTTTAGATAGTATTCTGACAAGCTTATGTGAAAGAAATAGCTCATCAATTCTTATCTCGTTTTTTCTAGTTTTAACTAACCGGAACCCTAAATATATGGAATGAAATCATACTCACTAACTGTTGCTTATAGTGTTACCATTAGGTTCTTATGTTAAATACATTTTTTAGAGAATGTATAAATAATTGGATGAGTCAACCTTTCATCCGTGTGAACTGATTGGGAGTGTGACAATACTCTATAAAGAATTATTATTAGAAAGTAACATTTTAAGGAATGTAAAAAATCCCATATACAAATAATAAGCCGAATACTCGTATAAATTGGAAGGAGCGGCTTTTATGAAAAGATTATTATGGGTAGGATTTATTGTGTTATTTTCGCTAAACATGCTGGTTGAACCAAGTAGTGCTCGTGCTGAAGCACTAGAACATCGTGTTAGTCAATCTCAGGTAACGTTTGAAAATGAATTCAGAAGACTTTGGATGGATCATGTATTGTGGACAAGTAATTATATTACAAGTGCAACAACAGCAGGATCAGAAGACCAAAAACAGGTGTTGGCAAGGCTATTAAAAAATCAGGAAGATATCGGGAATGCTGTGAAGCCGATATACGGAGAAAAAGCTGGGAACAAACTTACGGCTTTGCTTAAGGAACATATTGTGATTGCCGGCAAGATTGTAGATGCAGCTAAAACGGGAAAGAAAGCCTTGGTGAATCAATTAAACAAAGAATGGTATCGAAATGCTGATGATATAGCAGCGTTCCTTAGCCAGGCTAACCCTTATTTAAAAAATGAAGACTTAAAGAAATTACTGTATATGCATCTAAAATTGGTGACAAATGATTTATCTGCAAGCTTAGAAAAAGATTGGGAAGCAAGAATCGTTGCAATTGATGAAGGAATCTCACATATCGTCTTAATGGCAGATACTATATCTGCGGGAGTTGTGAAACAGTTTCCAGAGAAATTCAATAAATAATCTTAATAATCTCCAATAGAATGCTGGAGATTATTTGAAATTCCTTCATAAGAAACTGCACCTGTAAGAACTCTTTTGATTGATGCCTCTAGGAGACCTTATGTTCACTAAAAAGGTACATGTAGATATTCTGCATAAATCGTCATACCAAAAAAAGGTTTATTAAACTTAAACACTGGGTATTATCAAATCAAGACGATGTGTTAAGAGTACCGCCCGTGCATAGGGTGTGTCCTTCTCTATTCTATAAAAAATGGCGCCTCCAACGGCGTCATTTTTTATTTGTAAACAAGTTTAAGGATGCTTCATGCGAAGGTTGGATTTATATGAAAAGGTACATAGATTCTTATCTAATAGAATCTATTTTTACACCACTATTCAAAAAGATTTTGAGTGAACTTCCCTTTCTTTTGGGCAGACGGGTCCCCGTGTGCTCTCTCATCTAATTTAGTTCATATTTATGAATAAAATGCCCATAATGAGTATGTGGGCATTGGTTAATCTTTGACTTCTATCATTTCGATGTTTAGAAGATCACTTATAAATATTTTGAGGTTTTTGCATGAGAACCTCATTATGATGTAGATCGTCATACCCCAATCACCTTTTTAGTGAAGTGAGTATTGATAAAGAAAGTTAGAAAGATCACATTAATTTAAGTTTAAGATGTCTCTATTGGGATAATATAATAAATAAGCTAGATTTAATGATAATCTGGTTTATTTTCTACATTCTAGGAGGCAACAAAAAATGGAACACGGTAAAGTGAAATGGTTTAATGCTGACAAAGGTTTTGGATTTATCGAGCGTGAAGGTGGAGAAGATGTATTTGTTCACTTCTCAGCTATTCAAGGTGAAGGCTTTAAATCCTTGGATGAAGGTCAAGAAGTGACTTTTGATATCGAACAGGGGCAACGCGGACCACAAGCGACAAACGTAAATAAAGCATAAAAACCATACTAAAAAGCAGACTCTATTTTCAGAGTCTGTTTTTATTTAAAAAGATTTTTATATCAAAACTTATTTATCAATAATTATAAGTTCGTGTTTTTTTAATTCTTCTTCAAAGAAAAAGGTACTTGGATATTTGTCGACTGTATAAGAGTATCTTTTCATGTTTTTTACATAATGATTTTTTAAGATTGTTACTGATTCATTCGATACTCTTATAGTTACTATTTCTCCATTACTAAATATTTTCTCACTCATAGCCTTTATCCTTTCTCGCATCAAAAGTAATCAGGGATTATTTTCTATATGTTTTTTTACGGCCTACTGTTTCTTTTCTACCTCTATTTCTCTTACGTTCTGCTTTTGCCTTTTTATTACGAAGCGGTGCCACTTCAGTTAATTGGACAGGGGTCATATTTGATTCTTTTGCTAAGAGCTTTAAAGTGGCTGACAGTAAAGAAACAGAATCGACTTCTTCTAATAACTTTTCCGCCATTGGCTTATACTCCACAAACTCCCCTTTGTCGATAGCGGTCAAAACCTGGTGAATGATTGCTTCCTGATGCCCTGCCATTACCTCACTAGAAGTAGGAGGTGACTGTCTAGACATTTTTGTTTTCGTGACATCTTCGATCACTTTTAAGTGATTACGTTCTCTTGGAGTTATAAATGTAACTGCCAATCCCTTAGTACCTGCCCGTCCTGTTCGGCCGATACGATGAACATAGCTTTCAGGGTCCTGAGGAATATCAAAATTGTAGACATGACTAACACCTGTAATATCAAGTCCTCTTGCTGCAACGTCGGTTGCAACCATAATCTCAATCGTATGATTCTTAAATTGACGAATCACATCGGCACGTTTAGATTGTGTAAGATCTCCATGAATGCCTTCTGCTGCATACCCACGCTTTTTTAGGCCTTCAGCAAGTTCATCCACACGTTTTTTTGTGCGTCCAAACACAATAGCAAGGTCTGGTGATTGAAGGTCTACAAGATTACAAAGAACATCAAATTTTCTATTCTCTGGAATTTCCATATACTGCTGCTCAATGTTCTTTACCGTTAACTCCTTCGCTTTTACTTTTACGAGTTCAGGAGCGTTCATAAATTTCTGAGCTAGACTTTGTACTTGCTTCGACATGGTTGCTGAAAATAGTAAGGTTTGATGGGGAGAAGAGATGCCGCCAAGGATCGTTTGGATATCTTCAATAAAGCCCATATTTAACATCTCATCTGCTTCATCCAGAACAGCTGTACGAATATGATTTAAACGAATGGTTCTTCTTTTCATATGGTCCTGAAGGCGTCCTGGGGTTGCCGAGATAATATGCGGTCTGTTTTTAAGAGCTTTGATCTGACGATTAATATCCTGCCCTCCATAAATGGGTAGCGTTTTAACTCCTTTTACCTGTCCAATTCGATTTAACTCCTCAGCTACTTGAATAGCCAGTTCACGTGTGGGTGCTAAAACTATTCCTTGAATTCCTTCTTCACCAAGCTCAACCCGCTCTATAAGGGGGATGCCAAAAGCTGTTGTCTTTCCAGTACCGGTTTGAGCTTGTCCAATTAGATCTTTACCCGTCATAGCTATCGGAATAGCTTCAGCCTGAATCGGCGTAGCCTCTTCAAAACCCAAGTTATGAACGGCCTTTTCAATGTCTTTGCTTAAATTAAAATCAGAAAATTTTTTCAATTTTTCGTGCTCCTTCTCTTACTTAAATTCAGAAATGAGAAAAGTACTCTTTAACCAGAGCTGTTATCTATTCATTTCTGCGTATTGGAAATCAGTCTTATTATTCACGAACATCTTATTTTAGCGTATCTATATAAAGCGAATTCATGCCTTATTTTATCCGCGCTTTCGTGTATTTATAAATTTTTATAGGATCTATAAAGTGTGGTTTAATTTAGAAAGATATGGTTCTTACCATTTCTTTTTTAAAAGGTATACTATTTAGGAGCAGGGATGATGTAGTTATGTATTATAACCATAGGAAGAAAAATCAAGAGCCCTTACCTAAAGAACGAATAGAGATTTGGGAATGTGAATCAGAAGAATGTAATGGTTGGATGAGAAAAAATTTCTCTTATCAAAATCATCAAAAGTGTCCTTTATGTGGACATAAAATGAGATCCGGAGAAAGGCTTTTAGAGGCGTCTTCTAATCCCCATCAAAAATAATTTATGACCGTCTTTTGTATAAATCTATAAAAAACTTACGGCACTTCTTTAACTGAAAGTAAACTTCTTACCAAACAAACATGCCATATTTACTTTGTATTTCTAGTGTATGGTATAACCAGTCCATACCTTGTACCCTTCGTATGACGTAGAGACCAGACTTAAAACTCTGATTTTTCTATCATAACGAGATTTTAAAATAAAATATAATATGTTTTTTGCTAGCTAATGAAATCAAAAGTAAAAAAAGACTCCTAGGTGGAGTCTTTTTTACTCATTTTAATTACGCTACTTTATGAACGTTAGCAGCTTGTGCTCCACGTTGGCCTTGTTCGATGTCAAACGTTACTTTTTGACCTTCTTCTAACGATTTAAAGCCTTCACCTTGAATAGAGCTGAAATGTACGAATACATCGTCTCCGCCTTCAATTTCGATAAAACCGAAGCCTTTGTCTGCATTAAACCATTTTACTGTACCTTGTTCCATGATATTGCCTCCTGATGTGGAATACTCCACACTTGTATTACTACCCTTGTCCAACCATACTATCTTAAGATGAAAATTTCTATGGAAGAGATTTCTCTTCTCTCAATCCTACACCGAACAAAAATAATTAAGCTAAGCGTAACACACAGAACCGAAGATAGCAAATATAGAAAAGCAGATAAAACTTTAAAACCGAAAAACATGTATCAAAAAAAAGACCTAATTTGAAGCTTACTAGTAGCACATAAATTCAATAAACTTTCACCATTTTTGCACCTCTGTAGATTACATACAAAACAATAAGCGTAGTAAGAAACCTGCTTGTTTTTGTGTATATAAAATTTTTCATAAAATTGATATCTTGGGCATAATACAGGATAGATACTTGGTAGAGGGGCGATTATTTGAGGCTGAAGGATGGAAACTTTTATACAGATAGTAGAACCAATAAGGTATATAGATTAAATGAAGATGACAAGGGAAGCTGGTACCTGAGTACACGTGATGATGAAGATCATCATCAAATGTCAAAAACCTCGGGGCGTAACATGATGAAATTGTTAAAGAGTTTTTATAACAAAGTGAACGACGGTTGAAGATTAACCGCTCTGGAAAACAGCATAAAAAAATTTAAAGCTAGCTTAACACAGTTAGCTTTGTTTCTAGTTTATAGAGCCAGTTATCATAATGTTTTTTAGGGATTAAGCAACGATACGAACAAAAAAATTTTGGCCTGGCCGTTGGCAATCACCTATTATTTAATTTCGATTGCAGAAGCCTTGTTGTCCCAATCCGACGCCATAATACCATTTCTATATTGTTTTTTGAAAAATCATCTATAATTGATATTGTTTTAATCTCATATTGAGATATATAATAAAAATAAGAAAAAAGAAAACGCTTTCTAAATTTAAATACATTGTTACTTTTCAAACTATAAGGAGGATTTAAAATGAGCCAAGTGGAAAGAAATTCTAAAGTACAGAAATTAGTTGAGTATAAAAAATTCAATGAAGAAGAAGTTTTAAAAATGACAGATCCGCAGGTTGAATATTATCACTGGCTCTATTTTGATGATTCCGCTTATGATTATATGTAACTCAACTATAAAATAAGAAAAAAGCACAAAAACGTTTGGTTCCAACGGGTTTGTGCTTTTTTCTTTTCTTTAATTATAGGATTACTCGTTTTCAATACCATTTCCTGTGACAACAAAGTGAGGGCTGTCTTCCTTTCGGTTGAAAAGTCTCCAGAACTCACTATACTCATCGTCTTCTGACGTATCCGGAAATCCCTCCACTAAATAACCTTGAGATAAAAAGATCTTTAGCCCTCCTACTTCATCCGAGCCAACTCTTTCAACAATCGTGTGTTCGTTTATACCTTCTATAAAAAATTCAATTCGTTCATCGAATCGATTATTTCCTTGGACATCCCATTCAAAGTACTCATTTTCATCATCCAATCCTGTTCTTGGAGAATAGAAATCCCGTGAGGCTACTACAATTTTATTACCTTTGACAATACGCCATGAACATTGAATATGTAAAGCGTATTCAGCTACCTCTTCCGTTTTCCCCCTTCTGGTTACTAAAATTTTTTCTCCAAATCCTAGCCAAAACAAATTTGAGGCTCTCCCCGCGCATCTTACATTTAAGCCCACTAATTTGTCTAATTTTGATATAGTTGCTTTTCTCATGCTTTTCTCCTTTTATTTGCAGCTAAAGCTTTCTTTGTAAGTAACTAAACAATTAGAATGTATTAATCTATTTTGTTTATGGCAGTAAGGTTATAGCGACCTATTTCTTCTTTATTTTTAATGACTACTAAAACACCTTTTAAAGCATTTTCTTTAAGCATTTTTATTTTTTCTTTATTAGGAGCCACTGGCAGCCCTCCGGACTTAGTGGTGAATCCTAAGTCATAACTTACATTTATTTTCCCATTTCTATTCCTATCAAAATCCCCATATCCTGATCCTCTTCCTAATCCATCAAGCCCTTTCTCGTCATCAAAAATATTAATCCCTACAGCGTCCTTAGAGGCCTTTATTAACTCTTTATTGGGTAAAATTTTAAAATCTAAATCGTCTTTATCAAAATTAATCAGGCTTTTATCACTATAATGCTTAATTCTCATATCGTAGTAAAGAGCAAGAGGCACAATTTCTTTCTCTTTTCCGTTCTCTTCTACTATTGTAGATCCTACCAAACCTTTGTCATTAACTACTTTTACTTTAACATTAGTAATTTTAAAAGGTTTTTTCTGATTATCTTGCTGATATTCTTTTGACACTTTTTTATTTTTTTCTACATCTGAGCTTCCTTGGTTTGAACAGGCTCCGCTCATTACCAACGAAACAGCCATAATAGTTACACCAATTAATTTTTTCATTATTCTATTCTCCCCTGTCTTAAATGACCCGAGCCTTGTGATTGTGGTAAATCTGTGAAGCTTAAATCTTTGTACAACGTAATTCTATCGCTTTCAATTGTTATTATGTTTTATTTATATTGGATACTTCTTTTTAGTATGTAATTGTATAGGCTTTAAGTTGTACAGATGCTCTTAAAGAAACTGAGTTACGTTTATCAAAATAGAAATAGAGGAAACATATTGTATCAATAAGTGTTTTTAATTTATTTTGTAATTCCGATGAGATCATCATCAGTACCTATTATTTCTTCTTTACTAAATGTATTAAGTAGTACATTTGCGCAATTAAAAACGAAAGAAATACAATGATGATGAATCCAAAGGTATTAATGGCCTCCTCTGCTGCATTATCACCAGTCATTAAAAGAGAACCTAATACGAAATATAGTATAATCCCTATAAAAAGGTTCAAGAAGAAAATGCTTATATATTTAGACAATAAAAAATCTCCTTTCTTTAAATAGCTTTTTCCGTTTATTTCCTATTAGTCTACCAAATACGTCTGTAAAAGTGTACGATTTTTAGAAGACAAATGTCATAAGAGGTATACAAAACATTTCTAGTTTACAAATGGATAGCTAATTAAAGTATGTTATCATGGATAAAGAAGGAAGTAATGTTGAGTACTACTTTGAAGGAGTTATTAATGAGACAGTTAAAAAGAAATTGTTTTTGGGTTCTAACTATACTAATATTATCCAGTACAGTCTTCAACCTGACTTGGAGAGATAAAAGTTGGCCAGGGTATTACACTTTATCCGTATTTTTAGTTTTGATTGTACTAAATATTATTTGGAACAGATATGGAAAGAATGAAAGTATAAAAAGGTAATGCACCATACCATAGGTTTGCTGCATTACCTTTTTATTTTTGCAACTTCTGGTTAAAAGTCTCAGCGACAAATTCAAATTCTACATCGTCTTTATGAATAAAAAATGTAGTACACCCGTCAATCCCAATGCGTTTATTAGACTGAGCACATACTACATCTACCTCAACCAGATTAAAATGAACAGCCTGAGGATCCTGACTATCTAGACCCATTGTTAAACCATTAATACTATCGCCAAAAGACTTAAAAATAAGCCTTTTCCCTTCCAAGTTCTCTTTACTAACACCAAATTTCTCATTATTCAATATCCCTTGAAACGATGACGCTTTGGGAAGACACTGGATATGATGAATCCCTTCGTAGCACCTTAAAGTAAACAAAAAAGGGTGTGCTTCACTTGCCATAATCTCAACGCCATATTTGAACGAAAAAGTTTTATAAACCATTTCATAAAATAAAGGGATGACAATATCATCCCATGATTCATAAGCATGAGCATGTATGCGTATTAGATGGGGATATAAGCTGGTAATGGCACGCTGAAAATTTAATAAAACTTCCGTATCAGTAAGTTCAGATAAAGAATCATTGATTTCATGATTCTTTATCTTTCGTAGCCTATTATCAATCATCAACTTTCCCCTCCTACCTCTAGTTAGTTAATCTTCCGATAGTACATGTACGTCATGAAACTATTCGTTATTATACTTGTCTAGGTCATTCCATTTTGTAAACTTGTTTCTAAGATTTCTAGATATTTCTTCGTCTTTGCTCAGAAGTAAAATTAAAGATGAGTCCCAAAAAACTAATTCTATAATTGCTTTAGGGTGCTGAATTGTCGGTGTTTCAATCCAAAAACCCGGATTACCATCAGCATAAGGCTCTTCTTTAAGCATATCTAAATTTATAGTTTCTTTCTTATCAAAGGCAGAAAAAACTCCCCATATAAAATAGATATCCTCTTTATTAGCAAGCTTTGTGAGCTTTTCACCTGTAATCCAGTATGTATTGCCGCTCGTTCCATTGTTGTAAATTCTGTAGTCAGTAAAGTGATCAAGGTACTTATCTGGCAAAGATCCATCTAAATCAGTCAACAGCCAATTGTACTTTTCATGAAAATTATTAAAAGAACTCAGTATTTCCTTTAAGTCATAAAAGCTCTCTAGGATCGTATTCATGAATTCCACTCCATATTTTAGTTTTATTTTAACATTTCCCTTAGTAATTTTTCTGTATACAACATGCAAGAATAGTTAACATAACGCTCATTCAAACTCCTCAGGACACCAAACAGCTATGTCATCCCCCGGAGTTGCAACTAAAAGCCAATCACTTCCTGCAAAAGGGTCTCCTAATTGCCAGCATTCATAGTTAGGATCATGACCGTTCACAAATAATACTCTTCCCGATTCTAGAGAAATGATAAGATGAGGCGATACGGCATCCAGCTGAACATTTACTACTTTTTGTCTCCTGATATCCCAAATATGCTTAAAATATTGCTCTTCTGTATGGAAAGGCACTGCATCCTCTGATGATGGGTATGTATCGCGGGCTTCAGGATATACAGTCCAAGTTGTTTCGATATTCAATACAAAATCACTATCATCTTTTTTATTATAGTTAGTAAAATACAATAGAGTTACAGAGCTATTAAGCCCAAATTTCACGCCATCTATTTGACTGCTAATAAGTAAGTGCTTCAGTACTCGTTCCGCAAATTTTTTGTCCTCTATCTTCACTGTAGCTGCTCCGTTACACGTGTTTTAGATGTATACTATATAAAAAGTTAAGCAGCGTAATCCTCTTTAGATATTAAAAAACTAAAGTTTACTGCTCAAATTAACACTTGGCATATTCATACTAAACATAAGCTACATTAAAAAGCTCTTTATGAAAACACAGTCTGTTTATTTCTGCTTTTTTCCTTCTCTTACTTCGCTGATTGTCTTTGTAAATTCACGCTCAGTTACTCCTAGATAGGAGTCGGAACGACGAACATATACAATCCTAAGGTTTCTGTAAGGCTCAGGTATTGAAAAGAGTTGTACTAACCCGTCCCTCTCATATCTCTCCGCTAATGACCGGGCTATAAGTGTCACACCAAGACCAGAAACTACTGTCCCCATAATCGTTTCGAGTGTAGCAAATTCCATAATTTTCGGAGATAAGATCTGTTCGTCTTTTAACCATTGCTGTAGTCTTTCTCTATATTGGCAGCCTTCATTAAATAAAATGAATGGTAGGTGTAGTAACTCTCTGGCAGACTGAATCTGCTTCTTACCTTTTTCATTCGCACTGCATACAAGTACAATTTCTTCATCAAAAGCCGGAATTTGATCAAGCGTTGACACATTTACTGGTTCTGCTACAAATGCCCCGTCTAGCTGGAACTTAAGAACTTTCTCTATTAATTGTGTACTTACTCCTGATACTAGAGAAATATCCACATTTTTGTGCTTATTATGATAGGAAGAAATGATTTCAGGAAACCCTACTACCGTTTCAACTAATCCAATACATAATGATCCAACAAGGTTACGCTCATCTTGAAATGCTTTCTGTATTTCATCCATTAGCCTCATCATTTGTTCTCCGTACGTTAAAAGTTTTCGACCTTCTACATTTAATGTCATTCCGCGTCTGTGACGATGAAACAATGGGTGTCCAATTTTTCGTTCAAGAGATCGAATACGTGCTGTTACATTTGGTTGGACATAACCTAGCTTATCAGCAGCAAGGCTTACACTGCCGTATTCTGCCACAGCCATAAATATACGTATATCTTCTACTTCCATAAACATCCTCCTTTCCACTTACATTCATTTAGGTATTAACAATAGTGATATCTACAATCATTTATCATTATTTTACAAGATATCAAGCTCTAGATAAAATAATGACATCCAATTGTTACTGCAATTATTTAGTAGCCATTACATAAAGTTCTTAAAATGAGGTGACTAAAAGGAGGAAATCTGATTGTTTTATTTACTATTGTTTCTTGCCATCATCTTGGAGGTAATCGCAGTATTTTTTCTTAATCTTACAAATGGATTCACAAACTTTGTTCCGACTGTTTTTGCCATACTATTTTATTGTTCTTCGATTGCTGCTTATATGCTCCTTAACGCTAAAGGTGAAGTAGGAGTAGCAAGTGCTTTATATGCAGGAGGTGCAACCGTACTTGTTGTTGTCACAGGTATTATTTTTTTTGATGAAACTATTTCCTTATCTAAAATCTTAGGAGTTTCTCTTATTGTAATTGGTGCAGTTTCTCTTAACATTAAAGGAAGTTCTAAAGAAAGAAGGGCAGCGTAATGGGATACGTATTTTTAACGATTGGCTTAGTTTTAGGCATTGCAGGGCAAATGTGTGTAAAACTATCTAAAGGCTTTAGACAAACTGTTCCCACGATAGGTGCATTCTTATTGTTCATTGCTTGTATTTATTTCATTTCTCTAACAACACACTATTTTGAAATGGGCATCATTTTTGCTATATGGGCAGGGCTAACGATTGCTAGTACAACGCTGTTAGGTATTTATATATTTAAAGAATCAAAAAACAAAAGAAAGATTATCTCCGTTACTCTTATTATTACAGGGGTTATTATACTGAAAGCTTTCTAATAAAAATAAGATAAATAAGCCCCTTAAGTAACCTCGGTTCCGGCTACTTCACAACATCTGGTGTAATAATACTCTTCAATTCTATTAAGAGCATAATGTTGTAGCTGTTCCTGCAATTCATCTAATTGTTCGTATATATTGCTCATTGCCGACACCCCCTACTGTTATATATTTTCTTCATTCTCTGGAGACCAAACTGCCACATCTCCACCTGGACATGCAACGACTAACCAATCTTGTGAATCTGTACCGGCTTGCCAACTTTCATAGAGGTTATCTACTCCAAAGATTGTTAAGAGCACACCGCTTGTAAACTGTAACGTTAAATGAGGTTCTTGTTCCCCTAAGAATATGTCTGTGATTTCCTCTTGTTTGGCAATAAGTGAAAAAAAGGAACGTATAGGTGAAACAGTCCACTTGTTTTCCGCAGTAATAACAAGTGGTTGACCATCAGCAGCTTGTATTTTGAGTCTAAAATAATCAGAACGTATTCCATCTCCAACGTGCTTAATTTTTCCACCTTTAAACAACCGGCACAATACTTCTTCTGCTTCCACTTTTTCTTCTTTTTTCATCGTATCACCTCATTTGGTGTTTATTGTTGTTATCATCAACTATATAATAGTTTTACTTCTTCCAGATAGTTTATTTGTGCGTTATCCTACGAAAGGTTGGTTTTATGGACATTCGATTAGTTTATTACGAAAAATATAAAGGTACCGTCACTTCTGAATTTCACTATATTCCCTCTGAACAATCAAATCCACCATAAAGAGGATTTGCAGATGCCCAGATATATCGCATCCCTAAGAAACATTTAGCATATGATATAATTCCATTTGCATTTTTCGAAGGTGCCGGCTCTTTTACTGATGTTGGCGATGGAGCTGTATTGTGAGCTGAAACGCTGCCATTTGAGCTAACATAAGTTGCACTTGCCGTTACCCATCCGTTTTGTCCAAGGTTGTACATGCCATTTTTCTTCGCGTACACATTATAATGCTCGCCTTTATGTAACGTACGAACTACTTTTGCATTAAAACTATTTCCTGCTCGAAGATATAACGAATGAGCTTTAACCTGAACCGTACCAATCGGAGTACTAGCATGCACTTTCGATTGAGACGAAATAATAATTAAAGACGCTGCAATTCCAATAGAAATTAACATCTTTATTCGTTTTTTCATCCTGAACACCATCCTTTTTATAACCAATTGAAACATTATGTGTTACCTGTTGAGTCTTACTTCATACTATAAGGGACATCTCCCATAACATCAGACTGATTGCAAAAAAAGACTGTTCATCGGTAAAGATGAATCAGCTTTTCTTACCTTCACCCCAACTTCTGCACTCTCCTTATTTCTTTTTTACCATTTTTTCTTTTTTCTCCAAATTGGAAGCATCCTAGAACATTTAAACTCCTTACCTCTGTAACTATCTTTCACATTTTTCCTTGATTCCCATATATATTCCATGTAACATAAACACTATCATCTATCTTGGAGGAGTATAATGAATAAATTAACAAAAACAAGCATCATGTGTGCCGTTTTAGTCTCTGGCCTTGCTGCTTGCGAAAGTGGAAAGAAAGAAAACGAAGTAACCGTAGAAGCACCTGCCCCAAAACATACCGCTAGCCTTGAGCACGTAACAAACGTTAGACCGGCAGAAGGCAGCCTATCTTATCATGAAAAATCTAAACACCATAAATACTATATTTCAACCAACAGCGCATCTTACGTGGATGATATCGATAGCATTAACGGAACTTCAACATTTATGAATGTATCTGTACGTTTAGAAAATACGTTTGAAGAAGGAAATTCTGTATCGCTAAAAGACCTTCACTTTACATTAGAAGACGTAACAGACAGTAAGACCTATGAACCAGCTACTAGAGAGGCTTATACAAAAGAGGGATATACGCTTTTTACAACAAATTATCCAAACATGAAACTAGAAGACAAACCACTTGATTTAAACATTGTTTTTAATATTCCAGATAAGCCTGACCATCTCTATCAATTAATGGTTGTTCAAGATGAGGCAGATGCTGATTATTTTTATTTAGATACAATTAAATCGGCATATAAATAATTAAAAAAGCCACTAACTCTATACTTGAGATAGCGGCTTTTTATATGAAACGCACATATATTTTATTTAATTTTAGGTAAACAACATGATAACATAACTACCTAAAATAACGGAAATAATTGCTCCGTATACGATAACACCCGTTGTATTTTCTTTATTATGTAGTTTCTTCAAAAGCGTAGCAAATGCAATATACAGCAAACCCAGGAACAACGGGAAGGTAAGACTTAGAAAGATCATAGGACACCTCACTCACGTCAAAATATAACTTTATTTTATAATCTATACAATATAAGGTAAAAAAATTTGTGATTATTTAGCTGCTGATTTTATTTTAAATAGTTTATTTAAAACATAGATTAATTCAATTTAAATCTCTAAGATGTGTTTAATGTCTTCTGCCGTTAACTCATGGGTTTCCAAATATTGATGCGCTAATTGACAAATGAACCCTCGTTCCTTTAACGAAAAATGGGTGATTTTCTTTTCCATTGAGCGAAATGGAGGAATGGTTTTATCTCCTTTAATAGACAAACCTTCTTGGTCGAAGGACACGAGTGCTCCGTTTTCCTTGTAGTATGTCAACACTTCTTTTGCTGCTTCTGGTGGTCCATGTTGACAGTATTGTTCAATTGTCATTTCTTCATCTAGAATAACTAACATTACTTCTTCTTGTGAAATCCCCAAATGGGCCATAAAACTTATCCAGTCGCCATTCGGTACATATGTGTTAAATACTTTTTTTGTTGTTCAGTCCAATTCATACTTTCACCTCATGTTTTTTCTTTACTTATAAATAGTAAGGTGTAGGTATTATGTAAACATACACTTATACTTGTCGATACTCTTTTTAAGGAGCGGTTTATATGCGCACAGAACAAATAAATATTAGTATTGAAAAACCACCTGCACTTGAATTGGATAAAATCCTTAGTCAAGATACTTTAGACTACGACACACTTAATGAGACACTCGACTATTACATAGTTGAATACGATTCTTTGCTTGAAAGTCGCACCATACTGTTTTCAGACCTATGTGTTATGAGTATTTCGGTATACGTAGAGGACGACAAGACGCATATTGGCTATTGGCTTACCAGTCCATCTGGGGAAAAGATAGAAGGCACAACTGTCACGACCATTATTCGTTCGTTCTCTATTTTATATCAAGGAAATCTCTATATAGTTGAAATAACCGTTGAGGATTAAATGAATTGTAAAAAGAGGAAAAGTTCTGTATTTAATCGAAGATTCGCTGTGTTTTTTACATATATTTTACATTAAACCATATTTAGTAATATAAAGGTGACTTACAAACAAAAAATTGTGATTGAGACTATTTATTTTAGTGGCTTTGTTATAGTAAATTGTTAATCACAGAAGTACATATATTAAACTAATTTGTGTTAGACTGTTACAAGATTAATACTTCGAAAAAGAAAGGCCGGAAAAAACATGACACAAACAAATACAGCATTTCGTGATGCACTTATCAAATCACTCAGAGGTGAAAGAGGTCATCTTCCAACAATTAATGCAATAACCGACATTAATATGGAACTTGCTTCACATAAACAAAAGGAATTACCTTACTCTATTTATCAATTAGTGAAGCATATGAGCTATTGGCAAGACTTTTTACTTGCTCTTGCTAAAGGAGAAAACCCTGAGAGACCGAAAAGTGTAATTGAAAGCTGGCCTGAACATCCTGCTCCGGTTGATGAGGAAGAATGGCAAAAGACGATCCAGCATTTTTGTGATGGAATTGACGAAGCTTGTCACTTAGCTGAGACATTATCAATCGAAGAACCTCTCGATGCTTGGCCAAGTGAAACCCCAGGGGGATTACTGCGTAATATTGCTTCTCACAACAGCTATCATCTAGGTGAAATTGTCATTATGAGAAGATTAAACGGAGCATGGCCACCGCCAACGGGAGGCTTTCCTGCTTAGATTGAGACATAATGCAGAAATAAAGCTCTAAAAAGCGTCCATTAAACACTTTTAGAGCTTTATTTTAGTTGTGTACTATTACCTTTATGAATAAAGTGTGGGACAAAACAAGTCTTCCTCTGCATTTCTGACAATTGAAAAGTGTGCAACGTTGTAATGACCATGTAAAGTTTCCTTATAATGCTTTATGATTTGTTCAGCACTTAAAACCATTACTGTCCATTGTTGAATGTCCATCACTCACTAATGTCACATCCACCCCATTGATTGTAGCTGTTCTGACTTCACTATCTATACAGTGTTGTGTCTAAATCAATGAGCAACTTAGCGGATTTTCTTGCCCCCTTGGTCTCTTGACCAGCTCCCCTTCACAGTTAGGACAAATATACATCGCACTTTCACTACATTTATCACAGAATGTACATTCATGTGTACAGATATAAGCAACAGAGCTATTATGGAGTTTCTTATTGCACTTTTCGCATGTATTTCTCATTTCTAAAGCCATTAAATCCCTCCTTTTGATATAATTAAATTGTATTGTATAAATTTCTATTTTCACATATCTATTTTATTGTATTACTAATTAATAGCTTTAATATTGACGGAAAATTCATTATTTTAATTTATAATTTAAAGCGGGGTATGTTTTATGGATGAAATTGATAAAAATATATTACTACATCTACAAGAGAATGCTCGTTTGTCCGTTACACAGTTGGGAAAGCTGGTTGGTTTATCCACCCCTGCTGTTAATGAAAGAGTAAAAAAACTTGAAGAGAAAAACATAATAGATGGATATAGAGCAATAATTAACCCTGAAAATTTCAACAAACCTGTAACTGCTTTTATTTTATTTAGCAATACAAAATGCAAGCAATTCGTAGAATATTGTAAAGAACACCCTGAAGTTATTGAATGTCATCGTTTGGCGGGTCAATACAACTATCTAGTAAAAGTTTTAACTAATTCCGTTCAATCTCTTGAAACATTTATTGATGAATCTATGGCTTTTGGAGAGCCATCTACATTGATTAAACTTTCATCACCAGTTGTCTATAAAGCAATAAAATAGAAAAGGAGAAATATCCAATATGAAAAAGCGGATTTTGAGTTGGAGCATTCTTGTTGGGGTTATTATTATTGTAGCTATTGGCATACCAAGGATAACAGCTAATGAAGCAAGCGCTTTAGGTTCATCAGAAGAAAAAAAGAAAGTAGAAGAACTCGAAGAAAATTTCCGAAAGTGGTCACTTGAACCACTGGATAAGTTTATGGTGCAAAGTCACCAAGCAAAGCCGAATGGACATCAGTGGAATAGTGTGAAACAAAAATCAATTAAAAATTACCGTGTCACATATTACACGTTTTTTGGATTTCGTTACATGGAAGCAGAAGTTAGTTGAATCTAACATGGAAAGATAAGATTTGCGCAGAATATTATGCCACATGCCCGTTTTTTTTCTTTATCATGATCCATTCGATGTTACATAGATATAAAAAATAAACGTACAAAAAAAGGTAATGCAACATGCACTACCTTTTTTGTATTGTAATTGTTCTCTAAAACACCTGAAATTATTTTAAAATTATCAATATTATAGATTAAAAGGATTTTATTACCTTTTATGGTATACTCAAACCTAAACTATTCTTAAGGAGTGAACGAATTGGAAGTGAATAACCAAATTCAAATGAGAACAGTTATTGAGTAGATGTCTAATGCAAATACTAATTTTAGAAAAGGTGATGTGTGTAGATGAGTCAAAGATATGTTCAGCATCGTTTATTTCCTTACTTATTGGCCGTGTTTTCCGTATATTTACTTATCAGTAAAAGTAGCTTTATACCATGGTCCATCCTTGCATTTATAGTAGTTAGCACAAGCGTAATAGATAAAAGGTATAAGTCTTCAGAAAACACTAAGAGATATATTTTTGCTAATAAGAGACTAGATTTTGTGTACAGACTTTTTTTATCTATCAGTGTTTTATTTATTATGATGAATCTACTTGTCTTAAAATTAGGTACAATATCTGTACTATATGTTCTTCTTCTACTATTTTTGACATCCATATTACTGTTCACTAGTCATATGGAATAATACGCTGTCTGTAGAATAACGAATGGTAGAGTTTTATCAATTAGAGAGGAGCATAAAATTGCAATCAACTTTTCAAAGAAGATTTAAAGACATACTACTCATTATTCTAACCTTATTACTTGTCATCTCCGTATTAGTAAATTGCGCTAGTTATTTTAATAGCAAGCAAATCGAAAGCATCAGTTCACAATGTTACGATAAAGGAGGAGAAGTCATACTTGAGATACATAACCCTTTTACCAATAATTATTCTTTTATATGTAGGTAGGCTTTATCTATCTACTCCAGTGTTTTTTCATAAATGCAGGGACATTTTCATTTTGCATTTTAACGAACGGTCTTTGCAAAAATAAATAAGCGCAGCTGCTTACTTCAGCTACGCTTATTTATTTAAATCTTTATGTTGATATTAACCTATAAACCATTCAATTCTCTACCTATACCTTATCTAGATGAAAATCTCTTCATTATGGTCTGTACATGTCATAGCTCTAATGTTTAGTCTCAAATTAACTCCAACGTTTTTCGAGACGCAATATGATGGTAAACTGCACCAATCATACCTGATTGATTTCCAAAACTAGTAGATCTGATAACAGCACAGAATGCTGGATCAATTTCTAAGATTCTCTGTTTTAATTCGTTTATGAATGTTTTTCTTGAAGTAATCCCTCCCCCAATATAAAAAGTAGGAGGAGCAAACACATAATATAAGTTTAAGATGTTCATTGCCAATCCACTATATAAGTCACTAACCAGAAGCGATGCTGCTTCTTCCCCTTGGTCGTAAGCTTCAAAGATTTGTTCACCTGAGACATTTTGAAAAGGTATGTTCATACACGTTGCATATTTTTCACGAATGACTGCCAGCGTAGCTGTTTTGTTAAATTTATGATTTTCTGCAATACCACTCGTAACGTGTTCACTGAACATATGTCCAAACTCACCAGATCGGTTACGTCTCCCTCTATAAAGAGCGTCGTTCAAATAAATTGCGCCTCCAATTCCTGTTCCAATAGTTAGACAAAGAAAGTCAGCCTCTTCTTTTGCACTTCCTTTCCATTTTTCTGCTAGAGCTACACAATTCGCATCGTTTTCTGCACTTATTGCCAAATCAGGAAATCGTTCTTTAAAATATGCAAAGATATTGAACCCATTAAAATCTTCAATAGCACCGCCCATTTCAATAAAACCTGTATTAGGATTAATAAAACCAGGTATGCTTAGAGCTAGCCCTACTACATCAGAATCCATTCGGCTTTCAATTTGAGTAAGAATAGTCTCCCCTTTCCTATTGGCTAGAGGTATTTTTACGGATTCAACAAGATCACCGGAAAGAGAAAATTTCCCCATTTTTAAATCGGTACCACCAATATCACAAGCTAATACAAATTTCATTGTATATCCTACTTTCTTCTTCAAAATATTGACTATAACTTCATTATAAGTGCATAAATAAAGAATTACCCCCTATAAAAGTATACGGGGGGTAATTCTTTATTTAGTTGTTTCAAGCAATATTACTTTCTGATTGTTTTTTTGCTTCGAGCTCTTCATTGTAAGAAATACTATCTTGCATTCTGACAAAAGGAAGATAAATCATCACTGACATCGCAATGGTTACTATTTGCAATAAAGCCCCTCTCCAGCCGCCAATCAAGAAGCCAGAAATAACCGGCGGTGTGGTCCAAGGAACCTGAAGTGCATTGAAAGGCTCTACCCATCCCCAAATGATAGAGAAGTAAACCATAAATGATGAGATTGCAGGAACAACAATAAAAGGAACAAACATTATTGGGTTAAATACAATTGGCATACCAAAAATGATTGGCTCGTTTATATTGAATAATCCAGGAGCTAAAGATAATCGACCGAGCTGCTTTAAGTGCGATGACCGTGCCACTATAAGAGCTGCAATAATAAAACCAATGGTAATACCTGATCCTCCTAGTTTCGTAAATACATCCAGGAATTGAATGGTTACAACTTTAGCATTTTCGCCTACAACAAGCTCTTTACCAGAATCCAATATTGCTTGGTTTTGTAGAGCATTGGCTGTTAGAAGCGGTCCCATTACTCCCATAATAATGGCAGCACCATGAATTCCACACCACCAAAGAAGTGACATTAAGACCATGATAAGAACTGCACCAGTAAGCGTGTCCGTCAAATTTTGCACGGGTACTTGCAGCAGTTTATAAACAATTTCAGTGAATGTCTTATTTGCAAAAGCTTGGCATAATCCAAAGACAATGGCAGCTACTGTAATGATGGCAAACCCAGGAATTAGTGCAGAGAACGAGTTCGCAACGCCTGGCGGAACACCTTCTGGCATTTTAATACGAATATCACGCTTAATAAACTGCGAATACACAAAGCCAACAAATAGACCAACTACAATCGAGGCTAGTACACCCTGCCCGCCGGTCCAAACTTTGGGAATAACACCTGTGACGGTTTCTCCGCTTTTTGCCAAGACAGAGGACTGAGTGATAATAAGGAAGGCAACTACACCTAAAATACCAGCTGGCGTACCTTCAATTTTTTCGTTCCGGACGTATGAATAAGCGATTCCAAACACACCAATAAGAGCCAGAATATCAAATGTAGAACCGACAACCTGGGTAAGTGGAAGGTTCCACTGTTCTCCAAAGAATTTCACCATAGCCTCTTCCCAGCCTGGAATCGGGGCAGCGAGAATTAATAGAAAGAGAGAGCCGATAATTGTCATCGGCATTGTTAAAATAAACCCATCCTTAATTGCAAGTGTTGGTTTTGCATTTGCAAATCGAAGGAAGAACGGGGTGAACTTTTCAAATACACTTTCTAAGCGACCCATAGGGGTACCTCCTTAAAGTTCTTCTGCGCGTGTAGCGATAATATCCTTGTACCAAAAGAATGACTGCTTTCGTTTTCTTGCAAGATTATTTTTGTGATCGACATAAATGAATCCGTATTGTTTTTTATAACCATTTAACCAGCTAAGCAAATCAATGACAGACCATGCAAAGTATCCTGAGACGTTAATTCCTTCCATGACAGCTTTTTTGACAGCGCTTAAATGATTTTCAATATAGTCGATTCGAGGTTGATCATGAATCTCTTCACCAACGATAGGATCTTCATCTCCTAAACCGTTTTCCGTGATATACATTTTGATGTCCCCGTAGCGTTCTTTAAGCATACGCATCCCTTCTAGAAAAGCATCAGGAGCGATTTCCCATCCCCATTTGGTATATACCTTTTCTTCTATCATGACTGTTTTGTATACACCGTCAAATGAAGGGTTTCCAGGTTTACCTGTTGAGTTCTCACGTCCACCAGACAATACGAGGGCTGAATCGTTTTTCATTACGCGCTGTGGGCAGTAATAGTTTAATCCGATGAAATCATTCATAGGTGCCGTTCTATGAAGCAAATCCAGTTCCTCTTCTGTCATTTGCGGGAGTAGCCCTTTAGCTTCGAGCTCTTTTATTACATATTGTGGGTAAGCTCCTTTCAAAATTGGATCATAATACCAATGTGTCGAATATGCATTCGCATGTCTTTCTGCAAATTTGTTCTCTTCGTCTTCATCAATGCTAAACGCCGGGTTAAAAACATGAGTAATGCCAATTTCCCCCTCATAGCTTGACTGTTTGAAAAGTTCAACCGCACGGGCATGAGCCACAAACACATTATGTGTCGCCTGAAAGTATGCTTTCGCATCCCCTTCAATTCCTGGTGGGTGAGCACCGGTTAAATAGCCTAACGAACAAAAGATAACCGTTTCGTTAAAGGTAATCCAATTCCGTACTCGATCGCCGAATGCTTTAAAACAAACATCAGCAAACGTGACAAATGCATTGGCTGTTTTAGGATTTGGCCAGCCGCCTTCTTCTTCAAGCGTTTGAGGAAGGTCCCAGTGATACAATGTGACGAACGGAACAATTCCGTGTTTTAAACATTCATCAATGACATTATTATAGAATTCCAATCCTTTTTGATTTACTTCACCTGTACCGTTGGGAAGAATACGTGTCCAGGCAATGGAAAACCGATACGATTCCAATCCCATCTCTGCCATAAGTGCGATGTCTTCTTTATATCGGTGATAATGATCAATGGCCACATCACCGTTTGTTCCTTCAAATGTTTTACCGGGAATCTTTGAGAAGACGTCCCAGTTCGAAACCCCTTTACCGTCCTTGTTCCATGCCCCTTCTACTTGATAAGAAGCTGAAGCTGCGCCGAACAAGAAATCTTTTGGCATTTTCAAATCATTCACCCCGTTTATTTATTCGCTAATTTAATCGCTTGTTCAAGTACTTTTGCACCATTCATCATGCCGTAATCCACCGTGTTAATAACATCAATAGCGACACCTTTTGGTTCACAAACAGCTTTTCCTTTGTTTAACAAATACTTTACCTGAGGACCTAATAAAGCAACATCGATATTATCAACATACTTTTCCATCTCTGACTCAGGGTAAGCTGCAATCTCAGCTTCTACACCACGCTCACCAGCAAACGCTTTCATTTTCTCCACTAACATACTTGTTGACATACCTGCTGCACAGAATAATCCAATCTTCACCATATCAATTCATCCCTTTCAATAAGTTAATTTCTTTTTGCATGGTCATCATATGATCCAATAGCTCTTTTACTAAGATCGTGTTCATCAAATGGTCTTGGGCATGAACCATCAATACACCAACCCGTGCCGATTTCCCTTGGGCCTCTAGTGTGACAAATTTTGTTTGAATAGCATGTGCTTCGTTTAAAATTGAATTCGCTTTTGCTACTTCTGCTTCTGCCTCTTCTACTTTGTTTTCTCTGAGCAGATGTAAAGCAGCGTGATAGCTCGCTTTAGCATCACCTGAAAATGCAATTAATCCAAAAATATCTTCAGAGCTAATCTCAATCGATTCTTCAACCATATATGTACACCCTTTCGTAAGTACAAATCTAATTTGTTGGTACAAATTTTATAAATTTATAATAACTTACTCAGATTCATATGTAAACTATTTTTTTTATTTTCAGACAAAAAAAAAGAGCCCTGAGCTCTCTTTGCACCTTAACTACCCTTCATATTTGATACTTTTAGCAATTTTACATGTTTGAAGTGATGCACTGACTGTGAATAATCAAAAATAGCACCGTTTATTAAATAAACCGTATTATCTACCACCAAAGCCGGATCGTTCTCTTTTAATCCCAATAAACCAGCTTGCTCAGACATGAGATAATCGGCACGAATAACACGATCTGCAAAGCCAATTGCTAGTTGCTGGTCATTGCGTAAATATGTATAAATGGATTTTTTTACAATATTTTCATCAAGATATTTAACAAGATTTTTGTTAAAATATGAAGTTTCAATTGAAAATGGATCTCCATCAACATATCTTAGCCTTTTCACATAATAAATAGGTGATCCAATCTTGCATCCCATATTTTGAGCTAGTTCCTCGTCCGCAGTAATTACTTTAAAATCTAGGAGCTTGTTTTCTACAAGACGGTCACTAAAGTCATTGGTAACTCCTTGTAGCTTTTCAAGATTAACGTATCCATTGTTGTGATGATTACGAATAAATGCACCGCTGCCCTGAACTTGATATACATATCCTTTATTTACGAGAATTTCAATTGCTTTTCGTACTGTATTACGGCTCACCTGATACTTTGCTGCATATTCATCTTCAGTCAAAAGTTTATTTGTTTTTTGATAAACATGCTCAGTAATATCAGATTCAATTTGGCCAGCTACTTGCAGATATTTTGGCATCATTCTGTTTTACACCTCTCTATACAAACTAAAAAACTAGGGATTATTATAGCATAAAATACGGAAATCGTAATCATAACAGTAGTTAAAATGGATGATTACTATAAATGGGACAACAAACTAAGTATATTTTATCTAAGGTTTGTTATTTATGTACATGCAAAACCGAATGGACATTAGTGGAGCAGTGTGACAGAAAAATCAAATCAACATTACCGCGTTACATATTATGCGTTTTTTGGATTCCGTTACATGGAAGTAGAAGTTAGTTGAACCTGATATTTATAATAATACGGTAAAATCAAAACAAAGATCCCTTAGTTATACTTTTACGAACCCTCGATTTTAGAGAGAACGGTATTCGCTAACTAATTAAATGCGTGATCTTATTTTTCATCTATAAAAACTATTTTTAAATTCACATCATATTGTCTGTTCTCCGCAGGTATTTTTCTATACGTTCATATGTTACAATAGAGAAAGAACATAAATTAAAATTATATGGTCTCTTTGTACCCTAGGTTTCCTTATAATGGAAAGAGGTACTTTTATGAATATACTTGAAATAAAAAAAACGCTTTATACTCTTATTCAATATGAGGATAGCGCTATTACTCATACAATTCCTGAAGTACTGGAATTGTCGTATTGTAAAACATCTAAGATTTTTCAAATCACTACACTTACAGATCAAAAAACCTTAAATTACAACGATTATGATATAGATAACGCTTCTGAAGCTTTATATAAGATCTTAAACTGAAGAAAGCAATTAATGATTCTTCTATCTTTTATTTAACAAACGTGCGACCGCACAATATGTGTTATTTTAGACAAAAGAAACTCCTGGTATATGTCCGGGAGTTTCTTTTGTTTTTCTAATAAATCTAATTTAAAAAAACCACTCGGACATAGTTAAAACAGCACGAAACAGTAAAGGTGCCGCTATTATTCCGTCGATTAGAAAATTCCTATAAAAGGTCTAATTTAAAGATTTATATAATATGTATCTTTGAAAATATAAAAGTTGCTTTAGGTATTTTCATTTTACAGGTTGTTTACTAAAAGTAATTCCTAAAAAATGAAGTGCATTTTTTACAGTGGCCATTGTCGGGGTAGAAGCTAAATTAATACCTAGCTGTACAGCAGAGCGAGATAATTCTGGTCTTAATCCTGTTAAGATACATTGCACTCCAAGTAGTGACATAACGCTATTAATTTTAAAAAGATGCTCCGTTACAATTGAATCCAATGTATAAATACCTGAAAAATCTATAATTAAACAATTTATATTTTGCGTCTGCACTTTTACTGGAACGGCCATTAAAAGTTGGTTTGCTCTTTGCTCATCTATAGATCCTACTAAGGGAAGTACAGCGATTCCCTCTAAAAGAGGAACAAGGGTTGTAGACAGTTCATTTATTTGCTTTATTATTTCTTTTTGTCTTGTTTCACTCTCTTTTTTTACCGTAATATCTCTCACATAGGTTTGAATTACTTTTTTATCTCCGAGTAGCAAGGGATGACAATATAATTCAACATTAACAGTTGTCCCGTCCATTCTAAATATGGTTTCCTCAATGAGCTCTGCTGGGCGCTCATAGGCAGATTGGATTCTTTTCCTTATTGCTGCTTTAGATGTTTCTTGAAATATATCTAAAGGGCTTGCACCTATGATATCTTCCCTTTTTCCTCTAAAAAAATGTTCAGCCGCGTGGTTAACATATATAATCTTATGATTTGAATGAATAATAAGTGGATCTAGCGCATATTCAATGACTTCCTGATAATCGATACCCGAAATGTTTTCATTCATAATTTTCACTCCTTAACATAAAGGTTAGACTACTATTTCATATTTATCAAGGGTTCAATTGCTTGTTTAAGATCTTAAAAAACCATAATAAAAATAAAAATGACCCCTGGAAATGAATTCAAGGGCCTTCTCTGCATTTATTTAAATCATACTTTCTCACGGGTTAAATCATAATGTAAGGCTGTATCAGGAACTGTAGGATTAGGATAATTTATTTTCACTTTATACTGTAATTCTTTTTGATGACGAAATAGATGAATTCTTCTTTTAGATTATTTACAGAGCTTTGTCTTTTCCTCTTTTCCCTTTTACTCTATTCTCATTTGAATGAATCGTTTGATCTCTATTTCTTTTTCTTCTACTAAGAAAATAGATAATAAAACCTACTAAAACTAATAAAGTAATTAGAAGGACACTTGTAGGAAAGTATGACGTCCCTATATGGATACCAAGAAATTGAATCATTATCCTTTCACCTCCATATGAGATTAGTAAACGACCCTAGTAAAATACTTTCAGTTCAGTATCTTTCCGATTCATAAAACATTCGTATAGAAGCACAATATTATATATAAAGCAGCATGCTAGTAAGATTTACTAATACTTCTCGATCACTTAGTTTCTTAGAAAGTTATTACAAGGAAAAACCATTACACACCTTTTTTTGCAATAATGATTATACGTTCTTGTTTCATTTCACCGACACATTGTTTAGCTTCTTCTTGGGTTAAACCTAACGAGGACATTTTAGAATGAAGTTCATCTTCACGAGAAAATAACTTGTTAAATGCAGATTCAAAAACTCCTTGTTCAGAAGCTTGATATTCTTTTGTATTTGTTGTATTTGTTAAATATTCCGAGCGCTCTTTATTATAGGTCAATAAATAAATTTCACTTTTACTAAACCCGTTGGCAAAAAACTCTTCAATAAACTTATTTGCCTGACCACTATTTTCTGCTACTTTAATTTCCTTCACTATTTTCTCCTCCTCTATCCCAATAGAATATGTCTTTCTACTAATAGGTGTATCCTTAAGCATCCAATTAAAACCAATTTATTCGGATATGGGATAAAAGACTATAAACTATCAGCTGAATATTGTATAAAATAGGGTAATTTATCTACTTCCAAGCCAATAAAATATAGACTGCCTATTTCACTTATTACCGTAAAAGGAAAAAAATAATAAATAAAATAACCAGATTCATTTGCGCAATCGTTCCCATTAAAAAGTGCGTTAACCCTACTTGGATTAACGCACTTGAGAGATACGTATGAATTAACAAAATTCACTCTTTTTATAGAATCTAAAATGCTTTTACATGTTAAAAATAAGACTCCGTTTGGATGGAAAGAGTAATTAGTAAATTTAGGGTGTTCACTGTCCATAAGATAATAACCGATAATGTTTGATAAAAGTGTAATTTATAGTTGCGTATTTTAGGTTGATGGCTTTTCTGATGACTTATTGCCCGGTGCAAACCAACCCA
Source organism: Priestia sp. RMT2NF4 (assembly GCF_047872835.1). Classification (NCBI taxonomy): domain Bacteria; kingdom Bacillati; phylum Bacillota; class Bacilli; order Caryophanales; family Bacillaceae; genus Priestia; species Priestia sp. RMT2NF4. Next base: position 117,107 of record NZ_JBLQZO010000007.1, read on the forward strand.
ATAGCGCGATACCAACTAATACTCCATAGAAAATCAGTGTCCAAGCAGTGCTATGAGGGAAATGAGAATCTAAAACCCCGATATCTTTATGTGCAAAAGTAATAACCGCAAGTTTCACACCGACCCAGGCAACAATTGCATATGCTGTCGTTTCTAAGGCAGGTCGCTTTTCGAGAAGTTTTACAAACCAGGTTGCTGCAAACTTGATTAAGATAAGACCTGCAACTCCTCCAAGAACTACAACTGCAAACTGTCCTCCATCCATCCCACCGATTTCTCCAAACTGTGAATCCGGAAGCCCAAGAGCTATGGCCACTGCAGCTAAAATAGAATCTATGGCAAAAGCAAGGTCAGCTAACGCAATTTTCCCCACTGTTGGCCAGAACCCCTTTCCAGCAGACTCCTTCTCATCATCATCATGAATATTCTCATTATGTTTCCCAAACCGCGCCTGAATGACATGCTTCAAACCTAGATACAGGAGATAAACGGCTCCTATGGCCTGTATCCACCAGACGTTGGCGATAAATGAAATGGCAAAAAGAGCTCCAAATCGAAAAATAAATGCCATCAGAATTCCGTAATTAATCGCTCTTTTTTTCTGATCCTCGGGTAAATGCTTGGCTATAACTGCCAGTACAAGAGCATTGTCAGCTGATAATAATCCTTCTAATCCAATTAGAATCAATAATGCCCATACGTATTCGAGCCAAATAGATTCCATCCGCTTCTCCCCTTTCCAAAATGTAAGCTGCTATGCTAAAGGTTTTGTTTACAATAGAATAACCATATATGCTAAAGGCAACCCTAAAAGATAGGATTTTCATTATTTTAACACTAACCTTCTATAAAATACTGCTTTAAATACAAATAAAAACCAAATTATTAAATTTTTACGTTTTTTATCATATAATGTCGCTTTTTTACATGATTAATGAAAACTTCGGGCCAACATCTCTATAAGTTGGATGGTTAATAGGTAATCGCTATTATTTCAGGCTTTTTTTTACAAAGTGCTTGCGACCAATGAAAAGAACGGCTAAAAAATATTCATCAATATTTTTTAGCCGTTCTTTATTTCTTCTTTGTACCATGCAATAAAACGGGTCAATTAGGACTAATCCCTACCCAAAAAAGATCTACTAAAGCCTGAGCCGTTTTTTCAGGGCCTCCTAATTCAGTTATTAATTCTTTTTTATTCCGAATCATTGTGACCATAGAAAATGTATGCGCAAGCAAGCGAGGGCTTGTTACGACAATTTCACCGTTGGTTGCAGCTTGTTTGAATACGTTCTCCAATGCCTGATGTATGGCTTTCTCTGCTTCACGAATTTCATGAATATGATCTTCTGTAAGCGAAGAAGTAGCTTCCTGCAATAATGTTTCAAAATCAATATGCGGTCTCTTTAAGTGATCCAATGTTACCTCGTATAATCTATGTTTCAGCCCTTTGGAATTTTGTAATAATTTCTCTGTCTGTTTTGTAATACGTTGGAACATGCTTGATACCGAAACGGTAAATAAAGTGGCCTTATTTTTAAAGTAGTAGTAAACACTAGCCTTAGTCACATCGCTAGCCTCAGCTACTTGCTCCATTGAGACTCTTTCATATCCATATGCCATAAATAAATGGGCAGCAGTCTTTAAAATTTGCTCTCTTGTTATATTATTTTCAGTTGTTATTTTGGGTCTGCCAGGCTTTTTTTTTGGTGTCTTATCAGTATTCATAAGAGGGCCTCCTTCTAGTTCAAGAAATTGCCACATTTAAACTAGTTGATTAATTAACCTTCTGGTATATATAATTATTGAAGGTTCTATATATATTGTAATAGAAACAAACAGATTTGGAAATGAGGGAGAATTAATGAAAGAATCACCTTTAGCAACATTCAGCCGATTTATGACTGGGAAAGTGAGTCGATGGGTTGTTATTGCCGTATGGATTCTGGCCACTGTAGTCCTAACGATTGCTTGGCCTGCCGTGAATAAGACGGAAGTGAACAATGCACCCAACTTAAGTGAGAATTCACCTTCCGTAGAAGCTGAAAATCTCATAAAGAAAGAATTCCCTAACTCATCAGGGGTTCCTGCCTTACTTACATGGCACAAAGAATCAGGTTTGAAAAACGATGATCTAAAATCTATTCAGCAAATGGCGGCAGCTTTAGAAAAAAAACCATTAGAAGAACAAACGTCTACACCGCCTTTGCATAAATTACCGTTAGCAGCTTTACAAAAAATGATATCAAAAGATGGTACCACGCTTGTACAGCCTATTTTCTTTAAAGAAAACGCTGAGACGGATGTACTAGAAAAAAATCTAGATACGATTAAAAAACAAGTAAAAGAAAACGTTTCATACGATTCTTTTGCGACGGATATAGATGAAAAAGATAAATTAAGCACGCGCGTTACCGGTCCTGTAGGAATTCAAGTAGATGCAACGAGCTTATTTGAAGGAGCAGACGTTTCGTTACTAATTGCGACAGTTTTATTAGTCTTAATTTTACTTCTTGTAATTTATCGTTCCCCAATTTTAGCGATTATTCCTTTAATTGGTGTAGGTTTTGCCTATGGGGTTCTGAGTCCAACTCTCGGTATTTTAGCAGATAAAGGATGGATTACGGTCGATTCACAGTCCATATCCATTATGACCGTTTTATTATTTGGAGCCGGAACAGACTATTGTTTATTTTTAATTTCTCATTATCGCGATGAGCTTCGCAAAGTAAAAGATAAGAGACAAGCACTTATCAACGCCTTTAAAGGTGCTTCAGGTGCTATAGCGATGAGTGGCTTTACGGTTGTCATCTCTCTTTTAGCTTTAATCGTGGCAAAGTACGGGGCTTACCACCGTTTTGCAATCCCGTTTAGTTTATCTATTCTGGTTATGGGATTAGCGAGCTTAACTCTTATTCCTGCCCTGCTTGCAGTTATGGGAAGAGGTTCTTTTTATCCTTTTGTTCCTCGCACTCCCGAAATGGAAGAAGAATTGGCGAAAAAGAAAGGAAAACCGGTGCGTGACCGAAAAGAGAAAAACCGTTTCGGGAATTGGATCGGTAATGTGGTTACGACTAAACCATGGACAATCATTGTAGCTTGTCTAGTCTTTTTTGGAGCTTTATCCATATACTCTAGTCAAATCAAGTACACGTATGATTTATTGTCTTCTTTCCCTGAAGATATGCCTTCTCGTGAAGGATTTACGATTATCTCTGACGCTTACTCTCCTGGTGAACTAGCACCAGCACAAGTAGTAATTGATACAGAAGGAAAATCGGTAAATCTAGAAAAAGAGTTAAAGAAAAACGATCTTATTAGTACCGTTTCTGCACCTCAAAGCGGTAAAAGTAATAAGGATTTAAAGGTATATGACGTCACGTTTAATGTAAATCCATATAGTATAACAGCTATGGAGGCTATTCCAGACTTGAAAGATGCAGCCGAAAAGGCACTGTCACAGTCCGGAGTTTCCTCAGTAAAATCCAAAGTATGGATTGGCGGTCAAACAGCGACGCAATATGACACGATGACTGTTAGTGATAAAGACAACAGTATTATTGTCCCGTTAATTATTATTTTTATATCGCTGCTGCTAGTGGCTTACTTGCGTTCTATTGTAGCTATGCTTTATTTAGTGGGAACCGTTATCCTCTCTTACAGTGCAGCTTTAGGCTTAGGCTGGCTCATCATCCACAATATCATGGGAGCAGATGCTATCCAAGGAGCGATTCCTTTATACGCATTTGTATTCTTAGTGGCGCTTGGTGAGGATTATAATATTTTTATGATCTCAAGCATCTGGCAGAAAAAGAAATACATGCCGTTAAAACAAGCGATTAAAGAAGGCGTAAGTGAAACAAGCGGTGTTATCACATCAGCTGGAATTATTTTAGCTGCTACATTCGCGGTTCTAGCAACACTGCCTATTCAAGTTCTGGTTCAGTTCGGAATTATCACGGCTTTAGGTGTTCTGTTAGATACATTTATTGTGCGACCATTCCTTGTACCTGCAATCACTACGGTTTTAGGAAGATTTGCTTTCTGGCCAGGTAAAGCTGAAGTGGTATCAGAAAAAGAGAATTAAGTAGTAAAAAAAAGGTGTTTTATAATTGATTTACTATATGGCTTCTATGAATGTAAAACCAAGAAAAAAGCAAAGAGAATATTAATATTCTCTTTGCTTTTTTAATTTACTTCCATCTGTGCTCTTCTTTATCTGTTAGCTTTACGATAAACGGAAATAAACCAATAAGAGATATAGCAACAATCCCACTTAAATAACCTAGCCCCATTAAAGGACCAGCACCTTTAATGGAGATAAATTGTCTGGTATGGCATTTAGGACACTTCTTTCCTTTCTTAGAAAACCCAAGTAACCATACATTTTTAGCGTTCCATTTGTAATTGCAATGATTGCAACAAGCCATATATACTCTACCTTTCTTGTCTTATGCTTTTATTTGTTTTTATGTAATTTTTGAGCGGAATTATAATGTTAGTTCATATTAGTCTGATGATGATTAAAAGTCATATTTATAATTTCTCCAAGCAACAGTCCTACAGCTGCTACTGGTATAAACACTTTAAACATACTAATAGAAACATCTAAGCCTAAAATCAGTAAAAGAAAATAACCAAATAAGAATCCTGTACAAATAAATGAATATTTTTTTATCAATTTTCTCAAAAAAACACCTCTTTTGCTTGAATACTCCATTCACATCTTTATGTATAAAAGGATCATCTATTCTTTCCAAAATGTTTATTTTGTTTTTTAACTTGAACGACTTTATAAATAAACAAACCTAAAGAAACCATTAAAATTAACCAAAAGATTTGAAAAGCTACGTCCGCCCAATTAACACTTGATATATCCATATTATCGCCTCCTATATCTTTTACGAACTAATTTCATAAAAGTTCCATATTTGTATTATTTATTGTGTTTTCTAAGTGATATTCTCACTTGCACTTTAGAACCTCCTATAATCAGTCTTAACTTTAAATGTATTAAAAAAGGGGAATACACTTTGTAAAAAGGTGTGATTTTATTAACTTTTTACGTATTACCACAACGGCTGTTGTTCTTTCTTTTTTTGGTGTGATATTCAGAATCGTTTACGGCCAAATAATTGGGGAAAAAGATTTTCAATTAGAAAGTCTCATTGGTCTCTTCGTTGGTTTTTTTGTGAGTATTTTTTTCATTTATTGTTTTAATGATTATTGTAAAAAGAAAAAACATAATTAATTCACTAATTAGCAAACGAAGCACTCAATGCAAATTTTAATAATCTAGAATGGCTTTCCGCACAACTTTCATAAAAGCAGCTATTTAGGATAAATTATTACTGAAGAAACATATGCTACTGGAGGTCGTAACTTGTTAATAGGTGAGATTGTTCAAAAGCTAAATAATGGTGCTTCTTATGAAGATATTGCTTCTTCCATTAAAATTAGTGTAGATATCTTGAAAGATGATTTAAAGAAATTCGGATTTCATTACGATAATAAAGAAAGAAATCTCGTATTTACAGGATACGAATCTGAATATGAAAATACACTTTGTATTTGTTACTCTGATATCAGGAAACTTTCTACTTAACATTTTTGCGTTAAAATGATTTCGCTTCTATTAAATTATAAAAGCGCGGGCTGCATTCAGCCCGCGCTTTTAACCCTCTTCATTTTAGTTCTCTTTTTAACACTTTACCGAGCTGGTTTTTAGGGAGTTGATCAATAAAATAAACTTCCGGAACTTTGTAACTTGCTAGACGATCTCTACAATAGCTTATAATATCTTCTTTTGTTAAGGAAGAATGAGGATCCTTCACTACATAAGCTCTAGGTTTTTCTCCATAAACAGGATCTTCTACTCCTACTACAGCAGCTTCTATAACCGTGCCTATTTGCTCAATGATTTCTTCGACCTGATCGGGATAGATATTATCGCCGCCATATACGATAACATCTTTATAGCGTCCCATAATATATAAAAAACCGTCTTGATCTATCTTTCCAGCGTCCCCCATATGGAACCAACCGTTTCGAAGCACTTTTTCAGTTGCCTCTTGATTATGCCAATAGCCTTTGAAGCAGTAGGGGCTTTTTATAATGATTTCTCCAACTTCTCCTGTTTTTACTTCTTTTCCTGATTCGGGATCAATAATTTTCACTTCTACACCGGAAAGAGGCTTACCCGCCGATTCAATTTTTTCATTTCCCATATCCGGTGTCCATACACTCACTGTCCATGCTTCTGTACTTCCATACCCTTGTATCATGCTAATGCCTAATTTATCATATTTCTTAATAAGATAAGCAGGAACTTTTGCTCCTCCTGCAATAGCAACCTTTAGTGAAGAGTTCTTTGACTCTGCATTTTTCACTCTTTCAAGCATTTGCATATACATAGAAGGAAACGCTAGCATCATAGTGATCTCGTGAGTTTCAATCGTTTCCCACATGATTTCTGGTGTAGGATCTGACAACAGAAACAACCCCATTCCGTTGGAAACAGATTTTAAAATATTGTTAATAGAACTCATATGATAAAAAGGATGCGAGGCAAGAAATCGACCATCCTCTTCATAGTCTATTCGTTGACTCGATGGTTGTATATAAGAATACACGTGACCATGCTCAATCATACAGCCCTTTGCATTGCCAGTTGTTCCAGAAGTAAAAAGAAGCATCGCAATGTCATCTTGAGAGACCTGTATATTTGGATTTAGTATAGAATACGCAGAAAAAATGTCATTATATTCTTCAACTGTCTCCACACTATTTTCTCTTCCTACTTGTAAAGTAATAACGTCATTTAATATTTCAGAATCAAAAGGAATAACCTCATGAAATTTTTGGTCGTAGAAAATAACTTTAGGTTGTGCACTGTCTAAAATATCGATAATTTCATACTTCGTCAGCTGCCAGCTAATAGGAACCGCTACGGCTCCAATTCTTAATGCAGCTAGCAGAATTGTAGGAAACGGATGATTATTTTGACATAGAATTGCAATTCGATCTCCTTTTTTAACATTATGGCTTAACAGGTAATGAGCCAGCTGATTGACACGTTCATTATATTCTTTAAATGTATGGAAAGATGTACTCCAAATTAAAGCCTCTTTTTCAGCAGATTGTTTAGCTCTTTGCTCTAATAGTTCTCCAAGTGTATACATGATAGCTCTCTCCTTTAATGATAATGACCAGTTTGAATCATATTTAAATGGTGCTTCATTCTAATTATTTTTAACTCTATAAACTACATTACCCATACTTAACGTTAACGCAAACGTCAATTATAGACGTTTGAAAAATTCATATCTTTTGAACATGTAAAAGATACATATTAGTTATTCAGAAAAGACTATTCAGTATACTTTGAAGCTTATGCTGAGGAGTTCATAACGTTTGATCTTGTAAGGTTCTTTTCTTTTTTTAACTTTAGTCTCCTTTTGTAGCAGCTATTACGTATGTTCTCTTTCTATGCATCGAGTTAATTGCTAGTTGCACTCTCCATGTGAATAACAAAAGTCTTAAGAGTTATATTAATAAAAACGCTAAGATAATATAGAGCTTCTCTTCTTGCTATAGGATCTATAATGACCATGGAGGAAAATATGAATAAAGTCTTTTTTATTTTTATGATTATTGGTGTACCTCTTTCAATTATTGGCAGCATGTTTAATTGGAATTATATTTTCATGTTTTTTATTTATTGCGTGACATTAATTAGTTTGGCTAATTACATTAGACGTTCCACTGAAAGCCTTAGCGTTGTAGTAGGTCCAACAGCAGGCGGATTACTGAATGCTACGTTTGGCAACGCTGCGGAAATTATTATTTCATTTTTTGCATTAAGTAAAGGATTAAATACAATCGTCATTTCCTCAATTACGGGAGCAGTTCTTGTTAATCTTCTTTTTGCCAGTGGAATATCCATGATCGTTGGAGGTATTCGATTTAAAAAGCAAAAATTTAGTGTGTTTAAAACACGACATAATACTTCCCTCTTAATGTTTGCTATTATCGTAACTTTTGTATTGCCGTTTATCTTTGCAAAACGCTTGGATGATAAAGATATGCAGGTTCTATCCACTTCTTTTGCTATTGTGATGCTGACCATTTACCTGCTTGCTCTTCTTTTTAAACTTGTCACGCATAAAGGGATTTTCACCGGAAACGCAGAAGAAAATGGAGAGGAACCAGAATGGGGAAAAAAGAAAGCAATCGTTGTGCTTGGACTGGCGACAATTGTACTAGCTTATATTAGTGAGAAACTTGTTGGCACCATTGAGCCAGTAGGTGCTGCTTTAGGCTGGAGTCACGTTTTTATTGGAATTATTGTTGTCGCCATAGTGGGAAGTGCTGCAGAGTACGTGTCAGCAATTGCAATGGCCTATAATAACAGAATGGACGTAATGGTGGAGATCTCCATTGGTTCAACCGTCCAAACGGCCATGTTTGTTGCTCCTATACTTGTTCTGTTCTCATACTTGTATGATTTCTTGCCTCTTGTGTTTAATACAGCGGAAATGATTGCGATGATTCTTGCCGCTCTCATGACGGTGACCGTTGTGAACGATGGTGATTCCAACTGGTTCGAAGGTGTTTTACTTGTTGGTACCTACATTGCGATAGGCTTTAGTTTTTACCTTTTATAGAATTTTTTCAAGAAAAAGATGAAAATTTCAGCTTACATAAAGACAAAGCTTGATCATCTTTTTAAATCTTGACGAATAATATATACACAAAAATTTGCTTTTCTTTTGCATGGTTTTCAACTTTAAACACAATTAAAGTATTGCTGTATTGATAATATATAATCGTATATGAACAAGAAAAACGAGCTCTTATCTGCTAAGAGCTCGTTTTTTATATTTATTTTATCTACCTTACATATAACCGTTTCAAATAAACAAAAGACACCAGTAAACCTAAAATGTATGTACATATTTTGAAGCGAATGACATATTAATAGCTCAAGAGACAGTGTTTACTAATAAAAGTTAGAGGAGATGAGAGTGAGAATGGATAATTTTAATTCACAATCATCCACTGATCATCCAAACCCGCAAGTATGGAATTTTGTTTCAGCTCCTAATTTACATCCCATGAAGGTTACCATTAATACTAATAAGCCTGGAACAGCTCCCGGCCTATTATTTGTTGCACCTTATACGGTATATGGAGCAGCGATGATTGGACAGACCGGCGCACTAATTATGGATCAGACGGGTAATCCAGTGTGGTTTAGACCGCTTGCTAGTAGGTATATCCAAAATACAGACTTTCGAGTACAAATATACTGCGGGAACCCTGTTCTTACGATGTGGCATGGGACAATTTCAGGCACTCAAACTTCAAACCCTAACCTTCCAGTAGGTGAACCTGAGCCTGGTGCTTATTTTCAAATTATCAATCAGCATTATGAGGTCATTAAAAAGTTATTTGCTAAAAAAGGGTTTACCTCTGATTTGCACGAGTTTACAATCACCAAACGGAATACGGCTTTATTTACGGCGGTAAAACAAGTACCTGCAGATTTATCTAAGTATGGAGGGCTCTTAAACGGGTATTTTAGTAATTACTCTATTCAAGAAGTAGACATTGAGACGGGAGAGCTTCTTTTCTTTTGGGATGTACTTAAACATGTTAATCCAGCTGATTCGATGGTACCTGCTTCATCCGCAACAAGCTCTAATAATATATGGGATTGTTACCACGTAAATTCAGTCGAAGAAGGTCCAAACAATACACTTTTAGTGAGCATGCGTAGTATGTGGGCTATTTATAATATTGACAAAGAAACGGGAAAGGTAATTTGGCAACTTGGTGGAAAGCAAAGTGATTTTAGGCTTGGACCGAACGCTAAATTTTCTTGGCAGCATGATGCGCGCTACAGGTCCGAAAACAGGATAAGCTTGTTTGACAATGCCTGCTGTGCTTCTCCTGATTCTCCACCTCAAGGGCAAGCGCGTGGTTTAATTCTTCACTTAGATTATAAACACAAGGTTGCAAATGTAGATCGAACATATTATCATGACCCCGCTTTATATGTTCCAAGTCAAGGAAATGCGCAAAAGCTTTCCAATGGAAATCAACTCATTGGGTGGGGACAAGAACCGTACCTTTCGGAATTTAGGAACGCTGGCAATACACGGAGAAACCCTTCATTTAATTTGTTATATGATATGCAGTATCCAAATCAGAATCTTTCGTATCGAGCCTTTAAAAATAAGTGGGTAGGTCTCCCACTTTATCCGCCTAGCATAACTGTAGACTTATTGCGCGACGGTGAAGCTACAGTTTACGCATCATGGAATGGTTCAACAGAAACAGTCGCTTGGCAGGTGCTGGCGGGACCAACACCTTTTAAATTGTCAGTAGTGGTATTTAGTACCCCTCGTACTGGATTTGAAACAGATATTCATGCTGAGGCAGGTGGTCCCTATTTTCAAGTCAAAGCATTAGATTCATGCGGGAACGTCATTGGTACATCACCCACTACTTACGTAAAAATAAGACGAAATAGACGGAAGTGAGCATTAATAATCCTCTATTAGATTTTTAAAAATGTTCGTATAGTGCCCCTACTCTGAAGACCTGGGGGAATACTTGATATAGATGAGTATGGGGTACTTTTTCTCTCGAATTACTTACCTTTTAAAACAACATCTTCTGATTTGTCATTCCATTTAACAGTTAAAATCAAATGTTTAGATTTCGTTATACCTTCACTAGCGTCAACCTTTACTTTCTCTTTAAAATTCCCTTCTTCATTTAACCTTGCGTCTCTCACTGCAATTCCATTTTGATTATTTGAAGTGTCTAAATTAATTCCAAAATCCCCTACGTTTTCTACCTTACTACCTAGATAATTTAAGTTAATTTGAGCTGTTTCTTTACTATTTTCAACGGGATATAACGTAATAGTAGCTGACCAGCTTTGAGTTTCACCTGAAAACTCTAAAGGATCCTCAACTTTACTTTGACATCCAACTAATGAAACAAAAAAGAAAAGACTAAATAAAGCAATACAAAACTTTCTCATCCTCGTCCTCCAAGTAAACAGCATAATGTCATTTTTACTAACTTATATTGTATTAAAATATTTTTAGTTAACGCCGCATAGAATATTATCTAGTAAAGAACATATGTAAGATCTTTTTTAAAAACTGATCGTAGATTTTGAAAGATGCGCTAAATGCGGAACGTTTCTTTTCACTTTCCATTATAATTTTATCCCCTTTTATCCTCAGGCATATTCTATATAAAGCAAATTGCCGTTAGTTTAAACAGTGAAAGGTCTCCCAGAAATAATTCTGAGAGACTAGTAAAAAAATTAACCTGTGAAAAAACTTACAACACCTATCAGCACAAAAAATATGAGAATTGCAGATAGAATGAGTACAACTGTAAAGATAGGTTTATACTTTGCTCTATTTTCTTGATTACTTATCTTATTATGTAAATCATCTAATTTTCTTTCAATTTCATCCAGACGTTTTTCAGTGTTAATATCCATCACCTCCTACCTTTTATACGAATTACTCCTCTAAAAGTTTCCTAATTACTGTATTTTAAAGAATATATATGTAAAAAACACTTTAAATTGTATGTATAGTTAGTTACCAAAATCTTCTTTTCCCATAGTAAACGTTCATTAAAAAACAAAAATCTTAATCTAAATCAAAAGTGAAATGGACTCACTTGTTTGATAACAAACGAAATAATAAACGAAACAGCAATTGTTGCCGCTAGCTGCTTTGGAGTTTTGTAAAAGACTACGCATAAAACAGCATACATAATGAATTCTTCAATATAGTTTACATGTATATAAAATATTCCAACCGCTAAAGAAAGACTTAACAATAACCCCATAGGCAACGCTGGTAATATCCAAGCTAGACGTAAATTATTTTTAGCGATCCATACAATAGCTGCTAGAAACGGAGACGCTAGTGCGATACTTCCCCACAGTAAAAAATAACTGGTTGGAAAAAATCCAAATAAAAAAGCGGAATATATATAATAGCCTGTTAGCATTCCTATAAAGAACACGAATGTATTAAGAGCCGCACTAATTTTGGTTTTACTATACGCGGCTATAAGAGTAGCAATCAGTACCCAAATACCTGTCCTTGAACACAAATATCCAAAATATGTTATGATGTTCATCCGCCAACTTCCATCAACACCTGCAACAGTATCTAAATATTTGGCTGCTATCCCCAAAGCTGTACCGAAGACTAAATATATAATAGAAAATGCAAGTTTGTTTGTAGACTTAACTATTCCAATAGTAAACTCCCCCTAACCAAAGAAAATCTATTAAAATGTTTTAACTCTTTCGTCCAAAAGCTTTTGTATCAATATTTTTGTCATCTAGGAAACTCTCTATCTTTATCTGCTCTCTTCCATTTACACTTTTATTTTTATTCATAAGTGACTCAATTTCTGTTTCAGAAAAATCTCCTTCACTCATATGCTCAACCATGTCATCGATTGCTTGATCCAGTTCATCCAAAATTTGATTGGAACCCATAATATAGCGGCTAATTCTCTCTGAATCTTTTTTATATCCTTCTGGTAAAGTATTTTGCGAAATATAGGTGGAAAAGTTATGATCATTTGCTTTCACCAGGTCTTTTAACTGTTCAAATTTTTTCGTTTGAGCTTTATTTAATTTTTGATCGGACTCCATCATTTCTTCAAATTGATCACCGGTATTGGATAGATCCTCGTTAGTATCTAAGTATGTCTTTATACTTTCTTTCATTTCTTTTTCATCAATTAAGGCATTATTTTTCGATGAACTAAATATGGAAGTTGGTAATACAATTTTTCCACTAGCTTCTTTTGTACTTTCCTGATAAGAACAAGCGCCTAATAAAAAAATAATTATTAAGCTAAAACAAAGTTTTTTCAATTCAAACGCTCCCTTTAACAATGTATTTGTTCCATTAATTTACATAGAAAATTTTAACATTAAAATCCTCCTAGGACTATACATCTAGAGGCGTATATTGGAAAAGTCCCCCCACCTAATTGAATATAGCAAAAAATGTTAAGAACAAAGATTTGTTTGCTGTTATAGTGAACGTAAGGTAGGTGAATGTAAATGAATTATGTAACCTGTATACAGAGAACGCTGGATTACATTGAAGAGAATTTGGAGACACAAATCACTTTAGAAAAGTTAGCAGAAATTGCTTGTTTTTCTCCTTTTCACTATCACCGTGTCTTCCAAGCCATGGCTGGAGAATCAGTGATGGATTATGTGAGGAAACGAAGACTTACGCGCGCAGCAGAACGCTTATTTTTCACAGATGAAAAAGTGATTGATATCGCCCTTGATGTTGGTTTCCACTATCAAGAGTCCTTTAACAGAGCGTTCAAAAAATTTTATGATGTTTCACCGAAACAATACCGTAACGCAAGAAGAATATCTGGACCGCTACGGGGAAAAGCCTACCTAACTACCACACTTTTGTCAGGAGGAAATAAAATGGAACCAAAACTAGTCACTAAACCTGCTTTTTATGTCATTGGATATGAGCTAAAAACGAAGAACGAGGGTGGCCAGAATAATAAAGACATTCCTGAATTTTGGCAACAGTACATGCAAAATAGATTGGGATCTAAAATTCCCAATCCCATAAACGAAAACACGGAGCTTGGTATTTGCACTGATTTTAATCCTGAAACGGGTGAGTTTGTTTATGTAATTGGCATGGAGGTAGAGAAAGACACTCCAGCACCTGAAGGAACAATTTACAGAAGCTTCCCTGAACTAGAATATGCCGTATTTACTACACCAAAATCAAATGAAGAATCTTTTACTTCTTCCATTCAGTCCACGTGGAATTATGTTTTTACAGAATGGTTCCCTGAATCGGGTTATGAGCACTACGGATCAATGGAATTTGAACTGTACGACAAAAGATGTTATGGCTCAGAAAATAAAGAGATTGACATCTACATTCCTGTAAAAAAACAGACTGTTAAGGCATAAAAGAGAAAAGCATTCCAAGTAGAAATTCACTTATAATGTTGAAAATATTCCTATACAAAAGCCCAATCTCTAAGCACTTATATTTAAGAGAGGGCTTTTTATTCTTTTGCATTGGGAATTTTGGAATCAACCAATTTGAATATTCACTTCATTTTTAGTTATCATAATGTACGATATCGGCAATAAAAACATCAGATATACAGAGAAATACGATGTGCTTTTCTCTCCAATTACTTAATTCTTAAAACAATATCTTCTGATCTGTCACTGGGTATAAAGTAATACTAGCATTTTATTTTATGTATTTTCCTCACGTACATATTTTTTACATTTTATAGGAATGATAACGTTACTCGTTGTATAACAAATATTCACTCATATAAAAGGTGGTAAAACGTGCGACAAAGATATCTTCTGAAAAGCCCTAATAAAAAAAAGACAACAGCTTGTGCAGCAACTCCCTTATATGATGATGTAAATAAAAATATAGAGAGGCTATTGAACGAATTAGGAAATAGTTCTGATGTGTCGTTTCGAATGGTTGAGTCTCCGCATCAAAACATGTTAAAAGCAGCCGTTATTCACCTTGACGGATTAGCAGATGAAAACATTATAAATGAGAATATCATGACTCCTCTTATTCAGTGGTTTAAAGAAAGTAATCAAGTAGTAACCGTTGAAGAGATAGAAGAACAAATACCTCAGATGTTGACTGTATCTCAATTGACTATAAAAGAGAATTGGCATGAATTTGTGTCAGCAGTTTTAACTGGTGATACGGTCATACTAATGAATGGAAGTTCTAAAATTTTCATTGGCAATACAAAAAAACTTCAGTCCCGCGCAGTAACAGAACCAACCAGTCAAACGGTTGTTAGGGGACCTAAAGATAGTTTCACAGAGAATTTAAGGACGAATACTTCTTTAATACGAGCTAGAATTCAGGATTCTAATTTACGTTTAGACAGCATGAAAATTGGAAGCGTAACTCACACAGATATAGGGCTCATGTATATTCAAGGAAATGCAGATGAACGTATTGTAGAAGAAATCAAAGAACGTTTAAAAGGGATTGAGGTAGATGGGATCCTTGAGTCGAACTATATTGAAGAATTTATCCGGGATGATAGGACCACTATTTTTCCACTTCTATTAAATACAGAACGACCTGATGCCGTTGTAGGAAATTTATTAGAGGGACGAATTGCTATTATTGTACAAGGAACACCTTTTGTTTTAATTGCACCCGCTATTTTTTCTCAATTTTTTCAGTCTCCCGAAGATTATTATCAAAATTATTATATTGCTTCCTTTTTAAGGATCTTGAGATTTGGTTCTTTTTTTCTTTCTATGTATGCGTCTGCTATCTATTTAGCATTGATTACGCATCATCAGGGACTTATTCCAAACACATTAATGGTCAGCTTAATGGCTCAAAGAGAACGAGTTCCTTTTCCAGCAATTGTAGAAATATTAGTGATGGAACTAGCTTTTGAGATGTTGCGAGAGGCAGGAATCCGAATGCCTAGAGCAATCGGACCAGCAGTCTCCATTGTAGGAGCACTGATTTTAGGACAAGCAGCTGTAGAAGCAGGTTTTGTATCAGCGGCTGTTGTGATCATTGTTGCTATTTCTGCCATCAGCAATTTTACACTGCCATCTACTAGCATTGTCAATGCGGCCCGGGGCTTTCGATTTATCTTGATTCTAATTTCAGCATTTATTGGCTTATATGGAATTTTGCTTATGACCTTATGTATATGGCTTCATATAAGTAGTCTAAGATCTTTCGGTGTCCCCTACTTTTCACCTTTTGCCCCCTTTGATTTTAAAGAGCAAAAGGATACTTTAGCTCGATTCTCTTTACCATCTCTTTTAAGAAAACAACAAAATAAATAGAAGCCACATAAAGATGAATGAGGATGAAAAATGAAAAGTTACCTTTCACTTTTATGGATCACTGCCCTTTGTTTATGTGTTTCAGGGTGTTCGAATTATCGAGAATTGAACCAAATAGGAGTCATTATAGGACTGGGAATTGATGAGAATAAAAATTCGGAAGAACCCTATAAAGTAACCTATCAGATTATTAACCCAAGTGGTTTGTCACAAGGCAGTTCGTCGGGAGGACAGGGTCTTCCTGTCATTAACTACACAGTAACTGCCAAATCGTTAGTAGAAGCATTAAAAAAAGCCTCTGTCGTCATTCCAAGAGAACATATTACTTCTCATCTTTCGCTTATCGTCGTAGGTGAAAAGTTAGCAAGAAATGGTCTTAGCTTATTATTTGATGCCTTGGATCGAGGCAAACAAGCTCGTACAAGTATTCCAGTTTTTATTGCGCGTGATGGAACTGCTGAGAAATTGCTTGGTGTGATTGAACCTTTTGAGGTTACTCCAGTCAAAAGTATCCTAAGTACAACCCAGAACAATCAAAAAATGTATGGAATAGTTAGTAATGTACAAGCATATGAAGTTATTTCTATGCTTTTGAGTGAGGGAAAAGATCTATCTCTTCCTGGAATCAATATTAACAAACCCTCTCAGCAGTCAGAAGAAGCAGGCAATTTAGAGAATACCAGCCCAAGTGCTATGCAGGTAAAAGGATTAGCTATGTTTAGAAAAGGAAAATTAGTTCGATGGCTGGATGGGGATGAAGCTCGATCTGTTCAACTTGTTACGTCTGAAGTGAAGAGCACAGCTCTTGTTTTCCCTTGTAATATAAATGAGAATATCACAGTTACAGCGACTGGAATAAAAAGTGAAATAAAAACAAAAATCCGCCGTGGACAACCTTTTATTCATACAGATCTGAATGTGATGGGAGAAATTACGGAAACATCATGCCAAAAAGATTTAAGCAACCCTAAGGTATTAAAAGAGTTGGAAAAAGAAGTCCAAAATGAACTACAAAAGGAAATTACAAAAACTATTAGCATCGCACAAAAAGAAAAGGCAGATATATTTGGCTTTGGTGATAGCTTATCTCGAACCAACCCTAGTTATTGGCGTCAGCATAAACAGAATTGGGAGAGTCTATTTTCAAGTGCGAAGGTATCGATGAATGTGAACGTCACTATCGTAAATACCGGAATGCGTACAAATCCTTATGAGGTAAATTAGATGAGGAGCTGAAAAAGCATTGACTAAAATAAAAATCGATGGGTTTCAATTATTTTGTATGATGTTTATCTTTATATTAGGCAGTACGTTGCTTTTAGATATAGGAAAGGCTGCTAAGCAAGATGCATGGATCGTTCCCTTTTTGGCTACTATTTTTGGATGTGCACTGTATTTAGTCTATATCTCCCTATATAAGAGATACCCTAATATGCCTTTAACCGGCTATCTTATTAAAATCTGGGGTAAATACGTAGGCAGTGCTATCAGCTTTTGTTATATTATATATTTTGTTTATATTGCTTCTAGAGTACTACGTGATTTTGAAGAATTACTAATTAGCTCTTCTTACTATGTTACATCGATTATTACGCTCGGCATATGCATGACCTTTGTGTTAATTTATAGTATTCACTTGGGAATAGAAGCATTCGCACGAGTTACATGCTTATGTTTTGTTGTTATTTTACTGACTCTTTTTATATTAAATGTTTTGTATGTAGTAGGAGGTTATATCAAAGTGGAAAACCTTCAACCCGTATTAGCAAATGGATGGGGAAACATAGGGAAAGAGTTAGTCCCTCTTGGCATTACTGTCCCTTTCGGAGAATTGATTACCTTTACTATGCTTCTTCCTTATTTGAATAAAAAAAGTCAGGCTGCAACAATTGGACTATCCGCCATTATAATAGGAGGGATTGTCTTAACCATTAATTCAATTATTCTTTTATGTGTACTCGGACCAGAGACTGTTTTAAGATCTTCTTTCCCAGCTCTTACAGCTGTTAGTTACATTAACATAGCCAGTTTTATTCAAAGGCTGGATACCTTTATTCTTATTCTCATGGTCATTTTAGGTTTTGTTAAAATATCCATCTATTTCTTTTGTGCCGTGATTGGGGCAACTGATTTGTTTCGTATGAAACCTTCTGTTACAAACATTTATCTAATTGGTGTTGTTATTTTTTTCTCCTCACTGATGATTGCTCCTAGCTACCAAGCTCATATAAATGAAGGGCTCAAAGTTGTTCCTTATTTATTACACCTCCCTTTTCATATAGCAATTCCTATCCTATTGCTGATTACAGCATATATTAAGCAAAAAATAAAGCCTACCCTTTCATGACAAGGGAGGCTATTGTTTTTTTAAAACAGGAAAAATGCTAACAGTAACGAACAACAAAGCAAATAAAACAATCAAAAAATAATCTTCTCCACGTGCAATTACAAAATATTGTTTTAGGTTATAAAACGATTGAAACATATAGTTTCCCTGAAAAACGTCGATGAATACAATAAGAGCATAAGCCCCCAGCAAAATACATAAGGATGAAATTATTTTAGCCATTATATCAGCCTCACCTTTTTCTTTTAAATTGCGGTAAATAATATAAAAATATACAAGGCGTCCATGAGATTTAATACTATTTATTAAATAATGAAAAATAATTGATCTTCTGCAAAGCAATCTGTTATAAAAAATTTAACGTAACAAGAATTTTAAAAATTCACCTACAAGGAGCTTTATTTATTTTAATGTACGGCTCTATTTTTATAGATTCTCACGAAGTAGTACAAGCCAAGCAGAAGTAATCCTACATTTGTATAAACATAAAAAATAGACCCATACCAAAAGTTCTTTTGAGCCAATGAATCAAAAAAATAATGCAAAAAGTGGTATAGCGCTACATAGATTAAACAAAGACTCCATAAAATATTTTCTTCTCTAGAATAAATCTCTCTTAGTAATAAAAGAATGATCCACCAAAACACAAGTATGGATGATGTACTGAGTAAGTTAATTGGGTAAGTCTTATAGTAAAAAGAATACGCGCTGCTATAAAATAAAAGCATCGATAGTAACAACATGAATAGTGGCTTTCTAGAGTGCTTATTGGTGATAAAAAAGTACAAGCCAATTAAAATGGCCATAAAAAAATAAATGTAATTCAACAAATTCCCCATCTCAAACCTCAACATTTTTATAATTTAATACTATGATATTTACGTTTCTCATAAAATCTTTTATGTATTGGGTCAAAAACACAGCATCTTATGCTTCCTTGCCTCTTTTATGTGTACAATACCCAAAGGTAGCAATTCCAAAAGAAACTCCAAAAGCGGTTGAAAATGCTGTTAAAAGATCAAAATTAGAGGTAAACAGAATATTAATTATTACGTTTCCTCCAAAGAAAATTAAAAAATATACCAAGAATTTCAAAATAACTTTTTTCAAGAACTACCCTACTTTCATAGATGTCGTTTAGATTGACTGCTGATTCAACACAGAATTTAAAAATCACGAAATTATAAATATAGCCAATATATGATTATATTACCATATATTTTTACTGACCATAAAAAAGAACCTCTTTAAAATAGAGGTTCTTTTTATAACAGAGAAGATATTTAGTTAGGGTAATGACAAGAATTAAAATGTCATTTGTGAGCTTTAATAAATATAGTTCTCTTACTACTTATAGCTTCTCTACCAATTCATCAACACGGACACAAGTGAATCCTTTCGTTTTCACTGTTTTTAACACATCTCTTAACGCATTAATTGTATTTCTTGGAGCTTCAGATTCCGCCCCTAGCGTATCACCGCAGTCGTGCAGCAAAATCACGTCCCCGCCTTTTATATTTGCTAGGCGCTGTTTAATCTTTTCGCTTCCGCCAGAGGTTCGCCAATCTTCCGCCATGGTTGACCATAGAATAATCTTATATTTACCTCTTTTGATAAAATCGAAAAGATTAAGCATTCCCCAAGGCGGGCGATAATATCTAGGCTCGACTCCCGTGATAGCTTCAATCACCTTGGCTGTATCCTTCAGCCCTTTTTGAACTTTCCAAGGCGACATAAACCAGTTGGAGTGATGTACGTAGTTATGAATTCCGATTAAGTGGCCTTCATTATGCATTCGCTGAATCAGTTCAGGGTACTTTTCTGCTTTGGTACCGACCACAAAAAAGGTTGCCTTCACTTCATTTTTCTTCAATAAATCAAGAAGTATCGGCGTATAAATAGGGTTCGGACCATCATCAAACGTAAAAGCAATTTTCGATAAATCCCTTCCCCTTTTAACTACGTTTACTCCTAGACCACGTGATAGGAAATACGGAATAACGGTGTATAATAAAATTAAAAAAATAATAGCAGGAATCATGAACTCCATATTATATACTCACCTCTATCTCCTTTTGCTTTTGTATTGTTCTATCATTTACGTTGAGTAATGGACTACGTCTTGCTGCTTCGACAATGACATGGAGAGCGTCTATGGATGACGTTTTAGTTTGGTATTTTTTTATTCTTTGTTTCATCCATTTTAAAGGTGCTGAATCATGAACCAGATTTTCGACCCGCGCAACCAACTCTTCTTCTGTTTTTACAGAAAGTGCGAATCCTGAACGACATAAATACTCTGCATTGTCTTCTTCTTGTCCCGGTAACGAATGGTAAATTAATATGGGTAAATCCATCGCCATTGCCTCAGACGTTGTCACTCCCCCCGGCTTGCTGATTATTAAATCTGAAATAGCCATTAATTCTTCAACCTTTTCACAATATCCCAAAATTCTCACGTCATGCTTCGAGTCTTTTAATTCCGACTCTAATTGTGTTTTTAACTTCTTGTTTTTACCGCATACTATAAAAAGTTGCATCGGTGTAGAAATGGATTCTAAGGCCTTAAAGGTTGAAAGTCCTTTCCCAAAAAATCCGTCGCCCCCTCCCATGATGAGCAGGGTGAATATATTGGGATCAATCATATATTTTTCTAAGAGAAGATCCTTTGGAAGAACATCCATAAATCTTTTCCGTACAG
Organism: Priestia sp. RMT2NF4; assembly: GCF_047872835.1. NCBI lineage: Bacteria > Bacillati > Bacillota > Bacilli > Caryophanales > Bacillaceae > Priestia > Priestia sp. RMT2NF4. The sequence continues at coordinate 138,074 of NZ_JBLQZO010000007.1, forward strand.
GTATTCCAGTGTTTTTAATTTTATCTGCCTCTACCCCTAACGCAATTAATTGATCACGCAATCGAGCAGACCCTACCACATATTGATCTGTAGAGGAATGAGTCCAATAAGAATGATCCGTATAATCTGTGATGATGGTTACCGCTGGAATATCAATTAACCCTTGCTCTTTTAATTTGGATATAATTCCCGCGGCAAATGGGTAGGTACTAACCACTACTTTCGGCTTTATTTCCTGTATGATTTTAAGCACGGTTTCCATACCCGATAAAAAGATCGAATTTAACTTAACAGAAAAAGAATTTTTCACACGAGTTTTTTCATACAAAAAGCTATACACTTGTGGAAACTTCTTAATTCCTTTTTTATAAATATAATGGCTGATTGGATAAAGGTTGGGATGAACCCACTCCATGATATCAATGGTAATAGGTTCAGCATCAGCAACCACATTACTTACTGCTTCACTTATCGCATTTGCCACTTGTTTATGTCCTTCTCCAAACGTAGCGGAAAGAATTAAGTATTTATCCCGTTCACGGTTATTCATGACTTTTCCCTCCTTGTAGTTTGTATGCTTTTGCTGTGGGGTAAAACTTAGACTTTTCAGCACATCTTTTTGTTCTTTTGTTTAGGCGATTAAAGAATTGCTCTGCTGATAAAAAAGTAATAATGGGTAGTTCCTTTTTAATCGATTTGTAGGGTATATCTTTTCTTCTTTTTCGTTACATAGATTGGTTAGGAACTCCTTACACTATTTATTAGAAAAACAAACAGTCTTAAGTTGAGCTTTCAAATAGCACATTTTCAGTCTACGTTTTGTAATTAAAAATAGGCTAAAAATAACATTAAAAATTAATGAAAAATCCAGTTTTTTTAATAAATAGTGCTACATTAAAAGAAATACAAAGGTGAAATTAATCTTTTCACCTTTGTATTTCAATCGCATGTAAGCATATTCGCCTTACCGACTGTGCTTTAGATACATACATACTATGAAAGAAGGACAAACCATGGATTTTATCACATCTTATATAAATCAATACGGATATATCGTGCTGTTTCTAGCATTGATGCTGGAACTTCTTGCACTTCCTCTTCCAGGGGAGCTGCTCATGGGCTACGCTGGGGTTCTTGCTTTTCAAGGACATTTGAGCTGGGTGGGAAGTATCTTGGTGGCTGGTATGGGGAGTATGGTTGGAATGACCATAGCCTACGGGGTAGGTTATAGGTTAGGGACTCCCTTTTTTGATAAATACGGAAAAACCCTTCATATGGGGCCAGAGCGAATTGAAAGAATGTCAAAATGGTTTGGTGTACATGGAAACAAGCTGTTGATTATTGCTTATTTCCTCCCGGTTATTAGACATATTACAGGATATTTTTCAGGAATTACTCGGCTTCCCTTTCGTACGTATGCACTGTATGCCTATAGTGGATCATTTCTTTGGGTCACCACATTTATTACTTTAGGAAAGTTATTAGGACCTCAGTGGGAACAGTTTCATCATTCTATTAAGAAGTATTTTGTCATTGGGCTGATTGTAGCTGTAAGTTTGTTCGTAGCTATTTACATTTATAAAAAGTTCAAAGTAACGATTAAAAAGATAGCAATTAATTGCCTCAAGTGGATAGTAAACGCATTTCATACGCGGAAACGGGCGGGTCTTGTTTTTATATTTACAGCATTAGTTACATTAGGGTTTATTCTGCTTATGATTGGAATGACGCAAGACTTTATCGCAAACGAGTTTGGAGATTTTAACAAAATAACGAGTTTATTAATAACAGCTCTTTTTAATAAAGATTGGAATGTACCAATGCGGGTGTTTTTCATACTGGGATCCAGGCAGGTTCTGGTAACATTGATTTTCTTTACACTTGTATGGATTTTATGGAAAGGCAGAGATAAAAAAATTGAATTATTATCTCTGGTAGTTGTTGCAGGCGGCGGAGAGCTATACGAAGAAAGCCTGAGACGAATGTTCCATCATTTCTCCCCTATTAGAAAGTCGTTGATAGAACAGCTTTCATACACCTTTCCAAGCGAGCAGTCTTTAATGGCTTTTGTTATTTATGGGTTTGCTGTATTTATGCTGGTTCGACACTCTAAAAGATTGTGGGTTCCTACAGTAGCACCAATAGTGGCCATTCTTATTTTATTGCTTATTGCCATTAGTCGTTTGTATCTGAGCATACAATACCCCAGTGACATTGCAGCAGGATATGTATTTGGAGGAGTATGGCTAGGGTTAAACGTTTTGCTTCTTGAAACCTTCCGTCTTATGAAAGGTATTAATCTATAAGTGATACTGTCAAAAAACTTATTTCTGATGTTTTCTATGAGAAAAAACACCTCCAAGTGATTGCTCGGTACCCCATACCCAGTTATCAGCTTGAAGGTGTTTTTTATTTATATAAAATCAGAGCCTGTCCAAATTATTAGCAATTACGTTTTCTTAATCTGCGAACGCTGATACTTTCTAAACTAGTCGTATTTCTATTACCTGAATTATCTTCCCATACTAAAAATCCGCCTTCTGCTCGAATAAACGTACCATTTCCATCAAGCTGTCTTCCAGCAGAAAAAACTTGAATTTTATCTCCTCTTCGAAAATTATCTACTATAGAACGAGATTGAGATTGAGATGTACGACGATCTCCACTACGACGTCCTGGCATAACTCCACCTCCTTATACACTTATAGTACATACTATGAAGAAAGCAAAAATTGGTATAAGCAAAACGCGTAAAAGTATAAAAATATTTTATAAAATAAAAATTTGGCTATACCTGTCTTTAGTATTTCTGCAAGGTTTCTTACATTTATCCACAGTCCCATGAGACCTCTGAATCTCTTTCATCTTGTAACGTAACCTAGATTCAGTGAGTATAAAATACATAAGGGATGTTTAAGGTGTTTGATGTATATAGTCTGAGAAGTCTTCTTTTAGACATAAAAAAGAATCCTCCATGAAAAAGAGGATTCAACAGGGTAAGTAAGAAAAAGAAATATACATGCATGTTCCTGGGGGGGCTACGCTTGTATAATCAACTTATACCCGCTATTCACTGATTGAAACAGCTAAAAACATTTTATAAAAAAATTGATAGTTAACCTATTAAATTAGCCCTATAGATTCTTGAACTACTCCCCCACGGATGATAACCATCGCCTATATATGAAAAGTCATACTTTTCATAGTATCCAACGTAGTCGGTGCATAAATAAAGATTATCAAATCCGGCATTTTTCGTATCTTCTTTCAGCTTTAAAAGAAGTTGCTCACCTAAGGATTTACCTCGATAACTTTCTTCAATGTAAAGAGAACACACCCAGGGCCATAAATCCATTCGACTTATAAAATCGTTGGTGATAAGCCCTGCGCAGCCGATAATTCCTCCTTCGTTTTCTAACAGGTACCAGACTGGAAGACAACTATTTGTGTTTAAGCTATATAATACAGTCTTCGTAAAGCTTTAAATTCTCTTTACTCGCCCACTTACGCTGAGTATATTCAATAGCTTTGTCTTTGTACTCTACCTGTTCTCTAATATTAATAATTCGCATGACAAGGGCTCCTCTATTAAAATTAAATCCATTCTTTTGTATGTTCATAAATGAATTTGATATCGTTTTGATAATGCTCAAGATGCCCTTCGTCTCTCATTTTTTGAAACGCAATATCACCTTCACTAGCTTTTCTTGTAATTGTTTTACATAACCCCTCTAATCGCAGCAATACCATTTGCAAATAACCTTCTTGTAATTCTTCGCCATAAGATTCAAAAAATAATTTCACTCTGCGCTTTCTATCTTGAGCATGCTGTGATGAATTATAATGAATTTTCTCACCTGTTTCAGAAAGATAAAATCTACTCAAAGGGACGCACGTATAAAGAGTATAAGCAATGTCCCAAAGTCTTGGCCCAGGTGCAGCAACATCAAAATCAATAATTCCTATTGGTCTCTCATCATTAAAAATAATGTTGTATATAGCAAAATCATTATGACATAGTATTTCAAATGGTTTAGGCGTGTTATCTATTGATTTCCAGCTGTCATCAAATGAAAAATCACTCACTGAATCATGATAAAGACGGAGCATTTTCCCTATTTCTATCAAAACAGCATCGGACCACATATATTTCTTCAAGGGATAATTACCAGCTTCACCTTCAATAAATGACAAGACCTCTCTCCCTTTTTCGTCAATGCCTAAAAATTTTGGTGCATAAGTAAACCCCTTGTTTTCTAAATGCTTTAATAGCTTATGAAATTTATGACTATCTGATTTTAATTCTCGTCGTACGGTATTTCCCGAGCGGTAAACGTTAGAAACATTCCCTCCTGTTAGTACTTCTTCGTCCTTAAAGCCTGACATATAAATATTCCCCCTGAATATACCCGATTTGTCGTTAATAAGTGAAAGTGATAAAACATTTACCACAATGATATACCTTATTTCACCATCTATTTAGAACAGCCCGTACTTTTCCCTTCATAGCCCATTAATGTTACTTTACATTATAAAAAAAGAATCTTCATTCGAAGATCTTTTTGACTGCTTATTTCATACAAAAATCCGCTAAAAAAGCGGGAGACCGCTACTATGTTAAATCACCAAAAGCCACCGTCTGAGTGGATAATTTGTCCGGTAATCCATTCTGCTTCTTCGCTTGCTAAAAAAACAACTAATTTTGCGGCATCCCGGGGCTCACCAAGTCGACCCATTGGGAACTTCGGCAGTAAATCTTCCTTCAACTTACTGCTCATCCACCCAGTATTAGTTGGTCCAGGATCTACAGCATTAACAGTAATTTTAAGAGGTGCTAATTCAATAGCAACTGATTTAGTAAATGTAGAAACGGCACCTTTGGTGGCAACATAAGCCAAATTGCCAGGCTCAGGTGACTTATCTTGACCTGATACCATATTAATAATTCGACCGCCATGCTTGCCTTCGATTAGACGTGCAAACTCAACAGTTAAAAGACATGTTCCTCTAACATTCACGTTATAATGAGCGTCGAGAACATCAGCATCTATCGAACGAAAATCTACGTCTACAGAATGTGTTGCATTATTTACAAGGATTGATGGAGAACCCAGTTTGGTTTGAACTGTATCAAGCAGTTTTCTTGATGCATCGGGCTGTGATAAATCCAATTCCATCGATTCACATCGTACTCCCAGACTGCGTATCTCCTCAATCAGATGCTTCGACCAATTAAAATCATCCTCATTACAATAATCCATTAAACGATCATAATTTGACCAATGAGTGAAAAAAATATCTGCGCCTTCTTTAGCTAACTCCCTGCATATTTCAGTACCAATACCTTTTGCCCGACTAGCACCAGTAACAATCGCAATTTTATTTATTAATCGCTTCATAAAGCATCTCCTCATGGGAACGCTGAATTTATATGCTCACCAATAGCACACGATTTCAGCAATCCTGTATATGTATATTAATCTATCAAGTTGTAATGAATGAAAAAGGTAATCAAAGTTTAAATGGTATTACAATGTCTATATTCTGCACTCATAGACAGAGAATGACATGCCTTCTCCGTAGCCATCTTTTACTTCATGAACAGTAAGATTGTTAAATCCATTAGAGCTAAGGATACGTTCAAATTCTTCTGAGCCATAAAGTCGAAGAGGGAAATCCATGATCTCCACCTTTTTTGTCTGATTTCCTTGAAGTAGCTCATATTTTATCTTAGTATTCAAAGAGCTCGCTTTTCTATCGTAGAAGCTTTTTTTGTAAACGACGATGATTTCTTTATTAAAAGATACTCTATTTGTTTCAGTCCAATCTACTAGTTCTTCAATTTCACTTTTTTTCTTTATAATCGTTAAAAGTATTTTCCCACACATCGGTTCTAATACTTTCATATTTTGGTCTTTTACAAAGGAAAGATAAAACTCCAGCTCTTTTCTCTCTGCAACGGATTTATCAACTTCGTATAACCTTGTGCAAAGCTCTCCATAGTAATCATCCATTCTTATTTCACCTCACATTAGTAGTTTTCCATACGTGCATTCAACTTTCCTGCTCTATTCTAGTCAATAAGGTAACAGACGGAACAATCGATTACCTAAATAAAATTCAAAAAGGAAATATTTTCATTTTAGAGAAGTGAATAAAGGGCTGCTTTTCATTTTTCTAACACTTAAAAGGAGGTACACAAATGAATGAACAAATACTAAAAATAGATAAAGCAGAGATTTGCACAGAAAGTTTTGGGAACCCTAAAAATCCGGCTATTCTTTTAATAATGGGAGCAATGTCCTCGTTAGATTGGTGGGATGAAGACTTCTGTCTTCGCCTCGCTGAAAGGGAGAGATTTGTTATTCGTTACGACCATCGTGATTTAGGCCGCTCTACCACTTATCCACCCGGTACTTCTAACTATACAATAACGGATATGGCTGATGATGCAATTGGCGTTTTAGATGCTTATTCTATAGAAAAAGCTCATATTGTTGGAATGTCGTTGGGCGGGATGATAGGTCAGATTCTTGCTCTTAGATATCCAAAACGCATAGATTCCCTTACTTTAATTGCATCAAGCATTTTTGGAACTGAGGCGGAAAAATTGCCTCCAATGGACCAGCGTATACTTGATTATCATACAAAAAGTACTTCCATAGACTGGTCAAATCAAGAGGCAACCGTTCACTACCTTGCAGGTGGATGGAAAACGTTAAGTGGAACAAAACCTTATGAAAAGGAAAGAATGTATAAGCTAGCAAAAAGAGAAGCTGCCCGCGCCAAACAGTTGCCGAGTAGATTTAATCATGCTTTACTTCAAGGAGGAGGCCAATATTATGACAGATTGAGTGAAATTAGCACACCTACGCTGATTATTCATGGAACAAAAGATCCGGCACTTCCTTATGAACATGGACTTGCTCTTGCAAAAGCTATTTCTCATGCTAAATTAATAGCTCTTGAGGGTACAGGACATGAAGTTCATAGTGAGGACTGGGACCAAATTATCGAAGCAATTGTAGGGGTTAGCTCTTAAAAGTAAAAAAAGAGAAATGAAGAATTCAAAGCGCTTTTTCAAGAAAGCTTTGGGGTCTTTTCATATTTCAAAATTCCTTTCTTCTACTAGCAGTTGACAAAAACGTTTTCTATAGCAAAGGGTATTTTGTACAAAAGGACCTACATCTTTTCAAGACAGCCTATTTACGATACACTAATAATTCATGAAATATCCACATAAGGGTATTAAAGTAAGAAAATGGAGGCTTTTTATGAAATATTTTAAGGTGTTTTTTTGTTTAATCTTATTACTCCTAGTAGGCATAACCGGCTGTTCTCAAAAAGAAGAAGTTACAAGCATTAATACTGTTGATGTAAAAAAGCTTAAAGAGCGTAGCGGAACTTATGTTGGAAATAATTCTAACGTGGTAGCTATCGTAAGGGACTTGCCTGGAGGAGAAACATTTAAAGAAATTGATTTACATAATAAAACGCTAAAAATAACGTATGGTACTAAAGCGGGCTCTCTTTCAGAAGATGAAACGTTAAAATATTGGTTTGACGGTAAGAATACATTGGAGAAAAACTTTCTTTACAATGCTATTTATTTAGCAATATTAGTGCCTAATGCTCAAGGTTACAGTTTTAAAGTAGACAATCAAAAATTCTCAGTATCTAGAGAAGAAATGGAACAGTTTATTTCTGGCAACATTAAAACTTTACCGGATAGTAATAAATTATTTGATAAAGAAGAAGCACAGCAATTTATAGATGATAATAAAGAAAAGATAAATAAAACAGTTAAATCGGCAGCTATTCGAGAACATTTTTTTAAGAATGTTCCTATAGTAAAAGAATAAAAGGTTGAGACATAACGAAATGAATCCAATCTAAAGATGAACAACTAGTATACATGAGGTGAATCGCTTGTGACACCGCAGTTGATTTCCGTGCAAGGCTTCGCTTTCCGCGGGCGGCCGCTGAGCCTCCTCGTCGCTTGCGCTCCTGCGGGGTCTCACCTGTTCCGCTTTTCCCACAGGAGTCTTCGCCTTGCCCTCCAATCACCAGTCGGAAAAAGCTTGGGTGAATCACTCCAAGCTCTTTTTCCTATAAAGAAAGAACCCTATTATCGCCCCCAGTACAGCTATCACAATACTAAAGCGAATTAGATGAATAATAAAATCATCAAGGTTTAAATAAGTTGTTTCTATTACACCATCACCGACTGATTCAACTTCTTTATATGGAATCACAAAGAAACCTAATGATCCTCCTAAAATAAGGCCGTAGAAAAAACCTTTTTCTATAAATTTCAACAAGAAACTCTCCTCCTTTCAAAAGTGCTCATCTAATGAGTTATAGCACTCTCTATAACTCATTAGATGAGCATTTATTTATCTTCCACAAAAATTATTTAATTATGAATTTTATTACATATAATCTATATATTAACATATACACAAGTTAAAAGGGAGACTAACGTATAGTCTCCCTTTCTATAAAAGTTTAATAACTTTTAAAAATTATATTTAGTTAAACAGTCTTTCAAATTAAATAAAAGCTCCAGAAAGTCACGAAGCAAGGAAGCTTTTCACAGCAGTTAAAAAAGCGGATAAGTTTCCTGCGTGCACCTCATGTCCAGCCCCTTTTATCGTTACTAATTTACAATTTGGAATGCGCTTAGAAACTTCCTGCAATTTATCTTGAGGAATATGGCTGGATCCTCCTCCTATAATGAGAGTAGGTGCAATTATCTCTGTAAGACTTCCCCACCATTTAGGATTGGGGTTGTTTAACTGTTGAAGAATTGAAGGTACAACCTCCCAGTCAAACGGTAAAGAACCAGGAGGTTTGGCAGGAATTTCGAACTTTTCTCCTGTAAAAGGTGGAGGAGTGTCTTCAACAATCAATTGATCTACCCTTTCTGGAAATGTTTCAGAAAAAAGATAGGACACCGTACCGCCCATAGAATGCCCAATCAACGTAAAGCGCTCCAAATTCATGGCATTTACGAACTGAAGTAAGTCATCACACATAAGTTCAAACGTATAGGTGCCGGTTCTTTCACTTCCACCGTGTCCTCGCTGGTCTAAAGCTAAAAATCGATATTCCTTCCCTAATACAGCTGCTACTTCATCCCACGACTCTGCACTCATTCCCAAAGCGTGAAGTGCAATAATGGCGGGTGCCGAAGCTTCGCCCGACTCTCGATATTGAAATGTTAAACCATTCAGTTCAATTTGATTTACTCCCATTTTCAAATTAGATCAACTCCTAACTCAGATTTCACCAATTAAAATCTAGTTTATTAAGGTTCATCTATATATTAGTGAGGGAATAAAGATTTCCTTCACCTCTTATCTTATTAGGAAAGATATGAGATTATTTTATGGATCCTGTGTAATTCTTTAGTCAGCATAATGTACCTAGAGATTCTTACTTTCAATCCCCTTATACTTTAACCCAAAAGTACTACAAGCCAATTGAATAAAAGATTGTAAAGGAAGAGACATAAATTTATCTTTATGCCAAAACATTTGTGTATAAAGAGGCGTATCAACTTTAGTACAAGCCAATTCTTTTAATATGCCTTTCTCTAGCTCTCCTCTTACTACTACTTCGGGCAATATGGCAATACCTAAATCTAGCATAACGCATTGCTTAATAGCTTCTACGCTTACAAATTCAAATTTAGTTGATGTACAAATACCCGCCTCACGAAACAAGTTTTCCAATACTACACGATATGAACATCCTGATTCGGTATACAAAAGAGTCTCATTCTCAAGATCTTCTAAGTAGATTTCCGCTTTATCAGCTAAAGGATGCTGAGGAGAAGCAATAATTTTTAAGTTTTCTGCAACAAGACATTGCGTATGTAGATTTGCATCATGATGCTGAATAGGCTCCATTGTGAAGGCGATATCAAGAGTTCCGTCTAGCAGCTGCGCTCTTGTTTGTGCTTGAGAGTAAATGGGCTTAAAAATCATTTTAACCTTTGGAAATTGATCCTTAAACTCTTTTAATATTGGAGGCAATCTATACGTGCACTGACTTTCAGAAGACCCAATAATAAGTGTACCGGCAGGTTCCTCCACTCCACTTACAGCATTTTTTGCTTCCTTAGTCAGTTGAATCATTTTATCGGCGTACCTTTTAAATTCTCTGCCTGCCTCTGTTAAAACCAAGCGCTTTCCGAGACGTTCAAATAAAGGCGTTTCAAGTTCATTTTCAAGAGCTTTTATTTGAGCGGTAACGCTTGATTGAGCAAAGTTTAAAATTTTAGCCGTATAGGTGAAATTTAAATTTTCTGCAGCTGTTTTAAATGTAATCAGTTGTTTTATTTCGATTTTCCTCACCTCTATATAATCGGGTATTCCGATTGATTCAATCGTAATGTTCATCTGTAACGATCGTTAATTTCATTATAAAATATGGTAAATCAAACCACAACATACTAAATATAAAGAGATAAGGGGAAATCATAATGACCATAAAAAAAGAAAATACAAAAGAATCAATTAGCCTAACGCAAAAAGAAACAAGTGAAAAAAACTTCAAATACTACTGGAATGAAATTATTCGAGCGCTTATCGTAACTAAATAAGTAAGGCTAATCAATTTTATTTTTGGGAAAAGTAAATCCACATACAAGCGTATAAATATAAAAACAATAGCTCGCTAACGCTGACGATATACAGAGTTAGAGAGCTATTAACCTATTCAAGCCAATAATCATGTTTATTGGCTTGAATCCAATCTAAATTCGGCAATATCCTTGTCGTCTTGAGAGATAATGAGTGTGCCTTTTAATGCATTAGCCTGTAGCTTTTTTAGCTTTTCTTCAGCTGGCAAAAGAGGTAATTCATTGTTTTTCCCTTTGCTCCTAACGTATAATTAAGAGTGAATTTACTTGTTCCTTTAGATGGAATTTCTCCTATACTCATGCCAACCCCTAACTTATTGTTATCCATCTTATAAATATTTGAACCAATTGCTTCTTTTACAGCTGATACTAACTCCTTATCTGGTTCTATGCGAATGTTTGTTTTAACAGGATCAGAGAGAGCCATACTATTATTAGACTTATTTTCCATCGTGAATGTATAGTGTAACTCCGTTGGAACGATACGTTTACTCTTATTCTTTTTATCAGGTACTATCATTTCCCCAACGATTTTTTTATCATCGGTTAACATTACTTCCGCTTTTTGTAATTTTAAGTAATCAACATTGTTTACATATTCCGTTTTTGAACAAGCGGAAATGATAGACACCAAACAAATAACAAACAATCCAAGATAGAACTTTTTCATATTTCTCCCCCAAACATTTTTTATCCCACAACAATAAACATATGTTATCATATTTTCTATATTTTGTATTTTGCAATTGTTATATGATATATTGTTAAACGTAAAAACACCAAGGTGCTTTATGTTTCCTTGGTGTCTTTTATTAGTTCTTAAGCGTTTAGTTAAAAAATTAGATTTGGAGGAGGAAAAGATGATACAAAATTTATTTGTTTTTGTATCTAGTAATTTTCTTCTACAAAACGTATCGCTTTGTTTAATTCTGAAGTTCTTAAAACGACTTCTTTATCATTAAAAATAATAAAGAAAGGGCTGCCTTCTACCTTTAAGTGTGGATATTGATTCTTTGCTTCTTCCAAAGAAGAAAAATATCGAACCTGCTTTAAGCCGCTTATTTCCTCAAAATGGTCGATGTCTTCTCCTACTGCCAAAATAGAATATTCTTCTCCATCTGACAATAACTCTTTAGGTGGAGAATCCGCATATTGTTTCTTCCAAGTTAAACTTGAGCATGCTGCACATAGAATAATCAAAAATAAAATAAAAGATAAGCATAACCCTTTTTTCATAACATCCCTCCTTTTATTCTAGCTATATTTCAAAAGAAAAATGATACAATATCTTTATTGACGAGAATACAAAAACCACGCAGGCATCTCTGTGTTTTCAATTAGCAGCACTTGTTTATGCTTAGGGTCACCTTTAATAGCATAAACAAAATCCCCATTTTGTGTTTTACCAAAGGCTCTAAAATATTTCTTAGAGTCATACTTTGTTTGATCAGCCATCTCCACGCACTCATAATTTCCATACGTATCACTTAAAAGCTTTGTGTTAAACATATTCTCATCTTTCGTTACATAAAACTTATCGTAAGAAAAGAACAAAAAATATATACTTAACACCCCTATAATTGTTATACAGCTAGCTAAGCCCCATCGAATTTTTTTATTCACTTTCGACCTCTTAAAATTTTATTTGCTTTACTATAAAAGTCTATTACGCGAACTTTCCAGGCTCCTCCACATAAAAATCCACATAACCGCAGCTTGAACAAACATAAGGTATTAACTCACTGCAATTGTAATTGTTATTTAATACGCTGCTCGGTGTTTTATTTACACCTACTGTACCAGGTGATGATTGAATACGAGCTTTGGTTAGAGTTGAATCACATTTAGAGCACTTTTGGCTTTGCATACATATCACCTCTCTATTCCATAACATCATTTCTATTTTCTACAGTACATGTTTGTTAGCTTTAAAATTGAAAATCAGCCATATAACTTGAAGAATCAAAGGAAAAATAAATGCAATCAGCAACACTATAAATGCGAACAATTTCAGCTCTAGTGTTTGGGTAACACCCGCTCCATCCACTTCTCTTGTCCAGACAACAGCTGTTCCTACGACGAAAAGTATGATCCAAATTATATTAGCTATCCACCAGGAAATCCATCGTCTTTTCACATCATCACTCCTTTCAATTTAAGCTGCATCTTTCTTTATTAATTCCCAGATAAGAGCAATGGTAGAAATAGCTCCACCTACCGCAAAGAGATAAGAAGAAAACGGTATTGTTTCATGCATGAATAAACCTCTTATTCCATAAAAACACAGGATAATAGTGCCGATTAAACCAATCATAAGCCGAATATTTTTATTGATTGTTTTCTCCCCCTTTAGGCTTCTCTTTGCACCTGATCCTTTATCATAAGTCCAAATATAGCGAAGAAGTTTAATACAACCAGCAATCCATAATAAAAGCCAAGCCCTTCAAAAAATAAAGAAAGAATGGGAAATATTATAGTTTCAAAGCCAAACAACATAATAATAAATCCAATTCCTTTAGCGAGCTGCTTTTCATCCTTAGGTGTAAATATCTTTCCATATCCAGCAATAAAATTAGTACTACCTTTTTTCCATACACGTTTCCCAATATAAATGATTAAACAGCTTACTAGACTTATAAATAATAATTTCAACACCAGACATTACACCTTCTTTACATACTTTAATTTAACATATATAGTACATTTTACCATAATCAATAAACAAATATTATGTATTAAAGGTGGACTCACAAAATACAACACTGTAAAATATATACATACTAATTTTGGAGGTTTTTGTTTGTTAAACTTATGCTTAGAGCTGGGTGAGTAAGCTTCCTTAATGAATGTGTGCATAAAGGAAGCCCCATTTATGGAGTATAAAAAGCGGTAATTTAGCAAGTTGATAGGAGACTCTAAATGGATATCTTAATTAAACAAGAACTCACTGAAGAATATAATGAAACTGAAAAAGTTGTGAAAAGCGCCTTTTTAAATGAAGAATACAGCGATAAGAAAGAACATTTACTTGTGAAACGAATTAGGAAGTCAGATGAATTTATTCCTGAACTTTCACTAGTCGCATTAAATCCGAATGCAGTAGATATTATAGGCCATATTCTTCTATCTAAAATAACAATTATAGATGGCGATAACGCTACCGTTTCTTTAGCACTTGCTCCAGTTTCAGTTGCACCTCAGTATCAAAAACAAGGAGCTGGGAGCCAACTAATACACGCTGCGTTAAAACGCGCAAAAGAGCTTGGTTATCATTCAGTAATTGTTTTAGGGCACAAAGATTACTATCCTAAGTTTGGATTTAAACCAGCTAGCTCATGGAATATATATGCTCCATTTGACGTGCCTGAAGAATTTTTTATGGCCATAGAGTTAACAGAAGGATCTCTAAAAAATGTGCAAGGTGTTGTACATTACTCAAAATCTTTTTCAGAGTAAGCACTAAATGATTAATTAGGTTTTACGTAAAGGCTGCCTGGAAAATAATTTTATAGTATTTTCTATGGGCAGCCTCTTTTTTACTTACCTGATATTATTAAAGCGGTGGATTTTCCACACCTAAATGAACCCAATCTTCTTTTGGAGGCCCATAAACTCCAGCAGGTTTTAGGCCTGCTTGACGCATAAGAATGGTAATTTGACCTCGGTGATGAACAATATGTTTGATTAGTCCCATTAAGATTGTGGCATTGGATTGGGTTCTTCCAAACGCTTCTTGCGTATGTTCTAAAGATTCATCTGTCCATTGCTGTTCGATAATTTTAGCAGCATGAGAACTTACATTTTTAAAGGTTATAGCGATTTCCTGTGCTGAAGATGGAACGCTTGCTGTACTTTCAATTCTGTCTATACTTAATCCGAATTCAGTTAGGTAATCTGGAATATTTGTTGTAAAATGCCAAGCAATTCTCCCTAACGTACGCCCTTCAGGATACACTTGTTGTTTCAACGAATCATCTGTCAAGCTATCTAAAACTTTTTGAGTCAGCATGGCTTCGTTGTTCCATTCTTTGATAAAATCTGAAATGGTATTATACATATAAAAGACCTCCCAATATAAATCTAATCTAAATCAATAACTAAATAATATCATAGAAGAAAAATAAGTTGGCTTATTTACTAAAGGAAGGAGACTTTATGTTATTTAAAGCTACCGCTCAAAAAACTGTTGTTTATCCTTTATTACTTTTAAATACTTTATTACTCATTCAAGCAGTTCAACATAAAGAACTTGTCTTTTTACACCTTTTGGCTATCCTTTGCTTGTTTCTTTCCCTTTTTCTCCGATATGAATTTCAGATAGACAGAGATACTTTAACCTATAGAATATATATATTATGGTTTAAAGTATATGCAAAAACCGTTAAACCCAGGGACATTAAAAGAATTGTATTTAAACGGTTAAGTTGGAAATCAAAATTAGCAGTAGTAAAAGTAGAAAACGGGTGGAATATGCGAATAGCATTATTTAATCCACCAAATGTTTTTAAGGAATTAGAAACATTTGCACATGAATATGATGTAGATATTCAAAAAACAGCAGATTATTAAATTCTAGAGAAAACATCTTGAATGTCACTGCGTTTTGGATACATTAAACTCTATGTAAGTTAGGCCGTATAATCAGCGTTATTCATTTCTAATCAAGCTGCTTTTGGACCTCTCTAGCGCTACAAAGCATTAGTAAAGAGGTCCTTTCCTAAACACCTCCAAGTTAAACACTTTGTCCTCCTTCCTCACATCAACCCCAAGTCCTACATAAAAATAGGCTTCAAGGGCATTCTTTTTAACATTATTTGGATATATAATTCGTATATAACGCTTTTTAAGAGGTGATGATTCTGTATATATCAAAAAAGGTTGGCATTTTAAGCTGGTTTGCTACTTGCTTGTATTTTTTAGTTGAACCTTTCTTTATTTTGACTTCAACTGCTCCCTACAGTTTTTTACATCACGCAATGAGTGATCTTGGTGTAACTTCTTGTGGAAACTACACCTATTCAATTGCACCTCATGAAATTTGCTCTCCTCACCATTTCTGGATGAACGTATTGTTTATTATAAACGGATTGACACTTTCAATTGGTGTTTTGTACATTTCACAAAACCTAAAGAAAACGAGAAAAAGCCAACTAGCAACAGCTTTTATTCTTATATTAGCTTTAGGTAATATTGTTTCAGGCTTTATCCCGGCTGATATTAATTTATTTTGGCATTCAATACTTGCTCAGCTTGGCATGGTTACTGTTTTAGCTGGTCTTTGGATGTATGCATCATCTTTAAGCAGCGGCAAGTATTGGACTTATGGCTGCTTAGTCTCCTTACTAGTCATCCTTATACTCATTATGCTTGTATTTTTTGTTCCTATGCCTACCGGTCTGCTGCAAAGGTTATTCTATTTAGTAATCTTTATATGGGGCACCGTGCTTTCCTTTATGTTAAACAAATAATCCACTATCACTCCGTTTCATATGAGCTTACAAGACTATGTTAAACTAGCCGGAATTTCAAATAGCAAAAAGTCCATAGAGGCATTCCCTATGGACTTTTTGCTATTTTGTTAAATAAATTCTCTTAATAATTCTTTAGATTTCTTTCCGCTAAAACCAAAATAATTGCCAATAAGTTTGACGTATTCTGTGTAAGTAACTTTTCTATTTAAAGCAGTTTCCCACCATCTCTGTGGATTATAATAACGACTTCCACTAGAACAATAGGTTAATTGTATTTGGGTATCCTCAAATTCTTTATTAAAGTTTTTTTCTACCCTTTTCATATGATAGTTTGAAGAAACAACGATAGCAGATTGAAAGTGATAGTTCATCATTAGCTTTTTTGTAAATTTAGCATTTTCCGTAGTACTTGTAGCGTGATTTTCTAATATAATTGAACCCTCAGGTATTCCAGAGTCTTTGGCTTGATGATAAAAATTATTCTCTTGACCATTCGAAAGGATCAAATGAGACGCATATCCTTTTTTATATAATTCAATTCCTTTCTCCAGTCGATCATTATCACCACTTAACACAATAATCACGTCAGATTTTACAGGCTTTTCGTTCACTACAAGCTCTTTCCCGGCAAACAGGAAAAAAACCATCCCTAATCCCAGCATGAATATACTGATCTTTACTCTTTTACCTTTAATTTTTTGCATATAGACCCTCATTTAAAAAGTTCACTTCATATCGTATCATAAAGCTCAATATTCATAAAAATAAAAAGGTAATCTTCAAAAAAATTTTGCGCGCTGCAAGTAATCACAGCTTTTATATAAAAGTTAGAAGGTAAAACTTTAACAAACATTCTTTCTAAATATTTTCGTTATGATAGCTGTTCAAGTATTTGTAAACCTTGGAGCTGTCACGGGTCTTCTTCCTATTACCGGTGTCCCCCTACCTTTTATAAGCTTTGGAGGTTCTTCGCTGACATTGTTAATGCTTGCTGCAGGAATACTTACCAATGTTTCGATGTTTACCACATACACTCAAACCTATCAAAGCCACTCAATGGAACAAGCTTATATAAGGAATGTTTAACGTTTGAATGGCTAACTGGTGGCTATAATAAAAAGTCCTGACTATATATCAGGACTTTTTACTTTATTTACATAAATAATAATCAAGCAGCTGCTTAGAATTGCTGTGTTTTTTACTAGTAATCTATTAGAGGATAGATTTACTTCCTAAATAACGAGGTGCCCAGTAAGAATTGCTTAACGATGCAATAGTTACACCAGTTGAACTTCCAGCATGAATAAACTGCCCGTTTCCAATATAAATTCCAGCGTGTGAAGGACCTCCAGTAGTATCGAAGAATACGATATCTCCAATATTCGGAGTAGATGTACTTTTTCCTGACTGATACAAGGTGGCTACTGTTCGCGGTACAGTTACTCCACCTCCATTTTTAAATACATAATAAATGAAACCACTGCAATCGAAACCATTTGGAGAAGTTCCGCCCCAAACATATGGCACCCCTATGAATTTTTTAGAATAAGCCACAATATCACTAGCTGTCGCTTGCGTTGAACTATTAACAGTTGAAGAACCAGTGGCGCTAGTAGATGCGTTATTTAAGGCATTTAAAGTAGCTGGACCTACTATTCCATCCACAGCTAAGCCATGATCCCGTTGGAAATTCATAACGGCAGTTTGAGTAATTGTGCCAAAATAGCCTGTTGGTGTGGCGTTAAAGTAACCTTTTTCCTTTAACAGCTGCTGTACTTTTTCAACTTCATTACTAGTCATTCCATATTTCAGAAGTGTACTGCTTGTAACCGCACTTGTTGAATTAGCTATTAACGCTTGATATGTATTAGGTCCCACCATTCCATCAGCGGTTAAACTATGAGAACGCTGAAAGCTTAGAACTGAATCTTTTGTAATTGAACCAAAATAGGCAGTCGAAGTAGCTGAAAATATGCCCTTCTGTCTTAAAACATCCTGTAATTCTTTTACGTCTGGATCTGTCATACCTTCTTTTAATAGCTTGTCCCCTAAAGCTGCATGGCTTATTGTTGGTAAAACAATCAATGATGAGCATAAAGCTAATGAAGAAATTATCTTTTTCACTAAGTATATCCCCCGATGTTATATTTTTCTTGTTCTTGACTATAAAATTTTAGCAGGGAGAAATAGAAAAGAAACAACCTATTTGTGAATTTTTCGTGACAATTCTAAAAATCACTTGATTTATTAGGAGGTAATTATTTGTTTTGTCATATAAAGTATAAATATACTTATAATGGTTAAAGTTACTATTCTTTGACCTTACTGTTTTACGTATATACCGCTAAATCTTTCATACAATAAAGCACCTTTTTATAATTGTGAACATAAAAAAGAAAAATAGAGGCTGCATGGTAAAGGATAGGGGGAATAATGTGAGCAAAATAGCGGGTTTGAAGCGCCGATTTAAATACTTACTTATTAAACTATTACGATTAAAAGATCATTCACATAAAGTTGCGCTAGGTTTTAGTCTAGGTTCTGTTGTGAACTTTGTTCCTACCTTTGGATTTGGCCTTATACTATCCGTAGGTTTAGCTAAATTATGTAAAGGAAACAGCATAGCAGGACTCATTGGTGGAATGTTTTTTATGTGGGCCTTTCCGTTGATGTTTTACTTGAATACAGTAGTTGGAGGATATATATTCCCAATCGATCTTGATCAAACTTTACTTCAGAATACAGATGAAGATTTAGATAATCGACTAGAACTGGGAGCAAAAGTAGGAAAGAATTTTTTAACAGGCATGATTCTTAACAGCTTCTTATTTGGAAGTATACTCTATATTGCTAGCTACTATATTATAAATCAGTACAGAGGCTTTCTCTTACACTACATCTCTAAAAAGTGGATAGTAAAAAAACCGTACTAAACAAATGGATTATTAGCTTGATTTCAACCTTTATTTCTAATTGTAAATCAATATAATTTATATAAAAAAACCATTAACCTGAACATTTCTTCAAAAGGCATAGAGGTAAATTAGCCCATAATTGATACCTATGGTTATCAATTATGGGCTGAGGTACAATCTTTGTTTCTGTTTTAAGATAAATATGGAGGAAATACATTGAAAGAGAGCTCTGTCTATTTTTTTTCTTGAATATCAATTTGCTGCATGTGTTCTAATGTACTCCTTTCAATTGTATATATCATTTACCATTTTTTATCATAACGATCGATAGTAAACCTAATATATTTTTTTCTTTGTAAGAGTACATTCAGTTTAAAAACTTAAAAACAGTAAAACAGCTCCACGTAAAAATAAGTAGCCATACTATGATAATAATTGAACCCACAACCCAATTTTTAGGTTTTTCATTTTGAATGAGCTCTTCTGCTTTTATTGTGCAGTCCTCTATTACATTTTTAGGTATCATCTTTAAAGCAAGCATAATTCCTAAAGGAACAATGATTATATCGTCAATATAGCCTAAAACCGGTATAAAATCAGGAATTAAATCGATTGGACTGAAGGCATATGCAACCACACAAGCAGTAAATACTTTGGTATACCAAGATACTCGGTTATCTTTATAAGCTAAGTATAAGATAAATAGCTGCTTTTTTAACTTTTTAGCCCACAACTTTAATTGGTTAAGCATGTTTCCTATTCTCCTTATGGACGGTTTAATATAATATGAAAATCGGTTTTATTTTTTGTTTAAATGCATGTTTCTTTTATGAGTAAATTCAAAACTATACGAATAACTGATTAATGCAGTCATCTTGATTTGCAGCTAGTTTAGGAACAGCTCCAACAGGAACCCAATAATAGAAAAAGATTAATCCTGCATCTTCCCCTTCAGAATTCACCTTATATTCCCACCGTTCTGCCGTTTCTTTTTGAACTTCTAAATGAAAAACATGTCGTTCATGATACTGACTTTTACTTTCATGATGATAGACGTATGTTTTTATTTTGTTCACCGATAAAAACTCCACTAATCCAGATTCTTCTTTGACCTCCCTATATAAAGCTTCTTCAATTGTTTCTCCCTCTTCTACAGTACCTGCTGGAACTTGAACTCCTGCTTCTGGATAATCTCTATGTTCGCAAACTAGTAACTCTGTATAGGGATCATTGAATCTAGTTATGTAAGCCATAACTTTTGTTATCATCGTTTTACCCTGCATGCTTGCTTCCTCCTATATATAGATACTAACCGTGCAAATTTCTTCATCAGCAAACAAACTTCTTTAGCTCTCAAGAATAAATCAGGCATATTTTATTACATCCATTTTAATTGCAAAAGAATTAGTCTCAGTGTTGTCATAATAAGCTGCTTTTACGGAAGGTTAACTGGTATGGGAATTGGAATAGTTAGTTTTGCTATTCTGATAAGATCTGTAATCATCATATCAGTAAGTGAAGTAATAGGAAAAGGCAAGAATCAGATTGATTCTTGCCTTTTCTGTCTTTATTTTCTTTCAAGAGAAGGTTCTGATACATTTTCGTATTCTGTAATTTTACAGATGCGATTTTCATGACGCCCCCCAACAAATTGAGTTGATAACCACGTCTTCGCGATTTCGCGGGCTAAACCTGGCCCAATTACTCGTTCCCCCATGGCTAAAATGTTCGTATCGTTGTGTTCACGTGTCATCTTAGCTGAAAAAACGTCATGAACGAGTGCGCAACGAATTCCTTTTACTTTGTTAGCGGCAATACTCATCCCAATCCCTGTACCGCAGATTAAAATTCCAAAATCGGCTTCTCCATTCGCTATTCTTTTGGCAACTGGAATCGCATAGTCCGGATAATCGACTGAACTGCTGCATTCGCAGCCTAAATCTTCATATATTATGGACATTTCATCTAGCAGATTGATAATCTCTTTACGAATGTTTATTCCGCCATGATCTGAAGCAATTATAACTTTCATAAGATTACTCTCCTCATTCATCTATAGTCTTAATTAAAATTCTAATGATTTTTGAGTCTCTTTTCCTGATACGTTATTTCCTAGAACAATCCTCAGAACACTTCCCGTACCATGTTTTAACCCCTTCAGAGTTGTCTACATTCTCAATAACTTTCCCACATACTTGACAAACGATAGTTCCCTGTTTTACATTGACCTGCTTATTCATAGCTATTTCCTCCTTTTTATTAGAAAAATTCGTTTGTATTCAAATACATTTCTTTAAAGACAAATTCGTTTTATCTTTAGTTTGATAAACCATTGTATGATAGAAAAGATGTGCTTAAGCTAGAATGGTATCCAGTAAGCTGTATTTATCATCATTACTAGATAACTTCGAACGAACTTTTTCAATATCTACATTGATTAAGTCATTTTCTTTAATTCCTACGGCCCTACCAGAATACCCTTTAAGTAATAGTTCTACTGCTGTAATCCCCATTTTACTTGCTAAGATACGATCAAATGCGGATGGCTGCCCTCCTCTTTGGATGAAACCTAATATACTCGTCCTTACGCTGATATCTAATTGATCCTCAACATATTTTTTCAGGTCTTGAATATCGTATATGTTTTCAGTAATTAGAATTAGGTTATCTTTTTTGCCACTTTTGATTTTCTTGTTCAGCTTGGAACATATCTCTTCAAAACTTAATTTTCTTTCCGGTGTCGAGATAATTTCTCCAGCTCCCGCTAAAGCAGAGTACAGGGCTAAATCTCCGCAATATCTTCCCATAACTTCTACAATCGTAGTCTTTTCATGAGATAAATCTGTATCCTTAATTTTACCGAGACATTCTAATATCGTATTTAATGTAGTATCAAATCCAAGTGAATAATCTGTGTAAGATAAATCATTATCAATCGTTGCCGGTATACCAATGACATTTACACCTAACTGATGTAATTTTCGTGTTCCTTTAAAAGAGCCTTCACCGCCGATTACTACTAAATGATTAATTCCATAATCTTTTAATATACTTAAAGCTTTTATTCTCCCCGACTCTTTCATAAATTCTGGGCACCGGGAGGTTTTTAAAAATGTTCCTCCTTTATCCGCAATATAGTCTACATCCGTAGAGGTTAATCTATAAAGTTTACCTTCTATTAAACCTTGGTAACCACCCTCGATTCCCATTACCTCCATGTTGTGATAAACAGCTGTTTTTACTACTGCTCGAATAGCAGCATTCATTCCTGGAGCGTCTCCGCCACTTGTTAAAACTCCTAGCTTCATCATTGTCATACACCCCTGTTATTCTTATCCATGTAAGAAAGTTGACCGACAGTCTTAGAAACTAATTGCCAGCCACTTCTAGTACTACACATTTCTTTCAAACAAGAATCAACTAGTTTTTTCTAATCGATCGACTGTGGTTTTTTTAATAGCTCTTCCTGACTGTTTTAGTAAAAAGGCTACGATAAAGGACGCTACAAACATGCTAATACCTAAAAATGTCATACTAGCATTAAAAGATCCTGTTAGATCTTTAATGTATCCCACAATATACGGTCCGAAGAAACCGCCTAGATTACCAATACTATTGATAAGAGCAATAGCACCTGCAGCAGCAGCTTCTGTTAAGAAAGATGGTGGAATTGCCCAAAACGGAGAATATGCTCCGAACGCTCCGCAAAGACTGATCGTCAAGAATACAAACGATAAAACAATGTTCGTATTTGCAACGTAGCTACTAATAATCAATGCCACGCCACTTGTTACTAAGCAAGCAACTACGTGAAAACGTCTTTCATTTTTCTTGTCAGAGTGGTTACTAACCAACATCATGGTTACCATTGCACAAACATACATTAATCCTAAAATCCAGCCCATCGCATGTGTACTAAGAGAAGTCGTTTTAGATAAACCTTCTGAAATTGTCGGTAAAAACATGACGATGCCATAGTAGCCAACCATCCAGAAAAAGTATCCTAGGGATAAGGTTAAGACGTCACGATCTTTTAAGGCCTGAGCAAATGTATAGTGTTTGGCTTCCTGTTTTTCTAACTTCTCTTTTGTTGTAACGTCGATTAACCATTTCTTCTCCTCGTTCGTCAGCCATTTGACATCCTCAAGCTTATCGTCAAGATAGAAGAAACATATCACACCTAAGATCAAAGCTGGAATCGCTTCCAAAACGAAAAGCCATTGCCATCCAGCCATGTTTAACCAGTCAATGCCTAATAAGTAAGTAGAGAGAGGAGATCCTATTGCATTAGCACCAGGGATCGCAATCATAAATCCGGCAATTGCTTTTGCATGATGTTTTGTTTGATAAAAACCACTTAGATAAAAGACCATGCAAGGATAAAAGCTAGCTTCAGCAACTCCTAAAAGAAATCTTGCTGTATAAAACTGCCATGGTGTTTGGATAAAAGCCATTAAAATAGCAATAACTGCCCATGTAATCATGATTCTACTAATCCATCTTCTAGCCCCGACCTTCGTCATCATAGCACTGCCAGGTACCTCTAAAAGGAAATAGCCAAGAAAGAAAATTCCTGCTCCTAATCCAAAAACAGCATTAGAAAAACCTAAATCTTCATTCATTTGTAATGCAGCAAACCCAATATTTACTCGGTCAAGTATAGATATGGTAAAACATAAAAATAGAAATGGAATGAGCCTCAACGTTACTTTTTTGGTAGTTGAACGTTCTAAGTTAATTGAATCCAAAATAATTCCTCCCCTGGGTTATCATCTTTCTCCTCTTCGTGTTCTTTGGTCTTTGACCCGAGTATTTACCCTAGGCTAATTGACAGAAAGAATTAGTGGTTGATATAAAAGATGATTAATCTATTTCTAAGTCTAAGTAAATCTAGCTCCTACTTCTGTAATCCCTTTCATATGGAGATGTAAAAAATGAAAAAGCGAAGTATCCCCTGTATTATTTATCATTTAAAAAAGTAAGAACTATTAGAAAATATCGTACAACAAAACCTTACTAGCGATATAAAAGCATTATAAATCTACTTTCTATACTAATAATCCAAAATATTTGTAATGCACAGCAACGATAAAAAACGCTTACATTTTTGAGCCCCTCTGCTAATCTCTTCAAAAAATATCAAGCTTAAAAATAATGAATTTTAAGATTCACATTACCTCCGTTTTATTAATTTAGCTACTTGTATACTAAGTTACCTTATATAAACAGTGTACTTACATACCTAGCAATTGTCAATATAATTATTAAATTAAAAATTTTCTGAATTTTATTAGAAGAGAAGAAGAATGCGTATTTTGACATTATAGAAAAGTGCTTGCTTTATGCGGTTTTTTTAACACAAAAAAGGCAGCTGCACTTTAGCTGCCTTTTAACTTCATATTTAATATGCTTTTGATAGAAAGTCAGTTGGAATTAGGCTTTCCAATAACGATCATATAAATTTCGCATGTGAAAATTCATAATTCTCACAGCTTCTTCTTCATTATGCTGTTCAATTGCATTAATAAGTAATTTATGCTCATTAAAATTAACTTCTCTATAGTCAGGTTTCGTTACTGTTCGATCTCTTATAAACTTCCACATTTCCTGCTGCTTCATTGCATTGCTGATAGCTGCCATAATGCTAATAAATAAATCATTATGCGAGGCCTTGGCTATGCCGTTATGTAGGGCTTCATCCGTTTCTGGTACATACACGCCTGCGTTCGTTTCTTCCTCCATCTTATTAATTGTTGCACGCAGTTCCTTAATGTCTTCTTCTGTAGCTCTCAAAGCTGCAAAGCGTACAATAAGAGGTTCTATGTTCATTCTTGCTTCAACAATGTCTTCAGGGGAGGCAGATTCCATCAAAAATGTGGATTGAGAATTTTCAGCTTCTGTTTGAAATTCTTTAACGTATACACCTTCTCCTTGACGAGAATAAATAAAACCGTTCAATTCTAGTGCGCTAAGGGCTTGTCTAACAGGCACTCGACTTACACCGAATTGTTCACACAGCTCCCTTTCAGCAGGGAGTTTATCTCCCACTTGGAACGCGCCAGATTGAATTTCAGAAAGAATTTGATTATAAATTTGAATATATAATTTATTATTGGAAACTGGATTAAAACTAATGGAAATCACTTCTCTCTATAATTATTAACTCATTTTATTCATAATTAAGTAGACATAATTATTATATACTGTTCTATTTTTAGGGGCAACAAGCCTAGCATCTTCTAACAAAAAAATCCTTATTTATGTAGTGAGTTTTTCATTTTGCTAATGATTTTATCAATAAACAGCTATACAGGCATACCATAATGGCATGCCTGTATAACGAACTTGAATATTAATCCATATGTGAGCCACCGTTTATATCAATTTCTTCTCCTGTAATATACGAAGCTTCTTCTGAAGCTAAAAAGGCAATTGTAGCCGCGATTTCTTTCACTTCACCTGGTCTACCCATAGGAATACTATCAATCACAGACTTTGCATCTTCTTCAGGGAGAGACTTCCAAATTTCTGTATTAACGAGTCCGGGAGCTACACAGTTAACCGTAATGCCATCTAAAGCTACCTCGCGCGCTAAGTTTTTTGAAAAACCTAATACTGCTGCCTTAGATGCCGAATAGTGAGGTCCCCCAAACACTCCTCCACCTCTTTTAGCCGAAACAGAAGACAGGCTTATAATTCGACCATACTTTTGATCTTTCATTGTTTCTAATACTGCTTGCGTACATAGAAACAACCCAAACATATTGACGTTAAACACTTTTGTAATGTCTTCAAGCGTCATATCCTGAACGGTAACCTTTTGAGAAATCCCTGCATTATTAATTAAAATATCAATTCTGCCGAATTCTTCAAGTGTTTGTTTAACCATCGCATCGCAAGAATCCTTACTTGTTACATTTAGCTCTATTCCCAAGGCTTTGCCACCGGCTTCTTTTATTTCGTTGACTGTATCTTGTACACCATCAAAATTGATATCTGCTATAACAACAGCCGCTCCTTGCTCTGCAAGTGTCAGGGCGATTGTACGTCCAATTCCTTTTTTGGAACCGCTACCAGTAATAATTGCTACTCTCTCTTTTAAATCAAACATATTATATTTCCCCCATCTTGTTAGCTTCTTCTATTTAATTTAGTTAGTCTTAAATCAGTTCTTTAGCTGTTTTGATAATATTTTCTACAGTAATTCCATTTAACTCTAATAGTTTTTCATAAGGCGCAGATTGCCCAAATTGATCCTGTACACCAATTCTTCGAACTGTACCTTTTCCTTCTTCCGCAACTACTTCACATACGGCACTGCCAAGGCCATTTAAAATATTGTGATCTTCAACCGTAATGATTTTTCCAATATTTAAGCAGTCAACCACTGCTTCTCGATCTAAAGGCTTAATCGTATGCATGTCTAGTAATTTCACAGATATGCCTTGTTTCTCTAATTCTTTCGTTGCCTCTAAAGCGAGTCGTACTGTATCGCCGTTGGCAATAATAGCGATATCGCTTCCCTCTTTAATTTTCTTGGCTTTTCCAATTGTAAACTCTTCATTTTCATCGTAAATCATGGGAACCGTATCGCGAGTAAAACGAAGATATACAGGTCCGTATATTTTCGCAGCTTGTTCTACTAGCTTTCTAGTAGAATAATAGTCAGCTCCCATAATGACGGTCATATTTGGAACCGATCTTAATACACCCATATCTTCTATAGCCTGATGACTTCCGCCATCGTTAGCTGGCGTTAGACCACCGTGTGAACAAGCAATCTTTACATTTAAGTTAGGGTAGCAGACTTCTTGTCTAATTTGTTCAAGCATTCTTAACGAACCAAAAACCGCGTAAGTGCTTACAAAAGGAATTTTACCAGTCGTAGCAAGTCCAGCTGCTAACCCAGCTGCATTTTGCTCTGCAATACCGACATTAATATGCTGGTCGGGTAATTGTTTGATAAAGTTTACTGTTTTACACGACTTTGCAATATCGACATCAATGACATAAATATTTTTATTTTCTTTCCCTAATTTTACGATTTCATCTCCAAAGGCTTCTCTCGTAGCTTTTTTTACTGTAAGATCTTTTTCTAGTATGCTCATTATCTTAAACCTCCTGCTACTTCTTCCATTGCTTGATGATATTGTTCTTCATTAGGAGCAACTCCGTGCCAATCAGCTACATCCTCCATGAACGAAACTCCTTTACCTTTTACCGTGTCACAGATGATACATTTTGGTCTTCCATTCTTCGCTACTCTTACTTCATCCAATGTTTCTACAATCTCTTCCATGGAGTGTCCATTAATTCGCTTTGTTTCAAAACCAAACGCATCAAATTTTTTCTCTAAATCTTGTAATGGCATAATTTCATCACAAAATCCATCAATTTGAAGTCTGTTATTATCTACAAATACAATTAAATTATCTAATTGGTACTTAACTGCTGTTTGAGCAGCTTCCCAAATTTGTCCTTCTTGACATTCTCCGTCTCCTACTAAAGAAAAAACTCGGTAGTCTTTAAAATCTCGTTTCCCTGCAATTGCCATGCCTACGCCACACGAAAGTCCTTGTCCTAGTGAGCCTGTTGAAATATCAATACCTTTACACTTTTTCATATCTGGATGCCCTTGAAACGGAGAACCGTATTCTCTTAGCGTGTATATCGTTTCATAGGGAACGAATCCTCGTAAAGCTAAAGCGGAATATTGAATGGGACAAACGTGACCTTTAGAAAGAACAAATCTATCACGATCTTCCCAGTTAGGATTGTGCGGATCAACATTCATTTCTTTGAAATAAAGCGCTGCCATAATATCAGCTGCAGAAAGTGAACCTCCTGGATGGCCAGATTGTGCTCCATAAATCATTGTAAGAGCTGTTTTTCTTAATTGAATGGCTTTTCCTTTTAATTCTTCAATACTAATTTCTTTCATTTTAGTCACCTCATTAATTTATGACTTGCTGTTTTCTAAACGATATATCCATTAACATATAATTTAGTACACTTAGGTAACTTGTATACTAAGTAGCTTTGTGACTTAAGTGTACATCTGAAATGCGAGTTCGTCAACAACAAGATTGAATTATTAGAATTTTTTTATTTGAAACAAGTCGGTTTGTAAATTCGTGTGTTGTTTTTTCTAAGGTTTTTAAGCAAAAAAAGTACTGCTCCTATTTTAGAAGCAGTACTTTTTTTATTGATTAATTAGTAAATCACATATATAACCAAAAGCTTTATCAAAAAACAACTATGCTTTTGCACTGGAATTATTGCTGCTTATCATGTCTTGGCTACCAGATTTAATGTTTTTAGCTACTAGTATACCTACTACCCCCGATAACCCTAAAATAATGAAGATGGAGTTGTAGCTTGTAACAAGAGCAATAAGCGTGGACGAAATAATACTTCCGAAATAACGAAACGTTGAATAAATGCCAGAGGCTGTACCAGACTGCTCTTTGCTTACCGAGTCTAGAGAGGCAACCTGCATGCTTGTTAGACCTATTCCGGTCGAAAAACCTCCAATAATTAAAGACACTATAAGAAAAAGAATAGATCCAACGTTCTCTAAAGATAGAAAAAGAATAGTAGAGACAATGATCATAGCAAAAGAAAAGCCAATCACTTTTTTAGAACTAAACTTATTGTTTAACAATCCTCCTATCCAGCCGCTTAAAGACATTGAAATCGAAAAAACCGATAAAACAATACCCGTTTGTGCTGTAGATAAGTGAAATTGAGCCTTCATTAACAGCGGCATAATTAATAAAATCACATACATAACAAAATTGCTAAGCATAATAGACAAATTAGCGCTTGTAAAGGTGGCATTTTTAAACAAAGAAAAATTGATAATCGGGTTTTCTGCCGTATTTTCTCTTTTGATAAACAAGAATGAAGATAAAACAAATACTAATCCCATTATTAAAGCCTTAGTAATTTCCATACCGTGTGTTAATAAAATCAATAAGGAAATACTAATGGCTAAATAGATGGAACCTTGAATATCTAAAGTACTTGCTTGTTTTTTTACATTAGATTTAGGAATCATAACTATGCCACTGATTAAAGCCAAGAAAAGAAAAGGCACATTCACCCAGAATATAGCTTCCAAGTTGAAGTTTTCAAGCAATACAGACCCTAGCAATGGTCCAATTGCAGCACCCAATCCCATTCCCATTCCAAATACACCTAAAATTTTAGGAAGCCGCTCTTTTGGCACCACATATCTAATGATGGCTATCGTGTTAGGGGTGAGTAAAGCTCCTCCTACTGCCTGCAGTGATCGAAAAATAATAAGGGAAATGAGATTAGTTGAAAATATACATCCTAAAGATGCTATAAGAAAGAACACTACGCCCCATAAATAGATATTTCTGTTTCCGTACAAATCTCCTAGCTTTCCAGCGATAGGCTGAGTAACAGCCATTACAATCAAGTAAATAGTTACTACCCACGAAATATTTGCAAGTGGTTCATTAAAATGAGCTGATATAGTTGATAGAGCAACGGCAATCATGGTTGAATTAATTGGTACAAGAAATGTCCCAATTAGCAATGAAATAATCAAGATAAGCTCTTTATGTTTACCCAAACATTAATGCCTCCTTTTAGTGGAGAGAAATTCCTTTTATAAACGTGTTTATACTGTTTTTTATCATATCTTGATAATCCGCATGTAAGGCTTTGTCTCCAAAATTTAGTTTATACATAAAATATCCCCAATACGTACTTAGGAAAATCTCTGCTTGTGTGCAGCAATCTAATTCTTTGATATATCCTTTCCTTTGCATTTCTTCAAAGTATTCTTTTAATATTTTTTTCGTATCATTAATTTTTTTTATAATTTCCTCGTGCGCTTGTGAGAAAATTAAAGGATCTTTTAAAGCAATTGAAATCATGTCTCGGTTATTATCAAAGTCTTTTAGTAACAGGTAACCGAAATTCGTCAAATCTTTTTCAAGCTCCCATTCAATTGATTTATCAAAAATCTCAAGTGAAAAGCTTGTTGTTTTGACAATAGCTTGAATAATGCCTTCTTTATTGCCAAAGTGGCGAAAAACAGTCAATTCATTAACGCCAGCTTGCTCTGCAATTTCTCTAGTGGTAGTACCTTTATAGCCTTTTTCTTTAAGCAGTTCTATTGTAGCTTTTGTTATCTTCTTTTTTGTTTCATCTTTTTTCATGTTAATCATCCTTTATGCTTCCTGAATGTAAGTATTTACTTTCCATTAGGCAGTATATAAAGGAAAAAGAGCTGTTGTCAAATAGAAGCGAAGAGAATCATTTAGTCATTTAAAAGCGTGACAATTCCATTCGTACCATCGACCATAACCATATCGCCATCTTTTAGCTTATCCGTACTTATTTTCGTACCAACTACTGCAGGAATTTCATATTCACGTGCAATTATTGCCGAGTGAGAAAGAATACCTCCAGCGTCGGTGATAACAGCCCCCGCAGTTTGAAATAAAGTAGTCCAAAGTGGAGTAGTGGTCTTACATACTAAAACGTCCCCTTTTTCTAACTTGTAAAATTCCTTTGTGCTTGAAATAACTTTTACTTTTCCGGTATAGACTCCTGAAGAAGAGGCTAATCCTTTAATAGAATGTTCGCTGTTCGCGTCATCTTCCTCAATAGCTCCCATATATTTCTCAGCTTCTTTCAGCTGAGCTGCTTCAGGGACTCCGAAGTATCTAGGTAAATTAGACGTTTGCTCATGTTCTACATGTTCTTCTTTACGTTTCTCAATTAATTGGGTCATGTCTACTGGATTTTCTAAAAGAGACTCTAGTTCATCAAGATATAAGAAGAAAATATCTTCTTTCACTAGAAAAACATGATGATTAACTAGTAAATTACCTAGCTTAAGTAGGAATAAACGAGCTTTTGCATCCAACATTGCATCGATATAAAAATGATGATCATCTCTTATAACGGACGCATCTAATGCCCACTGATAATATTTTTTAAATTCTTCTTTGTGTTTGCTATCCGCTATCTGTTCCAGAAATTCATTATAGTTCTGTTCACGTTTCTTGACCGTCTGTTTGAAATTCTCATCAAAGTTGTAATTGTCATTAACATACCCTTGAATAATTGATAATGCGTGAAGAGGATTCTCTAGCCAAGTTTCTCCTACAAAATCGTGACTTACAACGTTTCGATATCCATACTGTTTTAGAAAAGTATTTAATTCAGCCATAAAGCTTTTTCCTGCTTCACTTTCCTCTAACTTTTTCACTAAAGTTTCTGTGCATTCTTCTTGAAAGAGTTCAGTAAGTTCACTATCTCTTTTCACTGTTAAAGCAAGTCTAGAAAGCTCCTGATCAGTTTCCAACGATTTGTTCATTTTCCCCGTCAATAGCTCATAAACATCATGTCCGGATTTTTTATTTGTAAGGTTTTTATAGTACTCTTCAACTATAGTATTTAAAGACATTTGAGGCATAACAATATCAA
This sequence comes from Priestia sp. RMT2NF4, assembly GCF_047872835.1. NCBI lineage: Bacteria > Bacillati > Bacillota > Bacilli > Caryophanales > Bacillaceae > Priestia > Priestia sp. RMT2NF4. Next base: position 169,579 of record NZ_JBLQZO010000007.1, read on the forward strand.
AGTGCAGATCATATGCCACTTTATAAAAATCAGCTAAACTTTGAAGAATCTCTTTTCCTCTCTGAAGGGTTAGACTTTCATAGGTAAAACTATTTAATTTGTTATAGTAAGGCAAGAATTGTTCCGTAATCATTTGATTCATCCGTTTTGTTAGGATTGGATAAATACTTTCCATCAATTCTTTATTTTCTTGGAATCTTTTATTAGAATCTCCTTTAAAAGGCTCCATTTTTGTATAGATATGACCTTTATAAAGTTTTAAATTAAGTCTATTAAACATAAACTTTAATTTTTTAAAACTAGCAGCTGTTCCTTCAGAAAATGCCGGAATAATAAATGAAGCGTACAAAGGACTAACAGCATGAGAAAAACTTGTGTCATTTAAAATCCAAAACTCTTCCATATCGTCGAAACTTAAAGATATATCTTTTTGGAAAGGAGTTAATTCTTTGGCCTCTGTTAATGTGGTAATAGCTCTTGCCTGCAATAGATATACTTGATTGTCTTGAACCCCAAACTCTATGTCTACGGGATGTTGGTAAAGAGCTTCTACTTCTTTTGTTATTTCGGCCAATTCAATGATTTTCTCGTCTGTTAAACAAAACCTTTGTTGCTCATCTTCCGTTGTTTCGATTTCTTCAACGCCTTCAGCAAGTGGAATTATCTTTACTTCCTTTAGCCCTTTTTCTTTCTCTATTTTAAAAGTTTGCTTATTAACTAGGTAAACATCAGGTGTTACTAAGCCCGATACAATGGCTTCTCCTAATCCATAGCTGGCATTAATCATCATTTCTTTTGTATTATGAGTGACAGGATTTTGACTGAATATCACTCCCGATACTTCGGACTCAATTAACCCTTGAACAACAACTGCCATTGAAACTTCGTCAAAATTAGCATACATATTTTGAGTATATTGTTCGACTCTTTCAGTAAAAAATGAGGCCCAGCACGCTTTCACTTTACTCAAAAAATCCTCGGTGCTTTTCACATTAAGATAGGTTTCATACTGGCCAGCAAAAGATGCACCTTCTAAATCTTCAGCACTAGATGATGAACGAACAGCTACCGATGTATAAGAGCACTTTAGGTTTCGAAATGCCTCTATGAGATCTGATTCAATTTCAATAGGAATTTCCCCGTGTAAAATTCTCTCGTGTATATTATCCGTTTGACGATCAATCCCGTTCCATTCGATATATCGCTTTAAAGCTTCCGTTTGAATAACAAACCCATCTGGAATCGGTAAATTTTTTCTTTTCATTTTTATAAGGTTTAAAGCTTTTGCTCCAACTCGTTCATTCGCCTCGTCCACCTTTTGAAAACTTAAGCTATACATTAAAAATATTCATCCTCCCACAAACTAATTTTAAAAATGTAAGTAATTACTTACTTTATATTTATTTTAATTCTTTTAAATTTTTATGGTCAATAAAAAATGGTAAAACATTTAAAAAATGCATATTTAGTTGTGCTTTATTTTAATTTCACTTAAATAATATTTCTCTTTTTTATTACATTTTTTAACTTTTATTAGTCTTTTTTATTATAAAGTCTAAATAGTTAACCAATTAAAAAGTTACTAAAAGAAATGCAAAAAACCCCATCTAAATTAAGATGGAGGTTTTCCTCTTTTACAGTTGGGTTAACCATTATCTCTGAGTGCTTACAAGCTTCCACTGGCTGAGTGTCAACTTAATTTTGTATCCTCTAATATATAAGTGAGCGCTATCAGATTTACGAATCATATGTGAAGTCATAATCCAAACTCTCCCTTCTTATAAAACTATTTTGGAAATCTTAACCTAAGCATAGCTCAGTATTGTAAACCATTTATTAATGACAAGAAAAGATTATGTAAAAATTTTAAATTACAGGGGAACCGCTCATTACTTATGTTTCAACTTCAGTAGATTTAGGTCTATATATGTGTGAGTTCATTGACGGAGCAGAAACTGCAGTGAAGATTTAAAAAATCAAGTGGATTCCAATACTGTAAGGTAAACGAAAAGGATAGCCCTTTAAAGACCTATCCTTTTACATGCATATAAAAAATTTATTTTCTTAATAAAATTGAGACATTAACCATCTATAATGGTTATGTACGAGGATCAGTCTATTAAACTGACAAGCTACTATTTATGTTGGATACAATCCTTTTTAACTCCATTAAATCATCTATTACCACATCAGCCTGTGCAAGCTCAGCTTCTTGAGCAAAATCAAAATTGCACCCCACTGCCATTAAACCATTATCCCTTGCAGCATTGATATCCGATAGACGGTCTCCCACTACTGCTGCGTGCTTTACATCGTATTTCTTTATAATCGTTTTGACTAAATCTCCTTTATCGAGCGTTTGGATTTGTTGAATACTAAATGTTTCTGTTACCCACTTATCCAAATCGTAATGGTCTACAATCGCTTCTAAATATTCCTTCAAACCGTTACTTGCTATGTAAATGGAGCAATTATTTTCTTTTAAATAGCTAAAGACCTCTTTTACATTAGGGTATAAAGCGCCTTTGCCTTTTTTTATATTCTCAACTAAGCTTTTCAAAAAATAGTCATTCGTATACTTTCTTATTTCACCTGAATGAGTAGGTAATAAAGCTTCCCATACTTTGGGTAACGGTACACCCATGATTTCACGATACTTATCAACAGGAGTACTAGTATTCCACTGGTTGAGTGTACGCAAATGGTTAAAGGTATCATCAAGTGATAATTCTAAAATTTTATCTGTTTGAAACAGCGTTCCATCCATATCAAAGATTAGTGATTGCAACATTAAGTATCTCCCTCTTTCAACAGTATTTAATACGTATCTATATACAATACCATAAAAAGGAATATGTAATTTATTAAAAATAGTAATCACTGTTCTCAGCACAAAAAGAGCACCTACTTATTTATAGGTACTCTTCTTAACTTTACATACTTTGTTTGAAATAATAAATGAAAAAGTGGCCGCTATAATCGAACTTAAAAATGGATAATTAACAGAAAAAATACTGACCGTTGAGCTACTCAAGTGCTGTGAAGTCTCAGGTACATATGTAAGTGTAAGAAATAGACCAGAAACAATTTGAAAAGCAAATAGCAACAATATAAAACTACCAATAAACACTGCATAGTTTTTCAAAAAAGCGCCTCCAGTACTCTTAATTTATAAACCTGATATTATTTTAAAAATAGTGACGCAATGATAAAACCTATAATCATTACAGTAATAAGTACACCAAGACCCTTCCATCCTAAGCTGCCTGCTAAACCAGATAAGTTTCCAGCTTCATTTCTATTAAATGCATCGTTCATATTCCCAGCTGGATTTCTTTTTACCTCTTCGTGTTTTAATCTCTCTCTTCTTCTTTCAGGTGTTTCTTTATCTTCGCTCATTGTCACACCACCATTTTTAAAACATTATAACATATTATGGTTAAAATATAAAATAATGGTTTTTTAGAAACAAAGAAAGAAACCTATAGTGACAGATCTCTTTTCCTCAACTAACTGTACACATTTCTTTTTTTAATAAGTATGAAACAACGCTTTTTAATGAAAAAGTATACAGCTCTAGTTAATATAATTACTATTACAAACACCTACATCAAAGAGATCCTCTTTATTTAAGGGGATCTCTTTAATAGCCTTATACTAGATACACATTCTTGAAGTTTTTTTGTGTAAGCTTATTTATTTAAAACCTCTTCTTTTATAATTGCTTTTTCATAGATCAATGGTTTGGTTCCTGCTTCTGGTAAAAGATAAATAAAAACAGTAAACATAAGTTGGAGGATTGAAACGACGGTCAAAAATAGAAAAAGACGTTCCTTATTCTTAAACCATATTACTAAACATAAAACTACAGATATTAACGACAAAAACAAAAAAAGAAAAAAGCTGTATAAATAAGAAACACCGTAACGATACGAAATATTTAAAAAGAAGAATACTATGTAGAGAAGTATAAAAGTTGACGGTACTACTTTAATAAAGTTGCTCAATAGAAAAATCCTTTCCCTTTATTTGTTGTAGATTGGTCGCTCTAACACTCAATTTACATAAAAGAGCAAATATTGAAAGTTACAGCAAACATGATTATATTTATTTACTTCAATTTTTATCTCTCATTTTCTTTCTTTGAAAAATGAAACTAGCTATAAACAAAAAGCCCAATAACATCGTTAAATAAAAGGTTACAGAATCACCTGAACGATTAAATTCATCTACAATGATGCCTTCTTGAAACAATAAGGCTGCTGCAATTATTAAAAAGAAAAAAGAATTGACGATTACATAACTACTTGCTTTGACTTTATTTCTCAAGAAAATTATATACACCAAATTGCATACTGAAAAAACTGCGATCAGGTAATAAATAGGCCTTAATAATGTAAATGTTTCCCCAAGCATCAGCATATTCTCCTCTATTACTATTATTTGAAATTTACTAGTCAATATATTTCATTTTGCAAATAAATGATCATTACTCATCTTAATTATTTAATTTTTGAACCAAAACCCCTCCAACTTTGTCCTTATCATCTAAAGAAAACTCAATATTGAGTTTATGAGTTTTATCAAAATACCCTATTATTGTTGCTCCGGTATCTTCTCTTTCGTAATAATTTTTACCATATGCCCTAACGACACTTTGTTTGCTGTCACCAGTATGTATTCCCTTCTCTGTAGCATACTTGTTACTAATCAAGTCATATCTGCTGACTTGATTATCTACAATTTTAAATTCAACATCATACTTTTCTGTACTTTTTCCGTAAATGTAGGTAGTATACGGAGGCTGCTCTGTAACCTCTATAAATTTTGGTTTCTTCTTCAAACCAATTGCTACGTCATATTTAGAACTGCCTATTGATACTGATTTAACGTTTTCTAATTCAAGGTTTGTGCTTTTGGTGCTTGAATAGTATTTTTCTTTAGGCGTAAAAGATGGATCACAGCTAGCTACTAATAGTAAAATGAGTGGAAAGATAAACAAAAAATAATTCTTAATGCGCACTGTTAGACTCCTTTATATCGTTTGTTTTTACTCTGACTCTCGGCATTTTTAATCTATTAACTATTTTTCTTTTGCATATATAAGTCAATCGAATAGAAAACACTAACTGCAAAGTAATACATGGCAAGTATAGCTAACGTCTCATAGACAGATTCCGCAGCGCTATTTTTCACAAAAGAAAAAACAGTACGCACTACAAAGAAAACGATAGGATAGATGATAAATAGAGAATTAAATTTACGATTCATAACAACACAAAGTTCCTTTATTTGGATATTTATGATTATTATAACATATAATTCTCTCGTTTATTTCTTTACTACATATTCAGTAAGTTTTTCGTTTACATAACACCGTTTATCAATAGTACTAAGTCAAAAGAAACTCTTATTAGTAGGTCTTATTTTGATTATCTATTCTTTTTGACTTCTTATCTACGATGAATTTTAAATGGCTAATAAAAATCAACAAGCCACAGATAACCATTAACCAGCGCGTAATCCCTTGATGTAAAGGGTCAAAAAGGTTTAATAAAGCTATTCCCAATCCTGATAACATAGCTAGATAACGTAAGATCAAGTATAATCCCCCATTCCAAGAGTGAAGAGGATCTCTTAAGCAAAAGATACCTCTTCATTTCTTAGTTCATAGCTCCGCACCACACCATGGACAAAATGAAATCTCAATAGTGGATGAGCCACCATCATGGATAATTAAACCGTATTCCTTGTTCATTTTGTCAAATAAGATAAGATTATCTGGACACTCAAATGGATCACTATGAATATCACACGTAAAGTTCACATAATAATTCATATAATCGCAGCAATGCTTTTTCATTCGTTTTCTCCTTACTATATCGTCATTATTGCTTTTCTCGGTAAGCTGAACAGTGGTCATCTGAAATACGATAATTTTCCTTACCGGTTGGGGCTGCTACCTCAACTAATTTATGTCCCAACCAGTCCCACACAGCTACTGTATGCAAAGATACCCATTTCAGATCTCCTCTAGCAAGACGAAAAGAATCATACCAGTTTTCAGTCGTTACTAATAGATTTTTATAAGTAAGTTCCTTTTTCCTTAAGTGTTTGATTTCCAACATGAAATCTAACATATTTTCTTCCTTAGGCACTTGAATAATTCGCGCTATAAATGTTCCGTTAGGATTTTTTTTCGTTTTATAAACTTTTTCCCTTTCTATTTCTAACTCTGGACGACCCCTCATCTTCCTTCCCCCTGTGTGCTAACACATAATCTCTATGCTAAAAGGTTATAGCTGTTTCAGTAATTCTTCTAACTTTTCTTCAATATCTGTTTCTAAATGATTTTTTGACAAATCATACAAAGCACCTGTCCCTTTAAAATACCCACCAAAGTAATACCATAATTGAAGGTAATGAACGTATGCATCTTCTTCATCTGTAAATCCATCAAAGTTTATCGCAACTTGGGAACGATATTCTTTTTCTAGACACTGCTCCGAACTTAGATTTGGTAGTTGGTCGCCATCAATATCTCGACACACCCATATTTTTAAGTTCTGCTTACCATCATGTTCAAATTTATTTCTATATTTGTGCTGAAGACTTTCGCTGTATGCCTCTCCTACTTCTTCCAACTTCACTATCTCTCTTTTTAAATTCTCATTTATTTCACTCTCAGGGACTAGAATGTATTTGTCATCTGCTTCCTGACCCTGTTTATCCATAAATAGCTTTTTCAATTTATCAAACAAGCTTTTCCCACCTATCTAAAAAAAGAATATAAGCATGTTAAATTCGACTAAAGAAAGCTCATTTCCTTCTCTGAACTGCGTTTAGTCGTCATAACTAATATGATATCAGCTACTTCCTTACGTGTGGAATCTTTTACGAGAGTGCTGATTTTCTGACATACTTGTAATTCGATATTTTTTACAGTGAATACATATGTTAAAGTGTAAAGTAGTGGAATGAAAGGAGTAACGACAACATGGCTCAACGAATCGTCAATATGTTTTTATCTGTTTTAGCTGCTTATGGAACGTTAATTCTAACGAAACACATGAGTATTGCAGATAATATTTTTGTGACACAGATTGTTCGTCTGATCATTTGTATTGTGGCTGTTATCATTGTGACAGGAATTACTACATACATTTTCAGAAATAAATCTTCTAATAAATAAAAGGGCAGCTATTTAGATAGCCGCCCTTTTTGTTTTCCTTAATTCTCATTTTATTTCACCCTAAAGAAATGGGGATGTCTCAAACACTCATGAGACATCCCCATTAAGGCTATACATACTTTTACGCGTTTAAAGCACGCACAAATTCTTTTGCTAGGCTGATTGTAGACTGCGGATTTTGTCCTGTTAAAAGCTTTCCGTCTACTTCAATATGATCGCTCCAATTATCTTTTGCAATAAACTCGGCGCCTAGCTCACGAAGCTTTGTTTCAAGAAGAAACGGCATGTATTTATCTAACGTTGTATCTTTCTCTTCTGAATCAGTAAACGCTGTAATACGTTTTCCTTTTACAATCGGCTCACCATTTTTAAGCTTTCCGCCTACAAGAGCTGCCGGTCCGTGGCATACCGCTGCAATTAGCTTGTCGTCTTCAGCAAATTCTGTTAGCAAACGATGTAAGTGCGTATCGTCTGGAAAGTCAAACATTGTTCCGTGCCCTCCAGGTACAAACATACCTGCAAATTCTTGTGAACTTACTTCAGCTAATGATTTTGTATTCTCTAAAAGTTTTCCTGCTTCTTTGTCTTCGTCCGTCACATCATCTGTTAAGCTGTTAGGATCCACAGGTGATTTTCCGCCTTTTGGACTTGCTACGACTACTTCGTATCCTTCTTTTTTAAATTCTAAATATGCTTCAGAGAATTCTGTAAGCCAAATTCCAGCAAGCTCTCCATTTTCCATCGTATGTCCATTTGTAACAACCATTAAAACTTTTGAATTTCCTGCCATGATTTACTCATTCCTTTTTCATTTATTATTTACATACATGTATCCTTAATAATAATAATTCATTTATCTCTTTGAATATGTTCCCCGGTATTATTTGATGAAAACATGGTAACTTTTTCTTACTAGTAAAAAGAACAGGTGAAAATAATGGTTAAATTATACGGAGAAGCAGGCTCTTTTTTATACTTTGAAGATTAGATGGAGCCGGTTTTTTATATACAGTGTGACAAGTCTTCACTTTAAATATTTTCACTTTTTTGACATATACATCTAATTCGATTAATATCTAATTAGATGTATATCAAATTAAAGAGAGAAGGTATTCAGCTATGCAATTAGATAAGTTGGTTAATTATCATAAAGCCGTTGGTGATCCTACCAGGATTAGAATTATTTCACTATTAAAAAAAGGACCTCTTCACGGGCAAGCAATTGCTTATAAGCTGGGGTTGCAACCTTCAACTATTACTCATCATATTTCAAAGCTAAGAGATGTAGGAATTGTTTATCAAAGAAGACAAGGAAACATTATTTATTTTTATCTAGACCTTGAAAGACTTGAATATAACTCGAAGGCTATTTTAAGTATTGGAGAGGATTCGATGGAAAATCAAGACAACCATTTACAGGATAAAGACAAATTATCTATTGTTAAAAACTTTATAAATAGTGACGGTACTTTAAAAATTATTCCAAGTCAAAGAAAGAAAAAGAACGTAATATTAGCCTATTTAATACGTGATTTACAGCACGGAAAAACGTATCCAGAAAAAGAATTAAATGAACATATTAAAAAATATCATGAAGATTATGCAACGATTCGCAGAGAGTTAATTATGCAGCATTTTATGTATAGGCAAAATGGAGAATACGAGTTAAATCCGAAAGAGATGTGGCCCGTTATTTATTAAAGTGGACGTAAAAACGTTCATTTTTTAAGCCTTCTAATTCGATATATGTCTAATTAGTTTGTGTTGTTTCAAATAGAATTAAAGTAAAAATGTAATTTCCAAAATGAAAGAAGCCAACATTTTGGTAAGCATGTGACATTAATTTCATTCTCCTATGTGTTGGCACAGCAACCATATTAGTTTGCTTACTGCTTCCCCTAAAAGCATCTGCTTTGAAAAAAAAGCATAAAATCTCTGTATGCAATAAGGATTATCCTCTACCAGTTAAATTAGTGAATAATCCTTATTTTTTAAAACTATAAAAAAAGTGTTTTAACCATGATGAGATCTATTTGTTCTTCGTCTCCCATATAAAATGAGTGAGATCCAATTTGAACAAATCCCTGTTTCTTGTAAAAAGCAATCGCATTTTTATTTTTTTCCCATACGCCTAACCAAATTTTCTTTTTATTAAATGTCGTTGCTATCTCTACTGCTTTATTAAATAAATGTTTACCAAGTCCTTGTTTTTGAAAGCTGTTACCTATATAAATTCTTTCAATTTCAAGCGCTTCTTCCCCCATCTCTTCAGACTGAGCGTCATTCATATTAACCTTTAAATAACCTGCAATTTCATGATTAACATACATAAAAAAGAATTGCGAAGACGTATTGGATAGTTCTTTTTCTAGCTGTTCGATTGTAAATGCTTTTTCTAAATAAGCTGTCATATTTTCTTGTGAATTCTGATCTTTAAATGTCTCATAAAACGTTTTATAGCTAACGTCTTGAAGATCATATACATCTTCAAGAATACACTTTTTTATATGCATCATCACTGACATGCCCCTCTCCTTTATATCATCAATAATTTCTCTTGTTTCCTTTTTTGACAAACTCCCAGTCTGTTTCGATATTTTTTCTTACTCTTTGAACTAGCTTAAGAATGGTATCTGCTTCTTCCTGGGTAAAACCTTCTAATGCCACTTTATCCGAATAATCATTTTCTCTTTTTATAAACGGGTATACGTTCTTCCCTTTTTCAGTAGGAAAAAGTTTTTTATTTTTTTTATTATGGGGATCATCTTTCTTTTCAATAAAACCATTCATTTCAAGCTTTTTTATAGCCCGAGCCGCTGTTGTGCGATCTACTTTTATCATTTCAGCTAATTTTTCCTGAATGATTCCGGGGTTTTCACATATTCGCACTAAATACAAATACTGCCCCTTAGTCAGATCATACTCTTTAAATTCTATATTACTGATCGAATCCAATGCTCTTGCTATCATGCCAATTTCACGCAGAATTTCACTCATAAAATATCTCCTTTATACATATTTTTGTTGCAAATACAATAAAAATAATCTACATTTAATGTATCTCAAAATAGTTGCATTTGCAACAAAAAAACAAAAAAAAGGATGATGACAGTGAAGTATGTTGTTTATGCAGGAGGAATTTTACTATTAACTCTTGGAATTGCTTTGACGATACAATCTAACCTAGGAGCTTCACCTTTTGATGCACTGTTGGTTGGACTGTCACTAAACGTAGGTTTTAGCGTTGGAAGCTGGGAGATTATACTTGCCTGTATTTTAATTTGTGGTAATTCTCTTTTAAGCAAACAAAAGCCAGAAATACTGGGACTGTTAACAGCATTCATAACAGGTCTTGGTATCGATATATGGCTTTTTTTCTTAAAGAATTGGATTACGTTCGAAAGTTGGTACAGCAAAGTATGTTGTTTCGGAATCGGTTTAATCATTATAGGAGTAGGAACCTCAGCCTATTTACATACAAATTTTGCACCTATTCCAATTGACCGCTTAACATTAATCATACAAAAACTAGCTAAAACCAATTTATTTCTTTCAAGAACATTTATTTACCTCACATTCTTACTAGCTGCAATATTTTTAAACGGACCAATTGGTGTTGGAACGTTATTAACCGTGTGTTTAGGCGGCGTGCTGCTTAATTTCTTTATGCCCATTACTCAAAAAGCAGTAGACTGCATATTACCAACATCTCATACATTAAAAAATCATATTAAAGATCATAAACGTTCCATTACGTAACTAATTCTGTCTATATCATGGTTTTCATGCACAAAAAGCGGATCTCCAGTTAGAGATCCGCCTTCTGTGTGTGATTACTCTATTTTTTTGCCTCAGCTTTAATAATAAAACGATGTTGTTCTACGTCGAAAAACCCTTGAGACTGTATAATTTGATGGATATTATACAATCCGCCGATATGTGTTTCTATATCAAAATTAGGAACTTGCCAAGGAATTGCATTTAGATAAAAAACTAGCGCCCCGATATCATAAAATCTCTGCACAGGAAACTCTTCCTTGCAAAAGATGATGTTAAAAGAACTTTGTCTAAGCTCTTCTATTGCTTTCTTTAAATTCCAATTACAAAACTCTTTATTTATTGGAACCCCTATACATTCATTGATTCGTGAACAGTCTAACCCTCCCACTTGCTGAGTGAAAAACGTGCCTCCCTTAGACAAAATCCTTCTCACTTCAGAAGCACAAAAAGCTTCGTGCTGGTTCAAAATTAAATCAAATGTACCATCTTTAAACGGTAGATTCTCGTTTTCAGTTCGTTCAACAACTGTGACACCAAATGGCTCTAACCGTTTTTTAGCGATTGGAACGTTAGGTTTGTATCCTTCGGTAGCATACATAACGCGAGGAAAAGGTTGTAACAAAGATAAAAACTCTCCTCCTCCTGTTCCCATATCTAAAGCAGCATTAGAGTTTTGAATAAGGCGAAAAGCTTCACTTCCGTATGACCACGAAAGCATATCGCTATCCATACGACCAGTACGAGTAATAATAGAAAAATCCCATCCAGTAAAATCAACATTTGTATTGTTTACAGCATTTAAAAAATGTTTGTCCGTTATCATGTTAAAATCCTCCTTTTAATAGTCAGTCAGCATTAATCATCTATCCTAAACTAGTAAAAGGCGGGCCACGAACATACAGGCAGCGTTGTTATGTTTCATATGCTAACTTATTCAAAATAACCGCTCCTTCATCCGAATTACGTATTTTTCATTTATTTGTCCATTCATATGTAATATCGGGCAGTTTCTCTTCGTTTTCACCTCCTCTTTTTATAATACTGAAGCCGTGTTTTTCGTAAAATCGCTGTGCGTTTTTATTTTGTTCAAATGTACGTAATGTTAATTTTCCATTTGATTCTGCTTTGGCTCTTTCAAGCAATCGCTGTCCGATTCCTCTCCCTTGATAATCTATATGAATGTACAGCTGGTTAATTTCATCAGCGTTATAGGCGACCATTCCTACTATTTGTTCATCTATTAACGCTAATTCAACTTTATAGTGTGCTGACAATATATGATCTAAAAAATAAACATGACGGTCAAAACTGTGCATTTCCTTTTGTCCAATCGCTTTTTCTTTACTATCTCTCCACATTTTTACCGTTGCCTCAGCAAATTGAGGATGATAGTGAACAATATCAACATTAAGATAGGCCATACATTTTCCCCTTATCTGTCATTGTGCTATTCGTATTCTCAATAACGATGTCTAGATATTCTCTTCATGTGGTTGAAGCCTGTCAAAATCTTGTTTTAATAAAGAATACATGTACAAATCATCAAATTTTCCACACGTAAATTCATAGCTTCTTAATAGGCCTTCTTTTATAAAGCCGTGCTTTTTTATTAATTTTTGTGAAGCAGCATTAGCAGGCTCTATCAAAGCTTCGATTCTCCGTAAGTTAAAATGTGTAAACCCATATTTTATGACCGCGCCCAATGCCTCATTAGCAATTCCATTTCCCCAGTAGTCTCTGGCTAATTCATAACCAATTTCCGTACGGTAATGGTCATGAACTCGATTAAGAAACCCGCAGCTGCCAATAATGTCGTCTTGTTCTTTAAGAGTAATGCCCCATCTTATTCCAGATCTTTTGTTTAAAATTGATTTATACCATGAAATCTCATTTAAAGCATCTTCAACCGCTGTAAAAGGCTCTAAACCGCAGTGCTTCATTACTTCTTTATCGGATAGGTATTTTAAAATATTGCTTGCGTCTTCTGCTACAATTTCCCTTAGTAAAAGTCTTTTTGTTTTAATTATGGGAAAATGATTTGACACCTGTACTTTCCCTCCTCTTATCCATTCATTAACTGAACGGATCTTTTCTCACAGCTTTATCTAATTTAAATAACGGTTAGTAAAAAAGTTCTTTTATTATTAGTGAATTCCTTTTTTAGTCATAAATATTTGTCGAAAAACAAGCAAAAAAGCACGCAATTCTTCATTTCTAAATCAGAACCGTCATTTATTTTGTATTTGTTCGTTTTAAAAATTAAAGGAATAAAAGATAGAAATGAAGAATTCTTCTCCAACTAGTCTAAATGTAAAAAGTAAGGAGAACGATATGAAACTGTACGGAGATTTTGAAAAAGAAGATTGGCTAAACGTATTAAAGCTATCAGAAAAAGAGCTGCCTAATGCATTTATTATTCATGGTGAGTGGGGATTCCAAGATAATCTAAGCTTATGGAAAGAGATTTTATCTACCAATGTTCATATGCCTAAATGGAACACGGTGGTAGGTAAGTTCAAAAACAGAAATATAGGGTTTGCGAATGTGTACGGCAGTCCAATGGCATCAAACATCGTACATCAATTTGCCGCCAGCGGAACCGACCTATTTATTCAAACGGGATATTTTGGAGGCTTATCTTCAACTATACAATATGGAGATATCTTAATTGTATCTGCAGCACAAATGCAAGACGGCGTATCGCACTGGTATTTACCAGACCAAACGCTTGTAGAAGCTGACAAAGAGCTAGTGGAAGCCGCCTGCAGATATTGTGAACAAAAAGGCTACAGCTATATTAAAGGACATGTGGTCAGTATGGGTGCCATGCTTATGGAGACGCATAATATGGTAAAAGAATGGTCACTTGCAGATTTTCTCGGCGTGGATATGGAGACAGCTACCACTTTAGCGATTGCTCATAAATTCAACAAGCGCGCTGTGGGCTTGTTAAATTTATCAGACCACCTTCTTCACGGCGATACTCTTTATTCGTATACAAAGGACAGAGAGTTAATAGAAAGTGAAACTGATAAAGCCATTCGCGATGTGGCTCTTTATTTAAGCAGTACATACTAAAATAGAACAAATAAAAGAAGATAACTATTCAGTTATCTTCTTTTATTTGTTTCGCAGTTTTTAACACCTTTATAGTTTGTTTATAAACAGGATTCTCTGTTGTCAGCATTTAAATTTTTATTTGTTTATTGTTTAAACCAGCTTCCAACGTATCATACAGGGCAAGTTTATAATTAATTCGTTCTAGGTGGAGGTAAGTTTGCGACATATCTGCTTCTACTTTCTTTTTATGCTGAAGCATCATGTTTCTACGTTCGCTGATTGTACTTTCGCCTTTTTTATATGACTCTACATATTGCTTGATTTCAGCAAGAGGCATCCCAGTTGCGCGTAAAGCTAAAATAAACTTAACCCACTCAATATTCTGATCAGTATATAGGCGCTGGTCATGTTCGTTTCGTTCAACAAAGGGTAAAATACCTTCCTTTTCGTAGTAGCGCAATGTAGGAGCAGACAGCCCCGTTTTTTCTTGCATGTCTCTCATTGTATAAGACATGTGATTTCACTCCTATTTTCTTCATATGCGTATCAATGGTACAAATAGAAAAAGCTGTCCAAAGAGTGAGGTTACTCTCTGGACAACTTTTGACTTGATAGGATCCTCAAATTACCATTCTTGATGTACAGGACGAATGATCATTTCGTTTACTGCCACACCAGCTGGCTCTTCGATCGCAAACGCAATCGCGCGTGCGATGCTTTCTACTTCAATCGCACCTTTATAGAATTCATCGATACCTGATTTTAAATCTGTATCCGTGATTGTTTCTTTTAGTTCTGTTGCAATCGCTCCTGGAGAAATGTTCGTTGCACGAATGTTGCTTCCGCCAGCTGATTCTTCTAGACGAAGACCTTCTGTGATCGCTTTAACCGCAAATTTGGTTGCACTGTACACGGCACTTCCAGCACCTACTGCGTGTCCAGCTACTGAAGACAAGTTAATCACATGTCCGTCTTTTTGTTCTCTCATTGCTGGAAGAACTGCTGAGATTCCGTAAAGAACACCTTTAATGTTCACATCAATCATTGTATTCCACTCATCTACTTTTTGGTTGCGTAGAAGAGATAATGGCATAAGACCCGCGTTGTTCACAAGCACATCAATACGTCCAAATGCTGAAAGCGCATCTTGTGCTAGCTCTTGCATTTGTTCGTGAGACGTTACGTCTACTACTTTGTAGATTGCTTCTCCGCCGTTTGCTTTGATATCTTCTTGTAATGCTTTCAAACGATCTTCACGACGAGCTGCTAAAACAAGCTTTGCTCCTTTTGCTGAAAGCTCTTTTGCTGTTGCTTCGCCGATTCCGCTAGAAGCACCTGTAATAATGACAACTTTACCTTTTGTGTTAGACATAATAAACATTCATCCTTTCTGTTTTAACTGATTTCTACCTTTAGTGAGAAAGCAAGTCTATGACCTGCTGTTTTTCGCTGTGTTAGCTGGTACAGTAATAGCTTATCTCCTAAAGTCAGCTTTAACGCAAGGATTTTATAAAACTTTTTCTTATTTATTATGTAAAAATGCTGCTATTAGTATCTATAGAGCCTTTTCAAGAACTGTTTTTTTTCTGTAATTCTCTTTTCGTTTTCCTTTAATTTGTATTTACTTAATCATTTTCCTTTGTATCCCCCGCTATACATTAAAGTAAGCTTTACCTGTTACATTCTTTTTAAGGATTTATATCGGGAATAACCACATAATATATGTCTTATACTACAGATACACGCTTGTGTGCTGAAACTTACTTATTCAAAGCCAATTAAGAAGCATGAAGCACCTTCTGCTCCTTTTTTCCTTTTTCTTTAATTAGTAAGACACCTAACAACCCCATCATTGAAAACAAAATGGGAATCATAAAAGCATAATGATAGCCCACGTGCAGCGAGCGTTCAGGGAATAAATCAAGGACATTTCCGAAAATACTAGGTAATAATACGGCGCTTAAAAAGCCTCCCATATTAGCAAAACCTGATACAACTCCTACTTCTTTTACTGAAAAAGATTGACGTACTACGGCAAATGTCAAAGCGCTTGCGCCGTTTCCAAATCCGATGATAAAAAGTAAAATAACGACTAGCACGAATGAAGGTTTCACTCCCGTTAATAATAATCCTGTCCAGCTAAGCACCACAATAAGATGGACGAGTGAATAGATTTTTTTAATGGAGTTTAACCTGCTTGATATCCAGCTAATTAAAGGTCCGCCAATCATAGCGCCAAACAAACCATACATAATAAGCTGACTTGCATCAGCGCGAGATAAATGAAACACATTCATGCCATAAGGAACTCCCCAAGAGCCAATAAAACCTATATATGTACCTACTACACCAAAATGACAAAGAAATGTTGCCCATGCTTGACGAGTCGTCATTACCCTTTTTAGGATCGCCCATACGCTTTCTTGAGTCTTAACAGAGGCTTTATTTGCTTTAGCATCATCTACAAATAATCGTTTAGGTTTTATAACTAAAACGACATAAAGCAAATAAGATACCGCGATTAAAACTAGACCTATACTAAGAAAAGGAACTCTCCAGCCTGAAAAGGAGATCCACATAGATAAAGGCACGGTAGCTGATAATGACCCCACACTTCCTACCAGCCCAATTAAACCTAAAAGCTTTACAAACTCATTTCCCTTGAACCACTGACTTAAAATTAACACTAAATTGACAAAAATCATGGAGTCTCCGGTACCGACTAGCAAACGAGAGAAAATTAACACATATTCGTTGGGAGATGTGCTGTAGATAAGGCTTCCTATTCCGGTTAAAAGCGATCCGATGATAAGAAATCGATTTGGACCGTACCGGTCAGAAAGTAAACCAACAGGAATCTGAAGGCCTGCATAGGCTAAAAATTGTATACTCGTCATCAATCCTATAACGGATGCTGAAACGTGAAAATCTTTCATTAACTGCTCGGTAATAAGTCCGGGGGCTGTTCGTTGACTGACAATCAAATAATACGCTAATAGAGCGGTTCCAAAAACCACCCATCTATAACTACTTTCCTGCTTGTTCATTTTGATAGATCCTCTCATGTATAATTTTTTCTGCGTAGAAATGCTGGTGGAAAACGTTTAAGAGATGAAGATATTGATAGAATGAAGGTCTGTTTGATAAATAGGTCGCTATTGCGGACAGCTCTTCTTTTTATCCTTGTTTTTCCTTTCTATGATAATTTTAAGTTTTTAAAGGTTATTTTTCAATGAGGTATGGACTTTTAAAATATATCCTTTACTATTTCCCTTTCACTATTAGGCATCCAAGTTAGAGTTCTTCTTGTCATTTTTGGTTATAAAGCAATTCAATAAGAACCCATAAAGAACCTATATCACCCGTGTTTTTTTCAAAAGACCTCTTCTTTCACAGCTTTTCAGCTGTTTAATAAGTTGGTATAAAACTTGCATGTTCATTTATGAACACTTACTAAAGGAGGAGAATTTTATGAAAAAAGTTAAACGTAAGAAAAGTATTAAAAAGCAGGTCATTACTGGTGCTGTTCTCGCAGCATCTCTTTTACTGCCCATTTCAGCTTCTGCTGCATCTGCACCTTATACACTTTATCAAGTCGGAAGTACTGCAGACAAAGCGACTAGTACAAGCTTTGGACAAGTCTATATGGGTGGAAGCATCGATGTAGATGAAGCGTTCAAATGGATGATTCAAAAGGCAAACGGCGGAGATTTCTTAGTTATAAGAGCGACGGGTACTGATGCCTATAACTCTTATATCTACGACCTAGCAAAAAGCATAGGTAAGCCTCTTAACTCTGTTAGCACAATTGTCGTCGATGATTTAATAAGAGCAGGTTCAGACTCTTCTTTAATAGATAAGATTAACAAAGCAGAAGGCATCTTTTTTGCTGGAGGCAATCAAGCTGATTATGTAGATTTTTTAGAAGGGTCTCCCGCTCTTACAGCATTAAATAATCGTATTAATCAAGGCATTCCTTTTGGAGGAACAAGTGCTGGTACTATGATTCAAGGGGATCACATTTACGACTCTATCTCAGCAGGCTCTACAACTTTAGATTCTAAAACAGCGCTAAACAATCCTTATAGTTCTCTTATTTCCTTTACAGATTATTTGATTCAAACACCTCATAACAACAACATTCAAACAGACACCCATTTTGAACAACGAGATAGAATGGGACGCTTTTTAACCTTTCTTGCACGTAATATTAAAGATGGAGAAGAAACTGGAACAAGCGCAAAAGGGATTGCTGTTAATGAACAGTCAGCACTGTTGGTAGAAAAAGATGGTTCAGCTAAGGTCGTAACACAGCCGGGCTCTACAAATGCAGCTGTTTATCTAGCTAAAACGAATATGGCTCCTACCACTTGTGCAAACGGTCAGCCGCTGACGTTTAATAATATTTCTATCTATAAACTATTTAATGGCAGCACTTTTAATCTTTCCACTTGGACAGGTTCTGGAGGATTAGCTTATACTTTAAACGTAAACAGCGGTGTTATTACTTCTTCTACAGGAAAAGTTTACGGCGGAAATCAGCCGTAAACGGTAATTGAATAAGAAAAGGGAAGCTTGATCAGTAAAGTTTCCCTTCCTTACGCACATCAAGGATTGATTAAATGCTGTTTTGTTTTTAAATGATATAGATAATGCAGTCCTTTTTCTGTTATTTTCGTTCCGGCTCTGCCTCTGCGCTTTATAATATACTCTTTTTCTTCTAGTACATCCAAACGATTTCTCACCTGCTGTTCTGTAAGCGTAAAGCCTTTTAAATGCTGGGTGATCCACTTTCTGCTTGCTGCTTTTCCTGTATCATTACACTGTTTTATCGTTTCTAACAGGGCACGATTTTCTTGAAGTTCGATTAAGTCAACCGATTCATTTTCAACTTCATACAAAGAATGATCTTCTTTTTGACTACTAAGCCTATACTCTACGTCTTTTGCTTTCACTTCGTTGTCATCGCAGACGGTAAGTAAATACTCAATTACGCCTTTTAATTCTCTTATATTTCCTAACCATTCATGTTCGATAAGCAGCTTCATCGCTTCTGGATGGATATGCGTCCACGTTTTCGATTTGGACATAAAATGATGAATCAGTAAAGGAATATCGGTTCTTCTATATCTTAAAGGAGGAATCGTTAAAGATAATACATGTAAACGATAGTACAGATCTTCTCGAAACAGACCTTCTTTCATTTTATGTAGTAAATTGTTGTGAGTGGCTGCTATGATTCTTACATTAATCGGAATGACTCTTGTACCTCCTACCCGCCTAATTTCTTTTTCTTGAAGCACCCTTAAAAGCTGAGTTTGTAAACGCGGGCTGATATCGTAGGGTAAGAACCCGGCGCCTTAAGACCTCTCGGTCTTAGGTTTCCGAGAACTCCCCCCCGAACCGTACGTACCCC
>NZ_JBLQZO010000008.1:0-139397 GCF_047872835.1 Priestia sp. RMT2NF4
CGCGGGGTGGAGCAGTTCGGTAGCTCGTCGGGCTCATAACCCGAAGGTCGCAGGTTCAAATCCTGTCCCCGCAACCAAATTATCTTTTATACATACTTGAATATATTATTACTATCCTTAGGCATAGCCTAAGGATTTTTTGTTTGGCTATATTTATAAACACTTGTTTAGGTTATGATATAAGATAGTGATGCAGATTAATCAGGAGGTTTTTTATGTTACAAAGTAATATTCAAACTTATATTGAAAAAGAAATGAACGTTCAAGGTCAATCTTTATCTCTATATCAAGAAGAAAAGGAATATGCGTTGCAAAAAGAGTTGGTGCCGCAAAACCTGATGATAGAAGAAAAAGAGGCATCTTCACGTTTTAAAGATTCTTATATCGAAAGAGTAGATAAAGAAACGGACGAGCTGATCGCAGAAGAATCTCCTCTTTCGTTTTTAGATACTCCTCTTTCTTACTTGAAAGAACACAGAAGTGAATTTCTATATGTAGAATCAAAATGGTTTGAATTTATTAAGCTTGATGGATGTTCTTTTGAAGTGGATGATGTGTTTGGCACATATAAAGTATTAACGGGGTTACATATGCAAAAAAAATTCGGTTCTGTACTAAAACAATTTTTTGCTAAAGAGCTTAATGACGGCCCAACAAGCGTCCAGCTTTTATTTAATGATAAAGATGGATTATGGGATGTGAATATTGAGTTAGATGCTATAAAAGAGTTTGATGAAAAAATGTCAATAGGTGAAGCTCTTGTTCTTACATATCGCTTTTTCTTTCATCTAGTGGAGTATGTAGAGAACGAAAAAGCTTAAAAATGATGATTACTTTTACTATAAAGATGCTGGGACAAAAGCAGTTTAGTTAACGTTGAACACGAACTATCTATCAAAAATAGATAGTTCGTGTTTTTTAATGGTCATGGTGAACGTAGGTTTCAGTAGGAGGTGCTTCTAGCTGTTGGTTGGAGGGCAAGGCTCCATCGCCCGCTCGCGGAAAGCGAAGCCTTGCACGTAAAGCAACAGCGGCGGAACAAGCATCCCAGGTTATTTATCCGGGTTGTTCGTCTTTAGATTGCATTCATTTCGTTATGGCCCAATCTCTTTTTTGATAGGTGATACATAATGAATGCTAAGTGAAGCTGGAAATATATTTACATCTCTATGTTTTTATGGAATGATAAAGAGTATCTTTACATATATGACTGATATGGGTGAAGAACAACTATCAGGAATCTTTCTAGTTTTTTGAGAAAGCAGCCTACATATTAGCTGTTAATAGTACTCCGAGCAAGAAAGCTTCCGTAGGATGAAGTATAATATATACATACAGGAACTATTTTTAACTCTATAAAAAATGTCTGCTGACGTATGGGATTATAAATAAAGAGGGGATGTTCATGTTATTAAGAAAAATAAAGTCTGAAGAATTGGCAGAAGTCTATCAAATGGGATATGCGGCATGGCCTAAAGGCAGGACGTACAAAGAGTATGTTAGAGATAATCAAAAAGAAGAAACATATGGAATTCGGTATGTATATGTAAATGAAGAGAATCAAATTATTGGTTCATTTATTTTGCTTCTTTTACAAACTCCTCGATTAAAGTTTGCTTTGCATGGTATTGGGTCCGTTGTTGTTCATCAGCTTTATCAACGAATGGGGTATGGCCGAGATATGCTTGAAGACTTTTTTAAAAAGATGAAGATAGAGAAGCGCAGCGCTATTTTTATGCTTTATAGCGATATTCTTCCTGAATATTATCATCAGTTTGGGTTTAAGGAGCTCCCTTCTCATTTACAGCGTTATCCTCAATCCATTGCTATGGTAAATTGCAGCGAGTCACAATATGAATACTTAAGTAAGCAATCCATAGAAGACATACCGGCCTATTTTTAAAAGGTATGTCTTTTTTATAGTATTTATCGACACAATCGTTTACAATTTTATGTAAGAGTTTTCTTTATTTGGAGATGAATGATTTTATTTGTCCTCATAACTGTAGGCAAATCGTGCAGTCAATATAAATTTTATTACATAAAACCTTGCTATCATCTTACTAGTAACTCTTATTCATTTCCATACCATACCGATATGTACGTTTGCTGCTAAGTATAACCATATCAATATAAGGAGGAAGCAGGAAGATGAAACGATTATTTATAGCAGGGATGATTTTTATGCTTTTTTTATCTTTAGGTGCTGTATCTTCTTCAGCCGCAGGAAGTTTTACCTCTAAAACATATAACGGAAGAACATACAAACTGTACGTACCTAGCAGTTATCAGGGAGGTGCTGCCTTACCTCTAGTAGTTATGCTACATGGCTGTACTCAAGACCCTGATCAATTTGCAGCAGGAACACAAATGAATGCACTGGCAGAAACAGAGAAGTTCTTTGTCCTCTATCCAGAACAGCCCTCTTCTGCTAATTCAAATAAGTGTTGGAACTGGTTTGATACTGCTCATCAATCAAGGGGAAGCGGTGAACCAGCGTTAATTGCTGGAATGGTTAATCAAATAAAAAGCAGTTATTCAATAGATGCCGACCAAGTCTTTGTTGGAGGGCTATCTGCTGGTGCAGCTATGAGTGTTATTATGGGAGCTACTTATCCAGACATATTTGC
This sequence comes from Priestia sp. RMT2NF4, assembly GCF_047872835.1. Classification (NCBI taxonomy): domain Bacteria; kingdom Bacillati; phylum Bacillota; class Bacilli; order Caryophanales; family Bacillaceae; genus Priestia; species Priestia sp. RMT2NF4. The sequence continues at coordinate 2,631 of NZ_JBLQZO010000008.1, forward strand.
GGCTATCAGCGTTGGGGCGGGCTTAGAATATAAAGCAGCCACTAGTGTAACAGGTGCTTATACAGCAATGAGCAGTGGAGGTCCTAATCCTATCCAACAAGGAGATTTAGCCTATTCAGCCATGGGAGAGCATAAGCGAGTGGTTCCGGTTATTTTGTTTCATGGGACAGCTGACTACACTGTTGCGCCTATAAATGCGCATCAAATACTATCGCAATGGGCTCAAACAAATGATAGAGCGTCTGATGGACTGGATAATAACAATATTGATGATACGGCAGATCAAACTTTACCAGGTACAGTATCTGGTGGAAGAAGCTATACGCAATATATTTACAAAGATACAGCAGGAAAAACAGTAATGGAAAAGTACATGATAGAAGGAATGGGGCATGCTTGGTCAGGGGGAAGTACATCCGGTTCTTATACAGATCCTAAAGGGCCAAATGCAACTAAATTAAGTTGGAACTTTTTTAAAAATCATCCGAAGAATGGTGACGCTCCTAATCCAGGAGATATATCCCCGCCGGTTACAGCTGCTTCACCAGCGGGAGGAACGTATGGAAGTTCTGTTTCTGTCACATTATCACCCAATGAACCCGCCACCACTTACTATACATTAGATGGAAGTACACCAACTGTTAATTCTCTAAAGTATTCTGAGCCTATTAGCATCAACTCTAGCAAAACAATAAAATTTTTTAGTGTAGACGCTGCGGGTAATCAAGAGGGAGTAAAGACGGAAGTTTATCAAATTTCTGGAACTTCAGAGAAATCCTCAGTATTTTCTTCGCTTGCTGCTGAAGATGGATTTATCGGAAATTTATCAGCTGACGGTATGAGTAGTTCTATTCATAAAATTGGGGATAAGGGAATGTACAATACCGACACATACCGAACCATTTTATCTTTTGATACAAGCTCTTTACCTGATGATGCAAGTATTACGGATGTATCTTTGAAAATTTATCGCAAATCTTCAACTGGTAATATTTCATCTTTGAAAGGCGATATTAAAAGCGGTGTATTTGGAACTAGCAGTACTTTAGAACAAATAGATTACCAGGCCTCACCATCTATTTCAGCGGCCTTCCAAATGTCAGTGCCTTCACTCGATAATGGATATACAACTATTCAACTTCCTTCCTCACTTTTGGGATATATGAATAGGAACGGCAAAACTCAGTTTCGCTTGTCAAGCTCAGGTTCAGCGGACTTTTTAAGTGACGTAGTTGAAATTTATGGGGGCGACAATCCTGCATATGCTCCAACTTTAACTGTTTCATATAAGTAAAAAAACCTTCTAAAAGCAGTTAGCTTTTAGAAGGTTTTTTTTTGCTGATAAGTTACTTTTATCACCGAATACAACTCCAACTTTTTATAGAGTTTTCTTCAAATTTTGACATGATTTTGATGAAATTTAATCATTATTCAAAAATGAATTGTCAGAAATATTACAAGAAAATGTTTAAAATTAATTAAATCCGTAATAAAAGTAAAATATTCCTGTAATGGAAGTGAAATGAACAGGTGGTATCATTCAGTCATTGAGTAAATAAGGAGGTATTCGGAAAATGAAGAAATTTGTATTTACTCTAGGGACAACGGCAATTCTTTCAGCAGGATTTGTAGGTGCAGCATCTGCCTCTACAAGCGGAACGTATGAAGTACAAAAAGGTGACACTTTATGGAAAATCGCTCAAAATCATAATGTGAGCGTAGACGAGCTAAAAGATGCTAATAACTTAACATCAACACTAATTTATCCAAATCAGACACTAAACTTATCTAGCATAAAAGAAATCGTACATACTGTAAAACGTGGTGACACTTTGTGGTCAATCGGTCAACATTATGGCGTAACAGTAGAAGAAATTAAAGAATGGAACGGTTTAACATCAGACTTAGTTTTCCCTGGAGAACAATTTAAAATTAAAGCGGCACAAGCAGCTCAATCTCAAACAGCTAGTGCGCCAGTAGCAAAGGCAGCTCCACAAGTGCAGCAGTCTCAAACGGCACAAGCTCAGCAAGAACAAGCAGCCCAAGAACAAACACAAAAAGAACAAGAGCAAGCTCAAGTAGCAGCACAAGAGCAAACACAAAAAGAACAAGAGCAAGCTCAAGCAGCAGCACAAGAGCAAGCACAAAAAGAACAAGAGCAAGCTCAAGCAGCAGCACAAGCACAGGCAGCCCAAGAGCAGGCACAAAAAGAACAAGAGCAAGCTCAAGCAGCAGCCCAAGAGCAGGCACAAAAAGAACAAGCAGCTCAACAGCAACAACAACAAGCTCAGCAACAACAGCAACAGCAGTCTCAACAGCAAGCTAGCGGCAAGTCTATGACTGTTGAAGCAACAGCTTATACAGCTAACTGTGCTGGATGCAGTGGTACGACAGCTACTGGAGTAAATTTAAAATCAAATCCAAATCAACGAGTAATTGCGGTTGATCCTAGCGTTATTCCATTAGGTTCAAAAGTATACGTTGAAGGTTATGGTCAAGCTGTAGCGGCAGATACGGGTGGCGCAATTAAAGGAAATCGAATTGACGTATTCGTTTCTTCAGATAGTGCTGCACAAGACTGGGGCAGAAGATCAGTTAAAATTACAGTTATCGACTAATACTAGTCTTATAGAATAGAAGTAAGAAGAGATGTCTTTTAGAAGACATCTCTTTTTTTATGCTTGAAATAAACGTTTGAAAAAAATAGGTCGGGGCATACTGAAATTTATAGTAGGAATTAGTTTGTTATATTAGTAATTATTTCTTAATTTATATACAATGTTTGAGTGTCTTAAAAAGCTTAAATTATGTCAGGAGTATAGAAATATGAAATTTTATAAAAAAATAGCATTACTAATAGTGCTGGGTGTGATCGCAGGATTCTCGTATCTAGGCTATCAGGGATTATTTCGGCACGACGATCATTTGAACACGTCTGATCATAATCCTTTATCTTCTTCTAAACAGAAGCAAAATAGCATAGAAGTTGTTGGGAACCCCGAATCCATTGCCGTGCTAGTAAATAAACAAAATCTTCTTCCTGATCACTATGAACCCGCTGACCTTGTATACCCGGACGTTCGGTTTATATTTAAAGAAAAAATTGAAAAGCGACAAATGCGTACAGAAGCAGCAAAAGCGTTAGAAAGAATGTTTTCAGCTGCTGAACGAGAAGGGATTTACCTAGCCGGTGTTTCCGCTTATCGTTCTCAAATTCGCCAGGAATCTCTTTATCAAGCGTACATAAAGCAAGATGGAGAAGCGGCAGCCAGTCATTATAGCGCCCATCCAGGCAGCAGTGAGCATCAGACTGGTTTAAGTATAGATGTATCAAGCAGCACAGGTAAGTGTGCGGCTCAAGATTGTTTTAAAGATACTCCTGAAGCCAAATGGATTGAAAGAAATTCATATAAATATGGATACATTGTTCGCTATCCAGAGGGAAAGCAGCAGATTACAGGTTATAAATATGAGCCGTGGCATATACGATTTGTCGGAAAAGAACTTGCCTCTAAAGTGTATAAAAAAGGAATTACGTTAGAAGAATATTATAATGACTACATGCAAGTTGATAATCCAGTTCAATAAAAAAGAAGAGTTATATAAACTCTTCTTTTTTTGTATTGCTGGAATATACCCTTACTTTAAAAGTTGGAACGAGGGAAAGATGTAGAGATGAACCACGGGATGCTATATCCTATGCCTTACTAGTAAAAGAGTTAACGCTTATAAATTATAATGAATTTTGTGATAAAGAATACTCATGTTCGTTTTCATTTCCCTTCACATATTCTACAAAAAAGGGAGGTGAAAGAAAATGAGTTTTTACGGAGGTTATGGTTATGGATACGGAGCAGGTCACGGAAGTAGCTTTGCGTTAATCGTTGTGCTATTTATTTTACTAATCATCATCGGTGCTTCATGGGCAGGGCACTATTAATAAGGTGTCCATAAATAAACTCCCTTGAAATAATTCAAGGGAGTTATCTATTTTTATCTATAACTAGGTAACTGTAAGTACGAAGTGCTTACATATCCTTTAAAGCCGTTGTATTCTACAAAAGCCCAATCAAATGAAAGCTTGTTATCTTTTGAGTAGCCCCAAGCTAAGAAGCTGACGCTTTTTCCTTTAGGAACAGTTGTTACAACTTTGTTGCTTGTGCTAGGCCCTGTGCGTAAATTAAGGTTAGCAGCTGTATGAAAAGTAGTAGGGACTTTCATTAAATAGGAAGTACTGATATATCCGGTGCCGCCAATTATTTTAATGGCAGCCCAGTCTGCATTTACAAACTTGACTACTTCAATTTGATCTTTTTTTCTTAATGTATCAAGAATTTTTCCCTGAGTGCTAGGTTTTGAACGTATATTGAGTACGTTTGCTGTCACTTCATATACGCTGAACGGTGCGTTTATTTTTTCTGCTGCACTTGCTGTTTGCTCGTGAGTGAATGGCAGTGTTCCAGATAGAGATGAAAAAGTAAAGCCAGCTGCTAATGCAAAAACCGATATAGATTTTGTAATTGTCTTCATGCGAATATCCAACTCCTTAGTGAAATAGGTTATATCTTTTTCTATAACACTAAGAATAAAGAATACTTGTTTCTAAATTGTTACCAACATGCATCCTAGTTGTAAATTTACGAAAGGTCTGTAAAAAGGTTTATTTCACAGACCTTTTAATAGCGCTATTGTTACTCATCCTCGCGATCTTCCGTTGATTTATGAAAAGAAAAATATACAAAAATTGATAATACTGTCCCATAAATGCTCCACAAAGCTAAAGCAAAAATAAATTCTTTCTGCAGGCAATAAATAATGGTTAAAGCAACTAGTGCAATAAAACTTATTAAAATGGTCTTTTTCATAAGCACCCCGCCTATTTAGTTTAATTACTCTATACGCTTTTTGATCGTGCTTTACCCTATAATTATTCGGTCATTGCGCTAAAGATGAAAGGAAAAAGTTAAACAAAGCCGAACTTATAATAAAAAGAGAGATGCAGGAGGATACGTATGTTAAAACAACATGTACTAGAAGATATACAAAAGCTACAGTCTATTTGCCAACAAGAAGAAAAAATAGAGCTGAAGCTGAATTTTGACATGTTACGAAGTCGAAAACAAAATGAAGTTAACGATTTTTTTTATTATGAAAATAATCAGCTTGTTGGATTTATTGGTCTTTATGGGTTTGGGAATACAGTAGAAATATGCGGAATGGTCGATCCTAGCTATCGCCGAAAAAAGATTTTTTCAAAGCTGTTTTCTCAAGCTTTACATATGTGTAAGAAGCGTGAGTATACAGAGATTTTATTAAATGCTCCTGGCGATTCGATTTCAGGCAGGGAGTTCTTAAAGAAGATTCCATGTTCATTTACTTTTTCGGAATATCAAATGAAGTGGGCGAAAAAAGAATTAGAAGATGATAATCCCTTTGTTACGCTTCGCTCTTCCCAGTCAGATACCGATATGAAAATGGAAATGCAAGTTGATGTGGAATGCTTTGGTATGTCTTTAACAGAAGCAGCTGCTTATTATGAACAAACGAAAACGGAAGAACAGCAAAATCATTTTATCGTAGAGTACAATAGTCAAGCGGTTGGAAAGTTAAGGGTATCTTATGATAAAAGCGAAGCATGGATTTATGGATTTGGTATTTTACCTTCCTATCAAAAATTAGGAATAGGAAAGGCTGCTTTAAAACAAGTCGTTTTACAGCAGCATCAGCTAGGGTATGATGTATTTCTTGAGGTTGAAGCAAAAAACAAACGCGCTTTGCAACTTTACGAAACATGCGGCTTCGATTCATATCACGTGCAGGATTATTACGTATACAGCTTGTAGATAAAAAACACGGAAATCTTAGATTTTCGTGTTTTTTATTTACATATTAGATGATATGTGCTTTTTTGAGTAAATAATGAGAAAGTAGAGAGAAAGTGATATGCCCGTTGATAAAAACAGGGAAGGCCATACAAATAAGATCGGAGCACTGCAAGCAAGGATACACGTAAGAATACCTCCAATAAATGCTTTTCTAAATAATTGATAAGCCGTATACCCCAGGCTAATACTGACAAATACATTGATGAGGCTAAGAAAAATAAACGAAAAAAACAAATTATCTCCCCCCTTGTTTTTAATACACAATAAAAAGGAATATTTCACATGTTTAGTGTAGCAAAAAAGAAAAAACAACAAAATTTGGATCCTAAAGATGAAAAAGGAAGACATCTGTGTTATGTATAGTAAAGTGAATGAGAAGGTTAAAAAAGGGAATGAGTTAATAAAGCGATATAATAGAAAGAAAGGAGTAAAAGGATGGAATTTGCCCATATCTTTACACTAAGTGTATCTGTTGTAACAGCTATTAATATTTTATTAGCCGGTATTCTTATTTTCATTGAACGAAGAGATATAGGATCTACATGGGCGTGGCTTCTTATTTTATTTTTTATACCAATTGTCGGTTTTATTGTATATCTATTCTTTGGAAGACAGCTAAAACAGAAAAACTTTTATAAATTGTCATCTGATGAGCGGGAATATTTAAGATCTTCAGTGGAAGAGCAATTAAAAGAGCTTAAAGCGACCCATGAATATCGAAATGATTTATTAATCCAACATAATAAATTGCTGTTCACTAATTTAAATTCTTCTAAGTCACTTGTGCGCATCGACAACGAAATTGATATCTTCAGTGACGGTAATCAAAAATTTGAGGCATTGTTTGAGGATATTCGAAATGCTAAAAAAGAAATTAATATTCAATATTATATTATTCAACGAGATAATCTTGGGAAAAAATTAAGAGATGAGCTAACAAAAAAAGCAAAAGAAGGCATAAAGGTTCGCGTTCTTTATGATGAAGTAGGATCTAGAAAAATGACGCCATCATTCTTTAAGGAGCTCATTTCATATGGCGGCGAAGCACAGGCATTTTTCCCTTCAATTCTTCGCTTAATTAATTTTCGGATTAACAATCGAAATCATCGAAAGCTTTGTATTATCGATGGTGAAGTAGCATACATAGGAGGATTTAACGTAGGAGATGAATATTTAGGGTTAGATCCAAAAATGGGTTATTGGAGAGACACTCATTTTCGCATTAAAGGAGAGTCAGTGAACGATATTCAAGGGCGATTCATTTTAGATTGGCATCAAGCAACAAAGCAGCCAATTGAACTGGAACAATTTTTGCATCGTACAGAAACTCATTCTGGAACAGTTCCTGTACAAATTGTAGCAAGCGGTCCCAATTCGACTACCCAGCACCTGAAAAACATGTATATCTCATTGATTATGTCGGCCAAAGAAAGTGTATACCTTCAAACGCCTTACTTTATTCCTGACGCAAGCTTTATGGATGCTTGTAAAATTGCTTTATTATCTGGAGTAGAGATTCATATTATGATTCCAAACAAACCTGATCATCCTTTTGTTTATTGGGCTACGTGGTCTCATGTAGGGGAACTGCTGGCATACGGTGCGAATATTTATCTCTATGAAAAAGGCTTTTTGCATGCTAAAACGATTGTAGTAGATAATGAAGTGTCTTCTGTAGGAACGACGAATATCGATCCGCGAAGTTTCAGCCTTAATTTTGAAGTGAATGCAGTTGTATATGACCAGCCTATTTCCAAAAAGTTGCAGAACCTGTTTCTTGAAGATGTGCAATGCAGTTCAAAATTAACGTTTGAACGATATAAAGAGCGCTCTCTTCTTATAAAATTTAAAGAAGCGGTATCTCGCTTACTGTCACCAATTTTATAATAAAAATCATTGATATCATGAAACAGACTTGAATTTTTAGATTCAGGTCTGTTGTTTTATTGGTTTCTCCTTGTAAGGAGAGCTAGAGATAAAGTTAAAAAGTTTTACCAAAAAATCCAAGGGTATTAATACTATAACAAGCTAAAAAATGATAATACCTAGGAGGAATAGAAAATGACAAAAAATGTAGTAGGTACGTATGATTCAGAAGAGGCCGTTATTACAGCGATTCGAAATTTAAAAACACAGGGATATCCGGACAGTGCACTTTCTGTTTTGACAAACAGTGGTCCTCATCATGAAAATACAGAAGTGATTGAGCGTTCTGCAGGAATCGATGTGCAAACAGTTGATACAGATCAACACTCAAAGCACCATCAATCCTTTATGGAGAAAATAAAAAATGCTTTTACTTCGTCTGAAGAAAAAATGGATCAAGATGTTAATCAAATCGAAAATCAATTAACCGAATATGGTGTACCTGCTGCGGAAGCTTCCTCGTATGTATCTGATCTTAAAAACGGAAAAGTTTTGCTGATGGTAGACGCAGTTGAGCATGATAAACACAATTCAGCTCTAGGACAAACCGTGACACCTGCTGAAAAATCAGCTGACCCAATGAATGAAAAAATGTTATACGGCAATCACGAAAATAAAATAAGGTAATGTTGAAGGAACTAAATAAGATAATAAAAGACTGCGTTCTTAAATAAAAGCTAGTTAACGAAAGGAAGGGGACCGATGAGAAATCTAGAAAAAACGGAATATGAACTTGACTATTTAAAACAGCAGCAAGAAGTTAATCAAGAGCTCATCAAAGTTTCACAGTCTCTTGTCGCTACGTTAAAACAGTATGAAGAAGAACCGACCAATACAGAAGTGTTAGCTGTAATCGCTGATTTAGAAGGTCAGCAAGAACAGCTCAAAGCAAAGACCGAAAAGATATCTGAAGAGCTTGCACATTTATAAAGTGAGATAAAAGAAGTTCCTATAAAAGGAACTTCTTTTTATGTTTTATTATACACAGTCTATTGTGAGAGAAAGAGAATCTTATATAACGGGATGTGAACGTTATGGGGGGTAGTGATTTTGTTTTAGATACATATAGATGAGAAGGAACGCGATAAGACATTATATAAAAATGGGAAAAAGGAAGAACGGTCATTCGCTCTTCCTCCAGCCGTATTGCTTATGATAGTGATTTAGAAACGTCCGCCGCCAAGTTGCTGTTCAGCCATTTGCACAAGGCGTTTTGTGATTTCTCCGCCTACTGAGCCGTTTGCGCGTGCAGTTGTGTCAGGACCAAGAGTTACGCCAAATTCGCTAGCGATCTCATACTTCATTTGATCGATTGCTTGTTGAGCACCGTGTACTGCTAATTCGTTGCTGCTCTTATTTCTGCTGTTTGCCATCATAATCAACTCCTTTTATAAGGTTAAGATTATGATTTGATTAATAGATAGTTTTTATACATAAAATAAAAAAATTTTTTCAAGGACTTATAGAATATGCTTATTGGAATATAGTTACAAAGTTTTCCACTAGGTAACGGAAAATAATTATGTGTAGAAAGAGAGAGAGGTCACGTAAAATAGAACACAAGTAAGTAAGCGGTTACATATTATTCGAAATAGAATGAGAATGTTAATATTCCTATTCTAATTTAAAAGGAGGAGTCCATCATGTATCAAACATTAAAAAAATATGTACTATTGGCTGTTACATGGAGTCTAGCAATTGGCATTGTACTCTCTTATGAGAAAGAAGCGCTTGCGAAACAGGCGCACGAAAAAGCTACATCTTATCGTACAGTGACAGAGATATATGACTGGGGAGCGGTGATCACAAAAATTATTATTGACTTAGGTGAACCTGTTCCAACCAATTCACTTACAAAAGAAACGTTTAAGGTGCATGTGGCTCGAAGTGATAGTCGATTAAAACCGTCTTTATTGGAACAAGGAGATCGTACAATAAAAAAAGCCTATGTATCCGATAAAGATGGACAACCAGCCGTACATACTGGAAAATATGCAGTTTTAGAAATGGAAGTTGGACCAGCTGTTTCATTAGGAGCACCACTAAATTATGATGAATATGGTACAGGGTTAAATGCATGGATAGACAGTCAATATACCATTACCCAGCAAAAAGATATCGTAACAAAAAAAGGAAAGTTGTCAGGGCTTGTAGTGAAACAGTTTAAGGGAGAGAAAAGAGAGCTCGTAGATGATTTTACCATTCAAAAAGGTATATATCATAATATGGAATTGGCATACGCAAGTTACGCGCCGAAAAAAGATAAGAAAAAGAATCCGTTAATTATTTGGCTGCATGGAGGAGGAGAGGGAGGAACAGATGCAACAATTCCCTTATCTGCCAATAAAGCTGTTAGCTTTGTCACAAATGAAACTCAGGCTTATTTTAAAGGCGCCTACGTTTTAGTACCTCAAGCGCCAACGAAATGGATGGATGGTTATACAGGTGAAGCGGATGGAACTTCGATTTATAAAGAATCACTGATGGCACTAATTCAAGAATATGTTGCTAAAAATCCTGATATTGATCCCAATAGAATCTATATCGGAGGAGCATCTAACGGCGGATATATGACTATGCTTATGATTCGTGATTATCCAAACTATTTTGCAGCAGCATTTCCAGTATGTGAAGGACTAAATGATAGATTAATTACGGATCAAGATCTTGAAAAGATGAAAGAAACGCCTATTTGGTTCGTAGCCGCTAAAAATGATACGGTTCTTCCACCAACGATTAACACTCTTCCAACTTATGAACGTTTGGTGAAAAGCCATGCAAATAATGCTTATTTATCACTATTTGAAGATGTGCATGACACCACGGGTTTATACAAAAATAATGATGGTTCGCCCTATCAGTATAACGGGCATTCATCTTGGATATATCTGTATAATAATGAACCCAACGCTAAAATAAATGGAGCTACAACAACCATAATGGAATGGATGAGCAAGCAATCGTTGAACAACAATTAATCATTTATAAAAAAGCTGTTTCAAGTAGAGCAGCTTTTTTATGTCTCTTTTAAAGCTAAAGCATATATCTAAAATAAACGATTGAATACTTTCGTGATAAAATAAGGAAAGAGATCACGAAGAAAGGAACAGTGAAAGTGAAACCAACCATTTACGATGTTGCGAAAAAAGCAGGGGTATCGATAGCCACTGTATCCAAAGTAATCAATCAGACAGGCCGTATTAGTGAAAAAACGATAAAAAAAGTAAATGAAGTAATGATGGAATTAGATTATCAGCCTAGCAGTGTTGCAGCTGCGTTAACTGGGAAAAAGACATACACAATTGGCGTGCTAGTTCCTGACATCTCTAATCCTTTTTTCGCAGAGGTAGCAAGAGCTTTTGAGAATAGTGCCAGAGCAGCGGGATACACGCTTTTTTTATGCAGTACGGATCATCAAACAGAACGTGAGCATGAATACATAGATCTTTTATTCAAAAAGCAAGTAGATGGAATTATTATCGCAACCGAACTAAATGATACGAAGCTCGTAAAGAAAATTGTGAAGCATGATGTACCACTTGTATTGTTTTCAGTTGATCATCCTTCTATCTCAACGCATGTAGTGACAATTGATAACGTTCGCGGAGGATATATCGCAGGTACGTATTTAATAGAAAAAGGTCATCAATCGGTAACGATTATCACTGAAAAAGATAGAAAAAGCAGTGAGGGGCGATTAGCAGGATTTAAACAAGCGCTCACAGAGGCAAATTTATCACTAGAAAATCAGTCCATTATCAGCTGTTATTCAACAGTAGAAGATAGCAGAAGAGCAAGTAAACAGCTGCTTTCTTTGCCTAATAGGCCGACAGCAGTCTTTGCATGTACGGACTTAATTGGAATATCCCTCATAAATGAGGCAAGAAAGCAGGGGCTTTCAATTCCAGGAGATCTGTCGGTAATTGGATTTGATAATACAATTTATGCCGATATTGCTGAGCCTGGTTTGACAACGATTGAACAACCTATTTCGCAGATGGCAACTAGTACGTTCGAACAGCTGTTAAAGTCTATGAAAAAAGAAGAGCATGCAAAGCAGCGAATAACAATTATTCCAGAACTAGTAGAACGTGCGTCGGTAAAAAAGCTATAAAACAGAGAAAAGAAAAAGCTGCATGTGCCTGGGCACATGCAGCTTTTTTACTTAATAATATTTATAGAGAGACCGGATTTTTGACTTCGTTTATTGTTTCGCCTTTGACTGTTGTTTCTGTTGGAATTGTAAGGAAACCCGTTAAAAAAGCTCCAAAGAAATATAGGCAAGCAAAGATCCAGATTACGCCGCCCGTGCCTAAAAGACCTATGAAAATAGTTACAATTAAAGGGCCTACAAAAGCAGAAAGTCCAGATCCTAAATTCAATACGGACATCGCAGCTCCTTTATTCTCCGGAGCTAAGGAAGGCACTAACGCTGTAAGAGGGACATATCCTGCTAGTGTTGCACCGTAACAGCATGCGACAATCATCATTACCCAATAATTATGTCCTACGAATTGAGGTACATAGTAAAGAGCGAGTGTTACAATTCCGCATCCTACTCCACCAAACCATTTGATTGTATTTACCCAGCCAAATTTATCTCCAACAATACCAAAAATAATATTAAAAGCCATATTCACAAAAAACAGAGTGCCCCAGATTTGAAGCCATTCGCTCATTGTGAAATCGTGTTTCATCATATAGGTTGGCAAGAAGACAACAAATCCAAATTGAGCAGCGGAGTTAATAATCTTTACAACTCCACCGATTCCTACTTTAGGGTTCTCAAATGCAATTGTAATCCCTTTCATTAATTCTTTTGTTTTGTTATCGCTTACTTTTTGAACGGTAAATCTGTCTTTATTCATGATAATTGAAAAGATTCCGCCGATCAAAACAAAAAGTAAACCACTCCACAAGGTAGCAATTTCGCCGATTTTAGGAACCATGTAACTGGAATAAAAAGCTCCGATTACGCTTAAACCAAGCTGGAAGACAAACCAAAACCAGCCTACTGCTTTTGAAAGCATTTCCTGGGGCGTGCGGTAAGACACCCAGACCAAGAATGAGTAAGCAAATAAAGGGTAGCCAAATCCTCTAAGAGCATAACAAATTAATATAATTGTGTAATTCATAATATGAAGTCCTATACCTATAAATCCAATTGAACCAATAATAAAGGATATCAAGCCGAATGCCATTGCTTTTCTAGGACCCCACAGCTGAACCAGTACGCCGGAGAACCAGGAAGAAATAGAGACCGTAATACCGTAAACGGTAAAAAGTAAAGCAGCATGTTCAATGGTTAAACCTCTTTCTACAAGATAAGGAGATAACCATCCTTGTTCTAAGCCATCGCCAATCATAAAAACAATAATACCTATGTATCCCCACGTTAAATGAGAAGGGATCCCAATCCTGTCAAGAGCTGTTTTTCTGGAAATAAATTCATTCATTTTTCCACACCACCAGATCGATTATTTTGTTGAAAACATCAAACTAATTTGGTTAAGCGCTTAATCTATTTGATAAAAAGTATACGCTTACATTTTTTAAACGTCAATTAAAATTTTAAATATATCTAATTTTCAATTAAATTATTTCGACAGTGGAAATAATAGTAGATAAGATTATAATAACTTGCCCTTATTATAAGAATACTTAAATATAGAGAATTCTCTTAATTTTAAGCATAAATAGATAAAAATAAGGTTTTTCATACTGTACAATCAGATGAATAAAAAACAAATATTCTAAATAATCTATAAAAAATGTTGCATTTCAAAAAACAGTATGTATAATTGGAAATAGGAAAGCGCTTAACCTAAAAATAGGTTTGAGCGAATGTTTTCTTAACTTTTAATTAAAGGGGAAAATAAGATGGGGATTCTTACAATTGGAATAATTGGTGCTGGACGAATAGGTAAATTACATGTTGATAATTTAAAATTAATGCCGCAAATAAAAATTAAAGCGGTTTCAGACGTAGTGGTAGATCATTTGCACGAGTGGGCTGCAAGTAAAGGAATTTCAACGTTAACAACAAATTATCAAGATTTATTAGCAGATTCAGAAATTGATGCCGTTTTCATTTGTTCGCCAACGAATACGCACGCATCGATTATTGAAGAAGCTGCTCGAGCGAAAAAGCATATTTTCTGTGAAAAGCCCGTTAGTTTTTCAGTAGAAGAAACAATCCAAGCGTTAGAAGTAGTAAAAGAACACGGCGTACAGCTTCAAGTTGGCTTTAACCGACGATTTGATCCCAACTTTAAAAAAGTGCATGATCTTGTACAGCAGGGAGAAGTAGGGCAGCCGCACATTTTAAAAATCACCTCCAGAGATCCTCAGCCTCCGAGTCCAGAATACGTCCGCGCTTCAGGAGGATTGTTCATGGATATGATGATTCATGATTTTGATATGGCTCGTTATGTAATGGACAGTGAAGTAATTGAAGTATCGGCTTACGGGACGACGCTCATCGATCCTGCTATTGAAGAAGCAGGGGATATAGATACGGCAATTGTGTCATTAAAATTTGCAAACGGAGCTTTAGGCGTGATTGATAACAGTCGTCAAGCTGTCTACGGTTACGACCAGCGCCTTGAAGTTTTTGGTGAAAAAGGTTCCGCTACTGCTGATAATTGCCGTCCAACTACAGTAGAAATATCAACAGGCGAAAGTGTAGTGAAAGAGAAGCCGCTATATTTCTTCCTTGAACGCTATACACAAGCATATATAGATGAAGTAACACAGTTTGCAAGAGCAATTATGGAAAATCAAAGCGTAATTTGTACAGGTAACGATGGATTACAGGCAGAACGAATTGCTAAAGCAGCAAAAAAATCTTTACTATCAGGGCAGCCAGTGAAGATTGAACATAAAAAATACGCAGTGAATTAATGATAGAAATGTGGGCTGAAAGAGAATATCTTGCTCTTTTCGCCTTTTTAGGAAAGCGCTTAACTAAGGAGGAGTAAAGATGAATCCGCTTGTTTTTAAAGAAAATCGTGAGTTAGATTTTATCGCTATCGGTCGCTTATGTATTGATTTAAATGCAAATGAAACACAGCGTCCAATGGAAGAGACTAAAACATTCACTAAATATGTAGGAGGCTCTCCAGCTAATATTGCGATTGGAGCAGCAAGGCTAGGCTTAAAAACCGGTTTTATCGGAAAAGTATCAGATGATCAAATGGGCCGCTTCATTACTGGGTATCTTCAAAAAAATAAGATTAATACAGATAGTATTGCTGTCGATAAAACAGGGGCTGTAACGGGGCTTGCTTTTACGGAAATCAAGAGCCCTACAGATTGCAGCATCTTAATGTATCGAGATAACGTAGCGGATTTAAAACTAGATCCTACAGAAGTATCAGAAGAATATATTAAGAAGTCAAAGGCTCTTTTAATATCTGGAACCGCTCTTGCACAAAGTCCTTCTCGTGAAGCTGTATTTCTAGCATTAGAATACGCACGCAAGCATGAAGTTGTAGTGTTTTTTGATATTGACTATCGTCCATATACATGGGAATCGGAAGCTGAAACGGCAGTCTATTTTAATTTAGCTGCTGAAAAATCAGATGTGATTATTGGTACGCGAGAAGAGTTTGACATGATGGAAAAACTTTTAAATTATGAAGAATCTAATGATCAAGTAACAGCAGAGCGCTGGTTTTCTCACCATGCTCAAATCGTCGTGATTAAGCATGGTGGAGAAGGATCTATTGCCTATACAAGAGATGGTAAGTCTCACCGTGGAGGAATATTTAAAACAAAAGTTCTGAAAACGTTTGGTGCTGGTGATTCCTATGCTTCAGCCTTTATTTATGGATTGATGCAAGGACTGGAAATTCCACAGGCAATGCGATTGGGGGGTGCCTCCGCTTCGATTGTCATTTCAAGACACAGCTGTTCAGATGCTATGCCGACAAGCGTTGAGCTCTTCAACTTTATGGAGACAGCAACTGAAGTTTTGCAGGAAGCCTAATAAACAAAGGGAAAATCTTGAGAGATTAAAGGAATAGAAGCTTATTAAAATCAGATAAAGGGAGAGATATTCTATGACGCAAACAGCAGTAAAAACAGTAAAAAACTATATTGGTGGACAATGGATTGAATCAGCTGCATCAAAAACGGAACCTGTGTATAACCCAGCAACAGGTGAATTAATCGCACAGGTACCTCTTTCTACAAAAGAAGACGTAGATCAAGCGGTGCAAGCAGCAAATGAAGCGTTCAAAGGGTGGGCAAAAACAGCTGTGCCTAAACGTGCACGAATTTTATTCAAGTATCAGCAGCTATTAGTAGATAACTGGGATGAATTAGCAAAGTTAGTGACAGTTGAAAACGGAAAAAGCTTTAACGAAGCGCGAGGTGAAGTGCAGCGTGGAATTGAATGCGTAGAATTCGCGGCAGGAGCTCCTACGTTAATGATGGGGAAACAGCTTCCTGATATTGCAACAGATATTGAGTCTGGCATGTACCGCTATCCAATTGGCGTCATTGGAGGAATTACACCGTTCAATTTTCCAATGATGGTTCCTTGCTGGATGTTCCCGCTTGCGATCGCTTGCGGCAATACATTTGTGTTAAAGCCTTCTGAGCGTACGCCGCTGTTAGCTGCAAGATTAGCTGAGCTGTTTGAAGAAGCTGGTTTGCCAAAAGGTGTATTAAATATTGTAAACGGCGCGCATGATGTGGTAAACGGTTTTCTTGAACATAAATTAGTGAAAGCTATTTCGTTTGTAGGTTCCCAGCCTGTAGCTGAGTACGTGTACAAAAAAGGTACGGAAAACTTAAAGCGTGTTCAAGCTTTAGCCGGTGCTAAAAACCATTCAATTGTATTAAATGATGCAGATTTGAACGTAGCAACAAAACAAATTATCGGAGCCGCTTTTGGTTCAGCAGGTGAACGCTGTATGGCAGCATCTGTTGTTACTGTACAAGAAGAAATTGCGGATCAGCTAATTGAAAGATTAGTAGAGGAAGCAAATGATATTGTAATTGGCGACGGCTTAGAAGAAAACGTCTTCTTAGGACCAGTCATTCGTGAAAATCATAAAGAGCGTACGCTCAGCTATATTGAATCAGGCGTGCAAGAAGGAGCGGAGCTTATTCGTGACGGTCGCACAGATGCAGCAGTAAATGGCAAGGGCTACTTTGTCGGACCAACGATTTTTGATCATGTTACGCAAGAAATGAAAATTTGGCAAGATGAAATTTTTGCACCTGTGCTGTCTATTGTACGTGTGAAAACATTAGAAGAAGCTATTGAAGTAGCTAATAACTCTCGATTTGCAAACGGTGCTTGTATTTATACAGATAGCGGCGCCAGCGTACGTGAGTTCCGTGAAAATATTGAATCTGGTATGTTAGGAGTAAATGTAGGGGTACCGGCACCTATGGCATTCTTCCCATTCTCTGGCTGGAAAGATTCTTTTTACGGTGATCTTCATGCAAATGGTACGGACGGCGTGGAGTTTTATACAAGAAAGAAAATGGTAACAACGCGCTGGTAAGTGATTCATTAAAAATCGCATTCCATTTTAAAAGGAGGTATCAGGAATTAAAGATATTCCTTATGCTTCCTTTTTTAAAATCGCAATCTAGTATTAGAAGGGAGAAAGAAGCATGGAAACAGTTAGAATGACGACGGCACAAGCATTAGTGAAGTTTTTAAATCAGCAGTATGTTGAATTTGATGGAAAGCAGCATCAGTTTATTAAAGGGATTTTTACAATTTTCGGGCACGGAAATGTAGTAGGTCTTGGGCAAGCTTTGGAAGAAGACCCAGGAAATCTAGATGTATATCAAGGACGTAATGAACAAGGAATGGCCAATGCAGCGATGGCTTTTGCAAAACAAAAACATCGAAAGCAGATTATGGCTTGCACATCTTCAGTAGGACCAGGTTCGGCAAATATGGTTACAACGGCAGCAACAGCTTCAGCTAATAACATTCCAGTTTTGTTGCTTCCCGGCGATGTATTTGCAACTAGACAGCCTGATCCTGTTTTGCAGCAAATTGAACAGTCATATGATTTATCTATTTCTACAAACGATGCTTTCCGTCCAGTGAGTAAGTACTGGGATCGCGTAAGCCGCCCTGAACAATTGATGACAGCTATGATTAATGCGATACGTGTGTTAACGAATCCTGCAGATACGGGAGCTGTAACTATTTGTTTGCCTCAAGATGTGCAGGGAGAAGCATGGGACTTTCCAGCTTATTTCTTCCAAAAGCGCGTTCACCGCATTGAGCGTCGCCTTCCGACTAGGGACAGTCTAGCAGATGCAATTCAAGCAATAAAAACAAAGAAAAAGCCAATCATCATTTGCGGAGGAGGCGTTCGGTATTCAGAAGCTGCAAAAGAGTTAAAACAATTTGCTAGTGAGTTCCATATTCCATTTGGAGAAACTCAAGCTGGGAAAAGTGCCGTTGAAAGCGACTATCGCTATAATCTTGGCGGAATAGGTGTAACAGGAAACTCAGCTGCTAATACAATCGCTAAAGATGCGGATTTAGTAATTGGAGTAGGCACTCGATTTACTGATTTTACAACAGCATCTAAACAGCTTTTTCAACATCCCGACGTGCAATTTCTTACTATTAACACGTCTGAATTTCATGCAAATAAACTGGATGCCGTGAAGCTTGTAGCTGATGCAAAAGAAGGGTTGTTTGCTCTTAGGAAAGAGCTCATGTCAATTGGCTATCAGTCTGGTTACACGACAGAAATTGCAAGTGCAAAAGACGCATGGGAAGCAGAATTAGAGCGTCTACATAGCATACGTTTTACAGGGGCAGATTTTATTCCAGAAATAAAAGGTCATTTAGATGAAAGCTTAGCTGAATATGCAGAATCACTTGGTACTCAATTAACGCAAACAGAAGTAATTGGAGAGGTGAATAAGCTCCTTGATGACAACTCCGTCATTGTTGGTGCAGCTGGAAGTCTTCCAGGTGACTTACAGAGAATGTGGAAGTCTAATAAACCCAATACCTATCATATGGAATATGGATATTCATGTATGGGATATGAAGTATCAGGTGCACTTGGAGTTAAGCTGGCTGAACCAGCTAAAGAAGTGTATGCGATGGTTGGAGATGGAAGCTATCAAATGCTGCATTCAGAGCTCATTACAAGCCTTCAAGAAAGAAAAAAGATAAATATTTTACTGTTTGATAACTCCGGATTTGGATGTATTAATAATCTTCAAATGTCAAATGGAATGGGGAGTTTTGGAACAGAGTTTCGCTATCGAAACGATGAAACAGGAAAATTAAACGGAAACGTGATGAAAATTGATTTTGCAGCCAGCGCCGCAGGCTACGGTGTAAAAACATATCGTGTAAGCTCTCTTGAAGAACTAAAAACGGCAATGGAAGATGCACAAAAACAAGAGACTTCTACATTAATTGATATTAAAGTGCTACCCAAAACTATGACAAACGGTTATGAATCGTGGTGGCATGTAGGAGTAGCAGAGGTATCTGAAAATTACCATGTACAAGAAGCCTATAAGGATAAAGTGAAAAATCTTGAAATGGCCAGAGGCTATTAACAAGCAAGAGAAATGGCCGATGTTGAGGGGAAACATTCGGTGAATATAATAGCGTTTTCAATTTGATATAGGGGAGAGGAAGACATGTTCAAGGAAAACACGGTCAAACTGGGGATTGCTCCAATCGCTTGGACAAATGATGACATGCCTGAACTAGGAGCTGAAAATACATTTGAACAGTGTATCAGTGAGATGGCTTTAACCGGTTTTAAAGGAAGTGAGGTAGGAAACAAATATCCGCGAAATGTTTCGATCTTAAGGAAGGCATTATCACTTCGGAATTTAGAAATTGCAAGCGCATGGTTTAGTACATTTTTAACGACAAAGCCGCTGGAAGAAACGGTGACGCCATTTATTGAACATCGCGATTTTTTATACGAAATGGGAGCAAAAGTAATTGTTGTATCTGAACAAGGACACAGCATTCAAGGGATGATGGATGTACCTTTATTCAAAGAAAAGCCCGTGTTCACGCCAACAGAGTGGAGCAGCCTTATAGAAGGCCTGCACTATCTTGGGAAACTAGCAAGAGAGAAAGATATGCATATTGTCTATCATCATCACATGGGAACAGGCGTCCAAACAACAGAAGAAATTGAGCAGCTAATGGAGCTTACCAATCCAGAGCTTGTTTCGCTCCTATTTGATACCGGTCATCTTGTTTTTTCAGGCGAAGAACCTCTTTATATCTTAAAAAAATATCTTCATCGTATTAAGCATGTTCATTTAAAAGATATTCGCCAAGAAGTAGTTGATCGAGTCAAACAACAAGACCTGAGCTTCTTGCAAGCGGTAAAAGAAGGAGCCTTTACTGTTCCAGGCGACGGAGTTATTGAATTTGATGAAGTATTTACTACGCTGGCCGCTTCTGATTATAACGGCTGGTTTGTCGTAGAAGCAGAACAGGATCCAGCGCTTGCTAATCCTTTTGAATATGCGTTAAAAGCAAGAAACTTTATTAAAGAAAAAAGCGGTCTTTAATTTCTATTGTAAAAGGTTTTACGCCTTTTATATGTTTATGAAAGGAAAGGAGGAGATGAAATGAAGCCAACCATCTATAGTGTGGCTGAAGAAGCAGGTGTATCAATTTCCACCGTATCAAAAGTTATCAATCAAACCGGTCACATTAGTGAAAGAACAAGACAAAAAGTAATTGAGGTTATGGGGCAGTTGAATTACCATCCAAGCGTCGTAGCATCTGCTTTAACAGGAAAGCCTACTAAAACGATTGGGCTTCTCGTACCCGACATCTCCAACCCTTTTTTTGCCGATTTGGCAAGAAGCATAGAAGACCGAAGTCATGAGCGAGGTTTCCATGTTGTAATGTGTAATACCGATAACGATGCGGAAAAAGAGAAAAAATATCTATCGCTGTTAATTCGTCAGAGAATCGACGGTTTAATTGTAGCATCTGCTTTTCGCAATGCTAATCTTTTAAAAAATATGCTGAAGCAAGATATACCCATTAGCGTTATTGCTTCAGAAATCCCTCACATATCTGTTAATACAGTGACAGTGGATGACTATAAGGGAAGCTATTTGGCGACTGATTATTTGCTATCTTTGCATCATAAAAAAATTGCGATTATTACAGAAAATGCAAAAAGTAATCACGCCCGTTTAGATGCTTTTCGAGATGCCATGCAAGAAAATGGAATCACTGTGTTACCTCAGCACGTTATTACGACCGAAGCAAGTATTCAAAAAGGATATGAAAGTGCTAAGCAAATTTTTTTAATGAAGGAGAAAGTGACGGCTATTTTTGCTTGTAACGATTTACTGGCTATTGGCGTCATACAAGCGGCAAAAGAATTCAACATTGATGTGCCGAATGACTTATCAGTGATTGGCTTTGATAATACCGTCCTTTCTACTACCATCACGCCCATGTTGACGACGGTAGCACAACCGACAAAAGAAATGGCTGTAAACGTAGTGGATTTGCTGGTTAGAGAAATGGAATACTCAACGATGCATAAAGAACATTTACTTCTTGAGCCGAAATTGATTGTCCGGAAATCGACGGCTCCGTTACGAAGAAACGCCACAGCATCTGCAAATAATTGAATACAATCAAGAGTATTGCTGTTAATAAAAACTCTTCACAGTCACATATTCAAAAGAATGTATAAAGTCTATGAAGAAAAAATGAGTGATTAGTAAATTCTGATTGTGCTACTACATAAAGGAGGAAGTTAAACATGCTAGGTAAATTAGGTGAATTAAATAAAGGATACAACGTACTTACAGAAATGGCCGGTCAGCACAAAGATATGCTGATGGATATTGGGATTTATAATATGTCTCAAGGAAAAGAGGAAACTTTACTAGACAGCAGCAATGAAACGGCTATTCTTTTACTAGAAGGAAAGGTAAAGCTAGAGTGGGAAGGACATTCGAAAGAAATTCAGCGTGAGTCTCTTTTTGAAGAAGAGCCTTGGTGTTTGCACGTTTCGAAAAATGTGGAGGTTAAAATTACCGCGCTTGCCAATAGTGAAGTACTAGTTCAAAAAACGGATAATGAAAAAGAATTTTCATCAAAATTATATACGCCTGAAGACTGTCAAAATACAGTAGCTGGTGAAGGAGTATGGGAAGGTACCGCTCAGCGTGTCATTCGGACAATCTTTGATTATAATAACGCTCCTTATTCTAACCTTGTTATTGGAGAAGTTATTTCTTATCCAGGAAGATGGTCGAGCTATCCGCCTCATCATCATGATCAGCCTGAAGTATATTACTATCGTTTTGACAAGCCGCAAGGATTTGGCTGTGCAATGGTTGGAGAAGATGCATACCGTGTAGTTGATAATAGTTTTATTACAATTCCAGGTGAATTAGATCATCCTCAAGCAACGGCTCCCGGCTATGCGATGTACTTCTGCTGGATGATTCGCCATCTTGACAATAATCCATGGACAGACCGTATTATGGAAGAAGAGCATAAGTGGTTATTAGAGCCGGATGCAAAAATTTGGCCTGAAAAATAAATAAAACTCTTTATACGAAATGGGTTTCAAATGTTGAAAAGCCTCGAATAAAAAAATAATTATGCGTAAAATAATAGTTTATTTTTGTAAAATATGTTTTTATATGTTAAAGTATAGCTTGTATTAATATTCAGGCGATGATATCGCTCTTTTTGGCAGATTCCTTTTTTAGGAGTCTCTTTTTTTTCTAAACAGAAGCAAGAGATCGTATGTCAATCAAAAAAAGGAGATAAGCGTAGCCGCTTATCTCCTTTTCTTTTTAGCATTATCTAACGCTAAGTTCTTTTTCACTACTTTTTCTAAAGCAACTTCCACGTGAACATTTTTTTCATCGATGTCATTCACAAGCACGACGGTTCCTTTTCGTCCCTTAATCTTTAAATCATCACCCGTAGAAGGAATGTTTTCCCTCAGCTGGCTTAATAGAAGCTTTCTGTTTTCAAAAAAGTGGACAGCCACCATTTTATCTCACCTAATTTCATATGATATGTGTGATACAAAGATGTGTATATGAAATCCTTCCTATACATTATGCCGCCAGGGGTGGTTTTAGAACACATTGAATAGACAATTGTTGCATCGATATATGAAATAAATAGGGTGGCATAGTTATAAATCTTCTATTCTTGGACATACTTATACTACTAATCTAAAAAGGGATGTGGATGAAAATGAAGGTGGCTATCGGATTAAGTGTATTTACGGTCGTTACAGGAGCAATTGCGTTAGGGTCAGTTTACTTTTTAGCAGGGATCTTTTCGTTTTTCTTAACGGTTTTTTCATAAAAAAATCCACCTCTTGGTGGATTTTTTTATTTAGCAGCGGCTTTTGTTTCATGAGGCGAATTGCCGATAAATCCAAATTTTCCGCCGACAACTTCTTTTACTTCGTGGATGACAATAAAAGAATTCGGGTCAATTTGCTGGATTTTCTTTTTAATTTTTAATAACTCGTTCTTTTTAATAACAACGTAGATAATGCGTTTATCTTTGTTGGCGTAGTAGCCATATCCGTAAAAGATGGTAGCTGCATTTCCAAATTCACTGGTGATAACTTGCGCAATGTCTTTGTACTGATCAGACATAATCGTCATTGCTTTTTTGTTGTGGAAACCTTCGATAACAACATCGACGATTTTAGCACAAAGATAGACGAATATAAAAGTATAGAGGGTATTGTTGACGCCAATAGCAAAAACCGATGCTAAAATAATGACGCTGTCCATGTAGAACATGCTTTTCGAGATATTGTAGCCTTTTGTGTAGTTTAATAAATAAGCTAAAAGAGTTGTGCCGCCGGTAGATCCATCCGCGATAAAAATGAGTGCCAGTCCTGTTCCCATTAGTAAAGCCCCGAATACAATTCCTAAAATCATGTCGTGAACGTGAAAAGGAATATAGCTGACCAGACCTAAGAAAACGGACGTCATGACAGCTCCTAGAATCGTATAGAGAATGGTTTTTTTAGTTAGAAATTTATAAGCTAAGGCAATGAATACAAGGTTCACAAGAAATGTGCTGATACTTGTAGGGATATGAAATAAATAATATAAAACAAGAGCAATACCAACCGTACTTCCGTCACCTAATTTATTTGGAATGACGAAAAAATCAATGGATGCAGCAACTAAAAGCGCTCCGGCAATAATTAAAATGATGTCTTTATAGATTGTTTTCAATATGCAAACCTCCCTGATCATTAGGATATTTTCACGTGGAATCTTGTTTTTACTAGTGTTTCACAAATGATAAAATAAAAAACGTCTTAGAAATTGTCTAGTTATAAAACTGATCAACTTCTAAGACGAAGAATTACGATACGTGTATAATGTCTTGAGTCTGCTTTTCTATGCTTCGATGTCACCGATTATATAAACCTCTGACCGCTATGTCAACGCTATGAGAGATGTTCAACTTTTCAAAAAATAGAAGGCGGTTTCCTACATAAAAAAAGAATCCTTTGCGACGGCGCAAAGGATTTTCAAATTTATTGGAATAGGGGGAATACGTTATTAGGATTACCATTTTCATAAATTAATATACCTTTATTTTTTAAAAAAATTTATTTTTTAATGACGATTGAAAGTTTGTAATTCACATGCTGATTTAGCTCTGTCAAAAAATCATTTAGTTCTTCATTTGAATGAAATTTGCATTCTAGTAAGTAGCAGCCATCGCCGCTAATTTTAAAGTTGTTGATAACGTACTTCTTCTGATTTTCTACAAATGTAAGGTAGGGGTGGTGATGAATGCTCTGCGTATAGATATTTAAAAATGCATGGACGGTGTAGCCAAGTTTTCGTTCATCAATGTTAATTGTATAGCCTTTGATAATGCCTTCATCTTCTAACTTTAATACTCTAGCAGAAGCGGCTTGTCCGGTTAAATGCACTTTTTCTCCTAATTCTTTCATCTTCATACGTCCATTTTTTGATAGCTCTTCTAGTATGCGCTTATCTGTATTATCTAACATCGCTACAAATCCTTTCGTATTTCAAATCAAAAGGGTTAACTACTTTATGTCACCTATGTATACGGATACGTCTTCTATTTTATACTAAAGAAAAGTAAGAAAAAAGAGCAGTCAATATGGAAGACATGAAAGCAGCAGTAGTTTGCAAACAGCTAGATTGACGAAAGCTTAAGCTTGCTGTATGATTCTTTGAGTGTTTACGTGGTTCGTAACCATCCCACGTTAAAAAACTAAGGAGAGAATAGTAAGATGAATATAAGAACACTTTGCGTCAACGGTCTTTTAGCAGCTATGTATATTGCTGTTAGCATGTTAATTCAGCCGTTTGGCTTCACCAATATCCAATTTCGTATATCAGAAATGTTCAATCATTTGATTGTATTTAATAAAAAGTACGTGTACGGCATTGTACTAGGGGTATTTCTGACGAATTTGTTTTTTTCACCAATGGTCGCTTATGATCTGGTGTTTGGGGTAGGACAATCTGTACTATCATTACTCATTACCATTTTTTCTATGCGCTACATTAAAAATATGTGGGCTCGTATGCTTATTAATACACTTGTGTTTACGTTTACGATGTTTATTATTGCGTTTGAACTGCACCTAGCATTTGATTTACCATTTTTCTTTACATGGTTAACAACAGCTGTTGGTGAGTTTGTGGTTATGCTTGTTGGAGCACCAATTATGGCGGCAATTAATAAACGTGTACAATTTAATAAGCTAGTTGGATAAAAAGATGTGGCTGTGATAAATCTCACAGCCGCATCTTTTTTTCTTTGTTATTCTATAAGTGTAGTGATAAACCCCTTATTATTGAAGAGCTTTTCACGCATGGACAAATTACCCATATCTAGCATGTAAAAAGAGCAGGTCGCTATTGCGTTCTGCTCTTTTTGCGTAACGCAATAGCGAGTATTCAATTAGATTATTTTGAAAGAAGAAGTGACAAATCTCACAGCGCGTTCTTTTTTCTTTTGTTACGATATACATATAGTTGGCAAACTCCTTATCGAAAAATTTTTCGCACAACAACACATTACCTATGCGTAGCAATTAAAAAAGCAGACCGACAAGGTTTGCTTTTTTAATTGTGTATTTTTACCATTAAATAACTTTTTTGAGTTATAATTGTAAAATAATCTTTGTTACGAGAGAGGGGATTATTTTTTGAATAGAAAGTTAGGAATTCTTGTTTTATTAGTGTTAGCTATCTTATTTGCCGGGTGTTCAAAAGAAGAAGACAACGTTCCTTTAAGAGAACTAGAAAAGATCCATATTAACGTCATCAAAGAACAAAAGATGAAGCAAGGGATTTCGTATGAATTGGAATTCGTAAACAAGAGCGATTTGACCATCAAACAAAACGACGTATTTTTATCGTATCCACTAAAAATAAAAAACGGTTATTCTGAAAATAAATTTAAGGTGTTAGCAGAAGGCAATAAGTTAAATATTAAGCCAAAACAAAAGGTAAAGTTGACTGCATTTCTTCCTTATAAAGGAATTAATAAAGAAGCGTTAGCTATTGATGAGCCTGACGTAAAGTGCATAGGATATTGGAATAAGATCGATGACTACCATCAATTTTCTTTTGGAGGATCTTTGAAGCGAGAATAATACATGGATTTGTTAAATGATGGAACTTATGAAGCGTGAAATCGTATATAAATCAAGGGGGAGATTTTATTGAAGAGATATGGACTATTTATCATTAGTTTCATCGTTTTCTTGGGTAGCTTTCAACTGCTATCAGGAATGATTCTTACGCTCTTATATGTTCCAGAAAGTTCGACTATGTGGAGCTCAATCGAAGGATTATCAAGTAAAGTAACGTTTGGCAGTTATTCTGGTAGCTTTGCTTTTATCCTTCCCGCTGTAGCAGCTACAGCCGCTTTTTTTATCTCTAAAAAATGGGTTAGGAAAAGTGTATAAGAAACTAATAGCGGTGGTGAATAAACAGTGAATGTAGACACGGATAGATTAGTTAGCTTCTTTATTTTATGGGGAACACCCGCTGCTTTTAGTATAATAGAGTACTTTAAACTGAGTAAGACTGAAAAACAAGAAGCTATACGAGACTTAACATCATTAAAATCGATTATAACAACAGGCTTTATATTGATTGGAGGAGTGATGGCGAGTTTAGGTAGAGTATTATCGCTGCTGCCTCTGCACATTATAGGTACTTTTATTTTAGTCATTGGTGGTATCGCGGGCGCTATTGAAGCATGGAAAACAGAAAAAAAGAGAGGTATTATTATTCTTGCTTTCATAGTATCTATGATTGCTTTTACATTTGTAATATAAATTCGGCATGTAACAAGAGCTGCTCATGACTTGAGCAGCTCTTGTTAGTTTCTTATTTATTGCGTCTCCAGCTGCTGGTCTTTTTTCTTTAACGTAAGAGCGAGCAGGAACGAAACGATAGCGAAAGCGATGGCTACATAATAGACGGTATGGACCCCGCTTGTCATACTTTTTATTTGTAACAGCGTTTTATTCGCTTTATTTGATTGTTGAATAAAGTGCTGAGAAGCCATAGTCATAATACTTGTATACAAAGCTGGTCCAATCGCGCCTGAAACTTGGTTAATCGTATTTGAAATGGCTGAACCGTGAGCGTGAAGAGGTTTAGGTACTTGATTTAAAGCAAGCGTCATTACGGGTCCTATGCTTAAATCTACGCCAATTGTAAAGGCAGCGTATAAAATAGCTGCAGTCATCGTAGTTGTTTCTCTTGAAATGGTAGTGAACAAACTTAAAATAAACGTTAAAAGAATTAAACTTGTTAAAAGCAGCGGTTTAAATCCAATTTTATCAAACAAACTTCCTCCGACCATAGCTGTTAGAGCCAGCGTTACTCCTCCTGGAAGCATAAGAAAACCTGATGGTAGCAACTCTATACTGATCAGTCAATCTAGACGTTTAGGTCTTGCATAGAAGTGGAGATTGACGTTAGTTTGACAGGTGTAAGCATTGCTTGAAATGTTAAGAATAAGATTACAAAGTATTTTGGATCTATACTTCTATTGCTGTTAAAAAAATATAGTCAAGTAATGAAATTAAAAGAAGACGAGAAGCGTATAGCATGTTACGATAGGGACGGTATAGAAATTGACACATATCGGTTTCTAATAGAAGAGACAAATTTTAAAATTTTTAAATGTAAGGTTGTGATTCACCTGAGACTGAATAAATTTATTAGCGAATCTGGCAAAGCGTCAAGACGCGGGGCAGATAAGTTAATTAGTGAAGGAAGAGTAACCGTTAATGGAAAGGTTGCAAAAATCGGAGATCAAGTTAAGCCTGGCGATGATATTCGAGTAAGTGGCCAACAGCTTCGGATTGCTCGAAATAATGTATATATTGCACTTAATAAACCAGTCGGCATTACAAGTACGAGTGAGAAAAAAGTAAAGGGAAACATCATTGACTTAGTCAATCACCCTTTGCGTATTCATCATGTCGGACGACTAGATAAGGATTCAGACGGCTTAATTTTACTTACAAATGACGGCGATATTATTAACGAAATTTTACGTGCAGAAAACAAGCATGAAAAAGAATATATTGTTGCAGTAGATAAGCCGATTACACCCGAGTTTATCAAAAACATGTCTGAGGGAGTAAAAATTTTAGGTACAAAAACGCTTCCTTGTAAAGTGACACAGCTGTCTAAGTACGAGTTTCAAATTATTTTAACACAGGGCTTAAATCGTCAAATTCGCCGTATGTGTGAAGTGCTCGGATATGAAGTATACCGACTTCAGCGTACGCGTATTATGAATATTCACTTAAACAACTTGCCTGTTGGGCAATGGAGAGATTTAACGAAAAAAGAGCGTACGCAGCTATTCAAAGAATTAGACTATGAACCTAAAGAGTGGTAAATCAAAAGACACCAGCCTGTTAGACTGGTGTCTTTTTTTATTCGCATACAACTACTTGTCTAGAAAATACGCTTTTGCGCGCTACGCAGCGATCTGAAATAGAAAAGCCAGCTTCATGAATCATATGGTCAATCGTGTCTACTGTAATCACGACTACTTTATCCGCAAAGCGGCGAGCGTGTTTTAAAATAGAAAGCTGATCTTCAGGCGTCGCGTGGGTGTAGAGATTGTAAGGCATGTCGATGATCGCTACGTCATAGTGAGTGGTAACATCCGAAATCGGTCCGGTTTTGACATCACCCTTTAAGCCGAAATGCGCAATATTTTCACGAGATCCGTCGGTCACAAGTGGGTTGATATCGCGTCCTACAATATCAATGCCCATTGAAAGAGCTTCTACGAGGACTGTACCAATACCACAGCATGGATCAATCGCTTTGATTCCTTCA
This sequence comes from Priestia sp. RMT2NF4, assembly GCF_047872835.1. Taxonomy (NCBI): domain Bacteria; kingdom Bacillati; phylum Bacillota; class Bacilli; order Caryophanales; family Bacillaceae; genus Priestia; species Priestia sp. RMT2NF4. The sequence continues at coordinate 31,817 of NZ_JBLQZO010000008.1, forward strand.
GGCTTTGGAACGGCAATGTTAGCTACAGCTCTTGCAAGGCGGGTACTGAGTGCCGTAGAGTATTCACGCGGTTTCTTCAAATGATGCAGCCATACAGCTTCGCTTTTTTGATATTTTCCAAAATACCAGCGTCCTTCAAATGGAACAATTCCAAACAAATGGTCAGGGTTATGCAAGTCTGCTTCTGCTACAAAATGCCAACCCACATCACGTTCAATCGCACGCTGACCTTTATAGCTTATTTTTTGATCTTTTTCCAAGTCATTAATTTTCATAAAAATGAGTTTAAATGTTTGATTTCCAAGGTCAATATCTTCTACTTGTTTGCAAATATCTGCAAGGTCATCTGATTCATACATAATATCTAATCGCTCTTTGATAAAAGGGCTTCTGCTTGGATCAAGTTTAACGGCGCTTTTTATGATAGGTTTCTCAGTTTCAATTTCAAAAAGAGAGCGTCTCTCTAATTGACATAGTGAGAGTTCCTCTTCGCTGCATGCGTATGTGTAGATATACTGAGGCAGCTGCGTATGGTTATTCAATATCGTATCATCCTTTATCGTATCTAATTATCCTTCTTCTCAAACAATAGCGAGAAAAGAAGAGAAAAGCAACGAATTTAAATATATTTGGCTGTGAATACTAAATTGAAGCGCTACATAGTCCACTTATTTGACAAAACATGCTAAAATAACTGATGGTAACCTGCATGTGCTGCTGTTTATACAAAAGAACTGGATCAAGGTTTCTCAAAAATCATTTATACACTGCTGACATTTTGATGAATAGGAGAGGCTACGTGATGTCTAAAAGTGATCATGAAAAGCAACAGATGAGTCGGGCTGATATGAAAAAACAAGCTAAAACATCCTCGCAAAACCTTGTGATGAACGTACTCATTGCCATTGTATCTGTATGTATTTTAGCTCTTATTATAAATATTTTTGTACTAATGAAATGAGCCGTTATGCTGCTCATTTCTTTTTATTAGGTTCAGCTTTTATTGAAGAGTTTGAGGTCTCTTTCACTAGAGAGCACATTGTGAATAGCATATCTTTTTTTTACAAATGATAGTTGTGATATGATAAAGCAATAATACATTAGACAAAAAGCTGGAGGTTACTTAGTATGCCATTACTTAGATTTGATGTAATAGAAGGAAGAGACGAAAAAGAGTTAAAAACATTACTAGACGCTACTCATCGAGCGATGCTAGAAGCCTTTGGCGTCCCAGAACGCGATCGTTATCAAATTGTACATCAGCATCCTGCTCATGAAATGATTATTGAAGATACAGGTCTTGGCTTTGAAAGAAGCAAGGATTTGGTTATTATAAGTGTGACGAGCAAACAGCGAACAGAAGAGCAAAAACAAGCTCTTTACAAATTAATTGTAAAAGAGCTGGGAGAAAGCTGCGGAATTCAGCCAAGCGACATTATGATTTCAATTGTTGAAAACGGTAATGCTGACTGGAGCTTTGGTATGGGAGAAGCTCAATTCTTAACTGGGAAATTATAAAATGGTTTATTATCTAGAGAAGCCCTTATTTCTAAGGGCTTTTTCTCATTTTGTCTATAAAAATATTATTCTCTTAGTCACATCTTACTCAAAATTAAATACAGACATCTGTCAAATGAATGATACAATAAGCTTATATGCCGTTTTGAGTGGGAAAACCAAAAAAGAGTTCGGCGTACTAACTTCAGAACAACAATAATTTTACATAAAGATGTAAAGATTTAAAGGTTAAAAGAGAAATGTATAAAATCTGTAAAACAAAAGAACAGTTACGCGTTAAACATAGGAGTAAAAGGTTCTTCACGTGTTTTTTCGGATAATAAGAGAAAGTAATTTTGATCATTGAGGAGGAACTTAGAATGTTTGGATTTGATGCAGATGTATCGCCATTAGTGCGAATTAAAGTAATTGGAGTCGGCGGTGGAGGAAATAACACCGTTAACCGTATGATTGAACATGGTGTACAAGGGGTAGAATTTATCGCCGTTAATACGGATGCTCAGGCGCTTAATTTATCTAAAGCAGATGTGAAAATGCAGATTGGTGCGGCATTAACGCGAGGATTAGGTGCAGGAGCTAATCCAGAAGTAGGAAGAGAAGCTGCAGAAGAAAGCAGAGAGCAAATTCAAGAAGTACTGCAAGGCGCAGATATGGTATTCGTAACAGCTGGCATGGGGGGAGGCACTGGTACTGGAGCAGCTCCGGTTATTGCCCAAATTGCCCGTGAACTAAATGCTTTAACAATTGGAGTAGTTACTCGCCCTTTCAAGTTTGAAGGAAATAAACGTACCAAGCAAGCAGTAGGCGGTATTACTGCGATGAATGAATCGGTAGATACCCTTATTGTCATTCCAAACGACCGCTTGCTTGAAATCGTTGATAAAAAGACACCTATGCTTGAAGCATTCCGTGAAGCAGATAATGTTCTTCGCCAAGGTATTCAAGGTATTTCAGATTTAATCGCTGTTCCGGGGCTGATTAACCTTGACTTTGCTGATGTAAAAACAATTATGTCTAATCAAGGATTTGCGCTTATGGGTATCGGACGAGCTTCGGGATCAGATCGAGCAATTGAAGCAGCGAAAAAAGCGATTTCTAGTCCGCTGCTAGATGCATCGATTGATGGAGCAAGAGGCGTGCTGCTGAACATTACGAGCGGCAGCAGCCTGAGTCTTTACGAAGTACAGGAAGCAGCAGATATTGTCACGTCCGCTTCTGATCAGGACTTAAATATGATTTTTGGATCTGTGATTAATGAAGATTTAAAGGACGAAATGATGGTAACCGTTATTGCCACTGGATTTGATGATGAAGATATTTCACCATCAGCTTCCACTTCTAGAGTTTCAAGAGCACGCTACTAAATTAAATAACCAGCTTTTATGGTGGCAATTGTTTTTCAATTGCCTTAAAAGGGAATCCGGTGAAAATCCGGAGCGGTCCCGCCACTGTAACAAGGAGCCTTATGTCAAAAAGCCACTGTCTATTTAGAGACGGGAAGGCGGTATAAGGCAATGACTTGAAGCCAGGAGACCTGCCATAAATCGCAGCACACAATAACCTACGAGGATAGGGAGGTGTTTTGGCAGAATCAAAAATACGATAAACAAGGGATACGTTTATCTGAATTTGTTGTGAAGGCAAGCACTTCTTTTTAGAAGTGCTTTTTTTTGTGTATTAAAATAGAAGGTGGAAAAATGAATGATAAATAATAAAAAACTTGTATCTATGATATTTCTCGTGTTACTTTGCCTCACTGCTTGCGCTCCTAATGAAGAGAGCGTAAGTATAAAAGAAAGAAAGAAAACGGATAAAAGTGTGACGTTTTTATTTAATTTTACATCTGCAACGCTTGATCCTCATACGGACGATAATTATACAGCAGTTCGTGGGGGAGTAGGGGAGACGCTTGTTAAAATCAACGACGATTTAAAAATAAAGCCTTGGCTTGCTGAAAAGTGGGAAACGAAAGATAACGGCCTTACATGGACATTTATGATAAGAAAGAACATCACGTTTCAAAATGGAAAAGCGCTGGATGCAAATGCCGTTAAGTCTTCTCTTCAAAGAACGATAGACCAAAGTTATGCGATGAAAAACGCTTTAAATATTAAAGAAATGAAAGCGAACAGTCATGCGCTGACAATTACATTAAAAGAAACAATGCCTAAATTTCCTTCTGAATTAGTGCATCCAAATACAGCTATTATAGATGTTGATGCTTCTAATATAGCTAAGAAGCCCATTGGTACGGGTCCATTTCGCGTCTTGTCTTTTGATCAAGGAAATCAAGTAAAATTAGAAAGATATGAAAATTATTGGGGTGGAAAAGTGAAATTGAAAAGTGCGATCTTTGGATTTAACGAAGATGCTAATGCGCGAGTTGCTGCTCTTCAATCTGGAACAGCCGATATTATTTATCGCCCGCCTTTAGAAAGCTTGGGCACTTTACAAACAGATCCGTCTTTTAAAGTAAGTGGAGTACCTAGTGTGCGCACCCATTTATTGCTTTACAATCAAACTAATGACGCATTAAAAGACGAAAATGTAAGAAAAGCTATCGATACCTTATTGAACCGAAAAGAAATTGTTAGCAGCATCATGAACAATCAAGCGGCAGCGGCTGGAGGTCCATTTTTACCCCAATTTCCTTTTGCTGATAGTACTGCTAATGAGCAAAGAGGTATGACATCTGCTAAAAAATATTTAGAGAAAGCAGGCTATCAAATCAAAAATGACAAAGCAATCAAAAATGGAAAGCCACTATCGCTCTCTCTTGTCACATACAGTTCTTTGCCAGAACTGCCTTTAATTGCTCAGCTTATACAGTCTAATGCCAAAGAGTTAGGAATTACTATTAAGATTCACCTAGTTGAAGATAGCGATGAATATGTAATGGCAAAAGATGATTGGGATTTAGCATTGTACAGCCTTATCACAGCACCTAGAGGAGATGCCAGCTATTATTTAAGTACGAACTATTTGCCCGGCGGTGGTTTAAATGCCAGCCGGATTAATGATGATACGCTAACAAAAATGATAGAACAGTTAAATTCAACAGTAGATGACGCAAAACGAGATCAGTTAGCCAAACAAGCAACCGCTTTGATTAATAGAAAAATGCTGACGTCATCGATTGTACATCCAAACATTGTTGTTGCTTATAATCAAAAAGTGAAAAACTGGACAACAAATCCAAGCGAGTATTATATGCTGACTCAGCACTTAGACGTAACGCCGTAGTTAACATTGCAGCATAAGCAGAGAAAAGAAAAAGTATACAATGATCGCTAAAAGGATGTGACAGTAAACGTGCAAGAAGTACAAATGTATCAAATTAAAGAAGTAAAAGAAAAGGATGCTGAAGTGATTCAGTTTGTCATGAATATGCGGAATGAGCTATTTCCTATGCTGGAAAAAAATCAGCTTCCTGTGGATTTGCTTCATTTTAATGAACATTACGTTCAAGCGAAAGACGCTGCTTTTTTTGCAGCTGTTACGGAAAATCAACAAGTAATTGGAACCATTGGTTTATACGCTTACGATGGACGGTTTCATGCATTAAAAGAGCGATATGAACATAGAACTGCAGCTGAGATTGTAAAATGCTATGTCGATCCAGCGTACCGGCGTCTAGGCATTGGACAGCAGCTGTTAAAAGCAGTTGAACAATTTGCCCAAAGTCATTTTTATGACACGCTGTATCTGCATACTCATCCTTTCTTACCTGGCGCTATTCCTTTTTGGGCTTCACAAGGCTTTATCAAAAGGCTAGCTGAACAGGACGAACCATGGAATACGCTGCACATGGACAGAAAAATACAACGAGTCGTAAAGTAACGAGATCATACAGTAATTACCATGGAATCTGTATATGGGCTCATGCTATAATGAACGTAACTTACATTTATAGCCTGTAGGGCAAGTCCTTACAGAAAAGAACCACGTTTCGAATTGGCTGAAACGTGGTTCTTTTCTATAAAAAACAAGTAACAAAATATTTTTAAAAATATATATGAAATCGCTTTCAAAATAATGAAATATATTATATAATTACTACTGTTGTGTTGTACTTTGTTAGTGTTAAATCAATATCCTACATGTGTGAGCCGATTGCCTTATGGTAGTCGGCTTCCTTTTTTTATAGTAGAAGTCTAAAGGGAAACAGCGTTCGTTAAAATGGCTGTAATTGTCATGATAATAGTTGTCCCAAAGGCCCACTTGAAAAGAAACTTTTGATGCTCGCCGAAATCTACTTCAACCAGCCCAATCAGAATGAAAGTAGCGGGTACTAAAGGAGATAGAGGAAACCCAGTTGTGGAATGTCCCAATAAAGCTGCTCGTCCTATCTCTACAGGGTCTACACCAAAATTAGCTGCTGTATGGCTAATAACAGGTAAAATGCCAAAGTAATAAGCATCAGGTGAAAATACAAAGCTAAGAGGAAGGCTCGTTATTGCTACAACTAAGGGAAGGTGAGAGCCCAGCCATTCAGGAGTTAGGCTGACAATAGTATTTGCCATGGCATCCATCATTTTTGTTTCCGTAAAAACGCCTGTAAAAATTCCGGCTGCAAAAACCAATGTACTAACCATTACAAAGCTGTTTGCATGACTTAAGATTCTTTCCTGCTGTTCTTTTGGATGAGGAAAATTAACAAATAAAGCAATGGCAAAAGCAATAGCAAATAAAATTGGAATAGGAAGTATGTCTATGATCAAGAAAGTCATTAAGCACAGTGTCAATAAGGCATTAAACCAAAAGAGTCTAGGTGGCTTCCCAGGGATTTCATGAACTGAAAGCTGTTCAGCAAAAGCCATTGATGCACCTTTTAAATGAATGGTTCCTAAGCGCGCTTTTTCTCTCTTTCCGAGTAAGTATGCTGAAAATAAAGTCCACATCAATCCCGCTGCCATAGCTGGAATAAGAGGGGTAAATAGATCTGATACTTCTAATTGTAAACTTGCTGCGGCTCTTACGAGAGGACCTCCCCAAGGAATCATATTCATAACACCTGCGCTTAAACTAATAACACAAGCCAGTATTAGTCGGTTCATTCCCAGTTTTGTGTACAAAGGGAGCAAGGCGGAAACTGTAATTAAAAATGTAGAAGAGCCGTCTCCGTCCAAGCCAACAAGCATTGTAATAACGGCAGTTGCCATTACGACTTTTAAGGGATCGCCTTTCACAATGTTTAGGATACGAGAAATCATAGGATCAAATAAACCGACGTCAATCATTAGTCCAAAATATAAAATGGCAAAAACGATCATAATGGCCGTAGGAGCTACTTTTAAAATACCATTCATCATCATATCGCCCATATCAGCACTAAAACCTCCAATTACACCAAAGAGGATAGCGACAAAAATAAAAGCAACAACCACGGACAAGCGTTTACTAATGACAAGAAATAGAAAAGTCGCAATCATTCCAAACCCTAACAAAGAAAGCATTATCCATCACCTCTTAAAAAATTAGAAAATTCTATTAATTTATATTATAGCATTAGAATTAATGTTAAAGTTTGGTATTTTTAAATAAGGTAACTTCAAACTAAAACTAAAAACTAAAAAAGCCGCCTTGTAGGCGACTGGTTTAAGCTAGGTCAGCTGTTATGGACTGCTTTTGAAGGTGATCAGACAGCAGGCTGTAGGCGATAATCTTCTTTTTGTATTGTTTCACGACGTCGACATGATCATGATAGCTGTATACGCATAGTCGAACATCGTTTTTCCCTTTTTTCGTATCGATAACAAGTGGAGTTTCACTGTCTTCTAGGTGTTTATAATAGTCCTTATTTCCTTCATGGACATAATATTGTTTTAAAAATGTTGCTTTATTAAAATAATCAATCACTTGCATTTTGTCTTTGCCTTCTAAATGTTTCCCATCAACTGTGACAGTAGCGTTTTGATCATCAAGTGTTGGGTGTAACTGAAATTTAGTCATAAGCCATTTGACCACTGGAGTTGGAAGACACGTTATTAATATTTTGAGTGCACTTACAAGAATGATGGAAAGTAATACAATCCATGTCATAGTTAATCATCTCCGCTTAAATTAAATAAGATTACATACTTATTTTACCACAGAGAACATTATTGCTTTTTGTACATTATGTGAACCTTCTTTAGTGAAAAGATGTATATGAAATGCGTTTATTTATGCACATTTAGGGAAATATAAAATTATAACAAATACTACATATAAAAAAAGGAGAAAAAATTATGTTGTGGACGATTATTGGACTTTTATTTATTTTTTGGTTATTAGGATTAGTTTTTCATATTGGCGGCGGCATCATTCACATTCTTCTTGTCATTGCAGTGATTGTGCTGATCGTAAAACTTGTGAAACGAATTTAGATATAAAAAGCCTTTCCTTAGGGAAAGGCTTTTTATGTGGAGAGATTATAAAAACGAGCTGTATTCCGATATAAAAAATCATATGTCTCCGTTACAGAAACCCTTTTGAGACGTGCTATTTCCTGAACGGATTGATGTATCATTGATGGAACCGTTGTCTGGTTTTGAAAAGGTCCTTCAAATGGCCACGGACCATCTGTTTCGACCATCAAGTAGTCAAGAGGATAATCCGTGGCAAGGGCTTGGATTTTAGGCTTATACACAATATCGGGTGTAACGGAAATATAGTAGCCGTTGTTTGTCATTCGTTCAACTGTTTTTTTAGCTCCTTTGAACCAGTGGAAGTGAGCTTTAGACACGGAATGCTTTTCTAGTAAGTCGCATACGATCTCAGCATCTTCATATACAGCATGAAGAATTAACGGCTTTCCCCACTTTTTTGAATGAATAATAAAAGCTTCAAGCAGCTCCAAATAGGGCTCTAGAGAAAGAGTATATGTCTGACTTAAGTAATAAGGTAGACCTACCTCACCAACCGCAATCATTTCTTCATTGTTTTGATCAATCCAGGCAAACAGCTCCGCTAATTCATTTGAAGAAGGCAGCATTTGTTCAGGATGAAATCCGTAGGCGGGTTTCACGCAGGAATACAACTTGCTGATTTTTTGATTAAGTTGGCAAGAGTGTAGAGTAGAAGATACAGAAATAAGAGCTTGTAACGAAGGGTCGTGATCAATTATGTCTTTCCAACTTTTCTGATCATATTGATCGAGATGAATATGAGAGTCAATGATTTGTTTCATAATTCCCATTCCTTCCAGCCCCAATTTGTTTAGAGATGATACGTAAAAAAATGTATAATTCTGCTAGGCTTTCATCTCATTCTTTATTTGCTTTTTACTTGCGTTCCCCCGTTTGGTAATAGATGCAAACGTATAAACAATAAGAGCTAACCAAATAAAACTAAAAGCAATAACATGAGCTTTTGTTAGCGCTTCATGGTATAGAATGACTCCTGCTAGCAAAGACAAGGTTGGTGAAATATATTGAAGAATACCAAGCATTGATAATGATACTTTTTTAGCACTTTTTGTGAATAATAGGAGTGGTAAAGCTGTAACTACTCCACTGCCCATTAATAAAAGACTTGTTGAAAAAGAATCAAAAAACTGCAAGTGTGATTGAAACGTAAGGTAGCCTATGTATGCTAATGCAATAGGGGAGATGACCATCGTTTCAAGAGTTAATCCAATCGTTGAATCAGCTTTAATCTTTTTCTTTGCCAAACCATATAATCCGAAGGTAACAGCTAAGCTAAGCGAAATCCAAGGAACCACACCATAATGAAGACTAAGCGTTAAGACGCCGATTCCTGCTAGTATAAATGCAAAAATTTGAGCCCCGCTTAATCTCTCTTTTAAGAAAATAACACCTAATAAAACACTTGTTAGGGGATTAATATATTGTCCAAGGCTCGCTTCTACTATTTTTCCATTAATGACAGCCCACATAAAAATGCCCCAATTTGCACTAATAAGTACAGACGCAGTAAAAAGGGACCAGAATAAGGATGGTTTTTTCACTATTTCTTTTATAAACGTAATGTATGTACGCCATTTCTTTGTCATCAATAAAAGAATAAGCATAAAAATAAAAGACCAAAAAACGCGCTGAGCTAAAATCTCACCTGGTGCTACGTGGTGAACCAGCTTCCAATAAATTGGCGTGAGCCCCCACATAAGATAAGAAAGGACTGCATATATCACACCATCTCTGTCGTGATTTAAGTTCATGTGAAACCTTCTTTCTAACATAAGATAAAATCAGTAATAAAAGTCATAGATTAACATAAAAAAGCAGCATAAACGATTATATCACAGAGAAAAACGATTCTTCACATGTTGAATGGCTCAAAAAAGCGCTATGCGCCAGGTCATTGCTTTTCTATGTCTAAAATAAAATCAAATTGCGTGTTTCTAACAAGGTAAGTGTTTACACAAGTGCGTATGATAAGCGTTCCTTCAGCTTATATTCAAGTGGTTATGAAAAACAGTTGATTTCCCCATTATAAACTGTCAAGCTTAGGGAAGAAGAAAATCTTAGAGGAAAGAATATATAGGTGACGAATATGATCGAAATAAAAATGTCTACGATAAGCGACGGAGAATTTAACAGAGGTGTATTTGCTAAGCAAGATATTAAAAAAGGAACGCTTATTCACGAAGCTCCTGTTATCGCTTATCCTAATAAAGAGCATGATTTTATTGAGAAAACAACACTAGCGGATTATGCTTTTGAATATGGAGTGAATCATACGGCTATTCTTTTGGGATACGGTATGCTGTTTAATCACTCGTATACACCCAATGCTACGTATGAAATTAATTTTGACAATCATACCTTTGATTTTTATGCATATACGGATATCCAAGCAGGAGAAGAAATTCTCATCAACTATAATGGAGATGAAGATGATCAAGAGCTCCTTTGGTTTGATCGTGAAGATGAAGAAGAACAAAAGTAAAAAGGTAAGCCCATCGAAAATCGATGGGCTTTTTATTATGCTTTTTTATCTGGATACATAGTAGAGTTCAAACGGATGAATTGGTAAATATGCGTAATAATAACTTTTAAAACCGCATATCCAGGAACGGCTAAAATAATACCGATGATTCCGAATAAGTTTCCGGCGGTTAGAATGACAAAAATGACCGTAATCGGGTGAATATCCAGGCTTCTTCCCATAATTTGTGGAGAGATTACTTTGCCTTCAAGCAATTGAACAACTGCCCAGACAATGGCCAGTTTTACAAGCATGAAAGGAGACGTAATAAACGCAATAATAATGGCTGGAATAATGGCGATAATAGGACCAAGGTAAGGGACAACATTGGTTACCATGGCGATAATCGCTAGAAGTAATGCATAATCTAACCCAATAATCAGATAGCCAATGAAAAGCAGTACACCTATACAAATCGCAACAAAAATTTGCCCGCGAATATATGCGCTTAATGCGTGGTTCATGTCTGCTAAAATGAATTTAGCTTCAGAACGAGAGCGGTTTGGAAGCAGTTTTACAATGTAATTAGGTAAGTTTTTCCCATCTTTTAATAAGTAGAAAAGAATAAAGGGTAAAACGGCAACCGATAATATAATTTCTGTAATGGTGCCGACAAAGTTCACAATACCGCTTGAAAATCCAGAAACATATTTACTCAAGTGTTTTGATGCATCTTTTGAAATCTTATCTAGGTCCGTGTTAGCCGACTGAAGACCCTGTTCGACATATCGGTTATTCGAAAGGTTCGTCACCGCATGCTGAACGTCATGCGTCAGCTCTGGGATATTATCAATAAGACGGTCAACTTGATTTTTTAGAGGCGGGATAACCGATGAAATAATAATGGCTAATGCGCCGATAATCACTATGTATAAAACAAGAATGGAAATAATTCGTTTTACACCTTTTCGTTCTAAAAAGTCAACAAGCGGATTAAATAAATAAAAGCAAATTCCTGCTAAGATAATCGGCAGTGCGATTGTTTTAATAAAAATAGAGATAGGAATTAAAATAAATCCGATTTTTGATAACGAAAAAATAGTCATGCTGAGAATAAAAATAATAATTGTATATACAACAAATTTATTATTTAAGATTTTTTCTCGGAAAAAAGTTCCTTTCTGAGGTCTAGGTTCCAAGCTGTTCAACTCCTTTAAAAAGTAAATGTATAGTTATCATACCCTGATTTAGACTAATTTAAGAGGGTTTTTTACAAAGAAGTGTGCATACTAGTAGAAAATCTTCTAGAAAGAAGGGGTGAAATCATTGAAAGAAGACAAACAGCCCTCGTATCGTGATTTCTCTACAGTAGAAAAAAGCCACGAGTATATAACCGCTGAAGAATTTCCAGACGGTCCCTTCGGCTCTCCGGTTAATCAAAAACTGGGGAAATCTACTTCATGGGAAGAAGGGCAGCGAACGTATAGCGCATTTAATTATGAAAACAAAAACCTTCATGAAAAAGCTCAAAGGTTATTCCCAGGGGCGCACCCTGTACATGATAACCCAAAGGAACATGAACAAAATCCAAGCTAATGTTTTTATTTTTAATGGGAAATGAAGAGCGCTTCTTTCTTGCTTGCATTGATATATGTATAGAATAATGTCTGCCAACTGCGATATCAAAAAGTCTTTGATATGTTTAGTATATGTCGATTTATCTTTTTGTTAAATCATGTTGACAACAAGCGGTTTAGCCTGTAATATAAAACGTAACTTATCAATGTTTCTACAGGATTCGACAAAAATTGATTTACTTAAACTTGTGATCTCAACTTCTATTTACAGCTATTAGAGCGCTGTAAGTAGAAGTTTTATTTATGTTATCGATCAAAAAGAAAAAAGCAGGTCTGCTCAAGCAGGCCTGCTTTTTTTATTATTGAACAGCGTCAAATTTATTTACTTTCCACTGAGAATTAGATTTATAGAATGTGACAGTTCGTTTTACACTGCCGCCATCTACAGTTGGAACTGTGAATTCATAAGAGCGAACTGTTGCTGTTTGATACACAAGCTTTGTTTTTGCTTTTGACCACTCTAACATGCTGAATCCGTCGCCGATTGGATGTGCAAGTTTGCCGTTATATGTGATATAGCCGTAATTTGTTAATCCTTTTTCTACTGCACTATTTGTAAATGTCTCAGATAAGTAGCTTGATAGCTCAGCTTTTGTATCAAATTCAGGGCAAAGGTACACGTACTCAGTTCCTTTATATTCAAATGTACGTTCTGTACATGGTTTGTTTTTATAACCGTGCAGAGCACTCCAGAAATGATTGCTGGCACTAGCTGCAATTTTGACAGCATTTGCATCCGTTAGTGTTGAAGATGTTGTTTGTGCTGTAACTCCAGTGCTTAGTGTAAAGAAAATAGCGATTGATGATAAAACTAGTCCAATTTTTTTCATTTCTAACTCACTCCTAATTAATTAACCTTATTTATGTAACAATTATGTGTTTTATATTTCTTTTGTTACATTTATATTACAATAAATCTGTAATAAAAGAAAGTGTTTTGTCTTTTTTTCTTAAATTTTTTTAGATTTTTACTAGTTTCTGAAGTAGATATAGTAAATAAATTGCGGATAAATGTTGATTTATCAGGATTTTTAAACCGATTTTTCTATTTTATATTCGTTTTGTTACAAATAATCTTTTTTGTAACAAAACTGTAATAAAAGAAGCTGAATACTTTTAGGATACAGAAAAATAAAGATAAAACGGTGAAAAAGCGATTTTAAAAGTTTATTTTCCTTTTTTTGGGCATATTTCTTTTGCGGTTTTGAGCTTTTTAGTAGAGTAGATTAAGAGGAGGCGAAATCATGAAAGTCATTATACATAGTGAGAAAAGCGGTATAGCAGGCATGAATTACAGAGATCTTCAGGAGATGCCCCCTGAAAGAGGAGAAGTAAAAGTAAGGTTAAAAACAGCAGGTTTAAACCGGAGAGATTTATTTGTTATGAATAATCGAGGCAAAGGAGATAAGCCGTTTATTCCCGGTTCAGACGGTGCAGGTATTATAGAAGAAGTGGGAGAAGGCGTAAAAGGTTTAAAAATTGGAATAGAAGTGATCATTAATCCAAGTCTGGAGTGGGATCGTATAGAGGACATTCCGTTTACGCCTAAAATTTTAGGTGGTCCATCGAATGGAACGTTTGCAGAGTATGTAATCATAAAAGCGGATAATGTTGTGCAAAAGCCGCCTTATCTATCTTGGAAACAAGCGGGAGTTCTTTCATTATCAGCTTTAACTGCGTATAGAGCTCTCTTTACAAAAGGACAGTTAAAAAAAGGAGAACATCTACTTATTCCTGGTATAGGGAGCGGAGTCGCGACTTATGGCTTGTTATTCGCAAAAGCTATCGGAGCTGACGTAACGGTTACTTCTAGAAGTGATGAAAAAAGAAAGCAAGCCCTAGAGTACGGAGCTGATTATGCATTAGACAGTGGAAGTAACCTAAAAGAAGAAATCAACGATAGAAAAGTAGATATCATACTTGATAGTGTGGGGGCAGCTTTATTTCCGACGTATTTTGAAATACTAAAGCCAAATGGAAGAATTGTTAATTTTGGTGCGAGTTCTGGAAATGAAGTTGAATTGCCTCTAAGAACTATTTTTTATCCTCAATTCAATATACTTGGCACATCTATGGGAAGTCAGGAAGAATTTGTGGACATGATGGATTTTATAGAGAAACATCAAATTAAACCAATCGTCGATAGATTCTATCCGCTGTCAGAGGCAGCTGCAGCTTGCGAACGATTAGATAAAGGAAAACAATTTGGCAATATAGGTTTACTTATTTCAGAATAAAAAAATCCCCGGCGCTAACTGGGGACTTTTTTATATAATCAAACGTTTGTTTAAATGAAAGAAACAAGGTAATAACAGGATTTTTAGCAGTTTTTTATCATAACCACCAAGCCAATAAAAAGGTAACAAATCCTCCTAGTATCAAAAATCCCATGCTGTATTTGAGCGTGTATTTAAACAGTTCACCCTCTTTTCCGGCTAAACCTACTGCTCCAGCAGCGACAGCAATTGATTGAGGAGAAAGCATTTTAGCCATTACGCCGCCGGCAGTATTAGCCGCTACGAGAATAATTGGCAAGACATTAATTTGCTGAGCAGTAGTTAGCTGCAAGTTGCCGAACAGCGCATTATTCGATACGACAGACCCCGTTAGAAATACGCCAATCCAGCCAAGAAATGGAGATAAAAATGGAAAATAAGCAGCTGATGTAGCGAGTGCCAATCCAAGTGTAGAGGACTGTCCTGAATAATTTGAAATAAAAGCAAAAGCAATGACCATCATAATCGTCATAATAGGTCTTGATAGTTCTTTTACGGTTTCCAAAAGAGTGGTCCGTGCCACTTTTGCCGATACGTTAAGCAAGAAAACTGAAAGGATACAAGCGATAAGAATTGCCGTACCTGTTGCTGCAAATAAGTCTATTTTTAAGACAGCAGCGTAAGGCGTAGGATCTTTTACTAAAGGCGCTGCTTTAATTACGTGATTGTGTAAAAATGGGACGTTAATAAGCAGGTTCAGATGTTCAAGCGCCGTTTTGACAAAAGAAATGCTCCAAGCCGTAACGAGTATCGTTAATAGAATAAAAGGAGACCAAGCCTTTAAAATTTGTTTTGGTGACAGGCTGAAGCTTTTAGCTGCTGCCGGGCTTGTTCTTTTAATATAAAAAGCAAGAGCAAGCAAACTCACAATAGAAGATGTGATATTTGGAAGTTCAGGGCCGATGTATGTAACAGTTAAATACTGCGTCAGTGCATAGGAAATGGCTGTGATGCTCGTTGCTTTCCATACGTCTTTTAATCCTTTTATCCCATCCATAATAAAGACAAGTAAAAAAGGGATAAGAAAAGAAATAATCGGAAGCTGCGTGCCAAGAAAATGAGCAATTTCTTTTGGATCAATGCCAGATACTTGTCCTGCGACAATGACAGGAATCCCCATGGCGCCAAAAGCTCCTGAAGCTGTATTAGCAATTAAGCATAGCGCCGCTGCTTTTAACGGTTTGAATCCAAGTCCAACTAGAAGCGCTGCTGTAATGGCAATTGGAGCTCCAAATCCTGCTGCTCCTTCTAAAAAAGCATTAAAGGAAAAAGCAACAAGCAGCATTTGCAAGCGGGGGTCATCGGTTATTGAAATAATAGATTGCCTAATGGTAGTAAACTGTCCGCTTTTGACAGTTAGCTTGTATAAGAACACCGCGCCGATAATAATATAGCTGATGGGCCAAAGTGCATACAAAAACCCATAGCCTGTGGCTCCTAAGACCATTGAGGCAGGCATATCATAAAAATAAATAGCAATAATCATAGAAAGAAGTACCGTAATACCAGCAGCAATGTGTCCTTTTAATTTCAAAAGAGTTAAAGCAATAAAGAAAAAGATGATGGGGATGAGTGCAATTAGTGCAGAAAGCCAAATATTATTTAACGGATTATATACTTGAGTCCACGTCATATTCATACACCTCTACTACATATTTAAAACAAGGGAGCGGGGGAGTCCCCCGCAAAAATCTTTTGATGTTACACAAAAGCTCTGTCGCGAGTTTGCTTAAGAATGCTAGCAGAGTGCTCGAGCTGCTGCTGTTCGTGAGGAGTTAAATTCAATTCAATAATTTGGCGCACGCCGTTTTTATTAATGATAGCCGGCACGCCGATATACACATCAGAAATACCGTATTGTCCTTCTAATAAAGCAGATACCGTTAAAATAGAATTTTCATCATCTAAAATAGCCTTGGTTATGCGTACAAGTCCCATCGCAATTCCGTAATAAGTCGCTCCTTTTCGATTAATAATATGGTAAGCCGCATCGCGTGTTTGTTCGAATAGATGCTGCATATCCGGCTCTTTTTCAATAGCAGCAGTATTGATAAAATGTTCGAGCTTCACACCGCCAATTTGCGCGTGGCTCCAAACAGGAAATTCCGTATCTCCATGTTCCCCCATAATATAAGCGTGGACGTTGCGAGAATCTACTTCGAAATAGTCGCTTAACAAGTAGCGGAAGCGAGCTGTGTCAAGAATCGTTCCTGAACCAATTACTCGTTCGTTTGGTAATCCTGATACTTTTTGTGTAACGTGTGCGAGAATATCAACTGGATTTGTTGCCACTAAAATGATGCCGTCAAATCCGCTGTTCATAATATCTTTTACAATGCATTCAAAAATTTTAACGTTTTTTTCAACTAGATCTAAGCGCGTTTCCCCTGGAGCTTGATTAGCGCCCGCTGTAATAACTACTAAATCAGCATCAGCGCAGTCTTTATAATCTCCAGCCCAGATTTTCATCGGTGTGGCAAATGGCATTCCATGATTGATATCGCGTGCTTCGCCTTCTGCTTTTTCTTTGTTCATATCGATTAACACTAATTCATTGGCAATACCTTGATTCACCATTGAAAAAGCGTAGCTTGAGCCAACAAAACCAGTTCCGATAATGGCAACTTTTCGTGTCTTTGGTGTAAATTGTGTTTTCATTTGTATCATCCTTTGAATTTTATTTTGTGATGTTTTTCACAATGTTAGTGTAACAAGAATAAATACCCTCGGCTGTGATAAAAATCACACCCTTAAAAAAATAGTAAACAATTTTACAGGGCGATTTAAAAAAGGGTTCTTCTACATGAAGTGCCACATTTAGAAAGATCTTAAACGTTTAAAGTGTTGAGTAAAGGCAACTTGTTTTGCAGAAAGCTAAAGAGTTTAACATTCTCTATTTGTATGTTAACAGCCAATAATGTTTCTATAGACCCACACGAAATCCATTTGTTACACTAAGTTTGCTTATTTTGAATAAAGGAGTGGAAGGGATGGAGAACTACTATGAGCAAGCCCAAAAAGGCGCTTGGGTTAGTATCTTATCATATATCTTTTTATCAGCATGTAAACTTATTATTGCGGGTGTCACCGCTTCCTCTGCTTTAAAAGCCGACGGTCTTAATAATGTTACAGATATTATTGCATCAATTGCCGTCTTAGTCGGCTTAAAAATCTCTAAAAAACCTCGCGATAATGATCATCCCTATGGACATTCCAGAGCGGAACATATCTCTTCACTTATTGCTTCTTTTATCATGATGGTCATCGGACTAGAAGTATTGGTCGACGCGGGTCAGTCATTATTTATGGACAAATCTGAAGCGCCTAATTTACTGGCTGCTTGGGTAGGTCTTGGAGCGGCTGCTGTTATGGGTGGTGTCTACCGGTATAATATTAAGCTTGCTAAAAAACTTGATAGCCAGTCTTTATATGCGGTTGCTAAAGATAATTTGTCTGATGCACTTGTGAGTATAGGGGCTGTTGTGGGAATTTTCGGCTCACAATTCGGCCTGCCCTGGCTGGACGTGGTAGCTGCTTTTGCTGTGGGAATTATTATTTGTAAAACAGCCATCGAGATTTTTAAAGAAGCGGCTCACTCCTTAACGGACGGATTTGATGAAGAAAAGTTAGGGCACTACAAAGAAAGCATTGGGCTTGTAGAAGGTGTAAAAGAAGTAGAAGATGTGAAAGCGCGCAAGCTTGGTAATCAAGTCGTGATTGATGTAACTGTTAAAGTAGATCCCCATTTAAATGTTATTAAAAGCCATGAAATTGCTGATCAAATTGAACATATGATGAACGATGAGCATCAGATTAAAGATACGCTTGTTCATATTGAACCTGATGCATACGAAAAGCAAAAATAAAACCAGCACGTTCTTTCGTTATGAAAGGATGGGCTGGTTTTATTTTTGGAGAAATTTGAAATAAATCACAAAAACTTCTTCAAAAATGAAAATGAAAAGCCGTTATTAGTAATATAAAGATTTTTGTAGAAGGGTGAGGGAATGAAGAGGTTAAGTGCAAAGCTCGTAGTATTTTTTAGTATTTTTATAGCTATTTTATTATTAGTTGTTTCAGGGGCTGTTTATCAATTTACCAAAACACAAATAGAAAAAGATGTAGAGATTCAGTCTCAAAGTCAAGTGAAAGAGTTAAAAGAAACGATTCATACGTACTTAGACATGTATAGTCGTTCTTTGCTGACGTATAGTGAAAATGACGTAATTGTTAATTTTGTTAAGCAGGAAGGAAATCAAACAAACCAAGAGAAAAATCCGTATTTTACATGGAATACGGTTCAAAAAGAGTTTACGCAGTTTAAAGAAAAATATCCAAACCTGGCACTTGAATACATAGGCACTAAAAATAAGGGAATGTATTCTGTTCCTAAGCAAGAGTACGGATCAGGTTATGACCCGACTTCAAGAGTTTGGTACAAACAAGCAATGGCATTACCTAATCAAGTAATTTACACGGATCCATATGAAGATGCAGCAACGAAAAAGACGGTTGTGACGATTGCAAAGGCTATTTTAGATTCAGATACTAAAAATGTGTTGGGCGTTATAGCTACTGATTTAGACTTAGATGCATTAAAAAACATTGTAGGTAAAGCAGAAGTAAATCACGGTGGATATGCATTTTTATTTGATCAAAATGGCACAGCGCTCGTTCATCCAACAGAAGCTGGAAAAAATTTAATGAATCAGCCATTTATGAAAAAAATGTACGAAGCAGACCGGAATAAAGATTTCATGAAGTATACCTTTCAAGGTGAAGAGAGAGTGATGGCATATGATACTCTCGAAGGAACGAATTGGAAGATAGGAAACGCCTTTATTTATAATGAAATGCTCTCAAGCGCTCATCATTTACTGAATGTGATTGTCTGGATTGCGTTAATTGGCATCTTATTATCAGTGGTGTTAACCATCTTTTTCTCAAGAATCATTACGAATCCAATTCGCCGCTTGAAAAACGAAGTAGCCAAAGTAACAGCTGGCGATTTAACAGTTCAGGTTCAGACGAAGTCAAAAGATGAAATTGGTGAACTTACTCATTTATTTAACGATATGGTAGCTAAAATGAAAACATTGATTGGCACGGTTCAGACGTCTGTTGAGACAGTAAAAACGTCTGTTGAAGACTTGAGTGCTGTATCTGAAGAAGCAACTGCATCCAGTGAAGAAATTGGCCGGGCTATCCATGAGATTGCCAGCGGCGCCACCCAGCAGGCTTCTGACGCTGACTCTACTAATCACAAAACGATGAGTTTATCTTCACAAATTGAAGAAGTCATTGAACAAAACGCCGAGATTAATAAAATGACGATTGAAGCTGTAACCATCAATGAAAAAGGCTTAAAACAAATGCAGCTGCTTCGCAACCAAACTACCGAATCATCTCAGACGATTCACGGTGTTCAAACGGTAATGGAAGAGTTAACAAGTAAGATGAAAGAAATTGAATCTATTATTTTTACAATTAATAGCATTTCAGATCAGACAAATTTACTTGCACTAAATGCTAGTATTGAAGCAGCTCGTGCAGGAGAACATGGCAAAGGATTTGCGGTAGTAGCTGAAGAGGTACGAAAACTTGCTGAACAGTCCTCTCAGGCTACTGAACAAGTTCGCCACACGATTGCAGCGATTCAAGGGGAAGTCGCGGCTGCTCGTGAAGAATGCAACCGGACAGAAGAACTTTCAAAATCTCAAGACTTTGTGGTAGGAGACACAGAACAAGCTTTTCGTGAAATTGCTACTACCATTGAGCAGGTGGCAGCGGCTGTCGAACATGTAACAAGCAGCATGGACAGCATTGATGAGCATAAGGAAGACGTGGTAGCGGCCATTCAAAGTATAGCAGCTATTGCACAGCAATCAGCAGCAGGAACGGAAGAAATTACGGCTTCTACAGAAGAACAAATTAGAGCTATTTCTACTGTTTCTCAATCGGCTGAACATTTGCAAGAGATTAGTGAAGAATTGGCGAACTTGATTCGTCAATTTAAAATTAAATAAAAAAGAGCGCCAATAACATATTGGCGCTCTTTTTTATTTAATAGGAAAACAAGTTGCTGTACGGTAAAAAAACCTGCTGATCTGGAGGTGCAACAGCTGACACGCGCTGATGTGTAAACGGGTGTATAAAAGAAAGCTTAATGGCATGTAAAGCTTGCTGCTGATCTTTTAATCTCTTTCCGCCATAAAGCGTATCACCAAGTAATGGATGGCCGATGTGACTCATATGAACACGTATTTGGTGAGTGCGTCCGGTCTCGAGCGAAAGTTCAATAAGCGTTTCATTTTTTGCCATATTGCGCTTTAACACGCGATAAGATGTTTTGGCAGCTTGTCCCGTTCTAGATACTCTTCTTCTCGTAGCGTGATGGCGATCGCGTCCAATAGGTTCATTAACGATTCCTTGCTCTTGTTTCATGAGTCCTTGGACAAGAGCAACATAAGTCCGGTTAATTTTACGTTCAGCCAGCAGCTGGTCAAACACAGAACTTGCTACAAAATGCTTCGTGAATAAGATAGCACCTGATGTATCGCTGTCCAAACGGTGAACGTGTCTAGGCTTTGTTTTGAGGCCTATTTTTTGAAAATAAGCAGCTACAGCATTTAAAAGAGTTTTTTGGTCCTGCTCTGATGAAGGATGAGTATTTAGGTTTATTGGTTTGTTTACAATTAGCACGTGTTCATCTTCAAACAAAATCTCTATATTAACATTGTAAGGTGTTATTTCATCAGGTTCTGCTTCAAAAAAAGGGAGTGACACTCTATCATTTTCCTTAAGAGTGTTCCTCCATGGTAAAGGTTCACCGTTTATAAGCACATTTTTATTCATCCGAAACTGATGCAGCGTTTTTTTAGGAATACGCCATTTCGTTTTTAAATAATCTTCAATTGTTTGCCCTGCATCATTTTTTGCGATTTTATCTTCTAGCCATTGGCCGTGTATACTCATATTTAATCCCTTCCTTACATACTAGTAAATATCCTTTAATCTTTAAAAAGAACTTGTAAATAATTAGGAGGAAATAACTACCTGAAGTTCTCGTTTTATGTTTATGTTATGCTAAATAAAGAGACATAAGTTAAGAGAAAAAAGGGGGGGTAACCATGAAAATTGCCCAAGCAGCTCCGCCAGAAATGGAGAATTACATAGAAGAGTTGACTGAACAGCTTCGCTATGACTTGTTACCTCGGTATGTATCTGTAGATAAGCTTAATCCTGATGAATTATTAAATCCAGATTATTGTACAGACCATTTATATAATGGCTTACTCGATGAAGCATTGCAAGTCATTAGTAGCCTTCAGACAATAATTGCCGTAATTGAAGCGATTCAACATCGGCCGATTGAAGAAAGCGACTGCGAGCAATTCGAAAAAAATATTGCAATTTTAAAAAAATACGGGTTTTTATTTCCTGTTTCCATTGAGTGTTTTGCAAAAGAAAACAATTTGATTACGTATTCGTATGAATCGTTTTATAATTCATACATAAATTAAAGAGGCTGGGAGAAAAGTATTTTAGCCTAAGTGAAAAACGAACTATTGATCAGCAAGTTTGATGAGTGGTTCGTTTTTTTTATGGTGAATACAACTTCATCTGTTTCGTCCTTCCAGCAGTTGATTGAAGGGCAAGGCGAAGACTCTTGCGGAAAAAGCGGGACAGATGAGACCCCGCAGGAGCGCAAGCGACGAGGAGGCTCAGCGCCCGCCCGCGGAAAGCGAAGCCTTGCATGGAAATCAACGGCGGTGTCATAAGCGGTTCAGTTCATGTATCTGATTTGTTCGTCTTTAGGTTGGATTCATTTAGTTCTGTACCGGCCTCTTTTTAATCATATATTTCAGACTTCTATTGGACATTCAAAAAGAGCTTGTGATATGGTCAAACTTGTATAAATCCATCAAAAAATAAATAGGAGCGAAAACATGACAAAAGCAAAATTATGTTTTATCGGTGCAGGCTTTCACGCATCAACGAACATTTACCCCTCTGTTATTGAAGCGGGAGCAGAAATTAAAGCAATTTCCACACGCAGTATCGAAAGATCAAAAACTGCTCTTCAACGATTTGGGAGCAGCGGTACGCCGTACGATGATTATAAGAAAATGCTAAAGCAAGAAAAGTGCGATGGAGTAGTGGTTGTGGCACAGCCTGAAGATCATCCTGCTTTGGTGCTGGATTGCATTCGAGCAGGACAAAATGTTTATGTGGACAAGCCTTTGGGGATGAATGAAAGAGAAGCAAAAGAGATTTCAGATGCTGCTAAGCAAGCTGGCGTAAAAGTTATGGTAGGTTTTATGAAGCGCTATGCGCCTTGTTATATGAAGTTAAAAGAATTAATTGAAGAAGGTAGCCTAGGAAGTGTCCGTTCATTTCAAGCAAGATTTGCTGTAGACAGTACCCCTTTTTGTAAAGATGAAGAGCAGTTTATGAAGCTTGCTGCCATACATATTGTTGATCTCGTCCGTCACTTGTTCGGCGAAGTCGTTCACGTGACAGGGTTCAGAAATAATCATGGTGAATATATTTCAAATAGTATTTCGCTGAAGTTTGACAATGGCACTGTAGGGAGCCTGTATTTTACTGGCATGACAGCATGGTCTCGAGAAAGTGAAAACTTATTAGTGACATTTGACGATGGCTTTGCTTTTGTTGACGAAATAAATTCATTAACTATTCACGAATCCCAGACTTTTGATGAATTACCGTGGAAATCATTAAAAGAAAACGATCGTGTGTTTACACCTTCTGCTTCACCGATGTCGGGAGCTTATCGAGATCTTTACCTTCGTGGTTTTGTTGGAGAGATGGCTCATTTTATTGAGTGTTGTACAAATGACCAAGAACCTCTTTCCAGTGGGAGCGACAATGTAAAAACGATGAGATTATGTGATCAAATACTGTCATCTTTAATGTAAAGAAAGCTTTAAAGAAAAGAATGTACGATGAATAGCTTACTGCAAATTATGTAAATCATACTAAATAATGTTATGATTAGACAGGTCGTATAAACGAAAGCATTTACCTTTCATAAGATTACAAAACGTTTCAATCTTATTACATATGTTTAAAATTAGCCTAAATGGTTTCTTTTTACGCCTATATCATATACAATGCCCCCTAGATGATTTTTTCGAATAGCTAATAATCGTTTGGGATTATGAAAGGAGATTAATCATGAGAAAACTGATGTATACATTGCTCATTGGGTTAATTGCTGCAGCTTTAACAGCTTGTGGTTCAAACGATGATGCAAAGCAATCAAAGAACGATGATCAAAAAACTGCACAAACTGAGAAGCAAAAAGAGGCTCAGGAAAAGCAGGAAAAGCAAGCAAAAGAAATGCAGAAGAAATTAGATAAACAAAAAGTAGATGAAAAGAAAACCGTAGCAGTTGTAAACGGTAAAAAAGTTTCGGGTGAAGAATATAATGCAGCCCTGGCTACATCACAAAATCAGTACCAACAAATGGGACAAGACCCAACTTCTAAAGAAGCAGCTAAACAAGTAAAGCAGCAAACAATTGACAATTTAGTAGGTCAAACGCTGCTATTGCAAGAAGCTGAAAACAAAGGCTATAAAGCAACTGATGAAGAAGTAAATAAAAAGTTAAAAGAAACGAAAAAGCAGTTCAAAACAGATAAACAGTTCAAAGCGGCTTTAAAAGATGCAGGAATCACTCAATCACAATTAAAGT
Organism: Priestia sp. RMT2NF4; assembly: GCF_047872835.1. Taxonomy (NCBI): domain Bacteria; kingdom Bacillati; phylum Bacillota; class Bacilli; order Caryophanales; family Bacillaceae; genus Priestia; species Priestia sp. RMT2NF4. The sequence continues at coordinate 55,840 of NZ_JBLQZO010000008.1, forward strand.
CTGAGCTGGCTGACAGCATTAAATACCAGCAGTACGTAGATAAAGATATCCAAACACCTGAAGTAACAGATAAGGAAATTCAAGATTATTACGATCAATTTGCAAAACAAAGCCAAAGTCAAGCAAGCGGCAGTAAAGAACAATCTCAAATGCCAAAGCTTGAAGACGTAAAGCCTCAAATTAAGCAGCAGCTTGAACAACAAAAGAAACAAGAAGCATTACAGAAAAAAGTTGAAGAACTTAAGAAAAATGCAAAAGTTGAAGTGAAGCTTTAAATACAAATGAAACGGCCCTTTAAAGGGCCGTTTTTTTGTTATGTACATTTATTGCTTCTTGTCAGTAAAAAGGGGTGCGTGAAAGATTTTAATGTATTTTGACTTATAAGGTAAAAAGTGTTCTGATGGTTTGCCTTTCATCCTATACTTTTCTTATATAGATATAAGAGAAATTGGGGGAGTCGATAAATGAAAAAGGTGGCTGTTTTTTTTGTTGGGCTTGTTTTTTTACTCGCAGGGATGGGTCTGACAGGCAATGCTTCTGCGGCGTCAAATCAACTTATTATCATTAATAAATCTACTAACACCCTTGCTTTTTATAATGGAGGAAAATTAGTAAAGACGTTCAAAGTTGCGACAGGGAGGCAGATGAGTTATACACCAGAGGGTACTTTTAGCATTGTGAATAAAATTAAAAACCGGCCTTATTATAAAGACAACATTCGGGGAGGAGATCCTAGGAATCCACTAGGTGATCGCTGGCTAGGATTAAATGCGCGCGGAACGTATGGCACCACGTACGCTATTCATGGAAATAATAATCCAAGTTCTATCGGGACCTACGCAAGTTCAGGGTGCATTCGTATGTATGATGAAGAGGTACGCTGGCTGTTTGACCGCGTTCAAACCGGTACAAAAGTGGTTATTGGTCAATTTCATTCTCAAAGTTTTGATTCAATCGCTATGAAAAATAAATACAAAATAAGCAGTACTCCAGTTGCCCAGAATCTTTGTAAAACGAAAAAGCTCTCAAAAGGCCAAATTGGTTTTGTAACGATTCAATCACCGATGGTTTTGTTAAAAGAAGAACAAGGAAAATGGGTAAAGATTCGTACGTTAAATCGCGGTGAACGTTATAATGTATATAAAATAGATGGCATTAAAGTCTCTTTAGGACCAGGATTTATTGAAAATTATCCTAATAAAAAAACATCCATAAAATTAGATATTTGCAAATAGAAAATGAGGCTGGGACAAAAGTATTTTAGCCTAAGTGAAAAACGAACCATTGATCAGAATTTTGATTCTTGGTTCGTTTTTTTTATTATGGTGAACGCAGATTTCATCTGTTTCGTTCCTTCTAGCAGTTGATGGGAGGGTGAAGACTCCTGCGGCCGCCCGCGGAAAGCGAAGTCTTGCACGGAAGTCAACAGCGGTGTCACAAGCTATCCATACGAGCTAATCCATTTTTTCGTCTTTAGATTGGATTTATTTCGTTATGTCTCAACCTCATTTTTTGAATTTTTAATAATGTTTATTATAATAAAAAACAGGGAAACTAATTGCCTAATGAAGAGAGAGAAAGGGTTGTTTGAGCGTATGTCTACAATAGACTTATCAAAATTCGAGAAAAAAATGATTATTCGTAACATCAAACCGGACGATATAGATGAAATTTTAGCACTTCAAAAGCTATCATTTCCCGGAATGGATCCGTGGAAAAAAGAACAGCTTGAAAGTCATCTGGCCATTTTTCCAGAAGGACAAATATGTGCAGAGTACGACGGGGAAATTATCGGATCTTGTTCAAGCTTGATTGTGAACTTTGATGAGTACGATGATCAGCATACGTGGGACGATATTACAGACGAAGGATACATTACAAATCATAACCCGGAAGGCTACAATCTGTATGGAATTGAAGTAATGGTTCATCCAAAGTATCGCGGCATGAAAATAGGACGCCGCTTATATGAAGCGCGTAAAGATTTAGCACGTGAATTGAACCTTAAAAGTATCATCATCGGAGGAAGAATTCCTAATTACCATAAGCATTCAGCTGAAATGTCGCCTAGAGAGTATGTAGAGCAAGTTATTCATCATAAAATTTATGATCCAGTACTATCTTTTCAGCTAATGAACGGATTTACGCTTATGCGTATAAACCCTGGTTATCTTCCTGATGACCTAGCTTCTAATAAGTATGCAACGCTGATGGAATGGAACAACGTAGATTATGTTCGCCGTTCAAAACGCCATTTTAAAACATCATTCCCAGTGCGTATTTGTGTTGTTCAGTATATGATGAAACAGATCAATTCATTTGAAGAGTTTGCAACACAGGTAGAATATTATACAGATGTTGCTTATGATGCAAAAGCCGACTTCTGCGTATTCCCGGAAATTTTCACAACTCAGCTCATGTCTTTCTTGAATGAAAAGATTCCAAGCAAAGCGGTTCAGCGCGTAGCAGAATATACGGAAGAGTACATTGAGTTATTTACTAACTTAGCGGTTAAATATAACGTAAATATTATTGGAGGATCCCACTTCGTCGAAGAAGATAATGGAGATATCTTTAATATTGCCTATCTATTCCGCCGAGATGGAACAATTGAAAAGCAGTACAAAGTGCATATTACACCTAATGAAAGAAAATGGTGGGGAATTAGCCCAGGAGATAAAGTTGAAGTGTTTGATACAGATTGCGGGAAAATTGCGATCCAAATTTGCTATGACATTGAATTTCCTGAGCTTGCTCGTATTGCTACAGATAAAGGTGCAAATATTATTTTTACACCATTCTGTACGGAAGATCGTCAAGGCTATCTGCGCGTAAGATACTGCTCTCAGGCTCGTGCGATCGAAAACCAAATTTATACGGTTATCGCAGGTACGGTTGGAAACCTGCCTGAAACAGAAAATATGGATATTCAGTACGCTCAGTCTGCTATTTTTGCACCGTCTGACTTTGAATTTGCACGAGACGGTATTGTAGGAGAATGTAACCCTAATATTGAAATGGTGGTTATTGGAGATGTAGATTTAGAAATTCTTCGTCGCCAGCGTCAATCAGGAACGGTTCGTCAATTAAAAGATCGACGCCATGACGTTTACAATATTAAATATAAAAAATAACGCAGTTTCTAAAAACATCATGCAAATGCATGGTGTTTTTTATTTCAACTTTTGCCATAATAAAAACTATTACAATGAATTTTGTGGACTAACCATGGAAAAGAGGGGAAAACATGAGTTTTCATGGACAATCGGTATTACCCGCTGTTCGAGATATGAAGCAATTGGAAAATTTTTTAGTAAGCAATTACGAGTACGGAGTTCTTTTAGACAATCAAGTGGGCATGCTAAAAGGAATTATGAGAGAGGTTCATAAGCATGAAAAAAAGCTAATCATTCATTTAGACTTAATTCATGGCTTAAAGCACGATGAGTATGCGGTTGATTTTTTGTGTCAGGAGTTTAAGCCTGCGGGGATTATTTCGACAAGAACAAACGTCATTTTAAAAGCTAAACAAAGAGGAATCTATGCCATTCAACGGGTCTTTTTATTAGACAGCACGGCTTTGAAGAAAAGCTACGAGTTAATGAAGAAAGTAAAACCCGATTATATTGAGCTTCTTCCTGGAATTGTGCCCACTTTAATCCAAGAAGTCAAAGCTGAAACAGGCATTCCGGTGTTAGCCGGAGGTTTAATACGAACCGAAGAAGAAGTTCGTAATGCTTTAGGAGCCGGGGCTTCTGCTGTTACAACATCAAATAGAGAACTGTGGAGTATTTCAACTTAAAAAAACTGTTTGACAACGCTTTCATCATCTAGTAAACTTCTAGATAAGTTAATAGTTGTGAGGGAGAATAGGAGATCCACGGTATAGCCTTTTAATGATTTTATTAGGGGGATGTATGGTGGATTTTCTTATTTTCTTGTAATGTTAACCGTGTTTATACAAAGGGGAGGTATTTATATGCAAGCATTTTTAGGAGAAGTAATTGGAACAATGATACTAATTATCCTTGGCGCTGGTGTATGTGCGGGCGTCAATTTAAAAAAATCGTTTGCTGCTAATTCAGGATGGATTGTTATCACAATGGGGTGGGGAATGGCAGTAGCCATGGCAGCATATGCGGTTGGTAATATGAGTGGAGCACACTTAAACCCAGCGCTAACAGTAGCGCTTGCTATTACAGGTGATTTTCCATGGTCGCAAGTACCGATGTACATTTTAGCTCAGTTTATTGGAGCGATTCTTGGTGCAACAGTTGTTTATTTACACTATCTTCCACACTGGAAAGAAACAAAAGATGCTGGTACAAAACTAGGCGTATTTGCAACGGGGCCAGCAATTGCGAACCCATTTGCAAACGTTTTAAGTGAGGCGATTGGAACATTTGTATTAGTAGTAGGAATTTTAGCAATTGGAGCAAATAAATTTACAGATGGATTAAATCCTTTAGTAGTAGGATTTTTAATCGTAAGTATTGGTTTATCATTAGGAGGAACAACAGGGTATGCTATCAACCCTGCTCGTGATTTAGGACCTCGTATTGCTCATGCTATCTTGCCGATACCGGGTAAAGGCAGCTCGAACTGGAAATATGCATGGGTGCCAGTAGTGGGGCCTCTATTAGGGGGATCAATTGGCGCAGTCTTTTATCAAGCAGCATTCTTAAATAAAATGTCTAACAGCTTATGGATTGTCTTAAGTATTGCAGTGATTGTTTTAGCGGTTATCTACGCGGTTTCTAAACAAAAAGCAGCGCAAATTCAATCAGCAGTAGTACCGAAAAAATGAATGCGCTTTACCATCTAACTATGTACAATAAAGAAACGACACTATACAGAGAATAGGGGATATTGATATGGAAAAATTTATTTTATCTTTAGACCAAGGAACAACGAGCTCACGAGCAATGTTATTTAATAAAAAAGGTGAAGTTGTGCATGTAGCTCAAAAAGAGTTTACGCAGTACTTTCCAAAACCAGGTTGGGTAGAGCATAATGCAAGTGAAATTTGGGGTTCTATCCTTGCTGTTATCGCATCTTGTTTATCTGAGTCAGGCGTTCACGCGGACCAAATTGAAGCAATTGGGATTACGAATCAGCGTGAAACAGCCGTAGTATGGGAAAAAGCAACAGGAAAACCCGTGTATAATGCTATCGTATGGCAGTCTCGTCAAACGTCTGGTATTTGTGAAGAATTAAAGGCAAAAGGATTAAACGATACGTTCCGCGACAAAACGGGGTTATTAATTGACGCATACTTCTCTGGAACGAAAGTAAAGTGGATTTTAGATAACGTAGAAGGTGCACGAGAAAAAGCAGAAAACGGTGAATTGTTATTTGGAACAATTGATACATGGTTAATTTGGAAGTTATCAGGCGGAAAAGCGCATGTAACGGATTACTCAAATGCCTCTCGCACGCTTATGTTCAATATCTACGATTTAAAATGGGATGATGAACTACTAGATATTTTAGGAGTACCAAAATCTATGCTTCCGGAAGTAAAGCCTTCTTCTGAAGTATACGCTCATACCGTAGATTATCATTTCTTTGGTCAAAACATTCCAATTGCTGGAGCAGCAGGGGATCAGCAAGCCGCTTTATTTGGACAAGCGTGCTATGAAAAAGGAATGGCGAAAAACACGTATGGAACAGGTTGCTTCATGTTAATGAATACGGGTGAAAAAGCAGTTAAGTCGGATCACGGTTTGTTAACTACATTAGCATGGGGGATCAACGGCAAAGTAGAATACGCGCTTGAAGGCAGTATTTTTGTAGCAGGATCTGCTATTCAGTGGCTTCGCGACGGTTTGAGAATGTTTAAAAATGCGGCTGAAACTGAAAACTATGCAACACGAGTAGAGTCTACAGACGGCGTATATATTGTGCCAGCTTTCGTAGGACTTGGAACACCTTATTGGGATAGCGATGTACGTGGAGCGATGTTTGGATTAACTCGAGGTACAAAAAAAGAACACTTTATCCGTGCAACGCTTGAATCATTAGCTTATCAAACAAGAGACGTATTAAGCGCGATGGAAGCAGACTCTGGAATTACATTAAAAACATTGCGTGTAGACGGAGGAGCAGTTAAAAATAATTTCTTAATGCAGTTCCAAAGTGATGTGTTAGATGTTCCTGTTGAGCGTCCTCAAGTGAATGAAACAACCGCTCTTGGGGCAGCATATTTAGCGGGTCTTGCGGTCGGCTACTGGAAAGATTGTGATGAAATTGCGCAGCAGTGGAATATGGAAAAATCTTTCGAACCAAATATGGAAGAAGAACAACGTGAAGAATTATATAGCGGCTGGAAAAAAGCCGTACATGCAACAATGGCTTTTAAGTAATTATTTGATGAAAATCCTTTAATTAAAAGCGCATGTATGATATAATGTATTCAAGTTAATAAATTGGTTGGAGAATCGGAGAGACCACAGATCCATATGTAGGCATACTATATATGTGATTTGTGGTCTCTCTTTTTGTATATTGGAAAATTTTGATATCTTTGAAAAATGAAAGGGGAATGACGTATGTTTTCAAGTCAAACACGTTCGAATAAATTGGTAGACATGACACAAAATCAATATGATTTATTAGTAATTGGTGGGGGAATTACTGGGTCAGGTATTGCACTTGATGCGACTCATCGAGGCATGAAAACGGCATTAGTTGAAATGCAGGATTTCGCAGCAGGAACATCTAGTCGTTCAACGAAGCTTGTTCACGGCGGTCTACGCTATTTAAAACAGTTTGAAGTTAAAATGGTAGCCGAAGTTGGTAAAGAACGTGCCATTGTATATGAAAATGGCCCTCATGTAACGACTCCGGAGTGGATGCTGTTACCTTTCCATACGGGTGGAACATTTGGGAAATTCTCAACTTCAATTGGATTGCGCGTATATGATTTCTTAGCAGGAGTAAAACGTGCAGAGCGCCGCAAAATGTTTAGCGCAGAAGAAACGCTTAGACGCGAGCCACTAGTGAAATCTAAAGAGTTAAAAGGCGGCGGTTACTACGTTGAATATAAAACAGATGATGCACGTTTAACGATTGAAGTAGCTAAAGAAGCTGCCGCAAGAGGAGCAGATTTAGTCAATTACACAAAAGTGGAAAACTTCATCTACGATAAAGGAAAAGTAGTAGGGGCTGTTGTTCGCGATCAGCTTACGAATAAAGAATATAATATCTATGCAAAAAAAATCGTCAATGCTGCAGGTCCATGGGTGGACACGCTGCGTGAAAAAGATAATTCAAAAAAAGGCAAGCAGCTTCAATTAACAAAAGGAATTCACTTAGTTATTGATCAAGAGCGCTTTCCGTTAAAACAAGCCATTTACTTTGATACACCTGACGGACGTATGGTATTTGCAATTCCGCGTGATGGAAAAACATACGTAGGCACAACAGACACGGTCTATAAAGAAGACGCTAGACATCCGCGTATGACTGTAAAAGACCGTCAATATGTTATTGATGCGATTAACTATATGTTCCCAACGGTTGATATTACAGTAGACGACGTAGAATCAAGCTGGGCGGGTGTTCGTCCACTTATTCACGAACAAGGAAAAGATCCTTCTGAAATTTCGCGTAAAGATGAAATCTGGACATCAGAATCAGGTTTAATTACAATCGCTGGAGGGAAATTAACTGGGTACCGTAAAATGGCTGAAATTGTCGTAAATCGCGTAGCTGAAGATTTTAAAGCAGAAGGACGCGAATTTGAAAGCTGTCAAACTAAACATTTACCGATTTCTGGAGGTAATGTAGGAGGTTCAGGCGGGTTCCCAACGTTTGTAGAGCAAAAAGTCAAAGAAGGCATCAAACTAGGGTTATCACGTGACGCTGCTGAAAAGCTTGTAAAACGCTATGGCTCAAACGTAGACAAAGTATACCGCTACATGATTGAACGTCCGGATCAGCTAAAAAACAGCGACCTTCCAGCTAGTGTATTTTTGCAAATTCAATATGGCATAGAAGAAGAAATGGTTTCAAAACCAGTGGACTTCTTCATTCGACGTACGGGCGCTTTATTCTTTGATATCAACTGGGTAAGAAGCTGGAAAAAACAAGTGATTGCTCATATGGCCGAAGAGTTAAAGTGGACGCCTGAGCAAACAAAAGCTTATACCGATGAATTAGAACAGCACCTTCATGACGCAGTTGTACCAGTAGATGAAAAAGTTAACCGTATGACAGGTATTTCATGATAAAATAAAAAAGTACCTCAAAATTTGTCAATACAGCCATAATATAATAGCAGGAAGTCAAATTTTGACGAAGAAATATAATATGACTGTTAAAAAAAGAGAAAGACGATTACTCGTTTTTCTCTTTTCATACATATTTACATTTATATAAGGGGGCTTTTTTTTATGAGTTGGAAAGAAACGTATACATCTTGGATTAATCACCCAAATTTAGATCCTGAATTACGTCAAAATTTGGATGCAATCAAAGGTGATGAAAAACAATTAGAAGATAGTTTTTACAAAACATTGGAATTTGGAACAGGCGGAATGCGTGGAGAAATTGGAGCGGGTACAAACCGTATGAATACGTATACAATCCGAAAAGCTTCTGAAGGCTTTGCTGAGTACATTAAACAAGCTGGTGAAGAAGCTATCAAGCAAGGCGTAGTCATTGCATATGATTCTCGCCACAAATCGCCTGAATTTGCGATGGAAGCAGCAAAAACATTAGCAAGTCACGGAATTAAAACGTATGTATTTGAAGAGCTAAGACCAACACCTGAACTTTCATTTGCAGTGCGTGAGTTAAACGCATTTGGAGGTATTGTTATTACAGCGAGCCACAATCCTCCTGAATATAATGGATACAAAGTATATGGTCCAGACGGTGGTCAGCTGCCGCCAAAAGAAGCTGATGAACTAGTTGGCTTTGTAAATGCTGTGGAAAATGAACTTACATTAGCTGTTCAATCTGAAGCGGAGCTAAAAGAAAAAGGTTTTATTGAAATGATTGGTTCAGCGATTGACGAAGCATACAATGAGAAACTAAAAACGATTTTAATTAATCCAGAGCTAGCTTCTGAAACAGGTAAAGACTTAAAGGTAGTTTTTACACCTCTACATGGTACAGCTAATAAGCCAGTTCGCAACGCGCTTCAATCCATCGGCTACGAAAATGTTACGGTTATTGAAGAACAAGAACTTCCTGATCCGAATTTCTCGACGGTTAAATCTCCGAATCCTGAAGAGCCGGCTGCATTTGAATATGCTGTTCGTAAAGGAAAAGAAATTGATGCAGATCTCTTAATCGCAACGGATCCAGATGCAGACCGTTTAGGAATTGCTGTCAAAGATCCAAGCGGCGAATATGCGTTATTAACAGGAAATCAAACCGGTGCTTTATTGCTTCACTATTTGCTTTCTCAAAAGAAAGAAAAAGGCGTGCTGCCTGCTAATGGCGTTGTGTTAAAAACGATTGTAACGTCAGAAATCGGCGCACAAATTGCTCGTTCATTTGGATTGCAAGTTGTTGACACTCTAACAGGTTTTAAATTTATCGGTGAAAAAATTAAGCAATATGAGCAAACGGGCGAGTATACATTCCAATTCGGTTATGAAGAAAGCTACGGCTATTTAATTGGTGACTTTGCTCGTGACAAAGACGCTGTACAAGCAGCCATTCTAGCGGTAGAAGCTTGTGCTTATTATAAAAAGCAGGGCATGACGCTATATGAAGCGCTTCAGCAAGTGTTTACTAAATATGGTTTCTATCGTGAAGGTCTGAAATCTTTAACGCTTAAAGGAAAAGAAGGATCTGAGCAAATTCAGCATATTTTGGCTACATTTAGAAATGAGCCTCCTACTGACATTGCAGGGTTAAATGTTTCGGTTGTAGAGGATTATACATTAAGTGAGCGCCAGCATATTAAAGCAGGAAAAGTAGAAGAGATTACATTACCAAAATCAAATGTATTAAAATATATCTTAGAGGACGGTTCTTGGTTCTGCCTTCGTCCGTCTGGTACAGAGCCAAAGGTGAAGTTCTATTTTGGCGTTGTGTCAGAAGATGAAGCAACGAGCATTGCCCATTTAGAAGCTGTACAAACAGCTGTAATGGGTGAAGTGGAGCGTGTACTAGATAAAGTGAAAACGGTATAAAAATAAAGCCTGCTCAAACTTGAGCAGGCTTCTTTTATGATACTTTATTTGATTGCGTATTTGACAAATATGAAGAAGATCGTAGAGCTTTATAAATTCTCGGAGCAAGCATAGCCCCAAGAACAGTGAAAATAAGATCCTTTACAGCAAACCACGACATAATCTTCCAAGCAGCTGCATATGTCATTGTAGGAGCTTCAAGCCAGTAGTTAACCGCTATATACATATACGTAGTACCAATTAAATAAATAACTGCAATACCAACCAGCGATGAAATTAAAAAGATAGAAAAAGTCGGCTTGCCGCGCATTTCCATAATTTTTCCTGTGATAAATGCAGCGACAATATAAGAAAGCAAAAAGCCGCCGGTGCTTCCAAATAAAATACCAATTCCTGCTTTAAATTGAGCAAATACCGGAGCGCCGGCAATGCCAATTAATACATATACAATCATCGAAATAGAACCCATTCGGCTCCCAAGTAAAAGTCCTGCTAATATAACAAAAAAAGGCTGAAGCGAAAGAGGCACGCCGCCTACTTGTAAAAAAGGTGCCCAAGAAGTAATGTTTGCACCAATAGCCATAAGAGCTGCAAACATACCGGCTAATGTTAAATCTAATGTGCGAAACCTTTTAGTATTCATATATGTTCCTCCCAGTATGTACTGAAATATCTTAGCGTATGTACTGAAGATTGTACGTCGAATTCACTTTTATGTCAACGATAAAAATAAATATGTTTACATATATTATTTGATGTTTTTTGAAATGAAATATGCATATTTTTAGTGCAACATAAAAAAATAAAGAAGGGAATTCATCCCTTCTTTGTCCAAGTGTGTGTATCAAAAATACTAGTACAATGATTCTTCCAGAAGCTCCGGGTTGTGCTCCGAATATTCCGTTGCATGATCAATGTAGCGTAGTAAAGAATAAAGCTCTTCTTGAATGATGCGGTAGTTTCGTTCAAAATTGTAGGCGTGCAAAAAATGTTCAATCTTTTTTGAAAGAAAATCGTCGTCTGTTCGAACCATTAAAATTAATAAGTTATCCCATTGTGAACGGTGTGTGTAATATAAAGCTCGATCATAATCAATTACATCCATTAATAACGTTCCTCCTTTTGAGGAGTTGAAATTAGTGTATGATATTTGCGGGAATTCTTACGCTGTAAATGTTGGGCAAAAGACCAGTGCATAATTAAAAGAGGTTGTAGTCATTATGTAAGAAGAATAAACGTACAGCACCGGATAAATGATAAGAAAGGCAAAGAATAACGAAGCGTAACAGTTACATTACATCCATTATTTAAGACAACTAAATAAAAATCCCCTTTTCTTGAAAAAATAAAGCTTCTTTTTGATGAAAACACATGAATTGACATGTTTGTACATAGATTGAAGTAAGGAGTGAAAGGGGGAGCTGTCGTGAAAGAAGCAGATTATAAGCAATTATACCGTGCGATTGATGAAATTACGGAAATAGCTAGCGGTTTCGGTTTGGATTTTTATCCGATGCGCTATGAAATTTGCCCGGCAGATATTATTTATACGTTTGGTGCATATGGAATGCCAACTCGTTTTTCACATTGGAGCTTTGGAAAACAATTTTACAAAATGAAATTACACTACGATCTTGGATTGAGTAAAATTTATGAATTAGTTATCAATTCAGATCCTTGTTATGCATTTTTATTGGATTCCAATGCGCTTATTCAGAATAAATTAATTGTAGCTCACGTGTTAGCTCACTGTGACTTCTTTAAAAATAACAGCCGTTTTGCCAACACTAAACGGGATATGGTAGAAAGTATGGCAGCGACCGCTGATCGAATTAAAGAATACGAAGTAAAGCACGGTAAGCGTGAAGTAGAAAAGTTTTTGGATGCTGTCTTATCGATTCAGGAACATATTGATCCGTCTCTTATGCGTGCCAAGCTTTCTTGGAGCATAGATGATGTAGAATCATCGGAAGAAGAAATCACTTCTCCTTATGATGATTTATGGAATTTGGATTATAAAGAAAAGAAAAAACCAAAACCTCCAAAGTCTTTTAAAAAATTTCCGCCTCAGCCTGAAAAAGACATCTTATTATTTATTGAAGAATACAGTCCTTATTTAGAGGATTGGCAGCGGGATATTTTAACGATGATGCGAGAAGAAATGCTTTATTTCTGGCCGCAGCTTGAAACAAAAATTATGAATGAAGGCTGGGCTTCTTTCTGGCATCAACGCATTATTCGAGAAATGGACTTAACGAGTGATGAAGCGATAGAATTCGCGAAGCTAAATGCAGGGGTTGTGCAGCCGTCCAAGACGGGAATCAATCCATATTATTTGGGATTAAAAATCTTCGAAGACATTGAAGAACGCTACAACAATCCAACCGAAGATATGATTCGCCGGGGCGTCGAGCCCGGGTCAGGAAGAGAGAAGATGTTTGAGGTACGTGAGGTTGAATCAGATATTTCCTTTATCCGCAATTACTTAACAAAAGATTTAGTTATGCGGGAGGATATGTACTTATTCCAAAAACAAGGAAAAGACTATAAAATCGTCGATAAAGAGTGGACAGAAGTTAGAGATCAGCTTGTTAATATGCGCGTAAACGGAGGATTTCCTTACATCACAGTAACCAATGGAGACTATTTAAAAAATGGAGAGCTCTATTTAAAACACTGGTATGAAGGAATTGAATTAGATGTTAAATACTTAGAAAAAGTGGTACCTTATGTTCATCAGCTTTGGGGCCGACCGGTTCATTTAGAAACGATGATGGAAGGCAAGCCAATTGCCTTCACGTATGATGGGAAAACAGTGCATCGAAAACATTTATAAAAAGGAGACCGCTTAAATAGCGGTCTTTTTGTGCTTCTGTAACTTGTTATCCGTATAAATTGAAAAAATAAAATGAGTATGTGATAATTAAATGAGAATTATTTTCAATTAGAAAGGAAGATAAGATGTTTGTTGTAAACGCAAGTTTTGAAACGGAAAAGAAATTTGAAGAACGGCTCAAGCAAAAAGCTAAGAAAAACAAAACAGAAATTGAGGAAGCCAAAGGAAATTTATCGTTCGAATGCTGGAAAAAAGATTCCGCGGATAAAGTCGAATATATCTTTGTATCCAAGTGGGAAGAAAAACAGTTCTTTCAAGCTTGGATTTCAAGAGAAGAACATGTGAATGAACATAAAGAAGCGAATAAAAAGAAAACGAAAGCATTTTCTGAAGCTATGGAAATCAAAAAAACGCTGCGTTTTTATGAGGCGGTAGAAGAAGACATTCTTTCCTAAAAAAGCACGCTTGACTTTCATAAATGTTGTAACTATAATGATTACAACAAAATAGGAGTGAGAGTAATGAAAATTAGCAGTCGATTCACCGTGGCCGTTCACATACTGTCTTTAATTAAAGTAGATAGCAGTCATCCTAGTACTTCAGAGTGGATTGCTAGCAGTGTAAATACAAATCCTGTTGTTATAAGACGAGTAATTGGGATGTTAAAGAAAGCTGGACTTGTGGGCGTAAAAGCCGGAGCTTATCTATTGAAAGATTTAGAAGAGATAACGTTGTTAGACGTTTATCGAGCGGTAGCGGCTGTGGAAGAAGGAGAATTGTTTCAAATGCATGAAAATCCTAATGTGGAGTGTCCTGTAGGAGCCAATATTCAAAGTGTCCTTGAATTGATTTTAAAACGTTCTCAAGATGCCATGGAACAAGTCTTAGCCGATGTGACGATGAAAGAATTAGTGACGGATTTAATAGCAAAAATAGATGCATAATAACATGCGTCTGTTCGTAAAAAAACGGAGAAACCCAGGTTTCTCCGTTTTTTTATAGCTTCACAATTGTTCGTCCTCGAGCTTGTCCTTTTAATAAAGTAGGAAGAACCTGAGGGAGATCTTGTAAAGAAACTTCCTGCTGAATGAAAGGTTCGAAGCTTTCAGGTTTAAAGTCATTAGCGAGTCTATTCCAAATCTCTTTTCGAGTAGGCATTGGACAGTAAACAGAATCGATGCCGAGTAAATTAATCCCTCTCAAAATGAAGGGAAAGACCGTTGTTGGCACTTTGCCTCCAGCTGTTAGCCCGCTGACCGCTACAGAGCCTCCGTACTGAATTTGACTGAGGACAGAAGCTAGGGGCTCTCCACCCACAGGATCCACTGCAGCGGCCCATTTTTGCTTGCCTAATGCTTTTAATTTGCCGTTATAAACGTCTTCACGCGCTACAATAGAGGAAGCGCCAAGCTCTTTCAAATAAGCTGCTTCCGAGCTTTTTCCTGTACTTGCTTCCACTGTGTAGCCTAATTTTGAAAGAATGGCAACCGCAAAGCTTCCTACACCTCCCGTAGCCCCTGTTACAAGCACAGAGCCGTTAGATGGACTAGTATGGTTTTCCTCTAAGCGATGCACAGATAAAGCAGCTGTAAAGCCAGCTGTTCCGATAATCATTGCTTCTTTTAACGTCAAATTTTCAGGAAGAGGGACAATCCATTCGCTGCGTAAGCGCGCATACTCACTGTAGCCTCCAAAGTGTGATACGCCAATGTCATAGCTTGTTGCGATGACACGATCACCTTCTTTAAAATCAGGGCTGTCAGAAGATACAACGATTCCTGCTAGGTCAATACCTGGAACAAACGGATAGCTTGTCACAATATTGCCGTTTGCGATGCTGGCTAAGCTATCTTTATAATTCACCCCTGAATAATGAACGCGAATAAGTACATCGCCTTCTGGCAAATCGTTTAGCGTCAGTTCTTGGACAGACGCCTCCACTTGTTCTTCACCTGTTTTATCTACTACTAATGCTGAAAATGATTGCTTCATTTTATTTCTCCTTTCTATACCGAGATGTATATGCCTATACATAGATTACCTTATTTCTATACCCATTATAGAAAATAGTAAAAGAAGTTCATAATACTTTGATTACCAAAGAGGCCATTTCATTATAAAATAGTGGTACAGCTATTACGTAGCGATACATAGAAAAGAGGAGAAGAGACATGAGCACAAACATATATTTTAACCATGATGCAGGGATTGATGATTTAGTATCCCTTTTTTTACTGCTGCAAATGGATGATGTAAAGGTAACGGGGGTATCTGTCATTCCTGCTGACGGATACTTAGAGCCAGGTATCAGCGCAAGCCAAAAAATTATTGATCGTTTTGGAAGTTATGATATCGAGGTAGCTAAATCTACTTCACGTGGTATGAACCCATTTCCAAAAGAATGGCGCATGCATACGTTTTATGTAGATGCACTGCCGATTTTAAATGAAAAAGGGAAAGTGCAAACAAAAATAAGTCAGCTGCCTGCACATGATCATTTAATTGAAACATTGCAGCACACAGACGGAAAAACGACTTTATTATTTACAGGACCGCTAACTGATTTAGCAAGAGCACTTGAAAAAGCGCCGGAAATAGAAGAGAAAATTGATAAGTTAGTGTGGATGGGCGGTACATTTCAAGAAGTAGGAAATGTGCAGGAGCCTGAACATGATGGAACGGCGGAATGGAATGCTTTTTGGGATCCAGAAGCAGTAGCAACAGTATGGGAAAGCAGCATTAAAATTGAGATGGTTGCTTTAGAAAGCACGAATCAAGTTCCATTAACGCCGGCTATTCGCCAAATGTGGGCTTCACTTCGCAGGTATGAAGGAGTAGACTTTGTAGGGCAGTGCTACGCGGCTTGCCCGCCGCTTGTGCATGTTGAAACCAATTCGACTTATTATTTGTGGGATGTACTCACAACAGCATTTACAGGGAATTCAACACTTGTGAAGGTAAAAACCGTTTCGAGTATTGTGTATACGGAAACACCAAGACAAGGAAGAACAGAAATTTCTGAAGAGGGGCGACCTGTAGACGTCGTGTATGACGTCACAGCTGAAGCATTCTTTACGTACATTACAGAGTTAATGAAAAAAGCAGTAGCCAAATAAAGAAAAAGGTTGCACGTGAAAATGTGCAACCTTTTTAATGAATCATATTCAAGAATTGACGTGTTCGCTCTTGTTGAGGATTTGAAAATATTTGATCCGGTGTACCTCTTTCCATAATGACACCTTGATCCATAAAAATAACTTCATCTGCTACTTCGCGGGCAAAGCGCATTTCATGAGTTACCACAACCATCGTCATTCCTTCTTTCGCCAGGTCTTTCATGGCCTGAAGAACGTCTCCTACAAGCTCAGGGTCAAGAGCTGAAGTAGGCTCATCAAATAGCATAACTTTTGGGTCCATCGCCATTGCTCGAGCGATGCCAACACGCTGTTGTTGTCCGCCTGATAGTTGGAAAGGATAAAAGTCAAGCTTATCTCCTAAACCAACTCGTGTTAATAATTCTTTCCCTCTTTTTTCTGCTTCTTGAGTAGAAATGCCTTTTACAATTACAGGACCTTCCATAACATTTTCAAGCGCAGTTTTATGAGGAAACAAGTTATAGTTTTGAAAGACCATACCTGTTAGGCTTCGAAATGAAGTAATGTCTTTTTTACGAACAGGTTTGGTAAAATTCATGCTTTTTTTATCAAGTTCAATTGTACCGTCTGTTGGGATTTCTAACAGATTTAAGCAACGTAAAAAAGTAGTTTTACCCGATCCAGAAGGGCCGATTAATACAATTACTTTGCCCTGTTCAACTTCCAAATCAATCCCTTTTAATACTTGCAAATCACCGAATGATTTATGCAAATTTTTGATATTAATCATATAAAAAACTCCTTTAGCTACTTGAAACGGTTATTTAGACACGTAACGATCTAGTCTTATTTCAATACGTCCTTGGATAATGGATAAGATTGTACACATAACCCAGTACAAGAGCGCTGCTTCACTATAAAGAAGTAAAAACTCATAGTTAGTTGAAGCAATTTCTTGAGCTTGACGGAACATTTCAGAAACAAGAATAAGCGATGCAAGTGACGTGTCTTTAATAAGACTAATAAAAGAGTTAGATAATGGCGGAATCGATACACGTGCTGCTTGCGGTAAGATAATCCGTCTTAACGCTTGGGAATAGGTCATACCGAGTGAGTAGCCAGCTTCCCACTGTCCTTTAGGAATAGATTGAATCGCTGCTCGGATAATTTCAGATGCATACGCACCTACACTTAATGAAAATCCAATAACAGCAGAGATGAATGGGTCAATTGTTATATCTAAGTTAGGTAATCCGTAGAAAATGATAAATAATTGCACAAGCAAAGGTGTTCCACGAATAATTGACACATATACACGTGCAATTATGTTTAATATCTTACTTGAAGACAAGCGAGCAAGTGCTGTTAAAACAGCTAACACAATGCCTATGGCAAAGCTTATTAATGTTAGTGGAATAGAATATTGAATAGCTCCCTTTAGCATTGGTAAGAGAGATGATTGAGCGATTGAAATCAATTGATTCAATCGCTCTCCATCAGGAAAAATATTATTTAGGAGAAACATCTTCGCCAAACCATTTCTTAGAAATTTTTGCGTATGTTCCGTCTTTTTTCATATCTTTCAATGCTTTGTTTACTTCATCCACTAACTTACCGCTGTCTTTTCTAAACATAAAGCCGCTTGCAGCACCATCGGATTTTTCATCCGCGATTTTGATAGGTGCGTTAGGGTGCTTTTTCTTATAGTCAAGGAACGATAATTTATCGTTGATTGTAGCATCAACACGGTTTGCGCTCATTAGTTCTACTGCTTGAGCAAAACCTTCAGCACTCGTAATGTTTGCACCATAAGATTGAGCCATGTCTTTGTAGTTACTTGTTAATGACTGTGCTGATTTTTTTCCTTTTAAATCTTTAAATGATTTGATATCTTTTTCGTCTTTACGAACAATTAATACGGCGCCTGACTGGATGTATGGGTCAGAGAAATCGTATTTCTTTTGACGATCTTCACGAATACCCACTTCATTAGCAATCATGTCAAAGCGTTTAGCATCTAATCCGGCAAACATGCCATCCCACTGTGTTTCTTTGAACTCAGCTTTTACGCCAAGACGTTTAGCTACTTCTTGAGCCAATTCTACATCAAACCCAGTTAGCTTTTGTTTGTCATCATGAAAAGTGAACGGAGGGTATGTACCTTCAGTTCCAATTGTTAATACGCCATCTTTTTTCACTTTATTATATAAATCCTCTTGTGAAGATTTATTGTCTCCATTGTTTGCTTCATTTTTTGAGCTAGAACCGCATGCGGCAAGCACAACTGTGAAAGCTAATAGTAGCGACAAAAGTGCAGCAAATTTCTTCATTTTCTAAACCCCCTAGTATTCTGATAGGAAATGATACTCTGTGATACTAAACAAGAACACAGCAAAAGTCAACAAAAAAAACTTATACGATTAATGTGACTTAAAATAAGGGAAATATACCTTCTATACACGGTTTGTCATAAGGATACAGAAAGATTTTAAAATTTGGATTAAGTGGATTTTTAAGGGATATTTGAGGAGTAAAAAGGAAGTTTCATGCGACGATTTTCTCTTTCATTTTTTCATGACTTTTGGTGCAATAAACATATAGTTAAATGTTAAGGTAGAAATAAATTCCTTATGGTACACTTAAAGAAGAATTTATGAAACGGAGCGATATGATGAAAGCCATAAACTTAATCTCAATTGCCTTTGGTGCTATCGCTGGTACATATGCGCGTTATTTGCTAAATCTTTCCTTATTATATACGGGCTATCCAATAGGAACGGTAATTGAAAACCTATTAGGAAGCTTCATACTAGGCCTATTAACAGGATTTTTTGCGTGGAAAAAGCCAAAAGAATGGATAAAGCTTGGACTAGGAGTTGGCGTGTGCGGCGGTTTTACAACGTATTCAACCTTTGCAGGAGACGTCATTTCTCTCACTCAGCACCATTTATTTTGGGGAGCCATTTATGTCATTGTCTCTTTAGTAGGTGGAATCCTTCTTGCTTTAGCAGGCTATCTATGCGGTGAAGCGGCAGGGAAAAATTTAGTGAAAGTACATGAGGTGAAGTAAATGAGCATAGTGAGCTTGGCACTTGGCGGGGCAGTTGGAGGAATATGCCGTTATCTTTTGGGTTTAAAAGTTACAAAAACAGTTTCAAACCCTCCTTTTCCAGTCTCAATGCTGTTTGTAAACTTGCTCGGTGCGTTTGGGCTTGGTCTTTTTTACGGTAGTTATTATGGAAAGGTTCCGAGTCATGCTTATGATGATTCAATATTTTTAATGATTGGCATTGGGTTTTTTGGTGCCTTTACCACTTTTTCAACGTTTAGTGTGGAAACCGTACAGTTAATTCGGGAAAAATCTTATCGGAAAATGTTGGCGTACGTGGGGATTTCAGCATTTGGAACAGTTGGTTTATTTACAGTCGGTTTACTGGCAGGAACGTTTTTATTATAAGTAAAGAGAACGTTTCTAGTAGGGAAAAACAAAAAGACGGAGAAGTAGAGAATGGATAGAAAAGCAGAAGTTTGGAAATACATTTTGTTGATTGTAGCTGTTGCAGGTCAGATCATTGGTTTTTTATTTTTATTTATAAATGTTGTGGCGGCCTTTATTTTTTACGGTTTTTATATTCTAACTTTTATTATGTTACTCCTGCTGTTTATATGGGATCGGAAAAAGGAAAAAGACAAAGAAGAATTTGACGACTATACCGATTACTAACTATATAAAAAGCAGAATGATTCGGTGCGCCGGGCCTCTTAGTAAAGAAGCTTAAAAGATACATCTATAAAAGGAAGAGAGCCGTAAGAGCATAAAGAGATATTGTATTTACATCTAGTTGTGTTATAATTTTAAGTGCAAAAACAAAATCAATAAATAGCAATCACTAGGGGAGCTTTTTGAAGCTGAGACGGATGTATTTCGGACCCTTTGAACCTGATCTGGTTTGGACCAGCGTAGGGAAGTGGCGATCATGTTTACATAACGATGCATGCTAACCACTCTACGTTGTAGAGTGGTTTTTTGTATGTAATAAAGCCCTCTGCACAAGATGAAGTGATTGAAATTTCTCTTTATTCTGAATGGAAAGGTTTCGATCATGTGGATATTCCTAAATTTCATGTCATTACAACAGATAAGCAGCCAATCGAAGAGCTTCAAAAAATTTTAACGGCTATCGCGCCTTTTGCGGGCGCCATTCACATTAGAGAAAAAAAGAAAACGGCAAAGCAGATTCAATGTTTACTAGAAAGCCTACCATTTTGTCGCTCTAAAATTATTGTGAATGACCGAGTTGATGTAGCGCATGCTTTAAAAGCAAAAGGTGTACAGCTTGCCTATCATAGTTTAGACGTTTCGTTTGTTATAGACGCATTTCCTTCTCTTATTGTTGGAAAGTCAGTTCACTCTGTGGAAGAGGCTTTAGAAGCTGAAAAAGATGGTGCTCACTACATTTTATACGGACATATTTATTCAACACATTCAAAAAAAGAATTAAAAAGTCGAGGGATAGCGGCACTAAAAGAAGTAGTAGACGCTGTGCAGATACCGGTTATTGCCATTGGAGGAATTACACCTGTAAATGCCAAAGAGGTACTTCAAACAGGAGCACACGGTATAGCCGTGATGTCTGGTGTCATGCTTGCGCAAGATCCCCTGAAAGCGATTAAACAATATTCTCATATATGGACATCTGGAGGTGGAGAAAATGAAGCAGCATTATGATGTACTGTTAATCGGAGGAGGTATAATCAGCTCTTCTATCGCTTATCATTTGTCAAAACAAGGAGCGTCAGTAGCTATTCTTGAACGCAATCAAGTTGGTTGTGAAGCTTCAAGTGCAGCCGCTGGTATTTTAGGTGCTCAAGCTGAAATTGATGAAGAAGGTCCTCTTTTAGACCTTGCTATTAAGAGCAGAAGCATGTTTCCTGAACTGGTGAAGGAACTAAAAGAAAAAACGGCTATCGACGTAGAGCTCATTCAAAAAGGCTTATTAAAAGTCGCTGTAACAGAAGAAGATGCACACGTATTAAAGAAAAAAGCCGCTCAGCACCACCGGTGGGACAAAGATGTAAGATGGATCGATGTAAAAGAAGCGCGTTTGTTAGAACCCGGGCTCTCTCCAGACATATACGGAGCCATTACAATACCGGGAGACGGCCAGCTAGCTCCGGCTAAGTTAACACAAGCTCTTGCTCATGGAGCCTTGTATCACGGAGCAGATGTATTCGAATACTGTGACGTTCACTCTCTTATTATGGAAAATGAAACAGTAAAAGGGGTACAGACGTCCAAAGGCTCTTTTTATGGAGAAAAAGTAGTGATTGCAGCAGGCTCATGGGCTAAACGCTTTATTTCTTCTGAACATTTAGGCGAGGTGTTTCCTGTAAAAGGAGAGTGTATTGCTCTGCAAAGTCATAAGCCCCTGCTTTCTAAAACGATTTTTTTAGATGAAGGTTTTTACTTAGTCCCTAAGACTGGTGGAAGAATCGTAATCGGGGCAACTAAGCTGCAGCATGATTTTACTAAGACCGTTTCTGCACAAGGTATTCAATTTTTGCTGAATAAAGCTTCTGCGCTTCTGCCGGCCATTAAAGAAGCCACATTTGAAAAAGCATGGGCTGGTCTTCGTCCACAAACAAATGATGGCTGGCCTTATTTAGGAGAGCACCCTGAAATAGCGAATCTGCACATGGCTTTTGGCCACTACCGAAACGGTATTTTATTAAGCGCTGCAACTGGAAAAATTATGGCTGATGCTTTGTTAGGGAAAAAGCCAAATCATTCATTCTTTACATCATTTCAGCTAACGAGAGCAATGGAGGGAGTTCATTGAATCTAATTATTAACGGTAAGACCGTCACTGTCGGAGATGAAATTGAAACGGTCGAGCACTTGCTGCAGGCTCAGAGTCTGCATGAGCGAGTTGTAATTGTTGAATTAAACAAGAATATTTTGCAAAAAGAAGAACATAGCGATGCATGCTTAAAAGATGGAGATACATTAGAAGTTGTTTCATTTGTTGGAGGAGGATGAAGAGTATGTTAAAAATTGGACAATATACATTTAATTCACGTTTATTATTAGGAACAGGGAAATTTCCGGACTTTACGACTCAGCGTCAAGCGGTAGAAGAGTCGGAAACAGAAATTTTAACATTTGCTGTTAGACGAATGGATATTTTTGATCAAAATCAGCCTAATTTATTAGAAGCACTTGATGTGAAGCGTTTCACTCTTTTGCCTAACACTGCTGGAGCAAAAAATGCAGAAGAGGCCGTACGTATTGCTAAATTAGCAAAGGCTTCTGGACTTTGTGACATGGTGAAAGTAGAAGTAATTGGATGTGATAAGACGCTGCTTCCTGATCCAGTTGAAACATTAAAAGC
This sequence comes from Priestia sp. RMT2NF4, assembly GCF_047872835.1. Classification (NCBI taxonomy): domain Bacteria; kingdom Bacillati; phylum Bacillota; class Bacilli; order Caryophanales; family Bacillaceae; genus Priestia; species Priestia sp. RMT2NF4. The sequence continues at coordinate 78,314 of NZ_JBLQZO010000008.1, forward strand.
TAGTGAAGAACTGTTAAAAGAGGGCTTTACCGTTTTACCTTACACATCAGATGATGTTTTACTTGCGCGTCGTTTAGAGGAGTTAGGCGTACATGCCATTATGCCAGGAGCGTCGCCTATCGGTTCAGGTCAAGGTATTATTAATCCGTTGAACATGCGTTTTATCATTGAACAATCAACCGTTCCAGTAATTGTAGATGCAGGTATTGGAACGGCTTCAGACGCAGCTCAAGCTATGGAGCTAGGAGCAGATGGTGTGTTATTAAATACAGCTGTTTCAGGAGCAAAAGATCCTGTGAAAATGGCTCGTGCTATGAAGCTAGCGATTGAGGCAGGAAGAGCAGCATTTGAAGCAGGACGTATTGAAAAGAAACAATATGCAACGGCAAGCAGTCCAACAGAAGGGATGAGTATCGGTTGATTAATCGTTATTCCCGCCAAGAATTGTTTCAACCTATTGGAAAAGGCGGACAGCAGCAAATTCAAGAAAAGCATGTTCTGATTGTAGGAGCAGGTGCTCTTGGAACAGGGAACGCCGAGGCCCTTGCACGAGCGGGAGTAAAGAAAATAACGCTCATTGACCGCGATTATGTAGAGTGGAGCAACCTTCAGCGTCAGCAATTGTATAGTGAAAAAGATGCTGATAAAAGAATCCCAAAAGCAGTTGCCGCTAAAAAAAGGCTTCACGATATTAATCATGATGTAAAAGTAGAAGCCCACGTAGCGGACGGTACCCCTCAAGTTTTAGAACAGCTTGTTGAGGGGGTAGATGTTATGATTGATGCAACCGATAATTTTGACACACGCCTTGTAATGAATGATTTATCACAAAAATATGATATTCCTTGGATTTACGGAGCATGTGTAGGAAGTTACGGAATTAGTTATACTATCATACCAAGTGAAACACCGTGTTTATCCTGTTTGCTTGAATCTGTACCGCTTGGAGGGTTAACATGTGATACAGTGGGGATTATTAGTCCTGCTGTACAAATGGTAGTCGCTCATCAAGTAACAGAGGTGTTAAAAATATTAGTTGGAGACTGGAATGCGCTCAGGAGGGAACTTGTTTCGTTTGACGTATGGAAAAATGAGTATACGAGCATCAATGTGAACGTATTTCGCAAATCTGCTTGCCGCTCATGCGGCAGTGAACAAACGTATCCCTTTTTACAATATGAAAATCAAACGAAAACAGCTGTGCTATGCGGAAGAAACACGGTACAAATCCGTCCGGGCAAATCAGCCAAGCAGCCACTGCAGTCTTTAGGTGAACGATTAAAAGAAAAAGGATATAAAATTGAACAAAATCCGTATCTGCTTTCTTTTTATGTAGATGATTACCGTTTAGTGATGTTTCAAGACGGGCGCGTCTTTGTCCATGGAACAAACGATATAGTAGAAGCAAAGTCACTTTATCATCGGTATATTGGGTAAGAAAGAGATGGAGGTTTCAAGCATGACAGTACCAAAAGCATTAACCATTGCTGGATCAGACAGCGGTGGAGGAGCAGGCATTCAAGCAGATTTAAAAACATTTCAAGAGCGTGACGTTTTTGGCATGTCTGTTATTACAGCTGTGACTGCACAAAATACAGTTGGCGTTCAAGGAGTTTATCCTTTAGAAGTAGAAGCAGTTGAAACGCAGTTAGATTCAATTGCGACTGACTTATTTCCTAATGCAGTGAAGACAGGTATGTTGTTCAGTGCTGATATTATTTACGCAGTGGCTCGTAAAATCAAACAGCACGGACTGCAAAATGTTGTAGTTGATCCCGTTATGATTGCAAAAGGAGGTCAATCTCTTCTTCAAAGAGAAGCTATACAGGCTCTAAAAGAATTATTGCCTCTTTGTGAAGTCATTACGCCGAACATACCGGAGGCGGAAGTCATCACGGGGAAAGAAATTCACACGATTGAAGACAGAAAAGAAGCGGCAAAACAGATGCATGAGCTAGGTGTAAAGCACGTGGTAATTAAAGGCGGACATGATCAATCTCATCAAGATATGATTGATCTAGTGTATGATGGTCATACGTACGTTGAAATCAAGCATGAAAAGATGAATACAAAGCATACACACGGGACGGGATGCACGTTTGCTGCTTGCGTCACGGCTGAACTAGCGAAAGGCAAAAGCGTAGTTGAAGCAGTTCAAACCGCTTCGGATTTTGTTCACTATGCGATTAAGCATACGCTTGAACTTGGTTCGGGACACGGTCCTACTAATCATTGGGCGTATAGAAAATACTTTCGTTCAAACATATAAAAAAACGTGCCTACAATCTAGGCACGTTTTTTATGAAGAAGGAATATGTGTCGGAATCTCTCCATCGATGCCTAAATAATAATGTCTAATGGGCTTTAAATTATCATCAAGCTCATACACAAGCGGTACGCTTGTGGGAATATTCAAGTTCGCAATGCCATCAGGTGAAATGTTATCCAAATACTGCATCAGAGCTCTGATCGTATTACCGTGAGCGGAAATAATGACTCTTTTGCCAGCTTTAATAGAAGGAGCAATAGTTTTGTTCCAATATTCTAGAACCCGCTTTTCTGTATCGGCTAAGTTTTCCGTTACAGGAAATTGTCCCTTAGCTAATTCCTTATACTTAGGGTTGGAAGCTTCATAGCGAATATCTGTTGTCTCTAAAGCAGGAGGGCGTTCGTCCATCGACCTTCTCCACAAATGCACCTGCTCTTCTCCAAATTTTTTTGCGGTTTCTTCTTTGTTCAAACCTTGAAGAGCCCCGTAGTGTCGTTCATTCAGTCTCCAAGATTTATATACAGGAATCCACATGAAGTCCATTTGATGTAAGACAATCCATAGAGTACGAATGGATCGTTTTAAAACAGAAGTATAGGCGATATCAAAAGCATATTCGTTTTTCTTTAGCACTTTTCCGGCTTCTCGCGCTTCTTGCAATCCATTTTTAGAAAGGTCTACATCCGTCCAGCCTGTAAATTTATTTTCAAGGTTCCATACGCTTTGTCCATGCCTAATCAACACAAGTTTTATCATCATGTTCTCCTTTCAACAGTGACTAAGGACTCTATTCTTTTTTATTATGAGAAGGAAAGTGTTTTTTATCCTAAAGCCGGGGAAAGGAGTTTTTAACATTTAGAAAAAGTGATGCTGAAAAGTAAAGCTTTAACTTTTTTACGCATATGATAAAAATAAAAAAGGGAAGGGAAGATAGTGGATGAGTGACCAAGAACGTCAGATTCAAGCGCTGCACGGCCAGATTGAAGATTTAAAAGAAGAAATGTATCAGATGAAGCTTGATATTAGCACATTAGAGAAAGAAAAAGGAAAGCCTGTTTTGACACCGGCTCTCGTTGGTCAAATAGGAGGTTTTGTTCTAGGTGGATTAGCTATAATTGGTATTTTTTGGATGTAGAACTTTTCGTTTTGAAAACGAAAAGTTCTCCTGATTTTTCAATAAGCAATTCCAACGCGGCATTTTGGGAATTTTTGAGCCCATATTTCATGGTAGGTAAAATGAGCGGTATCTCCCGTTGAAATTTTAACGGCATCTGCTGGCAAAATATCTTTTTCCACTCGGTATGTGCCTGTTACTTCACCATCAGGCAAGTAGGTTGGGCATATAACGGTCCAGTTTAGGTCACTTTCCTTCAAGTGTAAGTATCCTTTTAAATGATCTTCTGCTGCTCTGGTCGTTTTACGCTTTGATTCATTTGATTGAAAACGATACTTTTCCGGTTCCGTTCGTGACTGTAAAATACCTGCAGTTCCGATAGTAAGAATACGATGAACGCCGTAATGCTTCATGCTGTTTATAATAAGCGGAATACTTTTTGAAATGGTCTCTGCACCATCTGTATTTAACGCGCTGACTACGATATCTTGGTGCTTGAGGGCAAAGCTGATATTTTCTTGATCAAGGACATCGCCTTGTAAGATATGTAGGTTTGGATGACTAATCTTTAGCTTATTGCGGTCTCTAACAAGTACCGTAACGTCGTTTTCATCTTTTAGCATCATTTTTAATAAAGACTGTCCAACTCGTCCTGTTGAGCCTAATAGTAAAATTTTCATTGGTTGCACCCCTCTATAAAAGATAGTATCTATTCTTTAGAATATACAATTTGTATACTTATTCATAATAAAAAGCATGCGTAGCATAAAGTAATACAAAGTTGATGAAGAAAATATTCAACATCAAAAAAATTTGATATGATAAAAAGACAGAAAAATCAAAAAATAGGAGAGTGAATGTCTTTTGGGAGACTTGCCTCTGAATCAAATGATGATATTAGTCGTTTTGCTTATGTTATCAGCTTTCTTTTCATCTGCTGAGACAGCCTTTTCAAGCGTAAATAAAATTCGTTTAAAACATTACGCTGAGAAAAAGTATCGAGGAAGTAAAAAAGCGCTGCATATTGCTGAACACTTTGAGCAGACGCTATCGACAATTTTAGTAGGAAATGTTGTCGTAAACATTGCTGCGTCCTCTTTGGCAGCTAAAATTGCCCTCGATGTGTTTAAAGGAAACCTAGCACTTGTGATTAGTATCATCGTTATGACCATCATCATTTTGATTTTTGGTGAAGTCTTACCGAAATCGTTAGCGAAAGAGCATGCCGAATCTTTTGCGCTGATGATTTCTTCCTTGTTATTTCTTATTATTAAATTATTAACCCCGATTTCCTTCTTATTTTTACAGGTGAGAAAAGGAGCTTCTCACTTGTTAGCGTCTGCTCCCACACCAACGATCACAGAAGATGAAATTAAAGTGATGGTAGATTTAAGCGAAGAAGAAGGAACGATTAATAATATTGAAAAAGAGCTAGTTCATCGTTCACTCAATTTTAATGACATTGTGGTGGGGCAAATTTTAAAACCTAGAATAGATGTCACAGCAGTTGACGTAAATGCTGATATTGATTCGGTTTGTCAAATGTTTCTTGAAGAGAGATATTCGAGGGTCCCTGTATACGAAGATCATATTGATAACATTATTGGCATTTTATCAGAAAGAGAATTTTTAACCTGTTTAGTCCAAAGAAAAGAGATTTTTATTCGTGATTTGTTGAGACAACCTATTTTTGTAGTAGAATCCATGAAAATATCTGTACTATTGCCAGAGCTTCAAAAAAGTAAGGTGCACATGGCAATTGTAGTTGATGAGTTTGGTGGAACGGCCGGTCTTGTGACCTTAGAGGATATATTAGAAGAAATTGTGGGAGAGATTTGGGATGAACATGATGAAGCTGTTAAGTATGTACATCAGATAGGGGAAAAGGAGTACGAATTTAACGCAGACATCCCTATTGATGAATTTTTAACCTATGTAGCAGTTAGTTCTCCTGACAGTACGTGCCATACCTTAGGGGGATGGATATATGAGCAGTTTGATCATATTCCTGCTAAAGGAGACTTTTTCTCATATGAAGAGATATTGTTTACCATTAAGGAAGTAGAAAATCGACGCATTCGCAAAGTTTCTGTAAAATCCTTTGCGAATAAGAATGAGGAAGCTGATTAAAAGAAATTAGAAAGCGCTCCAAGAGATCTTGGAGCGCTAAAGCCATAATATGAAATTAGTTAATATTAGTACTTGCCGCCTAAGTTTTGCTCAGCTAATTGTACTAAACGTTTTGTGATTTCGCCACCAACAGATCCGTTCGCACGAGCTGTTGCATCTGGTCCTAAGTTTACACCAAACTCACTAGCGATTTCGAACTTCATTTGATCGATAGCAGCTTGAGCACCAGGCGCTACTAACTTGTTTGATGAATTTCTGTTTGATGCGTTTTGATAATTTGCCATGTGTATTCATCTCCTCGTTAGATAAAATAGATTTAATGGTTGAGTTAGCTGGAGTTGAACCAGCCGAGCAGATGCATCGATTAGATCTGCTTGCCTACCGCGGCGTAACTCAATGTTTGCGAGCTGTTGTGCTCGGTTGTTACTAGTATTATGGCGAAAGGGAAAAAAACATATACATAGAATTTTATTGGTAATTTATAGAAAATTTTGTGTGGAGTTTGATAAAGAGTAAGAGAGTTTTATTCCGTGCATATTATAGGTACATATTGATCAGGTAAAGCGAGGTGTGCGGATGTCGATTTGTTCTTTATGTAATGGGTTTAGTGATGTACAAATGACGTGCAAAGCATGTGGAGAAGTGCTAGGGGATATGGGAAAAGTCAGCGATTATTTTGATGATTACAGTGCTTACATGGAAATCGATCAGTTAAAAGTAGAAAATGGGTATCCTAGTGATTTAGCAAATCACCAATGTATTCATCTCTTTTACTGCTCTACTTGTCACAGTGAGGAATTGAAGCAAATACAGGAATAAAAAAAGACCCCTAAGGGTCTTTTTTATTCGTGTTCAGCACGGATGCGCTGTTCGGATTCTGCATCAAAGAAATGCGCTTTGTTCATATCTAATGCTAAGTCTAGAGACTGAAGCGGTTTAATATCTGTTCTTGAATCTACGCGTGCTACAAAATCTTGTCCGCCAAGTTTAGAATAAAGCATGGTTTCAGCTCCCATTAACTCGGATACATCGACTTTAATGGTAACTTTTGTGCCGGGTGAAGATTCAATAAATACAGGTTCATCATGGAAATCTTCAGGACGGATGCCTAAAATAATTTGTTTATTTAAATATCCTTGCTCGCGAAGTATTTTCATTTTACCTTCCGGAACTGCAAGAAGAGAATCGCCTACTTGAACCTTTCCGTCTTTTAACGTTCCGGTTAAGAAGTTCATAGCAGGAGAACCAATAAACCCGCCTACAAATACATTTTCAGGTTTTTCATATACTTCTTTTGGTGTACCAACCTGCTGGATAATCCCATCTTTCATAACAACCAGACGAGAAGCCATTGTCATTGCTTCGGTTTGGTCATGTGTTACGTAAATTGTCGTTGTACCCAAACGCTGGTGAAGCTTCGCAATTTCAGAACGCATTTGCACACGTAATTTCGCGTCTAAGTTTGATAAAGGTTCGTCCATTAAGAAGACCTTAGCATCACGAACGATTGCACGACCTAGAGCTACACGCTGACGCTGTCCGCCGGATAATGCTTTTGGCTTGCGCTCTAAGTATTGCTCAAGTCCTAAAATACGAGCGGCATCTTTTACGCGGCGTTCGATTTCATCTTTTGGTAATTTACGAAGTTTTAAGCCGAAAGCCATGTTGTCATATACGCTCATATGAGGATACAATGCGTAGTTTTGGAATACCATTGCAATATCGCGATCTTTTGGAGCAACGTCATTTACACGCTTGCTGTCAATATAAAAATCACCTTTGGAAATTTCCTCTAGCCCTGCAACCATACGAAGCGTTGTCGATTTCCCGCAGCCTGAAGGCCCAACAAATACAATAAATTCTTTATCTTGAATGTGAAGGTTAAAATCTTTTACCGCCGTCACATCTTTATCATACATTTTATAAATATGTTCTAAACGTAATTCAGCCATTTCCATTTCCCCCTTGTATGTACTCTTTGAAACCGTTTTCTTAACTCTAGTGTAATTTTTTTTAATGAAACGGTAAATGGCAAACATGCACAAAAAAAAGAAAGAGTTTTCGTGCACTATTTACGAAAACCCTTTCATTTTATTTTTTATCCTGCGAATTTTTTAACGCAAGAATAGCTAAGTAAGCAGACACAGCTCCTGTGAAGTGTTTGATATCAAGGTGTGTGCGATCAATAAATTTCTCAATTCTATACTGCAAGCTGTTGCGATGCATGTACAAATTCTTAGCAGCAAGAGATACGTTTAAATTACATTCTAAATAAACTTTAATCGTTTCTAAAAGATCTCCATCATCTTTTACTAAGTCAAGTAAATGTATCATATGATTTTGGATTGCCTCTGAAGACTCTTGCAGAACCAAATGGGGTAAAACGTCGGTAAAATGGATAACATGGTTTTGTTCGACTGTATGCTTAATTTGATAAAACCATTTCTTTTCACGCTCAAAAATTAATCGCGGTGAAGACGGAAAAAAGTGAATTTGTCCTTCAAAGAACTGAATTGAAGTTTCAAAATCATGACATAGCACCTCGATAGAATCTGATAAATTTTCAGTTAAGTCATTAGGATCATCAAAGGTTTCGATAACGATACCTGATTGTTTATCAATCCACAACACAGTAATCGAGGTAGAATACAAGGCGTGAAGCGCATTTTCAAACTCTATTTTTTGTTCAAACAAACGTTTAATTAAAAACTGGGTAAAGCGAAAAGAATGGTGCGTATGATGAGAGTGAATGACTTTTTCAGGTGCTTTAAATAACAGGTTTGACCAATACAATTGTTCTGGCGTCAGGAAAGAAACTTCCTCATCATAAGGCGTTAAAAAAGCAGAAAGTAATGCCTGCTCTTTTTGAGACAAAGCCGTGTGTTCAATTCCAATGAAGCCTTCATCACATGAAAACCATTTGTATCGTTCAAATTGAGAAGGGATTTTAGCCTTAATCATTTTATCCCCAAATAGTGTGTGCAGCTGTTTCATCTGTGCTCGTTCCCTTCGGTGAAAGCTTACTATTCATAAACGTGAAAAAGCATAAGCTCATGAATATAATCAATTAATTGTGTTTCATCTATTTGATTAGAAAGCGCAGTTTTCCATACAATTTGTCCATCTTTTAAATAATCAGCCTCGTAATAAACCCGATTCATATAAAACGAGATGTGCCAGCCCGGCATTCGATTATTTTGATACAGTGGTTTAACCTGAAAATGTGCAACCATAAAGAAAATCTCCTTTCTCAAGTAGTTATTATAAGCTTACCATGAGAAAAGGAGATGAAAAATCATTTAATCTAAAAATTTTGTTAATTTGTAAAATATGTTGCATATGTGTTTAGCACCTTGCGTTTGAATGTCTGTTTCATCAAAAATCATCGGTTTTGCATTCACTTCAAACAGATAATAATGACCTTGGACTGACTTTGCCATATCAAGAGAAAATTCTTCAATGAGAGGGAAGGACTTTTGAAGGACTTGCCCGCACGTATTTACAAAAGACGAAAGAAAGGAAGTATCTACTTCATCTTCAAGATCTTGAGAAGGTGAAATGCTTCCGCCGTTTAACGTATGTGTTGTAATGGATTGATAGGGACTATGTCGAATACCGACGCCGCTAATAACATACCGGCTATCTTTGTGATGCGCTAAAATACGTAAGTCATAGCGCCGGTCTTTGAATGGCTGCGTCTCAATTGCTTCTTGAATGAGATAAGCAGACCTGGGAAGGTCAATTGCTTGTAAAGAAGAAAATTCTTCTTTGCGTGTATGATCTTGATAAATAATCGTATGCTTATCGGAAGATAATCGGAAAATTCCAGCGCCTTTACTGCTGTTAATAGGCTTAAAATAAAGAGAAGAGTGTTTTTGCAGAAGCTTAGCAATATCAATTTCTGGTGTTAAACGATAGGTTTTAGGAAGGTGAGAAGATAATAGTGGATGTTTTGAAAATAACTGATACACTTTCCATTTTGAAAAAAAAGCGGAATTAAAAAGGGGGATGTGCCTGCTTTTTATTTTTTTGTGTAAAGATTTCAGCATTTTGGTTTCTGATTTTCTTCCTGGATAACGATTATATATAACGTTTGGCAGCGGCAAAGTTGTTTTGATCCACTGCTTTTTTGCCCCGTCAAAGCAATACCCTTCAAAGAAGTGATGAGACATTGTTTCTTCAGCGAATAAAGCAAGAAGTCCGCCTTTCTCTTGCAGGGTATGATGTAAGAGTTCTAATAAAGGACGCTGTTTTACATTCAGTTTTTCCAAAACAGCTTTGTTCGTTAAAACTCCCACAATAGGACCTGCTTTTTCTCCTTTTAAACGAAGAAAAGCTTGAGTAGAAGAAATGCTTTGAGTAAAGGGAAGTTCAATTTCTTGAACTCCCCATGTGTAAGATGCTGAAGGATTATTATGAAACCACTGCTGCTTTTCTTTGTGATAGTAAATTGTAATCATATGCTGATGCCTTCAGGTGTATTTAGATAGTATCCAGATAAGTAAATCGCATATTCTAGAGAAAGTTTTCTAGTTTGTTGATCCGCTTTTCGTAAGGCAGGGTGTGAAAAAATAGAGCGACCGGGCTTAGAGTTAGCTTCAAACAGCCACACGTTTCCTTGATAATCCACTCCAAAATCGAATCCAAGCTCTCCAATTAATCCGTTCAACTCCTGTTCAAGTATATGACTAATTGAGATAGCGGCATCTTTTAGCTTATTTTCAATTTCTTTTTTGTAAGAAGGGTTAGTGAATATTTTGGCTGTAGCTTCAATTTCTCCGCCGTAATCAAGATGCGTAGTGATGCTGTTGGGACCGGCTACTTTAGCAGCTAGAGCAGTAAGCACCCATTGGTTATTCCCGTCTTTATTCGTATGCACGCGAAAGTCTACACAGCGCTTTTCTTTTTTGATTAATGAAATACCTTGCTGAGCAATGTATGAAGGATTAGTAAGTAAATATTCAAATTCTGATAATAGTTCCTCTAAGGTTTCTTTTTCTTGAACATGAAGACCTTTTTCTCCTTTGTAAGTCAGCGTGTACATGGAATCCTTAAAAGATAGGGTATAAATGCCGCGGCCTAAGCTTCCGTTTTTCGGCTTTAAATAAACGGTTTGATGAAGAAGCAGAAGTTTTTTTATTTGCTCACACGAAGGACTTTCAACCGTGTAAGGTAACAAATAGGCTGTCTGCTCGTTCAGTTTTAAAAGCTCATGAATTTCCCACTTGTTGAAAAAATCAGGATTAAAAAATGGAATGCCGTAATCAGTCATCATCTTTTCTTTAATGAACTTAAAAGGAGCTAACCCCTCTGTTTTTCGATTTGGCAAACGGTTATATACAACGTTAGGAAGCGGGACTTCATGCTGTGTCCAGCCGCTTTCCTCGTAAAAATAGCCGTTTATGGTCCCGGCTTCCCAGTTGATATGATGAGTTCCAAAAATAAAAGGAAGTCCCCCTGTTATACTTGCAGTAGAAAGAAGTTTAGCTAAGTGAAGGGAACGCTTTCCAATTGGCCGCAGCAGAGAACCAGTAAAACCAGCTGATAACACACCAATTAAAGGTCCTAAGTGAATGGTCTCATTCACAATAATAGGGTGCATCATATGAGCGAAAGGAATTTGCAGTTTTGTCATTAGCTCAGCTGAAATCTGAATTTCTTCACATTCTGAAGATTGTATAAGGCATGGAGCTGTCATTGTTCCAAAAGCTGCTTGTTTCAAGGAGTCTTTGTAAAGAGATGCAGGAACAGAAAGATCGCATCCTAGCTGCTCTACTACAACAAGGCGAGTAAGAGTTTTTTTCATAGCATTACTCCTTACGATACGATAGTGTGTTAGCTAAATAGATGCAGTAAGACAGGACATTTTTATACATGACTTCTTTTTGTTCAGGAGCTGTCTCCATTACGATTTTTCTTCCTGGTTTCGAATTTAAATCTAGAATCCAGATGCTGAAGTCTCTCGAGATACATAAATCAATACCTAATTCAAAAAGAGAAGGAAAATGATTTTCCAGCACGGACGGAATCGTTTTACAAATGGTGTTGATTTCATCCATTACATATTGACGGTGAACGCGAGGGATGCGAGGCAGCAAGTTCTCAAAAGGTACAATAGAGGCTCCTGAACTTACATTTGTTACGATGGAGTCTCGTTCACCTTGTCTAATTCCTCTTCCAATTTCTTTCCAAACACCATCGTTTCCTTTTTGTAATAGCAGTCTTATATCAAAAGGAGTGCGCTCATAAGGGAAAAATGAAATATGGGGCTGAGCAATATACAATACATCACGGGCCGTTTTCGTAAACCAGTTCTTAAACTCCTGAAAAGAGGAAAATAGAATGGTGTTTACAATGTCATTTTGTTGATAAGAAGCTTCAATTTCACGTCCACGCTGTCTTAATTTCACAATTCCTTTACCTTGTGAGCCGTTGGCAGGCTTAATCATTAGGCTATCGTTTGTTCGAAGCAGCTGAACAAGCTGCTCTACACTTTCGATTGGAGTGGTAGGAGGAATATATGAAGATAAATAGCTATCTTTTTTAATGGCTTCATAGACATCTAGCTTATTGGGCAATCCATGGCCTAAAAATGTAACATCTTCCCGCTGTTTAAGCCAGTTTACAATAGGGCGAGCCTTATTAGACAGCGAGTCTTTTCGATAAAAGCAGCGATCGTAAATAAACGAAGGAAGTAAAAAGGAATCTTCTATCCATTTCTTTTGTTGTAAATCGTAGCGGAAGCCTTCAATATTTTCGGTGTTAGGATGAATGTTAAAAGGAGTAAAACGGTATATTTCAATTGAAAACTCAGAAGCATGTTTAGCAATTTCGGTCACATACTCCACTTCTTGCTGTGGGTGAATCGTTAAAAAGCCTAATGAAATCATCGTAAATCCTCCTTGGCAAATTGAAAATTCGTTGCATGCAGACAATAATCAAGCAGTGCTTTTGTTGAGGGACGAACAGAGAAAGCGCTTGAATCTAATTGTTTGGAAGGTTTGACATTTACTTCAATAATCCAAGGCTTTCCTTCTTGATCAATCGCTAAATCAATACCAAATTCTGCATAAAGTTCAGACGGGTGAGAAAGCTGTGTGCAAATTTCAATCGCAATCTCTTTTAAAAGTGAAAGGATATGGCGCGTCGTTTTTGAATCATAGAGCTGAGTTAAAACTTGCTGAGGAGGATGAATATCCCCTCCACGAGCAAGATTTGAGACGAAATTGCCGGGTTTTGATACACGTGTGACAATGGACGTGATTTTCCACATCAAGTCGTCTTTTTTATGACAGAGAATGCGGAAATCAAAAGGGCACTGTTTGTATGTCTGCAGTGAAATTCCTTCTTGGATGAGAAATCCTTGCCTTTTTAATTGACTATAAAGCGTTTCAAATAAGTCATAGAGAGATTCATATTCTTTTTCATACGTCTGTGTAAACGTTGTATAGTCTAAAATATACTTCTCTTTCTTTGAAATTTTAAAAATATTTTTTCCTTGGCTACCATGAACAGGCTTCAGAAAAACATCGTCATGAAGTTCCAAAGCGTCAAGAAGATCTTGACGTGAACGAAGCTGATACGTTTTTGGCAAATATGGAAGCAAGTGTACAACATCTTTAAGCTGTTGAAAAACCGTCCATTTATTTAAGTAGCGTGCGTTAAAGAAAGGAACGTCATGCTCTTTCAAAAATGTTTTAAAGGTTTGAAAATCAGCGCTTTGCTCGGTTTTCCTGGCATGAATCCGGTTGTGTACGATTCCCGGAAAGGGAACGTCTGAATAAACCCATCGATCACCGCGATAAACATATCCTTTAGGGGACAATGACTTCACGTCGCTCAATTTGCTCACATAGCAAAAACACCCTAACTCCTTGCAAGCTTGAACAAATTCCTTACAAAATACAGAAATGGAGCCAAAGGGTTCTTCATCTTCTCGAACTTCTGTTACGATGCTAATCACGGGTCCCATCCTAAACGTGTTCTCTTCGTAAATGCCTCTCAGCTGATGCGTTTCATACGGAAAGCAAAAGTCTGCAAATAGAGCTTCCGACATCATGAAGCAGCATTCTCGATGCTGAAAAACAGTGGCTTTGACTTCTTTCGTGATGGAGCCTACTGTTAACGTAAACTCGTGCTTGCATTTCACACGTGAGAACAGAGCAGAACTAATGTAAATGTCGTCGCTCATATGGTTCTCTAGTGGTTTTAGAGAAATGGTAAAAGTATTCATAAACGAATCCTCTTTTTCTTTCCTTTAGTAGGCGAATGCTGATATATACTATGAGGAATTAGCCCAATCTGTGAAGAGAATTTATCGTTTTCTGAGAAAATAAAGGTCTTAAGCTGAATTTTATATAATAATTTGTTATAGTTAGGGAAGTCAAGAAATTATAGAACTGAATTAGGAGGAACTTAACGTGTCTGTAAACTTACATGATGTAGCAAATGATTTAGAAAAAGCAATTCGTCAAAGCGACGATTACACAAACTTAAAAAACTTATATGCAGCAGTAAACGCTGATCAAGGTTCAAAACAATTATTTGAGCGTTTCCGTACAATGCAAATGGAGCTGCAACAAAAGCAAATGATGGGCCAAGAGATCACTGAAGAAGAAGTTCAGCAAGCTCAACAAACAGTTGCAATCGTTCAACAAGATCAAAATATCGCGAAGCTAATGGAAGCTGAGCAACGTATGAGCATGGTAATTGGTGAATTAAACAAAATTATCATGAAGCCACTTGAAGAACTTTACGGTGCGGCTGAATAAGAGATAGAGAAAAGAGGAAAAGAGAAATCTTTTCCTCTTTTTTTATGCGGAAATTCCTTCTAATTGTGCAGTTCTGCTCATAAGCTTAGTAACAAGGCTACACATGCCGACTATCATGAAAAGGTCATTTATAACCGTATCCTAACGGATTAGACATCTATGAAAGAAGGGGTTCTCATATGGCTTATCGATTGCTAGCGTTGAATATTGATGGAACCATTTTAAATAGCCAAGGGCGCGTTACAAAAGAAACGAAAGACGCAATTCAATTTGTGAAAAATAAAGGGGTTTACGTTACGTTAGTAACAAACAGGCATTTTCCGTCTGCTAAAAAAATTGCTCGATCACTTAAAGTTCATCCAGCAATGCTCATTACTCATAGCGGTGCCTTTATCGGAACATCGATAGACAAACCGATACTAGATAAGAGAATTAGTGAGGAAAAAACATTTAATCTCATTCAGCTTTTTGAAAATTTTAATTGTCATGTCCGCATTTTGCATGAAAGGTTTTCAATTGGAAATCGTGTAAAGCTTCCTAATAATATTGTAGCTAAAAGCGTGTTAAAAACGGGAGAACCGCTCTTTTATCCCGTGCAGTTCGTAGATTCATTAGGAGATACGCTTCGTGATGAACCTGTTTCTACTCCAAAAATAGAAGTGTATTTTGCAGATCGTAGAGAAAAAGAATACGCTGAGCAAACAATTGCCAGTGCAGTTCCGGATATTGAATGGTTTTCGTATCCAAATGAAAATAGATGTTATATTACGCCAAAAGGAGCCACAAAAGCTGCCGGTGTTCGTTATGTAGCAAATCGTCTAGGGATACCGATGGAAGACGTAGTAGCCATTGGAAATTGCTATGATGATGTAGAAACGATTGAACACGCGGGAATGGGTGTGGCCATGGGCAATTCACCAACGGAATTAAAAATGCTTGCGGATTGGGTTACTCGTTCTAATAATGAAAATGGTGTAGCCTATATGGTGAAAGAATTATTTAGAAAGCAGCAGCGTCTTGGTTATCTTCATCAAATTGACAGCTTTCGTTTAAAATAAATAAAAGTATGTTAGTTGAAGGGAAATCCGAACGAAGAATCCAACTCGTTCGGATTTTTTTCATTGGTAGGATAAACGTCAGCTTCACGTATGTAGCTGTTTCTAACTGTTGATTGAAGGGCAAGGCGAAGACTCCTGCGTAAATCAACAGAAGTGTAACAAGCAATTCATATGAGCTTATTTATCCCATTTGTTCGTCTGTAGGTTGAATTAATGTAATTATGGCTCAATCTCTTTTTCCGTTTGTTTCCTGTCCGCGTATTCCCTTGAGCTGAGCACCTTGACCGGACATACGTAGGTTTTGTAAACTGATTACTTAGATAGAATTGATTTGAAAGGTGATTATATTGAACATTTATATAAAAGGTATAGAAGATGAGCGTTTTTTACGTCCGCTTCACCGAATTTCAGATTTGTTTTTTGAAGAAAGCAACGTCTCCTTTGAGGATGATAACGAAGCTCAGCTGAAGGTTGAAGTAGAGCTAAAAGTTCATGAAGAAATTTATGCGAAAGCAGTGCTGCATGATGCTGCAACGGACAAGGTGTTTACAGAAGAGCTTTCTAAATCGTTTACGCCGTATGAAACAGAAAAAGAAAAATTTAAGCAAATAAAAAATGTGGTGCTTCGCGTCTACTTATCTGTGTTACAGGAGTATACAAACATTGTTCAAAAATGGGGTATTTTAACCGGTATACGTCCAACGAAGTTGCTTCATATGAAACTGCAGTCAGGCAAAAGTAAAGAACAAGCACATCGTGAGCTAAAGGAAGAATATTTAATCACTGATGACAAAATTAATTTAATGCAGCATATTGTGGATCGTCAACTAGCAGCTATTCCCGATTTACATGAGTTAAAGAACGAGGTAAGCATTTATATAGGCATTCCGTTTTGTCCGACGAAGTGTGCATACTGTACATTCCCAGCCTATGCGATTAACGGACGTCAAGGATCTGTTACGTCATTTTTAGGCGGCTTGCATTATGAGATGCGTGAAGTAGGGAAATGGTTAAAAGACAATGACGTCAAGATTACAACCGTCTATTATGGCGGAGGCACACCAACGAGCATTACGGCTGAAGAAATGGACATGCTGTATGAAGAGATGTATGAATCGTTCCCTGATGTACAAAATATCCGTGAAATTACGGTAGAAGCAGGAAGACCCGATACGATTACGGAAGAAAAGCTAGCTGTTTTGAACAAATGGAATATTGACCGGATTAGTGTAAATCCGCAGTCTTATATTCAAGAAACCTTAAAAGCTATTGGACGTCATCATACAGTTGAAGAAACGATTGATAAATTTCATCTTTCTCGAAAAATGGGGATGAATAACATTAACATGGACTTAATTATTGGGCTTCCAAATGAAGGTGTAGAAGAATTTCAGCATACGCTAGACGAATCTAAAAAATTGCTTCCTGAATCTTTAACTGTTCATACGCTATCGTTTAAACGCGCGTCTGAAATGACTCAAAATAAACGGAAATACAAAGTAGCAGATCGCTATGAAATTGGTAAAATGATGGATTTAGCGACTGAGTGGACTCAAGAACAAGGATATGAACCTTATTATTTATATCGCCAAAAAAATATTTTAGGTAATTTAGAGAACGTTGGATATTCATTCCCTGGTCAAGAGAGCCTGTACAATATTATGATCATGGAAGAAAAGCAGACGATTATTGGCCTTGGGTGCGGGGCATCCAGTAAGTTCGTGCATCCAGAAACAGGCATTATTACAAGGTTTGCGAATCCAAAAGACCCAAAATCGTACAACGATGGATTCGAGCACTATACGCAAGAGAAACTCAAGATTTTAGATGAATTGTTTAGGAAATAAAAAGGTCACTTTTTAGTGATCTTTTTTATTTTCAGCAGGGAAATGTCGGAATCTGTTGAATATATAAGAAAGTTGTAAGCGTTTTCTTATTATGACGATGCGAGGTGCCGCTTAATGATGAATGTACAGTTAACCGTACCATCTATGATGGAAAGAGCTGAAAAGCTGTTTGGTAAAAAAGAAGTGGTTTCTAAATCTTCAAAAGGGATTCAACGTTTAACTTATAATCAGTTAATAAAACGGACTCGGCAGCTCTCTAGTATGCTAGAAC
The DNA here is from genome assembly GCF_047872835.1 of Priestia sp. RMT2NF4. NCBI lineage: Bacteria > Bacillati > Bacillota > Bacilli > Caryophanales > Bacillaceae > Priestia > Priestia sp. RMT2NF4. Next base: position 95,774 of record NZ_JBLQZO010000008.1, read on the forward strand.
GAATTGGAGTGAAGCGAGGAGAAAGAGTCGGAACGTTTGCATGGAATCATCATAGACATCTAGAGGCTTATTTTGCTGTACCGGGAATAGGCGCTGTGCTTCACACAATTAATATCCGGTTAGATTCTGAGCAAATTGTATACATCATTAACCATGCACGCGATAAAGTCATTTTACTTGATGAATGCTTTTTACCTTTATTTGAAAGCATTCATCAAAGGCTTCCACATGTTGAAGCCTATATCCTTATGTCAGATGAAGGTGAGCTGCCAGAAACAGAGTTGCCAGTGTATCATTACGAAAATTGGATTCAGCAAGGGGATGCATCGCATTCCTTTGTTCAAGATTTAAGCGAAGAAGAACCAGTAGGCCTTTGTTATACCTCTGCTACTACAGGAGAGCCAAAGGGCGTTGTATATTCTCATCGCGCTATTTATTTACACTGTATGGCGCTAGGACTTGCTGATAGTGCTGGATTATCAGAAGGTGATACCGCTATGCCTATCGTTCCAATGTTTCATGTAAATGCATGGGGAATTCCTTTTGCTGCGGTCTGGTTTGGGACAAAGCTCGTGCTGCCGGGCGCTTTTTGTACCTCAGAGACGATTGCCTCTCTCATTGAACAAGAGAAAGTAACTCTTGCTGCAGCAGTACCTACCGTTTGGTTAAATTTTTTACAAGAGTTAGAAAAAAAGCCTTACGCAGTTGATAGTTTGCGGGCTATTTTATGCGGCGGATCAGCGGCCCCAAAAAGCGTCATTCGAGAATTTCAGGAAAAATATCAAATTGAATTTATGCATGCATACGGAATGACGGAAACAAGCCCTGTTGTAACCGTCTCCCGCTTAAAAAGCTATCAGTACAGCGAAGACCCTGAGTATCAGCTCAGCGTAAAAGCGAAGCAAGGTTTCTTAGTTCCTGGCGTTGAAATGAAAGTAATAGGTCAAAATGGAGAAGTTGCTTGGGATGGAGTGGAAATGGGTGAGCTATTACTAAAGGGGCCATGGGTAGCTTCTGAATATTACAAGGATAAAAGAACAGAAGATACGTTTAAAGACGGCTGGCTGTATACGGGAGATATTGTGACGGTTGACGAAGAGGGAACGATCAAAATTGTAGACCGAACAAAAGATTTAATTAAAAGCGGAGGAGAATGGATTTCATCGGTTGATCTAGAAAACGCGCTGATTGCCCATGAATCTGTTTTCGAAGCCTGTGTCATAGCAGTCCCTCATAAGGTGTGGCAAGAGCGTCCAGTTGCTTGTGTCGTGTTAAAAGATGCATATAAAGGTGTCGTTTCGTCAGAAGAGCTGCTCAAATTTTTAGCGCCGCAGTTCGCAAAATGGTGGCTTCCAGATGACATTTTATTTATGGATGAAATCCCAAAGACAACGGTCGGAAAGTTTTTAAAACGTACGCTTCGTGAACAAGTCCTCAATCATTATCAGAAAGGGTGAGTAAATATGACCGTCGAATTAAAAGTAGTAGAACTAGTTTTGCAAGAGCGTGTCGCCACAATTTCGTTTAACAGGCCGGATGCGTTAAATGCATTAAACGAAGAAGTGCTAGAGCAGTTTATTCAATGTTTAAAAGTTGTCGAAGAAAGTGAAGTGGACTTCTTAGTAGTAAAAGGAAACGGAAAAGTGTTTTCAGCAGGGGGAGATATTAATATGATGATGTCACCTTCACAATCAGAACGTTTTGAGCAGGTGATGGATTTAATTAATGAAGCCGTGCTGACTTTATACAGCCTGCCTCAAATGACGATAAGTGTACTGCACGGTGCGGCAGCAGGGCTAGGGCTCAGCATTGCGCTTGCTTCTGATTATATTATTGCAGAAAGACACACGAAAATTGCGATGAACTTTATCGGCATTGCTCTAATTCCAGACGGAGGCGGTCACTTTTTACTAGAAAAGCGCATCGGTTCTCATCGTGCGAAACAGCTGATTTGGGAAGGAAAGACATTAAAAGCAGAGGAAGCTCATCAATTTGGCATAATTGATGAAATAAAAGAAGGAGATTTGGCGAAGCGTGTAGAAGATTATCTCTCATATTGGCTAAAAAAACCTTCACGTGCTTTGAAGGAAACAAAGCGAATTTATGTGGAGACATCTATTTCACAATTAAAGCAAGTGCTTGCGCTTGAGAAAAGAAGTCAGTTTGCTATGAGCCAAAGTTCGGATCATAAGGAAGGTGTACGTGCGTTTCTGGAAAAGCGAGCGCCTGTTTTTAATCAAAGTGAAAAAGATATTTCCGAAAATTAAGTGAACTAGTTTAAAAGCCAATATTTTTGTCTATCATATTGATAGAGCATGTTTAAAAGTTGCAAAACAGTGGTAACACAAGATAATGTAGAAACTAATGAGGTGATTGGAAATGAACAAAACAGATTTAGTAAACGCAGTGGCAACAAAATCAGAGTTAACAAAAGCAGATGCATCTAAAGCAGTTGACGCATTACTAGAAACAATTTCATCAACGCTAGGTGAAGGTGAAAAAATTCAGTTAATCGGCTTCGGTACATTTGAAGTACGCGAGCGTGCTGCTCGTACAGGCCGTAACCCTCAAACGGGTGAAGAAATGCAAATTCCAGCATCAAAAGTACCGGCATTTAAAGCTGGTAAAGAACTAAAAGAAGCTGTAAAGTAATATAAAACGCCGGAAAGCTAAACCTTTCCGGCGTTTTGTATTAACGATGAAATAATACAAGTTTTCCGCTAGAGCTAACGCATCGATGTGTTTTTTCTAAGTAGGCAAGCTCTTCTAACTTTTTGGTGCCGATTGTCTTTGCTTCTGTTTCAGAAGCTGCTTCGAAGCTTTCATCTATTAATTTTTCTCCAGTCTTTTCAAAAGCGGTTAATGTATAAGTACTCATAAAATCTACTCTCCTCTTATAGTATAATTGTAAGCGTATTCAACATATTTCTCGTCTTATTCCTCTAAATCCTGCTAAGGTTTACAGATATCATTTTTTTCCATACAATAAACATAGGTTTATTTACAAAGGAGGAATTAAATGTCTCTTTCTATCCGTGAAGTTTCAAAAAGGTACGGTGAATTTACAGCTGTAAATGAACTATCCTTGCAAATTCCAAAGGGTGAAGTGTTTGGTTTTTTAGGTGCAAACGGTGCTGGCAAAACAACGACGTTTCGAATGATTTTAGGGCTCATTGAACCAACCTCAGGTCACATCCAATGGAATGATAAATCTTTAACTTACAGTAGAAGCCATCTAGTTGGTTACCTTCCAGAAGAAAGGGGATTATATCCGAAATTAAAAGTCAAAGATCAGCTTGTTTATCTAGGACGGCTGCGCGGGATGAAAAAAGCTAACGTGCTGCAAGAAATGGAGCGCTGGTTATCTCGATTTAATATTCCTCAATATGCTTCAAAAAAAGTAGAAGAGCTATCCAAAGGAAATCAGCAAAAAATTCAATTTATCGCTTCCGTTATTCATCGTCCCGAGCTGCTTATTTTAGATGAACCTTTTAGCGGCTTGGATCCTGTAAACGTAGAGGTACTAAAAGAAGCGGTACTTGATTTGAAAAAACGCGGGACGACGATTGTTTTTTCAAGTCATCGAATGGAACATGTGGAAGAACTTTGTGAATATTTATGTATTATGCATCATGGTACGCCTGTTGTATATGGAAGACTGCCGGAGATCAAGCGTTCATTTGGCAAGAAAAACGTCATTATACATGGGAAAGGTCCGTTTGAGAGAATTACGGAGCTTGAAGGTGTTGTAAAGGTGAAAAAAACGGTTGAAGGCATGATTGTTCAAATTCAGCATGAATCCGTATCGCAACTCATTTTTCAAGAACTTAAACATTTTTCATTTGTATCTAAATTTGCAGTGGAAGAGCCTTCATTAAATGATATTTTCATTGAAAAGGTAGGTGCTTCCTATGAATAAATTTTGGGTCATCGTTTTTCATACATATCTTAATAAATTAAAAACAAAATCTTTTATTATTACGACGATTATTACTGCTCTTATTCTAGTTGCTCTTACAAATATGGAGAAAATTATCGACGTTTTTAATTCAGACGATAATGGCACAAATGTGGGTGTCATCTATGAAGTGGAAAGCGTATATACGTTGTTCAAACAAAATGTAAATGCTATGGATTCAGACATTCATTTAAAAGAATTTACGTCTGAGGCTAAGGCAAAGCAAGCGGTAAAAAGCGGGCAGCTCGATAGCTATTTACTTTTATCTTTAAACGATAAGCAGCTGCCTCAAGCTGTGTACAAAGCTAACTCTTTGGCCGAATCAAATCTTTCATCTACCTTAGAACAGGCGGTACAGCAAACAAAAGTGGCTATGGCTACAGTGAAAATTGGTTTAGAAGAAAAGCAAATTGATCAGCTTTACAGCCCTGTTTCATTTAAAAAAGAAGCGTTAGTTGAAAATGCCAAAACAGAACAAGAGCTAAATCAAGCAAGAGGTCTTGTGTATGTTCTGCTGTTTGTTATTTATTTTGCCGTTATCATGTATGGGAGCATGATTGCGATGGAAGTAGCTACTGAAAAATCATCCCGCGTTATGGAGATCCTCGTATCGAGCGTATCACCTATTACACAAATGTTTGCTAAAATCATTGGAATTGCACTGCTCAGCTTAACACAGCTTGCAGTGATACTGAGCGTGGGCTACACATCGTTAAAAGCCAGTGTGGAAACAAATCATAACGGCATCTTTTCTTATCTCGGATTTAATGATGTTCCGCTGACTACATTCGTGTATGCATTTGTCTTTTTCATATTAGGGTACTTTCTTTTTGCTACGCTCGCGGCTTTTTTAGGTTCTCTTGTGAGCCGTATTGAAGATGTACAGCAAATGATTACGCCCATGACCCTTGTGATTGTGGCCGCTTTTTTAATTGCTATGTTTGGACTTGGTGATCCTGAAACCACAATCATTACGGTCACATCTTTTATCCCGTTTTTTGCTCCGATGATTATGTTTTTGCGTGTAGGTATGTTAAATGTTCCTATGTGGGAAGTGAGTGTATCGATAGGGATTTTGGTTGTGACGATTACTGCTTTAGCTATATTTGGTGCCCGTGTGTATAAAGGAGGAGTCCTTATGTATGGTCAATCTACCTCTTTTAAAGATATTAAAAAGGCGCTGCAGTTAACGAAAAAAGAAACATAAAGAAGTGAGAGGCTGAGACAAAAGTAGATTAGTTGAAGGGAGGTCCGGACGAACAATCTAGATTCTTGATGGAGAATCCAACTCGTCCGGATTTTTTTATTGGTATGGTGACCATAGTTTGCATGTATGTAGTTGTTTCAAGCTGTGTATTGGAGAGCAAGACGAAGACTCCTGGGGAGAAAGCGGAAGCGACGAGGAGGCTCAGCGGCTGCCGGAAAGAGAAGTCTTGCACGGAAATCAACAGCGGTGCCTCAAGCGATTCATACTAGCTCCTTTATCCAATCTGTTTGTCTTTAGATTGTATTGATTTTGTTGTGTCATAATCTCATCTCTTATGAAAAAGCGTCTACCCGTGCATTCGGTGCCAAGCGATGGTAAAATGAAATGTAAAGAGCTGTAAATAAGCGGACGAAGCGATAAGAGCTTTGCTATCAAATACATAGAATGAAGTGGTAAGGAGGAAAAGGGCATGACAAAAGGAATTGCTCAATACGAAGTAGGAGAGCAAGTTGATCTTTATTTTTTAATTAAATCCTCAACGAGAGGAATTGCAAGCAATGGAAAACCATTTTTAACGGTAATCCTACAGGATAAAACAGGTGATATTGAAGCCAAGCTGTGGGATGCATCTCCAGATGACGAGGAAAATTATGCTGCTCAAAAGATTGTGCGAGCTGCTGGAGAAGTAATGAATTACCGCGGGCGCAACCAGCTGAAAATACGCAACATTCGTCCTGCACAGCCCCAAGACGGAGTGCGCACATCTGACTTTTTAGAAGTGGCGCCTTTATCTCAAGAAGAAATGGTGGAACATATTACAAAGAGTATATTTGAAATGAAAAATTCAAATGTCCAGCGCATTACTCGCCATTTGTTTAAAAAATATCAAACGGAATTTTTAGAATATCCGGCAGCAACTAAAAATCACCATGAGTTTGTATCGGGGCTTGCCTACCATGTGGTGTCTATGCTGAAGCTGGCTGAGTCATTTTCAACCCTTTATCCAAGCTTAAACCGCGACTTGCTGTACGCTGGAGTTATTCTTCATGACCTTGGCAAAGTATTTGAACTTTCAGGTCCTGTTTCGACGATATACACAGTAGAAGGGAACTTGCTTGGCCATATCTCGATTATGGTGAATGAAATTGGAAAAGCGGCGGAAGAATTAGCGATTGAAGGAGAAGAGGTCATGCTTCTTCAGCACCTTGTATTATCGCATCACGGTAAGGAAGAGTGGGGAAGTCCGAAAAAGCCGTTAATTAAAGAGGCTGAGATGCTTCATTTGATTGACAATGTAGACGCTAAAATGAATATGCTGGACCGAGCATTAACAAAAGTGAAGCCTGGTGAATTTACAGAGCGTATTTTTGCACTTGATAATCGTTCATTTTATAAACCAACGATTGATTAAAAAGGTATAAGTCTTTCTTCCTTCGCATATAGTGGTTGTAAATAACTGTGATGGGGGATCAATATATGGTGACACTACCAATTTGGATTTATTTAGTTGTAGCAGGCATTTTCTTTAGTGGATTTATGGCAATTCGTGCTGCACAACATGATAAGCAAGTGGATGATTCGTTTATTGAAAAAGAGGGACAAGTCTTCATCGAAAGAATGCAAGTGGAAAAAGAAAGACGCAACAGCGATTCTATCTGATTATATAAAAGAGCCTGTCACATGAGTGACAGGCTCTTAGCATTACTGCTGAGGAGTTTCTACGCCAGATTGACTATCTGTCGCACCTTCTTCGAAAATTGGTTTTACATTTTTATCTTTGACTTCCACTTTTGCTTTATCAAGCTCTTTTTGAATCTTCTTGTTCGCTTCTGCTTGATCTACTTTTGAACGTTTGATTTGCTGCTCAAGTTCGGGTTTCTTTTTCTCAAACGATTCTACTTTCTTTTTATCGACTAGTTTAATGATATGGTAGCCGTACTCTGTTTTGATTGGTTTACTTACTTCACCTTTTTTCAGCTTGTAAGCCGCTTCTTCAAATTCTTTAACCATTTGGCCTTCACCGAAGTAGCCTAAATCGCCGCCGTTAGCTGCAGACTGCTGATCCGTTGAATATTCTTTTGCTAGACTAGCAAAGTCCTCGCCTTTTTTGATTTTCGCTTCTACTTCGTTTGCTGTCTTTTCGTCTTTTACTAAAATATGACTTGCGCGAATTTGAGGTTTTTGAGCTTTATATTCATCATAAGCTTTTTTCAGTTCTTTGTCCGATACCTTAATGCCTGCCGTAGCAGCTTTTTCACGGAGAATATCAACTTTTAGCATATCTTTGACTTCTTTTTCGCCTTTTTGCTTAATAACTGAATCCACCTGATCACCGTATTGTTCTCTTAGAATGTTCAGCTGCTGATCAAGCTCTTTATCCGTTACTTTATATTTTTTACTCAATACTTTTTCTTCGGTAACGCTTCGTACGAGTGTATTAAATTGGTCTTGTCCGATTGTATCTTTCATTTGCTTATACAAATCACCTTGAGTGATATTGCCTGCTTTTGTTTCTACAATTACTTTTGAAGAATCGTTAGCATTTGAAGCATCATTTCCCCCACTGCATGCTGATAAAGCAACGAGGCTGGCTGCCGTTGTTAGTGCAACTAAGCTTTTTTTCATACGTAAACACTCCTACTCATCATTTTTACTTATGTAGCTTGACTCAAGATTTACTATATCACATTTCCTGATGTTAGCAAATGAAGTTAAAACCACGTAAATTTACATTTATTTTCCACTAAGCATGGAGTGATTATACGCTTATGATGGCTTTTTTATAAAGCGTTTTCAAAATGGTGGACAAACTCACAGAGTAATCTCCAAACGAGAAGCAAGAGAAATAAATTATGGAGTTTGGGCTAAAAGCCTAGACGTTTTTTGAGCTGATGCATAAGATGCAGTATTAGTAAACAAAGGGGGTGCTCAAATGAGCGGATGCGGATATGGAGGCGGTTTTGCACTATTAGTTGTACTGTTTATCTTATTAGTCATTGTTGGTTGTGCATGTTACCACTAGGAAACAGGTGAATATAAAAGGAAAGGGGCGATAGATATGGGTTCTTACGGATGCGGATACGGCAGTGGATTTGCTCTATTAGTCGTATTATTCATCTTATTAGTTATCATCGGCGCTAGCTGTTTTTGCTAAGCCTATAAAAAAGCGGTGAGACATCTCACCGTTTTTTATGTAAATGATACTTCAATATAAGATGAAACTAATAAAATGGTAATTAATACATTAATCGTACGAAAAACTTTAGGCTGTTTTTCAGCTGGAATTTCTTTTTGAATACACAATGTATTTGTTAGTGCATTGATGTAGAATAAAATGAATAGTGCAAATACAATAAAGAATATGTACATAAAAATCCCCCTAACAAAATCAGTGTGACGAAGACAAAAAGTCTTATAGTCATTTATATAGTACAGCTTTGTATGAATTTACAAATATCTATATTAACATTACCAAAAAAGCGGTAAAATAGATAGTTATATATACAGTTGAGCAAAGAATTTCAAAAGGTATTTACACAGAAATGCGGTTTTTATTTTATAAAGGGTAGTTAAGAAGTTGAGAAATAGGTTTTAAACGAAATAGCAAAGTGAATGGATAAGAAATGAGTAACAATCAGCCATTGTGCAAAAGGATTGTTAAAAAGGACAGAGGGATTTATATTAATATATGCAGTGAGTACATAATCAGTATATGAAAATCTTTATACGGTGCTACTCAAACAGGAAATGTGATTGACGAAGAAAGAATTATTTGGAAGAACATGAATGAATCATGTACAATATGGAGTAGAGATATATGAACGTTGAAGGAGTAGGGGAAGCGGATGGAAACTTTAGAATCTCGAGTATCACGTTTAGAATATTACATAAAACTGTTATCTGGGACATCTGAACAAGAAGCTAAACCATTTATTGATTTAGTGGTAAGAAATCAGCTTACAAAGAGGGAAGTAGAGGAAATTTTAATTCTGTGTGAAGATACAAAAAACGAATATATTGAGCAAAAAGCGGAAGGCCTAACAGACTTTGTTCCGCTTCTTACACAATTTGTTGGTATGCTGAATTATAAATTAACTCCCAGAGAGACGGTCGAATCGCTTCGTTATCAACCTTCTTATCAAGATGTGATGAATGAATTTTTTGAAATTATTCAATGGATAAGGGACTAACCATTAAGAGTTTGAAATAGTCTCCTGGTGGTTCTCTTTATCTTTCTTGACAAGCTTGCCATCTTCTTCAGTGAATTCTTCTTCGATATGATGGAAAGATCGCTCGAAGATATCCATAAAATCTTCACCGTAAATTTTGCGGATGACGGTCATTAGTTCCATAAACTCAGGGAATTTGCCGTACAAGTCGCGCAACGGAAGTGCGCCGCTGAATACTGAATTATTAGAAGGCTCGTAATGTTCCATTAAATCCAGTAAAATGGCCTCGCCTTTATCTGTCAGCTGAATGTACGTATTTCGCTTGTCGCTTTCTTTTTTAGAAAACTCAAGTAAACCTCGTTCTTCTAGTTTTTTGGAGAAGTTAAATGCAGTAGAAACATGCATAACTCCAAACTTGGCAATTTCGGAAATGGAAGCCCCGTTTAAATGATATGAAATCCACAAAATATGATGCTCGTTAATATTAAGGTCATAAGGCTTAATCCATTGCTGCCAATCCTTCTCTACGGTTTTCCAAAGGGCTTTACTTAATTGGGCAATACGTTGGCTAAATAGAAGTGCTTCTTTCAAACTGTAATCCTGATCACTAGTCTTTTTCATCTTCTCCCACCTACTTAGTCTCTTTTTTTATTTATCTTCTATTATGCCAATAAAATAAAAAATTATAAAGATGTAAATTTACAAAATTTTAAAAAATTAAAAAAGAAGGCGCTTTAACCTTCTTTTTTGTCAATTTTTTCATTGGGATTTTTAGTTGTCTGTACATGTTCCTCTAGGTTTGACAAAGAATTTTGGATTTCTTTCAAATGATGCTGAATGGATTCCTTATGAGGGACAATTTCTTCTTTAAACTGACCAAGGGTAGTAGAAAGGTCACTTGCGATATTTTTCACTATAGTATTTCCTTCTCTGGCGGTCATTTGTACTTGTTGAGAAACAGCTTTTATTTTTGTTGAGAGCTCTTGTTGTGAAGCGTTAACTCGGTCTTTTCGAGAACTGACACGCTGTTTAAGTTCTCGTCCTGAATATGGAGTAATAAGAAGCGTTGTAATAGCGGCTACGGTGCTTCCGATTGCTGCTCCAGCTGCTAGTTTTTTCATTCTACTCATTATTTATTTCCTCCTATGTAGTAAAGTAATTGCTAACACTTCCTTCTGACATAATCATAAAAAAATAGCATAGATTTATACAAAAGAAGGAGGTTATCAACATGGGATAGCTTTATTTATTCTTTTGATGATTAGCCTGAGTTTTTTTCTGGCTGCCTTTAAATGGTTTAGCCTTACGACTAGAACGGCATCATATCCACCTAAACATGTGCTTAAACAAAAGTCTCTTACATGTGCGACAGTGGCTTTTGCGAGTTTTTTATTGGCGCTTATACTTTATTATGTAACCTAGGATGGGGAACTTAAACCTTTATTACATAGTAAGTCTTCATACCTATTGTATGAGCTGCAAATGAAATTTAAGTGAAAAGCATCCTGTATCATTTCTTTTTAAACAACAAGTTAAGAGCCGGACTTTAGATTGTCTCTAAAAGATCAGCAACATACTATAAATGAACCGTTTTATCTAAAGGTCCGCCACGCTTTGGCGGGCCTTAGCTTTTGGTGTAAAAAAAGAGCCTGATTCTTAACTAAATCAGGCTCTTGACGTTACGATAATTTTGCTTTGATGCTTGTGCGTTTTAGAACGGATTGAACAATTGGATAAATAACGACCATAACGATTGTATTCACTACTGTTGCAGGTAATACAACCGCAGCAACAAGCGCCATGACGCTGTTTCCGCCCGGTAAGCCGACGATTAGCGCGGCAGCAGACAAGAACACGGTTCCTGATACGAGCGTGCCAACAGCTGTTAAAGCAGCGGCAACTGGTGTTTTGATGCCTGTTGCTTTTTTCACAAGCATAAATAATGCAAAGAAAACAAATGCTGTAATTGGTTTATCAATTATGTTTGCAATATGTCCTCCCGGGAAACTAGACGTTAAAGCAGAAATAAAAGCTGTTGTGAAGCTTACTAGTACTACATTTTTTACGCTAGGAAACAACAGGATTGCTAAAAACATCATTGTTAACATCATATCTGGCTTCATTCCAAATAAAATAGGAGGTACCACCGTGTGGAGAACCGCTCCAATTCCGACTAATAACGCTAAAGAAACTAAAACTTTTGTATTCATTTCTCATCTCTCCTCTTCTAAGCTAAGCTCGAAATATACCAATAGTGCGTCTATGCCCATTGCATATATTTACATACTGATTATAACATATTTATGTGAAAAAAGAATCAGCTAATTCTGCCAATTACGCGTTTGCCTGCGCAAATTCATCCATAAAGACGGCAAGAGCTTCACACGCTTCAAGCGGCACAGCATTGTAAATAGAAGCGCGGCATCCGCCGATTGAACGGTGTCCAGCTAATCCTACAAAGCCTTTTTCTTTTGCTTGCTGTAAAAACTCAGCCGTTAGCTCATCGTTTGGTAAAGTAAACGTGACATTCATAATTGAACGGCTTTCCTCTGTAGCGTGAGGAGTATAGAAACCGTTTGAACGTTCCATGCTTGCGTAGAGTAACTTAGCTTTTTTATGATTTTGAGCTTCAATGGCTTTAACGCCCCCTTGTTCTTTAATCCAATCTAAAACAAGTGAAAGCATATAAATACCAAACGTTGGAGGAGTGTTGTAAAGAGAATTGCTCTTTACGTGAGTCTCATAGTTCAGCATTGTTGGTAAACCTTCAGGGATACGTTTAAGCAATTCTTTCTTCAAAATGACAACTGTTACACCAGATGGTCCGAGGTTTTTCTGAGCACCAGCATAAATGAGTGAGAACTTAGATACATCAATTTGACGGCAAAGAATGTCGCTTGACATGTCAGCAATTAAGTCTACTCCTTCAATAGAAGGGTAGTCAGCCCATTGTGTACCAAAAATGGTATTATTGGACGTGATATGCAAGTATCCAATCTCTTCTTTTGGAAGCTTTATATCATCTAAAGCTGGAATAGAGCGGTAGTTCTCTTCTTTAGTAGAAGCAACCACTGCTGTTTTTCCAAGTTTCTTTGCTTCTTTTAACGCTTTTTCCGACCATGATCCCGTTAGCACATATGCCCCGACTTGATCAGGAGCTAAAAAGTTCATTGGAATCATAGAGAATTGCAGGCTTGCTCCGCCCTGCAGGAATAAAATTTCATGTGTATCTGGAATATTAAGCAATTCCGTTAGTGTTTCTTTAGCATGTGTTAATACATCTTCAAACTCTTTGCTGCGATGTGATAATTCCATCACAGACATACCTGTATTTTTGAAGTTAACTAGCTCCTCTTGAGCAAGTTGTAAGACAGGTAGGGGAAGCGCAGATGGACCTGCATTAAAATTATAAGCTCTGTTTAACGTAATCACATTAATTCCTCCTCAAATTAGTTCGAACACTCATCATACAAAATGGCTAATGACTGATGTCAGAAAGAATATCATTATACTATCATGAAAACCATTGGTTGTGGAGGTAACTTTTCAAAAATTTAAATTAATCTGTAAAGAGAAAATAATAGAAAAAAGATAAATAAAAAGTATACGTAAACATGTTTTGGCAAACATGTAAATGAAATGTTTATATGCTATACTGATGGAAGAAATAATGTGGAGGAACAGAATGAGAGTATTAAAATATGCAATATTAGGGCTCTTAAATCAGGAGGAGCTCAGCGGGTATGACATTACCAGACTTTTTAAAGAAGAGGTTGGTAATTTTTGGAGCGCTAAACACAGCCAGATTTATCCCGAGCTAAAGCGATTAACAGAAGAGGGATTTATTCGCTATGAAACGGTGATTCAAGGCAAAAAATTAGAAAAAAAGATGTATTCGATAACGGAAGAAGGAAGAGTCGAGCTAAGCAAGTGGCTCACTACGATTGATCCTATTCCTGAAACAACTAAAGATGAATTTATGTTAAAAGCTTATTTTGCTTCATCCATGTCAATAGAAGAGTTAAAGCAACAAATAGATAACCAATTATCAAGCAGGAAAATGAAGCTGACTTTTTTAAAGAAACGAATGGATGATCTTTTAGAAGAAGTTAATCACCACATTACCGTTTCTTCTCCTCAATTTGGTCATTACTTGGTGCTATCTCGCGCTCAAGACCGGGAGACAAGCTATATCAATTGGCTTGAACGTACGCTGAATTTAATTGAAAAAGAACAATAAGAAAAGGTGAGCAGATCATGAGTTGGTGCATAAAATCATTTCAAGAGCTGACAAACGATGAGCTTTATGAAATTCTACAGCTTCGCACCTCTATTTTTGTTGTGGAACAGAAGTGTGCTTACTTAGAAGTAGATGGAAAAGACAAATTTGCTTATCATTTGTTCAAAAAAGAAGATGAGAAAATTATCGCATACCTTAGAGTTTTACCAAAAGGAATTAGCTATAAGGAAGCTTCTCTTGGACGTATTATTGTAAAACAAGCACAGCGCGGTACAGGTCTCGGAAGAGAACTAGTAGCAAGAGGAATTGCTTTTCTAGAGAATGAATTGCACGAGAAGACAATTAAAATTCAAGCTCAAAGCAGACTTCAAACATTTTATGAATCGTTTGGTTTTAGACCTATTTCCGATATTTATTCAGATGAAGGACTCCCACACGTCGATATGCTAAAGACACCTTAGAAACTTCACCATTTGTGTGAAGTTTTTCTATTTTTAAAACGGGTAAGGTGAAAGAAACGTGTAGGGTTTAGTGGCATGCAGATAGAATCGATATGACTACTACTAAATTAGTAATTTATGAATAAGATAGATAGTGAATTTGTTTCTTTTTACTTATTCTTTGATTTTCAGTAAGTGATATATTGAAGAAAGTAATAATATTGTATATAATGATTTTTGTAACAAAAATGTAACAATTACGTAACATTCTTAATATTTATTGGAAAAGAAATTTGTTGTACATATTGCTTGGAGGCATTTTTATGAGTGCAAAAGAAAAGAAAAATAGGTATATATATAGTTTGGACGGACTTCGGGCCTTTGCTGTCATGGCTGTGATTGCTTATCACTTAGGCTTTGGATGGGCGTCTGGAGGATTTTTAGGAGTTGACGTTTTCTTTGTATTATCTGGGTATTTAATTACCTCAATTTTACTGGTGCAATCTTGGGAAAATCCTTTAAAGAATTTGAAGCATTTTTGGATTAGCCGTACGAGAAGACTTCTTCCAGCTGTGTATGTGATGGTCGTATTAACTGCAGCGTGGGTTATTTTATTTAACCGACCATTGTTAACAACGCTACGAGGCGATGCATTATCGTCTATTTTTTATATGAGTAACTGGTGGTTTATTTTTCATAAAGTTTCATATTTTGATAGTTTTGGATCACCGTCACCATTAAAAAACTTATGGTCACTTGCTATTGAAGAGCAGTTTTATATTGTATGGCCACTTGTTTTATTGTTGGGTTTGAAATTTATTAAAAAGAGAGGAATTCTTTCTCTATTTATTTTAGCTGGAGTAATGGCCTCAGCCATTCTGATGTCTTTTTTATATGAGCCAGGAGGAGATCCTAGCCGCATTTATTATGGAACCGATACTCGGCTGTTTGCCCTTTTAATCGGTTGTTTACTTGCATTTGTCTGGCCGATGTATCGTTTATCATCAAAAAATCTTCCAGCTGTGGGCAAGCAAGTATTAAACGCAGTAAGTATGGTAAGCTTCTTTGTATTTATTCTCTGCGTATGGAGCGTTGATGAGTATACGCATGCATCTTTTCTTTATCAAGGTGGCATGCTGCTGATTTGTTTAAACGCTGCTGTGCTGGTTGCAACGATTAGTCACCCTAGTAGCTTTTTAGGAAAAGCTTTGTCGTTTAAACCGCTTCGCTGGCTTGGTACTAGATCATACGGTATCTATTTGTGGCATTATCCGGTTATTGTTCTTACAACACCTGTAGCCGAGATTGGCCGCCCGGTCTATTGGCATGCGCTGTTACAAGTAGGAATTACATTTATCATTGCTGAACTTTCGTACCGTTACATCGAGGTGCCTATTCGCACACGCGGTTTTCGCTATTATTTCCGGCACTACCATCCAAGAGAGCTTTTTAAATGGCGTAATCTCTCTCGTTCGAGACAAGCGGTTTTGGGCAGTCTCATTTTCTTTTTGGCGTTGTTTACAGCGGATATGACAAGCTTTGCTATTAGTACGCAGCAAAAGGATGAGACCGAAACAAAACAAACAGAGGTTAAAATTCAAACGAATCATAAAGAAAATGCTTCAACTTCTGTCAAAGACAAGAACAAAGCGGAGGATGAAAAAACAAAGAACGCGGAAAAGAACTCCGCAGAAGAAAAATCTGATGCAAAAGAAGAACAGCAGCCGAATTCTTACAGAGATGTTCTTGCGATTGGAGATTCGGTCATGCTGGATATTGCTCCTAATCTTAAAGAGATGCCGCTTAGTATTACGATTGACGGAAAAGTAGGAAGGCAGCTCAATGAAGCACTGCAGCTAACTCCTAGTTATCAAGCATTTAATAATCCGAACAGCGCAGTGATTATTGAGTTAGGAACGAACGGTTATTTTACCAATGAAGAACTTGAACAACTGTTAAAAGCTTTTTCACAAGCGGACGTTTACTTAGTGAATACGCGCGTTCCTCGTTCCTGGGAAAGCACCGTGAACAAGAACTTGAAAGCTGCTTCTGAAAAGTTTGATCACGTCACGCTTGTAGATTGGTACTCTGAGGCTTCTAAGCACCCTGAATACTTTACATCAGATGGTGTCCACTTGGTACCTGAAGGATCAAGAGCATTAACAAAATTGATTGAAGAGCGTATGAATTTAGAAGTTAAGGAAAAAAATGGTTCATAATGAGCGAGAGACGTATTGAGTTTTACATCATAAACTGATTAATAGATAAAACAAAAAAAGCTTACATGTGTAAGCTTTTTTGTTTCAAGAAAGGCGAGAAGAAATATTGCCAGCGATTTCTTGAAGTTTTTCAGGCGTGTATTCGCTTGTATGCTCTTTCCATACAGCACCGAATCCATCGCCTTCCCCGTAGCGTGGAATAATGTGCATATGATAATGAAACACGGATTGACCAGCTTTTTCACCATTATTATTTAAGATGTTTAAGCCGATTGGGCTGTATGTTTCTTTAATTGCATTTGCGATTTGAGGAACCACTTCAAATAAATTGCGCGCAATTTCCGGTGTTAGTTCGTGAATGTCTTTTTTATGTACTTTTGGAATCACCAGCGTATGACCTTTTGTTACTTGACTAATGTCTAAAAAAGCTAATACATGTTCGTTTTCAAATACTTTTGCACCTGGAATTTCACCGCGAATAATTTTGCAAAAAATACAGTTTTCATCATGTGTGCTCATTATGTTCACCTTCCGTTACTAATATAAATGTATGGGTATACATGTACGTTTATTTTACCACAAAGTAGAAATGCAATCAGCAGGCAAGAAATAGCCACTCATATTTTATACACAAAAACGGGATGCAAACGATTATGCATCCCGTCATGTGAAGAAGGAAAAAATAGCTTTTAATGCAGCATATGATCTTTAAGGAACACCTCATTTACGTAATTACATTGCCTAATGAAACAGTAACTTGAAAAAGTATATTCTCTTTAACAAACACCTCATTTAAGCATTGAGCTAAAAAAATATACAATGTGAACGAAATCGTTCTTGGTCTTTGACAAACACCTCATTTACACAGTAATAAATGAACATTATTGTCTACCCATTATATATATTCTTACTACGTTCATGACTACCATCCCCTTATGAATCAAACATACATCGATTTACAATAAGGTTTTCTGAAATATGCCTGCTGTAGACACCTCATCCCAAATGTAAGAAGCTTTGTAATGATTAGTTGTAATCAATAACTTGTTTTCCTTCTTCCCTATATAGAATGTCCCGATATTTCGATTATATTCTGGAAAAATTAACCGAAAAGAATTGAAAACGATGTGAGGACGAAAAAGATTTGGTACAATAGAGCAAATAGCGCTTGCGCTTGTAGACAAAAAAGAACAAATAAAAGGAGATCGTGATGGGTTCTTTATTGCAAATTAACAATATTACAGGGGGATATACGAAAACTCCCGTCTTAAAAGATGTATCGTTTGATGTAAATGCAGGTGAATTAGTTGGGTTAATCGGCTTAAACGGAGCCGGAAAAAGTACAACGATTAAACATATCATTGGATTAATGGAAGCAAAAAAAGGAAGTGTATCCATTAATAATAAAACCTTTCAACAAGACCCAACAGGCTATCGAAGTCAGTTTACGTTTATTCCAGAAACTCCTGTGCTCTACGATGAATTAACATTAAAAGAACATTTGGATATGACAGCTATGGCTTATGGACTTGAGCCTCAAGCATATGAAGCACGTCTGCAGCCGCTTTTAAAAGAATTTCGTTTAGACCGGAAGTTAAAATGGTTTCCCGCGCATTTTTCAAAAGGGATGAAGCAGAAGGTTATGATTATGTGCGCTTTTTTGGTTCAGCCGTCTCTTTATATTATTGATGAACCTTTTTTAGGTTTAGACCCGCTTGGTATTCAATCTTTACTTGATTTGATGACGGATATGAAAAAGCAAGGTGCAGGCATTTTAATGTCCACACACATTTTGGCGACCGCGGAGCGCTACTGTGATAAATTTGTTATTTTACATAATGGAGAAGTAAGAGCGCAAGGAACGCTTAAAGATCTTCAAGAAGAATTTCAGATGCGCAATGCTACTCTTGATGAAATTTATATTGAATTAACAAAGGAAGAAGGCTATGAGTAAGATTGACGCATTATGGAAGCAACGATTTCAGCAGTATTTAGTGGATGTAAGAAGATATACAAAATATATCTTAAATGATCACATTAAATTAGTGTTAATTTTTGCGATTGGCGGTTTAGCCTACTATTATCAACAGTGGTTGAGTACATTAACACCTGCGTTTCCTTCGGCTGTAGTGATTGCGGTCCTTATGGGATTGATTTTAACAATGGGCCAAAT
This sequence comes from Priestia sp. RMT2NF4, assembly GCF_047872835.1. Taxonomy (NCBI): domain Bacteria; kingdom Bacillati; phylum Bacillota; class Bacilli; order Caryophanales; family Bacillaceae; genus Priestia; species Priestia sp. RMT2NF4. The sequence continues at coordinate 114,180 of NZ_JBLQZO010000008.1, forward strand.
TCAAACGTTTTTAAAACGACCTGATTTAGTCTTTTTGCTTCCTTTGGAGACGAAGCTGCAGCCTTATTTCAAAAAATCTTTTTGGTTTACCTTTACGATTCAGCTTTATATTTTATTATTTGCAACGGGTGCAGCAGCGCCTCTTCACGTAAAAGTAATGCATGATTCTTACTCAAATATTTTTGTGTTTTTTCTGCTATTACTCATTCTGAAAGTTGTAAACTTAGGCATGTCTTGGTGGGCCGTATGGTTTGAAGAAAAGTGGGCGAAGTGGACAGATTATATCGTCAGGTTTTTCTTAAACGCAGTTTTTACTTATTTCTTATTTTCGCATGCATACGTATTTTTCACAGGAATTGTAGCGGTAATTATGATTGCGCTAGCCGTTTATTATCGCTCTCTTACAAAAAGGAAGCCGATTAAATGGGAAAAGCTAATTGACTTAGAAGAAAAGCGCATGGGCTATTTTTATCGATTAGCTAATTTATTTACGGATGTTCCACAAGTCAAAGAACGAATCAAACGCCGTAGATATTTAGATTGGCTAGTAACACGTATTCCATTTCGTCAAAATGCCACTTACCATTACTTGTACACCAGAACATTTTTGCGATCAGGAGATTATTTAAGTTTGCTCGTTCGCTTAACTGTCATTGGCGGATTTTTAATTGTAGCTGCGCCGTTTCAATACGGCAATATAGTGGTTGTTTTATTTGTTGTATACATGACGGGTTTTCAATTACTCCCGCTTTGGAAGCAGCACAAGCAAATTTTATGGCTTTCTCTTTATCCAGTCGAAGCTAAAGAACGAAAAAGGGCATTTTTGGACGTATGGAAAAAAGCGCTGTATGTACAAATTCTTGTGCTCGCCATAGTGGTGGCTTTTTCTAATATAGTTGCTGCACTGCTTTCCTTGGCAGCAGGTGCTATATTTATTCACTTATTTGTAAATGCATATGTAAATAAAAAATTAACGTAAAAAAAGCTCCGAATGGAGCTTTTTTTACGTTTTTAGACTACTTTTGAGACGAAGATAATATCCGAAAGCGATAGACGTTCATCGCTACTTTTGTGAGATGATCAAGAAGCTGATAATTCGCATACGCACCTACAACAGCTCCAATTCCCGGCATCAGCTGAAACATTTTCACAACATCAATGTAATCGCGATATTCTTGTTGAAAAGCTTTCCAATCAAGCTCAAGAAGTTCCTCTTTCTTTTCCTCCCAGCTTTCTACTACTTCGAGCAGCTTCGTTCTATGGTCGTCGCTGCAAAAGGCAAGATGAAAAATATATAGCATATAAATGCGTTCTTCTTTTTCTTTTACATCAAAACCATACGTCGCGGCAATGTCAAATAAGCACTTCATTTTTATGGAAAGAAGAAGTGGGAAATCTGCTGCGCCTAAAAGGAGACCACCTGCACCAGTACCAGCTCCTTCTACAGCAGCTGTTTTTTTGTACTTAGGTATGAGCTCCAAAATTCTTTTCTCTTTTTCTTCAAACGAAAGACCGCTGACATCTCTTTTTTTAGTCGTGAAATCGGACCCAACAAGCGTGGTTTCAACCATTTTTTTTATACTTTCAGTTATAATTCTATGGACTTTAGCAGGGATTTTTTCATTTAGTTTAAGCTGTAAGGATTTTGCGGTACGCTGAAATTTAGAAGGTCGTTTCAACATGCTAAATTTCCAATGTTCAGCTTCTCGTAACACTTTTTCTTCATACGTATTCAAAAAAGTCACCTCTTTTCAGTCGATATAAATACTACGTTTTAAGTGAGAAAAAGTTTCCTAAAATAAAACAGCAAGCAATCGTCTGTTTATCTGTACGAATGCTTGCTGAATGATTAATTCGCTTTTATTGCGTTTTTAGAATGAGCTTGTTCTCTTAAATACTCAACAGCAGCCGTACCAAGCGTTTTCGCTGCGATAAGCATTGCTTTTTCGTTAAAATCAAATTTAGGATGATGATGAGGATAAGGAGCATCTACACCTTCTGGCTGAGCTCCTGTAAAGAAGAACGTTCCTTTAATATGCTGCAAATAATAAGAGAAATCTTCTCCAGTCATGTGAGGCTCCGTTTCTTCGACTGTATGAACTTCATCGATTTGAGAAGCAGCAGAAGCAAGAAAGGCCGTTTCTTCCGGGTGGTTTACGACGGAAGGATAGCCGCGCGTATAACTCAGCTCATAAGAAGCATCAGCTGTTAAGCATGTACCTTGGACAATTCGTTCGATTTCTTTTTCGACATCATTTCGTACATCTTCATTAAATGTTCTTACCGTTCCAATTAGTCGAGCAGAATCAGCGATAATATTAAATGCATTTTCCGCTACAAAAGAACCTATGCTTACAACCGCTGAATCAATTGGATTTACACGTCTACTTACAATTTGCTGTAAATTAACAACAAGCTGAGAGGCGATGACGATTGAGTCTTTTGTTTTGTGGGGCTGTGCACCGTGTCCGCCTGCTCCTTTGATCGTAATTTCAAAGCGATCAGCAGCAGCCATAATAGGGCCCGTTCGATATTGAACCACACCAGTGGGAGTTAATGACCATAAATGCGTTCCGAATATCGCGTCTACACCGTCTAAGCATCCGTCTTCAATCATGGACTTGGCGCCTCCGGGAGCATACTCTTCGGCGTGCTGATGAATGAAGACGATTTTACCAGGGAGAGAATCTCTTATTTCAAAAAGCGCTTTAGCAAGGACTAAAAGAGTAGCCGTATGACCATCGTGGCCACATGCATGCATCACGCCCGGAACAGTTGATTGATAGGGTACATCTTTTTCATCTTGAATAGGAAGGGCATCAAAGTCGGCTCTCAAAGCTACAGTAGGACCAGGTTTTCCTCCTTGAATACTTGCTACAATGCCGTTTCCTCCTACATTTGCTCGGTAAGAAATACCGATCTTGTCATAAAAAGACCGAATGTAGGCAGCAGTTTGAAATTCTTTAAAAGACGGTTCTGGATACTGATGCAGATATCGGCGAATTTGAACCATTTCATCAAATTTTTCTTCAAGTAAAGTATGTAGCTTGGAGTTCACATAACCATATCCTTTCTGTGTAAGTTGAATAAAGTTTTGAATTTTTTGACATTTTAATCATTATATCATTATCTATAAAAAAGAAAAGAATGTAAGCGTTGTTATTGAAAAAAGTAATTGAATCATGAAATATTTTATATACATAATAGATACATAAGATGAGAAATAGGGACAAAGAATGAGTTTTTTACCAATTTTCTCGTGAGATAATAGGAGGTAACGATATGGTAGATTCACAAACTGTATCTCTGTACAAAAAATTGATGTGGGCGTTTGGGATTGCGGGTCTCGTTTTTTTAGGAGTGTTGTTTGCTGTGTCGACAGATTCTTTTCAAGGAGACCGCTGGCTTGTTTCAGCTATAGATGACAGCACTATTCTTCAGTCAGCGTCATCTGTTTTTCACGGCCTGTCTTTTTTAGCTTCAAAAGTGATGATTATGGTTCTTTTAGCTGTACTTATTGTTTTTTTATTTTTAAAAAAAGACTATATTGGCATGATATCCTCATTTTTACTTATTTTAAGCGGCGATATTATTAATAAAGCAGTTAAAGATGCGGTAGAACGAGCCCGTCCTCTTGAAGGCATCGAAGGCTACAGTTTTCCAAGCGGCCATGCAATGATGGGAATTCTTATCTACGGTCTGATTTTCTTTTTTCTGATCAAGCATATAAACAATCAAAAGGTGGCCAAGTGGTATCAGCGGGCAATTACTTTAATTGTTTTGTTAATCGGCGTGAGCCGTATTCTGTTAAGAGAACACTTTTTAACAGATGTATTAGCTGGCTACAGCTTAGGGCTTATGTGGCTAATTGTAGGCATTTTCTTCTATACGCTTGTTTATGCGTATGTAAGGCCGTCAGCGGAAAAAGAGTTTCCAAAAGGTATGTAACAAATATATACATATGACCCCCTTCATCAAAAGAAGGGGGCTTTTGTTTAAACTAGGAACATTGCGACAATCGTTGTAACAACTAATCCAATCGCTACAGGTTTTAAATTGCGTCTAGCGAGTTCAAACGGACTGACTCCACAAATCGCAGCAGCTGGAATGAGCGCCCATGGAATCAACGTTCCCCCTCCAACCCAAATCGCAGCAATTTGCCCCAAAGCAGTTAGCGTGGCAGCGCCCGATCCTAAAGCAGATGCAAATAAATGAGAGACAGAGCCTACGAGTGAAATACCTGAAAAGCCTGAACCGTCTAACCCTGTAATAGCTCCTAGCGCAGTTATCGTCACAGTAGCGACCTGTGCAGTTAACGGTACAGTCGAAGCAAGCGCAACGCCTAGGTCATTGACAAGTCCATGTGATCCTTTCGGAAGAAAGTCACCAATGATTGTTTTGAATCCAGCATCTCCTAAATAGAAAAAAGCGGCAATCGGAATAACGGGACCGAATACTTTAAACCCAAACTGCAAGCCTTCAATCAAGTAGGAAGTTGTTTGTTCGAGACCTTTTCCTTTGTGAGCAATAAGCGACACCACTACTAAAATAAATAGAGCTGTACCTCCAACGAGAGCAGTGGCATCTCCTCCCTGTAAATGAAGGGCGAACATTGCCCATACGTCTATAGCAAAGAAAAGAGGAACTATAATGGCTAAAGCCCGGCGTAATGAAGGAGAAAGAGGTGTGGATTGGTTAGAAGAGCTGCTTGTTAAAATTGTCGGTTGCGCCTGAATTTTATTGTGCTTCATATCTTGTTTTAGAAAGTAAAAAGCAGAGAGTGTGGTAACGACTCCCATCACAATGACAAGAGGGACACTTGCTTGAACAACCTCGTGAACCGGAAGACCTGCTGCGTCAGCGGTTATCTTAGGGGCAGCTTGAATAACAAAGTCTCCTGAAAGCGCAACGCCGTGGCCGAATAAATTCATCGCTACAGCTACGCCTATAGCTGGAAGCCCTACGCGGATGGCAACTGGTAAAAGCACGGCTCCAAGTAAAGCAACGGCTGGAGAAGGCCAGAAAAAATAGGAGATGGTCATCATAACTAATCCAATAACCCAATAGGCAAGAGTGGGTGTTTTAATGAGGCGAGCAAAAGGTGAAATCATCGATTCATTTATTCCTGTAGCCATTAAGACTTTACTCATGGATACAATAATTGAAATAATTAAAATGGTAGGAAGCAGTTCTGTAATGGCATAAATGAAGCTGGAAAAAACAGCGCTGACGGAGTGGCTTAACGAAGAGGTAGCCGTTAAGGAAAGCAAAAAAATCCCGAGTATACAAAGGATACTCGTATCTCGCCGCATAATCATAAAGCCGATAATGAAGGCGATAAAAAGGACATACATCCAATGAAGAGCTCCAAGCTCTATGCCCATAAAAATTCCTCCCAATAGGTGATGTAGTATACAATATGACGTTTATGCCTATTGTGATACTCGCCTACTAGGAGGATGTTTACTTATTTAACTACGTGGTATGAGGTCACATAAGAAGGGCGAGAGAAAATCGATGGCTGCTGATCCACGCCTTCTGACGTACCGCGTTTTTTGTGTGCTTCATTATAGGCTTTTGAAGACTGCCAATCGCTAAATGAACTTTCATCTTTCCATCCTGTAAAGATAATGTATGTGTCATTTTGCAGTGGACGAAGCACACGAATAGCTGAAAAGCCTGCTTCATTTTCAATTAAACGAGCGCGTTGGCTAAATCGCTGTTCAAACAAAGGACGGCCTTCATCTGTAACTGAAATATTATTTAGTACAGCAAATCCGCTATCTGCAAGATCTCCAGAAGCATCTAATACTTCATAAGCATGTCCTTCTTTAAAAATTGTATCTCCATCTGTTTCGTGGACTAGTGCAAATTGATCGTCATCTTTGTGAAGCAGTAATAAACGTTCACTCGGATGTTCGTCGATCAACTTTTGAAGGTAAGGGCCTGTTCCGTAAGTAATAAAGATCTTCATGGATTATACTTCCTTTCTAATTGGGAATTGCATACAATTTACAATTGTAAATCATACTAAAATTATAAAATTTTACACACAAAAATTCAAAAATTGTGAACTTCTAATGAAGATGGTAAAGTAAAACATTGATGAAGTTGTTTTCCATATTATCAAAAGTTTAGCGGAAGAAAAGGGGTGGCACGATGTACAAAAAAGGCTTATACGCAATTGCTGCCTTAGTTGGAATTTTTCTATTAGGATTGATTGGATATATTATCATCTTGTTTCTTGGAAACTATGTAATTGATGAGAAAAAAATCGTCATGGACTCGGCTACGAGATTAGTCGATGAAAATGGAGACGAATTAACAAAGCTCTATGTGAAAAATCGGGACTTGGTTTCAATTGACAAGATTCCAAAGCATGTGCAACAAGCATTTATTTCAATTGAAGATGTTCGTTTTTATGAACACCACGGAATCGATTTTAAATCTATTGGCCGAGCATTATACCGAGATATATTGGCTGGGGGAAGTGTTGAAGGAGGAAGTACTTTAACACAGCAGCTGGCTAAAAATGTGTTTTTATCGAATGATAAAACGCTGCTTAGAAAAACAAAAGAAGTAGTGGTGGCCATTAACCTGGAGCAGCGTTACAGTAAGCAAAAACTGCTTGAAATGTATTTGAATCAAATATACTTTGGACACGGAGCCTATGGAATCCAAGCTGCATCCAAGCTTTACTTCAATAAAGATGTCTCCGAATTAACGGTAGAAGAAGGTGCACTTCTCGCTGCACTGCCAAAAGCACCGAATTCCTATTCTCCTATTTTACATCCAGAAAAAAGTATAGAACGTAGAAATGTTGTGTTAAATGCCATGCAAAAAGCAGGTTATTTATCAGCTGAAAAAAATGTCCGTTTGCAAGGAAGAACGCTGGGGTTGAACATAAAGGAGCAGGCTAAAAATCCAGCGTATTTAACCTATATCGATATGGTTATCCAAGAAGCAGAGAAGAAATACAGCATTTCGGGCAATGAGCTTCTGCGCGGAGGTTATACGGTCAAAGTACCGATGAATATAAAAGTACAAGAAGCCGCCTACGAGCTGATGAAAGAAAATCGTTATTTTCCAGGTACAGATAACAGTGCCCAAGGTGCTTTTGTATTAGTCGATAACAAAAGCGGAGGAGTTTTATCTGTTATGGGAGGACGAGATTATGTACAAAAATCGCTCAACCGCGTAAATGTCAAAAGACAGCCAGGTTCTACGATGAAACCTATTGCGGTATATGGCCCTGCGTTAGAAGAAGGTCAATTCAAGCCTTATTCGTTGCTGCAAGACAAGCTTAGAAGCTACGGGGGATACACACCTAAAAACGTAGACGGGCAATATGCTAAAAAGGTAACGATGTACGATGCCCTAAAAGATTCTAAAAACGCAGCTGCCGTCTGGACATTGAATCAGCTAGGAGTTGAAACAAGCAAGCAGTATCTCACAAAGCTAGGAATTCCGTTAGAAGATAAAGGGCTTGCGATTGCTCTTGGAGGATTAAAAGAAGGAATTACACCGCTTCAATTAGCAGGAGCGTACCGGGCATTTGCTGAAAATGGAGAAAACATCCAACCGTACTTTATTCAAGAGATAAAAGATCAAGATGGAAAAGTGATTGCAAAAGCTGTTCCCGACACTCACAAAGCATTTTCAAAACAGACGGCTTGGTATATGACAAAAATGCTTCAAGGAGTTGTTAAAGAAGGAACGGCAAAAAATGGAGAGTTTAAAGGAGAGTTAGCAGGAAAAACAGGGTCTACTTCGTATACGAATGTTAAAGGAGCCACAAGAGATGCTTGGTTTGTTGGATATACCCCAGATGTTGTAGGAAGCGTGTGGATGGGATATGATTCTACAAATGACCAGCATTATTTAACAAAAGGAAGTTCTTATCCGACTCTATTATTTAAAGACATTCTAACAAGAGCTGGTTACGACGAAGCTGCATTTCAAAAGCCAGCAGGCGTTAAAGATCTGCCAAAACCAATACGTTTAGAGCAAGTTAAAGACTTAAAACAAGAATTAACATTCCATCCATTTGGTTTGCTAACGGTAAGTTTATCGTGGACACCTTCACCTGATAAAAGAGCTGTTTATTATGTTTATGAGAAAAAAGGGGATAAAGCCGAATTGATTGGCAAAGTGAAGGGAAAAGGAGCATTTGAAAAAGAGCGTGTGAATCTGCTCGACAGTCCTACTTATTATGTAGTTCCTTACAATTCCCAAACACAACAAAAAGGAAAAAAATCCAACGAAGTAACACCTGCTCTTTTTCAATAAAAAAAGGAAGAGTAGGGCGATTTTTTGACATTTTTAGCAGGTGGCTATACAAGTCGTAAAGAAATGGGTATAGTGACAAGTAGAGAATATAACGTGAAACTTTAATCAGTAGAGGAACCGGTATGTTCCTTTGCTGATTATTGTCTGTCTAATCGAAGAAAATACGGATGGAAGACAATCGAGAAAGGTGGAAATTATGAGTCAAGGAACGTTTAACGATACTTTTTTAAAAGCCTGTAGAGGGGAAAAAACGGATCATGTTCCGGTTTGGTATATGCGCCAAGCAGGGCGTTCACAGCCGGAATACCGAAAGCTAAAAGAGAAGTACTCTCTATTTGAAATCACTCATCAGCCGGAGCTTGGGGCATACGTAACACGCCTGCCCGTTGAACAGTACGGAGTGGATGCAGCTATTTTATATAAAGATATAATGTCACCGCTTCCTTCAATTGGAGTGGATGTTGAAATCAAGTCAGGAATTGGTCCTGTCATTTCTAATCCAATTCAATCTTTAAGCGATGTAGAAAAGCTAGGAGAAATTACCCCGGAAGAAGATGTTCCGTATGTATTAGATACGATTAAGCTGTTAACAACAGAACAGTTAAACGTACCTCTAATTGGTTTTGCCGGTGCTCCTTTCACAGTAGCAAGCTATATGATTGAAGGAGGACCTTCAAAAAACTATAATAAAACAAAAGCATTTATGTACACGGAACCTAAAGCATGGTTTGCGCTAATGGATAAGTTAGCAGATATGACGATTACATATGTAAAAGCGCAAATTGACGCTGGAGCAAAAGCCATTCAAATCTTTGATTCATGGGTGGGGGCTTTAAATGTAGCGGATTATCGTTATTTTATAAAGCCTGTTATGGAGCGGATTTTTACCTCTTTGCGCGAAAAAAATGTACCTCTCATTATGTTTGGAGTAGGAGCAAGTCATTTGGCAAAAGAATGGCATGATCTGCCGCTGGATGTAGTGGGATTAGATTGGCGAACACAGCTGGATGAAGCACGTGCACTAGGCTTAACAAAAACACTGCAAGGAAACTTAGATCCTGCTATTTTGTTAGCTCCATGGGAAGTTATTGAAGAACGTGTAACAGAAATATTAGATAAAGGGATGGCCAGTCCTGGTTACATCTTCAACTTGGGGCACGGCGTCTTTCCACAGGTTCAGCCGGAAACGTTGAAGCGTTTAACAACCTTTATTCATGAATATTCTGCAAATAGACAATAAATTGTCAAATAATTTGGAGCGCTAAACTTTGAATTTTTCTTTTTATTCATGGCAAAATGAAGACAAGTATTGAATCTAACAAAGAGGTGTCGAACACATGAGTAAAAAAGTAATGGGATTACTTGTAATGGCATATGGAACACCATATAAAGAAGAAGATATTGAACGTTACTATACACATATCCGCCGCGGACGTAAACCTTCACCGGAAGCCTTGGAAGATTTACAAAACCGCTACGAAGCAATTGGGGGCATTTCACCTCTTGCAAAAATTACGCAGCAGCAAATGGAAAGTCTAGAAAAGCGCTTGAATGAAGTACAGGATGAAATTGAATTTAAAGCGTATCTTGGCTTAAAGCATATTGAACCGTTTGTTGAAGATGCAGTAGAAGCCATGCATAAAGACGGAATTAAAGAAGCGGTCAGCATTGTGCTTGCACCTCACTTTTCAACGTTTAGCGTAAAATCCTATAATGGACGCGCCAAAGAAACAGCTGAAAAATTAGGAGGACCAATCATTCATTCCGTAGAAAGCTGGTACAGTGAGCCAAAGTTCATTCAGTACTGGGCTACACGTGTTAAACAAACGTTTGATTTAATAGACGAAGAGAAACGCCAAAAAGCCGTATTGATTGTGTCTGCGCATAGCTTGCCAGAAAAAATTATTGCAGCAGGAGATCCATATCCAAATCAGCTTCAAGAAACAGCGGATTTAATTGCACAAGCAGCTGGTATTGAACATTACGAAATTGGCTGGCAAAGTGCTGGAAATACGCCTGAGCCATGGATAGGTCCTGATGTCCAAGATTTAACAAGAGAACTGCATGAAGAAAAAGGCTATACGTCGTTCGTCTATACCCCGGTTGGATTTATCGCGGATCACTTAGAAGTACTTTATGATAACGACTACGAATGCAAAGTGGTAACAGATGAAATTGGGGCTGATTATTACCGTCCTGAAATGCCGAATGCACAGCCTGAATTTATCGATGGGTTAGCTACAGTTGTGTTAAAACGAATTGCTCGTTAAGTCAATATAGATTCTTTGTACGTTGAACAGGGACGAAAAGTAACTTATAATCAATATAAAGAAAAGTAAGAAGCGAGCTATGGGTTTCCATAATCGCTTCTCTTTATATTGAATTTTACAGAAAAGGCGATGATAACGTGACGGATAGACGAAAAAAGGTTGTCATCATCGGTGGAGGAATAACAGGTCTTTCAGCTGCCTATTATTTGCAAAAAAAAATAAAGGATCATCAGCTGCCTATTGATCTTCAACTAATAGAAGCGACGCATCGGCTTGGCGGGAAAATTCAAACGGTCAAACGAGACGGTTATTTATTTGAAAAAGGTCCTGATTCATTTTTAGCGCGTAAGCTAGCTGCTACAAAACTGGCAAAAGAAGTGGGGCTAGGTCGGGAGCTAGTCGGAAATGAAAAGGGAAAATCCTATATTCTGGTAAAAGATACACCGCATGCGCTACCTGATGGTGCTGTAATGGGGATACCAACCAAGTTATCTCCTTTTATCACAACAGGGCTATTTTCGCCTGTTGGCAAGCTGCGCGCAGCAGCTGATTTTTTTATACCGAAGACAAAAAATCAGGATGACCGTTCGCTAGGCGTATTTTTTAGAAGACGGTTTGGTGATGAAGTTGTTGAAAATTTAATTGAGCCTCTATTATCAGGAATTTACGCAGGAGACGTTGATCGTTTGAGTTTAAGATCAACATTTCCACAGTTTTTGCATGCTGAACATAAGTACAGAAGCTTAATTGTTGGAATGAAAAAGCTAAAAGAAATTCACCCACAGCACGGTGATGATTCGGAGTTTAAAAAAAATAGCGTCTTTTTAACATTAAAAGAAGGTCTTCAATCGCTAGTAGATGGGGTAGAAAAAGCAATAGATCCTGATATTATTACAAAAGGAATAAAGGTAGAGAAAATTTATAAAGAAGATACCACATATGAATTATCCTTAAATAGCGGGAAAGTAATAAAAGCAGACAGCGTTATTGTAACTTCCCCTCATGCAGCTGCTCAGTCTATGCTCTCGGAATATAAAATATTCGAACCGTTAAAGCATATGCCTTCCACTTCAGTAGCTACTGTTGTGATAGCCTTTGCACAAGAAGCGCTGCAAGACAATCTAGATGCAATGAACATCGCCGTTTCCAGAAATAGCGATTACACGATTACGGCATGCACGTGGCTAAATAAAAAGTGGCCGCATGCGGTTCCGGAAGGAAAAGTGCTGCTAAGATGTTTAGTTGGACGAACCGGGGATGAAGCTGTGGTGGATCAGCCTGACGATGAAATTTTTAAAATTGTCCTGGAGGATTTGAAGAAGCTCATTACCATTTCTGCTGAGCCTGAATTTTACGCGGTAACGAGATGGAAGCAGTCAATGCCTCAGTATACGGTCGGACATCACGATATGCTAGATACAATGAACGAACAGCTTGAAAAAGAGCTTGCCGGTCTTTATGTAGCGGGAAGTTCATACGAAGGTCTGGGTATACCAGAATGTGTAGAGCAAGGAGAAGATGTGGCTAAAAAAGCGGTTAAATATGTGCAGCAACTGTAGAAGTGGAGCGGTGAATCAATGCTCCGCTTTTTTGTCTACTACCCGTAGAGAAAGGTTATACTAAGAGAAGAGATTGTGGTTGAAAAGCAAAAGAAACTTATGCTATAGTAAAACCGTACTTGTTGACTGAAATATTCATTTGGTCAGAAAGAAGGGGATAACGTGGCGATAGACCGAAAGCAATCAGTTGTTGATGCAGCGTCAAAATCATTTGCGCTGTTTGGATATAAAGCAACGACTATGGAGCAAGTGGCGAAGCTTGCAAATGTCGGAAAAGGAACGATTTATACTTTTTTTAAAAACAAAGAAGAGTTATTCGATGAAATTGTGACACGAATGATTCGAGAAATGACAGATGCAGCTGAAACTGTCATTGACAGCAGCCGTCCTTTTTTTGAAAATGCCCAAGCAGCCATTTTTCGAATCTTAGAATTCCGCACTGAGCATCAGCTCATGCTGAAGCTGGTACAGGAACAGCAGTTAGGCACTACAGCAGTGCAAGAAGTGCTGGTGCGAGTAGAAGAAGAGATTTTGACTTATATAAAAAACAAAATCGAAATTGCTATTTCTAAAAAAGAAATCAAACCGTGCAACCCGGAGCTCACAGCTTTTTTACTATTTAAAATGTACATTGCACTCGTCTATGATTGGGAAAAACGGCATGAGCCGCTTTCAGAAGAAAAAATTGCTGAATTAATTGAACTATACTTTTTACGCGGTCTGTCTCAGTGAGATGGGCTTTTTTCATAGAAAAAACAAAAAAGGTCTCATGACGAGACCTTTTTTTATTGTTCATTATCATCTTTTTTTACGCCGTTTAATTCTGTATTTCCTGTTTTTGCATCTTCTTCTTTTTGCTCTACTTCTTTTTCGCCTTCTTTTTTAAGATCGAAGTAAGCTTTAATAGAATCGCCTGTAATAGTTTTACTTAACGTATTAGATGTACCTGCTACATAAGCAGAAGGGATGACGACCGCTACGGCTACTTCGGGATTATCATAAGGTGCGTATGAAACGAATGTAGAGTTACGGACGCTTACGCCTTTGTTAAATGTTTCAGCTGTACCAGATTTACCAGCGATATTATACTGACTGTATTTTCCTGTATTAAGTAAACGCCCTGTACCATGTGAGCTAGTAACTACGCGGCGGAAGCCCTGCTTAACAATGTCAATTTCCGATTGACTCATTGTAATACGGTTTAATACTTCCGGCTCAAACGAGCTTTGTACGCTCCCTTTTAGTTCACTATCAAGCTCAGGCTCACGAATTTCTTTTACTAGGTGGGGTTTCATACGATAGCCACCGTTAGCAATTGTTGAAATGTATTGAACAAGCTGAAGAGGTGTGTACGTATCATACTGTCCAATACCAAAATCTAGTGCTTTACCTGGTTCATTTGTGACGCTGTTACGAATACCGGTTGATTCGTTTTCTAATTCAATTCCCGTTGAAATTCCAAGACCAAACTGGCTATAGTATGAGCGCAGCTTATTAAAGATAGACGGTGGAATATTCAGTCTGCCGCCAGGGCGGTACGTTTCACCAGCCATGCTCATAACCGTGCGGTACATAAATACGTTTGATGATTGTTCTAGAGCTTTTTCGATTCCAGTAGCTCCCATATTATGTGAGGACTTTTTCTTAGTGCCTCCAGCAAATGTCATCGGTGCATCATAAAACACCGTTCCAGGCTGAATAGCGCCTGAGTCAAGACCTGCAAGAACAGTAGCTCCTTTTACAGCTGAACCCACTTCATAAGAAGTTGTCATGTTACCAAGAGCAAAATCTTGTACTTTTCGTGCTCCCGTCTTTTTATCTGTAACGAGCTGTTTTCCACCCATTGCTAAAATGTCTCCCGTGTGAGGGTCCATCATAATAGCAAACGCGCGATCCATTAATCGTGAACCAGCTGCTCCAGATGTCACAGCTTTTGTTAAAATATCTTCAACTTGTTTTTGAAGTTCCATATCAATTGTTAAAATCAAGTCACTGCCGCGCTGACCTTCTGTAACGGTCTCTTGGCTAACTAAGTTGCCAGAGCGGTCCGTTATGTTTTGCACGCGAGCTTTTTGACCGCGAAGAACGTCTTCATACTGTTTTTCTAAATAACTTTTTCCTACTCTATCGTTACGGCTGTAGCCGTGGGACAAGTAGTACTGTAAGTTTTCGCTTGGCAATCCTTCATCTGCCGATGTGATTTTACCAAGCAGCGTGCTAAGTAAGCCATCGTATGTATACATACGGTCCCAGTAAGTTGTTGTATCAACGCCTGGCAAGTTCCCTAATTGTTCACTAATAACGGCAAGCTCTTTATCTGTTAAGCCGCTTTTAATAATTTGAGCGGTTAACGCGTAGCCGCCTTCCATCTTGCTTTTAATAGCAATCACTTCAAGGTCATCTTTCACCGATAAAAGTTCGTTTTTGGTGATGCGCTTCAGCTGAAGAGGATACAAATCATCTTCAGAAAGCTGACCTTCTTTTACTTTTTGCTTATCTGCTGCGGTAATTTTTTTCGCTGCTGCTTTTGGATGAGTTGCAATCCAATAATCTTTTAAGTCGCGTTCTGTTAGCTTAATCGTATTTTTATCTTTCTTTTTATCCGATTTGCCAAACACGTCTGTTGTAACAGGAACATCAATAAGAGTGGCAAGCTTTTTAGCTACTTTTAGCTTGTCTTCTTGAGTGACGCCCTTCAAACGCGTGTACGTGACAGCGTTCAACGGTTTATTATCCACGATAACGCGGTCATAGCGGTCTAGCATCTTTCCGCGAGGAACCGGTGAATCTACCGTTTCATCTTCTGTTTTTTCAACTTCTCGTTTATAGTTCTCTCCGTACACAATCTGTACGAAGCCTAATCGTAAAATGAGTGCAGAAAAAAGCAGGAAAACCACAATAAACAGCCAGTTAATTCGAAATGAGACATGTGTTTTTTTGCGCTTTTTAGTTTTCATGTAAACCCCTTCACTTTGTTTATACAAGTTAAAAAAATTCATAAATTTTCTTATGAATCTATCACTCTACATATTAACATAATTTTGTCTATAAATGTTATTAGGTGGAATAAAACAGATAAAAATTTTATAGAAATTTTTGCGGAAGAAGAAAGACCTGTCGAAGGGTGCTGAAGGGGGGTGTTCAATATTTTCCACTCGGTTGTTCAATATTGTTACCTGTTCAAATGTCCTAGAATCGGTAAAATAAAGAGAGATAGATATCAAGGGGGGCAAAACGAATGAAAATGAAAAGGCTTTCAATAATGTCTGGCGTGTTAGCAACATCACTTTTATTTGCGACAGCATGTTCAAACTCAGGTACGGATTCAAAAGCAAGTAAATCAACAGGCTCAGGTGATCAAGTTGTTATTGATATGTTCCAGTTCAAAGTGGAAATTGCAGATCAGCTGAAAGAATTAACGGATGAATATACAAAAGAACATCCAAACGTAAAGTTTAACATCCAAACAGTCGGCGGAGGAGCGGACTATGGTGCAGCATTAAAAGCACAGTTTGCCTCTGGAAATGAACCTGATATCTTTAATAATGGAGGGTTCCAAGAAGCGCAAACGTGGAAGGATAAATTAGAAGATTTGTCTGATCAGCCGTGGGTAGATAATCTGTATGATATCGCTAAAGAACCGATGACAATGGACGGGAAAATCTATGGTCAGCCGCTAAACTTAGAAGGTTATGGTTTTATTTATAATAAAGATTTATTTGAAAAAGCAGGCATTAAAGAATTGCCTAAGACGCTGTCGGAATTAGAAGCAGCTTCTAAAAAGCTTAAAGCAAAAGGCATTACGCCATTTTCTAACGGATACGGCGAGTGGTGGGTGCTAGGTAACCACTTATTTAATATTCCAATGGCGCAGCAAGATGATCCAGATGCGTTTATTAAAGGTCTAAACGAAGGAAAAGCAAAATTTGAAGGCAATGAAACGTTTAAGCAATTTATGAATCTGTTCGATTTAACGTTAAAGTATGGAAATAAAAATCCATTAACGACAGATTACAATACACAAGTTACTCAATTTGCTTCTGGTGAAACAGCGATGATGCAACAAGGTAACTGGACGGTAAATATGATCACGAAAATCAATCCGGACATGAAAATGGGCTTTATCCCAATGCCGATCAGCAACGATGCGAAGAAAAATGATAAATTAGCAATCGGAGTTCCAAATAACTGGGTAGTGAACAAAAATGCACCAGATGCAGATAAAAAAGCAGCGAAGGAATTCTTAAATTGGATGGTTTCTTCTAAAGAAGGTCAAAAATTCTTAGTTGAAAAGTTCAAGTTCATTCCAGCGTTCAAAAACATCGATGGAAAAGGAATCGATTCTTTATCTGATGATATCTTAAAATACTCTGAAGAAGGCAAAACATTATCTTGGAACTGGTTTAAGTATCCAGAAGGAACGGTTCAAGAAGTAGGCGCAGCAATGCAGTCTTACGCAGGCAAACAAATGACGGAAGAAGAATTTATGAAGAAATTAGATACAATTTGGGCAAAAATGAAAAAATAACCAAAAAGTCCGCGTGGAAAACGCGGACTTTTTGGTGTGAAAAAATAGCTGGTTAGATTCATAGTTATGAAAAAATAATAGTTAATTGAAAGCGCTTTTAATGTATAATAATAGTCATAATGTATGACATTAGTCAAAGGAGGTTAGTTGTGAAAGGCTGGAGCATACGCAAGAAATTAATTTTGTTTTTCTTATTCGCAACCGTTATTCCCTTTTTAATTTCAACGATTTTTACGTATCAATACACAAAAGAAACGGTTAAGAATCGATTTATTTCTACCAACTATCAAGTTATTAAAAATGGAAGCAATGATTTGAGTGATTACTTAAATGAAATTGCTAATATTACAAAAAGGCTGTACGGCTACCACCCATTTATTAAAGTGTTAGATGAAGGCGTATCAAGTGATTTAGGAGCCAATCAACTGGAAATATCACGCACTCTTCTTTATTTATATAATACTCGTCCAGAGATTGAACAGCTCCATCTTTATATTGAGAACGGGCATGACTCGTATACAGCTTATAATTCGAAAGTGAGCAGCAGAGGGAAGTACGATGATATTTACACTCAGCCTTACTATTCTTATTTAAATAAAAATCATAAATTTCTTGCCATTGAGCCTACCCATGAAATTTATAGCTACAATAATTTATCAACGTTAATTGACTCACTGCCGAATCAAGTTATTAGCTTTCATCAGCGGATTGATGAAATTCCCTCAGACAAGTTGTTAGCTTATCTATCTTTAGACATTAACATGACCCAAATTCAATCTATATCGCAGCGCTTATATAATGAAGAGTCAGAAGATTTTTATTTAATGAACAATAAAGGGAAGGTTTTGTATTCTTCGGATTCAAAGGTTATTGGAAAAAACGAAAACTACCCGTGGCTAAAGGCGCTTACGTCTCAAGAGGATCACAGCATGGAATGGGAAGATAAAAGCTTCTCAGGCGTATTAATGTATGAAAAGCTTAAACAGCCTTTTGAGGACTTATACATTGTGAAGCGAATTCCTTACAGTGTTTTATATGAAGATGCAAGAAAGACAGCACTTATGAATGTATTAATTGGCCTGCCATTTTTGTGTATGCTCGTTATCGCTACGCTTTTTATATCGGTCCGTTTTACACAGCCGATTAACGTATTAATTCGCAATATGAAAGAAGTGGAAAAAGGATCATTTGAAGTCCGGTTTAAATCGCTTGGAAACGATGAATTTGGTGTTTTAGGAAGGCACTTTACCTCTATGGTAGAAACAATTAATGACTTAATTGAACGTAAATTCCGATTGGAGTTAGAAAATAAATCAACGCAGCTAAAAGTGTTGCAGTCACAAATTAATCCGCATTTTTTATACAACGCATTTCAATCGATTGGAACTCTTGCCCTTAAGCATAAAGCAGTTGAAGTATATTCTTTATTAACCTCACTTTCTCACATTATGCGTTACAGCATGAATATGAAAGAGGATATCGTTAGCTTAAAGCAAGAAGTCGATCACGTAAAAGCTTTCTTGAGTCTACAGAAGCAGCGGTTTGGTTCAAAGTTTGAGTATGAGTTAAATATCGAAAAAGAGGCAGAGCTTATGCGAATACCGAAAATGATCTTGCAGCCTCTTGTTGAGAATTCTTTTAAACATGGATTCGAAACCCGCACAGGAAGCGGAAAGCTGTTGATTTCAGCGAAGTTAAACGGAGAAGAACTGATTCTAACTGTTTCTGATAACGGAAAAGGGATAGGAGAGAAAGAGTTGAATCAATTAAAAGCGAGACTTCAGCAATCGTATAATCAAACAGATGAGCATATTGGGTTGCAAAATATTTATGAACGACTTCGCATCTACTATGGAGATCATGCTTCAATGCAAATTAGCAGTCAAGAAAATCACGATTTTACCGTTGTCATAAAGCTAACAACAATTGAAGAAAAGAGGGATAGTGATGAAAGTATTAATCGTGGATGATGAAGAGCATGTAAGAGAAGGAATAAAGCTGCTTGGACAGTGGGAAGAGCATGAAATTACAGATGTGATAGAAGCTGATAGCGGTGAGCAAGCGATTGCGCTTATTGAGGATCACGGACCGGAAATCATTTTTACTGATATGAAGATGCCTAATATCGATGGAATTGCTTTGTTGGAGTGGATTAAAGAGAATTCACCTTCTAGCAAAACGATTGTGGTAACAGGGTATGATGACTACCACTATATGCGTAAAGCTATTCATTTTGGAAGTACGGATTATATTCTAAAGCCAGTGGATCCTTCGATTTTAAACGATACGCTTGTACGAGCTGTAACTCAATGGAAGAAAGAAGAAGAGTCCAGAAAAGTCCATAATAGCAGCTATCGTTTAATCAATGAAATGAAGCCGATTTATCGAGATCGAAAACTAACGCAGTTAATGAACAATTATTTGCTAAATCAATCAATCTATGAAGAGTTTGGTTTCCATCTGACTAGAGAATATGAAGTGGGGATTGTACGTGTAGATGAATCCATTATTCGTTCTTTTGGCGGTGACCGGGATTTAGCCTATTTTTCAATTTTAAATGTAATCAATGAAATGCTGATGGCAGAAGAAAATGGGGTAGCCTTCCGTTATTTATCAAATAAGTGGGAAATTATCATTATATTTTGGAATGATTTTGAACGCATAACCTCTTTGCTGACGACTTTACATACAGCAATTCGCCGTACGTTAGACGTGAGCTGTCGGATTGCAAGAGGATGCAAAGTCTCTTCTATTGATCAGCTAATGAAATCCTATGAACATGCGAAAAATTCGCTTTTATTAAGCAATGTTCTTGATCAAAATAAAGTGAAGGTCTACGGCGAGCAAGACGTTTTAGCAAGTGCTTTATTAATAAATATGATGGATTATAACAGTAAAATTGAAGAGGCGCTGCAAGTAGGGAAGTTTGAAGCTTTTTTGCCGGTATTCAACGAAATTATCACAGCTTTTGAAGCACAAAATTATCTATCATTAAAGCAAATTCTGCATTTTGAGCAGGAATATCAGCTGTTAAGCCAGCATTGGTTAAAAAGATATCACATTCCTTATACGATAAGTAATGGTCCTGAATATGTTCTTTCTTTTTTCTATAACCAAGATGGGCAGTTTCAGCTAGCAAAGTATGTAGAGAGAAAAAAGCGTGAAGTAAAGCGTTTTTTAAAAGTAATAAAAAGGTATAGCAAGCAAAACAATCGCGACGTTATTTATGAGATCGAACAATTTTTGCAGCAAAATTTTCATCGAGATGTGAAGCTTCAAGAAATATCGGAACGTTTCTATTTAAGCCGTGAATACATTTCGAGAAAGTTTAAGCAAGAATTTCAAGAAAATATTTCAGATTATATGGTGAAAGTCAGAATGAATAAAGCCAAATCACTTTTACTAAATGAAGAACTAAAAATCTATGAAATTGCGAATATGATTGGATATCATGATGATAAATACTTTCGAAAAGTGTTTAAAAAAGTAGAAGGCATTACGCCAAACGAGTATCGCAGTTTGACCGTATAAAAAAAAGCTGAAACTGTTATAAAACAGTTTCAGCTTTTTTTATTTCATGATATCTAGGCAGTGATCGCATTTGTTTCCGTAGCACTCATGCTGTTCCTCGATGTCGTTTCCGCATTCTACGCACTTTTTATTGGGTAATCTTTTGAAAAATTCAGTCATTTTTTCTAACATTTAAATCCCCTCCGTTGTTTTTTGTTACTAACATTGTATTATAACAGATGTTGAAATGTCAATTATGTTTTATAACAATTTAGCCTATTTTGCTATTCTAAGTGGTTATTTGTTATATAACAATGAGTTATTTCGATAAAATAGGCAAAACGAGTATCTTTCAGTTAGTTTTCAAAAAAAAGTAGGGTATACTGAACGTAATAAAAATAGTACGAAAGGGTGATTGAAATGAAAGTAACTGTTATTGGTTTTTGGGGAGGATATCCTGCTGTTTCAGAAGCTACTTCTAGCTATTTAGTTGAGCACGATGGATTTCAGCTGCTTGTTGATTGTGGAAGCGGTGCATTGGCTCAGCTGCAAAAATATGCAAAACCAGAAGAAATAGATGCGATGATTTTATCTCATTACCATCATGACCACGTGGCTGATGTCGGAGTATTTCAATATGCTCGCCTCATTCAGACTCATCTAGGGAACGCTGTTAAGGAACTTTCTATTTACGGACATACATATGATCAGGAAAGCTTCAACAAACTTACTCATAAAGGAATTACCAAAGGAGTAGAGTACGATCCGAGTCAAAAACTTGACGTTGGACCTTTTACAATCGAATTTATGAAAACGAAACATCCAGTCGTTTGTTATGCCATGAAAATAAGTGCTGGCAATCAAACCGTCGTGTACACAGCGGACTCGAGCTATTTAGAAGAATTTGTTTCTTTCTCAGAAAATGCAGATCTTCTTATTTGTGAATGTAACTTTTATGCTAGCCAAGATGGAAGCGGTGCTGGACACATGACAAGTACAGAAGCCGGTACACTTGCTTCTAAAGCAAGTGTCAAACAACTCATGCTTACTCACCTTCCACACTACGGAGAACACCAACAGCTAGTAGAGGAAGCTGCTGCTCATTATCAAGGTACGCTTACGTTAGCTGAATCAGGATACGTATGGGAATAACAAGGAGGAAAATGAATGTTATTTATTGATAATCAAAAAAATTATGATCCCCGAATTAACTTAGCAATTGAAGAATATGCGCTCAAGCATCTAGATATTAATGAGACATATCTGCTGTTTTATATTAATGAACCTTCTATTATTATTGGAAAAAACCAGAACACCATTGAGGAGATTAATACAAAATATGTTGAAGATCAGCATATTCATGTAGTGAGACGTCTATCTGGAGGCGGTGCCGTTTATCATGATAAAGGAAATTTAAACTTCAGCTTTATTACGAAAGACGATGGAAATAGCTTTCATAATTTTAAAAAGTTTACCGAGCCAGTCGTGGAAGCGTTAAAGAAATTAGGAGTCAATGCTGAGTTAAGCGGACGAAATGATTTAATGGCGGAAGGACGTAAAATTTCTGGAAATGCTCAGTTTTCGACGAAAGGAAGAATGTTCAGCCATGGAACTCTTCTTTTTGATTCAGAGATTGAAAACGTGGTATCAGCGTTAAAAGTAAAAAAAGATAAAATTGAATCCAAAGGCATTAAGTCTATTCGAAATAGAGTAGCGAATATCAGTGAATTTTTAGAACAGAAAGTAACGGTGGAAGAATTTAGAGAAATGCTGCTTCGGTATATCTTTGAGGGAGAAGAAAATATAACAGAATATAAACTAACGGAAAAAGATTGGGAAACGATTCATCAAATTTCTAAAGAGCGCTATCAGTCATGGGATTGGAACTATGGAAAATCACCTAAATTTAACTTACAGCACTCTCACCGCTTTCCTGTGGGACAAATTGACGTTCGTTTGGAAGTGAATAAAGGGAAAATCGATGCTTGCACCATCTATGGAGATTTCTTTGGAGTGGGAGATGTCCAGGAAGTACAGGGAAAATTAACAGGTGTTCGTTATGAAAAAGCTTCTATTGAACAAGCCTTAGAGGACATCGATATTCCACATTATTTTGGTAATATTACAAAAGAAGAGTTTGTTGAATTAATCTATTAAGAAAAAAGTCTGCCACATCAGGCTTTTTTTCTTTTTAAACAGATGAGTCTTGTCAATAGAACAGCAGTAACATTATAATAGAATAGAAGAAGTAAGAATTTTTCCATTATTATGACTTAATAATGAATGGTTGTTCATTCATTCGTTATTAAAAGGAGGAAGTTATGAGATGAATTTGTCAGCACAGCTTCATAAAACAGCTGAGCAATTTCCGCAAAAATCGGCATATGTTTTTATGGATCAGGAAACATCTTATGCAGATCTTGATGCATCGGTATCTAAGTTTGCTAATGGTCTGAAGCAATTAGGTGTAAAAAAAGGAGATCATATCGCTTTAATTGTCGGCAACTCGCCTCATTTTGTTATTGGATTGTACGGTGCTCTTCGAGTAGGAGCTACTGTTATACCCATTAATCCTATTTACACAGCGGATGAAATTAGCTACATGCTTCAGGATGGAGATGTAAAAGCAGTTATTGCGGTTGATTTACTTCTCCCTGTTTTAAAAAAAATCATTGGACACACTCCATTTTTGGAACACGTTATCTTATGTGAAACGACAGATACAGTGGAAAGTATACCTTCTTATTTTCACACGTTTTCGCAAGTTGTAAACAGAGGGGAAGCTACATATGATTTTCTCGAGTTAAAAGAAGAAGATGTGGCCATCATTCTGTATACGTCAGGAACGACTGGAAAACCAAAAGGAGCTATGCTTACGCATAAGAATATTTATTCAAACGCTCAAGACGTAGCAGATTATTTAAGTATAAATGGGAATGACCGAGTCGTAGCTGCTTTGCCGATGTTTCACGTATTTTGTTTAACTGTTTCATTGAATGCGCCTTTAATGAATGGAGGAACGATATTAATTGAACCAAAATTCAGTCCATCTTCTATATTTGAATTAATTCAAAATCGACAAGCGACTATTTTTGCTGGCGTTCCGACAATGTATAATTTTTTACTTCAGCATGACAAAGGGAAAAAAGAGCACTTTCACACGGTAAGGCTTTGTATATCAGGCGGGGCATCAATGCCGGTGGCACTTCTAACCCATTTTGAACGTAAGTTTGGGGTCATGGTAGCAGAAGGCTATGGATTATCTGAGGCTTCTCCTGTGACGTGTTTCAATCCGATTGATCGAGAGAGAAAAGCAGGTTCTATAGGCACATCTATTATGAATGTTGAAAATAAAGTGGTAAATGAACTAGGAAAAGAAGTAGAAGTAGGACAAGTTGGCGAACTTATCGTCAAAGGCCCTAATGTCATGAAAGGGTATTATAAGCTTCCTGAAGATACGGAATATGCTCTCCGAGATGGTTGGCTGTATACAGGTGACTTAGCAAGAATGGATAAGGAAGGTTATTTTTATATCGTTGACCGTAAAAAAGATTTAATTATTGTAGGAGGATATAATGTTTATCCTCGCGAAGTAGAAGAAGTGCTATATGCGCATCGGGATATTGTAGAAGTGGCTGTTATCGGAGTTCCTGATCCTTCTTTAGGTGAATGTGTGAAGTGTTACGTGGTTTGCAATAATCAAGAGATAACGGAAGAGAAGCTTATTGCCTACTGCAAAGAGCACCTTGCTAAATATAAAGTGCCAAGTGAAATTGAATTTTTAAAAGAACTTCCTAAAAATACAACGGGAAAAATTTTAAGGCGTGCACTGAAGCAGCAGGTATCTCAGGAGCGATAAAATGAAAGCGATTCCAATTTGGAGGTGGTAAAAGAATGTCATCTATTTCTTATGAAATAAAGGGACACGTCGCCCATGTGATACTGAACCGTCCGGAAGCGATGAATGCTTTTAATTACGATATGCTTAAAGAATTGGAAGAAGTAATTGAAGGAATTCGTATTCAAAAAGATATTCGAGTTGTGACGTTTAAAGGGGCAGGTGAAAAATCTTTTAGTGTAGGTGCGGATTTAAAAGAACGTAAAACCCTCTCTGATCAAGAGGTAAAGCGCAATATTTACAAAATAGGAGAAGTGTTTTCTAAGATAGAGCAGCTTCCTCAGCCAACGATAGCAATCATCAACGGATATGCATTTGGAGGAGGAATGGAGCTGGCTTTAGCATGTGATTTCCGGATCGCTTCAACAGAAGCGCTTATGGGTTTAACGGAAACAAGCTTAGCGATTATACCAGGCGCAGGAGGAACACAGCGTCTCCCTCGCCTAGTTGGTGAAGCAAAAGCAATGGAACTAATTTTAACAGCTCAGCGCCTCACGGCATCAGAAGCAAAAGAATGTGGTCTAGTAACGAAGGTAGCTCCTGGATATCAAATAGAAGAAACAATAGATATTTTTATCTCGCTTTTATTAAAAAATGGGCCAATTGCACTTCAGCAAGCAAAATTTGCTATCAAAGAAGGAATGAAGGCCGATTTGCAGACTGGTTTGCAAATTGAACGAAAAGCATATGAGTTAACGATTCCGACAGAAGATCGTCTAGAGGCGCTTCAAGCATTTGCTGAGAAGAGAAGACCTAGTTTTAAAGGGAAATAAGAAGGGGCTGTCTAATGGACAGCTCTTTTTTAATTTCTTCGTATAATGAAGAAATTGAAAAAAGTAAAGGGTTCAAGAATAGAGAAGGCAAAGTTTAAACCTAGCTTTTGCCTATAATATGATGATATGATCTAGATAAAACAGCCATCTGAATCAAAAAGTAATGATTTCGAATTTTTTTGTTAAAAACTGTTGACTTTAATAAAGATATATTTTATTATTATAAAGCGTCGTTGAGACATAACAGTAACAACGAAGCTGAAAAAAGAATTTTAAAAAGTTGTTGACATTACGTCGGTAACTTGATAAGATAATAAAGTCGCTTAAGAGCGGCGGTTGAACTTTGAAAACTGAACAAAGCGACAAACGTCAACGTTAATTTTTATTTTTT
>NZ_JBLQZO010000009.1:0-137343 GCF_047872835.1 Priestia sp. RMT2NF4
CTGAACTTTTATTAAGTGCATTGGGTGGTTGTTTATCACTTGCATTTGTTGCAACAGCTAGTTTAATGGGTATTAAGATCAATTCACTAGAAGTTAACGTTTCAGGACAATTAGATTTAAATGTAATGTTGGGCTTAAAAGAAGGAAATCCAGGTTTTAACGAAGTTGATGTTCAATTCACAGTAGATAGTGACGCAGACGATAAACAACTTGAAGAGTTAGTTTCAAAAGCAATGGAAATTTCGCCTGTGAAAAATTCACTAGAAAGAAATGTTCAAGTAAATTCAACTTTCAAACGTAATAAATAAAAGGCTTTATGACAGGTCCGATCTTACTTTACCTTGTATAACTAACTTTAAAAAGAACGTAGATATTACGCGACATGTTCCATGCGTAATATCTACGTTCTCATACGTTGCAGGTAGAATTGAAAACGCGAGAGGAGGAAAGAACCATTATGTCTGAAGTTAACACAACTATTAATAGATGGAGGGCTCTATTTTGGATTGCATTGGCTGAACTATTTGCCCTCAGTTTATGGTTTAGCGCTTCAGCCGTTCTTCCCCAATTAGAACGTCAATGGGGAATGAGTGCAACAGAAGGGTCATGGATGACCACATCCGTACAGGTTGGATTCATTATTGGAGCCATTTGTTTTGCTTTTTTAGGTTTGGCAGACCGTTATAACCCAAGAAAAATATTTGCTATTGCCTGTATATTCGGAGCTGTCATCAATAGTTTATTTACTTTAAGCACTGGAATGGTAATGGGATTAAGTTTACGTTTTCTAACAGGAATTACTATGGCAGGGGTTTATCCTACTGCCGTGAAACTACTCTCTACTTGGTTTCAAGATAGACGAGGATTTGGTATTGGAATTCTAATTGCAGCTCTGACATTAGGTTCTTCATTGCCACATCTTTTTAATTTATTTATTCCGAATGTCAGCTGGAAGATATTAATGCTGGTCAGCTCTTTATTAGCATTGGTCGCAGCTGGTATTATGCATTGGGGTCTTCCGGATGCTCCGGAGTCTAAAAAAGAAGTAGCTACTGTGTCGATGAATACACTCAAATATATCTTAAAAGATCGACCTGTAATGTTAGCTAACTATGGCTATTTCGGTCATATGTGGGAATTGTATGCTATGTGGACATGGCTTCCATATTTCTTAACAGCCAGCTTTAAAGCATCCTTAGAGGGCACAGCTTTACAAGAGGCCAGTACATTGTTCGCATTTTTAACAATTGGAATTTCGGGGGCTATAGGTTCGATAATAGGTGGATTATATGCTGATAAAATTGGAAAAGCACGACTTTCTATGATTGCCATGATTGTTAGTGCCGTATCTTCTATATGTATCGGACTTACCTTTGGTCTTTCTATATGGATTACCGTTATTGTAGCAATCATTTGGGGGATATCAGTTGTTGCAGATTCGGCACAATTTTCAGCAATGGTTGCAGATTTCGCAAAATCAGAATGTGTAGGAACTGCCTTGACATTTCAAATGGCTATAGGTTTTCTTATTACGGTCTTTTCTATTTATTTGATTCCGGTCTTTGAAGATATCGTAGGGTGGAAATGGGCATTCTCAATCCTTGCGATCGGTCCTGTTCTAGGAGTTTTGGCAATGATTTCACTTATCCGTTATAAACATTGAACGATGTACTCATTTTGTATTTTAAAATAGTAATGGCATGCATTTTTCGTTTTAAAGAGAACTTGACGGGTTCTCTTTTCTTTTTTAACCTGTTTAATCTTTGTTCTTTAATTAAAGCAATCCTTGAATCGAATAGGAACAGCTTTGCTTTCACCACTTATTTTTAACACCATTCTTGTTATTATTCCACTGCATAAGTGCAGAAGTTTCATGGGAATTATGGAGCTTGTAAATAAGGTCGAACCAGCTGTTGGACTAACAGTATCAGGCTTAATCTTAAAACTTTAACATGCAATAGATTTTCCGGATTTCACTACCGTTACTGATTATCGCATTAGTGTTTGGTGCATTCTTTATGCAAAATGTAACAGAACCAACAAAGCTGAGAAAAGTGGTTTCAGTAAAGGAGGGGGAATTATTGATGGACAAGAAATTACTTACGGAAGATGGTTATAATGCGTTGAAGAAAGAATTACTTTATTTAAAGGAAAAAAGATGGAAAGAAGTTAGTGAAAAAGTTCAAGAGAGCAGAAATTTTTGTGATTTTAATGAAGATCCTGAGTATCAGACTTCAGTAGATGAATTTGCTACACTTAAAAAGAAAATAAATGATTTGGAATACATTATAAAGCAAGCAAAAATAATTAAAAATGCAAATATACGAGAAGTAGGGATTGGATCTATTGTCACTGTTAAAGAAATGACAGAAAAATATGAAATGCATCTTAAACTTGTTAGTCCCGCAGAATCATATCTATCTGAAAACTATATATCCTATGAGTCTCCAATCGGCAAAAGTCTAATTGGTCACAAATTAAATGATAATGTAATAGTCATGACCCCTTCTGGGATGATGCATTTATTAATCACTGAAATACAATGATTATGGAGGTTGAAAACTAGAGAGTCAATAGCCTGTATGCTGTTGACTCTTTAGTTATTCTATTCTTCATAAAGAAACTTTTTATTTTGCTACTTGTTGTGATGCATCAGATGTTTTTTGTTTGGTATTAGATACTAAAAATATACTCATTAATATTACACCTAATCCTATATAAGTACTCAAAGTAGTTTGTTCATGTAAAAACAAAACGCCCCAGATTATACCGAATATTGGTACCAATAAGGTCACGCTAACGGTTTTAGTTGGCCCTATATTCTTTATGAGATAAAAATAGAGGAGATAAGCAACACTTGTAGAGAATATTGCTAGTCCCAAAACTGAAACAGTCACAGTTATACTTGGTAACTGGTTAGGAATATCAATTATTGCAAAAGGCAATAAAACAATACTTGCTCCCAATTGCTGTCCAATAGCTAAATCAAAAGACTTCATATTTTGAAAAGCAATTTTGCTATATATTCCCCCTATCCCATAAAATAAAGCTGCTAAAAAGATGGCTCCTATTGATAATATAGCCTTTACGTTTAAGTGAATAGGGCTCCAACCGACCAAAATCCCTACTCCTACACAACCAATAATAATACCGAAAAGACTACGCATATTTTTACCTTCTTTAAGCCATAAAATAGATATGATTACTGAAAACAAAGGAGTTGTAGAATTAATAATAGCAGCAAGTGAAGCAGATAGGTTTAATTCAGCGTAAGCAATTAAAACAAACGGAATGGCTGCATTAATTGCACCTAAAACAATTAACTCTTTCCATTTATGTTTGATTTCTATCTTTTGTTTTAGTAAGCGTGCAAAAATGATTAGTGAGATCGCTGCAATAAATACACGGCTTTCAATAAGAAATAAAGGACCTAATGAAGGTGAGGCTATTTTCATAAATAAAAATGATGCACCAAAAAGGCTAGCTAGCAATATTAAGATACTAAAGTGTTTGAGAGACATACCTTTACCTTATCCTTCCTAAATAAAAAATCAAACCCATAGTTTATGCATATAATTTTCTATTTTTTATTTTTGTAATTATCTTACAAATATTATCTAATCTATAGTTTAGCACCTAAACTATTATACGTCAATTTCAATATGTGTCCTTAAAATGACTCGATGTTAATGCGTAAAAATATTGATATGTTGTTCATGTTTAAATAAAAATAAATAGGTATGGTATACTGAGGAGTAAATAACTAAAGTGATATTGGGTGAAATGTATGAAGACAAGAGAAGAAGTTTTTAATGAACTAATAGAATCTATTTATGAAGTCTCTCGTAGTACGAGTGCATATGAAAGCATACCCAGAAAATATGGAACAGAAGATGAATTGTATATGGTTGAGGCACATACCATTAATTTAATTGGAGAAAAAAGTAAGGTTAGTCCTTCTTATCTTGCAAAGCTTACTAACAAAACTAAAGGTGCTATTTCTCAAATGGTGGATAAATTATTAAAAAAAGGTTTGGTTATAAAGTATAAAAATCCAACTAATAATCGAGAAGTCATCATAGAGTTATCGGATAAAGGAAAACAAGCTTATAAATATCACAAAGAACTTGATCAAATAGAATATGGAAGAATGTTGAGTAGACTCAATCAGTTTTCAACAGAAGATCTTATAAACTTTACGAAAATTGCTTCTGAAATAAACGACCATGTGAAAAACTTAATTCAAAATAAATAACTATTAAATATAGATGATTATCCCTTACAAATTGTATTAACTATAATAGGATATTTATTTGAAAGTAACTAAAAAGAACCCATTTTGAAAAAATCAAAATGGGTTCTTTATTCTTTTTTAAGCTCCGTTTAATATAATGTTTCGATTGCCTCACGTGTAAACGGAATTAATTCTTCTGTTCGTCCATCTCTGATTTTGTTTACCTAGTCAGGGTCAGCCAATAATGCGCGACCCACTGCTATCAAATCGAATTCTTCATTTTCTAATCTCTCCATTAAATCGCCCATCTTGTTGGCTTTGTCATTAGCCTCTTCCCCAGTAGCAAAGAAATCCATGAAATCAGCGCCATCAAGACCGACAGATCCAACATAAACTAAAGAGCCAATCGAACATTTTCGATTGGTTTAATCTGAAATTTTATATCTATGATACTCAATTAAAAAGAATGATACGTTTATCCAGTTTTAATAAAATACCTCTAATTAGACAAAATAAAAACAAAAGGAGGAATTTTAAGATGGCAGAGATTAAATTTGATTCCAAAGTTCTTTCTATCTTAGAAGATAAAATTCAACTAATTAAAACCATAGAGGGTGCTATTTATTTAGTTGGACCAATTCGGCTCCCTGTTAATTTGTATGGAGAAACCGTGGAATTTAAATGGTATTGCTGGCTAAATTGCGAAGAAGTAACAGAAGATTTTGAAAGAATTTTCAACAAATTATCCTCTGTTAATTTAGCTGAATTTCAACAATCCAGTGTCCTCGCCTATGGCGACTTTGAATATAACGATGATGCGATTATTCGCATGCATTCAATTTGCCATACAGGAGATATATTTGGGAGTAGAAGATGTGATTGTGGATTTCAACTAAAACAATCGATGAAAATGATTGTTGAACATGGCACCGGCGCTTTATTTTATTTAGCCAATCATGAAGGAAGAGGCATTGGTTTATTCAGTAAAGCCATGGCTTATATCCTTCAGGAGAATGGTTATGACACCGTTGAAGCAAATCAATCGCTTGGTTTTGTTGATGATTCAAGAAATTACAGTGATGCTATACATGTTTTAAAAGTATTAAGAAGTAAACCCGTTACACTAATTACCAACAACCCTAAAAAACTAGAAGCTTTAAACAACTCTGGTTTACCTGTATCAGGAAGAGAACCGTTATGGGGAGATGTATCAGAGTATAATGAAAAATACCTTAAGACAAAAATAAATCGTTCTGGGCACATCAGAGATGAGGGGACCTGTTGTAATGACTAACCATGAATTCTACATAGACTTAGCCTTTCAAAATACATAGGCAATGATCGGAATGAAGAAAAGTCGTTATTTATAGATGTTTTAGTAAAAAGAGAAGGTCAAAACCTTCTCTTTTTTATGTAGTTGTATCTACTCATTTGCAGGATCTGAAGTATACGATTTTTCATGATGCCACTGCTTCTTATCACGTTCTCCTTTAGACGTTGGGACACCTTTGGATCTCTCGTCCATTTCATGAAAAAGATAAGCCACTAGGCCAACCCCAAGCATATAAAAACCCAACACCTCTTGCAGTCCCACGGCTCTGCCAAGGGCCCTTTTTCCGGAGTATGCAGCTTTTTATACATTGTGGATTTATCAACGTTTTCTCAGTAGGTGGATGAGAAACTAATGTATAAGAAGTGCACCTTTTATACATATGCTATTCCCTTAAAATATAGTATTTTTGGTAAAAATATGTTATTATGAGTCTGCACATGCATTTTATAGTAAAAAGCCACCTGTCCTGCAAATACTGGGTGGCTTTTTATTTTGTTAACGATAATAATTAATTTAACATCTTGTAATAGTTTTGAATATATCATCCGTAAAAGTATACA
Organism: Priestia sp. RMT2NF4; assembly: GCF_047872835.1. NCBI lineage: Bacteria > Bacillati > Bacillota > Bacilli > Caryophanales > Bacillaceae > Priestia > Priestia sp. RMT2NF4. The sequence goes on from NZ_JBLQZO010000009.1 coordinate 6,128, forward strand.
TTTTTAGTTAACATAAAACATTTTCTCGGTAGAAGCATGATAAAAAGTCCTAAAAAAGGACTTTACATACTAATTACACTCTGTTAGAAATTACACCAGTATACAGTATCCATTGATGATGAGATATCCTTTACCTCATGAAATTCAATTAACATATCTTTCAACCTACTCCCAGTACGTGAGTTACTATCAACATCGTAAAATTGATAAACGTTTACTTGATATATTCCATTTTGAATCGAAATACGATAATTTGAACAATTTTGATCAGGAACCTTTCTATGATTAAATTGAGCAGCCATTGTTAAACAGTCATAATCCACTAAATACAATTCTTTATTAGTTACACGTATATAGCCTTGTGCTTTTCGATAACTCCCCTTTACTTTGTTCTCTTGGTTTACAGTAACCTTAACTTTCCAAGAATGTTCTATTCCATTTACAGACATTTGAAACACCATAATATTCGCATTCTTTGTTTCTTCTCCAAAATGTTTTAGTAGTTGGTTAAGCGACCAATCCTCATCTACAAATGACATATATGTATCTGCATTGGCGATACCGATAAAAGTTGTATCTCCAGATTTCATTTTATATTTCATACTCTATCTTTCCCTTCTCCATTAAAACCCTCTTTTATTAACCGTTATTCTTAGCAATTAAACCTTTTATTTTCTATTTTTGCAATTGCAGGTACTGTTTGTAAAGTACTCTACCAATAATTCATTCTATTCCTTTTATGATTTTAATTTAAAGAAGAGTAGTTGTAGAAAAAGCATGATTCTTGGTGATTTCCTCTGTTTTAGAATGCATATCGTATACGAAATTAGTTAACATAATCACTCTTTCCGGAACCAAGCAAGCAAAAGAACCCTTGCGGCAGTAGGGTTCAGCTAAGGATTCTTTTGCTTGAGTATGCATCTTTTTATACATCGTTGATATGACTACGTTCTTTGGGTAGTTGAAAGAAACGAGAATGTATAAAAAGAGCTCCTTTTATACATATGCCATAACCTCTGCAAAATAGTATCAAATAAATTGAAAGAGAAGTATATAAAAAACTGTACATTCGTTATTCAACAATATAATGAAATGTAACTCTAATGATTTAGCTACTGTCATTACAATCTTTAATAAAAATGTATTGACATTAGATATAGTCCAAGGTATCATATCGTTAATCGACGAAATAACGATATGTAAATGTGATGCGTTATTTTTAACGATAGCATATCTACATTTTGTTTCATTGGAGGGAGGATGCACTTATAGACAGAAGTAAATATGGTTTTCTTATTAAGAATAGTTTTAAAAAATGTATTGACATTGTGCATTGTTCGGTATAATATATCGTTAATTAACGATTTTACAATCTTTTATTTTTTTGAATCTATATATCGCTTTTTAGCGAAATAACGATATCTATATTTTTTTACACCTATATATCGTTAATTAACTATATAACGATATATTATACCTTATTTCAAAATAAATAAGTTACACAGAGAAAGAGAGTGATTTAGTGAACATCAAAGATTTACTTGTAGGAATACTATTTACAGTTTTATATGCATCAGGAGCTGTTGTAATGAAATTTGGTATTCATTCAGCTCCGCCATTAACACTATCAACTATTCGTTTTATCATTGCGGGGCTCTTATTGCTTCTTTACCTTTACGGATTCCAAAAAGGCAAATATCGAATGCCCAATAGAAAAGAATTTAAGGTTTTATTTTGGTTAGGTTTATTAAACACCTCCATATTTCTAGGATTCGGGTTAGTGGCTCTTAGAACGGTATCATCAGGAATATTTAATCTTTTCATACCTATAAATCCATTTCTCTTTGCATTACTTGCTCTAGTATTCATGGGGCAATCTATTCGTCTTAGAGAATGGGGAGGAATGGTTGTATCATTTATCGGTCTAATCGTAGCTACTTATCCATCCTTGGCAGGAAGTCATTCGTCGATAGGCGGTATCTTATTAATTATTTTTGCAATGATTGCGATGGCTGTAGGGAGTCTTATTTACAAAAAAGTAGATCTACAGCTGCCTACCATAGTAGTTAACACCTGGCAAGTGATGATTGGGGGAGTAATCTTACTTATCCCAACGCTCATTTTAGATTCTGGAGAGCCTATCACTATCGATTTTCATTTTATAGGCTACTTACTTTGGTCTGTCTTTGCTCTTTCAATTTTCAATGTAAACCTTTGGTTTTATTTACTAAAAAAAGATGCGCTCAAAGCAAACAATTGGTTACTTCTTAACCCTGTCGCTGGCTATATTCTGGCTGCAATCTTTTTAGGAGAACCAATTACGCTTTATGCAGTGATTGGGACAGTCGTTGTGCTATTAGGATTATATATTTCAGGAAGTTTTCGTGCAAAACCATCTACAAATGTTACTGCAAACATAAAAGAAACATAACTCACAGGTAGTATGTGCAGTAAATCAAATTTTAATTGAAAATGATCCCTTTGAAAGGAGGTGACAACGTGAAATTGGAAAATGAAGTTGAAACTCTCTATCAAAAGATGGTTTCAGGCCAACCTTTAGATATTAACCATAAAATGATTCAACTGGTCGATAAAGAGAAGTCAGCAATCTATTTTGCTTCTCTTCAACAGGATTTTAATGATATTAAACGTGTGATTCAAGCAGTAAGTGGAAGCTTACTTCTTATGCAATTAGGTGTTAAACAAGATGTAAGTATGACCTTATCATCAGCCAAAGAGTCGTTAGTCCAAACTACTGATCGAATTAAAGATTTAGTCGTTCCTCATGGACTAAAAATACACTTTGATCACTTGATGTATAGCGTTCAGGCCCTTAATAAAATGTTTGCTAAGCATTCTTTAGGTGAAGACATTTATTTTATGAATGACAAACAATTAGAAGACATTCAGCGTACGTTAGACTTAGCAAATTCATATTTGAAAAAATCATCTACTTTCTCAATGGGATTAGGGATGATATCTCTAGAAACAAGTTGTTTCTGTGGTTTACATTAATCAACAATAACATTTAAAGGAGTTTAAATTAAACATGAAAAATTATTCTATCTGGGTATTAGAGTATTCTCGCGTAGTTGACTATCATAAAAGTGGTGTAGTTTATGGAGCACACAATGAAGGATATGTAAGACTACCTTACAGTTATGTAGTTATAAAAGGAAATGGCCATAATATTATGGTTGATGTGGGATATAACCATAAAGAGTATGGAAAGGTTCTAGGAGAGAGATTTAACGTAGTTGATTGGCAAAGCCCTTCAGTAGTTTTAAAAGAAGTTGGCCTAACACCTGAAGATATTGATACAGTTATTATCACTCACGCTCACTTTGACCACTTTGGTAACGTAGAAGATTTCCCAAATGCAACTTTTTATATGCAAGAAAAAGAGTTGTCTAAATTTATCTGGGCAATGTCATTACCACATCAATTCCAGTTCTTGATGTCAGGAGTCGATCCTTCAGATCTTCTACGAGGCGTACAACTTGCAAAAGAAGGACGCATGAAACTTTTAGATGGGGACGTTGAAGAATTCCTACCAGGAATCGATATATTTGCTGCTTTTGATACTCACACTTACGGTTCTCAGTTTGTTCGAGTAAAACAAGGTGGTTCCGAGGAAGATAGTTGGGTTCTAGCTGGAGATAATGCTTACCAATTTGAAAATATTGAAGGGAAAAACCAAGATGGTGTTCTTCTTCCTGTTGGATTGGCTACAGGAAGTCAAACAGAAATGATATTCTCACTAGATAAAATGCTGAAGTTGGTAGGGCGAGATTCAAAACGCGTTATTCCAATTCATGAACAAGGAATCACGGAAAGATTCCCATCTCGTACTTCTGACAAAGATCTATTTATTGTAGAAGTTGATTTAGCAGATGGTGAAGTATCAAAAGTACAAAAGTAAAATAACTTCATAACATTTATTCAAATGGAACCATGGGATTTATTGATCGTAAGAACATCCCATGGTTTTACTTTTATTCTTTTATATATTGGAGTTGATACAATTGTCTATAAATAACCAATTCAAACAACACCGTGGTTATAATCAAATGTTTAAGGAAAATGAATTAACACTCGGTCTTTTATTCCCCTTAGAATCTTATCAAGGTGATATCCCACAAATGGATATAGCCGAACAGATGAATTTAGCTAAAAAGGCAGAGCATTTTAAGTTTTCCTCCCTGTTCGTTAGAGATGTACCTTTTCATGATCGCTGGTTTGGAGATGTAGGCCAAATGTATGATCCATTTGTTTTTCTAGGTTATTTAGCAGCTCATACGGAAAAGATAGCATTAGGTACATCAAGTATATTATTGACATTACGTCATCCTTTACACGTTGCAAAGGCAGCAGCTTCTGTTGATAAGTTATCAGGAGAACGCCTTGTGCTTGGAATAGCGACAGGGGATAGATCCATTGAGTTTCCAGCGTTTAAAGTAGATCCTCTTGAGAAAGCAGAACGCTTCCAAGAGTCTGTTATGATTATGAGAAAAGTTTGGAGAGAACAGTTTCCTCGTATTGATTCACCAAGGGTCCATATGACTGAAGGAGATTTGCTTCCTAAACCTACATTTAATAATATTCCCTTATTAGTAACTGGACACTCTTCTCAGTCAGTTGAATGGATTGCAGAACATGGTGATGGATGGATTTATTACCCTAGAAGCGTAAATCAACAATTAGATCGAATACAGACATGGCGTTCTTCCACGAATGAATTTAAACCATTCGTACAATCTTTGTACGTTGATTTAACCGAAGATCCTAACCAAGAGCCTACTCCTATACATTTAGGATTTCGTATTGGACGTAATAGACTTATTGAATATATTCATCATTTAAAACTTACTGGTGTTAACCATATTATTATCGTTCTAAAAAATTCGAGAAGACCAGCTTCTGAAGTTATTCAAGAGTTAGGTGAAGAAGTCGTTCCCTTTTTTCCTTCGTTAACCATGTAATTGACTTAACCTATAAAGGGGTTTACCAAAATCTAAATAGAAATCCTCTGTCTATTTGTACTATATGCTAATGATCCTTATTAAGATATAGAAGAAATATAGAGAGTTTATGTTGAATCAATGCCTTTTCCATTTATAAATTAGAGCCTCCTAAAACACTATCACACAATAGATTAGAGTTATCTCATGAAGGCTGTTTGACATTTCGTGAAAGGACGATATAATGAACAGTATGAAACCAGTTGAAATTTTTAAAGCATTAGGTAGTGAAACCAGACTGCAAATATTAGATTGGTTAAAAGAACCTGAGAAACATTTTACGCCGCAACCCGCAGAAGTGAGTGACTTTCAAAAATCAGGGGTGTGTGTAACGCAGTTCCATAAGAAACTAGATGTGACACAATCCACGGCTTCTCAGCATCTTTCCATTCTACATCGTGCTGGACTTGTGACAGCAAAACGTCACGGGAGATGGACATATTATAAAAGAAATGAAGAAGCTTTCCAACAGCTAAAAGAGATGATTGGAAAGGACATATAGAAATATGCTGAACCTCCTGTTTATTTTTAAGGAGTTCAGTTTTGTTTCACTAGAATTATGGCAATAACAAATGAAAGCAGCATTCCATGTTATATTGTGGAGCGCTGCTTTTTTAACGTTAAAAGAGCTATTGATTAAACAAGATTAAAATAATTTAAAGAAAAACCTTGACTTTATTCCTTTAACGTTTTGAAACAGAATCAAATACACCGTCCGTAAAAGTATACATTTTTAGATAGGCTGCCGTAGCAGTATCAGCACTAAATTTAGAATGTAATAAATGATCTTTTTCTTCAAATAATGATTCTAACAAACACTCTAAACTATTCGTTAATCGGTAAGATTCACGTATTATCAGCTCTTTGAGTTGTTGTGGAGGAAAATATAATGAATAAACAAGAATTTGAATTGGCCATTAAACAACTCCCCAATATAAGATATGAATATTTTATCAAAAAGTTGCTGACCATGAAGAAATTTGGGGTTTATATAACTATCGTTGAAAAGCACAGGGTATCCATGGTAATATTTTGATTCCTTTCTTTCCAAAAAAATTTCAGCAAAAAATATGAATGTATATTTGCTAAAATAATTCAATATTTTTTGCCAGGATCGTTGTTTTAATTATGGAGATGGATGCTCATCCTCCACTTTGAGTTATAATTGATAAACGAAGACTAATATTCATGCTTTCAAAAGGATAGTCTGTATTTTAATGTTCATTAACTTAAAAATGTTAGTACAATTTCGACAAACTCTTTTGGATATTGAAATAAAGAACCATGTCCTGCATGATTAAATATTATTATCTTACTATTAGGAATTCTATTTGATAAGTCATATGAATTTTCTGTTGGAACCATGCGATCATTATCTCCGTTTATTATTAATGTTGGCTGAACAATTTTGGATAGATCTGCAGGCTTCTCTTTACCCCATTTAGTGATTGCATCTAATTGTTTTCTATAAGCTTTTAAACTAATTGTTTTATCTCGATGTTTTTTCCTTTTTTTTATTTGAGTTAGAAATTCCTTAGCCTTTTTCTTACCATTATCTGTGGTTGGAAAAAACAGATAGGTCTTGATGTCTTTAAAAGTCAAGGCAGCACGGACAAGGTCAAGATTAGTAATACGGCTGACATTAGAAATCCCTTTTCCTCCTCGAGGTCCCGTACCAACTAATACCACCTTTCTTACCAAGTTTGGTTCTTTTGAAATTAATTCTTGCGCAATCATTCCGCCCATAGACAAAGCAATCAAATCAACCTTTAAAAACCCTAATAGTTTTATAAATGTGATAGCATCATCTGCCATTTGAGGGATGTTGTTTGGTACTTGACCATTGGATAGTCCGACCCCTATGTTATCAAATGCGATGACCCAATGACTTTTAGCAAGACCATCGATAACCCTTGGATCCCAATTATCAAGATTAGCTGATAAATGTGTCAATAAAATAATAGGGGTTCCTTTTTTTTCTCCTAATTCTCTATACGCATACCTTTTACCATTCTGTTGCTGAATGAATAAGTTAGGTGCGTCAATATAAGAATAATAAATCGACATTGCTAATCCTCCTACTTACCTTCAAAATTTAATAACCACTTTTCCTTTTGGATGACCATTTGCAACTAAGTTTAGTGCTTCGTTAATGTTATCAATTGTAAAATTAGTAGGATCGATAGCTGGAACAATATTGTTTTCTTCAATAATGTTCGTAATTTTTTCTAACTGCTTTCCATCAGCTCTTACGAAAAGAAATCGATATTGAACAGCCTGTTTTTTTGCTTTCCTATCAAATTTAGCACCAACTAGTCCAAAAAGGATTTGTTTCCATTTGGGAAAACCTCGATCTATTGCAAACTGCTTATTTGGTCCTGTACGAAGACTTAGTAAGCGACCACCTGATTTGATAATGGACAATTCTCTGTCAAATTCATCTGCACCGAGTGTATCAATAACAAAATCAACTTTGTCTAGTATTTCCCAATAATTTTCCTTCGTGTAATCGATATATTGATCCGCACCAGCATTCAACGTCCTCTCTTTAGCAGAAGGACTCCCAGAAACAATGACCTTCAATCCCATTTCTTTAGCAATTGGAACAGCCATTTGGCCAAAGCTTCCGGATCCTCCTGGAATGAACACTGTTTGATCTTTTTTCGCTTCTAACTCTTCTGTTAACCCTTGAAATGCCGTCAAACCAGTTAGAGGTGCAGCAGCTCCAGTGACATAATCTAAATTTTTCGGCAAATGCCAGATGGCTGCTGCATCAACTGCAACATACTCTGCAAATGCTCCAATCTTCTCGATAGGGAGTCTCGTATAAATAGAATCTCCTACCTTGAATTCATGTACATTTTCACCAACTTTTTCAACTATTCCAGTTAGTTCATTTCCTAATGTAAGAGGCATTTCATAATCTTGAATTAGTTTTACGCTTCCTGTAATATTTAATATTTCAAGTGGATTTATGGCAGCAACTTTTACCTTTACTAATACTTCGTTATCTTTAATACTCGGTATAGGAATATCAACGACTTGTGCTTCAATTTTTTTTGAGTATTTTTGTATTTGAGCAGCTTTCATACTCTTCCTCTCCTTTTTAAAAAGAAACCACCAACTCTTACATTGATGGTTTCAATTTTTATTATTTCATTCATTCATTGTAGGATAGTCTGTGTACCCTTCTTCACCCTTATTAATATAAAATGTTTGTGGATTTGGATCATTTAATGGCATATTGTTTTTTAGTTTTTCTACTAAATCAGGATTAGCTAATGCTAACACTCCTACTGAGGATAAATCAGCTAAACCATTATCAATGTCCAAGCTAATTTGATCTACTGGTCTTGATGGTCTATTAACAATTAAAGTATTTCCCCATATTCCTCTAATGTCTTTTAATAAATGTTCTCTATTAACGTGCATAATATGGAGGTAAGCCAAATTTAGTTTATTTAACTCCCCTACTAAATATCGATATAATTCTTCTCCTTGTTGTCCTTCGTTTACTCCACCAAGAAGATTCATCGGCGAAATTCTAAATCCTGTTTTATCAGCACCAATCTCATCAACTACTGCTTTTGCCACTTCTATTGCGAATCTGGCACGTTTTTTTATGGATCCACCAAATTCATCTGAACGAACATTGGAATTTTCACCTAAGAATTGGTGAATCAAATATCCATTAGCTCCGTGAATTTCAACTCCATCCGCACCAGCTTCGATAGCATTTAATGCAGCTTTTCTAAAGGCATTGATTGTTTCCATAATTTCTATTTCTGTTAACTCCCTTGGCTCTGGTACCTCTTGCATCCCTGTAGCAGTAAAGATATCTTCACCTGGTGCAATTGCAGAAGGTGCTACTGCTTGATAATGAGTTGGTAAATTATCAGGATGAGATATCCTTCCAACATGCATTAACTGAAGAAAAATTCGTCCATTTGCATCGTGAACAGCATCTATTACCTTTTTCCATCCATCGACTTGTTCTTTTGTGCTAATTCCAGGAGTATTCATATACCCTTGCCCTTCTGGAGAAGGAAATACACCTTCACTAATCAATAATCCCATGGAAGCACGTTGTGAATAATATTTTGGAGTTAATTCTCCAGGTACCCCATTCTCCGTAGCGCGACTTCTAGTCATTGGAGCCATTACCAGTCTATTCTTTAATTTCAATCCTTTTAGTTGATATTGATCAAATAATTTATTCATACTAGTCCTCCATAGTAATAAATAATGTATATTAGAATGATTATTCTAATTATAATATAAAAAATTATAATCCTCTTAGTATAGGGTAAATACCATCAAGCAAATTAAATTCATATTTTTCATTAACAATTCCAATGACTTTATCACTTTCGTACAAGGTTATCATAAATTCTGCCATTTCTTTAGCACTATGGTAGTTACTTACCCCTGCTTTGTAATCAAATTCTGTCACATTAAGAGATTTATTAATAAATTCTGTTTCTGTTACTGCTGGAGCTAAAACTTTCACACTAATTTTATTATTTATCAATTCATTAGCTAGCCCTTCAGTAAACGCACTAACATAATACTTGGTAGCTGAATAAACAACACTCCCTAAAGCAACCATATAACCCATTGCAGAGGAAACATTAATTAATTGAGCTCCCTCATAGTCAGCATAATCTTTAGCATACAAAGTAGATAAGATAGTTAACGATTCAATATTAACTTTTAACATATTTTCTATTTTATCCAAATTTTCTTGAATTACTTGTGAAGAGTCACCTAAACCAGCATTATTAATCCATGTTTCAATCTCATAGGACTTTAAGCTATTATACAAATCGTAAGCTTGTTTTGGATTAGATAAGTCGCTTACTGTTAGCACCACATCTAAATCTTTATATAATTCGTTTATTAAAGATTTTAGACTTTCTAATCTGTCTTTTCTTCTAGCAACTAAAATAAGATTTTTCCCTTTTTTTGCAAAAGCAAGTGCTGATTCGTACCCTATACCTGAACTTGCACCAGTAATAACCGTATATTTCATACTCTTACATCTCCATTTTTTTATTTAATAATAAAACTTATTTTCTTAGTGTAATCTGTTGTTTTTATCCATGTTTTAAAATGGTTCTTATAATTTGCTCATATAACTTCTCTTATTAATCGTTATATTATTTTTATAAAGATGTTGAACTCAGGAATGAGTTAACATTTTCGGCGAATAATTCAGGAAATTGAAATAGGTGTCCGTGACCAGAATCAGGATAGATAATGAGTTGTGCTTTTGGTAAGTGTTCAGTTAGTATATAACTATTTTTGGTCGGAACCATAACATCATTAATACCATTCGTTACAAGTACAGGATGTTTGATGTTTTGTAACCATTCATAATCATGATCAGATTTTTGTTCAGCCCATTTTGCAATGGCTTGTAATTGTGCCTCTTTTACTTGTTCTGAACTGTTTATTTTTTTCTGTTTAAAAATTCTTTGTAGTGAAGCCATTCCTGCAGATTTACTTGTTTCGGTTTTTTCGTAGAAAAAGAACATAAAATCATTTATTCCATCTTCTTCTGTTCCACCGTGACGATTCATTCTTTCAAAAATCTCTGGATTTGGATTAATACCAGATTTAGGAGAAGTACCTGCCAAAATAATTTTTCTTACTAAATTACCTTCTTGTAAAGCTAGCTCTTGTGCAACCATGCCACCAATGGAAAAACCAAGAATGTCGACTTGAGTTAATCCTAGTGCTTTAATAAATGTTCCTGCATCCTGTGCCATTTCAGCTATCGTAGTAGGTGTTTGCCCATCGGTCTCACCAACCCCTTTATTGTCAAATAAGATTACTGGGCGTGTATTTGCAATTGGTTCAATCATATTTGGATCCCAGTTTTCCATCGTTCCTCTAAAGTGAACAAGAAATACTACTGGTATACCATCTTGTGTACCAAATTTTCTGTATGCGTAACGAGTTCCACCTGCTTCAATAAATTCTGATTCTGTTGGTATTTTAAAGTTTGTCATTTTTGTGTTCCTCCTTAGAAATTAAAAATACGGTTTTATAAGTATGCATTATGATGGTTTGTTTTACATTTATTTTAGAATGAACGTTCTAAAAAAGATAAAAAAAGAAAGCTAGTCTAACACCGCAAGTGCTAGAGCAATAATGCCTTCTAATTCTTTTTTATTGTAATTAGTTTTTATTAGTACTCTTATACCTACCAAGTTGTTGTGTAAGAAACGAGATGTGTTATCAGAATCGATTTCTTTTGATAATTCTCCACTAGCTTGGCCCCGTTTTATTAGGTTATTAAACATATCTTCAGTACGGTTAAACATTTTTGTAACTATGCATCCAATTTCTTTGTCCAACAAAGATAATTCAACGGCTGCATTTACTGATAGACAACCTTTTGGGTATTGTTCAATGGCATTCAGTATGAAAATAAAAACATCACGTATCGCCTGTTTAGTGGATGAAGTGCTGCTAATTATGCTTTCCATCTCCTTGACGATGAGCTCTTCATAGTGATTAAGGGAAGCTAAAAACAATGAACGCTTGTCACCAAATGTGTCATATATACTCCTGCGGTGTATCCCCATATGATCCACCAAATCTTGCATGGATGTTTTTTCATAACCCTGTTCCCAGAAAAGCTCCATTGCTTTTCTTAATACTGCTTTTTCGTCAAACTCTTTACTTCTAGCCATTTTATTTCTCCTTTAAAAAATCCATGAACCAATACTAACAAAAACAAACGTCATAATCTATTATAGAATGAACGTTCTAAAATAAACACATGAATTTCAAACCATGATTAAATAATACCTTTTTTAGAACGATTAGTAAAGAATTATAATTAACCAATAATTTCCAAAAAGTCTGCTACATATCACTATGTTATCCATTAACTTTCACTTAGTGTTACCACTAAACATTTCTTCTATTCGTTTAGTTTCTTCAGGATTGTTTTCTTCCACTGTTTCAATTAATGGATCAAAATCTTCTACAGATGCACTCAGACCAAATAAACAAGAAACAGCAAGTAGAAAAAATCATCTGAGCCCTTACTCAATCAAACCGCCCCTTTAGTTGTATAAGAACCTGAAAGAAGAAGAGAAAAATTAAGACAAGAAGAATTAAAAGGAAAACCTTGACTTTATTCCTTTAACGTTTTGAAACAGAATCAAATACATCGTCCGTAAAAGTATACGTTTACGGACTTTTGTTTTAGATATAAAATCTATCGCTTCCATTGTTCAAGTAAGTTTGAAAATAAATGATGAACGTCTTTTAAAAACTATACACTTTTACGAACGTTTCTGATAGGAAAATAGATTAAGCTAACGGTTTGCCGTTGTTAAACATGACTGTTAGAACCTATATTCTTAAAAGTTAGTTTGTAGATCTCCTTCAACAAATAAATAAAACAGTTTTTGTGCTCCCTTTAGGGTTTATAAGTATGAAATAACAAGAAGGTCATCAATACATGGAGTAAATATATTAATTATTTCACTTTATCTATCAATCTCGTATAAACAACGTCAAAAAGGAGAATAATGTTTAAGGAGGAGAAAAGATAAAGGGGTTGATTTTTAATGGAAAATAATGTGCTGAACGAAAATGATCCAAGTTTACGTGATGAAATGCTGGCTGAATTGTTTTTGGATCAAACGATGAACGACTTCAAAAGAAGTAAGATCCTTAAGGAAATAGACCAGTCTTTAAAGAATAAGGATAAACAAGCTTTTTTACGTTTAACAGAAGAACTTAAATCTGTATCTTAATAAAAACGATGTAATGATGTAATATAGAAGAAATTCATTAAAAAGAAGCCTTCTTTTTTAAAGACTGAGGCTTCTTTTTATTTCACATTTATATATATCTTTTTATAATAAATTAAATTTATAATGAGAGAACTTATTGGTTCCAGTACGAAAATACTCGGAAGTCTCATGTCAAAAATTAATTACTAATTGCTTAATACTTGAATAGATGCAGTAAATCCATCCTTTTCTGAAAAAGATAAATTAACTTGTAGATGATTCGCGACGAATTGGTGATAGTCCTGTAAATATATTGCAACAGCATCAATGACGTCTTGTTCATACAATCGCGCTGTACGTCCTAATGCTAAGGTAGAAGCAGTAATCCCACGGGAAGGATGAAGCTCCAAATCTACTTCTACCTGTTCAGGTTCAATTCTTTCTTTTAGAGCAATATAAATACAAACGCTATCCACAATATCTTGTTCGTTAAATAGGACTTCCATTCTAAATTTCTCCTTAATATCTTCTTCTTGTAAAGATGTTTTTAACTACCCAAATGATGACTAGAATCACAAGTATATCTACAAGAATTCCTAAAAAGGAAAATCCATTTGAAGGATTATTTCCATATGAACCGTTATAATTCCCACCAAATGGATGAAGCATATGCCCTAAAAACGCACCTGTTCCAAAAGCTGCAGCATGAGTCAGTATACTTTTTGCTCGTGAAGGCGAGGTCTGGTTATATGTCGTGTGAGACCTAGTATATGATGGTGTTCTTGTAACGTTGCTTGACGGAGACTTATATCCAGAATGATAAGTGCCACTTGAATATGTGTCCCTACCTGAATGAGAACTAAACGAAGAACTGTGACTGAAAGAACTATGACCACTAAATCCTTTTGCCTGAGCAACATTTGGTAAAGCTATTGCAAATATTAATACAAATATTAAGGTCAATTTTTTCATTACAATTACTCCTGTCTTTATTAATCTAATATAGCTAATTTATAATAAAGTTTCTTTCTTCGAGAGCTTATGTAGCTGTTACTATACCACTAAATTTATAAATTTCTACTATTTTCATCTATTTTTAATGTAATTTTAAGATGAATTTTAGAGTGATTATCATGATTAGAAAAAGCATAAGGAGTTTCAATATCTAATTGATATGTGAAATTAACATAAAAGACGGTGATATAATTTATAAGAATTAGAAAAGAGAGAAAAATAAATGTAGAGTATGATAAAGGTCTTTTGAAAAATATAGAGGTAACCCATTTTCAGATGGCAGAGTCTAATCACATGTTTTATAAAAAGGGTTGATGGATTAATTCGTGTATAATGTCTGTGAGTGTAATTAAAAAGCAGATCTTATCCAAGGATAAAATCTGCTGAAAAATCAAAGAGAGGTAACGAAAACATAGTGATTTACTCAATGATTCATTAATTAAAGGAAGAATGTAATTCCCACTAGGTCTATTCCCCAGAACTTCTCTTTAATATTATTGTATCTTCTTCCTTATCTATTTTCTTATGAATACGTAAGTAATAGTAGGCATAGCACCCAATTGCAAATGGGATACCGCAATATAAAGCAGCCCTGAGGGAATCAACAAAAGCCATACTAACAATGACTACTAAACAGAGTACAAAGCAGGTAATTGGAACAATAGGATACAGAGGTGTACGAAAGTTTAATTGATTAATATCATTTCCTTCCGCAATATAAGCTTTACGGAAATTTAATTGAGATAAGGCAGTTAACATCCAAACAGTGATGCCAGCTAGGCCAGCAATCGATACTAAAATTAGAAAAACAGTATTTGCAGCAATGAAACTTGTTAAAAGGGATAGACAAGCTACTAAAAAAGTTACACTTAATGCACGTAATGGCACTCCCTTTTGGCTTAATTTTGAAAAAGATTTCCCAGCAAATCCTTCGCGGCTCATAGCCCATAGCATTCGTGTGGATGCATATAACCCTGAATTCGCAACCGATAAAACCGCAGTGAGAATAACAAAATTCATCACATCTGCTGCATACGGTATCCCAACATTGTCGAAAACATAGACAAATGGGCTATCCACTGATCCTGCTTTTTTCCAGGAGACTAAACTAACAAGGATAAGCATGGAAATTACATAAAAAAATACTGTTCGCCAAACTGTATTTTTAATAGCTCTAGGGATTTCCCTATGTGGATTTTCAGATTCTCCAGCTGCAATACCAATCAATTCGGTTCCCTGAAAAGAAAAAACAACTCCAATCATGGCAAAGAAAACACTACTAAATCCATTTGGAAAAAGTCCTCCATTATTCATTATGGTAGAAACACTTTGAACTGGATTTTTTGTCCCATGAGTATCAAGAAATCCAAAAATTATACCTGCCCCAATTATAATAAATAATAAAATGGTTACGATTTTAATACTTGAAAACCAAAATTCTGTTTCTGCAAAACTGCGAGTAGACAGAGAGTTAATGATAAACAAAGAAGTTCCAAAGATAGCACACCAAACCCAAACAGGAATATCAGGAAACCAGCGCTGCATTAATAATCCAGATGCTGTGAATTCAACACTTACCGTAACTGCCCAATTTAACCAGTACATCCACCCCACAGTAAAACCTGTTCCAGGTCCTATATATTTTGTTGCGTAGGCTTGAAATGACCCTGTCACCGGCATAGATACGGTCAATTCACCAAGACAAAGCATAACTAAGTACATTAAGAAACCCACAACGAGGTAAGCTAATATAGCCCCACCAGGACCAGCTTCATTGATAATATGACCCGAATTTAGAAAAAGGCCTGTTCCAATTACTCCACCGATTGAAATCATAAATAAATGTCTGCTTTTCATATTTCTTTGAAGCTCATTGGATACTTCTGTTTTTTTACTATGCATGTATAACCCTCTTCCTAATAGTATGATTTAATTATTTTTATGTTATAAGCAGGGTTCTCCTTTAAACTAAAAATTTAAATGAGCAGATCGGTCGGAGATAATTTAAAATATGTTTTGAATGAATATAGTTTTTTTATGATTTTTAAAATAGCTATTAAAATCTCAAAAAAATATAATCTAGCTTTCCTTTCCAAGTTACTATAAGTCTTTCCAATACAAAAAAACTTCGCAAAAATAATAATTTCCTTTTTGCCAAGTTCCATTCTATAAACTAATAACTAAATTGGAGTCTTGTCTTATTTACTTAACTACACCTAAATAAACTTATATAAGTAATACTTTTAAGTTTAATAGGTATCTGATCTACTCTCTTGGAGAAAACCCTATTCTAAAAAATAACATCATACCTGATTTTTATATTTCCATCTTTTTGTTAAGATCCTCCATTAACTAAAATTTAATTCATCCACTAAAGGCTATATTATCTAGAATTTTCAGAATTATATTCAGTATATCTACCGAATAAATAGTTGTCA
Organism: Priestia sp. RMT2NF4; assembly: GCF_047872835.1. NCBI lineage: Bacteria > Bacillati > Bacillota > Bacilli > Caryophanales > Bacillaceae > Priestia > Priestia sp. RMT2NF4. Next base: position 22,358 of record NZ_JBLQZO010000009.1, read on the forward strand.
ACGCAGAAATGTATGCGCTACCAAAAGCTAGGTTGACACCTAATATACCCTTCAGTATATACTAATCTAGTAGTAAGGGAAGCACAAAGGGGGAACATCTTATGAGCAATCAGGTTAAACAAAAGAATAATTTTTCAATGGGTAAGTTAACTTCTTTATTGGTTCTCTTGCATAATACTGAACTGGTGAAAGAAGTTGAACAAGAGCTGGACTCAAGGGGTTATAACTATACAGTTGGAAAAGTTGGAGCTATGGAGCTATCAAAAGTAGTTGCTGCTGTTGAAACAAGTGCTAAAAATAACCATATTATAAATGCTAATTCGTATAGAGAAGTCCATGCTCTTTATCATGCCATATTGGAAGCAATTCAGGGAGTAAGTAGGGGGACTTTACAGTTAGGAGATATTTTACGTACAGTTGGTTTAACTTTTTCAATTGTCAGAGGAAATATTGACTCCTCTGGATATGGTGGAGAATGGATTAGTGTATGTGTCTATGGAACTATAGGCGCCCCAAAAAAAGGGTTTGAACATGATGCATTAGGTTTTGGGTTTAACCATATCTAAAAAAAATCTATTCAAAAGTAGTTTAAATAAATAATTTTAAATTTTTCAAAAAGTAATTGACAAAGTATTCAGATAAAGAGATACTAGTTTCAGATACATTAGTTGCTTTAAGCTTCAGACCTTAAAGTATAGATTCATTTAGCATTGTTAGTTATGTTTGTTTTAGATATTTAAAATTGTATTTAAAGCCCATAGTTTATTCAGTTTAGTTTATAGGGGGCTATATCAAAAAAGATTTATTTCTTTTTTGATATAGCCCCTTTTTATGTTCAAAAAACAATAAGACTTTTTAATTTAAAAAGGAGTGATTAGAATGTTTGTTCAAATAGACGGTAACTCATTAACGTATGAACAAATTCAGCAAGTTATTTATGAAGGTTATTCTGTTAAAATTAGTGACCACGCGCTAGAAAATATCAAAAGAAGTAGAGCTTTAGTGGAGGATAGCATTACCAATAACAAGGTAATTTACGGTGTGAACACAGGATTTGGGAAATTCAGTGACACAGTTATTTCAAAGGATGATTTAGCTGACTTACAAATCAATTTAATTCGAAGCCATGCTTGTGGGCTTGGGGAGCCATTTCCTATAGAAGTAAGCCAGGTTATGTTACTTCTAAGAGCTAATGCATTAGCGAAAGGCTATTCAGGAATTCGCCTAGAAACACTGCAGTTATTAATAGATTGTTTAAATCAAAATATCGTTCCAGTTATTCCTAGTCAAGGATCGCTAGGAGCAAGTGGTGACCTAGCTCCTCTATCGCACTTAGCCCTATTATTAGTTGGAGAAGGAGAAGCAGTCTTTAATGGTGAACAAATGTCAGGTGCAGAAGCATTGACATTAGCAGGCCTTCAACCAATCAAACTGCAAGCTAAGGAAGGGCTTGCTTTAATCAATGGAACCCAAGCTATGACTGCTGTAGGTGTGGTTGCTTATATGGAGGCTCAAAAGTTAGCTGACCTTTCAGATGGAATTGCTTCCCTAACATTAGAAGGTTTACAAGGGATTGTTGACGCTTTCACACCAGAATCTCATTCTGTAAGACCTTACCCTGAACAGAAACAAGTAGCTGAACGAATTCTTTCTTACCTTGACGGTAGTCAACTAACCACTACTCAAGGACAAATTCGAGTTCAAGATGCGTATTCATTACGATGCATCCCACAAGTACATGGTGCTATTCAACAAGTTTTAAATTATGTAAAAGAGAAACTATCGATTGAGATAAACTCAGCAACAGATAATCCACTAATCTTCTCGGACAGTGGAAATGTTATTTCCGGTGGAAACTTTCATGGACAACCTATCGCTTTTGCGATGGACTTTCTTGGAATTGCAATGTCTGAAGTAGGAAATATTTCTGAAAGACGTATCGAACGATTGGTGAATCCCCAACTAAGTGATTTACCGGCATTTTTAAGTCCGGACCCTGGTCTTCAATCAGGCTTAATGATTACTCAATATGCTGCTGCTTCATTAGTTTCGGAAAATAAGACATTAGCTCATCCTTCTAGTGTAGACTCTATTCCATCTTCTGCCAATCAAGAAGATCATGTGAGTATGGGAACAACTGCTGCTCGCCATGCTTATCAAATTATTCAAAATAGTAGAAGGGTTCTTGCCATCGAAGCTATCTGTGCTGCTCAGGCTGCTGATATTAGAGGTGTAAGTAAGTTAGCTCCAGAAACAACGAAACTTTATTCGAGAATTAGAAAATCTGTTCCAACAATTACAAAAGATCGAATCTTCTCACGTGATATTGAAAAATTGGCTGCTGATTTAAAAGGAGTTGTAAAAGAAGTTAATTACGAAATGGTACGTTAATGAACGTGTGAAGTTGTTTTGATTATAAAACTCTAGCATAAACTTATTAAAATATTAGGGTATCAATCTTTCTTTTTCTCAATTATAAAGATTTATGAGATTTCCTGCGTAAAGTAAACCAGTATGAAATATGGCCAGATTATAAGTAATTAGCTATAAGAACAAATTTTAAAAAACAGTTTAAAATCATTTAAATTTATTTACAGGGGGAAGAAATATGACTACTGAACAAAAAGTAATTAAGGCGCCTCATGGAAAAGAATTAAATACAAAAGGTTGGGTACAAGAGGCCGTTCTTCGTATGTTAATGAACAATTTAGATCCAGAAGTGGCAGAACATCCTGAGAAATTAGTTGTATACGGGGGAATAGGAAAGGCAGCTCGAAATTGGGATGCATTCGATCGTATCGTAGCCACTTTAAAAGATCTAGAAGAGGATGAAACACTATTAGTACAGTCTGGAAAACCAGTAGCTGTTTTTAAAACTCATAAAGACGCACCACGTGTACTCTTAGCTAACTCCAATATTGTTCCGGCCTTTGCAAATTGGGAAAAATTCCATGAACTCGATAAAAAAGGATTAATGATGTATGGGCAAATGACAGCCGGTAGCTGGATTTATATTGGGAGTCAAGGAATTGTACAAGGTACGTATGAAACATTTGCTGAATGTGCGAAACAACATTTTAATGGTAGTCTCGAAGGTACCATTACCGTAACAGCTGGATTAGGAGGCATGGGAGGGGCTCAGCCATTAGCCGTTACAATGGCAGGAGGCGTAGTCATTGGAATTGATGTTGACCGAACACGTATTGAAAAACGAATTGAAACACGCTATTGTGACGTTGTGTTAGAAAGCCTAGATGATGCCATTGCTTTAGCACAAGAAGCAAAAGACTCAGGAAAAGCGCTCTCAATTGGTTTGGTTGGAAACGCAGCTGAAGTGCTTCCTCAAATGATTAAACGTGGATTTATTCCAGATATTGTAACGGACCAGACATCCGCACATGATCCATTAAATGGATATCTTCCAGTAGGCTTTACCTTAGAGCAAGGGGAAGTATTACGTACTGAAAATCCTGAAGAATATGTAAGAAAATCTAAGGCAAGTATGGCTGTTCATGTTCAGGCTATGTTAGATATGCAGAAAGAAGGAGCCATTGCTTTCGACTACGGAAATAATATTCGTCAAGTAGCGTTAGATGAAGGCGTAAAAGACGCGTTCAACTTTCCAGGTTTTGTACCTGCTTATATCCGTCCTCAATTCTGTGAAGGAAAAGGACCTTTCCGTTGGGTAGCTTTATCAGGTGATCCAGAAGATATTTACAAAACAGACGAAGTTATTTTACGTGAATTCTCATATAATACCCATCTTTGTAACTGGATTAAAATGGCGAGAGAAAAAATTGAATTTCAAGGATTACCGGCACGTATCTGTTGGTTAGGATATGGAGAACGTGCACGATTTGGAAAAATTATTAATGAAATGGTTGCATCTGGAGAACTTTCAGCACCTATTGTTATTGGTAGAGATCATTTAGACGCGGGATCTGTTGCTTCACCAAACCGCGAAACAGAAGCGATGAGAGACGGCAGTGATGCTGTAGCAGATTGGCCTATTTTAAATGCACTAGTTAACACAGCAGCAGGGGCAAGTTGGGTATCTGTTCACCATGGTGGTGGCGTAGGCATGGGATATTCTCTTCACGCAGGTATGGTCGTAGTAGCAGACGGTACGAAAGATGCGGCTAAACGTCTTGAACGCGTATTAACAACAGATCCTGGTATGGGCGTAGTTCGTCATTTAGATGCAGGCTATGAATTAGCCATTCAAACTGCCAAAGAAAAGGGCATGAACATTCCAACATTAGACTAAAAGAAAGGGAGTGAGCATTATGTCATGTATTACGTATATTAAATGTGCCTCACAACTGATTACAGTTAGAGGCGGAACTAAAGAACCAAAACGCGCTCAAGATATGTCCGATATCGGTGTTATCGAACATGGCAGTGTTGTAGTAGAAAATGGGTTGATTACATTTGTTGGATCAGATGTTGAAGCAGAACGCTATGTTCATACTTTGAATGGACATATAAATACGATTGATGCTTCAGGAAAGATTGTTACTCCAGGTCTAATTGATGCTCATACTCACATTGTGTTTGGGGGAAGTCGTGAAAAGGAACTAGAGATGCGATTAAAAGGAGCTAAATACATTGATATCCTAAAAGCAGGCGGAGGAATTCTCCAAACAACAACAAGTACAAGAGAAGCTACAGAAGAACAACTGATCCAAGAAACCTCTAAACGCCTGAATCGTTTTCTACAATATGGAGTTACGACGGTTGAAGCGAAAAGTGGATATGGTTTGACACTGGAAGATGAATTGAAACAGCTACGAGCAGCAAAAAAGCTAAACGAAAAACACCCTGTTGATTTAGTTTCTACCTTCATGGGAGCGCATGCTGTTCCAGTTGAATATAAAGAAAACCCAGACGAATTTGTTCGTTTAGTAATAGAGGAAATGATTCCAAGAGTTGCAGAAGAAAATTTAGCTGAGTTTTGCGATGTTTTTTGTGAAGAAGGAGTCTTTACAGTTGAACAGTCGGAGCAAATTCTTGAGGCAGGAAAAGTCTATGGATTAAAGCCAAAAATACATGCAGATGAAATTGTTCAATTTGGCGGTGCAGAACTTGCAGCAAAAGTAGGGGCTGTTTCAGCCGACCATTTATTACAGGCATCCGATGAAGGTATTAAACAAATGGCTAAAAGTGGTGTTATTGCAGTCTTGTTGCCAGGTACAGCGTTCTTTTTAATGGAGAAGCCTGCGAATGCAAGAAAGATGATTGAAGCTGGAGTTCCGGTTGCCCTTTCAACTGATCGTAATCCAGGATCATCACCTACTGAATCATTACCTTTTATTATGAATCTAGCATGTCTTACGATGAAGATGACGCCGGCGGAAGTCCTAACAGCATGTACAATTAATGCAGCTCATGCCATTGGAAGAGCTGATGAAGTTGGGAGTATTGAAGTAGGAAAGAAAGGGGATCTTGTTTTATTTGATGCACCGAATTATCAAACGTTGCAATATAACTATGCAGTGAACCTTGTAGATACTGTGATTAAAAAAGGACAAGTGATTGTGGAAGGTGGGGTTTTACGTGACGTACCCGTACCCACAACTTAATCGTCCCTCTTTTCATTGGGAAAGACAGCGTTCAACTGAACCTAAGGTAAGTGATTGGATCGAGACTTTTGAAGTGCAAGATGAAATGGATTTTCAAGCTATAGATGTAACCGTCTTGGGAGTCCCTCTTTCGAGATCTTCTATTAGTGCCTCAGGGGCCAGTGAAACACCCCTTGCCATGAGGCAACTATGGAAATCGTTTAATCCGTATCACATTGAATATGATACGGATTTGACCTCCTTATCGGTTTTAGATTTAGGCGATGTCAAACAGCATGTAACAGATATTTCACTTTCTCATCAGTATATTAAAGAAGCGATGATTTCAATGCGGAAATATCACCCCCATACACTGCCTATCATGTTAGGGGGAGATCATTCGATTACGGCTATGTTAGTAAAAGGCTGGAAAGAGTCGCATCCAGAACAACGTATAGGGATTCTTCAATTCGATACACATTTCGATTTACGCAGTTTAGAAGATAACGGACCATCAAATGGAACACCCATTCGAAACCTAATTGAGAGTGGTACGGTTGAAGGCAAAAACGTTTGGAATATTGGTCTGCATGGATTTTATAACTCTAAATCTCTCAAAGAGTATGCAGATACCCACAAGGTTAATTACGTGACCTTACTTCAAGCTAGAAAAACAGGAATCTCTAATACAGTTGAAAAAGCCTTAGACGATTTAGCTAAGAAAGTGGATGCCATTTATCTTACAGTAGATATGGATGTTCTTGATATCGCTTATGCCCCTGGTGTACCAGCAGGAACTACAGGAGGAATGAGAACTGATGAATTGTTCGAAGCAATATATATTGCTGGTTCACACCTATTAGTCCAAGCGATGGATATTGTATGTTTAGATCCCTTACGTGATAAATCAGGAATTACTATTAAAGCAGGAGTTCATGTATTCTTAAACTTTTTAACAGGCTTTGCAAGTAGGAAATAAAATATTGACCTCCTTATTCTTTTGAAAGTGCCAAATTTCTAGACATTTATTATGAAACTTTCTATCTCAGTAAGAAGAGTGATCATATGAGAGAGGAGGGAAATAATTAATGAAAAATAATTATCGCTACTTTATTATTTTTATGATTGTTATTATAACCATCATAAATTACATAGATAGAGGAGCACTTTCATACGCTCAGGCTGAAATTATTCAAGAATTCAACTTAAATCCAGTAAGCTGGGGAGCGATTTTGGGTTATTTTGGCTATGGCTATATTTTCGGAGCACTATTTGGAGGAGCATTAGCAGATAAGAAAGGCCCTAAGTTTATGTGGATTCTTGCTGGAACTACATGGTCAATATTTGAAATTGGCACTATATTTGCTGGTCACATAGGTGCAGCGTTTTTTGGTGGTTCTGCATTAGCAGGTTTTGCGGTATTTCGTGTTTTATTTGGTCTGGCTGAAGGGCCTACTTTATCTACAATGAACCGAACAATGGCAAATTGGGTGTCTCCAAAAGAAAAAGGTTTTTCTGTAGCACTTGGCTTAGTTGGAACTCCAATTGGAGCATTGGTCACGGCACCTATCGTAGTGGGTCTTCTCACATTCACTAATTGGAAGGTAACATTTATTATTCTTGGCCTATTAGGTTTTATTTGGGTATTAATATGGAGAAAGATATTTACAAATTTACCTGAAGATCATCCGAGGGTTTCAAAAATTGAACTTCAAAAAATTCGAAGCACAGATAATTTAATAAGAGGTGAATTACAATTAGATAAAACAAATCCTCAAAATTTTCCTTGGTATTATTTTTTTAAAAACCCTACATTAGTAATGAACGCTATTGGGTACTTTGCATTTTTGTATGTCAATATCCTATTACTAACTTGGACTCCAAAATATCTGCAAGATGAATTTAATTATCCTTTAGTATCTCTTTCGTATATAGGTATGATTCCATGGGTAGGGGCTATTGTTACAGGATTAGTAGGAGGGAAAATTTCGGATAAATTACGTGAGAAAACTGGGAATTTGCGTATAGCTAGATCCTGGTTCACAGTAGTCTGCTTATTTTTTACAGCTATTTGTTTTATGCTAATCCCAACGGTTGGAAGCGCGGCCTCAGTGCTTTTATTAATGTGTATAGGTAATGCCTTTAATTACCTACCCAATTCGATTTATTGGACAGTTGTTCTTGATACAGAGCCCAATAAAGCAGGAACTTTTGGGGGAGTAACTCATTTTATTGCAAACCTGGCTACTATTATTGCGCCTACGCTAACAGGAAGTCTTGTTGCGACACATGGGTATAATGCTATGTTTACTGCTGCTGCCATTGCCGTAATAATTGGAATGGTATCTATGATATTTGTGAAACCAGGACAACGAAGTCATATATCGGATATGCATAATGAGGAAAACATTATATTGTAAGAACTATTATTCTTCTATAGGATAAAAAGCTTCTAAAGAAAAAAGATGGTTAATCTGAGAATTCAAAGATATAAAATTATGAAAATTTATAGTTGTTAACAGTTTATATGCTTTCTTAAAAAAGATATTTTGTTAAGTTACAAAATGATAAAAATAATTATGATCACGCTAAAGAGCACCCCTGTTATTAAAATACAGGGGTGCTCTTCTACAATGAAATTTGTATGACAACCTTTCAATTGATATGTTATAATTACTAGTAGACCTAACCTTTCTTATACTTTCGCAAAGTATAACTCAAAATCAAAAAAAGTCACCTCACTCTCCAATGCCAATAGAATGAGGTGCTTTTTATTTTATAGTGTCGTTTAATCTTCTTCCGGAATTTTAATTAAAATAGTGATGGCTACTGTTGTAAGGAATATAACCCCTAAAGTTATCAATAGATTTGTACTCATATCTCTCCCATCTACCCTAATCCCTATAATTTCATTGTAACAAAGAAAATAAGTGAATAGAACAAAAATGAAAGCGTTTTATTTATATTTTTATCATGTTAAAATACTTGAATTGTTTTAACCCAATTAACGTATGTAATTTTTTCTTGGATCGAGCAAGCTCCCTCTTTCTTCTTCGTTCTCATGTGAAAAATAATTTCAAATCTGTATAGCAGAAAGGAATTTATAGAAAAGCTGTTAGGATTTATTTCCTTTAAATATGATCTTTCTTTTCTCCTGTTTAATCCGTTTTAACCGTAATTCTATCTTTTTATCTAACGCTCTATACAGTATTTCGCTAGTTGCACATATTAAAAATAAGATTAGAGTAATAATTGCAGCCTTTGGTACATGAAAATAGAAACAAAGTACGACTACAAGTAGTGACATAGCGTAAACAGAGTTGGTTACCCATCTTCTACTTCTATGAGCTTCTAGGTTTCTCTCAAGTAATTCTTTTTGCCCTTCTTCTTTTTTTGTATCTTTTAAATGATGGTATGTAGAACTCATCGCTTTTTCTCCCCCATGAAAACTAATTGTAAATTATCTCTGTATTAAATACCCTATATGTTTCAATTAAGGAAAAAATATGAGGTTTTTCCTTTTTCATATTATATACGAACAAATGTTCTTTTTCAATAAAAACTCTAAAGTTTTCCCGAATATGGATATCGCCTCTACTTCATCTTTCTAAATTTTATAATTTAGGGGTCATTTACATAGTCATCCGTATCAAGTTTTAAATAGAAACCCACTGGGTACATGATATACACAATAAGGATGGAATTAAATGTGAAAAGAAGTTTTCGTTTAATTAAAATTTAAGGGGATGGGAAAATGGGAACGAAAAAACGAGTTGCAGGGATTTTTCATTCGGAGCAAGAAGCGATACATGCAATTAAGGGGTTAAAACATCAGGGGTATCGTGAAACAGACATATTAGTAGTAGCAAAGGATAGCACTAATACTTTACAGTTAGGGGCTGAAACGAATGTAATGATAGAAGCTGGAACACCAGCTGTAAGTTCGTTGGCAGGTGTGATGATGGACAGCTTTCTTACCATGATGACAGGTGGAATGATTTCTACTACCCAAGCTGGTGGCCTAACTTCAAAACTTGTTAGAATGGGGATTCAAAACTTTACTGCAAAACAGTGTGAAATGGATGTAAAGGAAGGGAAACTCCTTGTTCTAATTGATGTGGATGAAACTCAAACAATTCCTTCATATACTACTACGGTTAGGGAGTCGCCATACGAGACGGAGGAGCATAGGTCAGTGCAACTTCGTGAAGAGCAACTTAATGTAAGGAAAGAGCGAGTTCAGACTGGGGAAATACAGCTTCGTAAGGAAATTGTAGAAGAACTACGAACTATCCAGGTTCCAGTTATGCGTGAGGAAGTCTACGTAGAACGTCGCCCGGTCATAGACGGTCAGTATGATGGTAGCCCATTGACAGAGAACGAGATCATTCGTATTCCTCTTATGGAGGAGCGAGTTGAAATAACCAAGAGGCCTGTAGTTGTGGAAGAAGTCATCATTGGTAAGCGTAAAATTCAAGAGGTTAAAGAGATGAAGGATATTGTTCTAAAGGAAGAAGCAAAAATTGAACAGTCAGAACTTCCCGCGATTCCTGAACTTGCTGACTCTGAAATCTATCAAAACATGGATAATCACGTAGATCAAAGTTACCAAGAAGTTGCTGCCGCAATTGCCTCTGATGCTCCAAAAGAGGAAAAAGTTAAACTTTCACCCAACAAGAAACAAGAAGCTCAACTTAAAGGGACAACTTCTCCTGTTATTAAAGAGATTGAAGAGGTTACAACCTCAGTAAACAATCAGCAACCAGAAAGTCAAATTAAAGACACGGATATTACGACTTCTGAAAAAGGAAAAAACAATGAGAAATCAACAAACAACCAAAAGAAATAAGTATATTTCCTCTATAGTTTATAGTAGAGAGAATAATTAGGAATATTTAAGGAAGGGCTGCCTAACTGTATTGGCAGCTTTTTTTATTTCTCTTTAAATTAACATAAGTAATGTTTCTAAAATCAAAAAAGAATTAAAATAACTCATTAAAATGAGCATAAACAGGTAATAAAATAAAAGAAATGACTTTCATTACTGGGGGTCATTTCTTTTATTCCTAAAAGTCCTGGAGATTATATCAAATTCAAACAGGTATTCTCACTAAATTCTAGAAATATTACTTATCAAAAACTTAAAAATATTTCCAAATTTGATAAAAGAAGGTGATTGAATGGAACGAAAGAAATTTATTGAATACATTGATAAGTTACTAGAACAGTCTAATGCGTGGAGAAAGGATGCGGAGAAAAGAGAAGACTGGAACAGTGCGTGTTTTTACCAAGGTGAAGTCAAAGCTTATGAGAGAGTAAAGAGATTGGTTAATCAGCAGTTACATGTATAAATAAAAATTACAAACCTAACTCAGAAATGAGTAGGTTTTGCCTTATTTCTTTTTCTAGTTTACATAAGATACATTATAGGAACCAATCAATTTAAAAGAAGGTAAGATTATAACATGTTCAAGTACAATATATGTTTACTGTAAAATTAGGGAATTATGGTGTTCTCTAAAGGGGTTAAAAGTACCCTATTTTGTTTTCTTCTTTTCCATTTAATATTATACAGTTTAATCAATAAGATTTGAGGTAGAAAGTTGTATACGGGTATATTAAAGGATGTGAAAAGAGAAAAGTGAAGAAGCTTGCTCCTGGTACTAAAATTTCTGGAACTAATTATTCAGTTATAGACTTTTGGTCATGGGGATTCTCAGATTTACTCATGAACTCATTAAGAGGAATATTTGCTGAATTTCTCGTAGGAAGTGCTTTGGGTATTTTACAAAATCCAAGAATTGAATGGGATGCCTACGATCTAGTTTATAACAATAAAAAAATTGAGGTAAAATCAGCAGCCTATATACAGAGCTGGCACAAAGGAAAATACTCTACCATTAGCTTTGATATTGGAGCTAAAAAAACATATAGTTATGAAACTAATATGTATAGTGAAGATGCTGTGAGAAGTGCTGAAATTTATGTTTTTTGTCTTTTAAAAGAAAAAGATGAAAGTATAATTGATGTTTTAAACACTGAGCAGTGGAGTTTTTATATTGTACCAACTGAAATTTTAGATAACTTGTACTCTTGTCAAAAAAGAATCTCTTTAAAGTCTCTAGAGAAAATCAGCAAAGTAGTTTCCTACTCAAACTTAAAGAAAACTATAAATAAAATATGTTAAGTTTTCTTCTTGTATACGAAAGGCATCTAATATCAAAATTAGATGCCTTTTGTATATAATTTTTTGGAGATTTCTTGAATTTCCATAGCATATATCTCTTTGGTTTTTTGCCCATCTTCTCTACTAAACCTACTACTAAGGCGTTCCCCATGCAGAAATATCTGACCTTATTGGTTAATTGCTCGGTCCAATTTGGAGGGAAATCATTTAACAATTCACATTCTATTGGTGTTAATGCTCTCAAACGCTTAGTATCAGGATTTTCAACGACATGAGTACTGCGATCTTTTGTAGCTTTACTCGTAAGCATAGTTCGTCCAGGACTATCCAAATGTTCCACCTTCAGTATAAGTATAAACGGTAGTTAACGTGGGAGATTATCCATTGCAGAGGATTCAAAATAAAAAAGCCCGTGAACTCTGTGGTTCATGAGCTTTTTTATTTAAACAATACAAGTTTCGTTTTCTTAACTTAATCTTGAACAAACTTGGTTTAAAAATAGCACTCGAAAATGTAGTGCTGAATACGAGTATTTGAAACTAAATTCTAAATTATTGATAGGACGCTCTGAGATATTTAGTTAGAATCCAACAAGTCTTCTATCTGATTGTAAATATATACTTTGTTTAACCACCAGGCCTGTTTAGTCATGTAGTAGTCAGAGAACAAATCTATTTTATCATCTGGGCGATTAATCCATTTAATTTTAGCGAGTAATTTGTCAGCGTACGGACTGCCTTCATAATATGCGGTTTGGCTCGCTGATAGTTTACTGAACAACTTATGTTGCAACGAAGAATTGATAAAGTTTGTCGTTCTCTTGTTTGGGGTCCATTTAATCTCTACGCCTGTTTTAATCTTATGAATTGTATCTTCCCAAACTAATCGAGCTGAAGTTTCAATATCTTCCTCAGGCATTTCCCAAAATTTCGCACCTTTAAGAGTTAAATCGTCTCCATCTTTTTCAAAAACAACAATCAAAAATTTAGTATCTCGTAGAAACTCTCTTAATTCAGATTCTTTCCATGTTTCTTCGATAACTTCTTTAAATTTATATTCTAAAATTTTGAATTCTTCTTTAAGTTCCTTCTTTCCCTTATTTATAACTACGGTCTTAGGTTTAATATTAGCTTTCGTAATTTCTTGTCCAAAATCATCTTCTTTTATTCCTTTAATACCCAGCATATGCTTTAAAATCTCTGGGTTAGTTGATTTAGTATTATCTTTGACATTAAATTTACTTGCTAAATCAGTACGTTTACTACCTATAAAAGGTTTTATCTTATCAAGAATGATATCTAATAACGTTTTATTCTGCAAGACTAATGGATTAGTGATAATAGCTTGAGAAGGCTCTCCCCCCAATACATAAGTTCTGTATAAATAGGTCATATATCCAGCTTTTAAAGAATATGCTCTTTGTTTTGCAGGAAGAGGAGAAAAAGGTTGTTCTCGAAAAGAGTCCGCGGCAGTTTTTCCTTTTGTACACGGAGATAGATACGTAGTGAGACGCTCAGACAATTCATGTGCTCGTCCTTGCTTAATATAATTGTTGATGATATGCCAATCTTGTTTAATGATGGCGAAATCAACAGGATTTTTCATCATTTCATACATAGCTACATTTGTAATAACGAAGTCATCCTTTTTTGTTCCAGGTTCCCATCTATAAAAAGCAAGTTCAATAGTGTTGTTTTTGCGTAAGAAGTGACTTGTTTCGAATGGTTCTTTTACCACTTCCATGTAGTTTATAATATTTAAAACTAATCGCTCTTTTGCACTTAACGTACCATTCTTATTTTCTTTGACTGGTGTGGCTTTTAATTCAACACCAGCAGTACGCATATCTGGTTCTCTATTACTATCTTTTTCTTTACCAAACCAAGTTTCCCAAGCATCACCGGCACCGGATTTATGCGCCCCAGTAAGAGATTGATTATTATTAATCTCTCTTAGGCTCTTTCCGATAGCTTTTAGCCCATGATTGTGGACTTCAGCTTTAGTTTTATATAGTTCATCTGTCATTTTTTCATCCCCTGATTTAAAAGTTAACATAACTCTTCATAAAAACCTCTCTTTTTTTATTTTTAGTAAGATCTTCCTAGTTATAAATATATATTACTATAAAATTTTTAAGCTTGCTTACTAAATTTAACTAAAAAAGTTCAGCACTCAAGATTTTTTTCTTTATTGAACTTCATCGTATCTGACTTAATATACAACATGTCAGCAGAAGAAATGAAATTCAAAAGAAAAGCAGCTAATATTAATTAGCTGCTTTGTTTGTAAATATTCACCTTGAAATCTCCTGAGTTTCCATAGCATATATCTCGTTGATTTTTTTGCCCATTTTCTCTACTAAACCTACTACTAGGGCGTTCCCCATACAGAAATATCTGACTCTATCCGTTAATTGCTCGGTCCAATTCGGAGGAAAATCATTTAGCAATTCACATTCTACTGGAGTTAATACTCGCAAACGCTTAGTATCAAGATCTTCAACCACATGAGTACTGCGATTTTTTGTAGCTTCACTTGTAAGTATAGTTCTTCCAGGGCTATCTAAATCATCAGGGAATTTCATTCCACCTTCAGCATAAATATAAACATGACCTGTACTTGAAGTTCGCTCAATACGTTTTGGTCCTTTAAGATAAGTAAAGTGTTCTAAAGTTGTTTTGCCATTCTTACCTACTGTATAGCTATCAACGTAATATTTTTCATCAATTACTTGATAATCTTTAGCTTTAATTAATATGTCCCTTAATGTAATGGATGGAATTGTGTGAGGAATAACTTCCTCCGTGTAAAATTCTCCATTTCTCATTATACCTGCATTTCTAAAAGTTGCTGTGAAAGTGTCTGATACTTCCACAATATCTTCAGGTAACACATCGTTTAATACAGAATGTTTTAAAGAAGTTTCAGCTATTGGAAACTCACTAGCAAAAAAGCCATTTTTGTGTATACTCTCTTGTAGGGAGTAATCTAACTGTTTTTTAGCATAATTAGTATTATTTTTGGATGCAAAAATAAAAATTCTTCGTCTTCTTTGGGCAAATCCGTAATCAGCAGCGTTAATAACTCTCCATTCTACAGAATATCCTGCATCACTAAAGCTTGCCAGCATAACAGCGAAATCTCTTCCACGTAACTTAGAAGGTGATTTTAATAATCGATCAACGTTTTCTAGCAATACAAATTTAGGTTTATGATGATTTACTATGCGCATGATTTCCCAGAATAGTACACCTTTTTTCCCTTGTATGCCAGATTCTCCACTTAATGAACGTGCGACAGAGTAATCTTGACAAGGAAAGCCCCCTACCAGTAAATCATGTTTAGGTATATCTTTTGTCTCATCTACTTTAGAGATGTCTTCATTACTATGGATTCCCTTACCTTCGAATTTTTTACTATAAACATCAAAAGCATGCTGTACTTTTTTTGAAGGTTCCCACTGATTACCCCAAACTATATTAAAATCGCCTTGGCGTTCTAAACCGACTCTAAATCCGCCAACTCCAGCGAATAATTCTACTACATCTATCATAAATCCGAACATCCTTTCCTATTGACACGTGTTTTCATTATAAATGACTTTCAATGAATAATGAACAAAGAAGTATCTTCCAAAATTATCAGCAATTATCAGCTACATGTCACTAAAAAAGAAATCACTACAAAAAACACAGCTTGTTTAAGTTGTAATCTTTATTCTTTTTAACAATGTACTAAAAGGTATTAAAAATGCTCTTGCTACTCTCTCAGGTGGAAATGGAGATTTTTAGATATGTACATATTCTTCAGAAGAAGGTACTGTACATACAATCCAAGGCCCTTTCAGACAAGAAATGGTAATCTTAAGTGATGTCGACCTTCCGGATTTTGATTTTCTTCCACCGGGATATACTATACTTATAAAAGTGACTGTACCCAAATCATTTATTCAAATTTTGCCAGGTAGGGTTGCACGTGCTACAGATTTAAATACATTGAGATTATGGTTAAATGAGTATTATTGGTCGAGCAATATGGCTCTACTTTAGAATAAATGCGCAACTTAATGATGGAGCATCTTACTCCTCCTTCAATATTAAATAAGAATAAACCGAGTGATCCATACAATTTTAAAACAGAAAAAAATGTTGATAAAAAATTAAGGCAGGTCAACCGGATCCATGGTCCTCGTGTTTAAATTTCATACAATTCATTTAGCAATGAAATAATATGTGTAATTCATTTTCAATTAAGTAAATATAATAAATAAAAGGAAAAAATTCAGAAATTTGCTATGCAAAAAAAACTCTTAAGATTATATCTTTAGAGTTTTTTTTGTTTACATCATATATTTCTTTCCTACTACATACTAATTGCACGTGAAAAATTTGAATTTACTGGATACCAAACCTTTGAATATTCTATTTAAATGATTCTCCTTTCAGTTCTTTTGCTATACTAGAATAGAAAAAAATGTTATTATTGTAATTATATTTATTTATAATTAAGTTATTATAAATAATTACATAATAAAGGAATGAAAAATGTGGAACTTAGTTTAAATAAAGAAGATATAAGAGACTCAGTGATATCAGCATATATTTCTAAAATATATGAGTTGAAATCAAATATGGATGAAACAGGAATATTAGTTTATAGAGGAGAAGCTCAGAACTTTAAAAATTCTGCTTGTCAGCCAAATATATTTAGGAAGTTTAACCTAGATGTAGAAAAAAATGTTGAAATCAACATTTTAAATACAATGTTATCTAACAAATATGCAATAGATTCTTCTTATTTTGAAACAGCTATAGAGGCCCAGCACGGGGGATTTCCTAGTAGATTACTAGATGTGACTTACAATGCATTGATAGCATTGTTTTTTGCTGCGACACCTCATTATACAGAAAAAGAAGATTCTTATGATGAGGAGTCAAGTGTTGTATACCTGTTTGATATCCCTAAAATGTATTCTCCGGCATCATCGGACGTCCGTAGTTTGTATGATAATTTATTAAAGGATGATTCGCCACTGAGAACTGAAAACCTATTTTCAAATACATATAAATTGTTAGACCACTCTTCTCAAAATGATAGAATTATTGCTCAGCAAGGAGCACTTATTCTTTTTTATGGAAATAAACCTTTTTCCTTACCTAAACGCATTCAATCTAAACTTACAATTTGTGCAACTTTAAAAAAGCAAATAAGAGAAGAACTTTCAAGCTTATTCAATATAAATATGGGGACTATGTACCCAGAAATGACCAATAATGTAACTAACATTTTAAGCAAAATAAAAAATATAAATGCTATGCCATTTTCATACATAAACGAGATAAAGCTATTAATTATTGAGTTAAAGATTGAGTGTGAACATCGAAAAGAGGTGTTCAAAAATTATCAGGCTTCTAGCAGCATAGAGAAAGTCAAAATTTTTGATGGAATTTTTGATCCTATAAACATATTCAAAAACGCTTTAATATTAGCACTAAAAAATCCAAAATTTAAAATTGAACGTAAAGAGCTAAATTCTCTTCTTAAGGACTATAATCTCTATGTTAGTAATCTACATACCTATCTAGACAATCGCTTTGAAATTCAAGCTCCTTCAATTCATAACCTTTTAATTGATATAGAAAAACATGCGGAGGCTACAGAAAATGACTGAATACACAAACTCTATTGAAGAATATATTAATCTCTACCTAGATGCTAAAGAATATCAAAGTGTAGAATACAATGAAAAGAAAAATTTTTATTATGAGAGAGATTCTAAAAACCTTTTTATCTACGATGTTTTTGAAGCTGAAAATATTGAGGGATTTGGGAGTTTTATAGAACATCAGAGTTTAACCGAATTAAATGGAATTGAATTTGATTCCATTGAATTTTTAATTCTAGTAAAAAGTGTGAAGGAAAAGTATTCAATTCGGGATAACCCAATGTTTAAGAAGAAATTGTCTTTTATAAAAAGCACAATTGCTAGATATTTGGTTAATAAAACAGCACGTAACATTGAAGTCAACTACGAATTTATAGAAGACTCATCACATAGAGTTAATTCAAATGAAATTAGAATTAAAGAACGTTATCGAGCGACAGAAGCAAACCCATTATCCAATCCAGAAACAAACGGAATAGCATTTACAGCTAATTTATTCGATATTGTAAACTTATATAATAAAATAGGCCATTCTCTATTTAGTGAAAATTTACGAATAGGATTAGGAAAAAAAGATGACTTATTAGATGTAACTTCAGAAATATTAGAAACCCTTAATAAAAATCCAGAAGAATTCTGGTTTTTAAACAATGGAATTACAATAATTGCTGAAGAAAATACATTAAATTTGAATTCCAACAATGTTTTACAATTTCAAAATCTATATAGCGATATAGATAAAAAATGGAACATTTCGGTAATTAATGGAGCTCAAACTATCAGTGCAGCAAGTAAATTTTTCTTCGAAAATTATGAAGAAAAGGATAAAAAAATATTAGACGACCTATTAAAGACTCCTGATAAATTAACTAAATTCGTAAAAGATTTTGTTGATGAATACCCAACACAATTAGAGGGTATTAGTGAAGATTTAAGGCGCACTTTAACATCAGCTTTAAAATCAAACAAGAAAAATAGTATTGAAAATCTCACTGCAGATTTTAAAGTATGTCTTAACAACCATTTGGAAACTACTCTTGAAAAAGATGATATGGAATTAATCGCAAAAAGGTTTTCAGAGAAAATACTTCCAAATCAGATGCGTGTCCAAAAAGCAGAGGACAAAGCAGACGTATTATTACGTATCATATATTATAAATCAACCAGCAAAAGTCAGGTTTCTGAAATTACTAGTAAAATCACTGTGGCATTAAATCGTCAAAAACCAATGAGAGTGGAGGACATTGCACTAGCGTCGCAGTTTGTACAGAATATAAATGACTACTATGCATTAGAAATGAAAGATCGATTCTTAATTATTAGACGTGGAGAAATTGAATCAATAGATTTTAAACGTTATTCTTTAGAGAGTGTAATGAGAATGTTAATTATTATTTCTAACAAAAACCCTGGGAAATTGGGTAATACTTCACTTTCTAATTTATTAAAGGAAACTGCAAAGGAAGATTCCTTGATTGTCTTTAAAGACACTAAATTATTTAAAGATGTTTTTAATAATAAGACGATTCTAAACAAAGATATTGATACAGAAAGCGATGATAACCCAATTTATTGTCCTCAAAAAGTTGAGAAGTGCTTTAATGAAAACTACTCTTTCATAAACAGTGCAATCAAAATGAACTATATCATCAATAGCCATCTGAAAATTATAAAAAAACAAGCGTTAAATACTGCTGTAATAACTCAATTTATAAACTATCACAATTCACTAGGTAATAACTTTTGCGTAGACGATGAGCTTGATAAAATTGACTTGAAATCTTTAAAAGCAATAGTTACTTATGGTAGTGATTACATATTAGCATGCTGGTTCTATCAATGTTGGAAATATACACTAAGCGATGAACAAGACATTACTAATTTTGCTAATTCTATTATCAAGAGTGACATTAATTTCAGCGAAATTGATTACTCAAATTCTATATTTAAAGGTGAGTTTATGGTACATGAAAACGAAAGTACCGAAGAGAAAGAGGCAAACTACAAACAGTTATTTTGTAAATTTTTGATTAGACTCTCTAATAGATGGGGTAAAAGTTTAAAGATAGAAAAATCAAAAGATAAATACAGTAAAAATGGCTTTAAGGATGGTAACTCAGATCAATTTATAAACGAGTTTTTAGAAAATGATTTACTAATTAACCCCACAATCTCACATTTGCTAAACGAATCGACGAAACCAAAAGAACTTGTAGGTGTTTCTGGAGGATCTAGCGAGTCTTTCAATGGTTCTTTTGATAAACTACTATTTCCATCGTAAAAAATACTTATTAATAATAACATGAAAAGCATCTCCATTATTAGTAAAGACCAATAATGGAGATGCTTTTTTGTTTTTAACTTTATCAACTACTATAAACAGAAGCTTTTGGTAATTTTGTTCTACAAGTGTTTAAAATATGAAATTAGCCATTACTTTCATCTCTTACCTTATTTAAATAATTAATGCTACCTCTCTAAATCAATTATAAAGTGTATATGAATCAATTCTCTTTTAAAATACGCCCAATAACTTTTCTAAAAATCATTTTATTTCCCAAAATAAAATCGTCAATGATAAGCAGACTTAGCTTTCTGTTTATATCTGACGGATTATAAATAAACGGACAACAGGCAGGAACCCTTTAAAGTTTTTAAATTTCTGAACAAAAATAAATTAATTAATATTCAGATAAAAAAACTTATGCTTTTCATTTATTTAAGCTTTTGTTTTATACTCCCTGTTTATTAGAAATAATATTGTGCTTCCAATTCTCAAAATCGTCATACATATCACTATACCATTCACTACATGCAATATATTTTTTATTATTTATTTTAAAAGTACTTTTTGTCCAATATCTATTTTTACTGCTTCCCCCATGCCTTGCTAAATCTCTAATAGAACTTTTCTCATCAACCTCTTTTAAAAAAGGATAACCTAAACCAAAAGTTTTCTTCGAATATTCTTTATTCAATAGATTTTTAACCATATAATCTTCAATTAGATTTTCATTAATTAAATCTAAAAGAGTTTGTCTCACATGCATTCCAATTCTTAAGCCTGTATCTACTTTTTTCGAGTTGACGTTGGAAACATCTGTGAGTGCTGTCATTGAAAGCATGCGCTTCATGAACCTTGCTAAATCTTCGTTATCGGGAACTTCTCTAAGCATCATATTAAAAATATCTGTTATTTGTTGAACCTTTGTGCTTAAAGAAATTTCATCACATATTATGTTCAATATTTCTTCCCAATGAAGAGTATCTTCAACATCTAATTCGTCTCTTTCTGTAGGATAATTTACTCTCTTCCCTAAGAAACTTAATACAGTATCTTCATTCCACCCAGTAAAATAAGGGTTATTGTTTAACAGTTCATACACCTGAGGATAGGCAGTTTGAATACAAATTAATGCAAAATGTACAACTTCTTCGCTTTCAGAATTCATATCTTTTCCAATTCCATTGTTAATAATCTTTAACAATGAAAGTGAGTTAATTAACCTTTTTAAGCTTCTGGGGTTTGTCCCAACTGATAATTTTACTATTCGAGCTGCTTTTTTCTTGAAACTCTTTAAATCAATTTTATTATCTTCAAATTCTTGAAAATAATATATGCCCTCTAAATGATCAGCTAAAAAATCATTAATTTGATAACTATTTACTGGCATAGTGAATGGAACTTGAATAATTTTATCGAAAAATGAGCGAAACTCCTTCTCATTGCTGTTGTCTTTTTCTCCAAATTTTGATTTTAGTCCTTTCACTACAACATCATAGTCTATTGCTAATAAGAATACACATCTATCAATCGTGAATACGTTTTTTAGTACTTCTAAAATACCTACAGCAACTGTAGGCTCTAATCTATCTAAATCATCTATGAAGAATATAAACCCTTGCTTATCTTTATTAACTTTTAATAAATCAGAAATAACACTCTCTAAGCTCATTTTAAGTTCCATGATGTTTTCACTAATACGCTGTTGCTCTTCATCCTGAATGTAATTCTCCTGTTCGTAGGTGGTCTGTGAGAAATTACTGATAATTTGATTCATCATTTCTTGTGTTGACGTGTCTCCACTTATTAAATGTCCTATAACTAACTTAGTTAACTCTGGAATCATTGGTGAGAGGTTCCTTGAGAAATCTTTAATCTTTATTAGCTTTGCTTTAATCGATTTTATCTTTTGACTTTCTGCTTCTCTTATATCTGTATCTACTTGTTCTAAGCTTGCTTCTATAGTTTTAACAGTTGCATTTAACATATGAGAAACGACAGTCAATAAGGTGTCTTTATCTTGTATAAGTACGGAGTATTCCCAGGTGTTTATCCATATGCTTTCAAATTCTTTCTTCTCCCCACAAAGCTCATGATGTACATGACTCATTAAAGAAGTTTTTCCACTTCCCCACTCACCTTGTATAGCAATAGTAATGGGAGTTTCTGAGTACTTAATAAATTTTGCCAAACCCTCGGAATATCTATCGATTCCAAAATAATCATGCATACTTTTATTAATTCTAGGTGTGTCTACTATACTAGTTCTTCTGTAATTGATATTAACCATCTCCATCCATTTTTTAGATAAAACAATATATATTATACACCAACATATAGGATTAAAGGTTCTGTTTTAAGAAAATAATGACAATTGATATTAATCTATGAACTTTTGCAATACTGGTACTAGCACTTTAAATAAGGAGAATAATTGGTTTGACAACGTTAGAATAGGATAATCAATTTTATAAAGGGCGAGTTAATTTGATATTAAGACTGAAATCATTTCTTACAGCTACTTTCATATTGAGTGATATAAAAGTCCCGTATATGACTAAGAAAAAGAAAATTCATCAAGGGATGAAGTATGTCCAAAAAAAGGAATTTATCCACCAATTATACGAATTAGGTTCATAAATAAGCAATTTAAAGTTAATACACAATCTATTTTTTAGCGTGTAGTTTTTGCACTAGTCCCCTTTTTATCTATATAGAACATTATGTGAATTATATTATTCTTTTAACCTAGCCGTTCTTACTTCTTTACAATTAACTTAATTTTTCATCCCATTATTTAATATCCTTCTCAAATATAGTTCTTTTTACATAATCACACAATTAAATATATGAATAATATTCCATTTGAAGTAAAATATCTTTGAAAACTGTTTTATTATAACGAAAAAATAATCATTAATAGTTATTTTTAACCAATAATATTGATTTTCTTTACTTTTATATAGATTTAAATTACTTCATTGAGAATAAAAGACATTCATAAATACTTCAGGAGGGAATATATGAAAAAACCAAAAATATTTGGTACTTTCTATAAAATGAATGACAAAATAATGAGAACTCAAACTTATCTTCAGTGGGGAATATCTGAAAAGTCCATAGGTGCTGTCATTATGTCGAATCCTGGATCAGCACAATTAAAATCAACTCAAGAATGGAACTCTTTCTTAACTTCTAACCAGGATAAAATTGTGGGAGAACTGTCTGTTGATCCAACAATGAAACAACTTAATTGTGTGATTAATGGTATTTATATAAATAAAGAAAATTTTGAAGGGCGTTTATATATCTACAATTTGTTCCCTTTAAGAAACCCTAATATAAATTTTTCCAGAAAAGAATTTAGTTTAATTGAGGATAAAATACTGAAAGAAAATGAGTTGATAATAGAAGAATGTTTTTCTCAAGGTCACCCATGGTTTCTCCTAGCATGGGGATGCAATCACCCCCAACAATTGAAGTCCTCTATGAAACAGTGGAACAAAGCATTAACAAAGTATAATGCCGTTACATTTGGAAAACGAGGAAAGACAGAATGGGATTATTATCATCCTTCTCCACCTCTACAACAAGCTAAAGATGTATATTGTGAAGACATTCAATTAATATACCAGTCCATGTTTAAACAAAGTAACGAAACAAAAGACAAGCTAAAAGTCTCTAAAACTTTTTATATACCTAGTAAAGGTCCAGAAGATTGGAAGGGACTATTAGTAAATGGGGAAAAGCAGTTTAAAACAGGATATTCAGCAAAAACACTAGCATATTGCTGGGGCAAACAAAATGATTTTCCTCCTGATGTAAAATCTTGTTTTAATACTTCGGATGTACCCCTATTTCAGCAGGTGGAATTACTTTTAGGGTTACCAGAATATAAAGTTAGTTTACCTGGGGGAAATGCAGCCTCTCAAAACGATATATTTGTTCTAGCAAAAGGAATCTCACAAGAAAATAAAGAAGAATTAATTTCCGTTGCTGTTGAAGGAAAAGTCAATGAAGATTTTGGTAGCAAGATTGGGAAAAGATTAGAGAATGAACCAAGTAAGGGGTTAAGGGAAAGAGTTCAATTTCTACTCGAAACACTTAGATTAGAACAATTATGTAAAACGGACATTTGTGAGCTTAGATATCAGCTGTTACACAGGACAGGTTCTGCTATTCTTCTTGCTAAAAAGTTTACTGCTCCCAATGCCCTGATGTTAATACACTCTTTTAGTCAAGAGGACAAAGGTTTTCATGACTACAGTAAATTTGTATCTTTTTTTAAGCTACGAGCTATAAAAAATCGTATTGTAGGGCCAGTTACTATTAATGGAATCAATTTGTATTTTGGGTGGATAAAAGGAAATCCAAAGTTTTTAAGTTGCTAGCTCTAAAACTAAGTAATTCTTATAACATTTTAAAAGGGGATATTTTTCATGTTAAATAATGAATTAAAAAAAGAAGCTATAGAGAAATTAGAACAAGCTGTTAATGAGTATGAGAAAACATCAAATAATTTGCAAAATAATGCTATTAAATTACACAACACACGTGCTTATAGTGTTGATATTATTCAAAAAGTAGAAGCATATATAAACACATTAGCAAATACTCCAAAAGAGTTTGAAAAAAGCTTTGAGCAAGTTCTTCTTAATGTGAAAAGTTTTAAGGTTCTTAGTGAAATTTCTTATGATGAAAAAGAAATGCTTAAATTGGCTGGTGGGGGTACGGCCGTGGGTGTTGCAGCAGGTGTAGCTACTGCTGCCTTTGCCCCTACTGCAGCTATGGCTATAGCTACTACCTTTGGTACCGCATCAACAGGCGCTGCTATTTCTACTCTGTCGGGAGCTGCAGCAACTAATGCAGCTTTAGCTTGGTTAGGAGGAGGAACTATACTAGCTGGTGGTGGTGGTATGGCAGGAGGAAGTGCTTTCCTAGCACTAGCAGGCCCTATTGGATGGGGAATTGGTGCAGCTAGTTTGGCTGCAGGTGGCTTTTTTATAAGTAAAAAGAATAAAAAAACGGCAATTAAAGTAGACGAAGAACGCGTAGAAATTGTGAAATCAATAAGAATTCTCCAAGCAACATCTATCAAAATTAACAATTTAAAATCTTTGACTCAATCCCTAGCTAATAACTTGGAACAAGACCTAATTTTATTTATTAGTAATACAAAGCATGTAAAATCTTTTACTGAGTTTTCAGAGGATGAACGTAACAAGTTAAGGGCAATTATTAATAATACAGAAAGTTTGTCTGCGTTGTTTATGAAAGAAGTCGGCCAATAATGCCAACAAATGTGTGGAGTGATCAAGTATGGGCGGCTGGAATAGACGGGTTTAACTTTTGGAAAAGTGAGTCTATCGCAAAACAATTAGACCAAATTGTACAGGATGCGCTCATGGCTCAAAATCAGCAAAATGTAAATTTCGAAAACGCACTAAGTCATATGATGAAAATGCGACAGTTTCTTTCAAACCCAAATAACATTCTAGGTTCAAACCACACTAAGCATGGTGAAGTAGCAGAACATTTAGAAGTAAACGTACGTAATGCTTGGGCAGCTTTAAATGGGCAGAAAGAAGTTGCTACTTTTGATGGGGTAGCTCGTACTGCACCTGAAGATTTTATTTTAGACCACGTTAAATATCAATCAAAGTTTATAAATGGGACTAATAATACCTTAAAACACGTTCTGGAACATTTTGAGAAATATCAAGATACGTCTATGAGTTATTCTATCCCAAAAGATCAGTATAAGGTAATTGAAGATATAAAATCGGGTAATCCTCCGAGTTATTTAAACAGTAAATCAGTTCGTGCTATCCTCCAGAAGGTAGAGAAGATAGAACTTGAGACCGGTCAAAGTTTTCAAAGTGTAGTAAAACCTTCAATATCCAAGTATAGTGAAGCTCAGCTAGGAAAAGTTGGAGAAACGGTTTCCAAACACCAGGATTACCTTGTTGATCAAAATGAAAGAATACAAGGAGAAATTGAACAAAAGGCAAGGGGAAGAATAAAATTTACTGAATTAAAAAAAGGCCCCTCAGTCAGTGAAGGCAGTAAAGTAACTGTAACAGCAGCTACAATAGCTGCTTCATTGAATACAATAACAATCATTTATAGAAAAATGAAAGATGGTAAGAGACTTCAAGACTTTGAAGAAAATGACTGGAAAGAAGTCGGTTTAAGCTCTGTTAAGGCTGGCGTGAAAGGTGGGGTTACTGCAAGTAGTATTTACGCTTTAACAAATTTAACCTCTCTATCAGCACCTTTTGCAGGAGCAATGGCTAGTGCTGCTATGGGCCTAACATCTTTAATGACCGATTTGAATAAAAATCAAATCACCATGGATGACTTTGTTACACAAGGGCAGATTCTTTGTTTGGAAGCAGGAATAGCTGCTACAGGAGGAGCTATTGGCCAAATGTTAATACCTATTCCTGTTCTAGGATCTATTATTGGTACAGTAACTGCAAATTTTATTTGGTCGTATGCTAAAGACAAATTAGGTGAGAGAGAACACGAACTAAAAAACATATTGAATACCTATTCACAGTCTGTTGTAACAAAGCTAGACGTTGCTTATCAGGACATTATTTTAAAGATTAATACAACATATGATCATTATGATTCTCTTATAGATGCAGCTTTCACTGTTCGTGCAAACTCTTCCGTTTTAGCGTCTGCCTCTGTGAATCTGGCCTTAGAATTAGGAGTGCATGAATGTAGAATCTTAAAAGATGATAATGATTTAGAAGAATTTTTCCTAGGATAGAATATTGAGCACGTATAAAAAATTGTACATCCTAGCTCCTAAACATAAGTAAATAAAGTAAAATAAAAAAGAGAAGGATAAGCCCTTCTCTTTTCTCTATATGATCCTCTATACTTAGATACCCTTTTTCATGCTGAATTGGCGACATTCATGATCAATTTTATATAGGGGAGGAAAATTTGTATGTGTCTATCCCCTTTATCTTGAGGTTATAATATTAGAGAGGAAAATGAACATGGCAAAAAGAATTACGTTAGCTGAAGATAGACCTGATTTAGTGAAAGAATGGCACCCTACTAAAAACGGTGATTTAAAACCTTCTGATGTTACAAAAAGTGCACCGGAGCGAGTTTGGTGGCTATGCTCTAAAGGACACGAATGGCCGGCCTATATAAATAATCGCAATAAAAAAGATAGAAAGGATGGTTGTCCTTATTGCAGTGGTCGCTATCCTACATATGAAACATCATTAGCTTACTTAAAGCCTGAGCTTGCAAAAGAATGGGACTATGAAAAAAATACTCTTACCCCACAATTAGTTAAACCAGGTACAAATTCGAAAGTTTGGTGGATCTGTTCTGTTGATAACAGGCATAGATGGCCAGCGACTATAAATTCTAGAGCATCAAAGAAGAATGGCTGTCCCTGCTGTAGCGGGAAAAAAGCATGGGAAGAAAATAATCTATTAGTTGATAACCCATTACTAGCAAGTGAATGGAATTATGATTTAAATGAGCTACGGCCTGAACAAGTGACACCTCGTTCAAATAAAAAATATTGGTGGACATGCAGTGAATGTGGAGAAGTATGGGAAGCAGCTTTAAACAATCGCCAAAGATATAGTTCAAGAGGTTGTAAGCGATGCAATTCCGGCCAGCAAACATCTTTCCCTGAGCGGGCAATTTTTTATTATGCAAAAAAAATGTTTCCTACTTTAACAATTGACAATAACGCTCCACTTTATTTTGATAATTATCAAATGACTGGTGATATTTATTTTCCGGAAGAGAACTTGCTGATCGAGTATGATGGTGAATACGCACATAAAAACAAGTCAGATAGAGATAAAAGAAAAAATGAATTATGCGCTCAAAAAGGAATAAAACTAATTCGTATAGTTGAACCAAGAGTAGACATACATGAGGATGGCGCAACTATTTATATTAAACGAGAAAAATCTAGTGGGTTTAAATCACTTAAGAAAGTGATATTTCAGCTCTTCGAATTATTTATTCAACATTTTAATGTTGATATTTCTCCTCAAAAACTTGAAGAATTTTTAAATTTGGAAAATGATTTTATAGATATTGAGGAAACTATTAAAAGACTGCAAAAAGAAAAATCAATTGTAACTACACATCCTGAAATCCTTAAGGAGTGGGACTATGATAAAAACAAAGAATTAAAGCCTTCGTTTTTCACTTATGGTAGCGGTACGAAGGTCTGGTGGATTTGTGAAAAGGATCATTCGTATCCAATGAAGGTGCATGATAAAGCAAAGGGTAATGGGTGTTCGTATTGTGGTAAAAAGAAGTTAGCACCAGAAGACTCCCTTCTTTTAAAATTTCCTGAATTAGCAAAAGAATGGCACCCTACTAAGAATGGTGAACTTACTCCAGATAAAGTTTTTGCTAGCTCTCCAACAAAAGTTTGGTGGCAATGTAGTAGAAACCCTGAACATGAATGGGAAACTACACCAAACCATAGAACTTCCGGAAAGAGAAAAACTGGCTGTCCTGGTTGTAAAGGGAAAAAAGTCTTCCCTTCTAACTCATTAGCTGTTGTAAATCCTAAATTAGCAAAAGAATGGCACCCCACTAAAAATGGTGAACTTACACCTTCTGAAGTTACGAAGGGTTCCAATAAGAAAGTATGGTGGTTGTGTAATTCGTGTGGAAATGAATGGGAAGCCCATATATATCATCGTAGTAACGGTACAGGCTGCAACACTAAAGAATGTAAAGGTAAACGTATAAGTGAAAAAATGAAAGCATTTTATTCAAAAAAAACTAGTTAATAGTTTAATTATTTGATGATATCACTACCCCCTCTTTGTGCATCGGAAAGGAAATAGGTTGGACAAATTCACTGTAAGAATGCAGACTCATCACTTAATCAATGATGTATAATAAAAAAGGTAAGGCGTGATGCCCTTACCTTTTTTCTATATGAGGAAATTAATAGAAGAAACCCCTATTAAAGGAGGATACATATGAAAGCCTTGACAATGAAGAACGTTGGAAAACGCTCGAATTGATGTATGTTGTTCCTTCACAAGAGTCTTTAAAAGAAAATAAATATGAAGGATCAGGTTTTGGCCTTCTACTGCAAGAGTTTAAAAAGACACTTAGCGATATCCAAGAACTCAAAAAAGAAAGTAAAGACTTAAATTCCAATAATAAATTCTTTACTGAGAAATTTTCTAAAATGGAATTGAAGCTTAACCGACTAGAAAAAGAGAAAGATGTGGGTTAAGTATAACGTATCATTTTCCGTACATACTAATAGCAGCAAAGTACAGATTACAAACTACTTAAGACTTTCCTCTACACATGTTACATTTACTTTTATAGAGTTTGTATTTTGCTCAAAAGTCTAGTTTTACGTCTCCCAATTACGTAACTAGGTTTTTTTTATAATGAATTTTAAAATCGTAGTATATTTCTCAAACATATAGATACACTTTTTTAAGGAAGACAATAGGAAGTCATTGCATATTGTATCAATCTAACCTCCACAGTTAGAATAATCGTAACTACTATTGATAATGTATTTCACAAGCAAGACTCCTGGTATATGTAACTATCGGGAGTTTTGCTTTTTTTGGCTAACTTCCCACTCCCCTTCATCTCATAAATATTCCTTTACTTGTTAACAATTGAAAGTAATATGCTCTAGCGAAAAAACAAACAATATTTAACAGTTAATATCTCTTTATTTGGGAAAGTTCTTATATAATATAACTATATGCTTACAAAAACAAAGTATAAGAATTGATTATTTAAGAAGAGTTACTGAAAAGTCTGCTTTTCAACAGGAGATGGAGTCTTATCCTAATAACACATTTACTAAAAAGATTGGTGCTCTGGAAAGAGATAAAAAAGAAGTTAAACATGTTAAGATAAAACCGAAAAAAATAAATCGAAAATTTTTTCTAAATCAATAAACACAAAAATTTTTGTAAGTATATCAATATAAAAACCGGCAATAATAAATTTAACGAGATCCATCTATTTCTCGTTATCGCTACTTCTTTTAATTCAATACTTATCTACGAAGGATCTTGGCAATGAAGGCATTGTCAAGGGTTTTTATTTTATAAAAAATATGTTTTTTTACTTTTTTATGTTTTTCTGCTTTTTTGTTTTTTATTTTATAAAAATGTTTTTTATATGTTTTTTGTTTTTTTACCTTTTATGTATGTCCGCCATTTATGTTTTTATATGTTTTTTTATTTTTTTATGTTATAATGAGCAATATAATAACAAAGACGAGATGATAGTAACATCTCGTCAATGTAGTGCAACTATCGTTTAGATGAGTGGTTGCGCCTTATGAATTTTCGTTTCGAAGACTTCCGACTAGTCCGGCCAGACTTTTTTCGGGAGTTCTTCTCTTTGTACACATTAATTGGGATTAATGCTAATAAGAAACCAACAATTGTAGGAGATATTTCTATTAAAATATCGTGAAGAAGTTTCATTAACGGTCACCTCCCTTCTCTATATAGTGGAGAAAGGTAAAACAGGGCAACCGCCCATCTAAAAATTAATGGTACATACTGCAAGTATACCACAATTTGGTGAAAAGGTGTTCTCTTTTTGTTCGATTTTGCATATTTAAATTTAAAATTGTCTAGGATTGGTATAAAGAACTTAGTTCACTTTGCAACTCCTTATACCAATCCTTTGTAATACCTATATAAAAACCCCTGGACTCTTTCTAAAACTGTCAAGGGGTTTTATCTTTTAATTTATATTTATAAAACAGTTTTCTTTTTATTAAATCTATTGCTATGATATCAATGAATGTGAGAGATACGTGATGGAACAAGAAGACAGACTGAAAAACCTATAAGTACATTGTCTTAAATTTTGTTAGCTTAGGAAATAGAGTTGGAATAAAAAATGCCAAAGGAAACAACAGAATAAGATTTCCACCTAGTTGATGAATCATTGAAATAATAAAATTCCCATCTATCGCTCCAATAATAGATTTTAAAGGAATCAAATTATTTACTTCATTATCTCCACTACTAGTTCGGTATTGTATTAAATTATCGTCTACAGGTATAGGAAATAATGTTATAGATATTAAACCTACTAAATAAAAGATTGATAATAATAACAGAAATACCTTTTCTAATTTATATATTTTTTTAAGACTATACGATTAAATAAAAGAATGAATATAACAATACCTAAAACCCACAAACCATAAATGAAAGGAAACATTTCTGTAAGCATTCTATTTTAACATCTACCTTTAAAAATCTTGTTCCTTCCACAACAATCCAATTTCTTGTTCACGCTGTAAAACCTTCTCCAGATAACGTTCGGTGGTCTTACGATCACTGTGACCTAGTTCTTTTTGAATTAAAAAGATATCGGCTCCCTGCTGCCGACTATAAATGGCATAAAAATGACGAAAATAATGAGGCGTAATCCTGTCATTCCGTTCTTTTACAAAAGGTAATTCTGTTCGTTCAATGATACGCACAATATAATTACTTAAGTTTTTATATTGATAATAGTCTCCATCTTTAGTTGGAAATAATGGACTATGATCACTTGAATTTAATGCTTTACTGACATGACGTCGTTCTCGAAAAGCAAGAATACGTTCATATAGCGATGGATGAAGTAGCTTATCAAATTTCTTTCCACCCTTCCCTACTCCTCTTAATCGATAATGGCCACTTAAACTGTCTAGATATACATCTCCCCACGAAGCTTTAGCTATTTCTTGTACACGTAACCCTGTCATGGCCAACATCGTTAACAATCCATAATTAATAGGATGATCCTTGTAATAGTCCAGAAGCTGTTTCACTTCATGGTAATACAAATCTCGATTTGGAATCTCTTGTTCTGATAGTGATGTACTCAAAATTTCTTTATGCAAAGGATGGTGAATATATTTCGTTTCATGTAACCATTTCATAAAACTTTTTAAAATCGTCATTTTAGCGTCTAAAGTTGCAGGTGAATAAGGTTTTCCACCCTTCCCTAACAATGCGGTACTTAAATATGCCTGATAGTTTCTTATATGCCAAGGTCTTAGGTTTTTAAAAATAGTTTCTTCTATATAATGGTCTACATCTTGTCTTAAGAAGGACTTACTTTCTACCGCATACTGGTAAAACTGCAGCAGTATCCGTAAGTATTCGGTTTTTGTGTTTTCTTTTCGTTCTCGATCTTTTCGAATATGTTTTCGTTGATTGACATAGTAGTACATCATTTCTACATCTGTAAAATCACTAAACATTTCTTCGTTTTTTCGCTGGTGATGCTCATTTCTTTCTTCTAATGCATCATAATACGTACTATCTAGCATCAATGAAACAATTTTATTGAAATCGCCTTTTCTTTCTCTTACTTCTCTTTCCATATGTACTAATGAGAAATCTTGCATAAAACCTCTCCTTTCGTAAAACATGACATCTTATTTATAAATCTCCCTTGTATTAAGATATTTTTTTCTCTATGTGGGTGTTAAGTTTGTATTTATTTGTATACAGATGGTAAATAACCTTTAAAACGTATTAATAGTATTAATAACAATATTTAAACTTTTAATTATCTTAATTAAACATCTAATGTTTCTATAATTAAATATCTAATTAAAATTATTTGTTATATTTATTACTTGTTAATTGTAACTTATTTAAAAGTAAAAGTATAAACTTACTTTTTATAAATATAGTTTACTATTTATATAGTTTGTAGAAAAATCTCCTATTTGTCATCACTTAGAGTAAATAGTGAAACTTAATTTTATATAAGTCGGTTTTATTATTTACATATTAATTATAAAAACTTTTAGATTATAACTATATGTGTATATGATATACTTAATTATTAACTAAAAGAAAATAAAAAGGAGTGTATGTCATGATTGATAATCCAACTAAAATCATTACCATTGAAGATGTGATGGAGATGCTATCTATTTCATCAAAGAAAACGATTTATACATATATTCAACAAGGAAAATTGAATCCTATTAATAAAGATGACTGGCATATTGAAGGACGTTATGAATTTGATATCCAAGATGTCGTTCGTTTACAAGAAGAGTTAAAGAAGCCTGGGCTTACGACAAAAGAGGTAGCTCAGCAACTGGATATCTCAGTCACAACAGTCAATAAGTATATTAAACAAGAACTGTTACCAGCGTTCCAAGAAGAATATCGAGGAATCAATTGTTATTTTGTGAATGAGGAAGATCTAGACGCGTTTAAGCGTACACATGAAGTGGGGCGCAAACCAAGTAAACGTCATTTCTATCACGCTGAACAAAATATTGCGCTATTTCAGCTTTTTGTGAAGAAAAGCGAAGAAAAAGAGCAGTTTGCTCGTATTAACTCAGTAGAAGATCCCATTATGGCAGTGACAGAGCAACATGAAGAGATAACGGTAGAAGAATTACTTAATCGCGGTTATGAAGCAGCCTATGAGATTGAATCCAAAAAAACGATTACCAAAGAAGGCTATGCTACATTTGCTTTTAAGCAAACAGCCTATGCAAAATCACAGCTTTATAAACTCATGGATTTATTCTATCAGTACCTAAGCCCAACCAATATGAGAATTACACCACAAGAAGAGAAAGAACAATTTTTGGTTGAAATTAAACCTGTACTACTGACAGAATCAGCTCAAGAAATTGTGGAATTATTAGATTCGGTTCTTGTTTCAGGGAAAATCAATAAGCGTAGTAGAGGCATTTATATTGATAGCAATTTGGAAGTGGTACGTGTAAAGGTATCAAGTAATTTGAAGGAAGAGTTACAGCAAAAAGCTAAGGAATTAGGCAAAAAGAATGTGGAAGAATTGCTATTATACGCGGTACAAAAATTATAAGTTAGAACAAGAAGAGATGCCTAATAAAAGCGTCTCTTCTTATTTAAATATTAGTCTAGATTATCAAGTTTCCAATGTATATCAACAAATGGATCAATTTTACTTTCCATATATAAGTACATATTATTTAAATCTTTTGGTGATTTTTCCATCATAAATGACACATCAAAAGTTAAAGAATAACCAGCTGGAACAGTTTTAAATTTGTCTTCGTACATAGGCATAGATTGATTTTTATAAATTTTGCCTGTCTTCTCATCTGACTGTATTTATATAAATATAATACCCGCCCCAAATAAAAGAACTGAGGCAATTAAATAAATAATAAAGGATTTTTTCTCAAATATAAGTTTTTCAATTGAAATAATAATTAATGAAATAGCAATAGGATATATTATCACGCTTGAGAAACTTTCTTCTCTTACAAAACTCCATGCTATATAATATACTGCTAAAAGAAAAAAGAATACTGCAGCGCCTCTTGTCATTATTTTTAATTTCTTTTGATAACCTTCATTTTTTTCTGTAGGTTTCACTTTTATTTTTCTTTCCCTTCTATGAGTAAGATTAATTTTCTAGATCTGCTCTTTTGAAACGAAAAGATGTTATTGTTACAAAAATCAAGAAAGTTATAAATACTATACCTATAAATAGAGGGTACGATTGAATTGGACTCTCATCCGGTGTAGAAATAGCAAATGACGGTTGAGCCCAAGGATAAAGCATCCCCCACTTAGATGTATACGCTGCAAAAACTAGGAATGATAAGAAAATATTAATACCTAATGGTATTCCAAAGCTTTTAATTTTAAATGATAACCACAATTGAATTGAGGATAAAGAAAAAGTTCCTAGCCAGCTTAGAAGAATTGCAGATAGAATAAAAGTGACAGGAATAGGGTTATCAATATGAATTATAGTGCCTCCAATAAGGTAAAATAAAACCAAGAACAGTTGCATTAAAAGTATTAGTAATAATATTACAGTTAGTTTAGATAAATAAATAATGCCTTTAGAGATAGGTAAAGAAAATTGTAATTTCCACCCACCATTTAGATGATCAGTTCTACAAACCATAGCTGCATAAATACCTGAAGAGATAGGTAGAAATAACATACCATAAAATAAAGTAATTTGTGTCCAAGATTCTAACCAGCCATTATCCCCTTTTTCATCCATTAATACATCATAGTTTCCTAAAAAGCTCGCTAATCCCAGGATTACGCTTATAAAAGGAACTACCATTAATAATATCCATATTTTTTGTCTTTTTAATTTAAACCATTCAAACATAAGATAATCACGAAACATAAGATAGTCCCTCCTAGTCTACTTGTTGTTTATTGAACTTAATTAATCCTATGAGCAAAAATAATAGGCCGAAAATGATACTCAATGTTGTATATAGTGCCACCGCATCGTTAGTTACAATGTCCCCTAAAGAACCATTTGCAAGCAATAACTTAACTGGTGTCATCATAGCTGGATAAGCCCAGAATAGATATGACGTACTTGCATTCATTTGTAAGAAAAATGTAGAAATTGCTCCTAAAATACCAATACCAATTGGAAATGCTTGATTTTTAAATTGTATTGACATCCATAATTGAAAAGTAATGATAGGAAAAGATCCTAGATATGGTAAAAAAGCAGCTTTTAATAAAAGTAAATAAGGAATTCCGCCACTAAAACCTAAAGTTTTTCCAATTAGAATAAAACCTATAAAGATGATTAAGGCTGAAAAAAAACATAATTTTAATAAATAAAAAAGCTTACTAAAATAAAATTGAGATTTACCTACTGGAAGAGTAAATAAAAATTTCCATGAATTTGTTTGGTGTTCTACGTTAATCAAATTCGAACTTATAATGGTGATAGCAAGAGGAATTAAAAACATAATAACAAATTGAGTCATCACTACCATTGCATCCCACATATTATAGTTTCTTTCCATAAAATTATTTTTTTGCATCAATATAAGTAAAAAGGATAACATAACAATTCCAAGAGGATAAACTAAAGTAACCGGTGTGATAAAGGTTCTCTTCAGTTTCATTTTTTCTGAATGTATAACATTATTCACGATACTTTTCCACCTTTGTGTGTAATTTCGAGGAAAATATCTTCTAAAGATTGTTTTTCTTCTTGTATTCGATATATAGCTAACTGTTGACGCATTAACTTATCGGCAATGTATGCGATTTTACTATCTTCATTTTCATTAATTACTATTTCTTTATTCTCATTAAGGAATACATTCCATCCTTCTTTATTCAAAATTGTTTGAGCTAAGTTTGGATTGTTAACTCTTATGTTGATTTTTGAAGCACTCTTCTTTCTTAATTCTTGGATATCATCTTGAAAAATTAAATTTCCTTCATTTATAATGCCTACTTTATTGGCCATTTGATCAACTTCGCTTAGTAAATGACTAGAGATCATAACTGTAATTCCATAACTGGAAGGTAAACCTTTAATTAACTCTCGAACTTCTTGTATACCTGCAGGGTCTAGTCCATTAGTAGGCTCATCAAGGATTAATAATTTGGGAGAATTAAGCAAAGCAAGTCCAATTCCTAAACGTTGTTTCATACCTAATGAATAGTTTTTTACTAGTTTGTCTTTTGCTTTCATTAACCCAACAATATTAAGTACTTCGTTAATCTGGTTTTTATCTTTAATACGTAATAATTTATGGATTGCTTCCAAATTTTCATATCCTGTCAAGTTTCCATAATAAGAAGGGTATTCAACTAAGGAACCCACTTGGCTCAAAATGCTCATTCTGTTTCTGGTTAAATTTTTACCAAATATTTCAACATCTCCAGAAGTAGGTTTAATTAATCCTAATAGCATACGAATGGTAGTTGTCTTCCCAGCACCGTTAGGGCCTAAAAACCCATAGATATCTCCTTGTTCTACAGATAGGTTTAGCTGATTTACTACCTTTGTTTTTTTATACTGTTTTACTAAATTAGCCGTTTCAATAATTTTATTCAATTTAATCACCTCAAAATCATTATAGATTGTGAAAGTAAACAGAGAAGAAAAATAACCTTAACATAACCTTAAAAATTAAATTATTTCATAATAATTCGAAGAAATAATAAACAAGACCGTTCTAAAACATAGAACGGTCTTGTTTATTACAAAATAAGGTTTTTTCCAATAAGTCAATACTAATACGTAATTCTTTGCAATGATAGGATAGTCATACCATTGCAAAGAATTTTTAAAATTACTATAACTTACATCTTCATGTTCTTCTACATCCTAAATCTTTATATGTTCAAAGTGGTAGACATATTCTTAATGAAGTTCCAGTCTCTACATCTTTTTCAAGTTTTATATTACCTCCATGTGCCTCTATAAACTGATTAGAAATGTGTAATCCTAATCCAGAGCCTTTCTTAGCTACAGAATTACCTTTATAGTACCGATCGAATATATGCTTTTTAATTTCTTCTTGAATTCCTACTCCATCATCTCTAACAATAATTATTAAAGATTTTGAGTCTATTTTTAATATGACACTAATATTAGTTTCTTTAGGATTATGTATAATGGCATTTCCAAGTAAATTATTTAATACTCTTTGTAGTAAAGGAGCGCTAAATGGATAATAAAATTCTTCGCCAATGTAATTAAATAGTTCAATTTCATAATCTTTAGCTGATGGATTATTGGCAAACTCAAGAACAATCTTTTTAATAAAAGTTATTATATTCTGTTCTTGCTTGACTATATCTTCGTTTTGATATTCAAATTTAAATGTATCGTTTAAATCTTGCAACAAAGCCTCCATATATTCTGTTTTTTCTTCTATTTTCTTCAAAAATAAAAGTCGATCCCCTTCCGTCCACTTATCACTAGATAAGAGCATAGAAGAATAACCTTTTATATAAGAAAGTGGAGTCTTTAAATCATGGGCAATGTCTGCTACCCACTCTCTTTTCTTTTTCTCAATTTCTTTTTCTTTTTTCTTACTTTCTTTTAAAGAGTTCGTTAAATATTGCAAATGATTTAAAATGTTTTTGTAAAGAATAAATGTATATTTTATACTACCTGTTCTCTTTGAAAGGCTTCTAGCTACGCCATTTCTATCTACTGGCTCCTCATATTTGTCCTTAGATAAGTAATTAAGCCATTCTAATATGTGAAATAATGGACTACTTAATAGCCATCCATAACTAAAAATTACCAGTACCAATATTATTAATGTATGATATTTAATAATAAAGTCACTGATTTTATCATTTAGTGTATGATCCTCTATAAAAAAGTTGATTATGTCAAAACTAAATGAATTAATCAAAGCAAAACCAAAATAAACGAAATTTAATAATAAAAATAAATTAATTAGAAATAAAAGAATAAATTTTAACCTTATTTTCAAAAAGAACCATCCTTAGGAGGTATAAATTTATATCCTAAACCTCTAACATTAATTAATAATTCAGGATTGTTTGGAGCTTGTTCAATTTTCTTCCTAATTCGATTAATATAAACCATAACTGTATTTGTATCGCCTAAACTGTCATTTCCCCATATCTTTTCATATAAATCTTGTATGCTAAAAATATAATTAGGATTTTTAAAGAAGAAAGATAACAACTGTAGTTCTCTAGCTGTACAAGATACTTCACAATTTCTAACAAAGAGTTGACCACTAGCTAAATTAAGATATAAAAAACCATACCTATATTCTAATTGTTCAGTTTTATCTACTTCTCTATAATTTTGTTCTCTTCTAATCTTTGCTCTAATGCGTGCGATAACCTCTAATGGTTTAAATGGTTTAGTAATGTAATCGTCTCCTCCTACATTTAAGCCAGTGAGGACATCTAAGTCGGATGTTCTAGCTGTGAGAAACATTATAGGAGTATTGGTTTTTTCTCTTATTTTAGTACATAATAAATATCCATCCATATCAGGTAATGTTACATCCAATACAATTACAGCATATTGATTTCGTTTAACATACTCTAAAGCTTCTTGAGAGGTCGTAGCTTTATCAACTGAATGAAATCCCTCAACCTTAAGAGCTGCACTCATCATATCTAATAGCCCTACTTCATCATCTACCAATAGTATCCTTTCCAACTTTTCATAACACTCCTTATTTTTCAATATAATACTAATTGTACCAAAAAACATCTATAAATTTTAATCAAATATAAAGAAGCAGATAAAACTAAGTTCTATCTGCTTTAAACCGACATCTCCAATTTTTTAATGTTA
The DNA here is from genome assembly GCF_047872835.1 of Priestia sp. RMT2NF4. NCBI lineage: Bacteria > Bacillati > Bacillota > Bacilli > Caryophanales > Bacillaceae > Priestia > Priestia sp. RMT2NF4. The sequence continues at coordinate 61,162 of NZ_JBLQZO010000009.1, forward strand.
TAAAATAATTGATAGGAAGGACTCTTAATTAATAATTCTTCATGTGTACCATAATCAATTATCTTTCCTTTATCCATTAATACAATAACATCTGCACTAACAACAGTACTTAAACGATGTGCAATTATAATTCTAGTGCATTTAAGCTGATCTAAGTTGTCACTAATTTTTTGTTCGGTAATTGTATCGAGAGCACTTGTCGCTTCATCTAATATTAAAATAGATGGATTATTTACTAAAGCCCTTGCCAAAACAATTCTTTGTTTCTGGCCACCTGATATATTTGATCCCATTTCAGAGACAATGGTCTCGTATTTCATAGGCATCCTGCTAATTTCATCATGTATTGCAGTTAATTTAGAAGCTTTTTCAATTTGCTCTGAAGTTATATTCTCATGATACATGCGAATATTTTCCTTTATAGTACGATTAAATAAAAAATCCTCTTGCATTACAATACCTATTCTTCTTCTCAGATCAGATTTATTAATATTCCTAATATCCTTATTATCAAATTTTACAGTTCCAGTTGTTGGTTCATATAAGCCAGCTATTAAAGAAGCTAAGGTACTTTTTCCAGAGCCAGATTTCCCTATGATAGCTACTTTTTGCCCAGCTGAAACTTCAAGATTTATGTTGTCTAGCACTTGTTCTTGATTACTATAATAAAAATTTACATCTTTTAATGAAATGTTTCCTTTGATATCATTTATTTTTTCTTTATTTTCATTACCTTCTGTTTTAGTACCTAAAATATCGTGAATTCTTTCTAATAAGGCTTGAATTTTAATAATTTCGCTAAACGACATAGTCAAAGAAGTAAAAGGAGTTAAAAAGGTCACAACTAGTGATTGAAATGCAAATAATGTACCCAAAGTAATCTCTTTTTGCATGACTAATATTGCTCCAGCCCAAGCTACAAATAAAGGAGATATAAACATAAGAGAGTTATTGAACGCACTAATTACGTTCTGATAATTTAATTTGTCTGTAGAAGTAGCGATTTGTTTATTGAAAAGTGCTGACCATCCCTTATATACCTGATTCTCAACTCCTAATGACTTAATAATAGATATACCTTGAACAGTTTCTGTCAAATATCCATTAGTACTGGATTGAGAAGAAACCTCAAGCTGAGTTAAATGTTTTAAACGGGATCTTGTTGATAAGGTTACAATTACCTGTAAGAAAGCAATTGTACTTACTATAAGTGTTAATTGAATCGATTGTAAAAGCATATAAATAAACAACACTATAATCAGTAAAAAATTTATAATTGAAGAAACTAATTGGTTAGATACAATTTGACGAATAGCTACATTGCTGTTGGCTCTAAGGATTAAATCTCCACTTGTTCTCAGCTCAAAGAAATTATATGGTAATTTAAAAAGATGAGATATAAATCTATTCATCAAAGATTTATCAATTATATTTTGTAATTTAATTAATAATTTCCCATGAATAATAGTAAATCCCAGATAAATAAACAAAGTTAACAATCCTACAAGGCCTATAACGTTGATCAATTCAATATTATAGGATTTTAATACATCATCAATTAAATACTTTAATAGCAAAGGTACAGATACAGTAAGCAATTGTAAAAACAAAGCTACACTTAATATTTTATAAAGCACTTTTTTTTCATCTAGAAATGAATTAAAGTAAGAATATTTTTCTTTCCTATTCATTCTTCTTTGTTTGAATTTTTTTGATGGAGTTAAAGCCAATAGGATGCCAGAATATTTTTTTTTAAATTCATTAATTTCTAATTTTAATCTTCCAAGCTCAGGGTCGACTATAATGGCTAACTTATCATTAATTTCTTCTAAGACTACATAATGTTTTTGATTCCAAAATATAATAGCTGGAAGAGGAATATCATGTAATAAATTCAAAGGAACAGCTTGTCCCTTTGAATCTAAATGATAATCCATAGCTAATTTTTTTAAAGTCAGTAAGCTTGTACCGTTTCTTCCTTCACCAGCTTTTTTTCGTAATTCTGTTAAATCTACATGGCAATAATAATAAGATAACACCATAGCCAAAGAGCACAGCCCACATTCTGATTGCTGCATTTGTTCAATAAAAGGCACTTTTCGCTTATGTTTTACTTTAGCTTTGTTACTCTCCATATTATTTCTCCTCTTTTACTACTTCAGGGGAATCCAATATTAAAATTGAAGGCAAGTTGTTATTATATAGCCTAAGCATTTCATAACCTATTCCAGCTAAGCCTGTAAACATATTAGGCGTAGGCTTGTCACTACCTGGTATTCCGCATTTCCATATATTATTTTCTTTTTTCACTCCTTCAAATAACATATTCACACGTGCATATACCTCATCCATTAAGGTATAGTTTTTTGTCTTAATGGATGCAGAAAGAAGAAAATCAATATTACCTAAATCTCCGTGACACAAACAATGACTCTCTTTGTTAAATCCACTAGATCTTGTCTTATCCACAGCCAATTCCAGATCTGACTTTAAAACCTCTTCAGACAAATAATCAAGAGCATATAATCGACTTAAGCCTATCCCAGGAGCCCCATTACACCAATAAAGAGGAGAGTGGACCTTACCTGTATTTTCAACATTTCTTAAGTCAATCCAATTACCTTTATTATTATCTAGTAAAGAATTATCATATTTTATTGCTTCAAATGCGGAAGTTTTATAGGATTCTTGTTGGATAAAACTATATAACTTTATGAGTGAATAAGCAATTCCAGAATTACCATGAGCTAATCCCCCTAATGGTTTTCCTTTAGAGCGATTAATTTGTAACCACCCAATACCTTGTTCAGTAGGAATAGCGTTCTTTATTAAATGTTGTCCGCAGATTTCTGCTAATTCTAAGCTTTTTTTGTAACCAGATATTTTAAAGAAATCTAAAGCAACAGTGATAATCCCTGCACTTCCTCCTAAGAAGTCATACATTCGATCATCTTTAATTTGATTGTGTAAGCCATTTACTATGTGTTTACCTAAATCTAGTAGACTTTCGTCTTTCCATAAATAATAAAAATGATTAACTGCATAAACAATAGAAGCGTAGCCTAAAAATGCTGAAGAGCTTACTTTTCTCTGACTTAAATCTGTATATTCTTCTAGTACGCTATTAAAACAAGCTTTTGCAACGGAAGTAAATAAGTCATCATTCGATTCTTTGCCTAGATAACCGTAAAATAGTGCCATACCTATTAATCCATCATAGAGCCCTAGCTCCATTGGCTTGTATTCAACTCTTTCATATTCATTAATACCTAAAGAAACCCAAGTAATGTTTTCTTTATTTTCTCCCCAGACAGCATCTTTCAAAAGGGTTTTTCCTATTTTAATGGCTTCTAATAGATAATCCTCTTTTTGGTATAAATTTTTTAGTTTCAAGTTGATTTTTGGGCTAGCTTCTTCATCATAATGACTATTTTCAGTTAATTCATGTGCCTTCCTAACTGTACTAAGCGCATAATCTATGTACTCTAACTGCTTATTGCAATCTTTTGCACTGAAAAAATTAAAATTTTCCAAAACCTGTGTAAAGCTATCTTTTTGATAGAAGTCTGGTATAATTTTTTTTCGTGAATCGTAAACTTTAGGTGACTCGGGATATGACCAAAAATAAGGAATATCTTCATTTAATAAATCTTTTACTTCTGATTCAATTACTTTCGATAAAGTTGGAAATCTAACTGCTGCTCTCCACAAATTATCAAAAAGCTTTCCTCTTTCTAATCCGTCCTTAAGATATTTAGGATGTTTTCCGGCCTCTAGCATACTACTATATGTTTGAGTATCTCGAACAATATTTCTAATTACACAGTTTTTGAATTTATAGATAATTCCTTCAGGTTGTTGTAACTCTTTCATTGAATCTAAAATAATGTTGTATGTATTATAAAAACCTATTTTAATGAATTCATCAAATTTATCTGTATTACTGAATCGTTTTCCTTTATAAATAGGGTGATTCTTTTTCAACTTCAGTGGGATAACCGTTTTTTCCATTTTCATTTCGTCTGTAAATAAATTAGTGAATTTATAAGCATACATAGATTGATTTTCTTGATTTCCTAATCCACTGACATCTAATTTTAAATCGTTTAAGTTTCTTATAGAAATAGGGAGTAACCCTGTTCGCATAACAGATTTGTTTAAATTTAGCAACGCTTGATTAGTAGCTGTTTTTGCATCTGTAAAAATCGTATTATTATGAAAAAGTGCTTCTAAATCTATTATGATTGGATGTTCGCCTTTAGCAATTATATTTTCAAAATGTATGTCTGTAGCATTTAACATGTACAAAATAGCAAGATATTGTCCTTGCCGTTCATAAAAATGATTAACTTGAGTAATACTTTTACATTCCTTATTAGGTATGAATTCAACCCATCCGTACTTTTCTTTATCAATTAATTTAACTATATCAAAATGTTTATTTATATTTTTTTTATTAAACCATTGTAATAACTCTTGAAAGGCTACATCAGTTGACAAAGAGTGAGGTTTATAAACTAATTTTTGGTTATTAGAAAAATTATAAATGATTACGCCTTTTCCATTATTGTGGCTATCGCCTGATATCTCAATTTCAACAATGTCCTTTGTTTTAATACCTATTTTTTCATTTATTTCCTTATAATCATTTAAAAAGTTAATGATGGACTCGCTCATAAATAAAGTAGTTCTTTTTATATGCTCACAAATTAATCTTGCTAGAACCGGATAAGTAGATAAAAACTCTAACACAAGCTCTTTTGAGCTAAACGTATTATTGATGTAATAATTGTATCTTTCATGCGAATCAGCTCCTACAAGTGTGCCCATCAATCGATTCTTATTTAATTCAAATATCAAACATTTTCCAGATATTTTCAAAATCCCTTCCATATTAGCTTTTAATATAGAGGTTAGTATTGGTTCTATATAGTTCTTATCTAAAAGACTTTGGACTGGTTTAAGATAATCTAATGTTTGTTTAATTACATATTCTAAAAATGGACTCATAAAACCTATAAATGGTATCTTTGTTTGATCAAACATTTGGCAGACACTAAAATTATTGCTTTTATTATCAACTAAAAAAACTGCTTCAAGAATTTGATACCACTCTTTATCTTTAAATAGCTTTTGACTGCTCAAAGGCATAGAAAGAATCTGTTGAAATTCTTGTATTGTTATTTGATCAGCCTCTAATCTTCGATGAAATGCTTTATCATCTTCTAAACCTGTAGATTTTCTCCAAATATCTGTTTTATCAAAGTTATCAAGGTTAACATGAAGTGCTAAGGGTCTTTCATGCAAATACAATGCATAATTCCATATTTCTTTATTTAACAAATCACGCATTGTCATCATTTTTTTATTATCTATATGTAAAGTCATAGGAACTAGTTCCTCCTTTATTTGAAATAAATCCTGTAAATAAAAATGAAGAATAAGAACTGATGTTCTTATTCTTCATTGTTTTTTTAGTTGACCATTCTTTATCTAGCTAAACAGCAAACGAATGCGAAAGTTCCTAAATAACATTCTGATGTTGCAGTCTTAACTACGCCATCACCACCACCAGCAATATTTGCTAGCTCTTCGTCTGAAAGGTCATTAATTGATTTCAATGCTTCTAATTCCACTTTACTCATGTGTGTTCACCTCTTTTCTATGTATGAACAAAGTATATTGTATAACATTTCCTTTTTCTACATTAAGGAAATAAGCGGACGAAAATGAAGGATAAAAGTTTATTTTTGCAGGTTAATAGGACTAATTTATTCGAGTAATTTATTTGAATAATTATGAAGATTAAGTTAAAATTTATATGTTTTTACTATAAAATACAATTATTATGGTATATTTATCTTAAGGTTAAAGGGGGAATTGTATATATTATTAGAAAAAATATCCTATAAATGGGCATTGTATCTCTGTTCTTCGCTTAATAAAGAGCCAGACTTAGATATACTTAGGTATGGAATAGAAGTGTTTTTAAAGAGTATAATTAAAATTTTATCTTTATTATTTGTAGGAGTAATATCGCATAATCTCCCCTCATTATTAATCATTTCTATTTCCTTTATCTTACTTAGGTTGGTATCTGGCGGATTTCACTTTTCTTCATATCACTATTGTTATGTGATTTCTATTAGTCTGTTAACTCTTTTATCAGTATTAAGCAAATATTTAAGCTTACTAAAACTTGATTGGACATTTCTTTTAATAAGCTTAAATTTACTATCTATTACTCTTTTACTTGTTTTCAAAACTTCTATTAACATTAATAGACCTAACTTTCATAAGAAAAAAATGTATTTATTCTTATCTATAGCACTAACTATAATAAGTATTTTAGTATCCTTAATTATAAAAGATAAGTATCTAAGCTTTTCTATAGGGATACAATTATCTATGTTCTCTCAAGTTATAACCCTTGTTAAGTTTAAAGAGAAGGAGCAGTACATATGAAATTTTTGATTCAAATTTTGTTTTCTTTTTTCTATTTAGTTGCAAATACAGAAGTTAAAACAGCTAGTTTTTTTCTTATTCATGAACCGAAAATACCGCAACAATTGAAAATAAAATATAAAAACGGAAAGTAATGTATGGTTACTTTTATTCTTACAATTCTTGAAAATATTATAGTTGTTATTTTTTTATTAGTTCTAGTAGGAAAGAGAAAGACTTTAAATACTAAAAATATAGTAGGGTTTATTATACTCTATTCATTTTTCACTACTATTACATATAACTATATTGATAATATTTACTTTAGAATAACTTTTAACCTAATATGTCAAGTTATTGGAATGAGATATATTCTTTCTTTACGCCCGAAAGCTTCTATTTATCTTTCTCTTCTTGCATCAACTTTTCAAATGCTAGTAGAGATGATCGCTTACATAATAGTAATAAGAATGGATAATATGTTTGGCTATGAACCTTCTAAAATATCTTTGGCTGTACTTTTTTATTTTTTATTCGGTACTATTACAGTTTTATTGTACAAAAAGAAAGTAAAAGTCAATTTTTCATTTTTAGAAAATATAAATTCTTTTTCTTTAAAATTAGTATTTATTATATCTTTGGTGCAAATTATGATTACATGTGTGATTTCTTTCACTAATCATATTACTTCTTTAGCTGCAGGATTAATGTTAATTCTAATAGTCTCAATGGTAATTATTATTATTTATTTAATGAGAGAGCAATATCAAAAAGTATTAGAGAAGTCTGATGAAGCATATTTAAAGCATTTAGAACAATTAATTCAATCAATTCGTGCTCAAAGGCACGATCACATGAATCACTTGCATGTTATTTCAAATCTTCTACATGCTAAAAACTACGAAGAAACAGAGAATTATATTAATGAGTTGAATAGCAAAATAGAAATGGACTATTCTTTGTTAAATATTAGACATCCATCACTTATGGCGTTGCTTCAAACTAAAATTGAATTTGCTAAAATAAGTAAAATTAAATTCGATATCAATGTAAAAGAATCTGTGTCAGGTATATCTATAAAATCATATGAACTTATACAAGTTGTGGGGAATATTATCGATAATGCTTTTGATGCTGAATTAGCTTCAGCTACTGAAAATAAAGAAGTGACCCTAACCATAGACAAGTTACTGAACTCTATGTTAATAATTTCGATAAATAACGTTAATTCGTTTATAAGCTCTTCACAAACCCAAAATATTTTTTTTCAAGGTTATTCATTAAAAGAAAATCATAAAGGAATTGGTTTATTTACAGTTGCAAATATACTTAAGAAAAATAAATCTTATGTGGAAATTGAAAGCAATGTAGAACATGGAACAACTTTTTACGTTTTTATACCATATACAATAAAAGGTGATTAAACAATGTTTTCTGCTTTAATAATTGAAGATAATTTAAAAATACAAGAAGAATTAGAAAATAGTGTTAAAAAATTAGGAGTAGATGTAGTAGGTAAAGTTAGCTGTGAAGAAGATGCTAAAGCTGTTATCATAGAAAATAATCCAGATGTAATTTTCTGCGATATTAATTTGCCTGATTTTAATGGTTTTTCTTTTGCTGAACAATTAAAATTAATATATCCTTCCATAGAAGTTGTATTTATTACAGGATATACCGAATTCGCTCACAAAGCATTCGAAATACAAGCAATCGATTATCTTACAAAACCTTTTAGTTATGAAAGGTTAAAAGAATGTGTAAAAAGATTACATAGTCATTTTAACAAAGAAAAAAACAAAAAAAGTATGCAGCTTGATTTACTTCCTATAAAGTCTAATAAAGGGATAAATTTTTTAGAGACAAATAATATTATATATATTAGTTCTGAAGGTAAATTTTCTACAATCATATCAATCGATTCTGGTAAATATAAGGAAATTAAGACATCAGAAACTTTGAAATCTATAGAAGAAAGGTTGGATCCAAATAGATTTGCCCGTACCCATAAGAGTTTCATTGTAAATCTTAGCCAGGTAAATAGAATTGAGCCTTCGGGACAAACAAACCTTATCTTTTTTAAATCCTGTTCAGATATGGCCTATTTAAGTAAAAATTATATGTTAACACTTTATAAAAAATTAAATTTCAGGTAGATTTTAACCATATTATAGATAATAAATTACCCTAATGGAATTATTAGTAAGCTTTATTTAAGATAAAGATAATAATCACAACTTTTAAATATCATATTTATTAATATGTACCTTTGAAAAATATAATAAGTACATCTTCCATTCTATTGAGTAACAACCTATAAATTCACCTAAAATAACTTCATGTTATTTACCCATACATTTATATAACAAAAAGTGAGCTCATAATGTAAGAGTTCACTTTTTGTTGTTTCTAGAAATTATTTATCTTGTCGATACTTGTAATCCTTAACACAAAGTTTTAAACAATTTGAAAGAAAAAACTTGCTACAGAAAGCCTTACTTTATAAATATATAATCTTCTTCTCCTATTTATAAAGTTGATAACTCCTTATTAATTTCACTATAATTGTAGAGGTTATAATACTTGCCCTTTAGAGATATTAATTCATCATGATTTCCAAACTCGACAATTTTGCCCTTGTCCATTACATAAATTACATCTGCATTTATGATAGTTGAAAGCCTATGTGCAATGATCACACAGGTACATCCGGTTTCTTTGAAAAAATTAGCTACCCTTGCTTCATTAACCGAGTCCAGAGAACTTGTTGCTTCATCTAACACTATAAGCTTAGAATTATTAATTAAAGCCCGAGCTAGTGCCATACGTTGTCTCTGCCCCCCTGATAAATTTAAGCCCATACTAGAGACCAATGTATAATAATTCATAGGCATATCTTCAATTTCCTCGCCAATTTGAGCAATGTGAGCAGCTTTCCTTACCTTTTCCAAATTAATATCTTCCATACCCATACTTATATTTTCATAGATAGATTTATTAAACAAATGAATATCTTGTGGTACTACTCCCATTTGTTTGCGGAGTTCTTTTTTATTAATATTTCGCAAATTTACAGAATCATAAAAAACATCTCCTGTATTGGGAGTATATAAACCTAACAATAATTTTCCTAAAGTACTTTTTCCTGAACCCGATGTTCCTACAATAGCAACTTTTTGACCACTTTTTATATGTAACGATATATCTTCAAGTACAATTTCTGAATCTTGAGTATAAGAAAAAGATACATTTTTTAATTCTATCTCGCCCTTTAGATTTTGTACCCTCTCTTTATTGTTATCTTCCTCAATCTTTGCATCGGTAATATCCCTTATGCGCTCTAAACTGTTTGAAGCTAATAAAAAGTCATTCCATGTTTGAAATAGTGAAGTACTAGTAGCAAAGAACATTACAGATATGGAGTAAAATGCAATCACTTCTCCTATAGTAATGAATCCCTTAGTAAATAAGCTTAAGCCAAAGATTAAAACTACAAAAGGAGATATAGTTTGTAAAACTTGTGTAAAGGATGTATAGATATTGATTAAATACCCTTGTTTGCGATACCTATAGAGCATATTATCTAAACTTTCATTCCAGGATTTAAAAATCTGTTCTTCAATTGCAGCAACTTTAATTGCAAACATAGCCGTAATGGCCTCTACTTGTATCCTTTCTAACTTACTTCTTTCCATTAATTCATATATATTTGCTTCTTTAATTGGGTTCCTCATAATAAAACTAAATACACTGTACACTAAGAATAATCCTATTACAACTGCAGTAAGTACAGAGGATTTACAACTCATATAACTTAATATAAATAATAGAGAAATTATTTCCATGATTCCTTTAACGACTTTTTCGGATATTAAATCTTTAATTAAATCTAGATTTCCCATCCTAAATAAAATATCTCCAGATGAACGAACTTCAAAAAATTTATAAGGAACTTTTAATAAATGACTAAAAACTCTTCCAAATAAAGATTTATTTAAAATTATTTTAATATCGATCAGGAATTTACCTCTCCTAAAAGAGGAGAAGCTATAAACAAGTAATAACATTGAAAATAATAGTATCATCGGTATATCTAATTCTCGTTGTAAAGTTACCTTATCAATTAATTGTTGCATTACGATTGGAATTCCCAGTGTAATTATGGAAAGGACTAAAGAAAAACCAAAAAGTTTTATTAATAATAGCTTATTGGTTAATATACTAGGTAAGATTATATCTAATGTACTTTCTTTTTTACTTTTAGGAGTAAATTTATTTGTAGGATTTGGAACTATAACTACATTAGTAAAGTTTGCAATTATCTCCTCTTCAGATATTTTTCTTTTTCCTAATGCAGGATCTACAATATAATATATACTACCCTTCACTTTTTCTAAGACGACAAAATGATTGTTTTTCCAGTATATAATAGAAGGATTTTTAATTACTTTTAGGCCCTCAACAGATGTTTTATATACCTTTGTTGAAAACCCTGTTTTTTTCAGAAAATTATAAATTTGATTAACTCTTAAGCCATCTCTTCCTACTTCTAAATGATTTCGAATTTCACTAATGGACTCATAACTTTTATAATATCTTAATACCATTGCAACGCAGCAGAGCCCACATTCTGTTTGTTGCATTTGTTCAACAAATGGTACCCTTCTTTTTGTTTTATATGACATTTCATACTTCCTTTTTTTAAAATTAGAAAGCTTAACAGTAAAATAAGAAGGAGAAATCCCAAGTCAGAAATTAGATTCTTTTCCTGTCCATGGAATATATCCCCTTCCATTATTAATCCATAAATTACTCTAACCAAAGAACATTTGGAAGATTATGATTTGTTAAATTTTGTAAAATGGAGTATCCCACTCCCGATAAACCTATCATAAGTCCGTAATTTTCAAATCTTCTAAACATTCCTTTGTCCCAACTTTTCAATAGATAATCTTTAAAAAATCTTTCATACGTCAATTTACATCTTTTTTCTAATTTTTCATCTGATAGAATTTTTGCAGCATATTCCAATATAAATAGATTGCCTAAATCACCGTGACATAGTGTATTATTAAGATTGAATCCATTTTCTATAGTAGTAGTTAATGCTAGTTTAATTTCTTGGTCTAAAAATTCATCATCGTAACCAAATTTCTTTAAGAGAATTCTATTTAATAAAATTCCTGGTGCACCATGGCACCATGCTAAACTACTTGATTGTTGATTCAAATTAATATACCAATTTGTTCCTTCTTCATTTAACATTGAACGTTCAAAACTAAGAGATTTTTCAACTAGACTTAATATTTCTTCATTTTTATTTATATTATATAACCTCATTAAATTAGCTGATATTCCACTAGTTCCATGAGCAAAACCTGTATAACCTTCAGCTTCTTCAAACGGTTCCCAAAGTATCGATCTTTCAGAATAAATTGTGTAATTATCCTTTAATTGTCTATATATTTCGTTAGCTAAACACAATAACTGTTTCTTTTTATCAGCGCTTGTTGTGTTATCATATAGTGAAATAACAACGCCCAAACAACCTGCTAATCCTGAAACCAAATCATAATTAGAGGTTTTTTTTATATATTTCAGTAGTAAATCAATGTTGTCATATACAATATCTATTAAATCGTTTCTCTGAATATATTTACCAATATGAAACAATGCATACATAATTCCACTTAAGCCAGTAAATGCTCCAACACTAAATTCTATACGCTCATTAATTTCATTATTCTTCAATCTATCTATAAACCTTATAATTGGTTTTATAGTTTCAATTGTTGCAGCTTCAAACCTCTTCTCTCCAGTTATAGAAGCTAAAAATGCAAAATACATACCAATTCCACTATTCCCTCTATAAAGGTCAGGTCCCACTGAAGAAATACGAGTAGTAACCTCGTTTTTACCCATTATCATTAATCCTAACCAACTTCTATCAACAGAATCTTTTTCATTTCCTTCAATACTTTTAGCAATTAGACGATCTCCTATTTTTATTGCTAATTTCAACTGTTCATCTCTGGTTAAAGTTATTGAATCAGTCAAGGATGATGAGAAGGTGACTCCAGGTGTATGCCTATTTTTATCCGTAGCATTATGAGCAAAACTTAAATCAATGATAGTTAATTGCTTTTCTAAATCTTTACTACTAAAAGATAATATCTTCTCTCTTACATTATCTAATGGGGAAGACTTTATATAAAAATCTTCTACTACTTCATTTCTAGAAGTTTCTATCCTACTCGAATTCGTATATGCAGTAAAGTAAGGTATATCTCCTCTCAACAAATCCTTAACTTCGTTAAAAGAAACTTTATTCACGTTTCTTTTTAAAGAAGATATAGCTATTCTCCCTAACAGAATATTGCGATCTATGGGGTTTCTTAAGACATCTGGATGGAAACTAGTATGTAATAATCTTGAATAAACAAAAGTAGGTTTTAAGATTGCGCGACACTTTATTTGCGAAAATAAATCGCTAATTTTCTTAATAAACATTTGTTTATTTTCTAATATCCAATTATATAAACATGTAAATCCTTCTTCTATATCATCAATGTAATATTGAGATGCTTGAACTTTTCCATTAACCTTTGGATTGTTGTTTTCAGGGGAAATTACAGTATAATCTTTTTCAATCTTAATTTCGTCAGTATTACTATTAGCCACTACTGAAGTTTTAAAAGGCGATTTTTGTTCTTGGTGACCATTTAATCCTCCAACATCTAAGACTTGAACATTAGTTTCACCAGAAGAAATTATTCTACTGGGCAGCAAGTAAATAGAATATACAGATGACTTTACCATTCTTTCTATAAAGCTCATCGAATCTTTTTCTTTATTTTCTGAGTCATCAACATCTACATGAAGTAAAGATTCTAAATCAACTAAAATTGGTTGAGATCCTTGAGCAATCAAATTTTCATGATGAAAATCTTTAGAATTTAATGCATAGAGTAAACAAAGTAATTGACCGGTTCTATAATAAAAGTCTTTAATTTCTTTAATATTGTTACATTGCTTAAATTCTATAAATTCCATCCATCCACTATTATCTGTATAATGAATTTTAGCTGGATACAATGGCTTAAAGTGAGGAATATCTTTGTTATTAAACCATCTTAGAAGCTTTTCATAACTATCTTCCATTTCAAGGGAACGAGGTTTATACACTAAACGATAACCTGATGTAAAGTTTATAAAGGAAACACTTTTTCCGCCTTGATGTGCATCACCCAGGCCAATTGAAATTGTTTTTATTGAATTTCCTTTTAAGCCTTTAAACTTTTTATATAGATAAGATAATTGAGAGTTTGTATCTTCTGTAATATTAATAATATATTGTATTTGAACCTCTGCTTGATATAGAAGCAGGGAAATTAGTTCCTTATATTCTTTAAATAGTTCCTTCAAAAACTTTACATTTTTCAACAACGTATTACTGAAAAACTCAAACCTTTCTTCTGTAGAGTCACCGTCCAAAATGTTCTTTTCCTTGGCTATATTTATTTCTAATATAAGAACTCTGTATGCAATAGGGTATAATTTCTTATATACTTGTTTAATAATGTCATGAATGAACAATTCATAATTATAAATATTTTTAATTTTTATAATATTTTCATAATATTTATTTATGTAATACTTAATAATAGGTTCGAAAAAATTAAAGAATTGTAAATTATGTACATCTATTTTTCTAAAAATCATTTCTATAACGCTAGAATATGCCTCTTCAAATATTACTGTCTCCTTGTTGGAGTTAGAACGTGTATTATTCTCCCATTCCTCAATTAAAGATTCTAAATCTTTGTTAGAAATTTCTCTGATAATTTCCTCGAATTCTTTTACCTTGTTAAATTCCGGGAAAAACTTCATCCAGTAATTAACTAGATCGGAATGTGAAATTTTCTCTTCAGAATTTATTACATTATTCATGTTGTTTCCTCCGTTATAAGTGTTAATGTTAATAAAATTTAAATCTAAAATAAGAAAGAATAACCTTCAATAGGCTATTCCTTCTTATTTTTTCTACTATAAGAGTCTAAATTAATCTCCACAACGTATAGTAGCTGCACACTCTGCTGACCAGGTACAAGTTTCACCATAGTTACGCCCTAAACCATGTTGGAATGCAAGGGTTTTAGAAACTGCATCTGTAGTTCCTCCAGCCATAGCGCTCATGTCTTGTTCACTGATTTCTTCTAATAGATTTCCAGATGGATTATCTACATTCAAAGAAAGTTTAGATTGTAATACAGGATTTTTTAAAAATTTTTCCATTTCACTAACACCTCTAATGTAATTTTTTTGAGACTGTTCCATAATATGTTATTAATTACAGTTAAAAAAGGTTGATTTTTCATCAACCTTTCCATTAGAAAATTTCTATGGTATGTTTACAGAATACCTCTCGTTTTAACTTTCCTTTTGATTTGTTTCATATTTTTACAATTTGTTTTTTTTAGAATACTATGTATTTGTGTTTTTACTGTACTAGTAGATTTTATTAGTATTTTTTCAATTTCAGATCTTTTGTAACCTTTCTCGTAAAGGTCATATATTTCTCTTTCAGAATTAGTTAAATTATGAAGAATTTCCTCTTTTTTATATAAATAAAACTCTTCGAGCAATACTTCTATAGGGTTAAAAGTACTAAAAGCCTCACGTATTTTTTGAGGGATACTTGCATAATTCTCTTTTAATATATAATTAACAGCTCCAGCAGCAAAAGACTTCTTCATCATTTTTATATCTTGCAATCCAGTTAACATAATAATCTTTAATTTTGGATACAACTCACTTATATGAGAACAAAAAATAATTCCCGATTCATTTTCTGAAATCCTAATATCCATCAGAATAAGATCTACTTTTACTTTAGAAGAAATTATTTTTACTATCTCTTCTAAAGTAGTAGCTTTACCTGTGACCTTAATATCTTCATGTTTATTCAAAAATTCTGATAATAAATCTAACCAATAACTATCATCTTCAACAATTAAAACATTAATTACTTTCATAAATAATCTCTTCCTTATTTTAAATTCTTGTTTTTACGAACATTAAAGATATTATTGTCCCTTCCCCCTTTTCACTAGTAATCTGTAAATTACCATCATAATAATACAAAATCTTTAGACAATAGGAGAGTCCTAAACCAAAATCCAACTTCCACTTTTCGGTGCTAAAAAAGAATCTTTTACTCTAAATAAATTAACTGAAGAATACCATTTCTATTATCTTTAACTTTTATATAAACTGTTTCACGGCCAATTCTTGTTTTTCCTATTACTTTGCCTTTATTATGTTGAATTGCTTTTATAGAACTTCTCAAGAGATTTTTAATATCTTCTTTTGTGAATTTCATCACAAGTTAAAAATGTATGATTACATAAATTTTTAACTTGAACATTATTTAAATCTACTACGATTTTTCATCTTTTACTGTTTCATTAACAACATCATAAATGTTTATCAGTTGTCTTTTTAAAGCAACATCTTCTTGAGGTTGAGTTAATTTCCAATAAGTATTTTGCTGAATCTAAAATTATGGTTGTTTTTCAGATACCTACACTAGTTCATGATTATTATTTCTTAAACTATTATTTTTAAATTATGGCTACATAAAGAAATTTTCAAAATTTCTTTATGTAGTGTATGTGTCAAAGCAGCTGAATTAGCTTTCATTTGGTCAATATACAGATAAAAGCTCCTTTTTTTATTTTTTAAATTCCGTAATTTTTGTCATAAGGCAATATAATATAAATTATAAATGAGAAAGATAAAAGTATATTTATTTTTCTCACTGAAATCTCTGTCCTCTTCCCTTATATAAATCAATATACATATGTAAAAAGACTACATATTATCTAAAATTTACATAATCATGGAATATTATAAAACATATAGTTATAATGTTCAAATAAGTGTTTTTTTGAGTGAATTACTCTTTCATTTATATTCATTACAAAATAGTATCGTAATATTTCTATAGTATCAAATGCTCTTATTTTTCCAGGAACTAACTCTATAAAAAATAAGAAAATGGAATTCCTTTTACTTAAGAAAACCATGTTCTTGTTTCAGTTCTAGTGCAAATACTTGATGAATAAATTGGTTTTGATTTTGGACAGACGCCTTCCGTTGAATAGTGTCTTCTTTTCTAATTATGTAAACGGTTTCAGGTGTATATCTTGCTGTTAGGTATAAAAATGATTTTTTAAACTAAAGAATTAAATAAATTTATCAGCAGCTGAAGTCTCTCCAAAATCAAGGAAAGTTTATTCATAAACTATTTTGAGTACCCGCATAAGGGTAAATATCATGAGGGAGCTATACATCTGGTTTAAGCAAATATACTCTTTGTACTAGACCTATAGCTGGAACAAAATAATTAAAATATTAATTGCAGCAAAATAAAAATTCTTACTTAACACAATGTACCTTTCTGGAACATGCCACAAAAACGAGCCCTTGGCACTAAAGGGCTCGTTAGCTTTGTCTTTAATGTACCCAGCTATATTATCGCTTTAAAAAGGATAAGTAATATAATACATAGGTTATAAAGATTAGTTTTCTTGAGGAGAAATAATGATGAATCTTACAAACAATCATTTAGAAAGTATAAAGAGGGAAGAAGAGCAAAAGTAATTGCTTGAAAGAACCCTTGAAGCTCACAGAAATAGAAAATGGGTGATTAATTTAATTTGGACTGTATCTATAATTGTAGTAATACTATCCTTCTCTTTTCACCTATCAAAATCCGTAGTTATAACTGGGATTTTACTATTGATATGTGTAATTAGCCAGATTGTACATAAGACATTAGATATGAAAATAGAGCTACGCTTAAAAAGAGTTAAGCAGGAGAAGCGAAAGAGCATCTTTAAATTAAATAAACTCTAGAGTTCTTCTTTTTCCTTTCAAAAAAAGGATTAGATTTTGTCTAATCCTTTTTTCTATATTCGTATCAAGTTTAAATTGACGCCTTAATCTGCTTTGTATAGAAAAAGCGTACAATGAAGAAATAAGCGACCTGAATGACTAGGAAAACACTTAAAACAGTAACGGATTGCTTCAATAGATTAAAGTAGAACAGATGTGATAAGGCCGTAAGAGCTACAGCACCATGGATGAGCGCTACAATTATCGGTACGAAAAACAGCATCATGGTTTGCCTGTTTAATATTTTTTTCAGCTCTTTATCAGTTAATCCCATTTTTGATATAGACTTGAATTTTTGTTTATCTTCATCCAGATCCATATAAAGTCGGAAGTACAGAAAACTACCAGCTGATACAAAAAAGACAAGCCCAATAAATAGTCCAACAAATAAGATGGGACCGTACCCTTTCATAATCTGATAGATTTCATAATCTACTGCTGTAATATCAGGTCTTGGTAGTTTCTTGTATAGCTTTTTAGAAGCGGATATCACCCTGTCTTTTCCACTTTTTGCTTGCCAAGCATAATAACTTTGCTCATCCTCTGGCTTAGGAAGATGATTATAATCTTCATCGGATACAATATAGTATGAACCAGACACAGGTAGAGCTTTTGATTGAATGGTTTCCTTTGCTCTTAAAGTAGAACCTGACGTTAATTTAATTTTTTCATTTAGTAAATCTCTTTTTGGTCCAAGTTTCATACCGTTAAAATCAACAACCATAACCTGCCGATTTTTTAAGTTAATGGGAGTTTCTCCAGTAAGTAAGGCAAATTTGTTAAAATCAGACTGATTCGTAATAAGGGTTTTATCTCTTCCAATTTTGTAGTAATTTAAAATTGTGTGTTCTAAAACTGTCTTGAGGTTTTCTTCCTTTAAAGTCTTATTTATAAATGCAACGTTCTGTTTTTCATTACCTTTAGATGGTTTATAAGAAAACGTAGCTGTATAAGTAGATTTTACGCTTGAAGTCAGAACCGTTTGAAATCCAAATAAAGAACCAATTGCACAAAATGCGACAGTTGAAACCATAGCTACCATAAAAAAAGTTCGCGCATTATCCTTCATACGAAAGGCCAAGTCCGAAAACAGCAACATGTTGGTTTTAAACCAAAAAATACGCTCATTCTTTTTTAGTCTTCCAATAATAAATACGCTTAGTTGCGTAAATAACAAATAAGTTCCAACGCAAACAACGATTATAACTGGAACCATTGCAACTACAACTGTTACTCCTTTCACTAATAAGGCACCACCATATCCTACTCCTAATAAAAGCACAGCTAATAATGTTAAAAAAAGATTCGCTTTTGGCTCACCCTTTGAAATTTTATTACCTTTTATTAATTCAATTAGCTTTTTACTACGTAGAACATACGTAACAAATAGAGAAATAAAGAAAAATAAAATTATAAAGGAGATAAAAGTAATTATAATTGCTTTAACTGGAAAGTAAAAAGACAGTGCGTGTCCAATAATTAATACATTTTCAGCTAGTAATAAAATAGCCTTTGCAAAAACAAGGCCAAGAAGTACACCACCTAGTGTTGCTGAAAATCCAATGAGCATATTTTCTAAAAACACCATTAAACGAATTTGTTTCATTGACATACCTTGCATCATTAATAAACCAAACTCTTTTTTTCGGGATTGTAAAAACGAGCTCATGGAATATAAGACAAAAAAGAAGGAAAACACATAAATAATTCCTGCTGCTGCATTCATTCCTGACGTTACACTTGAGCTCATATCATCTTCATTTAATGCAGGGTGATTGGCAAAAATAGAGAAGGTAAAAAAGACCATGACCGTGAATAAACTGCTAAGAAAATAGGCTGCATATAACCTTTTATTACGTATAACGTTGTTAAACGCGAACTGTCGAAAGGTCATGTGCATTCCCTCCCAATAAAGAAAGTGTATCTATAATCTTTTGAAAAAAAGCCTGACGATTATCACCACGGTGTATCTCTGAATAGAACTTACCATCACGAATAAAGATAACACGGTCACAATAGCTTGCTGCCTGCGCCTCATGTGTCACAAGCATCATTGTTGTTTTATTGTTCTTATTGATAAACTCAAGCATTTCCATCACATCTTTTGAAGATTTAGAATCAAGGTTTCCTGTGGGCTCATCTGCGAGTAGAAGCTTAGGCGTATGAATCATTGCTCTGGCTACAGCTGCTCTTTGTGCTTGTCCACCAGATATCTCATAGATTCTTTTTTTCATAATCTCCGTAATCCCTAAATTTCCAGCGATTTCATATGCCTTTTCCTTCATTTCACTCACTTTTTTTCCGTCCAATGTTAATGGTAGGACAATATTTTCTTCAACCGTTAAGGTATGAAGTAAATTAAAGTCTTGAAAGACGAAGCCCAGTTCACGACGGCGAAATTTTGCTAACGCGTCTTTTTTTAATATATGAGGGTTCTTTTCATTGATTAGGATTTCCCCTGTCGTTGGTTCATCAATAGTAGCAATTATGTTCAGGAGCGTTGTTTTTCCACTTCCTGATGGACCCATAATCCCTACAAATTCCCCATCGTCAATAGTCAGATTTATATTCGTTAACGCACGATATGCAATTTTACCTTCATAAATCTTACTGACTTGTTTTACTTTTAACATCACAAGCTCTCCTCTCCATACACTTGACTTGTGATTATTATATCTTTTATGTAATCTTTAAAAAATCGATTTTCCTTTCACTTATCTTACACTCTTGTAAGGTTTTGTGTTTTGGTAAAAATAATTTGAAAGGCTGACCCTTGATCCAATTTGGATTCAAATTCAAGTCGATGACCAAGGTGATCAGCTGCTTCCTTCGCCAAATATAGACCCATACCTGTAGATTCTCTAAACTTCCTTCCATTTTCACCTGTATAAAAGGAGTCAAACACACGACGTTTATCCGTTTCGGGAATTCCAACACCAAAGTCTTTCACCTCTAAAACAGCTTCTCCTTCTGTTTCAAAGATGGTAATATCAATTCTATTGCTCTTCCCTTTTGAATACTTGACTGCATTATTAATGAGTTGTGAAAGAATGAAGAACAGCCATTTTTCATCCGTCTCTACAATCATTTCTTGATTCTGCTGTAAGACATTGGGGTATACTTGGTTCCGAATATAAAAACGTTTATTTTCACTATTTACATCCTTAATCATTTTAGACAAGTTTACAGGTTTGACATGAAAATCCTGCTCGATGGTCCGAAGTCTTGCCATGTAGAGGATGGTGTTTAAGCCTGTTTTCATCCGGTCCGTCTCTTCACGAATACTTGAAGAGTCAGGTTCATCTAAATTTTGTGCGATAAGCTCAATCACGGAAAGGGGTGTTTTCATTTGATGAACCCATTGATCCATAAACTTTAAATGTTCCTCTTGTTTTGACTCCAACACTTTTATCTTTGTTTGATAATGCTTGTACTGATCCTTTAGCAAATGATCAAGCGCTTGTGAGATTGGGGAAGCTTCCGTTGTTTGGAAGGAATCATCCAGGCAAGAAAGTTCGTTCGTCAATTTCTTATAAAACTTCCGACGACTTAAATAGTGGTAAACAAGATAACCTGTAAGAAAAAATAGGCCAAGAAAGATTGCATAGAAGGCTGGAAGAAGACATCGATAACCATCAAGCCAATAAATGGAAAGAACTACGAAAAATTGTACGATTTGCACTGCAATTAAAAGAGCATGTTCTCTAAAGAATAATTTCATTTCATTCCAACCCTTCACCATGTAACGATTAGACGATATCCAGCACCTCTAACTGTTTCTAATAAACCTGAAAGTCCAACTTCCTCAAATTTTTTTCTTACTCTTGCAATATTTACATTTAACGTATTCTCATCCACATAGACTTGTTCATCCCATAGTTTTTCTAACAAGTCTTCACGACCTGCAACACGAGGATATCGTTCTAGTAAACTTTCAATTATATCTGTTTCTTTTTTTGAAAGCAGGATTGTTTTATTACGAAATGACAATTCCAATCTTTCTGGGAACAGCTTTAATCCCTGTATCTCTAAAATTCGTTCTTGTACCTGTGATGCATATTCACCATAAGCACGGCGAAGCTGACTGCGAATTTTTGCCATTACAATTTCAGGATGAAAAGGCTTTGTGATAAAATCATCGCCGCCATTTTCAAGTGCCATCACCTGGTCCATCTCTCCTACTCGTGCAGATATAAATATAACAGGACATATAGACTCCTTCCGTATTTGCCTGCACCAGTAATAGCCATCAAAGCTAGGAAGGTTAATATCTAATAATACAATATCTGGTTTCTGCCTATGAAACTCTTCCATCACATCATCAAAATTCTCCACGACGGTGGTATTAAAGTCATACTTTCCTATATACGAATGGAGGTGCTCTGCGATTTTAGAATCATCTTCAATAATTAATATTTTCTGCATCTCTTCACTCCTTTTTCTCTAGAAAATTATGCCATACAAAATATATAATTTCAAAACACGCAAACAACTAAAAGATTTTAGGTTTTAGCTTTACTTTTTCTAAAGGAACATTTTTTGTTATGAAAGGCATTGCATTTTCAGCCATTTTACCTTCCCTTATTTTGATTACGCCTGTTCGTTATGCTGTTAATTCTGACCATATCCACATTATACAAGTATCAAGTGTTCGTGAATTATTGTGAAAATATAACAGATTAAGTAAACAGTAAAGAGATGGAAGAACAATATTCTCAGCTTCTTCTCGTAGAGTTAAAATCAATTTCACATAATGATGAAGAACACAAAAAGCTATCTCAGCATTGGCAGACGAGAAAGCTTTTTATAGGATTGATAATTATAAAGTACCAAAATATAACCGCAAGTAATCAATAGCACATTTTTCCATAATAGCTATTTTTGGATGAATGGACATATATATAAAGCTACATATCCGATTAAAGGAACCCACACAAAAACCTTTTCCTGTAAAGGTTTTTGTGCTTTCTTACTCCCTTGTATATATATTATGTAAACGAGTGATGTATATTGTATTCATTTTAAGCTTCTTTTTTAAGAATAAAATAGTAAAAAGCAGAAATTCCCAAACTGTTAAACATAATAGGTAATACAATCATTGTATGTTCACCTTCTTTTTATAAATTTTGTTGGGATAGACCTTTCAGCTGCTACTGAGTACATATTTTCCTTTTAAGCAAAATCAAATAATGCAACATCTATTTAGCTATTAAAATAAATCTTTATACACGTATAAAGAAATTATACCTATATACTGTACATTAGATTTCCTTCTAGTTAACACAATGATAGTTAGACATTCAAAACTATAAAAAACCTTTTAGAGGCTTATTTCGAATGCCCATTATAGAACCAACTGCAGGATTAATGTAAGGGTAAATATATATTATCTTAAAGGAGAATTTAATTAGTTCGAAGGTTGGAAAAAGAAAATCTTTGTCAAAGGAATTAAAAAAATAAATAATAATCCTTATTTTTACATGATTTTAAATCCATTATATAGTAATATATTTATAAAATTACATATTATGATAAAGGCAAACTAGTTGAAAAACTAGGACGCAAAGCTACAGGTCTAAGGTTAAATTGCTATGGCAGCTGAGCTCCCTGAATATCTGAAAGTAATTTTCATGGATGGTAAACAACAATTGATAGAAAAAGAATTAGATCAAGAATGGGTTAAACTTATAACAGAAGCTAAGGAATTGGGATTAACTATTGAAGAACTTAAAAAGTTCTTCAAAAAACAAATAACCCCCTAATCACAAACAACACTATTCATATTTGGTCTTGTTTATAATCATTCAATTTCTGGGATTTCCTATTCAAAAACTCTTTAAACTCCTCTTTGGTAACGCTAGAATTCATTGCTTCTTCAACTAAAACTAGCCATTTATAGGAAAGAGTAGTGTCATGATTTGAATTATTCATTATAATCTTCCTCCTTTACAACTTGTCCTATTATAAAGCAAATTGATTTGTAATATAAGCTATAATGATAAAATTATTACTTTTTATCCTGTTTTTTACACAAATTGTTATTCATAGGGTCTTATTCAGTTATTTAGCTTATGAAGATCAAATTTAATAGCTTAGGTAAAGTGTAAACTCATGAAGATATAAAATGAATATAAGTAAATTTATCCTTTGTCTACAAAAGTACATTTGAAAGGATTTTATTAGTGGAAGAGAAAGAATCATCCAAAGATTACTTAATAATTGATAATATGGGGAGAGTAAAGGTACCTTCCCAGCTTCTAGAGCATGCCAATATCCACTCATCTGCTGCAATACAATTCCTCAACTATAAAGATTACATTGTCATGAAGCAGGTTGAATTCCCACCGGTTCTTTTGGAAGAAAATAAAGATAAGAACTTAATTAGGACTATTGATAATTTAGGCTACATTGTAATTCCAAAGATACTTCGTGAAATACATGATATAGATCTACATGATGAAATAGAAGCGAAAGTCCTTAACGAGAGCATTATTTTTGAAAAGAAAAGAGAGCAAAATAAATCTCCAGGTCTACTAAAGGGATATATAGAACCTGAATTAAGTGAGTTATCTTTACTTCAAATAAAATCAGGGAGAATAAAACTTCCTGATTTTGTATTGAAATCTTTGAATTTGGAAGAACATATGCAATTACAGTTCTTTATTAAAGGACCAGATACTATCGTTGCAAAAAAACATAGCTATAAATTTCTTACAGAAGGAAAACTTTTTTTCACTGGACAATCACGCGTGATAAAGAAAGATAAATACTTAAACATTCCTAAAAAGCTGAGAATTTATCTAAACATTCATAGTGGCGACATCCTAGAAATCAAAACAATAGGGGAAAAATTAATCATAAAAAAAGCAATTGAGAACGATACTCTTGTTTAAAATAAGTAAGCGCAGCTGAAATAATTAGCTGCGCTTACTTATTTGCTGTTACCAAAAATCATTTTGTAAAAAAACTAATCTTTAGAGATACATCTTTCAAGGAATTTCACATCAGTGTCCCTTTTATTTTTAAGAGTTTCCGAAAACCTAGTCACCTTTTATTTAAGCGAGTGGGTTTATTTAATCTAATAATCCTTTTTTCTATTTTACCCTTGAAATACCATTGGTTATTGTACATTTTTACCACTTCTAGCTTAAACGAGATTGTAAAAGATTGTCCTTAGTGACCCATAAATCCCCTCTAAGTATAGTGTAATCCTCTTTCTTATTTACTCCATCCACTTAATCGGGAACATATCACATATGAATGAATCCTTACAAAAAGAAACCTTAATTGCTAATATCCAAGGGTATTATACTTTCTTCGTAAAAATAAGAACTAATCAGTCACAGAGGTCTCTTTTAATTGGTTTAGCAGTTGATCAACGAATTGACTGATTACAATGGTATTTTTACTGGTGAATCCTTCTTCTAAGCCAACTTGAATCATCAGTTCTCTTCCTGCCTCTATATCTACAAGTAAAGCTTTTATTAAAGAATCGTCCTTTATATATACTTGCACTTATCTAATCACCTATTTCTCTAATTTGCTACTTTTTATTTAACACCAACTATATTGTGGCTTTCTAACAATATTTTTTCCTGTAAAATCCAATTAAAAGCTCGGAATCCCCTTTTTAGGGTTTGAATAGCTCACTTTTTATATCTAATGCGTGTTAAAATACTTTTTGTAGATGCAAATAGAAATTCCATTCCTAATTTCATAGTTAAGAAAAGTCCTCAATTCATGAGGACTTTTTTTATAATTAACATAGAGATATTTAATTTTCAAATTAGAAATTAAATATTTACCCTTCCATTAGAATGACAAAAAGGACAAACATGATGACTTGTTTGTCCTTTTCACATCGAGAAGAGTCTTATATTTCTTACACATTCTTTCTTATTATCATCTACTTGTGACCTTCACCTTCTCTAACCGGAACTTTCATATGTACTGTTTTTTTACTCCTTAATAAGTTCAACTAGATGAAAAATAATTGTTGATATATGTAAGTTTTTGAAGAAAAATAAGTTGAACTAAAGGATTGAATTTCTTCCCTTGTTCTTGTATAATGAGTTCAACAGAAGTTCAACTTAAAAATGAGGTGTATAAACATGAAAATTTCACGTTTTAATAAAGACTGTGGAAACTCCGTTGATATGAACATCATTGATGGATACCTATTTGATTTCCCAACCAACGTTGTAGAACTACAAAAAGATGTTGCTGATTCATTCTTTACAGATGCTGTAACAGCACCAGAAGAATTTAAAAAGCGTATCTTACTATCTACAACAATCGGTGACGAAGAAAAAGAACGTTATTTCTTAGTCGGTGACATCGCAGCAAGCCAACAACTTGCGAATAACCACATCAATCGTTTACATAACAAAATTACAAGTCATATTCCTTATGTGACATTTCTAGCTGCCATTGCATACTACCATGCGTTGCATGCGAAAGATCAAAAAGATAATAGCATCGAGATTGACTATTTCTCTACGATGTTGCCAATCTGGTTATTGAAAAAAGAAAGTACGTTTGGCGAAGCGCAAAAGGCCATGGCCACTCGCTTCCTAGGTGACCATACATTCCGTATTCATACTCCAGGATTTGAAAAAGAATTAAAGGTAACTGTGGACGAAAGTGCTTGCCTGAAAGAAGGCGAAATCGCGCGCTTTGCGTTGAAGAAAGACCTAACACTTCAAGACCGTGAAGATGCCAATGAATATGTGGAATGTGAAACCGTGATGGTTGATATCGGTGGTGGCTCGATTGATGTCGTCATTTTACCGGAAGGATTAAAGGCTGCGAATAGCCGTGAGTCATTCCAAAGTATCGAGGGTATTCCCTATTTAGCTCATATTGATAAGTTACGTAAAGAGAAGTTCCCAGAGCTGTTTACCGATTTACGTGCTTTTGACCAATTTATTTTAGATAACTATAGTAAGCAAAAATTCGAGTTAAAAAATGAAAATACAGGCGCAGCCATTGATTTAACAGCTCAAATTACATCTTCTTTAAAAGAGTATGTGGAAATTTTACTAGCGAAGTTAAATGATGTAGCCCCACCACCGGCAAATAAAATTCGTAAATACGTATATAGTGGTGGTGTCGCTCCAACACTAGAAGTAGCAATTATGACAAGCATGAGTGAAAAGATTGGCGAAGAACGTACAGAGAAATATCATAAAGTACCAGCAGATAGCCGTCACTTAAACTTATTTGGCCTAGAAATCCGAAGCATCGGTTATCTTCAAAAGAAACAAGCTGAGAAGAAAGCCGTTAAATCCTAACAGCGTAGGTGATAACCATGTCAGAGCGTCAAAATGCCTTTACGATTAAAACCAACCAGTTGAGTGATGAAGTCTATGACGTACTTGCAAAATATGCGAAGTCTCGAAAATTAGGAGACTATATTTCATCTTTAATTGTTCGGGACCTTCATCGTTCATCTACCGATCAAGTAGATTCAGGTCACAGAACAGAAGAACTTCTTGAACATATCAATTCAGAACTGAAGGAATTAAAACAATTAGCTAAGGCTAATGGCTTTATAGTCAAGCAAGAAGAGTTAGAAGACAAGCATCCAGAAAGTCAAACCTTAAAAGAAGGTAAGATTGCAGATTTAGAGCAAGTATCTGGTTCTTTAGACGACGATGATTTGGAAGAGTATAGCGATTTTTAAAGTAAAAAGCCACTAGGTATTCTAGTGGCTTTTTTGCTTTACATGGTCTTTTGAGCTTTAATGTATTTCCATATGTATAAAGAACCTGATTGGACTAAAAGAATAATAGTAAAGAGGATTTTATTTATGAGCAATAGCAATCAGCACGAGTACTTCTATTTATTCTAAATCTCCTCCTTACTTCTTTGTCTGAAGAACATTAATAATTAGGTGTAACAGATACTGTATTGATAATAAAATTACTCCTAAAGTGTTAGATAGAAGGAAGCGGTATAGTCATGGTATACTAATAACAAACATGGAAATGATGGAGGGTATTATGACAAAACGATTAGATTTGCGTGTCGACTTTGCATTTAAATCACTATTTGGCACACATGGAAATGAATCTATTTTAGCTGCTTTTTTGAACGCAGCACTCCGTTTTCCAGATGATAAAAAAATTCAGACGGTGCAGTTATTAGATCCGCATTTTAATAAAGAAAACCAAGAAGATAAACGCTCTATTTTAGATGTGCACGCACAGTTAGAGGATGGAAGCCGAGTTAATATTGAAATTCAGCTTAATAACAAACATGACATGGAAAAAAGAACACTCTATTACTGGTCTAAAATGTACAGTAGTCAAATGAAAGAAGGAATGGACTACGGAGAGCTTTGTAAAACGATTACCATTAACATTGTGAACTTCCGTTATTTATCTCATATTCATGATTATCACTCCACTTTTCAGTTATATGAGCGAGAGCAGAAATTACTCTTAACGGATATGCTGGAAATTCATTTTATGGAGTTACCTAAGTTATTAATAAAATGGCGTAACAGAGAGGTAGATCCACGGGAAGATCAGCTTGTGCGATGGTTATTATTACTTGAAGCATCCGAAGATGAAGAAATCACTCAGGTATTGGAGGAGATTGCGATGCAAGAAGATCAAGTATTAAAGAAAGCAATGGACGAGTGGGAACGTGTTAGCCAAGATCCGGAAGTGCTACTAGCATATGAAGCACGAAGAAAAGCATTATTAGATGAAAAGTCAGCTTTAAAACGAGCTGAGAAACTTGGAGAAGAAAAAGGAAAACAAATAGGTGAAGAAATAGGCGAAAAGAAAGGTATCATCAAGGTGGCCTTAAGTATGATTCAAAAGGGTTTAGATACTCAAACAATCGCTGAATTTACAAACCTTACACCAGAAGAAATTGATAAATTACGTCACCAATAATCATAATTAAAAAAGGGACTGCCTAACAAATTAATTTGTTAGGCAGTCCCTTTTTTAACTTCCTCATTATCAGCACATCTAATTTGAAGTTTATTGTAATTGAGTTAGCTTATCTTTATTATGCAGCGTAATAAATGTTATTGCGTACTATAGTAGGAAAATATAAGTCTTATATTTTTTATTAAATTGAAGACCTTTTCTTATATATCCCCTTTTAAGTTGCACTAGCATTTTTCTTTTTTTTCACAGGTAATCCGTACTTATTAGAGTTTTCTTTTATTTTTTTTGCGATTTCTTGTGCTTCTTCTTTCGTCATTTTCATACAAAAGACTCCTCTCATGTTCTAGTATTATAAGTTTTTTCCACTATCTCAAAAAAATATACATGCTCCTCCCTCCCCTGCCATATACATGTTTTAGGTATGTACAAAAAGTCATTGTCCTAGAGATAATTTTAGATTTTAGGAGTGATTATGTGAGAATAGAAGAGAAGAAAAGAAAAATTCGAAGTGACAAAAAACGAGATGTAAAACCATCTCTTCCAATTGATCTTAAAGAATGTGTTTATCGATTGTCTTACATTACAAATACACCTGTAAAAAATGTAGTTGAATCAATTTGTATATCAGGCCTTGCTTCTTCAAAAGTAATGGATTACCTATCAAATTATTTTAGAAGAGGATTTAGCTTTGGCAGCACTGTGTACATGGGAGATATGTCCAAAGAGCCAATTAGACACCTATACAAAAATATTGAGAAAGAGCGTGTCTCTACGCGTTTAAAAGATGGACATGGAGAAACATATGATATTTTGAAACGCTTAGCTTATGCTTTAGATTGTTCTCCTGCATTAGCAGCATCTTTTTTAATTGAAGCGAGCATAAGGAATTCTGATTTTGTTGATGACTACATGACTCGGCATTTAGAAGAAGAATTAGATCAGGGAAGAATAAAGGAGTTAAAAGAGGTATTAAAATTCATTAATAAAAATAACCCTTATAGGGAAGAGTACAGTTTACACAATTTAATTTCTTATATTATGGATGAATTAAAGGTAGGAGCAACTAGCTTAGGATCTTCTGTCCAAAACTGGTTAGAAAGTATACAGCATAAAAAATAGTTCGACCTAAAAAACCTTTGAATTTACGATTCAAAGGTTTTTTGCTTATCTTTTATTTCGTTAAATAAAATTTTTGCGCCTAACGGACTTAAAACCATGTTATTTGCATATCTGCGGTTTTGAGGCGTTATCTCGCCTGTAATCACACATTTGTTATATTCTTCGTATTTTTTTATTTCTATATGATCATCTTCCAATAAGATTTCTACTGAATCGCCTTTAGCTATATCCATTCCTTTTCTTAGTTCAATGGGAAGCACTATACGTCCCAAGGCATCTATCTTTCTTAATGTACTTAGTCCCTTCATCCTAACTCTCCTTTTATATGTTCACAAGTGTAACTTCGATATTATACTATAAATGTATAAATTAACCAATGTAATTCTTATAAACTAAGCTTTTGGAGACAAGGATTAGAACTTTTTCTTAGATTGCTCTTGTACGTAAGTACACGTACGCGCATGTTCACGTGAAAAGAAATGATCTTGTTTATGATAAACTTTCACTCCACAAGAGGGGCAAGCAAAGAAACCCACTTTAGGACCTTGAGTCACTTCGTGTGCATAAAACTCACCAGCTGTTTCAAACATCACTACATGGTTCGCTTTCTCAACCTTAGCTCTCATACAAGCATCTCCCACCTTATTTTGAGTTTAATTCCATAATAAGGGTTAATAGGGTAAATTGTAAAAGAAAATGTATAGATAGATACCTATTACGGAAAAAACAGCATTTTTATGCCAATTATCCATAGACATACAGATCTAGTTACACATGCATTATATCTGACGTGTAGCTTTTATACATAAGCTGATAAGAAGACGAATTACCATTTTTAAACTATAATAGTAATAGGTTTTTATTACTACGAATATGTAAAATTTACATGATATATACCCTAGCTTTATTTAGCTGACAGCTTAAATAGATAAGGAGGGGTGGTTATGTTCTGGTGGAAAAACCCTAAAAGATCTAAGTTTGGGAGATGGTTAGATCAAGAAGGTATTGCTCAGGTTGATTTTGCAGAGCGAAGTAAAGTATCAAGAAATACCATTTGGCGCATTTGTAACAATAGAGACTACATACCCTCGCCTGTCATTATGAAAAAGGTCATGAGTACTGTGCGAAGAATGGATAAAAACAAGCAAATTCAAGATTTTTTCGATATATAAAAGGCACAATCCCTGTGCCTTTATTTGTTTTTTGTTTTTAAAAATAAATAAAGACCATAATCTGTTGGAATCGAAGCGTATCCCATTTGTCTTAACATAGCTGTAATATTACCGCGATGGTATGTACCGTGGTTGGAAATATGAGGTAATAAATCGTTAACGCGTGTTTCCATTGTTCCACCAGCTGGATTCTCAATTATGATTGATTTATTTAAGTTTTCTTCTTGATTGAGAAATTCTTTGTATCGTTCTGCTAATTCATGAAACATTATTCTCATTTCCTCTAGGTTTTTCCCCTCTGTTTGTTCTTTTTGTTGCTCTGCTAACTTTAATGCGTAATTCATACTTTCACCACAAAAAACTTCTAACCACCCAAGATCAGAAAGATAAACATGGGATAATACAGAAGATATGGATGAGAAGACGCTTCCGACTTTCTGGTGGTACGTATCTTCCGGTAATTCTTTTAATCGTTTAAATATTTGTTCATTTGCCCATACGTGAAAATCAAAAAAATTTAATGTGAAGTTGTTCATATTAAAGTCTCCCTTTTTTTTATTGCTTCTCTATACGCAGCAATCTTGTTAGTTTTCTACGACTAACAAAAATCCCTTTTAAGGTATCCTGCTCATGTTCATTTAATTAAAAAAGTTATATAAAGTACCTATGAACGTTTTATAATAAACTTTAAATATTAAGTTAACACAAATTCTCTTCATGACAAACACATAGAAGAACTGTATACCTTGCTAATTATATGAAGATGCTTCCTTGGTATATCAAACGCAGATTTTAATAGTATTAAACAAATTCTATGTTTTAATGTGTTTCTTATTAGCATGTTCTAAGCATGCGATTAGATTTCAATGTTCTAAAACAAAAATGCATAGCTTAGTTCTATATTGCATGGTACAATATAGAACCCTGTAAATAATTTGAACAATATACAAAACTTCAGAAAACCCTGTGTTCTTAGAGATGCAGGGATTTTCTAATGATTAATTAATGCTTTTCCATACATTTTCTATTTAATATTTAGAAAATGATTATCAGGATAATCGCCTTTGGACACTGCATACCGAATAGGCGTAATTACAATAATGGTAGCTTCTAGTCAATTTATCAGTATTTAAACAAAAAAAAGCGACCTTATTGGCCGCCGTAATCCTACTCGTTATTTTCAAATAAATTAAAAGAAAGTTGCTCGGCTTTTTTCCTATGGTAATAAGCATTTTTAACTCGTTTTACTCGTTCTCTATTTTCAATGTAATAATCTCGGTCACGAATAGAAATGCAAGCTTTACAGTATGGTCCAAGGTGACCGAACCCATCGTTTTTATGATGATAGTTCTTTGCATATTTTAATTCGCCGCATCCACGGCAAGTCTTAGCGACAACTTGTCCGTCAGCGTCTGTAAAGTATACGAATCCTCTCGGCTTTTTTCTTTCCTCATACTCCTGCGCCAGTAGTTCTTCTCGTAGACTCATATTCGCTCACCTCCTCGGTTGCCTTGGTATTGCTACTTATTCTCTTTTATTATACGAATTAATTCCATTCGATACCAGTATGCAAATCCATTGCCTTCTCCGCGTATGACAGTTTCGTCTCCTGCAGACGTCTGGATTGATTCAACTTTATCTAATTCTTTCTATGTTAATGATTACACTGTTTCCAGAACCCTTTGCAAATGCACAGATAAAAGGTGTATAAACAGGCTACCTTTCATTATTTTGAGGTAGCCTGTTTTTGTGTGATTACAAACGCTTTTCTAGTACTCTATGTTAAGTTGATTTTAATTCTCCCAGAAGAGGAGGTGGTTCTTGACCTTACTTCTTTTGTTTGTTTGGAAGCCCCTTATATTTCCATAATTAAACTAGTTGATTAATTAACCTTCCAGTATATATAATTAATTGTAGAGTTGTACTCTTTATAAAATTTAACTGGTTCTATATTTAACTAAGTCTTTAGGTAGTAAAACATCAGTAATAAGCACAATTAGTCAAAAAGAATCTATAGCAAGAAAGGGCGAATATCTATGAAAAGAAAAATCACTTATCTTTCCATTGGTTTAGTTGTAATAATCATGATAGGTTTTCTTGGTTTCTTTACTTGGTCACAACAAACGTATGAACCATCTCAAAAACTTTATACACTCGTGAATAAAAAGGACATTAAGTATGAAAAAGATTGGGTTATTTTCAACTCAAAAAAGAATAATCGAGTGGGAATTGTTTTGTATCCTGGAGCAAAAGTAGAACCGGAAGCGTATAGCTATTACGGTAAACAATTAGCAAAACAAGGTTATTTAGTGGCTATACCCAATGTGAACTTTAACTTTGCATTATTTGACTCTAACAAAGCACAGGAGATAATAGATGCCCACTCCTCTATCCATAAATGGGTCGTAGGTGGTCATTCCTTAGGGGGAGTTACTGCATCTAAGTTTGCTTATAATCACTCTAAAGAAATTGATGGTGTATTCTTGTTAGGTTCTTATCCAGATGAAGGAACTGATTTCTCAAATAAGAAGCTTCCTATGCTTTCGATTTATGGTGACAAAGATGGTTTATCAACCGTAGAAAAAATTGAAGATACAAAGCATTTATTGTCCCAAAAAACAACCATGCATGAAATAAAAGGTGGTAACCATGGTCAATTTGGCATTTATGGAGCACAGAAGGGTGACTCTAAATCGTCTATATCTGTAAAGAAACAACAGGACGAAATGGTTACTGTCACTTCAACATGGATAAAAGAAAATATTAAATAATTAATGGTTTGTTATAAGAGAATTTTGTTGAAGGGTGATTTTTATGAGTTCAATAGATCTTTTAATCAAAGCTTTAAGGGCAAAAAACATTCCAGTTCAAAAGATAAAAGTAAAAAATAGTACGCGCAATGAGTGGAAAAGTTACCAACTGCTCAATGAAAAGAATCAATTGTTAAATGTGACATTGAAATGAATTATGATAATTAACTCTTAGTGTTTGCTGAGATAGTTAAGGAGAAAAAAATGATTGATACGATACTCTATTTTCTGTTTAGTATTTGTTACTTAGTGCTGCTTCTTTTTAGCATAAAACTTATTAAAAAAAGACCAGTACCCTTTTATATGGCATTTCTACCTCTTGTAATAACTGGTTTAATTTATGATAATGTCATCCTTTCTATAGGTTCATTTATTGGAGAAGGTAATGTCCTTTTCCTTCTCAGTATGTTTCGTTTTTGGTTTCATGCATTATTTACGCCTACTCTTGTACTTTTTGCTTATGGAGTGGCTAAGCATTTCAATCTTCAATGGGCTAACAAACTTATATTCAAAATCATCTTCCTCATAAGTACACTTACTCTTATGAGTTACGAGATTGTACAAACGATTAATAAAGAGCCAAAAATAATTCAAGATTATGGTATTGTTCGCTATACTCTTGTAGGAGGGTCTGGTCCGCCCTTAATGGTTATTATTGTTGCATTCGTTTTGCTTATTGTTGGGATATCCGTATACCGCAAAATGGGATGGAATATAATGATGATTGGAGTATTACTTATGGTTGGGGGAAGTGCTATACCATTTAACCTTCCAAGTACAGCTGTCATAAATATATTTGAGGTGTTTTTTATCTTTTCTTTATTCTTAACTCAGCGTTGTGTTACTTTTTCAACACATGATAAAGATTAAACTAATGCTTTTTATTCTTATGAGATACTCCACTTAACAAGATCTTCATTTCAAAATATAAGTATATATCCAATTTTATAAAATTGGATTAGAAACGTCCGCCGTCAAGTTTTTGCTCAGCCATTTTCACAAGACGCTTAGTGATTTCGCCACCTACTGATTCGTTTGCACGTGCAGTTGTGTCAGGTCCCAGTTGTACTTCCATTTCTTGTTTCATTTGATTAACTGCTTATGCGAAACAAGGCAACACCTACTAACCAGGAAGTTCCCTTATTTCGCTAGATAAAAATACATCGTTAAGAGAAAAGTTATAATATGATAAATTAGAAAAAAGGTTAAAGTACAGTTAAACTAAAAAAGAGAAGGTTTTTAACCTTCTCTTTTCCTACAGCATCAATGATTAAGCTTTTTCTAATGTCATTCATTATAGTTTATTCATTACAATTTATATATAATTATCGATTCTTAAGCATCTTATCGTTATAACCAAACAGCCATGTCAGAATAAATGATACAGCAAAGGCAATCAAATTAACAAAAATATAGATAAAAATCTGATTATTCAAGTACAATAATAATCCTGGAATAGCTGTAACAGACATTCCTGTTGCTTTTAGATGAAAAATCGAGGCTAAGAATCCCCCTACTGCTCCTCCTATAAGACCCATTATAAAGGGTTTAAAGAACCTTAGGTTTACTCCAAATATAGCCGGTTCTGTAATTCCTAAAAAGGCTGAAAATGCTGATGGGAATGCTAATGCTTTCACTTTTTTATTTTTAGATTTCAATCCAACTGCTAGCGTTGCAGCCCCTTGAGCTACGATTGCGCTAGTAATTAATGGATTGAATGGATTAAATTTTGTATCAGCTAATAATTGAATTTCAAGTAAATTAAATATATGATGAACGCCAGTAATTACAACAACTTGTTGTAGGCCACCAATAATAATACCAGCTAAACCAAACGGTAAATCTAAAATTGCTTTTGTGCCTGTTAGAATTATGTTTTCTAATGAATGAAAGACTGGTCCGATAGCGAAGAGACCTAATGTAATCATGATCAATAATGTTAGAAATGGCGTGAGTATTAAATCAATTGAATCGGGCACTTTTTTACGAATCCAACGCTCTAATTTTGCCCCTAAAAGACCTACAAAGAAAGCTGGTAAAACAGAACCCTGATACCCTACAACTGGAATAAATCCAAAGAAGTGAATAGGATGTGCATCTCCTGAACCTACTGCATATGCGTTTGGAAGTGCTGGATTTACTAACATTAATCCCAAGACAATTCCTAGAACAGGGCTTCCACCAAATACTTTAAAGGCTGACCATGCAATTAATGCTGGTAAGAATGCAAAAGCTGTATCTGTGACAACTTGTGTAAACATTATAAAGTTTTCAGGGATATCATTGGGTGTATAACCCAACCAATTTAACACTGCTTCTTGAGTTAGTACCCCACGTAAACCCATAAATAATCCGGTTGCAACAAGAACTGGAATAATTGGAACGAAAACGTCACCAAAGGTTCGAATAGCTCGTTGAAAAGCGTTTCCTTGTTTCTTAGCTTCTGCTTTTACTTCAGATGTAGACGTGCCTTTAATACCCAACTCATTCACTGCTTCATATACTTTATTAACAGTTCCTGTACCAAAGATAATTTGGTATTGTCCTGAATTATAAAATGCACCTTTTACTTTCTCTATATTTTCGACTGCTTCTTGATTTACTTTTGTTTGATCATGTACCATAATACGCAATCTTGTTGCACAGTGAGCAAATGATGAAATATTTTCTCTTCCACCTATTGCCTCAACTACTTTGCTAGCTATGTCTCTGTAACTCTTTTCCACTTGATGATAACACCCCTTTGATGATGAGAATATAATGAAATTGTAATAAGAAAAAAACTAATATTCCTGATTCGATCGCGACTATATTTCTTGCCATCTATAAAAGATATAGCTCGAACAAATAGGAACCGGTTCCAAAAAAGCTAAAAAAACAACATATATATAATTAAATGTTTCCTTTCATAGGAGCCAATTTCGTTAAATAAGAAGTTTAATTGGAACCGGTTTCTTTCGCTTATTATAGTTTATGAAATAAGGAAATGTCAACGCTTTCTTTTGTTAGTCAGGGATTCTAAATTCCAGATCTTTAAAAACAAACATAGCTATATAAAAAAGAAGGTACTTGAAGGACGTCATTACGCATATAAAGCTTGTATTAACGCGGTAACGTCACTGAATTAGCTACTGATTAGGTAACGAAGCCGCAATTCTTTAGATACTATGTAGCTACTGCAGTAAGCTTGCCTATACACTCAAAAAACACCGAAGATTTTATTTAACTGCAACTAAATATTTAAAGAAGGATTTATTTTACTGTTATTGAATCTATACAGGACGGTTTATTTCAAATCTCAATTGCAGAGAGGGGAAATGATAATGGCCACTGGAAGAGAACGGGCGGCAAGGAGTATTTTGGGTCAATCAGGATTGAGGAATAGGAATCCAGACAACGCTACGTTTGATGAAAAAGGAACAAAGTCTCGTACCTCAAATTTTGAAAGAGTTGCGACTCCTCGTGAGGGTTCTACTCGAATAGCAAGGATGGCAGAAGAATATAGAGCTGAATATAAAAGAGTAAAAAGAAGAGAACAATTTTTGCAAGACACAATAGATTTATTAAGTGATTGTAATAACAAGCAGTCCGTTAGAGAGTTAAAGGAATTAATTAATTTAGCAAAAGAGCGATTAATAATGTATCAAGGTAAATAGAAATTATTCCTTTTTTTATTCCTGATATAGTATAACACTAATACGTTCACATACACATTTGTGTGAGTACATTTTTGTTAGGAGAGAGCAGCCAGTATATGATGGTTGCTCTCTTCGTTTTTAAGGAGATATAATTACATAAAAGATTAGTTTAGGGTATTCACTCTGAGAGATGGTTCAAAGAGAAAACTTAGAATTGATTACGACAAATATGGGCTTTTTCTAGAAAGTGTGTAAAAAGTAAAACTTCTTTCGATAATAAGAGTTCGTATTGTTCCAAAAACTGTTCGTAAATGTCATGTGTTAGATTAGAGTCGTTCGTATATTATTTATATACATAAACGAACGCAAATAGGCGTTCGCCAAATGAAATTGGATTTTGTCCGTAAAAGTATACTTTTACGGACTGTGTATTTGACTTTGTTTCAAAACATTAAAGGTGTAAACATTCTATTATTCATTATTTTTTTCTTTGTCAGGTATATTCTTAAAAACATTTTCTCCTGGATCAAATCCCTCTGGTCTCCAATAGTGTTCTTCGTACTTACCTTCTTCAAATATCTTTCTAAGATAGCTGATAGCATCAAACCATGTACTAAATACTAAGAATGGATAAGGAAGGCTACCTTCATCATTCCATACAATCCACTTATCTTCTTTAGATTGTGTAACAAGGTAAGAAGCATCGGGAGGCATTTTGAATATCTCATATGTATTCTCAAGAACATCATCCCAAGAGTTAAAACCTAATTCTTTAGCAAAAGTTTGATATTCCTTTAAAAATATATTTTTTACGAACCTAGAAACACGCCCCATTATCTAGTCCCCTTTCTTTTACTTAAATATCAAGTAGTCGGTCATTAATTTGTACTACTTTTGAGTCTTCTGGAAAAGTTGAGCATACTTCTTGTATAGATGAATATCTATCCTCGTTTGAATACAAGAAAAACCCTGCTCCATCATGGAAAATAGTTATGAATGTAGTATCTTCTTCCGTTTTAAAAATAGGGATAGATACGTTTTTCCATCTGCCCCATTCCTTAACTCTCTTGAGCTCAAAATTTAAATTTTGAGAATAAGAAAGCGAATAAAATTCGTTCATATTAGCAAGGTAAAAGGTATGTTCTAATGCTAAGGACAATGTACGCGCGTCTTTAATTGATAAAGTAAAACATCTAGGGTGATAGGTAAACCGTTTAAAAAATGTATAGTAAGCT
Organism: Priestia sp. RMT2NF4; assembly: GCF_047872835.1. Taxonomy (NCBI): domain Bacteria; kingdom Bacillati; phylum Bacillota; class Bacilli; order Caryophanales; family Bacillaceae; genus Priestia; species Priestia sp. RMT2NF4. Next base: position 99,446 of record NZ_JBLQZO010000009.1, read on the forward strand.
TGTTTTTCCTCTAATAATTCATACCTATATTCTATACCTAATTCATTAAATTCCTTTTCAAATTCCTCTGCCATCATATCATCACAAAGAAACGTAAGATATAAAGGATACCTATCCTGCTTAATTAAGAAAGCGAGTAAAAAATCCCTTTGTTCATCCATATCGTCAACGCTTTCCATTGTTTCAGATATAAAGTAAACAGAATCGATAGGTCCTTCCAATTGAACATAATGCCCTACCATCTCATCAAACTCCGCATTTAACTGCTCTTGTTGAATCCAAATCTCACTCATATAAAACCTCCTTTACATATAAAAGAACCTGCAACAGTAATTTTTCCTATTTGACCTCAAAGATTTGCTGCGTCTTATATAGAAAAATAGTTAGGGTTCGAATTTGTATGTCTAAAACAGCCGTACAAATAACATCTGGTTTCTACTTGAGGCTTATAATCTATAATAGGAGCTTTTCCCTCATAAACTTCTCTAACTGCATTTTTAATAAAAGTAATCTCTTCCATCGTTTCTTCTTCGTATTCTTCTTTAAAATCTTCTTCCTCCTCTGGATCTTGAATGACTTCTTTCATCTCTTTTTCTTTTCTTTGAATAGTCTTAGAGGCAAGTTCTTCAATTTCTTTTGTTTTTGAAAGCTTCCATAAAGAATAAAAATAAGTCGGAAGAAATGCTTCTGAATAAAAATCCCAATCTAACTTAGAGTAAATGTTAACAAACTCTTCATAATCTCCCAGAATATAATATATCTCTGCTATATCAGCTTCTAATGCTTCTTCCTCTTTTTCGCTCAAAAAAAGTAATTCTTTTGCAACTTCTCTTGCTTCTGATTTCCTTCCTAGTTGTGCTAGACAAATTCCGTAGCTAAGTAACGGAAACAAACCATAGTTGTTAGAGGATCGTAGTTGGTGCGCTTTATAAAAACATTCAGCAGCTTGAGGTAACATTCCTTTTTTGTAGTAACATAACCCCAGATTACTTAAATTTTCTAGGGAAGGTGTTAGATTAATGCCTTCTTTTAATACATTTATTGCTTCTTCATACTTTTCTTCTTTTATGTATATTTCACCCATCAAATTATAGGGAAAGTAATGATCAGGTTTGTTTTTCAATAAATCTTCCACTATATCAAATGCTTCTTCATCTGCAATTTTCCATGTATAAGACACAGATTCTTCTTCTTCTGTCTCTTCTTCGAAATTTCGCGTTTCTTTAGTATTACTCGTAGCCTCTATAATTGGTTTTCCCTCTGTAAAATAAAAATAGGCTAAATTATAAAGGGGTTGAATAGAAGGTTTCATTTCAGCAGCAGCTTGTAGTTGAAAAAATGCTTCTTCATATTCATTTGTCTCCATAAACACTATAGCAAGCTCATTTCTTAGCTTTACGTTGTGAGGGTCCTGTTCAACTTGCTCCTGCAATTGAAGCGAAACCTTTTCAAAATCTATTTCATCATACTTGCTCATATTCATACTCCTTCTAGACATTAAACTCAATTTCATCTGTAGCATTAGTAAAGTTCCTTATGTACAAGAACAAAATAAAAAGCCACCTAGTATTTGCAGGACAGGTGGCTTTTTACTATAAAATGCATGTGCAGACATATAATAACACATTATTTCCATATAGACTATATTTTACCGTACAAGCATATGAATAAAAGGTGCGCTTTTTATTCATCTTCCTGCTTATGATTCCTCAAATCATCGTTGATAAATCAAGGATGTATAAAAAGCTGCATAATCAATAAAGAGGACCCTTTTGAGAACCTTTGCCTCCCAAGGGTTCTCTTTTTTGATGTGTTCCGGAAAGAGACATTATGTAAACTAAGAATGTATAGATTATACAGCGTAAAAACAGAAAAACTCCCCCAATGCGTTAAGGAAGTTTTCTGTGTAAAATTCGAATAAGAAAGTCCGTAGATGCCTCACGGCGTCTTGAGTAGTTTGCTCAAGATGCAGCATAGTATGTATGTTTAATTATCGTTATTGAACTTTTTAGTTATTCGTCTTTCTAAATCCTCTAAAGCGTTTCGTAACCAAAGAGTTTGAGCAAACGCTGCTAACATAGATACAAAACCCATAATTAAGATAAAGCTCAGCTTATTATTTATTTTTTGATACATATTAGCTTTAAGCCACCTTTAACTTTTTACATAGTATTCTCTTCTATGGCCTTTTTATTATAAAGGTTCCTAAAAAATTCATTATGTTAACTACCTTTGTATATCATATTCATTAATTTCTCACTCCTTATTTAGAAATATAAAGGGTGTTTACTATGATAAAATTGTAGCAAGTAGAAAAAATTGTAACGGGAGTAAATTATGAAAAATAAAGATTTCTTATTGTCCATTGTTTTAAATGTGTTTTTAGCTTACCTCTGGATCTTTCTTATTTATTCAATTTTTGATTTCGTTAAGCTAAAGGATAACGCTTTATTGTTTGGTATAGTTTTAGCATTCATAGGTACTCTACTCTTTGCAGAGGTGATAAGAAGAGTTAACCCCTTTATTGAATACAAAACTACTCATCCTGTAAAAGTTGCGGGCTTTATATCTTTTGGCCTTATTGCTGTGGTCAATTTATATTGGATAACTTTTTAAAAATGATAATAAAAATTGAAACAAGCAGCTTAATTTAAGCTGCTTGTTCTTTTAAGTGCCGGTAATATGGATTATGGTAACTAAGTTTATATGGTATACATCATTGAAATACATTAATATTATTTAAATAACTGAACTCTTAATTAAGAGAATTTTTAAAGTTGGAGAATTTTATGGATAGTAGTAGACAGCAGAAGATGAAAAGATTATTAAAACAAAACCATGTACGAAACGAAAGAGAAAATGTTATTGCCCTTTTTGATAAATATTTCGACTATAAATTAAGAATTGAAGATTTTAAAAGTAGGAAAGAAACAAATGAACATAACAGATTATTGGAGGAACAAGTCTGTTATGAAGAGATATTTCAATTATATAATTCTTTTAATAGCAGTGAAATCAATAAACATCTTTGCGGAGAATTATCAAGGAGTATTAGGTTATCTCATAAGCACCTTTTAATTTTCCATAAGCTTGTTGAAAAGACAGGTACAGTATATTTAGACAAACAACATCTGAAAAAAACCTTAAATGAATTAGGAAATGCTATATCTTTTCCGAAAGAACACAATGTTATTATCGGACATGGAAGGAATAATGTAACAGGTAATATTGTGTTGGATAAAGGTTTAACTAACAATTTATATAACAACATAACAGAATTTATGGACAATGATTTTATGTATTCACATTTTTATATAGTTGACCCTAATTTTGAATTTGGGTTAAATATTTCTTACGAGGAATATTTTTATTCAGTCAGTTACTGGGGCTTTAGTAAATGATGATGTAGTTTAAAAAGATACTCTATACACTGAATATCAAGGTAAAACTGATATAATAAATAGAACTCAGAACATATATAGGAGAATTAAATATGGATTCTAGACAGCTCTTTTTAAGAGAAATACATAACATTATTAAGGAATATTCAGAGGTGGGAGAACAATTAAAACAACCTCCTAAAGAATTATCATGGGAGGAATTTAATTTAACTAAAAATGAAATAAGTGCTTTAGACGCTCAGAAATTCACTGACGAAAGCATTAGTGCAATTGAAAAAATCGTAAGAGATAATATTATGGGGGCTTTTCATAGTTCTTTTTGTTTACTAGATGGTGTGAGTGATCCTGTATCAGAAAATGATGAAGACATATGGGTTGGCTTAAAGTTAGAAGAAAAACAAGAAGATGAAGAATTTTTACATGATGAACTGTATAGTTCATATTGGGATTGGCATGAGTCAAATAATAAAGACAAATAGAGTTATAACAAAAGCTTTTATGGGAGAACTAAAATGATTACAAATTCTTTAAAAAGAGAAACGGTAAAAAAACTGAAGGTATTGATACATCAATTAGCTGAAGGTAATATAGAGAACATTGTTTCTTCTGGTTTTTCTGAAATAACTGAGGCGGAGATTAGAGAAGAATTGCGATACTACCCTGGTAAAATGACGTTACCTCCAAATGCAGCATATCAGAATTGGGAAGAGGAAATTGATATATATGAGGTAGAATATGAGTCACCGCCTAACTATGAAGGAACCTTTAATTTATACTATGATGGAGAACAGAGTGATTTAACTTTAAAATTCAATATATATGTTGAAAACGATAATGAAATTTTAATTAAAATACGTGACCTAGATGTAATGTGAAAACAAAAGGTCCTTCATTAAAAAAAGGACCTTTTGTGTTGCCTATCGTGATTATATTAACTAAAAGTGTATGTTTTACTCATCTTTATTTTTAATTTTAGACAAGTATTTTTCTTGCATCTTTCTAAAATTTCTTTCATATTTGTCTAATTTTTCTTTATCTCTTTGATAATTTAAAAGAGGCTTTCTTTTACCGACTACCATTGTATTAAGCTCATAAATTGGGTAAGTTAATTTGAAATATGGCTCAAATTTATTGCAATGTGTATTAGGCAATAGGACAGAAAGCATTGCAAATTCTTCAGTTGGAAATTGATTAGACGTTTTAAAAATCTCCAACCCTTTTAGAGCTGAAATAGGTTCTAAAGATTCATCCAGTACTCTGATATTAGAGAATGCTAAATAGTCTAGGTTTTTAAGAGATTTTAGTGGTTGTAGATTCTCTATTTTCAATTGATTTGAATCGTTCCCTTCTAAATTTAATATCTTCAGGTTAGATCCGTATTTTAAATATTGAATATTAGTAAGTTTAGAAAACCCTTTAATTAATAAAGATTCTAACAATGGATTAGCTTTTAAGTCCCACAATTCCTGAGCTCTTGTATTAGATTCTAATCCAAGAATCTTTAGATTTGTTAAGTTTTCTAGTCCAGATAAATCCTCCACTCTCATACCATAAATATAGAGGGATTCAGGGTTAATTAAATTGATGAGTTTATCGAATTCCCTTTGGTTCACAAACTCAATCCACAATTTTTTTATTCCAGATAGTTCTGCAAGTTTTGAAAGGTTTTTGGTATCGCCTCTAATCAAAAGTTCTGTTGATGATGTCTCTACATTTTTTAAGTCATATGTAATATCAGGTCTTTTATTATCATGAAATACATATTCTACGTGTTTCTTTTCTAAGTCCATACGTTTTCACTTATGCTCCACAAAGTATTTGATTATTACTATTTATTAATGCTGAAATTTCACAAAATCTTTTTCTTTATGTGAATAATGCTTCTTATTTGTAAAATAAACCTGTTTTAATTTTGTACATGGACTAATATCCCCATCCAATACATTGGTTCCTAAAAAAGAAAACGCTTCTAGATTTTCTAATCGTCTTATGAAATTAATAGAAGGCACTTCACCACATCTAGGCAAGCTAAGTATTTCTAATTTTGACAAGGTTTGAATAGTTGAAAAGTCTTGTATATTCTTACATGCTTCAATCTTAAGGAATTTTAAAGAGCTATATAGACCTTCAATTCCTTTTAAGGATTTTAAGGTACGGAGATAAGCAATTTCTAAAGAACTTAATTTATTGAGGTGTTGGATTCCCTGGAGGGATTCAATTCTACACTGTGCAAGGAGTAAACTCTCAAGGTTTTTAAGCTCTTTGAATTCTTCTAAATTTTTATTTTTTGGATTATAGCTCCATATATAAAGTCCTTTAAGATTCGATAGTTGATTTATGTTCTTAAATTTTTTATTCCAACTTAAAGTTAAAGATTCTAAGGTGTTTAAATGGGCTAAATCAATATCTAGATTTATACTTGTAATGCCCAATCCTTTTAGATTCTTTAGAGAGTAAATTCCAGAAATATCTTTTAAATATTCTCCATGTATTGAAAGGTATTCAATATGATTACATTGAAATAAAAAATCGATATCTTCTTTCTTATAATAGTCGTTTGTGATATCAAGGTGTTTAACATTATGTTTATTAATATATTCAATACATTCATCAAGATGCTTGTCATTGATAATAACAGTTTCCTCTTGTGAGTACTTAGTTTCTTTGCTGATTTTCACATTACCTGATTTAAAAAGAAACAATTTGATAACCTCTATTTTTAAGTTTTATTTTAGGTATACCCTATACTATTAATAATACCAATTGGAAAACTAAATTGATATTTAATTCATTCCTAGAAGGAACATTATGGTAAATAAACTTTCTTAATTTATATATTTAAAAAAGTTGAAAGATCTACTTATGAGTAGATCTTTCAACTTTAGATAATAAATGTCATTACCAAATTAATGACTAAAATAGTTATTAAGAGGCCTAATATAGCTTTTTGAAGTGTGAAGTTTACTTTACTATTTTGAAAACCTTTAAATACTAGAATAAGAGTTATTAAATTCAAAAATAAAATTATGATTGCTGCAGGACTAGTTATAATATTCACTCCTATTTTTTGTGTCACCTTTATTTCTGATACTTCTATATTCTTTTATATAACATATATAGAGATTTTTGGATACAGATTTTATTACCGATAACACGTTTTATGGTAACTAAAAAAGCCGAAAATCTACTGACTAAGTCAGTGGATTTTCGGCGACAAACGCTACTCTTTTCAACTAATGAGTGGAGACAACTTAAGTAGTTTGTGCTAATGATTCTGCTTTATTTATGCTTTACTCTTTCTACTAATTGTAACAGTTCATCACTGGGGCCGCGGAACAAAATCATACGTCCCCCTTCTAATGTCGGTTGGGGTTCAGGAGATAAAAATTCAATTCCTTTTTTCTTATAGTGGTTTATTGCTTCGTTCATATTCTCTACTGTAAAAGCAAGATGATTAACAATACCACTTTTATTATAGTCGCTCATAGGATTAATATCTCGAATTAGTTCAATTTCTACACTTGGCTGTTCGTCCAAATACAAAAATGCCATCTCTTTTATTTTTGAAGACCCTCGAAGACGAACCTTGAAGCCAAACATATCCGAGTAATATTCAATGGCCTGATCCATATCCTTAACAACTATAGCTACGTGTTCCATTTTTTAATCATTCATATTCTTCCTTTCGACATAAAAATAACGTTACTTAAAACGTTGATCCATCTAATAAACATTTATGTACTGCAGAATTAATATAATTCCTATCAAACTACCGTTTTTTAACCTCCTAGGGATAAAGGTATAAAAGGATCTAATGTGTAGGAATTAAAGAATAGTAGCATTCATAAATAAAAGAGGTAAGATTATCTTAACCTCACCTCTTAAAGTTTGCTCGTTTATGGCGCAATATCTTCTAACACTTTCTCACGTGTTTCAATCATCTTAAATGCCATAAATGCACCTACTGCAGCTACACAAGCGAACAGAACAAAAACCGAACTAATCCCTTTAGCGCCTAATACAAAGCCGAGTATCGTAGGAGCAATGGCTGAAGCTAGTCGTAACCATGCTGTCGCGAACGCGATTCCAAGTACTCTCATACGTGTTGGATAAATTTCTGGTGTATAGAGATAGAGAAGAACCGTAATTGTTCCCATGACGCCGTATGCTGCTGAACCTAAATACATAACACTTTCAGCAGATTTTGCACCGTTAAACCAAAGCGTTGTTAAAAGTAACCCTACAACTAGAAAAGCGATAGTTGCCCACCTTTTACGTCCAACTCTATCAATAAGTAATGCGCAAGCAAACACAGCTATTGTTTGAATGACATTCGTTAGTGACGCTGCATGTAGAGATTTTTCTAATGGAAGATTATAAACTGTTTTATATAAACTTGGAAGCCAGTTATTAAGTCCGTTCGCAACAAAGTAGGAAGAAAACCAAAGAGTCCAAACAATTAGCGTTCTACTGCGGTAAAAAGGGGAAAATAATTCTTTCCAATCTCCTTTTACTACAGCTTGAGGTGCACTAATTTTTGCTTCTATACGTTTATCCGTACTCGATTCAATTTCTTCAATTACTCGTTCTGCTTCATCAAATCTGCCCTTTGAAATTAACCAACGAGGCGATTCGCGCAACTTAAAGAAGAATAAAAAGACAATTAATCCACCAATGCCACCGATTAAAAACATCCATTTCCATCCAAAACTAGGTACAACTAAAGCGCCAATCTGCGCAGATATCATTAACCCAAGAGGGAAGATCATTTCATATAGCATAAAAAAACGTCCACGTCCTTGTGCAACTGAAAGTTCATTTATATAAGCTGCAGCAACAGGGACTTCACCCCCTACTCCGATGCCTTGCACAAAACGCAGCCATAATAGGGCATGAAAATTCCCCGCAAACGCACAAGCAATACTCATTCCTGACATTAAAAAGATGGTCCATTTAGCACTATAAACACGTCCAAATCGTTCGGCTAACCAACCAAAAAAGATAGCTCCAATCGCTTGTCCAAGATATCCAGAACCGATAAGAATACCGATCTGACCAGGAGTTAAATTCCATATTCCAATTAATACAGGCAAAACGAATGCTAGAGATAATGCATCAAAAGCATCAAAAAATGTGGCTGAACCCATAATAACACGTGGTTTAATATGCCAACGTGAAAAGGGAACGCTCTCTATACGTGTAAGCAGTTCAGTAGCACGATTAGACAAACCAATTTCTTCGTGATCATAGTTGATAGTCGTAGTGGGTTCTGAAGAATTTCTGTTTAATTCTGTATTCATACATAAATCCTCCTTAGTAGCGATTCCCTCTAATCGCAATGACAATGATCCTAAGATGTATAAAACAATACTTAATTAAAGTGGAAATATAAGATTTTAATAAAATGAAAAGGTTTACAACAAAAGACAACAACTAGTAGACCCTAAAATCTTTTTAGAGCCTACGTATGAATGTTAGTGATGTCTTGGCCTATCGGTTGTGGACCTATCGACATATTCCATCGTGAACACAACGTCTTTCTTTCGAATTTGTTTCCCTTCTAACATACTCGTCAGGATCGAGGTTGCCCTTTGTCCAATACCTAGTAAATCCACATGAACCGTAGATAACGCAGGGGTTATAAAGTCTGAAATCGGAACATCATCAGCTCCCACAACGGATAAGTCTTCAGGTACTGATAAGCCAATCATATCAGCTGCTTTAATAACGCCGATGGCTAAATAATCAGATGAGCAAACGATGCCTGTAATGTCTCTATGTTTTTTTAGAAACGTAGCTACTTCTGTTGTAGCTTTTAGAGCATCAAATTCAGCAATTTCAAAAACATTTTCAGAAGAATAATTTAAACCTAATTCATTCATTTTCTCTTTGTAGCCGTTCAAACACTTGACACTATGCATGGAACTAATCGGTCCATTTACAATCCCAATATTTCGGTGTCCTAGCTCATAGAGAGCATTCACTGCTTGTTTGATACCATCTTCATCATCCGGTCGTACACAAGGGAAAGGTGACCCTTCTAAATAGCTACCTACTACGACAATCGGTAATCGAATACTCTCTAACCATTCTAAGCTTAATTCCTCATTTCTAGGTGCAAAAAGGATAACACCATCTACGGCTTGAGTTTCAAGCAACCGTTTCTGTTGGGAAGAGGTAAACGACATCATCATATTATAGTCCGTCTGGTCAATTCCTTTTGCTATTCCTTCTAATACTGTTGAAAAGAACGGGTTATTTAAAATAAATGACCCCCTTGGAACTACAACTGCAATATTTCCTGTATTTTGTTTAACAAGTCCTCTTGCTCCTAAATTAGGACGATAATCTAATTCTTCCATTACTTTGCGAATTCGTTCTGCCGTTTTCGCACCAACACCAGGTTTATTTGTCAATACTCGTGAGACAGAAGCTGTTGAAACACCAGCTTTAAGTGCCACATCCTTGATACTTACACTCATAGTACATACCTCCGTGGGTCAAGTATATCTATCTATTATAAACGAGTCCCACCTAAATACTAAAGAGTAGTGGTTGCAAGATTGCCCCCACTACCTACAACATTTATTACGCTTTCACTTCATCTTTTAGTAATCCTACTTTTAGTAACCCTTGACGAATCTCTTCTACCTCTTCATCTTTTAAAGGTAATACTGGACGTCTTGCTAATGAACTACTAATTAGTCCACGTTGATACATTGCTTCCTTCATACGTAAATGTGAGGTAGAAGAAGGCTCATCCATTTTATATACAGCTTGCTTTAATTCAAAGATACGGTCATACACAGCGTTCGCAGCCTTTAAGTCTTGATCTTTCACACATTTCACTAGTTCTGCGATTAAATCTGGTACAAAACAACCAAATCCAACTAATGCACCGTCGATTCCTTGAACTAAAGTAGGTAACAAATATTCATCATGACACGTTAACAGTGAAACATCAGGCGCATTCTTTTTTAGTGCTCGAATATCTACTTCATATTGTGCAATATCTCGTTGTCCCACTTTAATAGACACAACGTTTGGAATAGCAGCCATTTCTAATAATTGGCTAGTTGTATACGATGTTTTTGTCCAAGTTGGATATTGGTGAACAACGATTGAGATATTAATAGCTTCCGCCACGTCTTTAAAAAACTGTACTGGTGATTCTTCTTGCATCCCAAATCGCAGCCAAGAATGTGGAGGCATCAGAAGGATCCCACTTCCTCCAGCTTTTTCTACAGCTTGAGCATGTTGGATAGCCTCGATTGTTCCTTCTGCGGAAACACCAGAGATAACAGGAATGCGACCTTTTAATTCGTCAGCAGCAATTCGTACGGCCTCTGCACGTTCTTCAGGCAATAAAGTCATAATTTCCCCTGTATGACCATTTACTACAATTCCATTAACCCCTTCATGACCCGCGACCCAGCGAACTAAAGAACGAAAGCCCTCTTCATCAATTGAATAATCGTCCTTAAATGGGATAAGAACTGCTGGAAATACGCCACTCCATTTTACTTTGTTTTTCATTAAAAACATCCCCTTTGTCAATTTTTAATTTATAGTAATCGTTTACGTAAATAATCATAAAATGAAAACGCTTAATTGTCAATATTATTTTTATTTTCTGATAAAATAAGTTTAAAAACTACCTTTTATGCCTTTTATAGCAGTTAAAACTATGAAAAAAACCAAAAATATAAAGTAAACGTTTACTTATTTATCGTCGTAATTTTAAGCTTTTATTTTTAATAGTTAACTTTAAAAATGGATTTTAGGGTTAATACCTTACTGCTAGTTTTGGAAAATGTGGACCTTGAAAACTATTTATATAAAAAGAAACCTTTGCCATAAAGGCAAAGGTTTTTCAAATTTATTGGAATAGGGGGAATACACTATTAGTCTGTCCAGATTTGTAGATTCATATGCATATAACTTTAAAAATAAATATTGTGATTGAGTCTTTTTTTTAGTAAATAACCTTATTTAAGTTCTTTTATTTTTTAAATAAATACTAAAGTATTTTATATATTATTAACGTTTCACTATTTATACTTAATGACGACAAATAAGAATAAAATCAACAAGAGGTGCGTATGTTACCCGCACCAAAAACATGTGAGTAAACTAACTATGTTGAAGGTTTACTAAGTAAATTATGAAACTAGACAGGGTGAAGAAAGCGACAGTGGAATGGCAAGATGTTCAAATGGTAGAAAATCAGCAATTAGAAAAGACCCTGTATCATTTAAGACGCAGGGCTCTTCTAAAGTTTTGTATATTGTTCAAATTATTTACAGGGTTATATATTGTACCATACAACATAGAACCCTGCTACACTTTTTCACTTTGAGAATTTTAAATATAAAAAAGAATTCATTTCGAAAATAATTATTCAAAATGAATTCTTTTTATATAGATTAAGGTCTATGGAAGTTGACAGTTTTTTCGTCATCTCCTGTTCGTTCAAACCAACCTCTAAAGGCCCAGTTATCGTATCCTCCGTCACCTTCATTAATAAACGTTCCTTCTTCAAATATCCAAACTCCAAACGTGATACCATCGTAATCTACGGTATCAAAATATTGGACACCTTGTAACTGGTTTGAATTATAACCTTGACTCAAATTCATGACCACTACATTATATTGTTGACCCGATTCAAAAAACGCTTTTTCCATTGCTCCTTTGACAAAGCCACTTCGATTATCAGCCGTTTTAGCTGCATCTGCAATCGCTTGCCCAATTGCTACTGGATCGATTGCTACGTCTCCTCCAACTTCTGCAGCTTCTGCGGATCCAGCAGAATCTCCTAAATTCGGTAGAGCTAATGGCGTCGCTAACACAGCTAAACCTACGGCAGAAGCTACAACAGCTTGTTTCGCTCTTCTCATTTGATCTCCTCCTATTTTAGTTGATTCTTAGAACAATTACCCTTTTTATGAACATTAAAACAAAAATTCCATAATTAAGTAGGTATAGGTGAGGAGAAAAAGTGAAATAAAGGTTTGAAGAAACCTGAAAATAATCTCGATTGGAAGCCAGATGAAGAAACAATGACACATTTAGAAATAGTTTGTCATGTTGTAGTATCAGATACTATCCCCATCTATCTATTGAAAATTCAGGTAGCTTAAACGTACATTTCAGTAAAGACTTTTATAAAACGTCACTTACTTATTTGTTACCGAGTTGCTCTGCCAAACCGATTAAAAGTCCTTCTACTCCACGGATGTAGCAGAGCCGATACGAGTCTTCATATTGAACCACTTCGCCAACGAGCTGAGCGCCATACCTAGTGAGTCTGGACACCATTTCGTCAATGTCTTCAACAGTGAACATGACGCGTAGATAGCCGAGAGCGTTTACAGGAGCAGTCCGGTGATCTGATATAGTAGGTGGGCTGAGAAATCGCGAAAGTTCAATCCTGCTGTGGCCATCCGGGGTAACCAGCATCGCAATCTCTACGCGCTGAGAACCCAATCCTGTTACACGTCCACCCCATTGACCTTCGACGGTGGCTCGTCCTTCAAGACTCAAGCCAATCTCCTCAAAGAAAGAAATTGCATCGTCAAGGGATTCCACAACGATACTGATATTGTCCATTCTTAGTAGGTTGTTTTTTTCCATAGTTTTATCTCCTTATATGTGATATTTTATTATCTGTTCATTTTCATAATCATTCTATTAAAAAGTTACAAATTCCTTTCAAACAAAACATTCTTACCCTGTCACTAAGCCATATTTGGTGTGTATTTTATATTCTTTGTAGAAAAATGATCTATTTGCCAATAATACACGAAAGACTTTACTATTTACTAAGCTAATTAATGAAAAAATCGGTGTAATAATAATTCCGAATAGTGTATAGTAAAGAATAATTTTTCATTATATGTCTGAGAGGTGGGATTGTTATGGAAAAGCTAGAATATGAATGGGTAAAACAAGCACGACAAACTTTATTAGAGCAATGTAGAGAATTGAGTGAAGGTGACTTGGCGAAAGAGTTTGCATTTGGTTTTCAAAGTATTAGAGATTCTCTAGTTCATGTGGCAGGTTGCTATCATGCTTGGCTAGGTTCTTTTGTGCTTTCAGAAACAACATCACCACTATTCACAAAAGAAGTAATTAATACTATGCAAATAGACGATATTCAGCATTATTTTCAACAGGCTGATAGATACGTAGAAAAAGTATTGAAGCAATTTACAGATAAATTTGATGAGTCTATTGAAAAAGAACTGGCTTGGAGAGCAAACAGTGGTTTGGTAAGAAAAACACCTCGTCAATTGCTTGTCCATTCAATTACTCATGAATCACATCATAAAGGACAAATTGTAGTTATGTTACGCCTATTAGGGCATACACCTAAAAATACGGACATATTGGGGTTACCTGAAAAAGAACCTTCCAAATAATAAATTTAAAAACCTTCTCACAAAGAGCGATATTTTTAAAACAACGTATGTGCTCTTTGTGAGATTCGTAAAAGTAGACGTTTGTAGTTAATATAAAACCAATTAAAGGAAAAAGGTCCTTGTCGGAGGATATGTCTGTTATGATAAACATATAATTTTCTCTAGAGGGTGAAGTCTATAAAGGAGTTTTTATTTATCAAAAAAGCTCGATAAAAAAATTAAAGTTAACTAGCTTTATTTTTTTTTATAATATACATCCTTCTTTTCAAATAGTTGATTCTGTATACAAGTATGATATATTAAAAGTCATATTATTTTTTACAAATTTCAACGTAACTCTATTTTTGAGGAACCTCACGTCCACTGCCGAGGTTCCTCTTTTATTTTGTATATGTAGCAACACATTCAAATTAGCGTTTGATTACACATTATGGTAATTTATTTCATTAAATCCTTGTATAGAGTTCATCACAGAAGACATTTCTTTTAATAGGTAAATGTCTTCTGTGATCTTTTTAACCTGTTAACAACAAATAACCAGATATAAATATATAAGCACAACTTTAATTCAACAGGATTTTGATACCATTAAAGAATTTCAAAAAAAGTTCTTTATAGAATCCCTTTTTTATTTTAAAGCTTAACTTTTTAGTTCTACGTAGAAAAATATGTTTTACTCTCGGTTTGTCTTTTTCCTTAAATACTTTATGCTCGTGCTGTTTAAACAATTTATTTCCTATCCACTAACCCTTTCTTTTAAATAACCTAAAAATCCATTTTGGACTTTAATTATATGGTCACCGTTCCAAATACTATTGACCCTAAAGTAATACCACCTTCGAGATTCGCCTAAAAATTCTCCAACGCTATAACCTTCTTTGATTAAATGAGCTTGAATTTCTTCTTTCCAATCATTAAACATCTTCTTCCCTCCTATTTAAGATTGTTAAGACTTTCCTTTTACTAATCCCCATTTCATTCAAGGGGAAACCAATCATTCTTATTATTCATATATGTTAGTATTATCTATATCATATAAGCTTTATAGCAATTCCAACTACGGTGAATAGAGCACCTTCAAAAGATTTGTAGAGGGTAACACGCCATAATAAAAAAGCCGAAAAGGTAACTCTCGGCTTTTTGAATCATATGGTATCTATATAACTGTGTATACAATTAGCAAGGGAGTTTAATCTTCCCAAACTTCATTCATTAAATCTTCAATTTCTTTTTCCAGCTTTTTCGTTTCACTTTCATCAATCTCAACTTTATCTCCCGTAATATAAACGACATCTCCAACTTGTGTATTCTTGGGAAAGATATCTTTAGGATAATCTTTTGTCTTTCCTTCAATTTCAACAACAGCAAATCCCTCTTCAAATCGATCAATAATCCCTTTTATCTTTTTCATAATTACCTCGATTTTTTAACAGAATAAGATGTTCCATCGCCTGTAATAATAATTGTACCACTTTGGTCTGTTCGCAAAATACTTGCTTTTGAATTCTTTAGTAAGTTCACAACTTGAGAAGTAGGGTGTCCATAGCTATTCTTACCAACGCTGATGACCGCATACTTAGGTTTTACAGCATCTAAGAAACTCCTACTTGTAGACGTTTTGGCACCATGGTGGCCTACTTTAAGCACATCTGCACGTAGTGTCTTCTTTGCCTTAATCATGTCTGCTTCTGCTTTTGTTTCAGCATCACCTGTAAATAAAAATGTATTCTTCTTATAAGTCATATGTACAACAGCACTCCAGTCATTTAAATCACTGTTGGCATATGTTTTGGTAGGCCCTACAATTTGAGCATTTACATCTTTAACAGGTAACTTTACGCCTGCTTGTGCTGTTTGAATCTTTAATTTTCTCTTTTTAACAGCATTCAAAAAGTCTTTGTAAGCTTGAGTGTTATTACTTACTTTCGGTGCATAAACATTTTCTACTTTAAATGCATTAATAACTTCATCTAACCCACCAATATGATCAGCATCAGGGTGAGTAGAAATTAATACTTCTATATCATCAACTTTTTGTTTCTTTAAATAATTTACAACCTCATTTCCTTTTCCCTTGTTTCCACCGTCAATAACAATGTCTTCACCATTAGGAGCTTTAATATAAATGCTATCTCCCTGACCGACATCAATATAATGTACTTTCATGGTCTTAGGTGTTGCTGCGTAGGATGAAGCTGGAGCTGCAGCAATCCCTATTCCTATAGCGAGCGAAGAAACAATCTTGATAACACGACTCTTCATTGTTTTATCCCCTTTTGATGAATGTATTTTTATTTGTATTGTTCATTTATAGCAAAATTAATTTTACTACATGAATCCATCTGTTAATACAAATAAATTTGAATATTTTTACTTATAAAGATGATAAAAGTCATGTTATATGTAAAGATAAGTAACAAAATGGAGGTAAATAGTAATGAAATGTGCTATTTTAAGAATTAAGCTAGATTGACATTTTAGGATAATTTGACCTTTTGATTAAGCTACTATATAGATTTAATCGTAAATTCTCCAATATGCATAATAAGCTTGAAGAAGAGTAGTTTTCAGATATTATGTTCAGCCAAACAAATAAGGATGATGCATATAGAAAGTAACAAAGTATTTATTGTGAAAAGTGCTTCTATACTACGTAATCCAATTTAGCTTGAGCTCTGTGGTAACTGTAGTTTGCCTATTTTTACAATCTTATAAAGGGAGGGCATGTGAATGAAGAAAGAGCTCCTATTTGAATCTTATGTCTTGCTATTTGATATTGAAATATCACTTGTTAGTATAATAGAAAAAGAAATGACTACATGTTATGGGCATTTATGGCGACAAATCTTTTTCGTCGAGGGCGGAACTCGCCTTTATGATAACATTCCTCTGTTCTTTAGATTAAATCCTCTTAGAGGTATCTTCACAAATCATGAGTTACATGACCTGTGTATAATATCAGATATACAAAATGTACTAGATCTGCATTCAGCTATTTCTCAAGATGATTTTGACCACCTTAAATATTTCTCTAAGCAACTAAATACAAAAAAAGCCTCCAAATTGGTTATCTAGTTGTATTTAAAGTTAAATTCAAATGAGTTTTAGATCACAATAAAATTAAATAAATGTGATAAATGTAAATGAAAAAGAAGTAAAATGAAAAAATTGTAATCCTTTTCAATAAATGATAGAATGAGAACAACTTATTGAGTACACAATTTATTTGGTAGAATAAAATCATTTGAAGGTGGTCTAATTTTAGACCACCTTTTTTTATGCGATTAGAAAAAAGAAATACAAAGTGCAGAGTTTTTCAGTCCAAACAAGCTGGTTGTAATTTAAATAAAAAAACAAGAATTTTGACCGTTCACCTCTATACCTGAACCTTAAGAATAGTGTATAAAAATATAACAAAAGCTCCGAAAACCGTCTTTGCTTTCAATACTATACCTTCTTCATTTCTTCTTGAGTAAGACCTATTGACTAAACGATTGCAGCACATTGAAATGGAATTAAATGTTTATATAACTTTAATTGGGGGACTTACCTTGTAAGAACATCAACATTTAATTGAGAGGAGAATGGAAAATGAACAATAATACAGGAACTGTTGAAAATAAAGTAGAGAATAAATTAAATGAGATGAGTCAAGAGAAGAAAGACAATATTCTTTCTAGTTTTAACGATTTTAAAACATACTTAGGAGATAAAGTCACAAAAGGTAAGAAATTAGGCTTAAATGATGATCAATTAACTTTGGCAGCTAAAAAAATAGCTGATTATTTGGCAAAACATGAGGAACCACAAAATGAAGAACAATATTTATTGCATGAACTATGGAAAGTTGGAAATGAAGAAGAGCAACATCACCTTGCTCGTATGCTTGTTAAATTAGTTAAAGAATAAACTTAAGTTGCTTGTCGGATTCCCAAGGTACACGATTTACCGTACCCTATGTGATGTTACATCCACATGAAAGGACATTACCTTTGTAGGTAACGTCCTTTTATATATTCAATTATTCTTTTTTAGCTATAGTAGAGTATTGTCTGTTCGCTCTAACAGTGCAATGCTTTTTTTAAAATCCAATAGGTTGAACCTATACTGAATCTAGGTTTTTCATAGGAATATGTAATTAGCAACTTAGTTTATGAAAGCTTAAAAGAGAAAAATGAAAAGCGTTTAAATTAATCTATCCTATTCCCTACTTTTAGCGACTAATATTGTTTTTTGTATCAATAAAAAGCTGACCATTTTTGTGAACTTCTGCATAAAACACCTATGAAATAGAACTTATATCTAATTCCTGCAGTTTTCCATATAATCACTTGTTATCAAGATTTAATTTAGCTAAATTATTGTTATTAATAACTCCATTTATAAGCCTCTTCTTCTTATAAGTTTTAAGTATATTCCCTATTTACATCTGTAGAAAATCTTCTACTTTTACATCCTTTTTTAACTTTCGTAACCCTGCATTTATTCTATAAATTGTGGAGTATTTGGGTATGTAGTTTTTATCATTACAAAGCCTCGATATGGTTGGGCGACTTAACTTTGTGGCGTTTTCGAGTTCTAATTGATTGATATCTTCTTGCTTATCCAACCATCTTCCAAACCTTGTTCGCTTCTTTCCTAAGCCTAGAATCATACATCCATCTCCTTTATCAAGAAGTATGGACATTATGTAACTTTTTTAATCATAAGAAAAAAAGTTACATATAGGACAAGCATCGGCTCATATCATAGAGTAAGACGTCAGAAAGAGACGTCATCTTATGCTACCAAGAATGGAGCGATTGAAATGACAAAAGAATTAGCAATCACGTTATTGAATCGAAAAGACGTCTATTTAACGTTAGAAGGTAAGCAGATGTTGGAGGTCATTTTGAAAGAGAAAAGCGCATATGAAGAAAAATAAGAATCCGAAAAATCATGTAGACACCTATCGACCAACTGTGCGGTATCATTCTATTTATCGTACATATGTCGATAGTCTGTTTCAGGCTACCGAATTAGACCGAAATCAAATTATAAGATGTGCGCTTTTTACAGCAGCGCACAACCCTGTTTTTTTAGCGCTAATGAATCAGTATAAAATGAGTGACGTCCCTCTCCCCTCCTCTCCATGGCAGTCTGCTTCCCACCCGTTATGGATGGAACAAGAACCCAACATCGAAGAGAAAGGAGGAGGAGAAAATGATGACGGTGAGAGAAAAAGAACGTCTACAAGAACTTCTGCGTTACTTGGAACATCAACAGACGGCCAATCGTTCTCTGGAAAAACTCTTGAATTCAACCAACAGTCCTCTAGCCATGAAAAGACAGAAAGAATTACGAGACGTCAGCAACCGATCGAGAGACGTACAAGGGCGATTCCTACCTTACAATTATCAAACAATGGAGGAATTAGACTTGATCTTAGATAAAGAAGTCCAACGAAAACTTAAAATAGAGCCGATTGAAGGTTCTTATAACAGTTATGCAGTGCATGAAAGGGAAAAGAGAGATTGGAGTGGGAATATCTATTTGGCTTGTGTGGCATTGATTTTAGCCATTGGCTTTTTTACCTGACGTCTTTTTAGAATAGTGTCGATATTTTGGGCATAAACATATAGCATGAATACAGTTAAGACCGCCTTATATAATGAGACATAATGGGCGGTCTTTGTTCTAAATATGATTAAAAACATCTTAAAAGTGAGCAAAGTTTCAGTAACAAGAAACAAGGATAAAGATTTATATTAAATATATCTTTTATACCTTATACTGCAGATGGCACAGGAGGAATATAGATGAAAAATAGCCCTCGTTTCGACGAATTAGTTTTTGATTTTGAAAAACGTTTAGGTCGACATTTAAATAGCAAAGAAAAAGAGTTACTTGTATGGATAGTGGAACAAGAAAATAATGAGTTTATTCAATAATCTATAGTTAACCCTTCACACCTCAAGAAATTTTCAAATGTGTAGCTATCTGCTTATACTCTATAGGTAATACACAGAAAAAACTCCTACCCATTAAGGTGTAGGAGTTTTAAATAGTCTCAAATAGTAGATTAGAAATAAAGGATATTCGGTAATGCATATGAAATGAAAGTTTAACTTTCCATGTTATTCTATCAAAAGTATCTTTACTATTGAATATGGCAACCTTCTCAATTTGCTATCTGTATCTGGAATAACAAAAGGTAATAAATCACAAGTTACCCTATTGTAGATTAAGTATTAATCTACAAATGCCTGTTTATCCTCTATTTCACCTGGTTTTGAATATGTAACGTAAGTGCCTGCCATCATGTCATGAAGACTTCTTTTATCCTTACGGAAAACCACCATGAACACACTTACAATTAACGCAATACCTAATGTAATACCATAAACAATGCCGGCTACAAGAACTCTTAATAGCATTGCTCCAATTCCAAGTTTCTTTCCATTGACTTTGACAATTCTCACTCCAACAATTCGTTTCCCTATAGTATATCCATACCATAAAATAGGTACAGCAACCGCATAGATGAAACCTATGACTGATGTAATGGGATCGTCACCATCAAAGTCTCCTGTAATAAGAAAGCCGATAAGCCCCAAAGGAATACTTACAATAATGCCATCTAACAGATTTCCTAATAGGCGTATCCAAAATCCTGCTGGTTTTATTACTTGATTCACTTTATATTTCTCCCCTTCTTATAAATTAACACTTTATCTACCTATATAGCTCCTCAGATGAGGATAACAATTCCTAGTGTAACACCATACATAAGACTCCCGATGCAGAGATATAAAACCATAAATCCAAAGTCTACATCTCGTCAAGATTATAGTTAAATCGCTTGTACACCTTGTTTTTATGTTGTTGATTCATTTTCATAATGTTAATGATGACATGTTGCTCATTTTTCCAATGTACATCAACATCATGAATCATAGAAGGGTGAATTCCTTGGAGCTCCTTATACTGGTTAAGAGTGCTTCCAGGTTGTCCGTAGTACATTCTAAGAGAATCGGCCTTTTGTTTTTGCTCATAATCAAAGTAATCAGTGGTTTGTTTATACATCTTTTTTACTTCAACAATGTTTTGTTGATTAGGAGATGTGCTAGTTGTAAGTGAAACGCTACGTATAATGTTTGGTTGTTGTTGGCTTTTATCCACGAAGTGGTTCATCACAAATACAAGAAAAATTACTCCAAAGGATAACGTGATCCAAAGCCACTTTTTCATGTCGACACTTCCTCTTTTATGATTGAAAATCAAAATGAGTAGATGATCTCATTACGAAATAGCATTTTCTGCTATTTCGTATCCTTAGATAATAACATACTCAAAAAATCTTGAAAGGTATCAGCAATCTTTGATGTAGCTGGATCACACTCATATGATTCTTCGTAGTCTAGGAAATCAACAGACGGATTGTTTTTATCATAGTGAAAGTTCAAACACAAATAATCTCCCCATGCTAGCTTGGCAATTGGAATTAATTCAGATCCGATGAGGTCTTCATCATAAATATTCCGTCCTTGTTCTCCTAAGGAAGTTTCGCAGCAACCAATATCATACACCCCATAAGGATGCTCACTGAAGTTTTTAATAATGCCTAAAAAACGTTCAATTTGACACCTCTTATTGATGATTGTTAGGGGTGTAGAATCTATTACTGTACATCCGTTATATTGTTTCAAAAATTCTTTATACGCATTGGGCAATTGGATGCGAAAAGAAGCTTCTAATTTTGCAATGTCTTGATCCTCTGGTAATGGATAAATAATGCTTTCTTTCACAACTCTCATTGTTATCAATCTCCTTGCAGTCCTTGCAATGGGTCATCTTCAAGGAAATACATTATGACTTCTGGTATTCATACATAACTGGAACTTTATCCATTTTAAGGGTTTTGGCCACAATATAACGACGGTAACCATCTTTCAAGATATTCGATCCTTTTTCAATCGTTAATGGCTCATCCAGACGCCCTGTACGCTTCACAAAATCAATGACCTTTTGTGTTTTTTGAGGGTTTGGACGTGTCTTTAAGAACTCTTCAGGTACGATGATTTCGTCGAAACTTAGAAGATCTTGTGTCCCTTTTGGCTGATTTGTTATTTGTTTCTTTTGTGGCTCCACCTTTTTCTCTTGAACAGGTGTCTCCTTCACTTCTGTCTGTACTTTTTCAGCTTTCTTCTCTTCATTTGCTGCAGGCTGAGAAGTAGGTGCCGGTTTTTCTTCCTGTTTGGTAGCAGCAACTTCTTGTTGCGCTGCAGAAGCCTCTTGTTTGGCCTCTTTTTTATCGTTTGGTTCATTGTCTTCTTTGTCTTTCTTATTCGGGAGAACGGTAATCTGGAAGCAGATTACACCTACTTCACCAGGGCATTCATCAATCGGAATATCTAAAGTTGGTTCTCCTTGAATTAAGATCTTTTCATGCATAATACTTTTTTTCGTGAGACCTGTTTTGTTAAAAGCCTTCTTTGCAACAAATACCGTGTACGAAATAAACGTACTCTTCTTCAAGCCTTTAGGCGCAGATGGTGACCCTTTTTCACGCATATCAAAGGCAACATAGCGATCGTATTCTCGTAGTGGTCCTGTGGCTGATCCAGTTAACGTAATTTTATGTGGCATAATGTGCTCCTCCTGCGTAGATATAGATTTATTTATTATTTAGAACAGTGTTCTAAATAAACATATCCTAATAATAATTTAGCTTCTAAGGGATTTCTTCACTTTTCGCATTTTCTTCTGTCGTACATATAACTAGAGACTATGTGCATACTTATAGTGTGGACTTGTAGCTCAATGGCAGAGCAGCCAGTCGTATTACACTATACAACTTTGGTATCTTGCAGGTTCGAATCCTGCCAAGTCTCTCTTAAAACACTGAATACGTTAGAAATAGTGAAAATCCTTGCTATGCTTTAACTATTTTTAAAATTAAGAAGCTGGTTCCTTTAATTTAGCATATTGATGCAATAAGTCTTGCTCCTCAGGTGTTAATGCTTGTCCTAAATCTTGTTTCAGTTCCACCATTTCTAATGAACTGTACGTAGAGCAATGTTCTTGCAGCAAGCATTCCTCTTCTGGTGTAAGTTTTTGCCCAAGGTCTTGCTTTAGATCAATCACTTCAAGCTGTTGTTCCAATGTCACTTCTGTTTCTTGTGTACCCATTTCTTGATCCTGCTCAGCCTCTAACCAATCAGGAACGATTTCTTTACGGATAATATGTTTTCGTATAAACAATTTTGTTGATGATTCTTCTTTATGTATAACTTCCTCATGAGTTGGATATACTGATGAATAATCCTGGTTTTTAGGATCAACCAACTGATAGAATTGGTTTTTCGCAATTTTGTAGAGTAATTGGCACATATTATCTAAGGACAAAGAATGGCCTTTATGATTAGCTTCATGTACATATTTGTCTAATCCAACAATAGATGTATATGCAATTTCATGTATTTGCTCTTTTTCAATCATAATCTCTGTATCTCGTTTTACGGCTTTTGCAGCATTTTGAATGCGAGCATAAAAGTCTTTTAATTGATGACCATACTTACCTGCGTAGACTTGATTGACTTTCTTAGGAACACCTTTGATATAAGTAAATGACTGTGAAGCAGACATTAAATGATTATTTATATGATTTACAGGTAAATCAAGGTTAATAAAGGCACCAGATGATTTATCGGCCTTTAAGCTTGTTGTATCAACGTTTTCAACACTTTCAGGATGCATCACAGGAAGCGTCACAGGAGTTGTCATTTCTTCTTGTTGGACCGTTTGTATACCTGTTGTATCATGGGCAAAAAAGATTTCTTCGCAAATGTGATTAAAGTTCTTATGGCTTTTAAGAATAAACACATAGCTATCAGGATGAGTACCTGTTGCATCCTCTTTAATGTAACGTGCTACAAGGACAAACGGCGTCGCTTTTAACGAACGTACAAAACGAGAAACCGTACTTTTAGAAACTTTAAATTTCTTCATGAGTGTTTCAGAACGAATGGCTTGGATGCCTGTAGCCACTAGGTTATAGATGACATGATCAAGCATTTCCATTCTTTTTTTAGGAAATTCTTTATGTATGGCTGATTGGTTCTGTTTGTAATGGGTACGAATAATTTCTAAAAACTCTTCTTTCTTTTTCCGAAGTATGGATTTATTCTTCCATAACCACTTAAACCTTCCGTTGAAGGTGTCTACATCTTTTAAATAGCAGGTCAATATTTTTGTCATTTGTTCATCTTCTCCTTTAAGGAACACAAAAAAGACACTATTTCCCTTAAGAAAGGAAAACAATGCCTTGATTTTGATGAACTAAGCCCTTGAAATAGATGTTAATTTCATATAAAATAAAAACATAAGTTTTACTTTATAGAAAACTAAATCTATTAACAAGAGACTTCGACAAGTGTTTTCCCTACCGCAATTAGGGGGAACGGTTTAAGTGTGTTGGTCGCACTACTTAAACAGTTGAAGTCTTTTTTCTATTCCGGTCATTTTTGTTAGTTTTATTATAGCGTTAATTAATCTCATAATTCAATAAAAATTAGTAATATATCTCAAAAGAATTCTTTTTAACTATTTTTCCTTAATAATAAATTTATTTTATTATACAATTCATTTTAAAGATTGAGGAGGGTCAAAAAAATAACCCTCCTCAATATATTAAAAATGTGTTATAATCGATGGATTTTATAATCAAGTTACAACATAACAATAAAAAGCTTCTACTATCTCGGGGACTGACCCACTAGTAGAAGCTTTTTATTATTTACCTATTAATTTTTCCCACCATGTTTTTTTCTTTTCTAACTCTGCACTAGCAGAAGCTTCTTCAATCATCCTTTTACTTTCTGATAATCCTTTTCTTAACTCTCCTATCAACTCAGTATCTTTTCTATTTATCATTTGTTTTAATTCTTGATTGGTTTGGCTAACTTTCTGTAACTCTTCTACTAACTTTTGATTAAATTGCATCTGCTGTGTCATCTGTTGTTCTTGTTGTTGTAACATCTTTTTTATTTCACTTAGTTCATCGTTTATAGAGATAGAACCTTTTTCTTCTTGATTTTTGACTGTAATAGTTATAGGAAGTCCATCACTTGCCAAATTATCGTTTACATCTTCTTTTAGTAACCCCTCGCTATAGAGTTCACGGATTTTCTTTAATAGATCTAGCGATTCAATACTTATTTTATAACGTCTACCTTCTTTTTTGAAATTCAAAAACTGTTCATGGTTAATTAAATACCTTTTTAATGTTTCAGGAGGAATATTGGTATATTCAGATGCTTCTGGTACACCAATGAAGTTTGCACTTTCAGAATTATTCATGTAATCCACCACCATTTATTAGGGTTTTATGTACATTCACTCAGTTCACAGTCATTCATTTGTAAGTTTTATGAAAGTTCATCCGGTTCACAGTCATTCACTCACTTCATTTGATTATGTTCACTCAGTTCACGGTTATTTACCTGTTAGGTTTATGTGTATTCACTCAATTCACAGCCACCTATTTATTTAATTTTATATGATTTCGACAAAAAATCAACAATTCCTGTTTGGAGTTTGCTTATATATCTTATTTTATGAACTGTTATCACTTAAGTTTAACTTAAGTTCTACTTGAATTAGTGTTGGTGTGTTTTGTGGTGAACGTATGGTGAACTTGTGGTGGTTTTAGTTGAACTTATCCTTTAGTTGCTTGAAAAATAGTTATTAAGTTCAAATTAAGTTAAACTAAAGATGAACTTATCGCTTTTGAATGAAGCCGATTTCTGCTCCAAAGATGCTCTAAAGAAATAGGGTGGGTTCTGCAATGAACTAATAACAGTCCATTATCTATTTTTAGGATGGAATTAAGATAATTTCTATTCCCAATGTAGAGAATGTCTACTCAGTTAGTGAGACATTTAACATTAATTAAAGTGACAAAAATTCTTTTTTATAAAAGTTAGGTCTATAGACTATCGCACAATTCAAAAATTGGTAAAAAAATAGTTTTATTTATCTTAATGTCAACAAAAAGAGATTAATTGGTTCTCGTATATCAGAAATAAAGGGATTGTTGATTCATGTAAATATAGTAGAGAGTTTGATATCATGAGAAATAATGTAAAAAATAACAAAACATAAAGAATCGACTGGGGGGGATATTAACTTGTTACTTTCAAAATTGATAGATTATTATGCTCTGCATGATTTGCATAAAGACCGCAGTAAAGAGAATCAATACCATATTGATTCTGCTCATGCACAAACGAATATAGATAGAGATATTTTTTTTGAACTACCATCATCACTTGCAGATATTGATTTGAATATAACTTCTAAACAAAATGGCTACAACATAGGAGAATTTGGATTTGAAAGTTTGATACCTTCTGGGGATCATTCCAATGATTACGTAAGAGGTGAGTCTTTCTTAAATGAAGCTGGAAGTAAGCCTAATGTTATTTTTGTACATGGTTGGCGAATGAAAGGGTTTGATAGGGTAAAGAAGATTTTTCATGATTCAATTATGAATAATTTAGGGTGGAATATGTACTACTATACACTTCCTTACCATTTAGAACGTCAGCCAGAAGCATCACTTTACAGTGGAGAACTTATGGTTAGTGCCAATGTTAATAGGACTGTTGAATCTACTAGGCAAGCAATCGTTGATTTAAGGGCTCTAATTCAATGGATAAAAAATAACAAACAAGGTCCTGTAATTATAATTGGTGTTAGTCTCGGTGGCTTTATCTCAAATTTAGTTGCTACACTTGAGTCAGAAATTGATGCATTAGTTTCTATATTCTATTCTAATCGCCTTAGTTATTCAATATGGAATACGATTCCTGGTAAGTATATAAGAAAGGACTTAGAGTCTCATGGAGTTAATTACAACGATCTGGTGAAGTATTGGAAATTAACCGAGCCAAATCAAGCACCTCCAAAAATGAATAAAGAAAATATACTACTAATTTCTGCTAAACATGATCAGTACGTTCATATTCAAGATGCAGATCTATTATGGGAGTCTTGGGGTAAACCTACACGTTGTGTCTATAATTGTGGGCATGCAGGAATAGTACTTAAACGAAAAAAGATTGCAAAGGATACGATTTCTTTTCTACAAAATAAGCTAAAGAGGTAATGGGCATATGTTCATGTTTATAATGGTGGCTTTACTGTGGTTAATGAGTTCAATTCTTTTTTTTAGAAATCCTCAAAATGAGAAAATTAGATGGGCAAGTGTTATAGGGTTTTGTGGAGGTTTTGGAGGGATAGGAGCCTTACTAGGAAAAGGGATACATCGGCCAGAATGGGTATTACATTTGGATGGGATATTTACATCGATAGGACACTATTTTACACCATATAGTATGTTGATTTTTGGAATAGTTTATTCGGATGCAATTGGTAATGTAAGAAAGAGAAATATATTAAAGGTGCTCTTACTAATTCCAATCTTTATTATGTATCTTATGTTTCAAGTATATCCAGAGTTTAAAGTTAATTTCCGTATCTTAGCGATTTGGGTAGTACCATACGTGATAGTAGCTAATATTTTATTGATATACGCCGCATGGCGAGAAGATCGTCCAATTATTAAGAGAAGAAAAATACTGACTTGTGTATTTGTAGTTCCAATGTTTACGTTTGCGCTAATCACAAATATTATCTTAGAAGCGTTGGGGATTGTGGGCGTATGGCATTATAATCCTTGGATTATAGTAATTCAATTTCTTGTTTTTGTTTACTTTGGAGTTAAATATGGAATTCTTGGAGTGCGAATTAGGTTCGAAAAAGAAATGCGTGATTCCACAATGAAAGCAGCGCGTTCCGGTACAGCGTTGTTCAACCATACAATAAAAAATGAAATAGCTAAAATTGATTTATTAGTGAATCAGATCAAAGAACAAATTCCACCTGAAGAAAGGTATGCTGAAAATCTAGGATTAGTTTTAAATTCAACAAATCACGTTTTAGAACTTTCAAGGCGTATTCAAAGTAAGATAAACGTTACAAACCTTAAAGAATCTGAATTTTCCCTCATGAAAAGTATAGATTCAGCAATTAACTTGCTTAAACCTTATTTAAATATGAATCCTGATATCACAATCATTAAACAATATGAAGTCGATGCTATAGTTTTTGGTGATACCGAGCAATTACAAGAAACTTATTTAAATATAATCAAAAATGCCAGTGAGGCAATGAATGGCCAAGGTGTAATTCTAATAAAAGTCTATAAGACTCGAAAGAAGATTCATATTGACTTTATAGATGAGGGTAAAGGAATTGAAAAAGATGAACTTACTCACGTATTAGATCCATTTTATTCAACTAAACATAATCAAACAAATTTTGGACTTGGTTTAACCTACTGTTACAATGTCCTCAAAAAACATGGTGGCGATATTTTAGTAAAAAGTAAGGTCAAAAAAGGAACAACTTTTACATTAACTTTGCCTTCCAAGAGAATTATTGAATTTAGGGTAAATGAACAATTTAACTCTAAACTAATAGGAGAGAATAACCTATGGACAAAATAAAATTAATGATTGTAGAAGATGATCCTGTTTGGATGCAATGTATAAGTGATTATATAGAAAAAGAGAACGATATTACTGTCGTTACACAAGCTTACAATAAAGAAGAAGCCTTACAAGTTGATTATAATAATATTGATGTAGTTTTATTGGACTTAACGTTACTAAAAGATGAGGGTGATGAAGAAAACCTAAATGGTTTAGAAGTTGCTAGGCACTTATACAAAAAAGGTTTAAAGAAGATCATTATGCTAACATCTTGGGATGAAAAGGATATTATACTTGAATGCTTTGATACAGGTGTTGTTAATTACATAACAAAAACGTCTTATAGAGATATTCCTAATGCTATTAGAGAAGCATTCAGAGGGAAAGTTAGTCTCCATGCTGATGTCACAAATGTATTAGTTGGAGAGTTAAGGAAGGAAAGAAAAATAAAGATATTAACGCCAACAGAACGTGAAGTTTATACCTTAAGGGAACAGGGGTTAAATAAATCACAAATTGCTGACAAATTATATAAATCTGTCGAAACAATAAAAAGACAATTACGAATTATAAAAAGCAAAATGCAGTGAGGAGTTAGTTTGCAGCTAATTTTTTCATTACATTTTGTTTTTTTTGTTATGTTTTCAAAGACTATAATTTATAGAGAAAACTACATATTTTACCACGATTATAACCGTTTGAGGAGGGGTATTTTTTTGACCCTCCCCTAAACTGATAAAATCTTCTAACATATATTTATAACTTATTATTCATTAACGAGTTAAGTAAAGATTTTAAGGATTCTCTGTCGGACTGTGGTAATCGATTAACCTTTAAAAGTATATCTGTAAGTAATCTAACTTCGTCAGAAGACAAAGAGCTAATTAAATTTGTAAGTTGACTTATTTCAGGAGTATAAGAGGCATCTGTTTTTTCTTGAGAAGCACTTATAGGCAAAACATCGTTAAGCGTGACACCAAGAGCGTTACAAATTTTGGCTAAGGATTCCACTTGAATAGATCGAGTACCTCGTTCTATTTCACTGATGGTACTTTGTGAAGTTCCAGATAAAGAACCTAATTCCATAGTAGTAAGTTTCATTGCCTTTCGATATTCTCTGATTTTTATACCCATATATTTCTTGATATCCATTGCACTTCATCCTTATAAAATATTTGTATTTAGATTTATCTTATCAGAAAAAATTCGCAAATAATAAAAACCTAAAAATATTCGTAAAAAAATTATTTATAATCAGTTTACAAATTATGTACAATCGAATATAATGTGTTCAAGGAGGTGCTAGAAATAAATACCATACGAGAAAAGAGGTTATCCAAGAAATGGAGCCAAACCTATCTAGCTCAATTATCAGGAGTCCCGCAACCAACTATTTCTCAAATCGAAAATGGGACTCGTCAATATCCAACGTTTGAAAATATGAAGAAAATCGCAGAAGCATTGGATCTTAGATTAGAAGATATTTTCTTACCAGGTCAGAAGGATATGAACTAAGTTTTTAAATACTTAACAGCTTAAAGGGGCGATGAACATGGAAGCACAAAAGCGACTAGCATTCTATGATATATCAGATGCACGGGGGAAAAGTGCCAAAACCTTTGATGGAAAGTTGTATACGTTAAAAGGAGGGATAGCAGTAGAAAAAGGCACAGGCGATGTCAAACGTGTAGCTGATATTTATTATGAAGTACGCTCAGTGATGGATCAGGCACATACCATCGTCGCCAAGCGAAGAAAAAAAGATGAGGAATTGAAGGAAGTTTTACAAAAGACCTGCTAGTTCTTAGATGCAGCATACAAGCGATTTTGAAACGTGCCGAGAGCACGAGAAGTGGTACCTTGACAATTACATATTGCGTGCCTCCCCTAAACGGATCACAAGGGGGTTAAGGTATACGACAACAAAAAGGTTCGATGAGTGCGTCCTAAAACTCATCGGTGATCTAGCAATAAAACAGTGACGGTGTATCTATGATCTGTGAAGAGTGATGGCGTGAGGGTAACTCCGAAGAAGCGACAACACTCCAAACAGTAGATACACGAGGTTCTTCGTACATGCCGAAAACGTTGTGCATTATTGGGCTTAGTGAAAACTATGCATGCCAATATAGGGTTTGCCCTTCCAGCCAGAAACGGGTATATATTTCCTTTCATAGCCTTGAAAAGACAGAGATGATGGCTAAACCTATGGTAAAATATGACTCTCGGTAGGTTTCAGAATCGCTTGTTATGTCTGAATATTAAGAACAAAGGAGAATGGTTATGAAAAACAAAAAATGGTTACTTTCTGCGGTTGCAGGAATCGTTGTGGCTCTTGGAATAGGCACAGCGTTTGTCTCTTCCTACAATTCAAGTGAAGTGAAAGGAAATGGTGAACTAGAAGAATTACATCCTCTTCAAATGAAAAAATTCATGAAAGAAGATGGCACAGGATTTGTGATGTATTCATTCCGTGAAAGTACGCGTCCAGTGTACATGAATGAAGTAAAAAAGGCTTTAAAGGAAAATGATGTGGATGCAAAAGAAATCTATAGTCGTGATCCACAATATGATCGTGATAAGAATAGTAACTATTATGGAGTACCACAAGATTCTGATACATTAGCAGCCTATAAAGATGGAGAGTTAAAGCAACAAATTAAACTAGACGATTATGAGTCATCCCAGTTAGAAACAGAACTTTCCCATTTTGTTGAAACATCCAAAGAACTGTATTTCGAAGAATAAGAGATTTGCCTTGAAAGGTGGTGGTATCTTGACGATCTCCCAAAAGGAATTAAAGAAATCAAAAGATCTCGTGGAAAAGTTGTTAAAAGTGAATAGTAACAAATACAATGACTGGCTACATCAACAGCACCAACAGTTTATTGAAGAAAATCAAGATTTAATTCTTCAAGCATTAAGTGCCTTTACAGGTCAAGAAGAAGAGGAGGAGGAGAAAAGCGAACCAAAAGTAAATGAACAAGTTTCTGTAAGACCAACAAGTATTCCTGTAACGCAAAATTAACGAAAACGAGGAGTGAAACACATGTTAGATTTATTAAATAGCGTAGATGTCACGCAGTTAACCTCTCATTTAACGTTAGGTGCGGCTGACGGTATGAATGGCCTGATAGAAAGTGGAAAGTCTATTATCAAATGGATGCAGCGTATTGCGATGGTGGCGGCAGCTCTTGCCTTTTGTGTAGGTGGTTATCACTTAATCTTAGGCGGAGAACGTGGTCGTCATAAATGTATCGCATGGTTTGTTGGAGGCGCAGTTGGGTTAGTGGTAGTGATGGGTGCTTATGCATTAGCTGAAGGTGTAAATACAAATATCCGATTCGGAAGTTAAGAAAGCTATACAGTCTATTGTATAGCTTTTTTCTATGCTCATTTTTAGAAGAAAGGAATGGAGAAACATGCTGTCTGTCATGTTTATAAAAAGTGAAACGAAAGAGTTGAAGCCATTTCAAAAGTTATCAATTCCAGATGCTTGTGAGATGACAGAGACATTAGAAACCCACTATCAGCGTACGAAGAAAAAAGCTCATGCAGATTTTTTTATCCTCGATGAGGAAGATCAAGAGGTATATGCAGGAACATTGTCCATTGGATCGGGTCATGCTCGCCATGTAGTCGATCATATTAAGAAAAAGTTAAGCTCTTTAAAAATGGACGATATACAGGAAGCTCGAAAGAGAAGTTTTCTTGAACAATTGGAAAAGGAAGTACCGGACCATCTGAAAACAACAGATGGTTCCTTTTCTTTAGAGGAAGAAACAGAGGATCATGTGCAAACGACTCAAACGCCTGTCCTTTCTACTCGTAACCGAAGGTTGATCTATGGTGGAGGGATTTTATCCCTCCTTATCCTTTCAGCAACGTGTTTTTCGACTGTAGCTACTTCTCAAGATCGAGCTGAAACAATTCAAGATTTACAAAAACAAGTCAAACTGGAACAAAAAATAACAGGAACATATGAAAGAGCACTCTTAGGGGATTCAGAAGGGGCTTTAAAACGCCTTTCCTCAATTAATGAACAAAGTCTAACGAACGAACAAAAAAACGTCTATATGAGCCTTCTCATCGATCAAAAAAAGTATGAGAAAGCTGTTCAGCTTCAGGGAGACCATCCAGAAGTAGTTGAAAATATGATTTCAAAGAAGGGAGATGTCAATGCGTTAAAAGAGTTTCAACAAACGTTTCCTTCTCCAAATGGAGCCTTTGATCTTGCTTATCACGAACAACGATGGGAAGATATGATGCGTCAATCTGGAGTAGAAATGACAGATAAACGGTATGAAATGAAGGCTTACGGCTATCTGAAGCTAGATAAATTGAAAGAGGCCAAAGAAGCAGCAGCACATATTCAAAGCCAAGACCTGAATCAAAAAATAGAAACCTATGAGAAAACAAAGAAGGAGGTAGAAGAGACGAAAAAACAAGTAGAGGAGGAAAAGAAGAAAGATCCAAAAGATGAAAAGAAAATACAATCTTTAACGGATCAGCAGAAGAAACAAGAAGAACTCCTAAAAAATCTATAAGAAAGGATGAATAGGATGTATTCACAAACGAAAGTGAAAAACCAGAAAAAAGCCTTTGTCGTAGGGATTGAGTACTATGAAGAAGACTTATTTTTAGAAATCGAACTAGGTACGTTTCACACCACTCAACTTCATGCCCAACGTATTGCGAACAGTGTTCATAATGTCATTCTTTTAGAGAATCAGATTGTCATTATTTTCAAAAATGCTGATTCGATCACTCTTACAGATGATTTTCTGAAATATGCGTTTAAGTTTCGATTATGCACGAAACCAACTATGCCACCTCTTGATATCTCCAAGCTCACTCAACAAGAAAAAGACGACTTAGTTTTTAATGAAGCCTATATGGTGACAGAAGAGGACATGAAAGAGGTGCAATGGGACATTAACACGGCTTTTCGTTATCTTCAACATCAGTATGAGGCAAGAGATCAAACGTTCTTTTCCCTTTCATCTAGTGCCTATTATGTGATTCCTACTTCTGAACAGATTGACCAGGAGGGAATGAGAAATGCAACCTAATAAATCCATCAAATATGTGGTCGCTGAAAAACAAGTACTTATTCCTTTAAGTGCTTGTTTTTTTGTGTCTATACTTCTCATCTTGAACTTTCTTTTTAACATGATGCGAAGCCTTATTCAAACAACGTTTAGTGATGTATTTGAACCGCAGCCTTTTCATTTGGAACCATCTTTTTTGACAGAGATTCACCTTCAACAGTACTCGCCTTTATATGGAGCTATGTGTCTAGTTGCTGCCTTATTAACGGCAAAATTTGCTTATAATATTCGATCTAACTTTAAAGATTTAAACCGCAATCAAAAAGGATCGGGGCGATTTACAACAAGACGCGAACTGAAAAAGCAATATCGAAAAGTACCTGAAAAAACGACAACGTATCAAGGTGGAGGTGGTGTACCTGTTTCTCGTATTCAAACCTATGACCTGATTCAAACGTGGAAAGAGTACAAAGCTTTAAAGGGAATACAGAAGCTTCTCCACACACATCGATTCTTTACGAAGAAAAGCTACATGCTGATTGATGATACACCCGTTAATAATTTGATCATTGGGATTACACGATCAGGGAAAGGAGAAACCTTTGTTTTTCCAACGATTGATATCTACTCACGAGCTGAAAAACAACCTTCCTTAGTCTGCAATGACCCTAAGGGCGGTGCGACACGTTCCTAAGTGAAAAGCTTAGGCATTATTGCACCTACAAGTTCAATAATGAACTGTTATTCCGAGATGCCAAATGATGGGGTAACGCCCTGAAGGGCGCCTCTAATCCTCCGACATGCGGTTAGATTAGCAAGAATCTGACGGTAGGAAGCTCGGTGAAGTCGGCTGAGAGCTATCGTAAGTCTAATGACACGAAAGCCGTCCAGAGGTGGATGGTATAGCCTATAGGCCGGGAGTCTACAAAACACTTATGGTTAGAATGCATAATAAGTCAGTCGCGAGTTCTGAAAATGCAGACGAATCTCCGATGGTACGGGTCTATATCGGGAGCATATCGAAAGGTATGTTGACACAAACAGTGTCGCTACTGTGGGCTAGTAAAACTCTCCTTTATGAACGTCCATATATTGTTATAGGCAATATCAAGGTAGCAGGCTCATAGGAGAAACCTAACAGTGTATATGTACAGATAGGAATAACGGAACGTGGTAAGCTACTAACGCTGAAGACTTGCTTCTTACGAAGCGTTTCTAGGGAAAGCACTAATGAGATTAGTTAGTCGTATAACCTAGATTTATAGTAGTGAAGGTGGTGGCACAGTACCAGTGAAGCGTCTAATGAACGTGGAGGGATAGCCACTAGTCAATCAAAGGCTAATTAAGTTACCTACGGTTAACATGGTTTCGAGTAAGACTAAGAGATGTAGTATTACTCCCGCAATAAAAGGAGGCTACAGCCCATGTTGAAGAAAACCAAGATAAGACATAGTGAATATTACAATATGCAAGATAAATATGACCAATTATATTCCTCTAGTCTTAACGGTAACAATTTTTATAAGTTGATGAAAATTATCGGTTCAGAAGAAAACATTAGATTAGCGTATCGAAATATAAAAGCCAATAAGGGTAGTAAGACCGCAGGGGTTGATGGGTTAACAATTAAGGATATTTGGTTCCTTAATGATATTGAAGTTATCAAAGAAATTCGTCAAAGGCTGAGCATGTATAGACCTCAAGCTGTAAAACGAGCTTATATACCTAAAGAGGGAAGTGACAGTACACGTCCACTAGGTATACCTACAATCTGGGATAGGTTGGTTCAACAATGTATTCTACAAGTTCTAGAGCCTATCTGTGAAGCAAAGTTTCATAATCATAGTTATGGATTTAGACCAAATAGGAACGCTCATCATGCACTTAGCAGAATGGTCAGCTTAATGAATATAGGAAGACAGCATTATTGTGTAGATATAGATATTAAAGGTTTTTTTGATAACGTCAATCATGGCAAGTTACTAAAACAATTATGGACATTGGGTATTCGAGACAAATCACTTTTATGTGTGGTGTCTAAAATGCTTAAGTCTGAAATTGAAGGCGAAGGAATCCCTATAAAGGGAACGCCACAAGGCGGTATCTTATCGCCTCTATTATCCAATATTGTTTTAAATGAGTTGGATTGGTGGGTCAGTAGTCAATGGGAAACCTTTAAACCTAGAAATTATAAGAAACCTATCGGTTTCAGATCACATGCAGTTAAGTATACAAACTTAAAACCCGGTTTTATCGTAAGATACGCAGACGATTTCAAGATAATGTGCAGAACATATCAAGGTGCACAAAGGTATTTTCATGCGACCGTTGATTTCCTAAATAAAAGATTTGGTCTTGAAATCAATAAAGAGAAATCTAAAGTCGTAAACCTTAAAAAGAATGCTTCTACCTTTTTAGGATTTAAAGTTAAATTAGTTCAACAAAATAAAGCGAAATATGGATTTGTGGCTAAAAGTAGCATGTCAGACAAAGCTATGATGAATGCTAAACAAATCTTAAAAAGTAGAATCAAAGAAATACAAAAACACCCTATACCTGAAAGTGTCTTGAAATTCAATATTACCCTTATAGGAATACAGAATTACTATAAATACGCTACTAAGATTTATATAGATTTAACTAAAATTAACTACACTCTAATTAAGTCCATGAAGTCCAGACTTAATCATAATGGAGAGATTATTCGCTTTGACAGCACACCGAAGAAATTTCAAGAGAGAGCAAAAGGAATTAAACCAAACTCCAAAGTATATTCGGTATCTCAAACGCCTTTGCTTCCAGTTACAGGCATGCACCACAAGAATCCATGGAATTTCTCTCAAACTATATGTAGCTACACCAAGTTGGGGAGAGCTAAGATTCATAGGAATCTTAAAGCGATACCTAAAGATGTCTTATATCAAGTTATGTCTGGATACTCTAAGAATCGGGGCATTGAATATAACGATAACAGAATATCAAAGTATATCGCTCAGTATGGAAAATGCTATGTAACTAATGAAGTCATAGGAATTGACAGAGTACATTGCCATCATTTGGTTCCTTTAAAAAATGGAGGGTCTGATAGGTATACCAATTTAGTCATAGTAGATAAATATATACATCATCTTATCCATATGACAAATGAAAAGAAAATCAGAGCTTCGCTCTACTTATTGAGATTAAATTCGAAAAGGCTAGACAAGTTAAATACTCTCCGAATTAAAGCTGGTAATGAACCAATAGTACTGTAAGTTAACTTATAACTATTAGCTAGAGATGATGGGACGCCGTATGACGGGAAACTGTCACGTACGGTGTTAGGTGGGGGAAAAGGTGGAGATTATATCAAATCCTTACCTATCACGCACAATTGCTTGCAGCTTCTAAAAAAACGTTAGAGGAAAGAGGCTATCATGTTGAAGTTTTAAACTTACTCAATCCATTAGAATCCATGAGTTATAACCTGTTAGAAATGATTAAGGAAACGTATAAAGATGGTGATTATTCAACAGCTCAAGCTTTATGTAACACGTTATCCTATACACTTTACTACAATCCAAATGCGAAAGATCCGTTCTGGCAACAATGTGCCATGAGTTTATGTAACGCTATGATTCTCGCTGTTACAGATAAGTGTATTAAGGAAAAGACAGAGAATAAAATCACCATGTACACGGTGGCAAATATGTTGTCAGAGTTGGGATCAAAAGAGATTGTCATTAATAAACAAGGGGATACCCAAAATGCGTTAGACATGTACTTTGATGGTCTTCCGACAGAAAGTGTAGCCAAAATGCAGTATGCGACTTCAAACTTCTCAAAAGGTACGACAAGAGGAGGAATCTTCACCCAAACGATGAATGGATTATCCATTTTTACGTTTGATGAAATCGCCAAGATGACCTCTAAAAATAGCGTCGATTTAAAACGTGTGGGCTTTGGCAAAACAATCAAAGGAACAGCAGCACCTCTTACTCGCTTAGAAATAACCTTTCCAGATGGTCAAAAAGAAACAATTAAAACGGATGCCAAAGGATTATTTGAAGTCAATTTTACAAGTGAGTTAAAAAGTAATGATGAAATTATTCTTGGTGAAAAGTTGAGTGATAAAATCGTTACTTCATCGAGGCTTGAAACAGTGATATCGATTAATAAAATCACGAAAGAAACAGGAGCTACGACGTTTACAGTCGAGAAGCAGCATCCAACCATTCATGTCAAGGAAGTGACGTATTTTACAAAACCGATTGCGATATTTATGGTCACGCCAGACTATGATTCAAGCAATCATGTAATAGCCTCTATCTTTGTTCGGCAGTTATATTATGTGCTTTCAAAGAACGCTTCGTTGGCAAGAGGAAACAAGTGTCATCGAGAAGTAGTCCTAATTTTGGATGAATTTGGAGTGCGCCCATACGGGCATATAGAGAATCTCCTTAGACAAGAGATGGGAGTCTGCGCTTAACCCATTTACCACCTTGC
>NZ_JBLQZO010000010.1:0-112886 GCF_047872835.1 Priestia sp. RMT2NF4
TAAAAAATAAAAATTAACGTTGACGTTTGTCGCTTTGTTCAGTTTTCAAAGTTCAACCGCCGCTCTTAAGCGACTTTTTAATCTTACCAGTTTATCTCTTTCTTGTCAACAACTTTTTTAAGAAGTTTTTTCAAGTTTTTGATAAATTTAGTATCGCTCATCAGCGACGTATATAAATTTACCACGGATATTTTAAAGCGTCAATAGATTTTTTAAAATAAATCGTGTTTTTTTAGAAAAACCTTTTATCCAGACTATAAAATCATGTGTCAGGGCATCTATACGTCATAACCATACCGTATCAGATACCCTTTCTCTCTCTATCATTTCGCCACATAGTGTCTATGGTACAAACTCTTTCCTTTGGTTTCTACTTTTTTTACCATAATGATATCTTTTTCAATTAAAAACTCAAGGAGTATTCCTAAGTCAATAGCATAAGGGCGTATTTCGGGATGATGAACAAGTTCATTAAACGTCCATTCCTGCTTTTCACTTTTCATAATATGAACAAGATGCTTCGCACCCAATTCAGTTTTTTTATTGACTAGAAATTCACTTGCTAAGAAAAGCAGCTCCAAACGCTTGCTAACCTCTTCTTGGCTAATAATTAGCTCTTCGTAAAGACGATGAATTTCAGGTTCTATTTTTTTCACTTGGTTCCACACTGTCACTTCTGGGTGAAATCCATTTTCCAACACAGACAGTCGTGCTAAATGATGAAGAGCATGAATGACATGATTGAATGCATCTAAATAATGATTAGACGCATAAAAGTCTTTTCCTTCTTTAAATCGGC
Source organism: Priestia sp. RMT2NF4 (assembly GCF_047872835.1). Lineage (NCBI taxonomy): Bacteria > Bacillati > Bacillota > Bacilli > Caryophanales > Bacillaceae > Priestia > Priestia sp. RMT2NF4. Next base: position 800 of record NZ_JBLQZO010000010.1, read on the forward strand.
GAATCAACTTAGCAAACTCGACACCTATTCTCTTTGTCCGATCTTCTCTAGGGAAATCAATTAAGCGTTTCTTTAAGTTTTCCATATATTCGTTTCGATCAAATAGCACTTTACCATTTAAGATCCAATCAATAATACGGCGGTTCGTCCCATTCATAATCCATTCACTCATTTGCTGTTCAGAAGCCATATAAAGTGCAGCACGCTCATTTTCATATTCGTATTGTTTAATAAAAAGAGAAGTTTCTGTGGTTTTGGTCACAATAAATAAGATAGCATCCAAATTATCCGTCACTGGAGATTCTGATTTCTTTTTTTCAATCAGTAAAATACCGAGTGTGTCTTTATTGCTAGCTCTTTCTTGATATATTGGCCGTAAAACATCTTCCATTTTGAGCTCTCCTAACTGTAATAGACAAATATTTTTCAAAATTTTAAAGGCTATGGACTAAGATTTCTTTTTTTATTATATACGATGTATAACGGATATCCCACTCAGAATTATGGAAATCATTCAGAAAGCTCAAAAACTACGGATAATTTTCCGAAGATTCAATTTTTATTACTATTCACTGTCTCACTCTATGATATATTGGTAATAGGGGGGATACTGATGGGGATAAAGTATTCAAATAAAATTAACAAGATTCGCACGTTTGCACTCAGCCTGATCTTTGTTGGTTTCATTGTTATGTATGGGGGAATTTTCTTTCGGTCTTCAGTCTGGCTAATGACTATTTTTATGCTTTTAGGTTTACTGTGCATCGTAGCTAGTACCGGCGTTTATTTCTGGATTGGCATGCTTTCTACAAAAGCAGTTCAAGTAACCTGCCCTACATGTCAAAAGCAAACCAAAATGCTAGGGCGCGTAGATATGTGTATGTATTGCAACGAGCCGCTTACGCTTGACCGGTCTCTTGAAGGAAAACAATTCGATGAAAAGTATAATAGAAAAAAACAAAAAGAAAGCTGATAGTATCACTACTATCAGCTTATTAATGCGCTTTTTTAGCCGTACAATCAGGACACGTTCCGTAAATTTCCATTCGGTGGTGACTAATATCAAAGTCAGTAATATGAGCAGCCAGCTTTTCTACTTCGTCTAAACCAGGATAATGAAAATCCACAATTTTTCCGCAGCTTTCGCAAATCACATGGTAATGCTCTGTTGTAACATAATCAAACCGGCTTGATGCATCACCGTATGTTAGTTCCTTTACAATACCTACTTCGCGAAATACTCTTAAATTATTGTAAACGGTTGCTACACTCATATTTGGAAACTTACCTTCCAGCGCTTTATAAATATCATCTGCTGTTGGGTGTGTCATAGAATTGATTAAATACTCTAAAATAGCATGACGTTGTGGTGTAATACGAACGCCAGTACCTTTTAACGTTTCAAGGGCTTCTTGTAAATGATTTGACACGTCATGCACCCCTCTTCTATAAGTATTATTACTTTATAATTCTTATAATTAGTCTACATGTTTTACCCACGTTTTGTCAACTTGATGCCTATTCCTATTTTATGTAATAAGTAGAAATTATTCATATATGTTATGCAAAAAAAGAAGTGTGGAAATCAATCCACACTTTTAAATATATTAACATCTGAGGAGGTATGCCCTACACTGATATTGTATGTTCAAAGACTAAAACTGCTCTAGTTATCTGCCTGTTTTTATGCCATTTTTTCTTTAATAAATGATAAAGCTTCTTCCACATGCCCTTTTACTCGAACCTTGCGATACTCTTTTACGAGCGTTCCTTCTTTATCAATGATAAAAGTGGAGCGTTCAATGCCCATATATTCTTTTCCAAAGTTTTTTTTCAGTTTCCATACTCCATACTCTTCAGCTACGCTGTGATCTTCGTCAGCTAAAAGCAAGAATGGAAGACCGTGCTTATCAATAAACTTATGGTGTTTGTCGATTGGATCGGGGCTCACTCCTAGAATCACCGCATCTAGCTCTTCAAAATTTTCATGCTGATCTCTGAAATCACAAGCTTCCGTTGTACAGCCTGGCGTCATATCTTTCGGATAAAAATACAGCACAACGTTTTTTCCTTTCATCGAAGCGAGTGATACTTGCTCTCCATTTGTAGACATTAATACAAAATCGGGTGCTTTTTCTCCAACTACAGCTGTCATATTTATCTGCTCCTTTACGCTTTTCATTTTCTTTGAATAGCGTACCCAATATTAGATAAGATGACAAGTTTAAGTGCGGGTAACAGTTCGCATCACAAAGATTGCAGGCATAATGTAGCCGATAAACGCTTCAAAAGTTGCAAATAATTTCCCAATTCCAACCGGATACATATCTCCGTATCCTACTGAAAATAACGTCGCTGCGCTGAAATACATGCTGTTAAACAGCGTATAAAAGTAATGACCTTCATGTTCAAACCCTCCGCTTAACACTGGAATACTTCCCATCTCACACACTGTATAAATAAGGCTAAACCCCAATAAAACTGTGATATATGAATAAAACAAGACAAAGAAATGACCAATTGAGAAAAAATGAAATTCTCCAAGTTCTTTTTCAAAAAGAAACTTCATACTACCGATTACAAAAACAATGATAACGAGGATTAGAAAAATAACCATCATTCTACTCCTTTAATTTATACTCTACTACCACTATACGCGCATCCTTGTCCATTCATTACTACTCAGAAGCCACGAAAAAGAGCAGGCATTTAATTGCCTGCTCCTCTGTATTTTTTGACACCTGTATTCCATAAGAAAATAGAGATTACAAAAAAGACGATTCCCATCACCGGGGTTAAAAATGCATATCCGTACCATTCTGACCTTCCTAAGAAATAAGCAGCTGGATATACGCCTACAAATGCAAAAGGAAGAATCCACGTTAAAACATATCGGATGACATTGTTATAAATATCTACAGGATACCTTCCGTAGTTTCCAATATTATAAATAGTAGGCATAATAGAGGTTCTGGCATCCGACCAGAAGCCTATGCTTGCTAAGGCGATGAAAATTCCTGCGTATACAAGCGCTCCTCCTAAAATAAACAATAGAAAAATAAAAACATCATACCACTGGAAATGAAGGTGTAAAGAAGACGCAGCGTAAGCCATTACGGCAATCCCTGTGATACCACCAAACAATGATTCCAGTTCCATCCGCTCTAAAATAACTTGAAACAAACTGTGAATCGGCCGCGTTAAAATTCGGTCCATTTCACCTTTGACAATGTAGCGCTCGTTGAAATCCCAAATGTTAAAGAAAGACGAAAAAATAGCAAAAGGGACCAAAAAGAAACCATAAATAAAGATAATTTCCTCTCGTGACCATCCGTGCAGCGACTGAGTATGGCCAAATACAACTAAAATAAAAATCAAATTAACTGTTTGAAACAATAAGTCTGAAATGATTTCAACTACCATATCGGTGCGATACTGAAGCCTTGTTTTCATATATTGACTAATGTACTGAAAGAAAATCGAAAAATAAAACATTTTCATAGACTACCCTCCTTGAATAACCATTTTTTTCTTCGCTATGTTCCACAAACACGCAATAGGAATAAATAGAAGCCCTGACCAAACTGCTTGTGTAATAAGAGCATTTATTACTTCCTGCCCTTTAAATCCATTTGTGAAAATCATGCTCGGAATATAACTAATGGCCTGAAAAGGGAAATAGCTCATAATATGTTGCGCCCATAAAGGATAGAAACTGATGGGCAGAAGAAGTCCTGAAAACAAATCAATAACAACGCGCTTCGCTCGAATGAGTCCGTCATTGTTAAAGAGAAAAAAAGTCGTAATACCCGTTAATAAATTAATTTGTGTATTAATAATGAAACTAAAAATTAAAGACAGTCCAAAATAAAGCCATGTTGCGGCATTGGCTGAAAACTGTACTGGAAATAAAAACGCGACAATAATCATACCGGGCACTGAGAAAAACAGCAGCCGAAAAATCCCTTCTCCCAGTCCTTGCATTGTTTTCATACCAAGGTAGCTATAAGGCTTAATTAACTCTACTGCCACCTTGCCATCTTTAATTTCCATTGCCATTTCACGGTCAATGTTATTAAAATAAAAGGCTCTTGCCATCCATGAAACGGCTACATACGTTGTCATTTGGGTAATGGATAACCCTTGAATATTCTCTTTTCCTCCATAAATAGCGGACCATAAAAAGTAGTAAGCACCAATATTAATCGCATAAATCAATATTCCGCTGTAATAATTCGTCCGATACGCCAGCATCATTAAAAAGCGAATGCGTATCATCTCTATATATTTATCCATTCACAACACCTTCTTCATAAATGTTGCGGATGATTTCTTCCGTTGAAATTTCTTCAATGTTAATATCACTGATTTCGTGCTTTGCCACCACTTTAGCAATCAGCTGTGACATTAAGTCTCCTTTATTTTGAAGCTGCGCTGTCCACAAATATTTTTGATCACCTTCAATCCAGTTAACAGGCATCCCTTGCGTCAATAGCTTCAACTGCTCTTTATTTGGCGCGGTTCCAAATTCAAACGTGACTTGTTTAAGGTCTCCCCAATTCGAACGCAGCTTTTGCAGTGATCCGTCATAAATAATACTGCCTTCATCGAGCATTACAACGCGTTCACATAAAGCTTCAATATCTGCTAAATCATGTGTCGTAAGCAAAATCGTCGTATTATATTTTTCATTAATTTCTTTTAAAAATTGGCGGATTTTTAATTTAACCAGCACATCTAAACCGATCGTCGGTTCATCTAAAAATAGAAGCGGCGGATTATGAATAAGAGCAGCAGCCAGCTCACAGCGCATTCTTTGACCTAGAGAAAGCTTTCGCACCGGCTTATCTAGCAGCGGTCCAATATCTAACGTTTGAATAACATGTTCCATATGAGCGTTATAATCTTCATCTGACACTTTGTATACTTTTTTTAACAAGCGAAAAGATTCTTGTACGGCAATATCCCACCACAGCTGAGAGCGTTGACCAAAAACAACTCCAATCGTTTGGGCAAACTTCTCCCTTTCTTTATGAGGGTTCATTCCATTTACGGTAATCTCCCCTGAAGTAGGAGTTAAGATTCCTGTCAGCATTTTGATTGTGGTCGATTTCCCCGCTCCGTTTTCTCCTATATAACCTACCATTTCCCCTTGTTTTACGGTAAACGAAATATCGTTCACAGCTTTCATAACTCTATAATTACGGGTAAATAAGTCCCGGAATGCCCCTTTAAGGCCAGAGCGGCTAGAATAGGCTTTAAATTCTTTCCGAAGTTGATTCACCTCAATAGCATTTTTCATTGTATTCCCTCCGTTACGTCGACGTATTAGTGGTTTCTTTTATTGTTTCCGGCGCCCTTGCTAGCAACTCCTCTGCGAGATGAGGAACTATTTTCTAGCAGTTAGCTCACAAATTTCTATCATACACGTTCTCGAATGTTTTTCAAGAAACAAATAAGTTTGATAGAATAAAGAAGTTGAACTTTTCATTAGGAGGCATAACATGCAATTTACAAAATCAGAACAATTACACGCTGAAGCGCTCGAACATATTGTAGGCGGCGTTAACAGCCCTTCACGTTCATATAAAGCCGTAGGAGGCGGAGCGCCTGTTGCAATGGAAAAGGCAAGCGGAGCTTATTTCTGGGACGTCGATGGAAATAAATATATTGACTATTTAGCAGCTTACGGCCCTATTATTACAGGACACGCTCATCCTCATATCACGAAAGCTATTACAAAAGCAGCTGAAACTGGTGTTCTTTACGGTACGCCAACTGCTCATGAAGTCACATTTGCTAAAATGCTCAAAGAAGCGATGCCCGCATTAGATAAAGTGCGCTTCGTCAACTCTGGAACAGAAGCAGTTATGACAACAATCCGTGTAGCACGCGCTTATACTGGACGCGATAAAATCATTAAATTTGCAGGTTGCTATCACGGCCATTCCGACCTTGTATTGGTAGCAGCTGGATCTGGCCCTTCTACGCTCGGAACTCCTGACTCTGCAGGTGTACCAAAAAGTATCGCTAATGAAGTCATCACAGTTCCTTTTAACGATATTGAGCCTTACAAGGAAGCATTAGAAAAATGGGGCGATCAAATTGCAGCTGTTTTAGTAGAACCAATCGTTGGAAACTTCGGAATTGTTGAGCCAGAACCTGGCTTTTTAGAACAAGTTAACGAATTAACTCACGAAGCTGGAGCACTTGTTATTTATGATGAAGTGATTACAGCATTTCGCTTTATGTACGGCGGAGCTCAAGATTTACTTGGTGTAAAACCTGATCTGACTGCATTTGGAAAAATCATCGGCGGAGGTCTTCCAATCGGAGCCTACGGCGGTAAAAAAGAAATCATGGAAAAAGTGGCGCCGCTTGGACCGGCTTATCAAGCAGGTACAATGGCAGGAAACCCAGCGTCTATTCTTTCTGGGATTGCTTGCCTGGAAGTACTAAAGCAAGAAGGTGTTTATGAACAGCTAGATAAGCTAGGGGCGATGCTCGAAGAAGGTATTTTAAAACATGCTCGTACATATAACATGCCTATTACGATCAATCGATTAAAAGGCGCTCTTACTCTCTACTTTACAACAGAAACGGTTAAAAACTATGAACAAGCAGAAAATACAGACGGCGAATTATTCGCACGCTTCTTTAAACTAATGCTCCACCAAGGCGTCAACTTAGCTCCTTCGAAATATGAAGCATGGTTCCTTACTACAGCTCATACAGAAAAAGATATTACCGACACTTTAGAAGCTGTAGAAAAAGCATTTAAACAGTTAAGTGAAGAACGCTAATTTTTACTCTAAAGCACTCGTTTGAAAATGAGTGCTTTTTTATCTTGCCTTTGGGTTTCCTTATAGAACATTCCCACCTTTCATAACCATTTCTTACGCGTCATCTCCTTTTTGTCATCCTGTCGAAAAATCCCGAGAAATACCCTTATTTTTCTGCTTGTTTTCTCTTGATATCCATTCTTAAACCTTGTATAGTATGTTATTGTTTATATTATTTCCAACAGGTTATGTAATAAAGAAGGATTGATTTTTGCAATTTATCATTTGTTTTGGGGAACATTCTTCATAACGAAAAAACTTTTTTACAGAAAGGAACTACGAACGCACATGAAACTTGGTGCCCGCATCTTAAAAACGGGAATTGCCATTACACTTTCATTGTTATTAGGTGAATTTCTAAGTTTACCATCTCCAATATTTGCGGCAATTGCGGCAGTTTTTGCAATTCAACCGTCTATTTACAGATCTTATTTAACGATATTGGAGCAAATACAGGCGAATGTGATTGGAGCTGCTTCTGCAGTTTGTTTTGGACTTATTTTTGGTACCCATCCCATCATTATTGGTTTTACCGCTGTTGTTGTCATTGCAGTCAACTTAAAATTACGTATTAATAATACAATTGGGCTTGCGCTTGTGACAGTAATTGCAATCATGGAAAATCCAGGAGATAATTTCGTTGAATATGCACTTATACGCTTTGGTACAGTGTTACTTGGGGTATTCTCAGCATTTATTGTCAATCTTATTTTTATTCCGCCAAAGTATGAAACAAGATTGTATTATAAAATTGTAAGCACAACGGAAGAAATTATTAAATGGATTCGCATGAATCTTTATCACGCATCTGAGCACACATTGTTAAAAGAAGACATTGAAAAAATGAAAGACAATGTGGCTAAAATGAATCAAATCTTTGATTTTTACAAAGAAGAACGCACTTATTCAACCAAAAAACGTTTTGTTAAGTCACGCAAGCTCGTTTTATTTCGTCAAATGATTACCGTAACAACACGAGCTCTTACAACCTTGAAACTACTTCACCGAGTGGAAAATGATCTTCAAGTCATGCCACAGCAATTTCAAGATTTAATCAAATCTGAAGTTGAGTGCCTGTTAATGTATCATGAGCAAGTATTATTAAAATTCATTGGGAAATTACGCGTACAGCCAACCACTACTGTACCAAACGAAGCCTGCGTTGGAAAACGAGCTTTAATCGATAAATTTATGCAGTACAAAATATACGATAATGATGAAGAGAATAAGGTTATTTATCATATCTTCCCTTTAATTTCTGTCATCATTGAGTATAGTGAAGAGTTAGAGCATCTTGATAAGCTGATTGATACGTTCCAAAACTATCACAAAGATGCTAACTCATTTGATATTAATCATCAGCGACAAGAAGATTAAAAACACCACCTATTGTTAGACAATAGGTGGTGTTTTTAAATTGTATCAAGCTGCTGAACGTTAAAGAGCTGATAGTAATGACCTTTTTTCTTAATTAACTCCTCATGAGAACCTCGTTCGACTACTCTTCCATTTTCTAAAAGTACAATTTCATCAACATGAGTAATTGTAGATAAACGATGGGCTACAATGAAAGTCGTACGGTCTTTTGCTAGTTCAGCTAATGCTTCTTGAATATAGTGCTCACTTTCCAAATCTAGAGCTGAAGTGGCTTCATCAAAAATAAGAATAGCTGGATTTTTTAAAAATACGCGCGAAATGGAAATACGCTGCTTTTGTCCCCCTGATAGCTTCATTCCCCGCTCTCCCACTTTTGTATCATATCCTTCGGGCAAATTCATAATAAAATCGTGGGCATTTGCGGCTTTTGCCGCAGCAATTACTTCTTCATCTGTCGCTCCTGGCTTTCCAAGCAGTATATTGTTTTTAACCGTGTCACTAAACAACACCGTATCCTGCAGGACGATTCCAATCTTATCTCGCAGGCTGCGTACTTTATAGGTTTTGATATCAATGTCATCAATGAGAATTTTCCCCTCTGTCACATCATAAAAGCGCGGAATTAAGCTGATAAGCGTGGATTTCCCTCCTCCGCTCATTCCAACAAACGCAACGGATTTTCCTTTTTCTACATCTAAATTAATATCATGAATCACAGGTTTTTCTTCTTCTTCATAAGCAAATGAAACGTGCTCAAACTGCACCTTTCCATGAAGCTCAGTACATTCTTTTGCATCTTTCTTGTCTGTAATATCGTATTCTTCATCAATGAACTCAAACACCCGGTCCATAGATGCAACAGACTGCGTGAGCGTAGTCGATGAATTGACCAAGCGGCGAAGCGGATTATACAAGCGGTCAATATAGGCCACAAATGCTACCATCGTTCCTACGCTAAGACTTTCTGTGATGACTTGATATCCAGCAAATGTAATCACGATTAAAGGTGCCAAATCGGTAATGGTGTTCACTACTGCAAATGTTTTGGCATTCCAATTCGTATGATTGATTGCTTTTTGTAGAAAATTTGAATTTTGCTTATCAAATTGTTTCTGCTCATGAGGCTCAATAGCAAAGCTGCGAATAACAGAGATTCCTTGAACCCTTTCATGCAAGTGACCCTGTACTTCCGCTAAAGCCTGCGAACGGACTCGCGTTAAATGGCGCAGACGACTGTAAAAATATTTTACAGAGAACGCATAAACGGGCAGCAAAATAATCGATACCAGTGTTAAAGGTACATTCATCGTAAACATAATCACAATGGCTATTACAATCGTCATCATATCAAGCCATACGTTCATTAAGCCTGTGATAACAAAGTTTTTTGTTTGCTCTACATCATTAATGACTCGTGAAATCACTTCACCCGCTCGCGTGTTTGCATAGTAACGCAAGCTAAGCTTTTGAATATGGCTAAACAGCTGATCCCGAATATCATATAATACTTTGCTCGATACCCACTGAGCATAATACTGCCTGTAATATTCAATGGGAGGTCTTAACACTAAAAATATAACAAACGAAATCCCCATAATCGTCACCATTTTATGAACTTTTTCAGAGGAAGACATGCCATGTCCATTTACGATATCGTCCAAAACATATTTCAAAAGCAGCGGAATTAATAAAGGAATAGCAAATTTAATAATACCAATTAAGACAGTGCCGACAATTTGCCATTTGTATGGCTGTACAAACTTCATGTAGCGTCTTATACTTCCCATAAAATCTCCCCTTTCTATCTATGAGGGCAAGCTTCCTTAGTATATGTACACGCGTCGATTTTTTAGTGCTTTTATCTCTTCTAAAAGATGGCGACCATAACGCCAAAAAGAACATTATATCAAACAGTCAGCTTTAGACGGCCTAACATAATGTTCTCTAGCTCATTCATCAAGAATGCCGATATGTTAAAAAACGTTCATACCAAATGTCAATGAAATCTGGAGCAAACGGGCCTTTTCGCTGTCGAATCCAACCTTTTAACTCCTCGACGTGATTATGTAAAATACGGTCAATCACTTCTGGATAATTCATTTCTTTTCGATGCTTCTCATATTCATCTTCATCAAGAAGGGTGTATGTCATATCTGGATAGACTTTAATATCTAAATCATAATCAATATATTTGAGCGCTTCATTGTCATCATAAATGAACGGCGAACTGATATTGCAGTAATAATAAATTCCATCTTCACGGATCATCCCAATGACGTTAAACCACTGCTGAGCATGAAAATAACAAATTGCTGGCTCTCTTGTGACCCATGTTCGTCCATCTGATTCTGTAACGACTGTACGATCATTTCCTCCAATCACTAAGTTATTGGTTGCTTTTAATACGGTTGTCCGATCCCACACGCGATGAATATGTCCATTATGCTTGTAGCTGTGTATTTGAATTGTTTCTCCTTCCACCGGAATTCCCATCTCCAATACCTACTTTCATTTTAGCACTTAAAAAAATTCATATAACGTCTCCATTTGTCTTATGTTTATTATAACGGTTTCTCTCTCATTTTAACACAAATGTGCTAACCTTCTTGAGTTCAAAAAAGTCACTCCCCCTACTTTTCCTTTGCTTAGCAGCCTTAAAAAAGAGAGGAAGTGACACATCAATGTTCATTAAGCAAGTGTAGAGCAAGCCCCTTCACTTTTATATGTACGAATAATGTCTTCGGTTTGTGCTTCAAACGTCAATTGAATCTCTTTTAGTTTTAGCTTCATTTCACTAATTTCATCTTGCACAGAATGAAGTTTTGCTTCTTCATGAAGTTTTACTAGTTCACCTTCGATTTCCTGACAGCGCTCAATCTCAGACTGCAAAAACAGAAGTTGATCCATGGTCTCCAATTGTTGAGTCACTAGCTGATCAAATTTTTTCATACGATAGCTCCTCCCTATTTGCTTTAACCATACACGCGGCACTTCTGTTAACATTCTGTTTAGGTGAGACAGATTCCTTTGACGAGTTGTGTAAAGTTTCAAGAAGTTTTGTCATACTTTGTTGCTTTTTATATAAGAAAAAGCGAACTTAACATCGCCGTTTGAAAGACGTTAAGTTCGCTTTTGATATTAACCTTGGTATTTACCAGCGTTTTGGTTTTTCTTTGCTTCAGCTTGTGCGTTTTGTTGTCTCACTTCTTGAGCACTTGTTTCGCTAGCAAATTCAGTACCGAAGTTGTTTTTAGATGCTTGAGCATTTTGGCTTTTGTTTGCCGCTGCTTGTGCATTTTGTTGCTTCACTTCTTGTACATTTGTTTCGCTACCAAATTCAGTACCGAAGTTGTTTTTAGATGCTTGAGCATTTTGGTTTTTCACGTGTTGTGTGCTTGTACCAGATGCTGTTTTGTTAGTTTGTTTTGCCATTGTAATCACCTCCACGAAAATTAATATGCCCGGGAGGTAAATAGGGTATGCAAACTTTTTTCAGTATTTTAAGGCGCAAGCACAAAATACATTTACCTTACATTAAAAGTGAACGCCCTCCGTCAATAATAAGCGTTTGACCGCAAATCATATTTGCTTGATCGGAGACTAAGAACATCACTGCATCTACCATGTCTTTTGGCTCCACCATACGACCAGCTGGAGTATGTTTGCGCGCATCATCTAACAGTTCATCACGATTTGGGAAGTGCTTTAATGCTTCTGTATCCACAGCACCTCCAGATACAGCATTTACCACAATATTTTTTGGAGCAAGCTCCACTGCTAAATAGCGGGTCAATGCTTCTACAGCAGCTTTTGACACGCCTACTGTTGTATAATTTTCCAAATAGCGAATAGAACCGAGCGAACTGATGGTAACAATCTTTCCTCCGCCTACTTTTTCCATACGTTTAGCCGCTTCTTGTGCACAGAATAAATATCCTTTGCTATTGATGTCCATTGTCCAATTCCAGTGAGTTTCTTCTAATTCCATAATAGGACGTAAAACTCCTGAAGCTGCATTACTTACAAATACGTCTAAGCGACCGAATGCGTCATCAATTTGCTCAAACATTTCTTTAATTTTTTCTACTTTTCCTACGTTTGCTTTAACAACTAATGCTTCTCTGCCTAATGCTTTGATTTCTTCCGCTACTTCCTGCGCTGCACTTTTGCTTCGTGCATAGTTTAATACAATATCGTATCCTTCTTTAGCAAGACGTAAAGCAATCTCTTTACCAATACCTCTGCTGCTTCCCGTAACTAGTGCTACCTTTTGTGACATGATGTCATCTCCCTTATGTATCATATTATCTTTACATTGTACTGATTTTATCGCATAAGAAACAAGTAATATAGGGAAAATAGATAAAACTTGATGAAATGAACGAGGTGAATAGAATGTATGTAGGTCGAGACATGACGGCTCTTTCAATGATTTCTAAAAGCGAGTGGAAAGACAGCGAGCTTGCGTTTTTCCATCACTCTTTACAGCAAATGACGCCGTATTTAAATGCTGAAGGACAAAGTATTCATCAGCAAATTATTAAAGAAATTGAAGCACGAGGCGGGTTACAGCGCCACGAAGCAGATTATACACACGGCACGCACGTATCATATGATTAAATAAAAAGAAGCGCGGAGTTTATCCACGCTTCTTTTATTTAACAAGCAAATATTCTTTTAAGATTTTTTGATGGGAAACCGGAAATGCATATTGTTCTAAGTCTTTTTCAGAAACTACTTTCAAATTTTTTAATGCACTGATATCACTTGCAAGCTCTGCTTCATATACTGTGATGTTCCAGACGATATGAGAAAACACGTGCTGAATTGTGGTAAAAGGCGCATGGATTTTAATATCAGCTCCGTACTCATTTTGAATAAACGCCTGAAGCTGCTGATGATCTGGCGCTATACTAAGATCTACTTCTATATTTGGAAATTCCCATAGATTAGCTAAAAGTCCTTTGCTTGGACGCTTATGAATTAGATAATTTCCTTCACCGTCTTTAATCACCGCTGCAGCAAGCTGAAGAGCACGCGGCGCTTTTTTCTTTGATTTAACGGGAAGCTCATTCTGCACTCCTTCTTCAAAAGCGCGGCAGTGTTCGCGAACTGGACATAACAAACAGGAAGGAGAAGTTGGTGTACAGACAATGGCACCAAGTTCCATCATACCTTGATTGAAATAGGAAGGGTTATCTGTTGAAATAATTTCATGCACGATTTCTTCAAACAACTTTCTTGTTTTCGGTTTTGCAATATCATCCCAAACGGATAAAATGCGCGATAGCACACGCATGACATTTCCATCTACAGCAGGCTGCGGCACTCCGTATGCAATACTTAAAATGGCCCCTGTTGTATAAGGACCCACTCCTTTTAGTTTGGAGATTTCTGCTGGCGTATTTGGAACTTCTCCCCCGTATTGTTCGTGAACTTCTCGAACCGCAGTTTGCAAATTACGGGCACGAGAATAATAGCCTAATCCTTCCCACGCTTTTAACACATCATCTTCATTCGCATAAGCTAAGTCTTTGATAGTGGGAAATTTGCTAATAAAATTATTAAAATAAGGAATGACCGTATCTACTCTCGTTTGTTGAAGCATAATTTCAGATACCCACACCTTATAAGGGTCCTGATCTTGACGCCAAGGTAAAATGCGCTGTTCCTGCTCAAACCAAGAGATTAAGTCATTTTGAAATGCTTGAATATCAAAATTTTGTACAATATCTTTACTTTGTTTCACGTCATAGCCTCCGAGGTATTAACTATACATATACAATGTGTTGCTTTTTGAATCTTAGTAACTTTATGATAACCTTATAACAACTACAAATATGAATAGTAAAATGAATTGTTCAAATAATGAATAAAAACAGCCGATTTGCTGCGTTAATAATAAAATGAGATTTTTTGCTTTAAATCAAGCTTTCATGCTGAATTAGAATAATCTAAGATCGTCATCATCTTACAAAGGAGGAGTTCGCTCTGGATACTGGTACACACATTGCAATGGGAATCGCTCTGGGCGGCCTTGCAACATTAGACCCCACTGTATCTGCGAATACAGCCACAATGGATGCTGTGATGATTGGCGTAATGGCCGGGTCATTAGCACCTGATTTAGACACTGTTTTAAAGCTGCGAAACAATGCACAGTATATCCGCAATCACCGTGGAATTACACATTCTATCCCGGCTGTTATTTTATGGCCTTTGCTTATCGTGCTCATTCTTTCGCTTCTGCTGCCAGGAGCTAACTTGCTGCACCTATGGATGTGGACCTTTGCAGGCGTCATTATTCACGTTTTTGTTGATATCTTTAACGCTTATGGCACGCAGGCTTTACGGCCTTTCACAAATAAATGGATTGCGCTTGGCGTAATCAACACGTTTGATTACGTGATTTTCTCAGCCCACGTGCTCGCAATTTTAATCTGGTTTATTGGAGCAGAGCCAGGCCCAACATTCATTACGCTATATGTGTTATTGGCGTTTTACTATGGACTGCGCTTTTATATGCGCCACCAAATCGCCAAGAAGCTTCGAAAACAGTTTCCTGATGTTATCAAGCTCAATATCTCTCCTACGCTGCGTTTCACTCACTGGCACTTAGCCGTGACGACCGAAAAGTACTTTCATGTAGGAAGAGCAATCGGAGAAGAAATTTTTATTTATGATACGTTTGATAAAGTTCCAATTCCTGAATCGGCCGTAATTGAAGTAGCGAAAAAAGATGAAAATTTATCTGCTTTCCTTTCCTTTTCACCTATTTATAGATGGGAACTGGACGAATATAACGACCACATTGAAGTGCGCTTTATTGATTTACGCTACCGCAGCAAAGACTACTATCCATTTGTAGCCGTGGTCCAGCTTGATTACGATTTAAATATTATTTGTTCGTACACTGGTTGGATTTTCAGTGAGAAAAAATTGCGTAAAAAGCTTGATTACCTCCCGCACTAATCATAACAAGAACAAATATGAAACCCAAAAACGAACCGTCTTGAGAAGACGGTTCGTTTTTATTTAATGTTTTAAATAGTCATCGTTATTTAATAAATGCTGATATTTAGGGTTTTTAACCGCGATTTCATGAAGTTTGTCACCGTAGCTGTTGATGTACATCGTAACAACCTTTTCCGTCGCTTCTTTCCCTTTATAATCATATCCTGCTTTTGCGTAAGATGACTCAAAATCTTCCCAGAAAAGTTCGACCCATGTACGGGCTTGAGCGTATGAAAGCGAACTATTTTTGCTTAATAGCTGATTCGTTAATCTTTCGAATATATCGTTCATAAGAACACCTCGATTACCAAAATTCTTTATGAGTATGTTTGCACTTTTAACTTACACTATAAATGCGGAGTTATTCACTCCCTCATGTACTATATCATAACCGCAACGCTTTCTGTTGTAAAAGGAGAGGTATCGATGCGCAATAAAGCAAAAGATTTTACAAACCAACATCATACTAAGTTTGAAGGCGAACCTCGAGCAAAAGCAGAATACGCTTCAAAACGTGCAAATGGAACGATCAATACGCATCCGCAAGAACGTATGCATGCTTCTAATGAGCGCGAAGAATAACCGCTTGCTTTGCTTATTTGTTTAAAAGTAAAGCGAATATAGATATCAAACAAGCAGCACACTTCGTGCTGCTTGTTCGTCCCTTTATTTTTTCAACATGGAAATAGGCAATGCCTCTTCGTTTTGCGGTGAGCCAAGTCTAAACCCCCATGCAAAAACTCCGTTCATATAATCAATTTTAAAATATGAACCCGGATCTCCTTGAATTTCATATACTTCCCCTGCTTGAAACGTTTCAGGATCCAATAAGTACGATCTAGCCATTGTTACTTTTCTTTCTAATACTGCATACTCATTGACCATGCCAAGCTGTTCAGCTTTTCGTGCTTTTTCTTGAAGAGACCCAATTTCTTGTTGAAGTTCATACGTCGTCATATCACTGTAACGTTTTTCAGACATGCTGCTTTCCCCCTTGTTTGCTTTCATTTTATTATAACAAAAGGTATAACTAAAGGGAGACTATGAAAAGGGAGTTTTGGGAATGAAAACAGTGCTAATCACAGGCGGTGCGACGGGTCTTGGAAAAGAACTCGCAAAACTTTACGCAAAAGACTGCAACGTCATTCTAGCTGGACGCAATCAACAGAAATTAACTGAGGCCCAGCATGAGCTAGGAGAAAACGTATATACGATGTCTGTAGATATTACACAGTATGAAGAGGTAGGAAAATCTGTAGAAAAACTGCTGATGCAGCATTCAGTAGATATCCTTATCAACAACGCAGGCATTGGACATTTTGGTCCTTTGACAGATTATACAAAACAAGCAATCGATGAAATCATCGATACAAATGTAAAAGGAACTATTTTTTTAACGCAAGCGCTTATGCCTCATCTCTTGACGAGACCTGAACCTAAAGTTATGAATATCATTTCAACTGCAGGACTTCGAGGGAAAGCCAATGAAAGCGTCTATGTGGCAAGTAAATTTGGCGTAAGGGGATTTACAGAAAGTTTAAAAGTGGAGTACCAAGATACCAACCTTCATGTGACGGCAGCTTATATGGGAGGCATGAATACTCCTTTTTGGGATCACAACAACCACATTAAAGATAAAAGCCGCTTGCGCTCAGCTTCAGAAATCGCTGAGATTATTTATAAACAGCAGAATGATTCAGAAGATATTTTGTTTTAAAAAGATTGAAGCATCACAATAAAAAAATCCGAACGAGTTGGATTCTCTATCAAGAATCTCGATTCATCGTTCGGATCTTCCTTCAACTAACATACTTTTTTCCCCGCTCTATTCCTCTTCAATAGAATCTAGAAATGATTGAATTTGTTCAATGGAGAATCCTTTTCTATAAAGAGCCTGCTTCATTTTTTGCTGATATTCCCAGCCTTCATACTTTGAAAAACGACGATGAGCTTTCATTCCTTGATATTGCAGAGCTTCCCAAACCTCATCGCTTTCTTTTTCTGTATCCGTTCGCTGAAATGCTTCTTGAATAACAGAAAACGAATAGCCCTTCACTGCCAATGCTTGTTCCATTTTTTGTTTCATCATTACTTGAGATAATTTTTTATATTTCCCTTTTAACTTTTCAATTAATTTTACAGCAGTTTGAATTTGCTGTTCTTCAGGGTATTCACATAAACTAAGGGTAATAATGGAATCAGAAATCCCCTTTTCTTTTAATTCTCTTTGAATCACATTTGGTCCTTTTGGTGTTGTGTTCATCTGAGTTAACACAAATGCTTTGGCAAACTCTTCATCATTTAAATAACGGTGGCTGACTAGTTTCTGAATAACTTGTTGAATAATAGTAGAGTTAATTTCTTTTTTCTTTAAATAATCGTGTACCTCTTTTTCAGAGCGCATTCGATAAGATAAGTAAATGATCGCTAAATTATAAGCTTTTTTCTCATCATCTGCGTACTGAATTTCCGTTAATTCAAATTCATCAAGCTCACGACCTTTTTTTAAGTCATATTTGATGAGGACATTTTCGTCAACACCAAAGCTAAACTCTTCACCTTTACCATAATCTAAATACACATTATAACGTTCACCGCTATTCTTTTGCGTTGTGATCTTTGTGACAACAGGCATTAACCTTCACCTCATATTTCTTATTAAATTGATGGCTGAAGAACCGCCAAACGTATCATACACATTTTTATTTATCTCAATAAAGGAGGAAGTTCGTATGAAAATTGTTATTGCTGGAGGAACTGGATTCGTAGGTAAAGCTTTAACAAAACATTTTTTAACACAAAAACATTATGTATATATTTTAACACGCAATGCAGATAAAGCTGCAAGAGATCCGAAACTTAAATATGTAGAGTGGATGCAAGAAAACAGCCAACCTGAAGAGCATGTAGAAGGAGCAGACGTTTTTATCAATTTAGCTGGCGTTTCACTTAACAGTGGCCGCTGGACGGACGAACGCAAAAAAGCCATCGTGGAAAGTCGCCTTTCTTCTACTCAAGAAATTCTTCGCATTATGGCTTCTTTACCCGAAAAACCGTCACTTTATGTAAATGCAAGCGCCGTTGGTTATTACGGGACATCAACGAAAGAAACGTTCACAGAAGCTTCTCCATCGATCGGGACAGACTTTTTGGCTGAAACGGTAAAAAAGTGGGAAAATGAAGCGTTAAAAGCCATGGAACTCAATATTCGTACTGTCTTAACAAGATTCGGCGTTATATTAGGGAAAGATGGCGGAGCACTTCCTTCTACGGCCCTTCCTTATAAATTATTTGCAGGAGGAACAGTCGGTTCCGGAGAACAGTGGATGTCTTGGGTGCATCTTCAAGACGTCGTGAAGATCATTGATTACTGTATTCATACCGAACAAATAGAGGGAGCTGTTAACGTCACTGCCCCAAATCCCGTTCAAATGAAAGAGTTTGGAAAGACGATTGGAAAAGTGTTGAATCGTCCTCATTGGATGCCCGTACCTAGCTTTGGCCTTCAACTGCTGATGGGAGAAATGAGTATGATTATTTTAAAGGGACAGCGCGTTTTACCTGAAAAATTGATTCAACAGAATTACATTTTTACATATACTGTATTAGAAGATGCATTGCGAGATTTACTCTAGTTATTTTCTGTTATTTCCCTAAAACAGGTGACTAAGCTGCCGATAGATAGGAGTAACTTTATGAAAACCATTCTCTTAAAAAATGCAACGCTCTATCCTATTACGTCAAAACCTATTTATAATAGTGATGTGCTCATTCAAGATGGAAAAATTGTTTTAATTGGGCCAAACTTGCAGCCACCTCTTCGAGTAGAAGTCATTGACTGCAAACAGCGTTATTTATTCCCTGGATTTATTGATGTTCATACACATCTAGGATTATATGATGAAGGAACCGGCTGGGCCGGGAATGATGCTAACGAAACCATTGAACCTATGACTCCACATATCCGAGCTTTTGACAGTGTACATCCTTTAGATCCTGGGTTTAAAGATGCCATTGAAGCGGGTATTACGTCTGTACACATTATGCCAGGAAGTGCAAATGTGATTGGAGGCACAACTTCCGTTATTAAAACAGCTGGAACAAGCATTTCTCAAATGTTAATTCAAGAGACAGCTGGACTTAAGATTGCGCTAGGAGAAAATCCAAAACGAATTCACAGCCACGGCAATAAAGAATCGATTACGCGAATGGGTATTATGGGGATGCTGCGAGAAGCCTTTTATCACGCAGCAAGCAGTGACAACAAAGATGATTTGCGCATCAAACCTCTCACTCAAGCACTGAATAGAGAAATTCCAGTTCGGATTCATGCTCATAGAGCCGATGATATTCTATCAGCTCTTCGCTTAGCAGATGAATTTCATTTAGACGTCCGTATTGAGCACTGTACAGAAGGCCATTTAATTGCTAAAGAGCTGGGTGGAAGAAATTTAAAAGTGAGCGTAGGTCCAACTTTAACACGCCGCTCAAAGGTTGAACTTAAGAATAAAACGTGGAAAACCTATCAAGCTCTTTGCAATGAAGGAGTAGAAGTTTCCATTACAACGGACCATCCTTATACGCCTATTCAGTATTTAAATATTTGCGCATCCATTGCCGTACGTGAAGGACTCGAAGAGCAAAAAGCATTAGAAGGCATCACGATTACTGCTGCTCGGAATCTCCGTATTGATCATCGAATCGGCAGTATCGAAGCAGGAAAAGACGCTGATTTAGTGCTATGGAGCCATCATCCCTTTCACTACTTAGCAAAGCCTATTTTCACCATGATAGATGGTAAAATATTATTTAAAAAAAATTAACATTTTACCTATTTTCTTTTTTTATTTTTTTTAGTATGATACGTTTAGAAGCATGTGAATTTCACAAAAGCATAAACATCACACGTTGACTTTTTATGTTTGTTGACTTGTAATGGGAAGGCAAATGGTGCGCCACCAGGTAACTGGTTCTAGTGGGTTCGATTCCCACCCCGAAATTTTTTTAATTATTAAAAAATTTCGAGGGTGGGGACTTGATTGGAGTCTGTATATACCCTCGATCAGGAGGGAAAAGTTATGTTAAAAAAACGTGACCTAAATGACTGTCAATCTCTATACGAACTCATGGTACATCCTGATGTCTTCCCTTTTGTTCGTCATAAAGCCCATTCCTATGAAGAATTTTTATTTGTGACTAAACAAACGATGGAAGCAGAAGATCATGGAGAAATTATTTCTCGCACGATTTTAGATGAATGGGGTAACCCTATCGGCACCATTAATTTATTTGATGTACAGGATCAAGCTGGTTTTTTAGGCACTTGGCTTGGCAAACCGTTTCACGGAAAAGGATATAATCAAATTGCAAAAGAAGCGTTCTTTAATGAACTGTTCTTTGAGTTAAATATAGAGCGAATTTTTATGCGAATCCGCAAAATCAACATCAGGTCTATTAAGGCTGCCGAAAAACTGCCTTATGCAGTACTTGCGAATGAAACACACAAAGCTTTATACGATGAAATTAATCAACATGAAGACGTATATGATTTATACGAAATTCCAAAAGACTTGTATACATTATACTACCTGCGTCACGAACAAGACGTTCAAGAAGATCACCAGCTTAAAGAAGCGTAAGAGTCTCTCCGTTACACGGAGAGCTTTTTTTATGATTAAAAACGAGAGATTCTGGAAAAAATAAGTAGCATGATCGAAAAACGTTAATTGGAGGTTTTTTTATGTCTGAAAAAAAACGAAAAGAAAACGCAAAAAATACGTTAAGTAGCGCTCAAGAAATCTATTACGGCCGCGAGTTTAAAAAAGCAGACCGTGCAGGCGGCTACACGAAAAAATAAGTGAGGCAAAACATCTCTATCCAACGCTTGATCATCCCAACGTCCTTTCTGTACACTGTGTATCGGAAGGACGTTTTATATTATGTAAAGATAATAACGCGAAGATTTCATGCGTATGATTTACGATTTTTTAATACTTTACTATATCCACAAAGTTTACCCACAATTATGTGGATAATGTGCATAACTTTATCAGATATGTATATTACCGCTTTCATAACTTGAAATGACAGTGGGTAATTTTTATGTAAATTTTCTGAAAAAATGTGAATAATGTGGATAAAGTTGTGAATATCCTATACAATTCAGCAGTTAACTTCTTGTTAACCTGTGGATATCTTCTTTAGCACTTTCGTTTGTTTTAGTAACATGAAAGCTTTTGATATATTATAAGTATAATAATAAAAAGTAGGGGAACTTCCCCTACTTTTTTATGATTGGAAACAATATATCCACACTTGTTCCTTGATTTAACTGACTAGAAAATGTCATCTGCGCATGATGAGCTTTAATAATCCGATAGCTGACCATCAGCCCTAAACCTGTACCTTTTTCTTTTGTACTATAAAAAGGCTCACCTATCTTCGCTAACCGTTCAGGAGGAATACCTTGCCCTTCATCAGCAAGCTGCAGCCAAAGGTGGTTTTCTTTTGCTTTAATCGTAATATGAATACCCCCTCCTTCAGGCATTGCTTCGATAGAGTTTTTAATAATATTAATAAATACTTGTTTTAACTGATTTTTATCTCCATATACCTGCGGTAATTGCTCATCCCTTTCAAATATGAAAGCTACCTTTTTTTCTACTGCTTCAGGTTCAAGAAGCGAGCACACTTCTTGAACAAGCGCTTGCATATTCAAGGGTTCAACATTCATAACCTGAGGTTTTCCTAACATCAAAAATTCTTCTACGATTCCATTCATTCGTTCTAATTCAGTTTCCATGATATCTATATACAAAGCATCTTTGGGATTTTGTTCTTTTAATAAGTGAACAAAACCTTTTAAAGAAGTCAAAGGATTTTTGATCTCGTGAGCAACTCCAGCTGCAAGTTCTCCTACAACGGCAAGCTTCTCAGAAGTTCTAAGCTTCTCTTCTGCTTTTTTACGCTCCGTAATATCTGTCGATACGCACAGCATTTGAATCACTTCCTGTTTTTCATTCATAATAGGAAGTTTTGCTGTTTCGACCCAGCGCCGGTTTCCTTTCGAATCTTTAAACTGTTCTTCTAATACCATCCCTTTTTGCGTACAGTTTGAAAACGTCCCTTTATATAAAAGATCTGATTGAAGGTTGAATTGATATTTATCAATTGGTTGTCCAATCAAGTCATCAGATTTTTCACCTAGCAGCATCGCAAAAGATTCATTAACAAGAATGAACTCCCTTTTTTGATTAATGGCATAAATATAGCTTGGATTAATGTCAATGACTTGTCTTAAAAACGTTTTTTGTTCCTGCAGCTGATTTTCTTTTTGCTGTAAATTTGCTTTAGAATGGCGTATATAGCTAATCATTTCATTAAACTGTTTAGATAAAGTACCGATTTCCCCCCGCTCAATTTCTCGTTCCGGAATTTTTTGATTAAAATTCCCGCGCGCTACTTGTCCCGCCAATTCATATAGTTTACGAATAGGATTCACAATTTGCCTTGCATATAACGCAGTAAAAAAAGAAAGCAGTAAAATTGTAATACCTGAAACGGTCCAAAGCGTTTTTTCAAACGTTTCATAAGGCCTGTAAATTTCTTCAACGGGTAATTCAGCGACAATTCCCCAATCCAAAACAGGAATATATTCAAATGACGCAAAGAAGTACTTACCTTCGGTGTTCACAACGCGCTGATATCCTGATTTATGATTCATCGTTTCCTGAACGATTTCATTTTCCCTGGCATTTTCACCGATTCTCTGTTTCTCAGGGTGTGAAATAATTCTACCATTGCGGTCTACAATAAACGTATAGCCGTTCTCTCCTATATCGAACGTTTGAAAAATGGATTGAAAGCTTTTATTTTCTTCAATGCGCAGCGCTAAATTTATAACTTTTTTTACATTTTGCTGCTCATCCAAAATAGGAATTGCCATCACCACAATGTAATGCTTTGTGTCTGCTGAAACGACATCGCTTAAATATATTTTTTTAGTTCGCAGCGCTTCTTGAAAATATTTTCTTTTACTTAAGTTCACGTGCTTCATACTCTTTAAATCATCTGGGTAATAATGCTCCACATACCCTTTTGTATTAAAAATGGTTCCGCTATCGATATACGGTGAAATATTAACTATTTTCTGCAGTTCTTTGTCTATCTCTTGTTCATCATCTGATAAAAAAATAGGATCTTGCTGTACCTCGTCGCCCAAGCTCCAAATATCTTTAATAACGATGTTAATTTGCTCTTTCATTCTCTTGACGGTTTTATCAGTTACCTGTCGATATTGATCTTGAGAAATATTAGGCAGCATCACTCTTGAAACTATAAACATTAGCGTCAGTACGGTACAAATAAGAAGCACATTAATCGTGAAGATTTTCCAAAACGTATGAGATTTAAACCATTTCATGTTTGTTCACCTTAATTCAATGAAGTCTACCTCCATTGTACTGCAAAATGAAAACTTTTCCATGTAAATGATAGAATTCCACCTTTAGACATAGAAGAAAAGCATTTGGTTCTACATTACTATCAGAAAACTATGAGCTTTTTCACTGTATTTTCTGCTAAAACTTTTTTAGGGTTCTTATATAAACTTTGCTTACTGCATTTTCTTCATACAGTAGAAATCAATTATTTATCTTCCAATAAAAAGACCCCATCACGAAATGATGAGGTCACCCATTTACTATTTCTTCTTCCTTCTAGCCCCGTAAAAACCAAATAAGAGAATAAACCAAACGGGTGTCAACAATAAGGCTGGGCGCGTCGCATCAGAAAACAGCATAATAATAAGAATCACTGCAAACAACGCTAGCACAACATAGTTTATAAATGGTGTTAACGGTGCTTTGAATGTTGATGCTGCATGCAGCTGTGGACGCGTTTTTTTATATCTTAGATGGCAAATCAAAATGATACTCCACACCCAAATGAAACAAATAGCGCTGATGGTTGTTACGATGCCAAAAGCTTGATCTGGTATCAGTTTGCTTAACAAAGCTCCCGCCGAGATAACCAGCGTAGATACAAACAATCCGTTGCTTGGTACGTGGTTTTTGTTCAGTTTTGCAAACGTAGATGGCCCTTGGTCATTTTTACTTAAGTTATATAAGATACGGCTTGTTGAAAACATTCCGCTATTACAAGCAGAAGCGGCTGAAGTTAATACAACAAAATTAATAATTCCAGCAGCAAGCGGAATTCCGACTAAACTAAAGGTTTTAACAAATGGGCTTTCTGCTGCATTCAATTCCATCCACGGGTTAATAAATAAAAGGACGATAAGCGCTCCAACATAGAAAAATAAGATTCGCAGCGGAATTTTATTAATGGCCGATGGAATATTTTTTTGGGGATTTGATGTTTCCGCTGCCGATACCCCTACCAATTCAACCCCGACGTATGCGAAAATAACCATTTGGAATGAAAGTAAGAAACCTGAAACACCGTTTGGAAACAGTCCTCCATGATTCCAAAGATTTTGAACCGTAACGGATCCTGCATCTGTTTTAAATCCGATTACCAGTAAAATAACGCCAATAACAATTAACGCAAGAATCGTAATAACCTTTATTAAAGCAAACCAAAACTCTAATTCTCCAAATAATTTTACGGTTAATAAGTTAAGTCCTAATAAAATGATTACACAAATAAGTGCAGGAATCCACTGAGGAATATTGAACCAATATTTCACATATACGCCAACGGCAATCACATCAGCCATAGCTGTCATGATCCAGCAAAACCAGTACGTCCACCCTGTGACAAATGAAGCCCATGGTCCAAGATACTCTTCAGCAATATCTGTTAACGATTGATAACCTGCTTTAGACAGCAGTAGTTCTCCTAGCGCTCTCATCACAAAGAAAAGCGCAATACCCACAATTAAATAAGCAAAGATGATAGAGGGACCTGCAAGCTGTATGGCTTTACCAGAACCTAAAAATAATCCCGTCCCAATGGTTCCTCCAATCGCGATTAGCTGAACATGACGATTGGATAAATCCCTCTTTAATTCTCGTTGTTCCAACTCTAACTCCTCCTAACAATAAAACCTTTGATGCGATCGTGCGGACTACAAAATAAAGTCCAATAAAAAAAGAGATTGGATGCGCTCCAATCTCATGGTCATAAGAATAACAAATATTATGGTACATGCTACCAATTAGTAACATACCAAATAAATATCCGGTACTCTTCTGTCCTTTTGCCTGAGATTGTGAACCCTTCGGCGTCGCGAAACTATCGCGATCTCTCCAGAAGCTGCTCCTGCTATAGTGTGATCCATAGCAATCATAGCTTTCTACGTATTAAATTTTTCGATTAAGATAATGACTGTCGAATAGTTGTTTATTCTAATACCAGTTGGATGCTTTGTCAACAAGAAAGATGACTTTCATTTATTTACCTTCTTCGAAAGAAGGTAATGAAACAGGTTCAATCGTCAACTTAGTATCCTTTTCTACATGCTACCTGAGTCCCTGCGGAAACCTAAATACGTTAAATGGATCGTACTTTTTATTTACTCTTTCTAATCTCTCTGCGTTGTCTCCAAAATACTCATACTCGTAGTTTCTAAGGTTGCTGATAGGGAAATTCACATAGGAGCCTTTCGTAATACGTTTAATATATTGAAATCGCTTATACAGCCACTCTCTGTTTGCTCGTGCAAACGCATCGTCTGTCCATACAGATTGAAAGCCCAGGATATATCTAGCGTTTCTGTAAAAGAAGGCCGTTTCTCTGTTACCAACACTGCGAATTTCTCCTCCTAGTGCATAAAAAGAAATCGCGGCGTAAACGGAACCTTCTGCTGGACGCTGTATGAGATCTGCAAGATTTTCAAGCTCGCCAACTGAATAACTTCTTTGCACAAATCTTCCCGTTGACTTAAATTTTTCAGACGGAGGATAGGTTGCTTCTATCTTTTGTACCGCTTCAAGAAAAGATAATGACTCTAGCTCGACTCGGAACCCCTCCACCTCTGCAAAAGGCTGCAAGATCTTTCGAGCTCTTTCTGGAGATCCGTAAAAGAAGCCGTTCGCAAATATGCCCAATCCTTCTCCTTCTGCATTATAAAAACTGGCAACTAGCGTCATACGTTTGTCCAATTCAGGCAGCCAGCTTTGCCATATATTCATCACTTGTACCTGTTTTTCTCTTGTAGTACCTACATAAAAGAAGCGAACAAGCGTCACAGAGCTGTTCGTCGGTTTTGGAAGCTGAAACGTCATGCTTGCCACAACGCCAAAATTACCGCCACCAGAACCTCGGCATGCCCAAAAAAGATCCGCGTTACACGATTGGTTTGCTTTAATAATCTTTCCTTCATAATTGACCAACTCTAGCTCTATCAAGCTGTCACAGCCTAATCCGTAAAGTCTGCTCGAAAGCCCCCAGCCTCCTCCGAGCGTAAAGCCAGACACCCCAACAGTCGGACACGTTCCTCCTGGAAACACATATCCGTTCGAACCGATAAAATCATACACTTCCGTATTCTTTGCTCCTCCCTCCATCTTTAAGATGTTCCGTTTCCTATCCAATTTCAACCCGTTTAACCGACTGATATCAATGACTAATACACAGTCACCCGTAGAATACCCTTCATAATGATGACCGCCAGATCGAATGCGAATGTCTACACGATGCTTGCGCGCCCATTGAATTGCATTTACAACATCCTGCTTTTTTTCACAGTACACAATCACAAGCGGAAATTTATCAATAGCACGATTCCACTCCTGACGAGCTTCCTCATAAATGGGGTCTTTCGGCGTTACCACTTTACCCGTAAGCCCTTTCAAAAACATTGAGTCCATTTGACCTCTGCCCCTCTGTATATACTTTTTATCAGTTTTATTACTATAGTATTCTTGGAGTGGTTGAGGGTGTGGGTTTTCAAGACTAGATTGGCGTTTATCATCTCTATAAAAAATGAAATTTCAGTTCATTTACTGAAATATAAGTACTAATAAAACTTCTTTTCGGTGCTCCAATGCTTTCTAAAACCTAACTTTCCAATAATTCAAATTAGATATATTAGAATATTTTTTCTTCCAACAAGAGTCCAATTCAAATAAAAAAAGAGCAGAACCAAATCTGCCCTTTACTCTTCATCTATTTATTTCTTTAACGTCAAACTCACCACATTCTCCACGTGCGCTGTATGAGGGAACATATCAACAGGCTGAATGTAATCAACGTTATAAGCCTTCGACAGCTGCTGCACATCTTTGGCTAATGTGGATGGATTACAAGATACGTAAACCACTTTCTTTGGCTTTACTTGTAAAATTGTTTTTAGAAGCTTGTCATCACAGCCTGTTCGCGGCGGGTCAACGACGATAACGTCTGGCTTCCAGCCTTCTTTTACCCACTGCGGCATCCATTTTTCAGCCGGACCTGTTACGTACGTGGCATGCTCAAATCCATGATCTTTGGCATTTTTTCGCGCGTCTACAATGGATTCTTCAATCGTGTCCATTCCGCGAATTTCTTTGGCATCTTTAGCAAGCCATAAGCCAATTGTCCCTACTCCGCAGTAAGCATCTACGATTTTTTCACTGCCTGTTAGCGCAGCTGCTTTTTTTACTTCTTCATATAGCTTCACCGTTTGGAGAGGATTCAGTTGGAAAAATGCACGCGCTGAAAGTTCGAATGAGATATCACCTAACGTTTCTTGAATCACCGACTTTCCAGCAAGTGTAAACGTTTCGTCTCCAAAAATAAGCGATGTTTTTTGACCGTTTACGTTTTGTACGAGTGATTTCACTTCCGGTAGGCGGCGCTGAATTTCTTTCATCAGCAGCTCTTTTTTCGGAATTTCTTTTTTAGCCGTAATCAAGACAATTTGAACTTCACCCGTTTCAAACCCTACTCGAGATACAATGGTACGCACAATTCCACGGCGTTTACGCTCATTGTAGATAGGAATTTGAAGGTCTTGTAAAATTCGTTTTATTTCTTTTGTCACGTGATTTGTAGCTTTATGCTGAATGGGACAGTTTTCAATATCAATCAAGCGGTGAGAATTCAGTCCATACAAACCAGCAATGACTTTTTGTTTGTCCACGCCGACTTGAAACTGAGATTTATTACGGTAGCGCCACGGATCTTCCATACCAATCGTTTGGCGAGTTTTTTCCTCTACTTTTTTTAATGAACTGTGACGTTCGAACGCTTGCAGAACAATATCCCGCTTGGATTCTAGCTGACCTTCATAAGATAAGTGCTGAAGCTGGCAGCCTCCGCACTGGTCGTAAATCGGACAGGGTGCTTCTACGCGATGAGGAGATTTTTTGCGAATTCGCTTGATTTTCCCTTCGGCAAACTTATGCTGAACATTTGTTGCTTCTACAACCACTTCTTCATTCGGTAATGCTCCCGGTACAAAGACGACTTGGCGCTTAAAATAGCCTACGCCTTCTCCATTAATACCGAGTCTTTTTATCGTCAACGGAAACGTTTGTCCTTTTTGAACTTTCATTTCAGTTTTGGGTTTATTCATGAGACCAACTCCGATTAGTTTAAATTCTTTATATAGTTATTAACGGTCTTTAGCTGCTTAAAACTTATTGGACCGTATCGCTTTAAAAAAGACATCAACGCATATTATAACACTTCAACAGCAAAAAACCGACAGAAGAAATATTCCCGTCGGTTTTTATCTTTATTTCGTTTTAGAAGGACTTTTCTTCATTTGTTTGCGTTCGTTCATTAAATCATCAATGCTTTTAAACGTATAGCCCTGCTTTTTTAAATCCACAATCGCTTGATCTAACGCATCTGCGTTATCCTTTGAAACGGTATGCAGAAGCATGATCGCACCTGGATGTATTTGAGTCATCATATTGTCGTATGAGTAGCGCCAGCCTTTTTGTTCATTCACTTTCCAGTCAACGAATGCTAGTGACCAAAATACGTTCGTATAGCCTTCTTGCTTTGAAAGAGCTAGCGTTCGTTCGCTAAATACACCTCTAGGTGAGCGGAGATACTTCATTTCATCACGACCGGTAATATTCTTGTATTCATCTTTTACTTTTTGCAGCTCTTCTTTAAAACGTGCATCATCCACTTGAGTTAAGTCAGGGTGATGCCATGAATGATTGCCGACAATATGCCCTTCTTTTACCATTCGCTTAATTAGCTTAGGCTCTTCTTTTAAATAGTGTCCTGTTACAAAAAACGTCGCAGGAACCTTTCTTTTTTTGAGCACGTCTAATACCTGCGGTGTATAGCCATTTTCATAACCGTTATCAAACGTTAAATAAATATTTTTTTTAGTTGTATCGCCGAGGTAAAACGCATCATACTTAGCAAGAATGTGTTCATAAGCTGTACCTGCGGATGCAGGCTTGTGATTTTTACTTTTTTGAAATCCCCAGCTGATCGGAGTGTTTCGATACATTTGTGCTTCAACAGATGCTATGCCTGTTGACATCACGAATAAAAAAACGAGAAAAAAGGTGAACCGGCGCATAAGAAGCTCCTTTCGGAAGTCATTTTACGCTTAGTATCCACTCAATTTTCTCGTTCATGAACGTTACTTTTTACCATACGTTCCCGACGTATGTTTATTTAAATACCGGTTCTTTAAATTGCTCAAGCTTTTCAAATGAAGACTTGTCTACATCTGCATGCAAGCTGTTTCCGTGTGAATCCATCGTCACTACAGCTGTAAAGCCTTCTACTTTTAGATGCCACATTGCTTCAGGAATACCGAACTGCATCAAATCAACGCCTTCTACGCTCTTGATACAATCAGCATAGTACTGCGCAGCTCCTCCGATAGCATTTAAGTATACGCCCCCGTGCTCTTGAAGAGCAGCAAGCGTTTTAGGACCCATACCGCCTTTACCGATAACCGCGCGGATACCAAATTTCTTCATAATATCTCCTTGGTAAGGTTCTTCACGGATACTTGTTGTTGGTCCTGCAGCGGTTACGTGCCATTTTCCATCTTCATCTTTTAACATAACCGGGCCACAGTGATAAATGATTTGTCCATTTAAATCAATTGGCGCATCGTGGTCTGTTAAATGTTTATGAATAGCGTCGCGTCCTGTGTAGATCATACCGTTGATGCGCACTACGTCACCAACTTTTAATTCACGAATTTGCTCTTCTGTAATAGGTGCTTGTAATACAACTTCTTTTGTTTCATCCGCATTTTGTTTCTCTTCTGCACCTGCATTTTTATTAAAATCTACTTCTTCGCCTTCTTGATACAGCCACTCTTGAACGCTTCCTGTATCAGCGTTGATTTTAATACCTAAGCGACGGTAAGCCCAGCAGTTATACGCAACTGACACATAGAAGCTAGCAGGAATACGATTGATTACGCCGACTTTACAGCCAAGTAATGTCGTTTCTCCGCCAAAGCCCATTGTACCGATTCCTAGCTTATTAGCATTTTCCATTACATACTCTTCTAATTCTTTCAGCTGAGCGTTTGGATTTTCGTCATCTAAGTTTCGGAACAGCTGCTCTTTTGCTAATTCATAGCCTGTTGTACGGTCGCCACCGATTCCAACACCAATGACGCCGGCGCTACAGCCTTGGCCTTGCGCTTGGTATACTGAGTGCATCACACATTTACGAATACCGTCTAAATCACGGCCAGCTCGGCCTAACCCTTCTACTTCACAAGGCAGGCTATACTGAATGTTTTTATTTTCACAGCCGCCGCCTTTTAAAATAAGACGCGCATCAATATAGTCATTTTCCCACTGTTCAAACTTAATAACCGGCGTGCCTCCGCCTAAATTATTACCGCTGTTTTCTCCCGTTAACGAATCTACAGAATTAGGGCGAAGCTTTCCGTGCTTTGTTGCTTCTTCAATTGCCCAATAAATCGCTTCTTTAATTTGAAGCTGATTCACTCCTACAGGGGTTTTAATTTTAAATGTTGGCATACCTGTATCTTGACAAATTGGCGATAAATTATCATCCGCCATCTTAATATTATTGGTAATGGTCGCTAAAGACATTGCTGCACGCGTTCCTGCATTTTCACGCGCTTTTGCCTTTGCGATAGCACGTCGAACGTCTTTTGGCAATTTTGTAGATGTTTCAACAATTAAATCGTACATGCTTTGTTTTAAAGCTTCAATCATCACTTAATTCCTCCCATATCCCGCTAATGTATGTATTTATCTATCTGTCGTACAACTTTCAAAATTTATTATACTCCTTCAAAAATTGTTTCGAAAGACCTTTATAGGAGGATTTCCACTTCAAGCAAAAAAGCGCTAGTTTTTCTAGCGCTTTTTTCTTCTTCATTCTTTATCTTTTTTAAACTGCTCACATTTTGCTTCTAGGTCATCAATCATTGTAATCAAACGGTCAATATCTTCTAGATCTGTGTTTTCAGGCTCCATAGAGTCTAATACGTGTACAAACATATTTAAACGATCTTTTAAATAACGTACTTGTGAATCTTTATCTCGAACGGCGTTTCCCATTTTAAACCCTCCTGATGTAGCTTTTCATTCTTATTTCCTTATATCCTAACGAATACTTTCATATTTGACAACTAAAAGCAATAAAATCCATAATAGTCACTGGTGTCCGTTTTGAATGGGACGTATAATTTAGTCTAGCAGGACGGACCGTGAGATGTTTTCATCATCATTTCACTTTACGGAAAAATAAAAGGAGTTTTTTTATGGCCACTTTACAACGAATTACCCCGGAGTTCGATCCGTGGGAAGCGTATTTAGATATGAAACAATATGGCAAACCGACGCTCACAAACGTTGAATTTACAACAACGACGCTTTGTAATATGCGATGTGAGCACTGCGCAGTTGGATATACGCTGCAGCCAAAAGACCCAAACGCACTGCCTCTTGATTTAATTTTAAAACGTCTCGATGAAATTCCAACACTTCGAGCGTTAAGCATCACGGGCGGAGAGCCTATGATGTCTCTATCTTCTGTGAAAAATTATGTGGTGCCTTTATTAAAGTATGCACACGAACGAGGTGTCCGTACACAGATTAATTCAAATTTAACATTAGATCTTGCTCGTTACGAACAAATCATTCCTTATTTAGATGTTTTACATATTTCTCACAACTGGGGAACGATGGACGATTTTGTGGAAGCTGGCTTTGCAATGATGGAGCGAAAGCCTACTTATGAGCAGCGCGCCAAATATTTCGACCGTATGATTGAAAACAGCCGCGCGCTTGTAAAAGCAGGTGTAACGGTATCAGCTGAAACGATGTTAAATAAACGTACGCTTCCTCATATGGAAAAAATTCATCGTCAAATTGTGGATGAAATGCTTTGTCAGCGTCACGAAGTACACCCTATGTATCCAAGTGACTTTGCCAGCACCTTAGAGACATTATCTCTTCCTGAAATGCGTCAAGCGATTCATCACCTTCTTGATATTCGAGATGAAAATGTGTGGATGCTATTCGGCACGCTGCCGTTTTATGCATGCAGTAATAACGAGGAAGACTTAACGCTTTTACAGCGCTTGTATAGCAGTAAAAATGTAACCGTTCGAAACGATCCTGACGGACGTTCTCGCCTAAATGTAAATATTTTCGACGGAGATATTATCGTAACTGATTTTGGTGATACGCCTCCTCTTGGCAACATTCAAGATACAAAGCTTACAGACGCTTTTGATACGTGGCAGCAAAGCACAATTTCTAAAGAACTTAGCTGCCATTGTTCAGCGGTCTCTTGTTTGGGACCTAATATTTTGGTAAAAAACAGCTATTATCAAGATACTGATTTTAGCAAACTCCAAGCGAACATTACAAAATAACAAAAAGAGATTCCACCACTGGAATCTCTTTTTTTGTTATCTCGGCTGATCGTAAGCCCCGAAACTTAAGGAGACATAATCTTGTACTGGAATCCATGCTCCAATTCCTTGAGACGTTACATTTCTCACCACAATTGAACGCTTGCTGCCTTTTACCGTTACATATACTTCCCCATACGTTACTTTTCCCTTTTCACTTACAGCAGGCGTGTACGCATAGAGATAACCTACTTTTTTAGGAGCTACGTTATACACCTGGTCTTTTTTCGTTCCGGCACCTACAAACGTTTGAAATGATAAAGTGAGCTTTGTTTTTTTAGCTGCTTCAATTAGCATCATTTGTTTAACATGATCAGGCTGAGGCACTTTTGCCGTTAATCCGCCTTTTACATGGCTTTGATTTTCCTGACTGTACATCATTTTGTACTGAGTTTTTCCTGCTCTGTTATCATAATGATTCGTATTGATTCGCTGGTGCTGCCAGTTAACGTTTGTTTCTGTTGATTCATAATTTAACGGCCACTGTCCTAAAAAAATGGTTGCTCTGAATCCAATTGCCCATGGAGTTTTAGAAATGTTTGATTCATTTAATATACGAATTAAATCAGGGTTTTCAATTTTTACATTTGACGTTTCAATGAGCTCTTTTGTGAACTCACTCGGCTGCAAATAAGGCGTGTCTTGACTAGCATTTGGATACGTATTTTCTTTTGAAATATTTAAAGCTGAAGAAGGCACGTTGATGGTAGGCTGAGCTGTTTTTGCAATGGCGATCTTCGTTGAACATGAAAACGAAATAATGATGGTAAACACAAATAAAAGCAATTTACGTAACATCTAGAAACTCCTTTCAACATCGTTAATGAATGCAACCATAGTTTTTTCAAACATCCCCTGTTTTATCCTGAATACCAAAAGGGAAATTCTTCTATTCACTCACAAAAAAGAAACGTCCACATAAAGTGAACGTTTCTTTTTTAAATGAGATAAAAACCAATTCCCATAATAATATAAGCACCTAAAAGAGTTGCGCCTTCAAACCAGTTTGTATCTCCGTCATTAGAAATCGCAATCGTTAAAAATACGGCTGTTACCATCGCAATCAACTCAGGCCAAGTAAAAACAAGAGACATTTGGCTTTCGAACATTAGCGAAACAAGTACTAATATTGGTGCTACAAACATCGCTACTTGTAAAGTTGATCCAACAGCAATTTCAACAGCTACACCCATGCGATTTTTAACGGCCATAATAATAGCGGAAGCATGCTCTGCCGCGTTCCCAACAATCGCTACAATGATGACCCCGATAAACAGCTCACTCCAGCCAAAGCTTTCCGAGACAATTTCGATTGTACTTACCAAGCTTTCGGATACATAAGCCACCGCTAACGTAGACAAAAAGAGAACCGCAATCGCTTTCCACATTGACCACTCTGGCTCCTCATGTTCTTCCACTTCTTCACTTTTATGCTGATACACGCCTCGATGCGTGACCAGCTTAAAGAATAACGCCGCTAAGTATAAGATGATGAGAATAATGGAAATTCCGACACTTAGAGACATGGTCTTCGCTTCGTCCATTTCGCTAGCAAACACTTCAGGAATAACAAACGCAACGATAACGGCAAAGATCAATAATCCAGAATTATGTCTTGCATCATAGACATTAAATTCTTGACGCTTAAATTTAAGTCCCCCGATAAAGAATGAAAGACCGCCTACAAGAAGGAGATTTCCTAATACAGAACCGGTTAACGATGCAAGCACCACGGCTGTAAGGCCTTCTTTTAAAGCAAAAATCGAAATGATTAATTCTACAGCGTTACCAAAGGTAGCATTCAATAGACCGCCTATTCGAGGACCAGCTACAACAGCTAAGCTCTCTGTAGCTCTTCCCATAAAAGCTGCGAGGGCAATGATTGTTAAACAGTAAATAATAAACATAAGAACATCTGACCAGTGCATCATGTGCCCAATAACAGATAGCGGCACCCCAAGAATAACCGCTATCAGAAAAATCCGATTGATCATCGATATGTACACCTACCTTATTCATTTTTTGACAACAAAATCAATCATATAAAATTAATGGAATTTGTATAGACTCACCGTCAATGTTAGTATTTTTAACCTATTTTTATAAATGATAAACCTCTAATTGATTTTTGATTAAGATATTTAAAAATCAGCCAAACTACCAAGGATAATGAGATAGAATGAGGAGTGAAAAAATGAGTAATGATGTAAAAAATCAAATTTTATCGGTACTGGATGACTATACAATCGGAACGTTAGCTACGATTCAAGATGGAAAACCTTATTCACGCTTTATGATGTTTTTTCATGAAGATCTTGTGCTTTACACCGCCACCAATAAAGATACCCACAAAGTCGAAGAACTAGAAAAAAACCCTTACGTTCATATTTTGTTAGGCTATGATGGGCAAGGTTGGAGTGATCCGTATGTAGAGGTAGAAGCCAAAGTAAATGTAGAAACAAACGAAGAGTTAAAAAAGAAATTTTGGAATGAAAAGTTAAAAGAGTGGATTAAAAGTCCAGATGACCCAAATTTTTTGCTTCTTCAGCTGACTCCTGAACGCATGCGCTATTTTGATAAAGCCGGAAGCAAACCAAAAGAAATATAAAAGTGGACAATGTCCACTTTTATTTTATTTCGAAGGTTTCTGTCACTTCTATACTGTCAATAACCGACTGTAGCATTGAACAATTTTTTCGGGCTAGCTCAATCGATTTTTCAATTTTGTCTAATGGCAGGTCTTTTCCCGTGATGATATAGTGCAAATGAATTTTTTCGATTCGCCCCGCTTTTTCATCATTGCGCGTTACATCAGCTTGGATGTGTAAATCGGAAAAAGCGATTCTTTTTTTCTCTAAAATCTTTCTTAACACGCCTCCGCTGCACACGGCAATTGACGATGTCATTAGCTGATACGGACGAAAGCCATGCTCTTCATCTCCGGCGATATGTAGCTCTCCATAAGGAAAATCTGTCGTAAACCCCGCCTCTTTTTTCATGTTAAATTCCATTTTCTTCACTCCTTTCCTTCATTATAAACCGTTTTTTATATAACCAACTACTCTCACTATAGATCACTTGTTACACCGCGGTTTATTTCCGGGCACCATCACAATAAAAAAATCCGAACGAATTTGATTCTTGATCAAGAATCAAATTCGTTCGGATCTTCCTTCAACTAATATACTTTTGTCCTAGCCTTTTGTATGACTCCGTATTAAATTAATTTTCCAGCGCGAATATCATCCGTCATTCCTTCGTAAGGCGCTTGAGCGATAACTTCCTCATTGTTTACTCCGACATTTTTGATGAATGTAATGTCAGCAAATTCGGGAACCACGTATTTCGGATATGTTTCGTATTTTTCACGGGATTCATGCATTAAATCAAGATAATCATTTTGATAGCACACGGTAATTTCAGGATGTTCATGTACCCATTTTGGGAAGAAAATAATTCCGTGCATGCGTTTTTCATCAGGCATAAAGTTCAAAGATACATCTGTCCCCGTTGGTTCAGTCCAAGATACTTTATATACACCTTCTGTTAATTTCACAATATCTACTTTTTGGTCACGAACCCATCGTCCTGCCACCATTCCGCTATGAATACGATAATCGATTGTATTTTCGTTTTTAATATAGATTTCATATTCCCATCCGTTTTCGTATGTGTAAATCATATGATTTCCAATAAATTTTTCCATGTCTATACCTCTCCTTTGATTTGATTTATAAAACTTCGTATATGTCTAGCACAACGCTTTCTGGGTTTCTTACAGCAGCGCCTATAAACATGCGGTCCTGTAACCACTTATACTTTGCACTTCCAGTTTCAAAGACAGGAATCGTACGAAAGTAAACGTGCTCTGGAGGTATAATTTCACCTTCAGCAGCCTGTTCTCTAAACTCTTCACTAACCTGACGTATTCCATTGTTTTCAATATAAATAAGTTCATCATCTTCTGTTTGAATGACATATCGTGCAGATAAATCGACGCGGCCATCCCAACGAATAATTTGAGAATCCGCTCCACTTGGAAGAATTAAGCCTTTTATTTCCCCGTCTGCAGTACCTGACTTAATGGGAATAAACTGTTTTTTTCCTAATCCTGTATGACCAATAACGACGGGTGTACCAACATTAATTGTGAATGTTGCTATTTTCTTCAGCCCTGGTTCTATCATAGCAATCACCTCTTAATTGTAAATAAAAACATGTAAATATTTACACGTTTTATTCTACTCCCCTTACATAAAGATGTCAAATGGACAGCACGGCCTGTTTATATCCTTGTCAATAAAGCGTTTTCCTTGTACGATTAAACAGTTGGATTGACAAAATATAGATAAAAAGAGGTTAAATGCTATGGGTGCTACTCATCAACAACGTTTCTGGATTTTAGTTAGCCTTGTCGCCATTTCTGGATTCAGCCAAGGCATGCTGCTGCCTTTAATTGCTATTATTTTTGAGAAAGATGGTCTTTCCTCTACTATAAACGGATTAAACGCAACTGGATTGTACCTGGGCATCTTATTTATTTCTCCTTTCATGGAAGCGCCGCTTCGCAGATACGGATACAAGCCAATTATCGCAGCAGGAGGACTTTTAGTTATTGTATCTTTAGCTTTGTTTCCCCTGTGGAAATCTGTTGTATTTTGGTTTGTGCTCCGTTTATTTATTGGAATAGGAGATCACGCGCTGCACTTTGGAACTCAAACGTGGATTACATCGTCTTCCCCTGCTGATAAAAGAGGTAGAAACATTTCACTGTATGGGCTCTTTTTTGGTATTGGTTTTGCTGTTGGTCCTTTAATGACGCCGTTAATTGAAATTAATCAAGCGCTGCCTTTTATGATTTCTTCTGCTCTATGTCTTCTAACGTGGGTATTTTTATTTTTGATAAAAAATGAATTTCCCCTTCAGGGAGTTGAGGTTAATTCATTAAAAGAAACGGCTAAGCGATTTTCTAAAGCGGCTAAATATGCTTGGATTGCTTTTTTACCGCCTTTTGGATATGGTTTTTTAGAGTCATCACTGAACGGCAGCTTTCCTGTATACGGTTTACGAATTGGATTGCAAGTAGAGTTTATTTCACTGCTGCTGACTTCCTTTGCAGTTGGAGCTATTGTGTTTCAGCTTCCTCTTGGCATACTGAGCGATAAATTCGGACGGAAATTGGTATTAGGATGGATTTTATCAATTGGAGCCGTGACTTTTTTTACAGCAAGTCTCTTGGAAGACACCGCTATTCCATTAGTAGCGTGTTTATTTATAGCAGGCATGGTTGTAGGTTCTACGTTTAGTTTAGGAATCAGCTATATGACGGATTTGATTCCTACTCGTCTGCTTCCTACAGGTAATTTACTATGCGGCATTGCTTTTAGTATCGGAAGCCTTGCCGGTCCTTACATAGGCGGTACTTTTATTCAGTTCTTTCATCATGTCAGCTTTTTTAATATTATTAGCGGGATGCTTGGCTTTATTTTTATCCTTCTTTTTGTATTCGGACAAAAAATGCCTATGCAGCAAAAAACAAGCGAGAACTTATAAGTTCTCGCTTGTTTTTAAACTTTTAGCGTCCGGTGCTGAAGAGCTGATTTTTCAATTTGTATCGTCGTATGCTCAATACCACAGTGATCGTGTACTAAATCAATGGCTTTTTGCAAAATCTGCTGACAATCTTTTTCATCTTCTACGCGCATATGACAGCTCAATGAGTCCAGTCCTGAAGTAATCGTCCAAATGTGTAAATCATGCACATCTTTGACTCCTTCAATGTTTTCAAGAAGGTTTTTTATTTCACTGTGATCCACTCCCTCAGGAGAGCCTTCCATCAAAATATGAACGCTATGAGCAAGCACGCCCCAAGCGCTTTTTAAAATTAATACAGACACAACTACAGAAATAATCGGATCAGCAATATACCATCCAAACAGCATCATAAGAAGTCCCGCTACAATAGCTCCAATAGACCCTAAAGCATCTCCCAATACGTGTAAGTAAGCGCTGCGCAAATTTACATTTCCTTTTACATCGCCTTGTCTCATAAGTGACCATGCGCTGATTAAATTAGCGAGTAAACCAACAGCAGCAATCAGCATCATGCTGCCGCTTGCTACAGACTGCGGCTCCAGTACGCGCTGATAGGCTTCATAAATGATAAACCCTGCTATTACAAACAGTGCCACTCCGTTAAAAAGAGCCGCTAATATTTCAAAACGATAATAACCGTACGTTTTTTTAGCCGACGCAGCTCGGTTAGCAAACCATATGGCTATGAGGCTAAGAGCAAGTGAGCTTGTATCAGACAGCATGTGTCCGCTATCGGATAATAGCGCTAAACTATTTGTAAAAAGCCCTCCAACAAACTCAAGAACCATAATACCCGCGGTGATAATTAGTGCAATTAACAGACCTTTTTTGTTGCCTTCACGCTGTGTATCAAAATGGTGATGATGACCATGATGATGATGGTGGTGATGATCATGACTCATGCAAAGCCCCTCCTTCTAATCGTTATGTGCGCATTCTACGTGCTGAATCACTTGATGCAGTATTCCAACCACGTGTTCATCATCGTACGTATAGAAATACGTATTCCCTTCACGGCGATATTTTACTAAACGTAAATGACGCAAGTGAGTTAACTGATGTGAAATAGCTGATTGTGAAACACCAAGCACTTCAACCATATGACCGACTGAACACTCTTCTTGAAATAGCAAATAGAGAATCTTCATTCTCGTAGGATCTGAAATAGCTTTTAGTATTCTTGATGCTTCTTCTACTGTTTGAGGTGATAAAAACGAATGTTCATCTTTTTTCATAACATCTCTCCGTTCATTATATGCAAGTATATGAGCATATGTTCATATATGAATTATAAAATACCTTTTTCTCTATAGTCAATTATTTACGTCTTTCAAAATTTTTTTGCCTATTTTAAAAAAAAATCCACACAAAATACTTTTTCTGTTATATAATACAATTAAATATAATAAACTGTATTAAAACAGATGGAGAGGAGAATAATAAATGAGCAGACAAGAACGTAAAAACATGATTACATTTATTGAAACAATGAAGGGGATTGACCGTGAAACCTTAATGTACATGACGGATGCCGATATCGAGCACATTTACACTTCCGCTTATAAATATTATGAAGAGCATTTAGATATGTAGTACGTTTTTTACAGAATGCAGACGTCCAGCTGCATTCTGTTTTTATTTTTTAAGCATTAGTTGTTACCTACTTGCTTGTTCCGTGCTATACTATACTAAATATCCCAATTCAAAAGATAATAAATGGAAAAAGTGTGCTGCTATCGCTGAGATGGCAGCTTTCGTGCTTTTTTAGGGGTAATGATTGTGATTATTTTTCTCAATTATCGTTCAAGGAGGATTTGTATGGAAAATGCGTTACCTAAAAAACAAGAACAAACGCCGCAAACATCTTCTGCTGTCAACGTATTAAAAACACATGGTGAACTCATTGCTGCACTGTTGAGCGGAGTGCTTATTTTAGCCGGCTGGCTGATTTCAAAACAGCAGGATACAGCTGTATCTATTACGCTCTTTGTATTAGCTTATGTGATAGGTGGATTTGCTAAAGCAAAAGAAGGCATTGAAGAAACGATTGAAAATAAAGAATTAAACGTCGAAATGCTAATGATTATTGCTGCCATTGGAGCGGCTGTAATTGGCTACTGGACAGAAGGTGCTATGCTTATTTTCATTTTTGCACTAAGCGGTGCATTAGAAACGTACACCATGAATAAAAGCAACCGAGAAATTAGCGCCTTAATGAATTTGCAGCCGCAAGAAGCAACGCGGCTGATTGGAGACCAAGAAGAAATTGTCTCCATTTCAGATTTACAAATCGGAGACTTGCTGTTAGTTAAGCCGGGTGAACGAGTGCCGTCCGATGGTATTGTTGTCTCAGGTCAAACAACGATTGATCAGGCGGCTATTACGGGTGAATCTGTCCCTGTACTAAAACAGCTCGACGATGAAGTATTCGCGGGCACGGTGAATGTGAAAGGCGCCATTACCATTAAAATGACAAAGCCAAGTGCTGAGACGCTGTTTCAAAAGATCATTCAACTTGTTCAAACGGCTCAAAGTGAAAAGTCTCCTTCTCAATTGTTTATCGAACGATTTGAAGGCACATACGTAAAAATTGTTCTATCGGTTGTGGCAGTTATGCTGTTTCTCCCCCACTATGTGCTTGGATGGAGCTGGACTGAGACATTTTACCGAGCAATGATTCTCTTAGTTGTAGCGTCTCCTTGCGCCCTAGTTGCATCTATCACCCCTGCTTCGCTGTCTGCTATTTCAAACGGAGCAAAAAAAGGAATTTTGTTCAAAGGCGGCGTGCATTTGGAAAGGTTAAGCCATTTAAGCGCAATTGCTTTTGACAAAACAGGCACGTTAACAAAAGGAAAGCCAGAAGTGACAAATGTTATTGTACGTTCTGATATAAACGAACAGGAATTTCTTATTAAAATAGCATCAATTGAACGTCAGTCTAATCATCCGCTTGCTCAATCCATTGTTGACTTTGTGAAAAACAAGCAGGAATTGACGCTCGTTCAGCCAGATTCACTTGAAGACGTTCCCGGATACGGTGTGATTGGGTCTCTTCAAGGAGATACGTGGAAGATAGGAAAAGCAGATTTTGTAGGTAAAGAAGAAGCAGCTGAATTTGAAAATGGGATTTCATCTACGCTTGCCAGTGAAGGAAAAACGATTGTGTACGCAAAAGACCAGCATGGTATTGTGGGATTGCTTGCGCTAAAAGACGTTGTACGAACAGAAGCTGTAGAAGCTGTTAAATCTCTGAAAGAGCAGGGTATTCATACCGTCATGATTACAGGAGACAGCGAAAAAACAGCCGAGGCCATTTCAAAAGAATGTGCCGTCGATGAATACATTGCAGAATGCTTGCCTGAAGCGAAAGTAGATAAAATTAAAGCGTTAAAAGAAAAATTCCCTACCGTTTCAATGGTGGGAGATGGGATTAACGATGCACCTGCTCTCGCTACTGCTAACGTTGG
Source organism: Priestia sp. RMT2NF4 (assembly GCF_047872835.1). Taxonomy (NCBI): domain Bacteria; kingdom Bacillati; phylum Bacillota; class Bacilli; order Caryophanales; family Bacillaceae; genus Priestia; species Priestia sp. RMT2NF4. The sequence continues at coordinate 42,934 of NZ_JBLQZO010000010.1, forward strand.
AGTAGCTATGGGAGAAGGAACGGATGTGGCACTTGAAACGGCAGATATTGTTTTAATGAAAAATGATTTATCAAAAATTTCGGATGCAGTAGCTCTTTCCAGACGAATGAACTCAATTGTGAAGCAAAACGTTATTTTTTCTATTGCCGTCATCTTTTTATTAATTTGTTCTAATTTTTTCCAAGTGCTTGATATGCCATTTGGTGTTATTGGTCACGAAGGCAGCACCATTTTAGTTATCTTAAATGGCCTTCGCTTGCTAAAATCTTAACGAAAAAAAGCCTAACGTATTTGTTAGGCTTTTTATTATGGAAATCGATGCCTTAATGGTAACCGTTTTGTCCATTTTGGCTGTTGCTTGTTTTATGCTTTGGCTGGCTCTTTTTATTTTGCTTTGTATTGCTTCCGTCTTTTTTTGTATGCTTTGTCATGATGTAAAACCTCCCTTTCACTTGGTTAGTATGCTCATATCTTGCGAATGATTTCATCCCAATTTGTGACTATGAAGATTTGACTCGGCGGTCGTAGAAAATAGCGTTAATTTCTCCTCCAATAACGATAATCATCCCCGATAGGTACAGCCAAATAAGCAAGATAATAATTCCGCCCAAGCTTCCATATGTAGCCGTATAGTTATTGAAATGATTGACGTAGTACGCAAATAGCATCGATACCACTGTCCATCCGACCGTAGCAAAAGCCGCTCCTTTTACAACATTTCGAATCAGCAGCTTTTTATTAGGAGCAAAGTAATACAACCCCGTAAAAACAGTAAACAAAATGAGACCGCTGATAATCCAGCGGGAAGCAGACCATAAAGCGAGAAAAGTTTCTGAAAATCCAAACGTAGACGATAAATAAAGACCAATCATATGACCAAAAACAGGAAGTAAAAGCGCTACAATAATAACAAATATCATCGCAAAAGTAAGGAGAACTGCCATGCCTCTCGCCACTAAAAACGGCCGATTTTCTTGTACGTGATACGCTCGGTTAAATGCCCTTACGATCGCATTAATTCCATTTGAAGCAGACCACATCGTGGCAATGATACCAAAGGACAATAGTTTTTCATTATGAGAACCAATGATATGAGAAACGTTGCTTTCAATCATGTGCAGCGTTTGCTGTGGCGCTACATTTTCGACCAAGTCAAGCAGATCTGTTGATTCCAATGGCAAAAATCCAATCAGCGTAATTAAGAAAATTAAAAAAGGAAATAGCGAGAGCAGCAAATAATAAGCCAATTCAGCTGATAAGCTGGGCAGCTCATCTCGATGAATGCGGCCCATGAGTTCTTTGCCAAACTTTACGATGTTATTTATGTATATTCCAGCCATATGTGCCTCCTTATTTATTTTTGTTCATCACCATACTTCTCTACAAATGCTTCTTTTGTATCGTTTACAATTTCCATCACCTGAGGGGTTGTTTCTTTTAACTTTTCTACTTTTCCTGCTACAAATGATACATCTTCAGAAACTTGCTCAATGGTCGTACGGATCGTTTCATATTTCTCTTTCACAGTATCCGTCACAAGTTCAGGATGCTGAATAAGAGTTTTTGTTTTGTCTTTCAGTTTTTTACTTCCTTGAATGACGGAACTTCTGGTTTCTTTATCAAATAAAGAAACAGCTCCTCCTATAATTGCTCCAATGACCATACCTTCTACTAGCTTATTTCGTTTACCCATTTGTCGTTTCTCCTCCGTTTTTTATTTTTTAAGTATCACTTATTCTGAGAAATGCTTTTCTATAATTTCGTCTAAAAGAGCCTTGCATCCTTCTTGAACTAAGTCATATACTTCGTCAAAATTTCCCGTGAAATAAGGATCAGGCACATCTTCAATATGTAAATCGGGCACAAAATCCAAAAGTCTTGCAATATAACCTGTTTTAGTATGTCCAGCCATTCTTCTCAGATTTCCTACATTTTCGACATCCATTCCAATAATATAATGAAATTTAGCTACATCCTCTTGAATCACTTGTCTTGCTGTTTGCCCTTTAAAATCAATGTTGTTTTTCGTTAAAATAGATTGCGTCCCTTCATGAGGAGGATTTCCTTTGTGCCAGCCTCCTGTGCCTGCAGAATCTACGTGAATTTGTCCTTGTAGCCCTTTTTTCTTCACCATATCTTTAAAGACCGCTTCTGCCATGGGTGAACGACAAATATTTCCCAAACAAACGAATAATACGTTAATCATAGTCTCGACTCCTTTCCCTTATTACAAACATTATATACAATCATTTTTAAACTAAAAAATAGTTTTCTTTTATTTATATCGTTTCCACTCTTCTGTGGATAAGAACCTGACATAAAAGTGTTCACACGATAAAAACATGTTACAATAAAAAAAACGCAACTGGAAGGATGAACAAAGTGGATTTATCAGTAAAATCTCCAGAGAATATTAAACATATGGTCGATAGCATCAGTGAAAAATTGCGCATGCTAAATATCGGAGCAATTAAAGCCGAAGCTTTTGACGAAGAAATGTATGAAGACTTAAAGTACTTATACGATATGGTAATGAGAAAAGATTCTTTTAGCCCAAGTGAAATGCAAGCGATCGCGGAAGAATTAGGTACACTGCGTAAACAAGCTTAATGACACCTCCGTCAATGACTAATAGCCATTGACGGTTTTTTCTACATTTTTTTCTATACATGAATGCTGCACCTTTTAGCGAGCAAATAAGAGTTAAATCGTTTACATACACATAGATGAAATATTCCCAAAAATCTTTCTTTTTTATTAGGAATTGACGTTTTTATTATTTGTCTATAGAATGTATCGAAATACCTAAAGCTCGTATAGTCTTGGAAATAGGGTCCAAGAGTTTCTACCGAACTACCGTAAATAGTTGGACTACGAGGGTTGAACATCATTCATACTGCATTTTTATTCTTCTTTATGTTCTCCCTTACATAGTCCTTCATTGTTATTCAGTTATACAATGAGAGGAGTCACATTCATGTCAAATACAAAAACAACCTTAAAAAAACAGCTTGCTGTTGCCAATAAAAAAATACCTGCAGATCTTGTAGTGAAAAACGGGAAAATTATCGATGTCTTTACGCTTTCCATCATTGAAGCCGATATTGCGATTGCTGATGGAGTGATTGTTGGAATAGGTCAATACGACGGGAATAACGTCGTTGATGCAAAAGGAAAATACATTTCGCCTACGTTCATTGATGGACACGTTCACATTGAATCATCAATGGTTACACCTAAAGAGTTCTCAAAACTTCTTGTACCTAGAGGCGTTACAACTGTCGTAACGGATCCTCATGAAATTGCGAATGTTTCAGGGAAATCTGGCATTGAGTTTATGCTTCAAAACTCGGATTCCATTCCTTTAGACGTATTTGTGAACTTACCTTCAAGCGTGCCAGCAACTCCTTTTGAAAGCTCTGGAGCCGTCTTAAAAGCAGCTGACTTAGCGCCATTTTTCTCTCACTCTCGCGTGCTTGGATTAGCAGAAGTGATGGATTTCCCTGCTGTTCGAGATGGAGATGACGATATGCTCGATAAATTACAAGCAGCTAACGATGCAAACGGCGTAATTGATGGGCACGGCTCAGGGCTAGATGCCACGGGCGTTAACATTTATCGTACCGCTAATATTTCAACAGATCATGAATGCGTAACAGCAGAAGAAGCAATTGAACGTATTCAGCGCGGGATGTATGTTCTAATCCGCCAAGGTTCTGTTGCTAAAGATTTGAAACAATTGTTACCTGCTGTAAATGAACGCAACGCGCGCAGATTTTTATTCTGTACCGATGACAAACATCTAGATGATTTATTAACGGAAGGCTCTATTGATTACAATGTTCGTTTTGCTATTGAACTCGGGCTGGATCCGTTAATTGCGATTCAAATGGCTTCATTAAATGCCGCTGAATGCTACGGGTTAAAAGATAGAGGTGCGGTTGCTCCTGGTTACAAAGCTGATTTTATTCTGTTGGACGACTTAACCGATATATCTGCAGCACATGTTTATCAAAACGGAGAGCTCATTGCTGAAAATGGAGAGATGCTGTCTGTGCAAGAAGAACAAATTGATCTTCCGACAGAACTAATGAATTCTGTTCATTTGAAAGAGTTTTCTATTAACAAACTTACGATACCACTTCAGCACAATCGGGCTAATATTATTGAAATTAATCCAAACAGCCTGCTTACAAATCATATTGTAGAAGAAGTTCAAGTAAAGCAAAACGAATTTCAGCCTTCTGTAGAAAACGATCAGCTGAAAATGGCTGTTGTTGAGCGCCATCATCTAACAGGAAATATTGGTCTTGGGATCGTAAAAGGCTTTCAGCTAAAAGACGGAGCGATCGCTACTACGATTGCTCACGATTCACATAATATCGTAGCCGTAGGAACAAATGATGAGGATTTAGCAAAAGCAATTGCGGCAATTGAAGAAATCGGCGGAGGTATTGTTATTGTAAAAGATAATGAAGTGATTGGTTCCCTCCCTCTTTCCATCGGAGGGTTAATGTCACCTCACCCTTACAATGAAGTAAATAGCTTACTTAAGCAGCTTCACGGGGCTCTTCATGAGCTTGATATTTCACAGAAATTCAACCCGCTGCTGACGTTATCTTTCTTAAGCTTGCCTGTTATCCCATGTCTAAAATTAACCGACAAAGGATTATTTAACGTAAAAGAATTCAAGCATATCCCCGTTCAAGCATAAAACAAAAAGGACTCTTTTGAGTCCTTTTTATTTATACCCTTTAGACGGCGTAGTTCGAGTTTTACGATTTTTATAATGACGATATCCTTCTTTTAAAAGGATGGGAAAAACAGCGACTAGAATTTTTTTTAATATACGTCCCAATGTAAGGCACTCCTTTACGTGTTCTTACTTTACTATACCCAAATTGGACAGCTAAAAACGCAAAAAAGAGCAGGTATATCCTGCTCTTTTTGTATTACTTACCGATAAATTGTTGAGTCCAGTACGTAGTATCACCTTTTACGTATCCAACACCAATTTCAGTGAAATCAGGGTTTAGAATATTTTTGCGGTGACCGTCACTATTCATCCAAGCATTCATTACATCTTCAGGAGATTGCTGACCTTTTGCAATGTTTTCACCTGCAGTTGTATATTCAATGCCGAATTGTTTCATCATATCAAATGGTGAACCATATGTTGGTGAATTGTGGTCAAAGTACCCTTTGTCCATCATATCTTTTGATTTAGTGCGTGCAACGTCACTTAATTTTTTGTTAAGTGTTAAAGGCTTTAAACCTTGTTTTTGACGTTCTTGGTTTACTAAATCTACTACTTTTTGTTCAAATTGACTAGCATCTTTGGTTTGCTCTGCTTTATCAGTATTTTCTGATTGTTGAGCTTTTGTGTTTTGCTGTGTTTGCTCCGGAGCTTTTGCTTCTTCACTTTGCTCTGGTGCTTGTGCTTGTTCCTGTGGAGCTGCTTCAGCTTGATCTGGTGCCTGTGTTTCTTGCTGTGGAGCTGCTGCTTGAGCAGATTGTCCTTGAGCGTTAAATTTCTTTAATAGCTCGTCTACATTTATATTTTGTGCTGCTTGAGCATCTTTAATGGTAATTTGTTTTGGAGTGTTGCAATCAGGAGCTGCTGCATTTGCTTGTCCTGCTGTTAGTAATCCTAATGATACGGCACCTGCGACAGTGGCAATACGAAACCTTTTCTTCATGTTTGAAATCCTCCTATGTGATAATAAAGTTTTTTGTAAAACCGCAACGCATCTAAGCTTGTAGCAAGCCAACCTCGTGATGCACCCTCATTGTTGCACGAAAACTATGAAACTCGCAACGTCTTTTAAGCTACCAAAATTATACTAACACTTATGTAAAAAATATTTCGATTATATTACGCGGCTTCTAGCTATTGATAGTAAAAGGTTTTCATATACTTTGAGAAATAGCTTCATCCAATGCGGTAATATAACTGTAAATTCCTCGTCAAAAACGTTACATACAAAAAAGGCGACAACAGAGTGGTAAACCACCCTGTTATCGCCTTTTACAGAAAGTTTTACTAATATTATTTACTTATTTTAAGACGTTTACTGATTCACGTACGAATGCTTCCATATCATCTGGTGTACGGCTTGTAACTAGTTGATTACCGCATACCACAACTTCTTTATCATGGAAGTTTGCGCCTGCATTTTTCAAATCAATAGCAATTGATTTGAAACCAGTTACGTCACGTCCTTTTAATGTTTCAGCATTGATTAGCAGCTGTGGCCCGTGACAAATAGCCATAACCGGTTTGCCTTCATCCATAAATGATTTTGTAAAAGCTACGACTTGATCGTCCGCACGCAAGATATCTGGTGAGAAGCCTCCGGGTAAAAACAATGCGTCAAAATCTTCTGGTTTTACATCGGCAATTGCTTTATCAATTGTTAATGTTGTTTCGCCTTGTTTACCTGTTACTTCGCCTGTTTTCACATCGATTTTTGTTAGCGTATGGCCTTCTTCTTCAAAGGCTTTGGCTGGATCTGTATATTCCACATCTTCAAATAAATCTGTTACTAATACTGCAATTTTCTTACTCATTCTAAGCAACTCCTTAATTGATTTGTGTACTAATGTTCTATAAATAAAATACCCGTACACTATTCTTTTAAACATGGTTTATGAGTAAAAAACTTTTCTACAATAATCTAAAAACACAGTGTAGGTTTTTATAAATCAGACATTCAAAACAAATTAAATGTCTGAAACGTCGTCTCTTCTGGAACTGGATACACATCTCTACCTGCAATTACGTTCAGAATACGCTGATTACGCTGAACGGATAAACCAAGATTTGTTGCGCCAGATCCGTGTGAATGTTCAATGTTAGTTAACGTAAAAAAGTGGTGGTTACGGGGTTGTTTAAAGACAAGCCGGTAATCTTTTGTGACGTTGAAACGCTTGTCATCTTCCCATTCGATATCATCTTTTATTCGTTCGATGAACGGCGAAATCTTTGGCTTATAGCCCGTGGATAATATCAAACGATCCGCTTCGTATTGAAAAGAGCGATCAGCCTTTAATTGTTTACACTCCAGCTCATATCCATTTGCTTTTTTATGAATGTCACTTACTTCGGTCGAAGCTTGAATCGTAACGGGTACTCTTCCTTTAAGTGAACGATGATAGAGTAAATCATAGATTTTCGTTAAGGTAGAAGATTCAATTCCGTGACGTAGGGGGTTTAAATCTTCTACCGTGCTTGTACGTTCCTCAAAAGCCAGCGAATGAAAGTAATCTACATAGTCTGGCGAAAATAACTCTTGAGCAAGCTTGGATTGATCAAGCTGAAAAAAATTAGAGGATCTTGTAAACCATGTAAGGTGGTAATGATGTTCAGTCTGTTCTTCTAGTAAATCCAGAAAAATCTCGGCAGCACTTTGCCCTGAACCAACGATCGTTACATGCTTTCCTTTTTGAATCTCTTCTTTTTTATGTAAATAGCCGCTGCTGTGTAAAATATGCTCATTTAGCTTTTCTTCAAAAGCCGGAGGCACAAGTGGAATGCTTCCTGTTCCCATTACAACGTGTTTAGCATTTACCGTTTGAATTCCCTCAGGTGTTTCTACCTTTACTTCATAATACTCTTCTTCATTTTTTGGTATCACGTCCACAACTTTTGAAGAAAAGTGGCAGGAAGATAGCTGCTCCGCTACCCATTTTGCGTACTCGTTGTATTCTTGACGCGGAATGTCAAAACGATTAAAGAAAAAGAACGGATACAAGCGCTTTTGCTTGTGAATATAATTTAGAAAAGAATAGGGGCTTGTTGGATCTGCAAATGTAACTAAGTCTGCTAGAAACGGAATCTGCAAGTCCGTGCCGTCAATTAACATGCCCGGATGCCATTCAAATTTCTCTTCTTTATCAAAGAAGACTGCATCAATTTCATCAAGAGGCTCAGCAAGGGCCGCTAAGCCTAAATTAAAAGGGCCTATTCCTATTCCCACCATGTCATACTGCTTATTTGTCATCTTTAAACTCCCTTTCATAAAAAAAGCTAACAGTATTGTCTACTGTTAGCTTTTTACCCTTTTTCCATACATTTATGCGGAAGGAGTCATACTCATTTTCGGGCCAAACGATTCATACATGATATTTTCTTGGGAAATGCCCATTTCATCTAGGCCTTCTAACACCATTTGTGTAAATGAAGAAGATCCACAAACATAATAATATGCATGTTTATCGCCGGCATATTTAGCTAGCTCTTTTTTAGTTAAGCGACCATACGTTATGTTTTCATCATGCTGATCTGTTTGCGCTTGACTATAGAAAACGTGCTGTTCAAACGTATATGTCTCTGACAACGATTGAAGCTCTCGTTTCATTGCATGAAACTGCTCATTTTTAGCACTGTGAATAAATGTTACTTCTTGATTGTTTTCCAATGCTTGATGAAGCATTGACATCATTGGAGTAATTCCTACACCTCCGCTGATAAATACTGATTTATTATTTTCTTTTAAGACAAAATCTCCTGCTGGAACGCTGACTTCAAGCAAGTCTCCTTCTTTCAATTGATCATGTAAATACGTTGACACGACCCCGTCTTCCATTTGTTTTTCTTTTTTCACCGTAATTTTATAGTATGGTTGGTTTGGATAGCCAGATAAGCTGTACTGGCGAATGGATAAATATTCTTGACCAGGAATTCGTACACTCACGTACTGACCTGGCAGAAAAGCAGGCAGTGCTTTTTGATCAGGTGATACTAAATAAAACGAGTACACGCCTTCTGCTTCTTTTACTTTTTTATGAACCATTAGTTTTTTATAATCTTTCCATCCTTTTTCTTCAGCTTCTTCATATAACTCTTGCTCCACACTTATGAATACGTCTGCAATGGCACCGTAAGCTTCTTTCCAAGCTTCCATAATCTCATCGGTCGCAGCTTCTTTTAAAACATCTTTAATTGCCTTTAATAAGAACTCGCCGACAATTGGATAGTGCTCTGCTTTCACGCCGATACTGCGATGTTTATGGGCGATTTGCTTCACAACTGGAAGCAGCGTTTCAAGCCGATCGATGTACTGCGCAGCGGCATAAACTGTATTAGCTAACGCCATTTGCTGACGTCCTGTTTTTTGATTTGTTTGGTTGAATACATTTTTTAAAGAAGGATACTGTTCAAAAAGCATTTCATAAAAACGAGTTGTGATTGCTTGACCATGCTTTTCTAAAACAGGAACTGTACTTTTTACAATAGAAATAGTTGTTTGTTTCATAACTTTCGCCTCCGAAAGATTCATTTTTAAAAGATATATTTTTAATACATCTTTATAATACTCATATCCTACTTAAAAAGATATATTTTATATACATATTTAAAGAAATGTTCACAAATTCACCCTGTCAAAAATGTGAGCATTCTTTCTGTATTTCTTAGATATAGACATGCTATTATAGATATATCAGCTGCTGATAAGAGAAGAGGTAAAAAGATGAGGCTCACACAATATACAGATTACTCACTGCGAGTTTTATTATATTTAGGCGTTCGCGATAATAATAAACTAAGCAATATAAAAGAAATTGCTGAAGCGTATAATATTTCAAAGAACCATCTTATGAAAATCATTCACGAACTTGGAAAACTTGGCTTAATTGAAACGATCCGAGGACGAAACGGCGGTATTCGTTTAGCTCAGCTTCCAAAAGACATTAATATTGGCAAAGTGGTACGTCAAACTGAAGAAGATTTTCATATTGTTGAATGTTTTGACCGTGAAGGAAACTTCTGCATTATTAGCCCCGTCTGCAAGTTAAAAAGTGTTTTGCATGAAGCCATGCAAGCCTTCATTAAAGTGTTAGATCAGTATACATTAGAAGATCTAATCCAAAATAAAGACGAATTAAACCTCCTCCTCCTATCTCAAAAAAACGAGGAATGAACAAACTAAAATTCACCTGAAATCATTCTCGTTTTTTTGACCTTTTTCCCTTTCATCATAAAATAAAAGATGTTACAATGAGGCACGTATTGGAAAGACAAGATGTCTCCATTCGAGCAGACAATGAACCTCATTCTGTTCATCCTAAAAAAATGACGAAAGGGTGTTTGAGTATGCACGTAGGAAGCAAAGGTTGGTATGTTGAGGAACTTAAAAAACGAGGAGTTCGCAACCATGAAGGCCGCAAAGTGGAAAAGTACAAAACATATGTACTTGCTAACTTGCTTGATAAACACAAAAATTAATTAACGTGTAATAAGAGAGTACAAATTTGTACTCTCTTTTTTGTTCATTTAATAAGCAGCGTCTTGATAAAAATAATTTGGTGATAATACTTTATTTTTATAAAGCTTATGAAAAATATGTGTGGTAGCTGGTGAAACCGGTGGGATTAACCATGTCCAGTTCCCAGTCACTTCCCGGCCATTTTTTTGTTCTCTTTCTTCAAACAAGTGAAATTGCTGAGCAGCCGTATGATGATCTACAATGCTAACACCTTCTCGTTTGAAAGAAGAAAGCACCGCAACGTTTAATTCAATAAGAGCTTTGTCCTTCCAAAGCGTCGCGTTGTAATCCATATTCAATCCCATCATAGAAGCTATTTTTGGAAGTTGATTATAGCGATACGTATCCGCCAAATTTCGGGCACCAATTTCAGTCCCCATGTACCATCCATTAAATGGTGCTGCGACGTAATCAATCCCTCCAATTTCTAGCTTCATATCTGAAATCATCGGGACAGCGTACCATTTTAACTGTAAGTCTTCAAATTCAGGAAGTTCTGGGTGCGTAATAGCTACTTCTTTCACTAAATGTTTTGGAATCTCAAACCATCGAGGTGACGCTTCATTAACTTGCAGGACCAGAGGAAGAACATCGAAGTGAGTTTTCTCACCTTCCCACCCCAGCTTTTGGCAAACTTCCGTGAACGCAACAGAATCAGGATCTCCTATCACGCCGTATTCCGTCTCGTACCCAGCATAGCGGATTAGCTGATGATTCCAGATTCTAATCGGTTCTTTTGCTTGCGTTTTCGGTTTAAACACCGTAATAGTAGGCCGGATTTTCCCGTCATTTGTTGCATATTCAATATGGTGAAAAAGAGCGTCTCTTACCTCTTCAACTGTGCTCACCTCTCGCTTATCAAATACATTGAGCGATTGCCAAAATAGTCGTCCGATACATTTATTGCTGTTTCTCCAAGCCATGCGAGCTCCGTGCTCTAACTCTTCAAATGTATGATCATAATGTCCGAGTGACATAATTTGCTGATGAATTTCTTTTAATCGCCTGTTTTTGTCCGCTTCGCTTTTTTCAAGTTCAGCGTAACACGTCTCTATAAATACACGTGCTTGTTCAAATAATTCTTCTTGCTTCAACGTTTGTTCCCCCCTAGAAGAACAGATTTCATTCTTTTCGTCCAAGAAAAGCAAGTTTCAGTATACCATCCTCATAGCGGAAACGCGCATCATAATGCTTTAATAACCTCTTTCAATATTAACCAAGTTAGAAGGCAATTCGCCTTGCTCAACTTTTTGCAGCGTTTCAACAAAGCACTCTACGGCTTCTGCAGGCGTAGTCACCGCCGAAATATGAGGTGTTATGATGATATGTGAATGATTCCACCAAAAAGATTCTTTCGTTAACGGCTCACGTTCAAATACGTCTATGTATGCTTTTCGAATACGCTTTTGCTCAATAGCCCCTACTAACGCATTTTCATCTACAGTTGCACCTCGTCCAACATTTATAAAGTATGCATTCTCAACTAAATTCATCCATTTTTGGTCAAAGTAGCTTTTTGTTTCATTCGTTAGTGGCATTGTACTAATAATCCAATCAGCTTCTTTTAGCAAGTCTCTCTCATTTGAAATCGAGACTACTTGATCAAATGACGGCTTTTCATTTCCACTTTTAGATACTCCTATCACTCGTACACCAAAAGATTTTAAAACGGTTGCAAGACGTCCGCCGATTTCACCTGTTCCATAAATGATGACCGTTTGAGCAGAAAGCTGCTGAGGCTCTACCGCTTTCCACCGCTTTTGTTTTTGCTGATGCTGAAACTGTGCGTGGTGCTGAAGTTCAGCTAGCATATAGCTAAGACAATATTCACTGATCCGCTGACCAAATGAACAAACCGTACGTGTTAACATCACGCTCTTTTTCCAATCCGCACTTTCTAAGAACCGATCAACTCCTGCACCGAGAGAATGAATCCATTTGAAGCTATGGTCTTTAAAGTAATTCGTTGGACCGAAGGATAAAAGCGCGTCAGCCCAGTTTAAATCTTCCATTGTAACGTCTTGCTCTTCCATAAATCGAAACGTCTGAGACAGCTGCTTTTGTTTGATTATCTCCTCCAGCTCCTTATGCATTCTTCCTGCCACTAGTATCGTATAAATGTTCATTTCTTTTCCCCCTGCCTTTTTATTCTTCTATATACTCTATTTGAATGATTCGATATAACCGTCCCGTCGTCATGAAGGATTTTCTACATTGATATATATAGTATGAATCAAGTGAAAGGAAGACGCGAGTGAATTTTATATGACTTTCAAGGCTGGAAAACTCATATGGATTTATGTATATAAGTTCGCTATAATCGTTATGAATCAATTTGTTTATAACGAAACGTACGATAGATATTTTAAAAGAAAAGGTGTGTCAGCATGAGTGTATTAAACGTAAAAAATCTAAGCCATGGTTTTGGTGACCGTGCGATTTTTAACGATGTATCATTTCGATTGTTAAAAGGTGAACACGTCGGCTTGATTGGAGCAAACGGCGAAGGTAAATCAACATTTATGAACATCATTACAGGCAAGCTAGAACCGGATGCGGGAAAAGTAGAATGGTCTAAAAAAGTGCGCGTTGGCTATTTAGATCAGCACACGGCATTAGAGCGCGGCCTTTCTATTCGTGATGTACTAAAAAGTGCTTTTCAATATTTATTTGATTTAGAAGCTCAAATGAATGGCCTCTATGAGAAAATGGCGGATGTATCACCAGAAGAACTCGAAAAACTATTAGAAGAAGTCGGTACGCTTCAAGACCTCTTAACAAACAATGACTTTTACGTTATCGATGCAAAAGTCGAAGAAATTGCACGCGGATTAGGATTAGAAGATATCGGCTTAGATCGTGACGTACAGGATTTAAGTGGCGGACAGCGTACAAAAGTATTGCTAGCCAAACTATTGCTTGAAAAACCAGAAATTCTTTTACTTGATGAGCCTACAAACTACTTGGATGAACAGCATATTGAGTGGCTACGACGCTACTTGCAAGAATATGAAAATGCCTTTATTTTAATTTCTCACGATCTTCCATTTTTAAATAGCGTGATCAATTTAATTTATCATATGGAAAACCAAGAGTTAAATCGCTATGTAGGAGACTACGACGATTTTATGAAAGTATATGAGATGAAAAAACAGCAGCTTGAAGCAGCTTATAAAAAACAACAGCAAGAAATGGCAGATTTAAAAGATTTCGTAGCGAGAAACAAAGCGCGCGTGTCGACACGAAATATGGCCATGTCCCGTCAAAAAAAGCTGGATAAAATGGAAGTAATTGAACTAGCTCAAGAGCGTCCAAAACCAGAGTTTAACTTTAAGAGTGCTCGTACTTCAAGCAAATTAATTTTTGAAACATCTGATTTAGTCATTGGATACGAAGAGCCGCTTTCTAAGCCACTGAATCTAAAAATGGAGCGAGGTCAAAAGATTGCCCTTGTAGGAGCAAATGGAATCGGGAAAACAACTCTTTTAAAAAGTATTCTAGGAGAAATCAAACCGATTTCAGGCTCTGTAGAAAAAGGCGATTACCAGCATATTGGCTATTTCGAACAAGAAGTTAAATCAGCTAACTACAATACGTGTATTGAAGAAGCATGGAACGAGTTTCCTCACTTTACCCAATATGAAATTCGTGCAGCGTTAGCTAAATGCGGCTTAACAACCAAACATATTGAAAGTAAAGTAGAAGTTCTAAGCGGTGGAGAAAAAGCAAAAGTCCGTCTATGTAAGCTGATTAACAATGAAACCAACATTCTTGTACTGGATGAGCCTACAAACCACTTGGATGTAGATGCGAAAGATGAATTAAAACGAGCTTTAAAAGAATACAAAGGAAGTATCTTAATTATTTGTCACGAACCTGAATTTTATCAAGATGTAGTCACAGACGTGTGGAACTGCGAATCTTGGACGACTAAATTATTTTAAAAAAACGGGTTAAAAGAGGCATATCTTTTAGAAAAAGTGGGAATGATAAGATTAAGTTCCCCCCCTTTGTGTGAGTAGCCATTTTTTAAATGGTTACTTTTTTTTATGTATAGTCCTTTAATAAAATGGCTATATTGTATCTATACTCCCTAAACCCAAAAAGACCGCTGCAGTGATGCAGCGGTCTTTTCGTTGTCATGGTTTCATCTGTAGCCAGCTATCAAAATGATGAACAGCTATACTGCTTGGAGGGTTTTTAGCTTGACACTTCGTAAGCAACTTACCCAGCTCTTGCATCATCTTTTCTTCTCCTTTAGCAGAAAAAGAAATGTATTCCCCTTCATCTGAAGCCATCGTTTCTACCCCTATTTCAATCGGAGTAGATAGTACACGTCCCCACTTGCGTTCATTTTGCGTTATGTCAGCAATACCGTCTTCTTTATCTGCATGGTTTCGGTACGACATAATTGTGACTTCATCAGCGTACTGAATAATCCAATGCCCCAGCGAACCGGAACCGTTGCTATTTTTGAATGGAACTTCGTCAAACCAAAACGGTATATCTACAGCAAGCGGCAAGTGTAACTGACGAGACTGTACTGCAGCTTGAGAAATAACATATTGATACTGCAGAATACTTTTCGCTCGATTATTTTTCCAGCTTTTATACAAATACGGCTCTATATCTAAATGAACCCCTGAAAATTGCTGTTGTTCTTCCGCTTCTGCTTGGTAAGCTGTTATCCAATTAAAAAATGCTGCCTGCTCTTCTATACCAGAAGGCCCTATCCAAGAAGGAGCGCCGTCAAGTGCGTAGACATCTATACCCTGGACTTGCGCTTGTTGGATAAAATGCCTATATACAGAAGGTGAAAGATGAGCGTCAATTTGTAAATAAACCTTTGTCACCTTTTTTTCTTGAAGTTTTTCACGGATAGCTTCTTGGTCCAACATCCATTTCTTTGTATCCCACACCCACGTCGACAGCGGTATATTCATCTCTGCATTCACCTTTGATCCACATCCTGTTCCTTTCCCCATATTAAACAGCCATACAACCACCAGAAAAATAAGAACGCACTTGCTTTTCACACTCTATTTCCTCCTTTATACGAGCCAGAACTCATATAAAGAGAGTCTGGCAGCTTGGCAACTTTATGGTGAATTTCTCCCTTAGATCTGTAGCTTTCAGCAAACTCTTCCTTATCAATTTTTTCAGCCTAATCTTTATTTGTTCTAGCGGTTGCTTGATTTACTTCCCTGTATCTTTCTTATGGAATAAATATGCCTGCTTTGGATGGTTTGGCTGATTTGGATATTTCAACTGTAATTGTCCTTTTCGTAATAGCTTTGTTAAATAATTATTACGTACTCCATCCGGCGTTCTTTCTAGTAAATAAGCAAACTCTTTAAGCATGAGCGGTTTTTCTTTGCATAATTCAAGAATAATATGCTCCATCTGATTAGGCGAAAGCCGTTTTTTTTCACGAGCCAGCGCTGCAATATCCCATAGCTTCGTATCAATATCCTCACCATTCACTGAATTAGAAGAACCATCTTCCGATTCTTTATTATAGGAGTTTTGATAACTATTATAGGAGTAATCATCTTTATTATATGAGTTAAGTTCACTATTATAGTAGTTTTCTTCTTTATTATAGGAGTTATTGTCGTTATTACATGAGTTTAACTCCTCTAATAAATCTTTATTATAAGAGTCTTTATTTTTATTATAGGAGTTATTTTCGACATTGTTTTCAGGTATGTTTTGATATTTTTCGACACTTTTAAAATTATTTCCCAAATCAGTTACAGACGTATGATAAGTGTCTTTTTCAGAAGAACTAATCTGTCTTTCTTGAGTGGACAGAGATAACGTGACTACCGTACGATGCATAGAAACATCTTGGTCAACAGAAGGCTTTTTATAATGATGCAAGCTCCAGTTTTGCTTCACTTTTTTCAAGCCAGAGCCCGAACGTTCACATAGCCCTAGTAAACTGAATAGCTTAACGATATTCGGGTTTCGAAGCTGACTAACGGTTTTACTAAAAACTGAATCTGTAGGTACTAACAAAAGACCTGGATTAGAAAAAACGTAATGAGAAGGTTGCTTTTCTAAAATAACGCCGCCCTCGCCATTATAATCTGCATGAATAAGCATATTGATTAAAACTTCTGTTAAAGAGGAAGCGATTGACGACTGGGGTTCGCTATTACGAACAATTTCATGAATATGGAAATAAAAATCGAAAATATTTCCTGACCACGTCCCGTCTTGAGAGGTAAAACGCTCTGTCCATTCTTCATTCCCTTTACTTTCCCGGTATTCTAAAAAGTATTGTGGTAAAACTTCTGTGATAATCCGTTCTTCACTGAATAAAAGCAGGCCTGCGAGCGTAACTCCTTCTTTATGGGTATCTCTTACCTTTCCCCATGCTCCTACTTTGTATAAAAACTCTTTTGTTTCAAGCGCATTCCAAGGATGAGCTGGTTTTACTTCAGCAAATCGATCCCGGTAGCTTTTGATCGTATCAAAATTTAATTCATTTAATCCATAGTGCTCTAGGATGAGATTATCTTGTAACATATTCAACTCTCCTATTATCTTTGTATATTTATTTAACAGCGCGAATATGCTGTTTCTTACCTCTTGTTACTAACGTACTAACTTTATTTATCTAGATGCCGCATAGATCCTGCTTCTGCCGCCTAATCTCTTCTACATCGATATATACACCTCATCTATTCTATCATTTTTTCTTTCTTCTCTCCTGCATTTTTCAATCTTCAACATAGCCGAGTTTATTGTGTAAAAGCTGTGGATATTTATCTTTATCCACAGCTTTTACACAACCTACAAACCCTTTTCTAGCTGTTTCAATATAAATTTGTTATAATACCCTTCATAACAACGGATTAAGTGAGGGATTACGTATGGAAAAAGCTACATTTGCAGGTGGATGTTTCTGGTGTATGGTTACACCATTTGAAGAGCTAGAAGGTATTCACGGCATTGTATCAGGATATATGGGGGGAACTGTGGATAACCCTACCTATGAGCAAGTAAAATCTGGCACAAGCGGTTATTACGAAGTGGTTCAAATCACATTTGACCCTGAAGTGTTTCCGTATAAACGTTTGTTAGATCTTTATTGGCCGCAAATTGATCCAACAGATGATGGAGGTCAATTCCAAGATCGAGGCTCGCAGTATCGAACAGCAATTTTTTACCATAACGATAGCCAAAAGCAGGAAGCTGAAGAGACAAAGCTAGAGGTCGCAAAAAGCGGACGTTTTAAAAAACCAATCGTGACAAGCATCCTTCCTGCCTCTGCGTTTTATGAAGCGGAAGAGTATCACCAAGATTTCCACAAGAAAAATCCAAAGCATTATAAAGAAGACCGCGCTAAGTCTGGTCGAGATGAGTTTATTCAAGCGAACTGGAAATAATTCTTATGTTCAAAACAAAGCCGCATAGCGTTTGCTATGCGGCTTTGTTTACCAATTATCTGTATAAGTTGCTGTTGTTGACGGCACGCTCCAATATTGCTGCGAAGGCTGCCATGCTTTTAACGAGCCATCAGCTCTCTTCACAATTGCTTTAAATTGAACATTTTGACTCGCAGGAAAATAGACGGTGCCTCTCCAATCGGCTGTAGATGAATTATATGTTAATTTAATTGGATAAAGGGACGTATCCCACTGACCTAGCTCAGCTCTGTCTCCAACAATATAAACCGTTTCTCCTACCGCAGTTGGCGCATTTTTTACTACAACCGTTTGCGCAACTGGTGTAACGCCCAGCGTATTTTTAAATTGCCCCATCAGCGTATCATTGTTAATGACATCGTAGAAACGAAGCAAAGTAAATCCTGCAAAATTATAGTTAAAGGCCATTTCAGCTGCTTTTTTATATTGATCTTCACTGCCTATAGTTAGAGCATTTTCCCCGTTTAAAACAATTCCTTTTGCATTCGCAATACCTGCTACTTGGCGTACAAGCGTCTTTGGCATAGAATATTCGGGATAACTTCCGCTGTCCGTCATTTCTAAGCACGTAAACGTTATATCTAATTTAGCTGTTTTAAAAGCGTCTAAAAGCGCATTGTAATCATTATATCCAGCAGGTTTTTCTGCAGCATGAGGAATCGTCGGATTATTATACTGCCAATGAATTCCCGCCACTTTTGCACCGATTGGTACGTTAAAGGTGGCATCAAAAGCCTGATGAGCTAACTGTCCAATACGTTTTGTGTGATCTTCCAAAGCTCCTTGATACCATGCTAAGAAATCTTTTCCATAAGCTGTTGAATAACCATCTTTTAAGAACTGATAGCCATCTGATGGCGGTAAAATTTGCGATGCAGAGGTTAAATTGGTTCCCCATGCCTGATTGACGCCGGCGAGTGAACCGTATTTAGTCAAAGCATATGATTGAAACTTGCTTTTGGCGAAGTTCGTATACACTTGAAATTTTCCTCTAGACGGATAGCCGGTTCCGTCTGCTGCTGTATAGGACGGATAACGAATTTCACCTGCAGGGCCTCCGGATAAATAGATTTTAGCAATCACGTCTTTATAAGGTGCTAACGCTTGCGCAAATGCCGTATAGAGCTCTCCGTATTGCTTAGAAATAACGTCAGTTGCAAGCGGGCTTAGCGTTTCTTTATTTGTCGTACCTGTTTCAGATTTAAAGTAAAGGCTGTCATCACTTTTTAAGTTCCATACCCAAGACGGAAGCGGAACGTTACAATCATCTCCAACATTACCGCCGCACTGATGAGTAGAAATAATAGGAACGATCTTTATACCTGCATTACGAGCAGCTTGAGCAAAGCGCTGAGCATAGGAAAAATCAAACTGCTGATCGCCGTTCTTCTCCATATCTCCCCACCAGAAGTCTACTGTCACCGCATAAAATCCATTTTGTTTCGCTTTGCGTAAATCGTTCTCAAACGCTTCCCATGTTGTATAGTCTGTTACCTTTTTTAAAGGCGCCATTAAGTAGGTTTTGTAACCAGGATTCATTGATTTTCCATCTACGGCAGCCGCTCCATTAAGTGGATTCAAAATGAAAGCGTTAACAAAAATGAGCACCAAAATAAAAGCCAACCCTTTTTTACATAGCTGTTTCATAGCTTCCCTCCATTTTTTCAAAATCACCTATAGGTATTCGGCGGATTTTAGTTTTTTCCTTTTTCTTTTATAAAAAAAGACGCCCCGCCAGGACGCCTCCTACATTAGTTCCAAATCTCATTCACCCATTCAGGATGGTCAATAAACGGATTGCGGTTATGCTGATAGTCTGAATAAATAATATCATTTCTGCGTCGTTCTCGATCATCTACTGGATCTTCGGCGTTCCATTGAAGAAGCACAGATAATTTCCCATGATAAGGAGCAGTGCCATTATTCACTGTGTTATTAAGTTCTAAGTCAGGCTCATCACTTACATCGCCTTCATAGCGTACGGC
Organism: Priestia sp. RMT2NF4; assembly: GCF_047872835.1. NCBI lineage: Bacteria > Bacillati > Bacillota > Bacilli > Caryophanales > Bacillaceae > Priestia > Priestia sp. RMT2NF4. The sequence goes on from NZ_JBLQZO010000010.1 coordinate 62,623, forward strand.
CATATAAAACAACATACGAGCCACATCACCTTTTACTTCATCTCGAGGTTCCCATGAATCACTGTCAAAATAATTTCCGAGTGCCTCGCTATGTTCCGTCCCTCCGTTATCAAAATCTAAGTTTCCTCTCGTACCATTTACAGACACATCGGTTGGACGTAAATGATGAAGATCTGTTCCAGGACCCATAGCTGTTCCAAAATCCCCGTGAGACTTTGCCCAGACGTGCTCACGATTCCAATCGTCCACTCCGCCTCCATTTGTACTCTTACTCTGTGAACGCCCCGTATAGAGCAAAATAACGTTATTTGCGTTAGCTGGATCTTCATCCGTTTTCTTTAAAGCTTCCCATACGGATGAATACGAAAGTTCTGTGTGATGGTCAATAATGTTATGAAGCTGTGTTTTTAAGGTGTTTCCTGTTTTTCCAGCTGCGGTACGATAATAGTCTTCTACTGGAACAGTTGGCTCTGTGGGGTCTGGAGTCGGATCAGTTCCTTCTGTTTCTGTACTGATAGAAGTAACTGATTTTATTCCTGGGTGTGAAAAGTAAGGGGTGAGTGTGCCCGTAACAGTAAGACTTTTCCCTTTTAACTCCGAGCGACTTTGAAGTCCAAATGTACTTCGCAAATTTGAAGGAATTTGAACGTATACCATCTTGTCTGTGTTGGTTTCATTTGCACTGTCAGCGAGAGCAAGTGCATAATCGTTTGGGTAATTGCTCGTAATAACTGTAGATGTGCCTGTAGGTTGACCTACTACATATCCTTTAACAGCTTGTACACTATTGTTTTGATTTTCAAGAGCTTGTGACACAGATAAAGATGCCGCTGCTTGACTAACAGGAGTTAAGCTCACTACAAGAGCAAAAACAAGCAGGGACATTACCCATGTTTTTTTACACAGAGCATGTAATCTCACTTTTTTATTCCTCCTTATGATAGGTTTAAAAACTCGTTTCCTTCCACCTCTTTATATTATTTTTTCACTGTGAATTCCCTGCCTGTTTTTTGTTAAGTTTTATAGTGAAAAAGATGTGTTCTTCTTTACAGTGGCGGCTGCTTTATGCGAAGGGTTATATTTTTAAAAGTCCACACTGGAAAAAGCATTATGTGTCTTTCTTTATATATGGTATAATCAACCGAATCGTAAAAGAGCTTATACCATTTCAGAAAATGAAATGATTTAAATAGAAATGAGGATTGTCTATGCTTAGTTTTGACGAAAAATTAGCTATTATTTCATCGTTTCCAGAGCTGCATCGAAAAGATGTATCTTTAGGACGCGTGAATTTTCATTATGAAGAAAGCGTGTACGATAAAACGGTTGTTGTGCATCATCTGCATCCTAACGGAAATGGATTTGTATATGCAGGTTTTTTAAAAGGATATGAAACAAATGACAAAGGTCTTGTGAATATCCGTGATTACACTGAAGAAGATCTTCGATCAATTATTGAAGCTTCTATTGAATCTTTGTCTACCCTTCCTGATACAGCTAGAGAAGAAGCTATTGTAGGGAATGGAAATGAACAGCGCTGGAACGGCCCAGACAATGCAACGCTTTTACTTGTTCATGAAGATGACCTGTGGAATATTTATTCTGGCTTGAATTTGGAGGCAGCATTTTTATCTTACGAAGAAGCAGAAGATTATTTGTTTGAAGAAGGCTTCCGCCGCCTGTAAATTTACGTCTATACGCAAAAACCTCGCTGTTGATTAACAGCGAGGTTTTTTCATTTTTTCACAGAAGGCTGAGGGCTAATGCGCGGTATTAAAACCACAAATAATACAACAACCCCCACACCAATCAATAATAAGTAAAACCATTGTAGATCTGATGACTTTTCAGAAGCCGTTTGTTCTGTCCGATCTTTCTTGTAGGAAGTGTTTTTAGAAGAAAACAAGTTATATTCTTTTGCTTTCGCAGAAATCGTATTATCTTCAGCTGATGCGTTCGCAAAAAGACTTTCTTTTAAACTCTCTTTCTCTGCATCTTCCTCTTTTTCAAATGTAAGATCCTTTATTTCCTCCGGAATATTTCCTACTTCTTTTTTATTTTCTAGCAAAGATTCGGGGTCTAAGTTAATGGGATCATCTTTATATACATTTGGTTTAATCTCTTCAACGTTTCCATCATCAGCTTCAGCCGCTGCTGCTATAGGGAAACAAAGAAGTGAAAAAATAAGAACAACACTTCCAATCTTCTTACTAAGCACTATAGGTTTCATCATTTTCAACCTCTTTAGTCGTCTTTAAAGCACGAATAATAGATGGCAGAACACTTAAAACGGCAGTCATTCCCAGTAATACAATAAGCGCCTGTCCAAACAGAGACTGCGTATCATATTGAATGGACATGTACACTTTAGATACTGGATCTTCGTAATTAAAGTTTGGCATAGATAAGTTAAGAAGCGGGGTAATATAAAATAAAATCAACCCTACTGTCGTCACCCATCCAGCGAAGCTTCCTAATAAGAAAGCAATACGTACAAGTGTAGATGAAGCAAGCAATAAGACGATCGTAAAGATTGACCATTCCATTGCCCGGTCTCCCGATAACGAATAAATATTCAGGCTAAAGATACTTACCATTAACCCTACAATCAAATTCAATAATCCAAAGAGCGTACCTTTTACAAGCATAGGTGCATGTCGGTAGTATTGACTGAAATAGCCAATTAGTAGGCTGCTGATTAAGATAATAACCAAAATGACAACCGGTGGAACCTCTTTTACTTTTTCAGCCGGCACTTCACCGCTTACTTGAAGAGGATTTGCTAAATAATGATAAACGTAATCATTATTCTGTCCATCTACTAATGTATTATTTAACAAGCGGTATACCTGGCCTCGTACCAACTTCGTTGAATCCACGTTTTGGGCCCACTTGCTGTTAAGCGTGTCAGCCTTATCCTGAACTTCATTTACACGCTTCTGCAATTCATCTGTGTACGTGACAACATTAGCTTGTCTTTCACCTAAAGATGAAATGAGTTCGTTCATTCCCTTCAACTCTTGACCCATGCTTTGCTGCAGCGTCATTAAGCCTGTTACGTCCGGAGCTTCTTTCTTTTCTAATGCTTGATCTTCACCTGCGCTAGATTGAAGCTCTTGATTCATTGCATTTGCTTTTTCTTGAATAGCTGATAGCTCTTCCATAATCGATGCTTGTTCAGCATCAACTGTTTGTCCATATTGATCAGCAAAATTTTGCACTGAACTTTGGAACTGTGCTAACTCTTCTTTTGTTAGAGACAGGTTTTGTTGAATTTGCTTACGCGCGTCTTGAGAAGAAACGGTTCCAGCTAACGCCTGCTGCAAACTTCCTTTAATAGAGTCATTGTTAAGGACGCTGTTCTGTATGTCTGTATTTCCTACTTGAGCTAAAGTCAAATCATACTGCGATAAATCACCGTAGTACTTTAACAGATCTTCGGCACTGCTGCTTTTAATCTTACCTGAGAATGTATTGCTCAGCTTTTCCTTTCGAGAAGCTGAAAGGTTTGGAGAAGATAAGATTTTATCTTCTTTGTTTTTAATCATCGTAATGAGACCATCAACATCCGCACTGCCTTTAGAAGGTTTTTTGCCGTCTTCTTTCAACTTTTCATTCTCTTTTTTTAATCGTTCATTTTCTTCTTGAAGCTTAGCAATTTGACTGCTCGACGACTTGGTTGCTTCTTCTAAGTCTTTCTCTGCTTTGTTTTTCTGTGCTGTCAAAGACTTAACGTCTGCTTCCAAACTGGCAATTTTCTGCTTCAGCGCATCCGTATTTTCTCCTGAAGTTTCAGGCTGAACGGTTACATTTTGCAGCTCATCTTTGACTGCCTGTACCTGTGTTTTTAGATTAGCCACTTTTTCAAGCGCACTTTTCACAGCATTGGATGTGCCTGATGTATCCGGTGTATCCGGTGTTTCAGGCGTTACAGGCGTTTCCGTGCCCTCAGGTGTCTCAGGTGCTTCAGGCGCTTCGGGTGTTTCACTCGTCATGCCTTGAAGCTGCTGTTCTAAATCATCAAGCCCTTTTGATATATCATCAAGCTTTGCTGTTTGCTGAGATAAATCCACTTGAATTGGTTCTGACGTTCCTTCGCCTTGACCGGAATCTGGCTGAGTTCCATCATCTTCTCCAGGATCCGTCGGCGTCTCTCCACCTTGATTAGGATCTGGCTGAGTTCCGTCACCTTCTCCAGGGTCCGTTGGCGTCTCTCCGTCTTGATTAGGATCTGGCTGAGTTCCATCACTTTCCCCTGGATCTGTTGAGCCTCCACCACTATCATTTGATGAAGCTGTCTCTAGCTGCGCACGAAGCGGCTTTAGCTTACTTTCAATTTGATTTAAGGTTGTTTGCTCAGACTGCTGTTTGTATGAACTGATGATTTGGCCGTTCAAATCTTGCAGAGCTTTTTCTTGTTCACTGACGTTATCTGCTTGTTGATCTCCAAGTTCTCCAACGGCTTTTTGATTTTCATCCAGCTGCTGTTGAATGGAAGATAAGCCACTAAACACTTGATTGGCCTGCTCATTAAAATTTTGCTTAGAGCTTGGCTGATTAGATTCAAGGGAAGACAACCCTTGTTGAATCGCAGCGACGCTTTGAGCCTGCGTTTTTTCAAGCATTTGTTTCTGTGTTTCTTGATATGTTTGATATTGATTTACATATTCAATGAAGCTGTTTAAATTCTTTTCAACCTGTTCTACGTCGCCTTGTCTGTCGCTAGAACCTTTTTCTGCTTTATTTACATTATCTTGGATTTGCTGAAGAATTTTCTTTTGATCATTTAATTCACCTGCTAAATCTTTTGAATTCGGTTTATAAAAAGCGACCATTGTTTTTTGAAAGGCGATTTCTTTATTTAGAATTTTATCGAACTGTCCGCGTACCTTATCCACTTCCTGTGATACATAACTCCAGTACAAAGAGGACATTTCATTATTAACCTTTGTAGTAGCATCTTCTAATTCCCCTACTACTTTTTCCTTATTAACTGCGTTAAGCTGGCTTTGAACTTTGTATTCCAAAGTAGCTTTTTCTGGCTTTTTTTCCTGATACGATAAAATATTTTGTGAGAAAGTCGAGGGAATATAAATAACCGCATCATATTTCCCATTCTGTAAACCGCTTGTAGCTGCGCTTCGTCCAAGCACGGTCCATTGATAATCCGACCCCTCCTGTAAAAGAGGAGTCACTTTTTCTCCAAATTCTATCGCTTTTTCACTGTTTTCTTTTACTCCATTATCTTCGTTAACAACCGCAATCGTTCTTGTTGAGTTTTCTGTGACTTGTAGCGGGTTGTCTCCAATATACTGGAAAAAGAAAGAAGGAAGAGCCAAAATTAAAACAACAGCTAATATGACTTTAAGTGTATACTTACGCTGTTCGGTCATGTTAAGATCTTCCTTTCACTTACACATAGCGGGATTTGAATTCTTGTTTCTTTTCCACTTTTAATATAATAACCGAAGCCAGGGTTAACGTCGGCTTCTTTTCGGTCATAAGGAAGTGTAAATAAGCTTTGCTCTGTTTTCTTCATCAACAACACAGCTTGGCCAATTTGCTTCACTTCTGTTGTTAACGCGTCAAATCCTTTTGAAAACTCATTGTTGTTCCCTGCAACAATCAAGTTAAAGCCCAGGTGGCTATAATTTTTCATCAATTTTGTAATACGATCCTGCAAGACACTGTCTAAGTTTTGCTGGAATCGTACAAATCCGTCTACTACAAGCATGATCGGGGCAAATGAAAGACCGTGTACGGTTCCTTCCTGCACTGCTTCCAAATACTTATTTTCACGTCGCTGCAATCGTTCTTCGGTTAGGTCAAGCCAGTCGACGATCTGTTCTTTTGTTTCCATGTAAACAACTTGCTCTTCAGCTGCATAGCTTGATAAACCACGGTCAACCGAATCAAATAGTCCGATTTGCTTCACGCCTTGTTCAAGCGCTGTTTGCAGTATGACTTTCACTACATTTGTCTTTCCTTTTTGCGTCTGCCCCATGACGATACAATGCTTATTTTTCGTAAAGTTCATATGCACCGGTCGAACAAACTCTTCATCTAACCCAAGAGGAATAACTCCTTTTTCGCGAATAACTCTTCTGTCCGTCATAAATTCGGCAAGTACAAGTTTCGATGACAGCATTGGCACCGGCTCCGGAAGAATAGCATCAGCGTATTGATTCTTTAATCGTTGAATGTGCAGCTTAACTGCATCAAAAATTTCAAAATCATCTTTTCCTTCCGCAGGTAAAAACAGCTGTGCAAAATAAGGTTGATCCGTTTTGATAATAGCCCGGCCTGGAATAGACTCTAGCGCATACGGCGTACGTCCTAAAATAGAATACGCTTCTGAATGATCCATTAAGTAATGAACCACCTTCGTTTTCAAGTTATTCATAAGTGACTGACGAATAGAATTCACGCGCGTCGCGGTAAAGATCATATAAATTCCTAAAGACTGACCGTCACGCACAAGCTGCGTGAACTGCATTTCTAGATCTTGCATTTCTTCTTTGACAAGATCAAAATTATCAATCGTGATAAAAATTAGAGGAAGCTCTTCTGAACTTAAAGCATTATACATTTTGATATTGCTAACTTCCTGCTGTTGAAATAACTGCTTTCGTCTTGCGATTTCTTGTTTGATAATCGTCATGAATTTTTCAATTTTACGCATTTGATCCATTAAGAAATAATCCGCCGTATGAGGCAGCTGACGAAGCGGCAGCAGCGTACCGTTTCCAAAGTCAAAAATGTAATAATGAAGCTGCTCTGGGCTCTGTCTTTCAGCTAGACTAAGAAGCAACATCATGACTGTAAACGATTTACCGTATCCTGACGAACCAAATATACCAATGTTTCCATCGTCCATCAGCTGATAGTTATATACCGTTTGACTTTGCTTTTCAGGTTCATCAATTAAGCCAATTGGGAATACGCCGTCTCGCTTCTCTTTGTACTCACTGCGAAGCAATCTCTCTTTAAGAGGCGGCAGCCATGGACTATTTAATTTTTTGATACCTAATTCCTGCTGCGTTTGTTCGATTTTTTGCACCACAACATCAATTTCTGCTTCCGCTTGTTTGGATGACGTCTGCTGAGTAGATACATCAGATAAAGGAATCAACCCGAGATCTGTGACAATGGCTACTTCATCTTCAGCCCCATACGTATCTTCCATGTACGGCGCGCCGCTCCAGGCTGACTGAAACAGTTCATACACTTCATTATTTCCAACCTGCAGATAGCCTCGACCCGTCACCGTAATAGAAGCAGCGTCTGCATTTTTTAAGATTTCTTTACTATCAGCGGAATCTTGGACTTTTAACGCTACTTTAAAACGCGCATTACTCCAAATTTGATCGTCAATAACACCGCCTGGCTTTTGTGTTGCTAAAATTAAATGAACGCCTAGACTACGTCCAATTCGCGCCGCGCTGACTAATTCGCGAATGAACTCTGGTTCTTCACTTTTTAACTCAGCAAATTCATCCGAGATTAAGAATAAGTGAGGCAGAGGTTCTTCTGCCATACCTTGCTTATATAAATCTGTATAATCATTAATATGATTGACTTCATATCTATCAAACAAGCGTTGGCGTCGCTTTAATTCACTTTTAATAGAAGCTAAGGCTCTTGTACTAAAATTCTTACTTCCTTCAATATTTGTAATGGTTCCAAGCAGGTGAGGCATGTTTTTAAACGGCTGAGCCATTCCTCCGCCCTTATAGTCAATCAATAAAAATGCGACTTCATGGGGGTGGAAATTCACCGCTAGAGAAAGAATGTACGTTTGTAAAAATTCACTTTTCCCTGACCCCGTCGTACCTGCAAGTAATCCATGAGGGCCGTGAGCTTTTTCATGAAGATTTAGTTCAACAATATCTTCTTTTCCTTTTAAACCAATTGGAACCGCTAGCGACTTAGCTGATTCATTGGTGTGCCACCTTTGCACGATATCCAGCTCACCAATTTCTCTTGCTTTAAATAATTCTAAGAATGAAACGCTATTTGGAATTGAGTTGGTCATGCCAACTTGGTGATCCAATGTCCGCAGCATCCTTGCAAATCTTTCATTATAATCAAGCGTGTGTTTATCAAGCTGAAATGGAATATTCACAGCTTTTTGCTTTTGAATTAATATATCCCCCTCGGATTCGTTAATATAACGAACGAGTGTGTGAACATGCTCCGTTAAGCTTTCTTTCGTCTCTGCCGCAAATATCGTAGAGAACCCCAGATGAGGGTGATACCCTTCTAAATACTCTAAGATAACGTGATCTGCAATTAGCTGCTGATTCGTAATAATAAAAACAAAGTGAGGCAAGAAAACCCCTTCTCCTTTTGCTTCATCTAAGTCGCGTTCTCTCAGCATTTCGTAAATAGAAGATAAAAGCTGATCTCTCGTTTGTTCATTATAAATGAAGCCTTTCGCAAAAGAATGAGGCAGCTGAAAATGAGGGAGCCATTTCATCCATTCCCACTCTTTATATTCTTCTTCATCAAAAATGAATACGAATCTCACATCATGATAACTGTGGGAGAATGCCAGCTGTCCTACAAGCTGATGCAGTTCATTCTTCACCGTCTTCATCTTTCCTACCAGACCGATAGAGCCTAAACCTAAGTGAGCGGTAACAGGCGCATTTTTGACTTCTCGATAGACTTTTTCCATGTGCTGAGACTGCTCAAGCAAATCATCAATTTCTCGATTAGCCATATCTCCGCTATTTAAAGAAATTTGGTAGCTTCCAGGAACTGTTCCTTTTCCAAGACGCACCTGTAAGAAATCACTGCTTTCCACAGTTCGTTCCCAAATTCGATCGGAAATCTGTTCTGTTAAATATTTCATTCGTTCAAACGTTGGAAAATGATAAGATAATACATCTCGTTGAACTGATGCTAGTTCTTGTAATTCCTCGCGCTTGTTCTCTAAGTACTTTGTATAAATTCGACGACGACGCTCTTGGCGCTTCTTGCGCTGTTTTTTATCTTTGAAATATTGAACGGTAGATACAATCAGCGTGGTCGTAAACATCATGACAGATATAATAATAAAAATTCCCCTGGGCTGAATAATCGATACCGTACCCATGACTAAAAGCATGACTAATGGGGGTAAAATGGTAAGCCATAAGCTTCGGTTATTTTCATCATTGTCTTGAGACGGAAAGGACAAGCTCACCTTATCATTAGGCAAATCATATATCATGCGCGGTGTCCGTCTATAAACCGGGTACTTCTTTTTCATTTCAGAAATAGGTTGTGCCGTAGCCGGAAGCTTAGATGCATAATCATAGTAGCTTTGAATCTTCAGCAAATCTTTTTCGATTAATTGAATCGTCATAGAAGACCATAAAATAAGATCTCCGGGCTGAAGGTTCCTATTCTCTTCTATTCGGTGTCCATTAAGATAAAGCCGTTCTTGGTTATAGAAGACCTTCCACTTCCCGTTTATCTTTGATAAGTAAAATCCTTCTTTTGGCTCTACTACATACTTTTCTTTCTGCTGATACACATCAGCTGCTTCATCACTTGTGGAAAACGAGACTTCTGATCCGTAATCAATATAATAGACAGCTTCTTTAACAGCCGTCTCTGTAAGGGCAAAGGTTAAAGCCTGTCCTTGTTCTCGCCATACAAACGACTCAGAAACAGATAGCTCTGCTATCCTTTCTTCTCCGTAGGAAATCAAGAGCCGGCCGTTCTTTTCAGATGACAGCGTCATTTGACCTTTCTCAAACGGATAGGAAAAAGTAAACGTTTGATGCTGAGTGTTTCCAACCGTTGCTTGGCGAAAGGTTTTAAAATCTATAGGCAGCTGCTGATACGTTTGCCCACTAACTATCCAAAGCATATTCATACAACTACCTCCCTACTTCGATTGATCTTCCTGCTGTTTTTTCTGCTCTTCTTGTTTCTTTTTCTCGGCTTCTGCAGCTTTCTGTTCTTCTTCCTGCTGCTTGGCCGCCTGTGCTTCCTCAGCCTGTTTCTCTTCTTGCTGCTTGGCTGCTTCCGCTTCTTGCTGATCATTTTCTTTCTTGAATTCTTCCAGTTCATTCGCTACTTTATCAAGCTCTTCTTGCTTTTTATCAGCCGCTAAATCGTTGTCTGTCTTTAGCTGACCTTCGTATTTCATTAATGCATAGATAATTAACGAACGTTCTTCTAACAACCGGCTCACTTCTAAAGCTTTTTTGTTGTCTCCTCGGCCAATGTAAAACCAATAGGCAAAGTACTGATGATCTGACTGAAGCGTAATAGTCTTTAAAGCATTTGCCTTTTGCTCCTCTCCCAACTTTTCATTAACAAGATAGGAGGTTGCTATTTCGTATTGCACAATTTTAGGCATACTTTCAATATCGTAATCTTCAAGTGTGTCGACTACTTTGCTGTAGTTTTTTTCAAGAAAGTATTCGTTGCTTTCTACAAATGCTTCTTGTTTCGGCTGAGCAAAAAAATAAGAATAAAAAGTATAAATAAGAGCTGGAATTAATAAGACAAGTATACCGACAGATGAAAACTTAAAAATGGTCCAGCGTTTTTGAGGAAGTTGAACAAGTGTCTTTTGATGTTTTTCAATTTGGGTTAGCTTATGCTGAACAAATTGACTCAACTCTTCCTCATTGCTGATATGCATTATTTTTTTAGCGTCTTCTTTTAATTGCAAGGTCTCGTATAACTTAAAATACTGTTCAAATGTATGCGATGAGTCAACGGCCGCCGCTATCGTAGCCTTTAACTCCTGAAAGCTTTGTTCCTCGTTAGGCTCATAAGGAGGTAAACTTTCTTTCACTCCATAATGTAAAAAAGCAGGACTTAAACTTTTATCAAAAATGATATTTTCTGGACAAATCAACAAATGCAGCCTTGAAAAAGAATGCTGCTTTACCTTTTTGATAAGCTGATCTGCAAACAGCCACTTTTGCTGTTCTTCTTTTCCCCTTAATGCTGTAAAAGGTTGAAATTCAGAGGTAGGCTTAATTGTTATTTTAAGTTCATCATCGCTCATCATGATTTCTTTTTGAAAAGCCGTGTTTACATCCTTTAACATTTCAATTTCAACAGAACGATCAAGTCGAATTTTTTCTTTTTGAAAAACAAATGTATATTCATTATTATGACGTGTCATTACAGCTTCAAGCTGCTCTTCTAAGTAAGTCGGTTTCTTCTCTGACATTCTAATAGACTCCTTTAGAGAATTTCGATACAATCACCTGTGGTAATTCCGCAGTTAATCATCGTCTCATTTCCCGAGAAAATAAGATTTTTATTTGAAACACGTATCCACGCACCGTCCTTTGGTGATTGAGTAATCTTTTTAGCTTGCCAAACGATCTCGACTACTTTTTTGATTGAATGATAGTTTGATAGTCGCAAATCGAACCGATCACCTGTATAGTGCTTTAAGTCTACTGTTACTTCTATATACATAGGGTTTCATCACCTCAAAACATAGAAAAAGCGCCTTCATCTTTTGAGAATGGGGCGCTCCTTTTATTACTTCACTTAGATTATTAGATGAAGTTAACCGCGGATTTGGCTAGCGATTTGGTTATCTGTATCTTCAAGAACATTTGCAGAGTCGTCTAATTGCTTAGCAATTTTTGTAAGTAGGTTAGACATTTCAACGAAAGAAGGTTTTAATTCTTCGTATTGAGCAGCAAACGCTTCGCTTGAAGCACCTTCCCACATATCTTGAAGTTGATTTTTCATTGTATCAAGACGGCTTACTAGTTCTTGAACTTGACCGCTTTCGTTAGTATAGCGACCTGACATGTCGCGAAGCTCTGCTGGTGTTACGCGAATAATTCCTGACATACATATCTCTCCTTCGGTTTATATATTTACTATTATTGTAAGAAACTCTAGTGATAAGGTCAAAGGTTACTTGCAAAAGCCTCCAAAAATGAGAATATGTATCTACAAATACCCCTAAAAAATGCAAATAAAACCTGAAAAACCAAGATTTTGTTCTCATTTAAACCTTTTCCATCTAATCTATAGGTACCTATTTAAAGGAAAATAAAAACTATAAGACTATTAAATTACATTTCTATTTATTATCTATAGAACTATTTACTAGTAATAAAAAAGCAGCAGCCTGTTTAAGGCCCTGCCTATATATATCCTATTTATTTAAGATTCAGACATGCTTGAAAAAAGGACATGTGCTTGTTATCGCCTTGGCTACTGCTTAAAATAATTTTGATCTTCTTTTAACATTCTTATTTCTTCCGGGATGAATAATTTTGAGAGAGGCGTGTCAGGATTAAGTAATATGGCTATTTCTTCATTTAATACAGGCAGCATATCCTTAAATGATACACATACGGTCTTTTCATCTTTTAGCATCTGTTCAATCGGATATTTTGACGAAAAAACAGGTAAATATCGATACGCTGCACTTTTCATCGTCTGAACATAGTGCTCTGCAATTAATATATCTGATGCTACATGTTCTGAGCTAACAACTAGCCATAAATTGCTATTCATTAAAGTTTTATAAAATTGAGCAATCTTTTTATTATCTTTCATTGCTTCAATTAACGATTTTTCTAATAAGTTAAATGTATACTTCATTGCTGAGACAACCCTGTAAGGAACTGTACCATTTCACTTCCAGCGCCATCATATACTTCATTCATTCTCTCTTCACTTCCTCTGTGCTGTCACTAAACATAATGTTTGAAGGATTCATCTCCTGACTTAAAATGCCCAATCCCATTTGAATAACCCCATAAGTAAAAAATTCCGTTCGACTGCATGTAGAACCATTCACTACTTTTTCTTCCCAAGACATAGAAAGCGAATTCCACATAACATTAAGAGTACCTAGAGGTTTTTCAATCGTTCTATGCATATTGTCATACGTGTTCCATTCTTTTAAGTTCTTTATGTCATTCCACGTATCTTGCGAATGGGCGCTCCCATCGCTCCATACGCTCGACCAAAACTCCGTCCAGCCTGAAGAGCCTTCTAGCTCTCCATCTGCTTTTCTCATTTGCTCCGCAGTGTCTTTTACTAATAAATGTGCATTTTCCGTTAGCGAATCAAGTTTGCGAATCATATGCTGTAACTCTTCCTGCAAGTCCAGCACTTTATCAATATCTGCAACAGACAAGAAATGTAGATTTGTAGCTTCCCAGCTTAGTTTTTGAAGTGCATCAGCCGTCTGTGAATGAGACTGTTGAATTCGCTCTGCAAATGTCTGCAGCACCTCTGGATTTACTTTTATCTCCATGTATGTCCGTCCCCCTATCTCTTGTAAGCCTTCAGTCATCAAAACATTTTTTAAGCCTATACGGAAAGACTCACTTTCTAAAAGAGTGAGTCGATAATGTTATTTATTACGCCGATGCTAGCTCTCTTAATCGTGAAATTTCTAAGCGTAAAGTTTGAAACAATTCATCCCTTACGTCGTACAGATGAAAAGTGGATTGCGTAATATCATTATAAATATCCTCATATGAGCTCTTAGAACGCCCTGACCAATCTGACGCATATTGTTGGTGCGAATTTTGAAACAGATAGATACCTTCTTCAAGAAATTCCATGATACGTTGAACTTCATGTAAATATGATTCTAATTGATCTGCATCTCGACTATATTCTTTGCTTTTTCTTCTTCGCTCTATGTCGTCAAAGAGATCATCAATTGCATCCATAAAATGTCCCCACGTCCTTCTTCCTCTTTTATTAGAAGTCTCTTAAAGTAATGTTAAAATAAGGTTACAAAAAACAAAATCCATCATTCAAACTATTTTCACACCTAGGAAAAAATATCTACATTTCTCTTTTTTTACTTATTTATACAGGGGAAATAGAGAAAATAAACAACGCCAGGCTGCTGTAATAAAGCAGTAGACGTTGCTTTTTAGGTTGTGACACTGCTGTTATAAAAAGGAAGAATACCTAGTTTACATCCGACCTTTTTGTTTCTTTTTCTTGTTAAATGGCTTTTTTGAAGGTTTTTTAGCTGTACGGGACTGCTCTTTTGTACCTTCATCGACGATTTCGCCCATATAAAGCTCTTTTTTCGCTAATGAAAGTTGAAGTTCACGTGCGATTTGTTTTAAATTTCGCTCTTCTCGTTCAGTGACAAGAGAAATGACTGTACCTTCTGCTCCCGATCTGCCTGTTCTACCTGAGCGATGTACGTATTGATCTGCATCTTGAGGAACATCGATATGAATTACATGCGTCAATCCCTTAATGTCTAATCCTCTAGCTGCGACATCCGTTGCTAATAAGACAGGGAAATCTCCTTTTCGAAACCCTTTAATCGTCGTAGCACGATCTTCTTTTTTCGTTTCACTGTGTAAAGAGCCTGCTTCTACACGCTTAAATGTTAATTTTTCTTCAAACTCGATCAGAGTATCAATCCCTTTAAAAAAGGCTAAAGCTTTCATTTGTTCTTGACGAACTAGTTTTCTAAGCACGTCCACTTTATCTCTAGCTTCACTTTTGATGTATACATGCTCTACCTTCGAAGCTGGGAGTTCATCTCTTCCTACCTCTATTTCAAGAGGCTGGTTCATCATGTCTTTCGCTAGCGATTTGGTACGTTCTGATACAGTAGCTGAGAAGACTAGGATTTGACGATCACTTAACGCCATTTTTACAATCTGTTGAACCGTTTGAACATGCTCAGGTACAAACAATTGATCCGCTTCATCAATCACAATTGTTTTGACTTCGTGCATTTTTAATTTCTTCATTTTAATTAATTCGTTCAAACGTCCTGGGGTACCAACAATGATATTAGGGCGCTTTTTGAGTTTTTCTAATTGCCGTTTCATATTTGCTCCGCCAATAAACGCAGCGCTTGAAATACCGCTTCCCTGCGACCAAGTTTGAATTTCACCATGAATTTGCATAACTAATTCATGGGAAGATGCTAAAATAACCGCTTGAACATGAGATGGTCCCGGCTGAATGCGATGTAAGACAGGCAACAAATATGCCAGTGTCTTTCCTGTTCCCGTTGGGGATTCTCCTATTACATCTTTATTAGCTAAAATCTCTGAAATAGCTTTCGTTTGAATGGCAGTAGGCTCATTGAACCCTGCTTTTTTCCACGCCTCTTGTAAAAAAGGCTGTAAAGTCTCTATAAACTGACTCATATCTATCTCCTTTTCCATGCTTTTCTCGATATTATAAACGATTTTTTTATTTCAATTAAACGAATGTATCAGTGGCCATGTGCGTTAATACTGACCTTAATTTCTATTTATAAATAAACCTTCCTTATCCCAAGGGACCCTGTCAATCCGTCAGTAGAAAAGTCGATTGTTGCCTTAACTTTTCTACATCGATATACATAGCTTCAACTATGATACACTATTGCTTCTATAGAAAACAATATGATCCTCTTTATTATGGACGAAAACTTGTATAAGAAGGAGGTTTTATGTCCTATATGGATCCGGACGCAAAGGGCTCAGCTGCTTACTTCCTCTTTTTCAAGAAAACAACCGCCTCTCTGAACTACGAAAGGCGGCTGTTTCGTTCTGTAATTGGCATATCAATAGTAACCGTTGTCCCTTTTCCTTTACCGCTTTTAAAATGCATGGTACCTTGATGACGCTCCATGATTTTGTAACACACGGCCAGCCCTAAGCCCGTTCCAGCTTCTTTTGTAGAATAAAACGGCGTCCCTACTTGTTCAATCCTCTCTTGACTCATTCCGATTCCATTGTCTTCAAAGTGAATCAATGCTCGTGTATCTTTTTCTTCAACTGTTATTGTAATATGGCCTTTCTCAATAATAGCTTCTACACCGTTTTTGATCACATTGATGAACACTTGTTTCAACTGATTTGCATCAGCCGAAACATAAATAGGCCTTTTTGCTGTTTCTTTCAATAAAATAGAAACATTATTTAAATTGGCCTGCGCTTCCATTAGCGTAATAACTTGTTTTAAAATCTCGCATAAATTGGTCTTTTCAAAAGATACATGCTGCTTTTTTCCAAGAATGAGCATTTCACTGGAGATTAAGTTGATGCGGTCGATTTCAGACATCATGATATCTAAATATGTGTCATTTGTTTCCTTAGAGGCTTGCATAACCTGTACAAAACCTTTTAAAGAAGTAAGGGGGTTTCTAATTTCATGTGCTACGGCACCTGCCATTTGTCCAATAACCGACATTTTTTCCGAGGTTATCATAAGCTCTTCATCTTGACGGTATGTAGTAATATCGCGTGCAATCATAAATACACCTACTACCTGCTTATGAACAATAATGGGAAGCAAAGAACACCTAAGCAACCGTCTTTCTCGCTTTCTATTGATCACATTCATTTCGAACTTAGCACCTTTTCCATTCAGCACTTCTTTAAAATACTCTTTACACATATCAAACTCTTCAGCTGCGATAAGAGCTGAAGGTTTCATCTTTTGCAGTTCTTCACTGGAGTATCCAACGATTGCTTCACCTTCCGGGTTAGCAAGAAGTACTTCACCCGTTTTACTTATTTCAAAAACACCATCAGGATTATGTTTGAACAAAGATTGATAGTGCTGATTGCTCGTTTGAAGTTCGTGTTCTTTCACTACAAGCTCTTGCTGGGACTCCACTAGTTTATAAGCTCTCCTATATACCAACCCATACAAAATAATGCCCGTAGCTAAAATAAAAAACCAACCTTTGTATTGTTGAAAAAAAATATATACTTCAAAACGACCTTGCGCTAATGTTCTAGATATATTATCAGATATCAAGATCCATACAGCGCCAATAATGATATATATAATTGAAATTCTTAAAGCTACTTTACGCGCGTGTTTCACCAAATTTTAATCACCTGTTTATCCGTATTGATCCCCTGTCTTATTGCCTTTATATGAAGTGTTCACTTTTTGTAGCCATTTCATGCCGTTGTAAAAAATTGATGAATGGCCTGACCTAGGTTACTAATAGATTTTACATTTGCTTGAAAATGATACTGGTGAAGCCATTGACTGTGATCGGGTGTCACACCTGTTAAATAAATCTGTACGCCCATTAGCTGAAATTCCCATATTAAATGTTCTAGGGCTGCAACACCTCGTTCATCAATTTGACCGATTCCATTAAAATCAATGATAACTCGATCAACCGTTTCCTCATCTATTTGTCTGAGCAGCCGATGTTCATTTTTCATGATGACTTCCTCAAATAAATCGCCAAACAGAGGTATAAGCACCATGTTGTTCGATAAATGAATAAACGGTCCCGACAGCTCTATAACTCGGTTCATGGCCTTTTCTAATCGTTCTTTTTGCAGCAGCAGTTCTAAGTCTGTTTCAGATAAACGCGCTGTATGCTGTTCGATTTTTTCTGAGAGAATTCTAATTTGAGAATCTTCCTCTACACATATTACATGCGCCTTATCTTGCTCCCATTTGCAATTCACGGTATAAAGAGACATCTTAGCTTTACGCGAATGCATGACTAATTCTGTTTTTATTTTTTCCTTCTTTCCTAATCGTTTTCTAGCTTTGTTCTGACTATCTTCATCAACAATTTCTAAAAAATGTTGAACCTCTCCGAATAAAGCGGCTGCTTCATCAGATTGCGCTAGAATATTCATTTCCTCATCCATAATAAAAGCAGGAAGCGGAGCATATTTAATAGTCGACAACCTTAATCCCCCTAATTGATTGATAATGAAAAAGCTCTTTCAACTCCTCTAGCTGTGCAATAAATCGAACTTGATTTGTTTGAACAAGAGGAAACTTATAGTTTGAAACTACTCGGCCTCCAACTAAAATAAGCGGCTGATGTTTTGTCTTTTTTAATCCTTCTATATATTCGTTTGCTTTTTCTATATGATGAGTTAAACTGAACGAGATTCCTACTAAATCAGGTTTCCATTGTTCAACAGCGTGCGTTGCATGTAAAAGCGGAGAATCTGCTCCTAAAAGTTTCGTCTGCCATCCGTGCTCTTCAAAGAGAATGGAAATCATTTTTAAACCTAAAAAATGCTGTTCATTTTCTATACACAAAAACAGACCTTTTTTTTCACTTTTAATAACTTCTTGTCTTATACACAATTGATAGCGTGACAAAACATAGTCACAGGTAGTAGTAGCTAAATGTTCATCAGCCACTGAAATTTCATCTTCTTCCCACATCATACCGATTTGAGCCATTGACACTGAAATGAATTGCTGAAAAATATAAAATGTGTCGAAACCCTGCTGTCTTTTTTTCCACACAATATTCCAAGCTTCATCTTGATTCCCTGATAACAGTAATTCAGTCAAGCGTTCTATGCTTTCAATCAAGAAACCACCTCTTTTTCAGTCAAACGACTTGTTTTTTTTCCTTTGTTATTATCAACCATACCACTTAACTCACCGGCACTCTACAGTAAAATATTCTCACACCGACAAAATAGCACCGGACGTCTCTGACAGGTAAATCTTTTTATTTTTCAAAGTCAACGAGGTAGTGATGCAGCAAGTGACGGTTTTGTTCATTGTATAAGTACGCATACACAGGACGTCCTATTGTGCCGTAAGTCATTCTTTCTCCAAGAAGACCTATATCTGTTAGAAATTTTAAATATTTTCGAATAGACACTCTTGAAATTCCCGTTTTTTCAGCCACATCATCGGTCGAAAAAGGGTGATCTTTAAGATGCACAATGGCTTCTACGATGACTTCTAATGTTCCTGTCGTTAGACCCTTAGGCAACGGCTCTACCGGAGCTTCTTTTATTTTTTTATTAGACAGCAGCCCGTCTAATTCCTGTTGATTAAGCTGAGGTTGCTGTTTTAACGTACGAAATGTTTGTTTATAAGCCGAAAGTGCTTGATAAAAGCGTTCAAATGTAAAAGGCTTAATCAGATAATCAATCGCTCCATAGCGTAAAGCTTGCTGAATCGTTTGAGCATCCGAAGCAGCGGTGATAAAAATGACGTCTATTTCCTCTTGCTTTGTTCGAATCTCTTGTAAAACTCTCAAACCATTTTGCCCAGGCATAAAGATATCAAGCAGTACTAAATCAACTTGATATTCATTTACCTTCACTAAGGCTTCATGACCCGAATGAGCAACAGCGACCACTGTAAACCCCTCTATCTCTTCAATGTACTTTTGATTAAACTGAGCAACCATTGGGTCATCTTCAACAATTAATACTTTAATCAACTTGATCTCTCCTTGTTTCGTACGGAATATCAATATAGAATGTGGTACCGCTATTTATAAATGAGTCAATAACGATTTGGCCACCTAGTTCATCAATCGTTTGCTTCACTAAATGCAGCCCAAACCCTCTGCTCGTTCCTTTTGTAGAAAAGCCTTTCTTGAAAACCTGATTCATTGTATCGGAAGGAATGCCGCAGCCTGTATCCGTAACTTGAATCGTAAGCTTATTGTTTTTATACACAAGCATAACGGACACTTTTTTAGAGGCTTGATGACAAACTGAATCAATTGCATTATCAATTAAATTTCCAATAATGGTAATGAGATGATGAGTAACGTGTGGATCTGAAGGTTCTGGAATAACTTCATCAGCGGAAAACGTCAGTTCTACGCTTTCCTCTCTAGCATAACTCATTTTGCCCATGAGAAACCCTGCCAACGCATGATCTTTAATAGATTTAGTCACTGAACTAGATTCATCGACACGATGATTAACAAGCTGATGAATATACGTTTTTAGCTCATCATAATAATTCATCTGCACCATTCCTAAAATCACATGAAGTTTATTCATAAATTCATGCGATTGTGCTCGAAGCGCTTCCACATACATTTTAACACCTGTTAGCTGTTCTGCTAAGATATTAACTTCTGTTTTATCCCGAAACGTAGAAAGTGCTCCTACAATCTCTTCGTTTACCACTAGCGGAACCCTATTAACTACAATGGCTACTCCATTTATGACTTGCTCTTCATCATAATGAGATTCCCCCGTAGACAAAACGTCGTCCAATCTGGAGGTGGGCATATATTCTCGAATAGACAAACCGATTGGCTCTGGTGCTAACCCTGCTTTAACAAATAAGCGGCGTGCAGAACGATTAGCAAGTGTAATATTACCTTCTTTATCAACAGCTATCACTCCTTCACGAACCGACTGCAGCATGGTGCTTCTCTCTTCTAGAATTTTAGCAATTTCAGAAGGTTCCAAGCCAAATAAAATTTTCTTTATGTAATTCGCTAATAAAATAGCACCAAGAACGCCTACAAGTAAGCCAATTAATGAACCTAAAACAATTCGACGATGCCCATCTCTAATCGCTTCATTTACATTATTCAAAGAAATCCCCACAGCCACTGCGCCAATTTGTTGATTTTTTTCATTATAAATAGGTGCAAAAGCGCGCAGAGATTTATCAAGCGTTCCTTTTGATACAGATACATAAGATTTCCCGTGCAATGATTTTTGCTCATCGCCTCCGGCAAACCTCTTTCCTATCTTTTTAGGATCTGGGTGAGACTGGCGGATTCCATTCATATCTATAACAACGATAAACAAGACGCTTGATTTTTTACGAATTCGTTCAGTAAATTCCTGAATTGACTGAGGTGTTTTTGTCTCTAGTCCTTTTTTCACGTTCGTTGATTCTGAAATAATTGTAGCAATAGTCCGAGCTTTTTCAGCCTGTTGATCTCGGATGTTTTTTCCAATTGAACTGCTAACTAATAAATCCGTTAACAATAGCGATAGAATTACCACCATGCATACAAGCAGCACCGTGATGCTTCGCAGCCCCATTCTTCCGTGTTTCACATTCTTCCCTCGCTTCCCTGCTTTCCTTGTTTATAGCACAAGAAAAAGATCTTATCTAGAGGCAGATAAGATCTTCGCTTATTTAATTTCATTTTTACTGAGTTGATGAACATTTATACAGGAAGGTTAACAATCTACTTTATAGTTTAGGTCCTTTTCGATATTTGAACCATCCCATTTTATAAAAGGCAAAGACCATTACGCCTACAAGCCCAATCATAATGCCCAGTACAATAAAATAATTATATTTCCCCGTCAGTTCCGGCATATATGAAAAGTTCATGCCATAGAGGCCAGCAATAAACGTCAACGGTAAGAAAATAGCTGACATCAGCGTTAGCGTAAACATGATTGAATTCATACGATCCGAGTTAATGGACATAAAGCTTTCTCGAATATCATTTGACAAATCCCTGCTTGCTTGCATAATTTCAATCATATTTAATAGGTGGTCATAAATATCATTAAAATAGCGAACCTGCTCTTTTGCTTTTAACGCATTGGTTGACATAATACGATACATTAAATCTCTCATGGGGTTCAAAATCCGGCGCATTCGTGACAAATCACTTCGGATGTCATAAAGCTGCCTCATTAGTTCATCCATAGGTTCGTCTTTTGCATTGTCTTCAATGTCGTCTATGTGATCTTCAAATTTATAAAGCACAGGGAAGTATTCATCAACGGTATGATCTAAGAGTTCATACATGATATCCCATGTTCCATCTTCGGTAGCCTCAGGGTCTTTTTTGATAAGCTCCCACACTCTAGCCACGCTCGTTAGCTTGTCCAAGTGGTAAGTGACTAAAAAGTTATCTCCTACAAATGCAGATACTTCTAAGTGCTCAAGCTCTTCTTTATGAAGTGCATAATACACTAAAAAATAATGCTCATCATACAACTCAAATTTAGCCCGCTGACCTTGATTCAAACAGTCCTCAACTGCTAAAGGATGAAAATTAAATTGTTCAAGCTGCTTTTTTTCTTCCTCGGTGGGATTGTAAAAATCAACCCAATACCATTGAAAGTCATGGCTTGAACGAATCTCATTCATTTCTATCTCTTTAATAGCTCCTTCTTTGGTTTTAGCTACAATTTTAATCATAAGATAACCTCTGTCTTTTTTGATACTATTCTCTGCACATACCCTTTTTACCATTTTGTTAAACTTTTTTCTTTTAATGTACGCCTTTTCTTGTCTATACATACGATGATGGTGACGACAAGAGAACAAAACGGTGAGGAGGTATATCCATATGTATGAATTTTACTCCCGGCATGAAGAATATTGGGAAGATGATACAAGACTAGACGAACAGCTTTTAAGAGATATAAACAAAGCTGTAAACGATGAGTTTTCCGCTATTCACTACTATACACGCCTAGCAGAGCTGGCTCCTAATGATCAGTTTAAACAAGCTATATTAGGTATTCGGCAGGATGAAATTAAACACTTTGACTGGTTTTCTAAAGCCTATTATGATTTATCAGGCAGCTACCCACAGATTTCATTAAACATAAAACTGCCAAATACTTTTCAAGAAGGGGTCTCTGAATCCATTAAAGATGAAGTAGAAACCGTTCCATTTTATCAATCAATCGCTAGAAGAATCACAAATGCTCGAATTCAAAGCCGCATTGTTCGAGCTGCGAGCGATGAACAGCGCCACGGTCAAATTTTTCGAACCATTCAGTCCCACTTCTCATACTAAATAATACGCTTGCCACTGCAAGCGTATTATTTAGTATGGTTTTATTATTATCTCTTACTTTGTAGCATTAAATTCTTCTTTAATTTTTTGGAGCAGCGTTTGATTTGTTAATACGTCATACCCTGTTAATGCCATTGTTTTTGCACCAAGTATCATTGCTTCTCTTCCTTGCTCACTTAAAGCTGCTTCTCTAAATTCGTGCGTATGACAAACAAAATAATCATCACAAATTTGAATATACGGATGAATAGCCGGAACAACCTGACTCACATTCCCCATATCTAAAGATCCATGATCGCCTTGGTCTTCCGTAATGCTTTGCTCGCTCACACCTAATGAGATGAGATTATTTGTATAGACGTCGGATAATGTTTGATTCGTTTGCATATCATCATAAGAAAACTCATAGTTTGAGATTTTTAATTTTGTTCCCGTCGCTAAAGCAGCACCATGTGCACATGCCTTCACCTTATCTGTTACTTCATCTACATATGCACGAGTTGAAGCGCGAACATAAAATTGCGCTACTGCATAATCCGGTACAACGTTGGCCGCCTTGCCACCCTCTGTAATCACTCCATGAATACGTACATCCGGCTTCACATGCTGGCGAAGCGCATTAATGCTATTGAACGTTTGTAATACACCGTCTAGCGCATTGATTCCTTCATGAGGGGCAGCGGCTGCATGTGCAGATTTTCCGAAGAACTCAAACTGAATCGCATCCATCGCAAGAGAACGCCCGCTTTTTTGATGACAGTAATAAGGGTGCACCATCATAGCTACGTCTAAATGATTAAAAATACCTTGTTCAGCCATCGTTACTTTGCCGCCTCGTGTTTCCTCTGCAGGCGTTCCGTATACGTATATTTTACCGCCCGTTTCTGCGACTGCTTTACTCAGACCAATACCAGCGGCAATTGACATGGTTCCAATTAAGTTATGTCCGCATGCGTGTCCGAGATCCGGCAAAGCATCGTACTCTGCCATAAACCCAATCGATGGACCTGGCTTTTGACTGTCATAAACAGCGGTAAAAGCCGTTGGCAAGTCACATGTACCAATTTCAACTGTGAACCCTTGTTCTTTTAAAACATCTGTTAATGCTTTGCAAGCCTTAAATTCTTTATGGCCAAGCTCAGGATTTTGTCCAATATATTTGCTTACATCATAAAATGTATCCTGTAATTTATTAATTGTTTCATTTATTAATTGTTTCATTAGTTGTACTCCTCTTTTAAATATTTAAACAAATTATAGTATATTTATTCGTTTTTTGAAAGCTAGTTTTTAAGACGTGTTTTCCTATCACCTTAATATGCCTTATAATTAAACTACTAACTGTTTTAAAGAAGGTATGCATAATGATTAACGTAAAAAAATTTAATTTTTTAGGCGGTCGTATTATTAAAACAGGCATTGCCGTTTTTTTAACTGCACTCATTTGTCAGTCCGTTGGCTGGCCGTATATGCTCGCTGTTATTACAGCCATTGTTACGATTGAACCAACCGCTGCGGATTCTATCAAAAAAGCGTTCATTCGCTTTCCTGCTTCAGCAATTGGAGCTGCTTTTGCCATGATTTACACATTTCTTTTAGGCGTAACGCCGCTTACCTATATGCTTGTTGCTGTTTCTACTATTATATCCTGTTATAAATTGCGTTTACATGCCGGAACACTCGTTGCAACGCTAACAGGAGTGGCTATGCTAACGATTGTGCACGACCATTATTTCATATCATTTTTAATTCGCCTAGCGACCACTAGTATTGGGCTGCTTACTTCTTCACTTGTAAATATCATTGTTCTTCCTCCTAATTATACACCGATTATTACGAGGAAAATTCAAAATCTCTCAAAACAAATGAGTAGCGTCTTACAGCAAAGAGGAAGCGAACTTTCTCAAGTACACGCTTGTCATAAACAAACAAAGCTTCAATTTCAGCAGCTTTCTGCTGAAATTGAAAAAATTGAGACGCTTTGTGAGTATCAGCGAAAAGAATGGAAATTTCATCATTTCACTCGTACAGCTATGAGAAAATTCCACTATGAATATAAGAAACTTTCTCTTATGAGGCAGCTTGTCTACCATATTGGTAATTTAATTTATTTGCCCGCTCATCAGCTGCAAAGTGCAAAACATCAAGTGATTTGGGACACTTTCACTTCCTTTCATAACGTCTTACAAAATGAACAATATAAAAGCTCTTTGCAGCATCAAACGCTTGTTTTGACTTTAAAACAAAGGTTTTGGGCACATAAGCAGGAAGAAAACAGAGTGGATCAGCCTTTTTCAACAGAAACAACCATGCTGTACGAACTTCTTGCGATTCATCACCTGCTTGAAGAACTACACCGTATTCATCGTTTGAAGGAACGCTATAACTTAAACAATTCGCCTGTCTCACTTTCTTCATAAAAAAATCCTCACATATGTGAGGATTTTCTTGTTTACGAAACTTGTGACTCATCTTTCTTATATTCTTTCTCCCAGTAGTCCGCATTTTTAATTCCTAACTTAACAGGATCAAATACGGGGTCTACCCCTTGTTTTTTCTGAGCTTCATAGTCTTTTAATGCAACTAACGCAGGCTTAGCTAAAATTAAGATAGCAATTAAATTTAGCCATACCATAATACCAAGTCCTGCATCACCTAACGCCCAAGCTAATGAGGCTTGTTTCACTGACCCGTAGAACGTAGCTCCCAGCAGGACAAGTTTTAATGCAAACATAGCCCACTTTCCGTTCTTTCCGCGAGTTAGATAAGCAATATTTGTTTCAGCAATGTAATAATAAGCCATGATCGTTGTAAACGCGAAAAAGAATAGGGCAACTGCCACGAAGCCAGCTCCAAACCCCGGCAACACTGTTTCAATAGCAGCTTGTGTAAATCCAGGTCCTGCTTCTACACCCGGTAAATTTGAAATAATAAATGAACCTCCCGGTCCTTCCGTGTTGTACATGCCTGTGAATAAAATCATAAACGCTGTTGCTGAACAAACGAACAGTGTATCAATATAAACCGAAAAAGCTTGTACAAGACCTTGTTTCGCCGGGTGTGAAACTTCTGCTGCAGCTGCTGCGTGCGGCCCCGTTCCTTGTCCTGCTTCGTTTGAATAAATGCCGCGCTTCACTCCCCAAGAAACAGCTAAACCAACGATTCCTCCAAAAGCAGAATCTAATGCAAAAGCACTTTTAAAAATAAGAGCGATAACTCCCGGCAACTCCGAAATGTTCATGGCAATAATAATAAGAGCTAAAATAATATACCCAAGTGCCATAAAAGGTACAACGAATTGGGCTACCCCTGCAATACGCTTAACGCCTCCAAAAATAATAAAAGCAAGAATAATAACTAATCCTACTGCTGTAACCGTTGGACTAACACCAAATGCATTGTCGATGCCAAGCGCGATGGAATTGGACTGAACGCCCGGCATTAAGATACTCATCGCAACAAGGGCTGCAATGGCAAATAAAATGCCATACCATTTCATACCTGTTCCTTTTTCAATGTAGTACGCTGGACCACCTCGATATTGGCCATCTTGCTTAACTTTATAAATTTGAGCCAGTGTTGATTCGATGAATGCACTAGAAGCACCAATAAAAGCAACTGCCCACATCCAAAATACAGCCCCTGGACCTCCAAAAGCGATAGCTGTCGCAACTCCAGCAATATTTCCTGTTCCAACTCGTCCCGACAGCGCTAAAGACAGTGCTTGGAAGGAAGAAACTCCTGCTTCTGAGCTTTTACCCTGAAACATCAGCATAACCATGTCTTTTAAGTGTCGTACCTGTAAAAACCTTGTTAAAATCGAGAAAAACAGGCCAATCGCAAGACACCCATAAATAACAGGCGTGCTCCATAGCACATTATTCAAACTCGTTACAAATTGCTCCAAACGATAACCCCCTTATTTTTTCATTCAGACTATTTTAAATTATAAGTTAAATTATAAATTTTAACAATAAAACTCTAAATTAAAACTTGTTTTTTAGTTAAAATACACAAAAAAAGTTATAAACCCCTCAAAAACATCCAATAAGAAATCGTTTACATTCCATAATTATTGCTCTCAAAAAAGAGATATCTGCACCTTTCTTCTCAAGAACACATAGGCTATAGGAGTTATTTTCTATTAGAAGGTGTGAAAAACAATGATGAGAATCGAGCCTTTATTTTATCGTTCTTTAGCTCTAGACCTTCTTTATGCGTGCGTCTTAGCTTATAAGCAATACGCACAGGGAGGCACGTTTGATGTACCTGAAGGCTACCGGCTTATTAAATCGTTTAAAGCTTCTGCCGTAGGGGTGCAAGAATGGTTTGGTTTTATTTTAGAATCTGATGAAGCCATTGTGATTGCCTTTCGAGGAACTCAATCTGAGGCAGACTGGATTGCTGATGCTCGCATTCGGCAGCGCCCTTATCCATACAATCAACAAGCGGGTCTCGTCCACGAAGGTTTTTTAGCTGTTTACGAATCATGCCGTGATGAAATTTTTGAAACATATAAATCCCTTCCCACCAAGCCCATTTATATAACGGGTCATAGCCTAGGTGGCGCACTCGCTGCTCTTCATGCCTTGGATGTCGCCACAAACGCATCTTTTCCGGAAGTTACAATGTACAACTACGGAGCTCCTCGAGTAGGGGATCCTCAATTCGTTCAAACATACACAAATCTTGTTTCAAATAGCCGCTGTTTTGTTAACACGACGGATACGGTTCCTAAAATCCCTCCGAAGCGACTCTATTCCCCTTCCACCAAGCAAACAATTTATTACGATCAAGACCCTCTGCAACTCTCATTTACCATCCAAACAGGCTCTACCGTAGGGAACCATAATCCCCAAACATACAGTGTTGGGATATGGATGATGTCGGATTATCCTATTTTGGTCCAAAAATAAAAAAACAGGCGGAATGCCTGTTTTTTTTATGCGCCAATTGCTGTTTTGATTTCTTCTATTTGTTCTTGATGACGCTTTTCATGATAGCCAATAAAATCAATCCATTGCTTTAAATCCATTAACCCAAACACAGGATGTGGAAACGATTTTTGCTTTAGGTTTTCTTCACTGGCTGTTTCTTCTAACTCTACTAAAGCCGCTCTTGATTCCGCCAGCTTACTCTTCATTTCTTCTAATGTCTGCTTTTCATTAGAAGGCGTAACTTGAGCCGGTGCATCTACTTTTCGAGAACGGTCTACCGCTAAATGAAACGGCTTATCTTCGGTTGGCTGATCTACACCGTTTTCTAACTGATCCTTTACACGTGAAACAATCATGCGCTCCATCAAATATAAATGTTCTAATACTTGCATAACGCTCCATGTATTAGATGCTGGCTGCTGATTTAATTGTTCATATGTTAATGATTCTACACTGTTCAATACATCATTTCGAAACTGTTCATTTTTGTTCATTGTTCATCCTCCTCTAGGATTCCTCTAGCTTATCGTATCAAAAAACTCTTCTATATAAAAAGGATATCCCTTTACATAACCATGTTTTAGCTACAATTGTTTCACGTGAAAAAAATCTTTTTTCTATTTGACATAAATCAACTGAAGTGTTATATTTAGATTTCTGGCTTTTCTTTAAGAGCTGGACATAGTGAAAGTAACTTGAAAGGATGTATCGTACAATGCAAGGTAAAAATACTGGCATTCGACACATGTCTTTGAACAAAACTTATTCACACTGGATCGGCTTCGGAGCCGTAAGGATGCAAGAGAGGTAGGGCTTGCGTCGTTTAGGTTAATCGATCATGTGGAAAAACAAACCGCGGCAATGGATGAAATCCATGCAAGCACAATCAATGCTAATTGTGCCCTAACAACAACGAAACATACAAAAACCGTAATCATGGATTTTATAAAGAAAGTAATCATTTTGTTTTTACACTTGCAAAAAGCAAGTTACTGATAAGAAACACGAACAAAAGCGAGCAGATGCATCTGCTCGCTTTTTTAATGATGATTTTTTATTTACTTTATCATTTCTTTTTTTAGGGAATCTTATAAAAAAGCCAAAACCAATATGGTTTCGGCTTTTTTCTTATTGCTCTGCTAGTACATCAGCAAATGCTTTTGCATAAGGAGGAAGGTCTGGCGGACGGCGACTTGAAATGATGTGGCCGTCGATTACGACTGCTTCATCATGCCAAATAGCTCCCGCATTTTCCATATCATCTTTGATTCCTGGCGTACTTGTTACGTTTCGGCCATCTAAGATTTTTGCAGAGATTAATACCCATCCTGCATGGCAGATTTGGCCGATTGGCTTTTGCTGTTCATCCATATGACGAACCATTTCAATTACTTCAGGGTAGCGGCGCAGTTTATCCGGCGCCCAGCCTCCAGGTA
The DNA here is from genome assembly GCF_047872835.1 of Priestia sp. RMT2NF4. Lineage (NCBI taxonomy): Bacteria > Bacillati > Bacillota > Bacilli > Caryophanales > Bacillaceae > Priestia > Priestia sp. RMT2NF4. Next base: position 91,452 of record NZ_JBLQZO010000010.1, read on the forward strand.
CTAAAATAGCGTCATATTCAGCTGGATCAACATCTTTAAATGCGTAGTCCGATACGGCTGGAACACCGTATTTCCCCATGTACGTTTCGTTTGCTTTTTCTCCAACTAAATGTACTTCTGCTCCTTCTTCGCGAAGACGCATCACTGGATACCATAGTTCTAGATCTTCAAAGTCTGCACTAACAAGCGCAATAACTCTTTTATTTTCTAAGCGCATCGTAACACCTCCGCCATCAGTATAGCATGTTGGAGAATAAGATTGAAAATAAGGAACTAAATTGTACATAATTAAAGGATTTTTCAAGTACCCTTCAGAAATTTTTTGTATGCCAAATGGTCTAATTTTATATTTTTACTTGACTGGGGACAAACATCACACTACAATGTGTAGTGTGATGTTCATAATGTTGTAAAATTATCCAAATAAGAAAGACTTTATTTAATTGCTACATTTCTTTTTACGGGCTTTTACACTACATAATGTAGTGTTTTTCAAATACACTTAAAGGAGGAAGTAAAGTGAATAAAAACGTCGAAATTGGTTCGCTTATTATTCGTTTAGTATTAGGTTTTACATTTTTAGTACACGGCTTTCAAAAATGGCAAGGGGGAATTGAAAATACAGTAGGGTTCTTCGATAGCTTAGGAATCCCTGGTTTCATGGCATATATTGTGGCAACAATTGAACTTGTAGGTGGGGTTCTGATTATTCTTGGTCTAGCAACAAGAGTCGTAGCTGCTTTATTTGTGGCAGTTATGCTTGGCGCTATTTTTACAGCCAAGCTTAAAAGCGGATTCGTTGGCGGGTTTGAGTTTGATATTGCCTTAATTGCCATGTCTGCTCACCTATTTCTTGCAGGAAGCCAGTTCCTTGCTCTTGATAAAGTGGTATTTAAAAAGAAAGAAACTGCTTTTTCTCTTCAAGAAGAAAGCAGTAAATAAAAAAGAAAGCTTATACTCTCCCACTATAAGCTTTCAGGTTAGTCCCGCCGTTTGAGGCGGGCTTTTTTTATATTTGAAGCAGCAAATTCGCAAATAAAGAAGAACGCTCGGACAACGTATCAATTTGAATATGTTCATATTCTGCATGTATTCCTTTTCCGCATGCTCCTAATCCATCCAACGTGGGAATGCCAATGGCCGCTGTAAAATTGCCATCACTTCCGCCTCCAACAGCTGCTTCTTCTAATTTCATACCCAGTTTGGCCGCAATTGACTGAGCGCATTCAAATAACTCTTCCGTTTGTTTAGACTTAACCATTGGAGGACGGTTCATGCCTCCTGTTACTTCAATCTTAATCCCTTTTAAAATGGGCGTTAAATTCAAAATAATATCCGTCATACGTTTTGCTTCTTCTTCTGTAGAAACACGTAAATCCACGTGCGCTTCTGCATATTCCGGCACTACATTTGTACCGCTGCCTCCGGTAAATGTCCCAACGTTCACCGTTGTACCTTTTTCATAATCGGTTAAGCTCTGCAGAAAAATCACTTGGCGCGCTAGCTCTTCAATAGCATTGATTCCTTCTTTGTGGTGATTACCAGCGTGGGCTGCTCGTCCCCACACCTTTACGGTGAAAATCCCCGCTCCTTTACGCGACGTTTTTAACGCACCTGAACCCGCCACCGCAGGTTCTGCTACTAGCACTGCTTCACTTCTTTGTGCTTCTTCTTCTATATATTTTTTAGAGGAAATTGATCCAATCTCTTCATCTGAATTGCAGAAAAACACAATTTTTTTATCCATTTCTAAGCCGAGCTCTTGAATCGCTTTAATTGCCCATATTGATTGCACAATGCCGCCTTTCATATCTAAAATTCCCGGACCATAAAGCTTGTTTCCTTCTGTTCTTAGACTCAGCCTTCCCTTTTCCCATACCGTGTCAAAGTGACCGATAATTAAAAGCTGCTTCTCTCCTTCTCCAATCGTAAATTTCAAGTGGTTTCCTACTTCTTTTTCTTCTATGATTTCATACCCTACGCCTAAACGCTTCTGAAACAGCTGCGTTAAATACATTCCACACTGATCGACTAACTCTTTACTGTAGGACGGTGATTCTTTTTTCACAAATCCAACTAAATCTTCGAGCATCTCTTGTTCATGTTCTTTTAAATAACTAAATACGCTTTGTTCTACCATTACCTGACTCAAATCAATTCCTCCTCCAAACAACCCCTGCTGCTTGTGCATTCACTGCTTTTATTTATCGTACGTATGAGTATGTTCTACGTTTCACATAACGACCTTAAATTATCCTTAATTATAATGGTTTTCAGACAATTTTCCATCCTTAAAATACAGATAATACTTTAACTTATTCATAACCGACCGAAAATAGCCATAAACTTCAACAAATTTATACAAAAAAGCTTCAATCTTCAACAGATTAAAGCTTTCATTTTATTAATTGACATTTATTTTGATATTTTTCCCTTTTGACTTCACACTTACAAAAACAAACATAGACACTAAAAAAACAAACAAAATAACGCCAACCATTTCAAAGTTTACTTCGGCCCATGGATTAAAGAAAGTGAATGCTAAGTAGAAGGACACCCCGTATGCGAGGATAACAATAACCCAGCCCATCAAGCGGGAAGCAGATTGCCCAAACTTACTCGATTCATTCACCATTTTATGTACAATCAGTGAATCGATTGTATCTGTCAGCATCATACCAAACATAAATACTAGTCCTAATAAAAGCGGCGTATATTTGCCTGCGTTCCCTACAGCTAGAGACCACACGGCCGTTTGACTGACCGTTTCAGCGGCTAGGGCAAACAGCGCTCCTACAAGAATAATTAAAAAAGGATTCGTTGTTCCTTTTGCGATTTTCGGAATAAACTTCCCTTTTAACCCGCTCACCTGAAACTCTTCTTCTTTGTTTTTAGTTCGAAGCAAATGATATGTGTTTAATGTCCCAATCAGAAAGAGAGAGATGATAGATACCCAAGATGCAAAATGATCGAAATATGCTGGAAACGTAAAATTCTTCATCACTACGCCCAGCACCCCGGCCGTGACGGCCACCATTCCTCCATGACCTAGTGAAAACAGCGTTCCGACCCACGGGGCAAAACGGCTGCCCATTCGCCAATTATATCGGGTCTGGCCATCAATAAAAGCTAAGTGATCTGCATCTAATCCGTGCCTGATTCCTAATAAAAAGACAAGTAAAAAAACTGATAAACCTTCCATTTCCTACACTCCTTTTTTTAAAATAAAACGTAAAAAAGCCTCAATTCTATAGAAATTGAGGATGTGTCGGCATATGAAAATAAACAGTAATTGCTCACTGCGTACCTTGATACACCGCCTCTTTCCTAGAAGAGTCAAGTGTACAGAATAGGTAGGTCTCCTGGCTTGAGATCATCATTTTCTACCGCCTTCCCCGTTTTGAGTGACGATAAGATAGAAAACTCCCTGCTTACAGTGGCTGGACCGCTCGAGATTTGCACTCGATTCCCTGTTACCTCTTACGCTATGTAAGAGCACCTAAACTGTGCGAATGATTCATTTTCTTCCTCATTATACTAGTACTCCTTACAAATGAATAGAGAAAATTCAAATAAAAAAGCCCTGCTAAGCTTTACATGCTTAGCAGGGCTTTTTAAAGCCATTAAACTACTTCTACCGTTACGTCTACGTTGCCGCTGATTGCTTTTGAATACGGGCAGTATGAGTGGGCTAGGTCTACATATTTTTTAGCTGTTTCTAAATCTAAGCCTTCGATATGAGCTTCAAGCGCTACAGCAATTTTCACTCCTTGATCAGCTTTATCTGGAAGCAGCTGAACCGTAGCTTTTACTTCACTGCTTTTAATTTCTACGTTATGTTTTTTCAACATAAATTCTAACGCACTGTTGAAACAAGCACTGTATCCAGCTGCAAATAGCTGCTCTGGGTTTGTTGCTGTTGTTGCTTCTCCACCAAGCGCTGGAGGTGTTGCAACGTCTAAATTAAAGATATTATCTAAAGAATGAACTTCTCCTGTTCTTCCACCTGTGTTAACGACTGTCGTTTCATATAAAGCTTTCATGTATAAATCTCTCCTCTTTTTTAGTAATTTTATTAAAATTTTTTATTTATCGTTTCTGTGATTTAATTGTACACAATTTAATTTTAAAAAACAAGTGTTAAATACATTAAAAATTTTCCAATAAAAAAAGCCGCGTATATGCGACTTTTTCTTAATAATATTGAGACTGTTCGTCATAAGCTGATTTTCGAAAAATAGACAAGTTGGTAATAGCCCTCATCAGTTTCGTATTAAAAATAACATAATGAATAAACAGCGCCAGCACGCAGCCTAAAACGGCTCCTGTTAACACATCGAATGGATAGTGAACGCCAACCCATACGCGTGAAAATGCAATGAGTGCACCCATGACAACCCACATGCGCCCTGAACGTTTGAAATGCAGCCAGATGGTAAAAGTGATAACTAATGCAGATGTAGCATGATCGCTTGGAAATGAAGAATTCGCGGCGTGATCAATAAGCTGATTCACGTGGTGAGAGATAAACGGACGATCTCGATAAGCAAATAAACTAATCACTTTATTGATAATGACTCCTGTGGCACAAGCACATAAAGCTTGAAATGCTACAACACGGCTGCCGTTTTTATTAATAAGTAAAAACAAGCCGAGTAAAACAATAAGTACATACTGGGCATAATCTGCAAAGAATACCATCAGCGAATCTACAAACTTCACATGCGAGGCGTACTGATTCACCGCATGGAAAATGGTATAGTCTACTGAATTAATAGCTGATAACATAATCGAAATCCTTTCTTATTTTTAAATGTCATTAGCTATCTTATCAGTTTCTGAAGAAAATGAACATGTTTTTGTCAGAAGCTTCCTAACTGGTATTTATAAATAACGTAGTCAGGCTGAGTAGTAAGCCAACAGATTTTTGCCCATTAACTTACTTGCGAATGATCCACGATGTTTTTTTGCAAAAAGATTTCTTCTAAAGAAGGCTCTTCTACGTGAATTTGATAAATATCGATGCCGCATTGAATCAATTCGCGAATAATCAGAGGGATATTTCTCTCTTTTTGAAGCATCACTTTTGTGTACGTGTGATGGTATTCCACGTCCGGACTCACCGTACGGAAAAACTGTTGAATATATTCTTTATGACTGCTTGGGTAAGGATCATGTTTAATCATCACCGTTTTTTTCGCTTGGTATTGAAAACGCAGTTCTTCCATTGTCCCTTCTACTAAAATAACACCATTTTTCATAATCGCTACACGTGTACAAATCTTCTCAACTTCATTTAAATTATGAGACGTCATAAAAATTGTCTTGCCCTGATTTTGAAGTTCTCTTATTAATTCATGAATGTGGAGAGCAGATTCAATATCTACTCCAGAAGTTGGTTCATCTAAAAAGATAAGATCTGGGTCTGTTACAATCGCTTGAGCAATTCCTAACTTCTTTTTCATTCCAAAAGAAAACTTTCCAACTTTCTGATGGTCATGTCCTTCTAATCCTACTTTCTTCAGTACATTACTACAGTGTTCTTTAGAAAAACGATGTCCGTTTATCTTTAAAAAATAGCGCAAATGATTGAGTGCCGTCATCTCATCATAAAAGGTAGCATAGTCAGGAAGCACACCTATTTTCTTCTGAAGCTCTAAATCAATATCACTCTGTCCCAGCAGCGTAAATTCTCCTGCTGAAGGGAATGAAACGCCGGTAAGCATATTAATAAATGTAGACTTCCCTGCTCCGTTTCTCCCTAAAAATCCGTAAATTTCTCCTTGTGGGACTTGCAAATTAATACTATTAACAATTGTTTTAGATCCATACTTTTTAGTTAATTTACTTGTTTCAATAGCATACATATTATACTTCTCTCCTTTTAAAACTCCAAAGTGCCGTACATAAACAGAGTGCTGCAAAAATAAGAAGAACCGTTAAATACCCTTTCTCCAACTTTAAATAGTAGTAAGGTGTCACATACTTAAACCATGCAATGTACGCTTTTGATGAAAATATGCTCCATCCACTCAGTACCGGTAGAACAAACGATAAAATAATTGATAAAAACATAGTATGAGTTGGACTTGGTATTAAAGCTGAAAGCATTAAAACAAATGAAATGATACAAACGGTGAATAGCAGGCACTCTAAAAATATATAAAAAGAAAAATGATGCGAAATAAACGTAATCAGTAGAAATGAAATAGAGATACAAACAAGCCAGAAACAACAAATTCCTAAGAATTTTCCTAGTACAATACGCTCTCTTGATGTTTTGGTAACTAAAAACCTGGCTGTTCTTGTTTTAATTTCTTGATTAATAACATTGTGAGAAAGACTTGAAATAAACAAGGGTCCGAATCCGAGAAGCATCACCAAAATTCCCCCGTTGGCTCCATCTCGAATCTGTGCGCTCGTCAGTTGACCTCCAAGTTGACTAACTAGATGGGCTATTCCATAGGAAGCACCGCATACGATTAAAATAACGATAATTGATTTAACACTTTTAAATAAGCTTTGAAACTCTTTTACACTAATGGCCCACATTTCGAAAATCTCCTTTTAAATAAGTTTGACTGCTATCATCCAACAAAAGGATGATTTATTCCCTCAGGTAAAGCTTTTTTCTCTTTGGGCTTTCCGTTCCAAGAAAAATTTGTCCATATGCGCAGCAGCTTTTCCACCAGTCCAGTTTGAAATTTTTGCACGTACATATAACTTCCGATAAGCTGAATTCCGTAAATACCTATGCAGACAAAAACCCCTGCAATCATGCCGAGCTTTCCGAAATAACCTAATCCATAACCATAAAAAATCGTCGTGCATATAACCGTTTGCATTAAATAATTACTAAGCGATATCCTGCCTACGCTTTCAAAAGCCTTCATCAAAAATGACTTTTCGTATTTCGCATATAGCCAAGCAAAGCCTGCAATATAACCAAGAGATAAGAGACTCCCACCTAACATATGTGTAGAACCAGCCCAATTAGCATCTGGCCATACGTACATAGTTCCTTTTAACAGCAAGCTAAGCGGAACCAACACGGCCGCCCAACGGCCATACTGTTTTGAATTAGCTGAAACGTCGTAAAACCAATTTTTCTTCCCTGCGTACATGCCAAACAAAAACAAAGCACCCATTATAAATGGTGTAAACAAGAAGGCAAAAGCAAATTTATATCCTGCTATATTCATCGGATCAACGTTGTTGCGGTGGTCTTTAATTTGTTCATAAGTTCCACTTCCATATACATGAATCGTATCTTTTACGTATGTGGTGAGCGTTTGTTTATCACTAAGAAGATACATATTATCGTTTAATGAACCGTAACCGGCTGCTCCCGTAAGAACTAGTAAAATCGATGCCCATACCAACAGCGTTTTAGCTTTACGGTTTAAAAAGAAAACTAATAAAAATATCCCCATCATTCCGTAAAACGTAAGAATATCTCCTTCCCATAAAAGTACTCCATGCAGTAGGCCAAATCCTAGAAGCAGAAGAAAGCGGCGAAAGAAATGCCTTTTTACTCCTAACTGCCTTCTTTCTAAACTTTCTTTCATCTTCACCATTGAATAACCGAATAAAAAAGTAAAGATTGGCATAAAACTTTCTTCTACCGCGACTTTTAAAAAGACATAGGCTGCTGAATCACTTGGTGATAGCGAGAAGAGATGAATCATATCCTTTCCGTAAATACCATATTGAAAAATCAGCATATTCGCTAGTAAAATACCAAACAAGCTGAATCCTCTCATACTATCAATTACTTTAACCCGCCTAACATCATTACTCATCCTTTTAACTCCTTTACTATGTGTCTGTATATTTAGTATATGAAATGAAGTTTTCAAGAAAATAAACGGGAGATTATCTTTTCTTTAACATTTTCCAATTTTGTTAATCTTTTCGTAATGTTCTTATGCTAAAATCGAATACGTATGAAATGAAACAGAGGTGATTTATATTGGAAGATGCATCTATCTTGCTAGTGGATGATGAAATTGCTATTGTCAAAATGCTGGAGACAGTATTAAAAAAAGAAGGCTTCAACCAAATCTATAAAGCTCACACCGCTCAAGAAGCGCTAGATGTTTTACATAATAAAACGATTGATATTATTTTGTTGGACGTCATGCTTCCCGATAAAAGCGGATTTGATATTTGTCCTAAAATTCGTGAGCTCTCAAACGCATATATCCTGTTCATAACAGCCAAAGTATCTGACTTGGATGTGTTAACAGGTTTCGCGATGGGCGGAGACGACTACGTAACCAAGCCATTTAATCCTTTAGAGATTGCGGCACGAATTAAAGCACGACTGCGCAGAAAACAAACGCTGATCGAAAGAAGTCCTGTAAAAATGGAATTACAGCCTTCAAATCGCTATGAGTTTGATCGTTTTATCGTAGATGAATCCGCTGGAGAGCTCATTGTAGATGGTCAAACGATTGCTTGCCCCGCACAAGTATTTTTGCTGCTACTTCATTTTTGTAAAAACATGAACGTGGTTCTTTCCAAATCCCAGCTGCTTGAAGCCGTCTGGGGATATAACCAGTTCGTAGACGATAATACGGTAACCGTTCATATTCGAAGAATTCGAGAAAGAATCGAAGATAACCCTAGCAGTCCACAACATTTAGTTACGGTACGAGGGCTTGGCTATAAATTAGTGAACGGAAAAGCACTATGAAATCAATTAAAAGAAGGTTGACCTTTCATTTTTCGTTTCAGTTTATTGCGGTTATTGCGTGTGTTTGCTGCATTCTTTTTTGCGCTTTAATATTTCTAGGCTATTACCTTACAAAACAAGATATCAAAAGAGACTTGCCCTCTGGATCACTTAGCGTATTAACTACGGACACAACAGTGAAAAATGGGAAAGCAACCATTTCAGCAGATTTAGAAAAACGGTTGAAGCAAGAAGGATTATGGTACCAAGTACTGAACAAACAAGGAGATGTAATTGGAGAAGTCAATACTCCTAAGAATATCCCTAAGCATTATACAGTTGCTCAACTTCTCGATATTGAAAAACAGAAAAAATTTCGAGACTATCATATCGTCACAGAACTGGATACGTTTCTGGTACAACCCACATATTACATACTAGGCTATAAAAATGAATTAAAAGACCAGCTATACGATTTATATAAAAATTACAGCCAAGGCGGCCTTCCAATAACGGAAAAAGTACCTCAATTGGAAAAGCAGTTATTAAGTAAAGATGCTTCTCTGCAAGTTATTAATAACCAAGGCGAAGTTGTCTCTTCCTTTCGAATGTCCAAAAAAAAACAGCAGTATGAGCCTTTAGACATTATTTCCCGCAAAATAGAAAAAGATAAATATGAATCTACAGCTACAATTTTTCATGATTCAAAGAAAAATTATTCATGGGTTTTTCATACCCCTAACAAACATCAAACTATTTCTGACTACTCAATTATTAAAAAAACAGTAGTTGGCGCAGTTATAGTTGCTGCTTTAGTTCTTTTAGCAACTATCTCTATTTCAATCTGGAACGCTTTTCGCTACGGTGGCCCCTTACTTCTCTTCACCAGCTGGCTCGGGCGCATGGGAAGCGGAAACTATTCAGAAGTGCTAACAGAAAAAGAGCGGAAGCGCGTCTTTCGGAAAAATGGAAAAGTACGTTTTCAATATCGTTTGTATTCAGAAGTCATTAACGCCTTTTATGAGATGGCAGAGCAGCTTAGCTTAGCTGAAAAAGAACGAAAGCAGCTAGAAACCACTCGTGAAGAATGGATGACTGGAATATCACATGATTTGCGAACACCCCTTTCGACGATTCAAGGATATGGCCATATGCTTGAAAGCGGCTATTACAATTGGAACGAAGAAGAGCTAAAAGAAATTGGCCAAACGCTGCGTGACAAAAGTGAATATATGGTGGGGCTTGTAGAAGATTTTTCACTGGCCTTTAAGCTTAAAAATAATGTGGTTGCCTTAGAAACGAAAAAAGTGGACGTTCATCAATTGCTTCAGCATATTGTTTTAAAATTCGTTAACGATCGAACCATTAAAAGTGTGCAATTCTCTTATGTACCCGTTCACCTTCAACCTTTTATTCAAGCTGACCCGCGCTGGTTTGAACGAATGGTTGATAACCTAATTTTTAATGCTATTAAACATAATCCGGAGAACACCACTATTACAATTTTGACCGTTCTAAAAAGTGACAACGTCTTGATTACAATTCAAGATGATGGAATTGGAATGGATGAAGAAACGCAGAAAAATTTATTTGACCGCTATTACCGCGGCACAAATACAACCGAAAAAACAGAAGGTGCTGGACTCGGCATGAGTATCGCAAAGGCCATTTGCGAACTTCATAAAGGGCATATTGAAGTGAAATCCACTCCTAACCAAGGCACTGCCATTACCTTGCATATTCCTCTTTCAACCAATCAGCAGCCGGGCTAACCTCCAGCTGCTTTTATACACCTCAATCCTCTCCATGCTATAATGTACGCAACTATACATAGACACAAGGGGGAATTTTTTTGAGTAAAGGCAGAATTTTAATTGTAGAAGATGAGCGCAAAATTGCTCGTTTAATTCAGCTCGAGCTTGAACATGAAGGCTATGAAACCGGCATGGCTTATACGGGCACAGAAGGATTGGCAGAGTTTCAAGAACACGATTGGGATTTGCTGCTTTTAGATGTGATGCTTCCTGAACTGAGCGGACTTGAAGTACTTCGTCGCATTCGAGCAAACAATGATCAGACGCCCGTTATCTTATTAACCGCTCGAGACGCCCTTCCTGATAAGGTAAGCGGACTAGATTTAGGAGCGAACGATTACATTACAAAGCCCTTTCAAATTGAGGAGCTTTTTGCACGTATCCGCGTATGGCTTCGCCATCCTGCATCAGCATCTCCTGCTGAAAAAGAAGCAGATACTCTGCAGCTAGGAACTTTAGTTGTTAATGAAAAAACGCGAGAAGTCACGCGTGAAAATGAAGCTATTGAGCTGACTCCTAAAGAATATGATTTACTTGTCTATATGCTTCAAAACAACAATCAAGTGCTAAGCTTTGAACAGCTTCTTACAAACGTGTGGGGATTTGATTACTACGGCGACACCAATATTGTATACGTATACATTCGTTATTTGCGCAAAAAGATTGATGCACCATTTTCAACACCTTATATTCAAACGGTGCGCGGCGTTGGCTATATGCTTAAGGAGTAGCTTATGAAACTGCAAACAAAGATTATCCTTACATCAACTGCCCTGCTTTTTATTCTCTTAGTAATTGCAAACAGTTCGATTTACTTCATTTTCAAGAAAACCATGGAAGACAATGCAATTGAACGTTTACAAGCAGAAACAAGCAACGTAACAAATGGGCTAAAACAAACAAGTTCGACGGTTAAACAAGCCAATTTGCTTCGTGCCTATTTGCCTCCTAACGGAATGATTCGTATTTTGCCTAAATCAGGGAGTCCTTTAGTTGTATCGGTTACTGATCAAACGAAAGAGCTTCAGGACTTATCCTATTCTTATTATTCAAATGAACAAACAACCATCAAAGAAGACGACGGCCACCTATACGCAATTTCGCATACTCCGGTCATTTGGACGAACGGTGAAGTCGTTTCTTTAGAAGTCACGGAACAACTCGAAGACGTGGAACAATCTTTACAGACGTTAAAATTCATCTTGCTTATTGCCTCTCTTGTTATATTAATTCCGACCATATTTGCCGGACGGCTTTTAAGTAAAATCATTTTGCGGCCTATCAAATCTCTTATTCATACTATGGAAGAAATTCAAGTGTCTCGCACATTCAAAAAAATCGCTCTCTCTTCCTCTTCTAAAGATGAGTTAGATCAAATGGCCAACACCTTCAATAATATGATGGATTTATTAGAGGAAAACTATAAAAAGCAAGAGCAGTTCGTATCCGATGCTTCTCATGAATTAAAAACACCCCTGACCGTGGTAGAAAGCTATGCCAATATGCTAAAACGCTGGGGGATGAAGCGTCCAGATATTTTAGAAGAAGCCATCGAAGCCATTCACTCTGAGTCTTTACGCATGAAACAGCTTACGTCTCAAATGCTGGTGCTTGCGAAAGATGAGTCGCAGTGGGAGCTTCACATGGAACACGTAGATGCGGCGGCCGTCTGTAACCAAACAATCAAGCATCTAGAACAAGCTTTTGAACGAACCATTTATTTAAGCGTAAAAACTGATCATCCAATTGTAACAGCCGATGAAAAGCGCTTAAAGCAGCTGCTGTACATCCTCTTAGATAATGCCATTAAATATAGTGAAAAAGCGGTAGAGGTAACCATAACAAGAAGCGAAAGCTTTATGATTACGGTCACAGATCAAGGAATTGGTATTCCAAAAGAAGATTTATCAAACGTGTATGAACGCTTTTTCCGCGTAGATAAAGCAAGAAATCGAGAAACCGGTGGTTCAGGGCTTGGGTTATCCATTGCTCGAAAGATTGTAGAAGCCCATAGCGGACGTATTGAGATTAGCAGCGATGAAGGCAAAGGGACATCCGTAACGGTTTGCTTTCCTCTTTGATTTCTCACCGTTTCTTAGAGATTTTTAAGAATTGCCTGCTATACTATTTTTCATAATACTGGAGGTGAATGTATGAAGAAAACGGTGCTTTTTATACTTATCTTTCTTGCTGTTGGTTCAGCTTGCTTTTATGGAATAGCAAAAGCAATGAATCGATCTGATACCATTTTATCCGAGTCTGAAATCAGCCGTATGATTCAGCAGAAATATGGCGGCACGATTGAAAATGCAAGTTTTTCTCAAAAAGATGATGAACCGATTTATCGAATCACTTTGCTTAAAGGTGATATTCCATACCACATCACAGTAAATGGAGAAAATGGAGAAGTCCAGTCATTAATCAAACAAAAAGTAGAGAAACAAACGTCTACTCAAACTAAAAATGATACAGAAAAAGAACAAAAAAAGAGCGAGCAGCCACCCGTTTCTCCTACATCCGACGAGCCTCTCATTTCAATGGAACAAGCAAGAGATATTGCTTTACAAAAAGTAAAAGGAACGTTTTCCTCAGTTGAAATAGAAGAGGAAGAAGGCCAAACCTTCTACGAAGTCGAAATTGATCAGTCTAAAACAAGAGAAGCTAAAGTAATGATAAACGCTTACTCTGGGCATGTAGATTCCATCACCTATGAAAATGACGACGACTAAAAGTACAGCGAAAAGCTGTGCTTTTTTTATACACCTTTATTTATTTCTAAGAAAATTTTAAACTTCTTCTTCTTTTCCTTTAAAGTTCATCGGCTAAGATAGTCTTAACAACAAATCAAGGAGGCCGTAACATATGAAAGTTATTACAACCGTTTTAGCCAGTGCAGTATTAGTCGGTGGATTAGGTGCAAGTGCATATGCCATGACGGATCAGTCTAAAAGCAATGACAAGAAGCAAACCACAACGATTGAAGAAGCCAAGGCAAAAGACATTGCTCTTCAAAAAACAGACGGCGGTGACATTACAAATATCCAATTAGCCGTAGATGACGGCGTTAAACAATATGAAGTAGATATCACAAAAGGTAATAAAGAATACGATGTAGATATTGACAGCAGAAGCGGTAAAATCATTGAATTTGATGAAGACCAAAAAGACGATGATGATGAGAAAGAAGAAAATCTCCAAAACATTTCCCCTGCTGTTTCATTAGATCAAGCGATCAAAACAGCTTTAAAAAGTGCTAAAGGAACCGTGAATGAAACGGATTTAGACCAAGAAAACAGCCGTTTAGTATATGAAATTGAAATTGACACAGCCGATAAACGTGAAGCAACTGTTTCAGTAGATGCCAAAAACGGTGACGTAATCAGTGTAAAAATAGATGATTAATAGAAAAAGCACGCTCCAAAAGGGGCGTGCTTTTTTTATACCGCTAATTTAATAACCGTTAACACAATACCAATCAAGAATCCACATAGAGCTCCGTTCACTCGAATCCACTGCAAATCTTTTCCGACATTGTTTTCCATCATATCCACAAGCGTTTCATCATCTAATTTATCTAAGTTTTCTTGAACAAGCTGCCCAATTTTTGAATGATTCTCGTCTACAAAACTCATGATTTGCTTTTGAATAGCCGTATCAATTGCTTCTTGACGCTGTGCATCCACTTCAAGAGCATTCAGCCAGCTCTCTACGTAAGGAACGGCGTAGCTTTTCATAAATTCAGGGCTTTCAATAAATGCCGTCACTTTCGCTTTCATTTTATCGACGATTTCTGTTAATTTATTCGTTACATTTAATTCATTAATCGTTTTTTGTTTCCATGCTTCTAATTTCTCAAGAAGTTCTTCATTGTGCTCCAAGCCTTGCAGCTCTTTTCTAATTCCATTTACCAAAGCAAGGCGATATTCATCATCTTCATTACGAAGACGACCTGTAATAGAAAGCAGTAGATTTTGCAAAATAGACCCTAGCTTCTCTTCGTTAATCATGCTTTGAAATGATTTGAGAGCAAATTGTAAAATACCGTCAAGCTCAATATTATCAAGCGCATTTTTAGCAATACTTCCGAGCTGATACTGGGTTTCTTCTTTTTTAATCCAGCCCTCTCCCTTATTTAAAAGAACATCAAGTGCTTTTTCATCATACTGATTTCTAACCACTTCTCCAACAACCGAATGCACAATAGGCTTTAACTCTATTGCTGAAAGCGATGACTTGAGCTCTTTTTCAATAATAGGAACTACTTTCTCTGTATCCACACGATTAATCGCATCAACAAGCAGTGCTGTTCCTTTTTGTTGAATCGTTTCCGAATGAACACCTTTTCGAACAATCGGAAGCAAACGCTTTGTAAACGCAATTCTTTTTACTTTTTCTTGAATACTTTCTTTTGACAGCCAGTCGTTTTCAAGCGTTGAGACTAACCCTCTTGTAATACGCTGCCTGTTTTTAGGAAGCAGCGCAGTGTGTGGAATAGGAATGCCTAAAGGGTGACGAAAAAGAGCCGTAACTGCAAACCAATCCGCTAAGCCGCCGACTAATCCAGCTTCGAACCCACCTTGAAGCAACCGACCCCAAATTGAATCACCAAAAGGCATGGTGGCAACGAAGCCCACTCCCATAATCGCCAAAGAAATCGTGGCCAAGTGCTTTGATTTCTTTTTTGGGTTTGTTGTAAATACATTATTTGATTCCATTGTAGTCCTCATCCTTTATTTATTTAACTAAACATTTCATCTAGAAATATGTAACGTGATACAGAAATTTTCGCAAAAAAAGAAAGACAAGCTTTTACCCTCGTCTTTCTAGTATATTGCCTTTTTGCTATACTTCAAACTTTTTTTCTTTTCGACTTTTATTAATAAATGAAAAAATGAGGAGTACGACCAGGATAACCGCACATACGCTTGATCCAATCACATTGTTTTTGTTAAACATAAACGATACAAAAATAACAAGCAGTGCTGCTGTTGCAAAGAGCGTTGTATAAGGAAACCACTTTAAGGCAAAAAACGGCTTTTCTTTATACCCTTTACGCAGCTTTAATTGAGCTAAACAAATGCTCACCCAAATGAGAATGATCGTGAAACCTGGAATAGTCATTAAATAACTAATTACATTATCCGGCGTCTTATAGGCTAAAAACAAACCTATTAAAATACAAGCAGCCGTAATCATCAAACCGTTAATCGGAATGCCATTTTTTGAAACTTTCAAGAAGCGCTTTGATGCTTCTCCGCTTTGAGCCATAGCATAGAGCGTACGCGAAGTTGCATACATCCCTGAATTGGCTGCTGATAAAACGGCCGTCAATAAAACGAAGTTCATAATGTGAGCCGCACCTGGCAGACCGGTAATACTAAACACTTGCACAAAGGGACTGTCTTGCCCCGATACAGAATTCCAGGGCATAAGGCCGCAAATAATTAAAATAGGCAAAATATAAAAGCCAATCACTCGCCATACTGTGCCTTTAATTACTTTCGGTAACACGTTTTTTACATCTTTTGTTTCCGTTACGGCCACACCAATTAGTTCAGCTCCCCCGTAAGAGAACATCACAATTAAAAAGGCGCTCAGCACACCGCTCATGCCGTGAGGGAAAAAGCCTCCATGAGCCGTATAATTTGCCCAAGGATTTTGCACATCACTTGGAATTACACCGAATAAAATGAAAGCTCCCAAAATGATAAAAGCAGTAAGAGCAATTACTTTAATACCGGCAAACCAAAACTCAATTTCTCCGTAATACTTCACTTGAAATAAATTCATCCCTACAATCAGCACTGCACAGAGAAAGCTTAAGAGCCAAAGAGGTACAGAAGGGAACCAAAACTTCAAAAAGCTTCCTCCCGCAAGCAGTTCAACAACCGTCACAACAATCCAGTTCACCCAGTACAGCCACCCTACAATAAAAGAGGTTTGCGTACCGAATGCCTTATGCACTAAATTTTGTACGTTCATATTCGGATAGACAATTGCCATCTCCGCTAGTGCTGTCATTACAATAAATAAGATAAGGCCGCCAAATAAATACGCAAGTACAACACTTGGTCCTGCAATACCTAGCGTGTCAGCGCTACCTTTAAAAATGCCTGTCCCAATCATGCCGGCAAGTGCAATGAGCTGCACATGACGAGGCAACAGACCTTTTTTTAAATTTTGATCTTGTTTTCCCATAATGCCCGTCCCTTCTGTTCATTTTACGTGTTAGTTTAACCAAATCACTTCTTGCACAAAAACCCCTACCGGATATTCAGTAGGGGTTGGACCAACACTGTTTTTTTCTTCTATATAATGAATGAAAATAATCTCATTTAATCACTGTTACTTTAGTCATTTTATGCGTTGCAACAATGCATTGTCAATGTTATTTATTTTCCAAAAATAAAGTCAAAAGAGTATCTACACCCTTTTGACTTCTAGTCTTCGTGCAATGACTGATAAAGCATAGTTTACAATAAAATACATCATCGCAATGATCAAAAACATCGGCACCACGTAACTTTGTTTCTGTCCATAAATGATTTGAGCATTATGCAGCAAATCAGGAAGCGCGATGACCACTGCAAGCGACGTATCTTTTAATAATGAAATAAATTGACTAACTAAAGGAGGTACCATTCGTCGCAAAGCTTGTGGCAATACAATAAAACGAAGCGTTTGGTAATAGTTTAAACCTGATGAACGTGCCGCTTCAATTTGTCCTTTTTCAATTGATTTTAATCCGCTTCGGATAATTTCTGAAATCATAGCAGATTCAAATACAGTGAGGGCCACAATCGCTGCTGACGTAATTTCCATATCAATTCCGATTTCAGGTAAAGCAAAGTATGTAAAAAAGATGATTAAAAGAAGCGGCAAATTCCGGATAATTTCTACGACAAAAGCGAGTACATGAGAAAGAACTGGAATGCGGGCATACCTTAAAATACCTACTATACTTCCAATAAGAAAACTTAACACAATCGAAATGAATGCCACTTTTAAAGTAACCCAAAATCCTTCTACTAAGAAGGAAAGGTGATCAGGAGAATAAGCACCCATAAAATCCATCACTTTCACTCCTTTCAGCTTGTTTTACCAAGACGTTTCTCAAGATAACCAACTCCTAAACTCAACGGAATGGTTAGAACTAAATAGAATAAGGCCACAAAAATATACACATCAAACACTACGTAAGTTCGAGAGGAAACAAGATCTGCCTGATACATTAAATCAAAACCAGCAACAATCCCTAACACGGATGAGTTTTTCACTAAATTAATAAATTGATTCCCAAGAGGAGGAATGACAATTTTAATGGCTTGAGGCAATATAATGAATCGCATAGCCTGACCATACGTAAGGCCGGATGAACGCGCCGCTTCAAGCTGCCCTTTTGGAACTGCCATAATTCCCGCTCGTATGGCTTCGGCTATAAAAGCTGCCGTATAAATAGTTAATCCCAGCACTCCGGCTGCTGTACCGCTGATTCCTGCCACAATAAAAATAAAAAAGACGATAACCACAAGTGGAATATTTCGAATAAACTCTACGTAGACAGTGCCAATTACATTTACTATTTTGAGAGGGGCTATTCGCATTACCGCAATGATTGTACCAAGTACAAAACTGGCCACTAAAGCAATCAGACCGGCGATAATGGTGTACTTAAAACCTTCTAAATAAAGATCCATATTGTTCGTCAGAATTGAAAAATCCAGCAATTTTCTTCCTCCTTTCAACTAAACAAGCAGGATGAGCATAATGCTGCTCATCCTGAGAAAAGAAAACTGTACGCTTATTGTTTGATCCACTTGTCGTGAATTTCATCATATTTTCCAGAGTCTTTCATTTTTTTAAGCGCATCGTTTAATGCATCTACAAGCTCTTTGTTTCCTTTTTTCACAGCAATGCCATAAGGCTCTTCTGTGAACGGCTTTCCTACTAATTCATAAGAAGGATCTTCATCAGCCATTCCATAAAGAATAGCATCATCAGTTGTTAAAGCATCTCCTTGCTTAGATTTTAAAGCGGTAAATGCTTCTGCATAGTTTTCAAACTCTAATACCGTTGTCTCCGGTGCTTTTTCGCGAATATTAATAGCTGAAGTTGATCCTTTAACAGCCAACACTTTAGTACCTTTCTTCAAATCATCAACGCTTTTAATTTTACTGCCTTTTTTCACAAGAAGAGACTGGCCAGCTTGAAAATACACGTCCGTAAAATCCACTTCTTTTTTACGCTCATCTGTGATGGTCATTGTTGCAACAACAGCGTCAATATCTCCTTTTTGAAGAAGAGGAACCCTTGTTTTGGACGTAACTTCTTTAAATTCTACCTTGTTTTCATCTCCTAAAATCTCTTTAGCCAGCTGCTTAGAAATATCAACATCAAAACCTTCTACTTCACCCGTCTTTGGATTCTTTAAGCCAAACAAACGCGTATCATTTTTAACTCCAATAACAATTTTCCCTCTGTCTTTGATTTCAGTGAGCGCATCTTTTTTAGCTGATGATCCACTCGTTTCTTCACTTTTCCCTCCACAAGCCGCTAACATCATAGCCGCTGCTAATGAAAGCACAGCTGCCTTTAAAAACGTTTTTGATTTCTTCATATTACTCCCCCTATTAAACAATTAATGATTTAAAATACGGCTAAGAAATAAACGTGCCCTTTCTTCTTGCGGGTTTTCATAAAACTCAGCCGGAGTTGCCTCTTCTAAGATTTTTCCTTGATCCATAAATACAATGCGGTCTGCTACTTCTTTAGCAAACCCCATTTCATGAGTTACAACTACCATCGTCATTCCTTCTTTAGCCAATGTTTTCATGACATCCAGCACTTCTCCAATCATTTCTGGATCAAGAGCAGAGGTAGGCTCATCAAAAAGCATAATCTCTGGTTTCATTGCAAGTCCCCTCGCAATGGCTACACGCTGCTGCTGGCCACCTGAAAGCTGGGATGGGTAGGCGTTGGCTTTTTCACCGATTCCTACTTTATCCAAATAGTATAGAGCTGTTTTCTTAGCTTCTTCTGACGACTGTCCCAGTACTTTCATAGGCGCTAAGGTGATATTTTCTAAAACCGTTTTGTGCGGATATAAATAAAAATGCTGAAAAACCATACCTATATTGCGGCGCAGTTTGTTAATATTTGTTTTTTTATCTGCAACCAATATATTATTTACCGTCAATTGTCCGTTAGATATTGTTTCTAAATAATTTATGCATCGCAGCATCGTGCTTTTACCCGAACCCGAAGGTCCAATTACGACGACAACTTCACCTTTTTTAATCGTTAAATTGATATCTTTTAATACGTGAAAATCACCGTAATATTTGTTCACTCCGTCAAAAACAATCATTTTCCTCCTCCTAATCTACGAACAATGATAAATATTTAAATTTTTAAAATATTTAAAATATGTTAAAAATTATATTCTTACCCTTAAAGCAAAGTCAACAGTTGACAAATTATCTCTTTTTTGTAATCAAAATGAACTATCTTCAAATAAAATATGCTAGAAAAATAAAAGGTTTTGTTGGCATTTGCCGATATGTAAGCATACGTTCGCTAGGCTGAAGGTACTTGTATAAGCTTAATCAATAGATTATATTAGTTAACGCATATCTTTATACGAATTGTCTTTCATTTTTCTAGGGCAGTTCTCTCTAATCAGCCCTTTTTCTAATTATCCGTCTATCACTTTATTATATTAATATATATAATTCTCTTAGCAGTAAATTAATAAAAAAAGTAAATACAAGCTTCCATTCATGTTAGAGGTTCTGACATAAATATAGTGAAATTATATTATTTCTCTAAAAAACACACGCTTTATTAGCGTGTGTGGCCTTTTATATTTTCCGGACTCATTTGAAAATGCGGATAGTCTTTAAAACCTTGCCAATCTCCTCCCCATTCAAACCCTAAACTTTTTGCGATATCTACAACCTCCATCCAATCAGACCGATTATTGTTATTACCGTCATATTTCATGTCCCAAATAACTTCTCCGTCTTTTAACCCAATAGCAAAATCAATAGCTAGTCCATAGTTATGATAAGACTGGCCGCCCTTTGAATAGGTAACAATGTTGCCTTCTTCCGTCCTGCCTTTTGCATAAAGCTTATCTTGTTCTTCTTTTGAACGGAAACCTTCCGTAATGACAATCGAGATTCCTTGGTCGTTTGCTTGTTGAACAAGTTTATTTTTCTTTTCTTCTACGACAGGATGCAACTCAGCTGCTCCTGAAAAATCTTTTAACGTTGGACCTGGCTTTAACTCATCGCGAAACAAAAATAACAGGCTTACCGCTATCACAACTATCAAAGCTATTGCCAATTTTTTAAGAACGTTCATCTATATAAAGTCTCCATTCTTTTTTGCTGTTACTTAGATAAAATCATATCGAATTTCATTTTGTTATCCAATAAAAGAGCTGTAGTGTTCAACAAACGTCTATATTTTTTCGTTTTTTATCTATTTTCACCATTTTTTCACTATTGGTGGTTACATTAACAATTGTGGACAGCTCTGTACCACACCCCTATAACTTTTAAGGAGTGACAACAGCATGAAAAAGAAACTATTCGGTTATATCATGGCAAGCGGTTTAACACTAGGAGTTATGGCCGCTGCAAACTCCACGGCATTTGCAGCAAGCAAAGATGAAACAAGCTCTTCAACGGTTGTAGAGCGAACAAATGGCAATACAACAACTACGAGTGATGCAACACAACAAAAAGTTGATGATATTATGAAAAAAGCACAGGAAAAATTACAGAAACTCGGCGTAAGCTTACCTCAGCATCATAAAGAAGGCCCCTTTAGCAATTTAGATGCTGGTACAAAGGCAAAAGCGAAAGCTATTATGGATCAGCTTCGCGACGGTACCCTGACTAAGGAACAAGCTGAAGCCAAATTAAAAGAACTTGGCGT
>NZ_JBLQZO010000011.1:0-69198 GCF_047872835.1 Priestia sp. RMT2NF4
TCTTTGCATTTATCTTTGCCATAATCTTTTTCGTGTTTATCTTTGCATTTATCTTTGCCATAATCTTTTTCGTGTTTGTCTTTGCATTTATCTTTGCCATGATCTTTTTCGTGTTTGTCTTTGCATTTATCTTTGCCATGATCTTTTTCGTGTTTGTCTTTATCATGTTTTTTCTCATCTTTATTTTTACGAAGGTCATACATGGCTTTTAAGCAGTGCTTACTTTCATCATTTTGATCATAATAAATTTTAGTCAAATGAATTCCCTACCTTTATTTAAAATTGGTGTTTCTATATATTCTATTTTTGAATAGAAAAATTGCTTGTACATTCGGAAAAAAGTGGCTTTTAAACTATTTTTAACTTAATTGTTAAAAATGATTGAGGAAGAATTGAGCAGAAATTAGTAAACAAAAGAAAATTTACGAGTTTAAAGATCAGGAAAAGATGAAGGACAAAATTAGGAAGTTATAGATTAATAGTTCATTAAACTCCCACATGTGGCAGAAAAACGGCTTGAAAATAAATTTATTTATATATTCCCAACTCTTTACCCCAGGTTGAAATCTTTTCAAGATGGTAACTTAAGAGCTCACCTTCACGATTATCAGCAAGCCTCCTTAGTTGAGTGTGAAGCCCTCTTTCTAACGTTCGCTGGAGATAGGCCATTTTATAAAGGGTCATTGGATTTGTTTTAAAAGTAATTCCGTATTTTTTCATTTCACCTACATATATTTGTACACACTGAGTTCGTATTTCCTCTGCGTTTGGCTGCCAATCTTTTCTAAATCCCAACAATAGTTCTACTAATACAACCATGTCGAACCATACTGGAGAGTATTTGGCTGATTCCCAATCGATTAATTGAATATTCCATGGTGTATTTTGAGTAACATTTTTGCTACATATATTTTGCATATGAAGATCTCCATGCGTAATAGACGATCCATTTTCAATTAATTCCGGAAAGAAATCGGGTCCTTTATTGTATAACTTGATTAACGATGGGTAATAAGGTTTTATTAGATGACTAGTGCGGTTGTCTTTCATTGCAGCATCTAGTAGATCAATTGTTTGATTAATATATTTCATTCTATTCTTTTTCATAGAAGTATAAACAGGAAGCCAATCTTTCCAAATAGTTGTATCCTTTTTGAATCTACTTTCAAAAGTCTGACCATGAAGTTTAGCTATGCTGGGAATAATATATTGAAAGTGAGAAGGAGAGAAGGTCAATTGTCCACGTATCTGGTTCACGAATTCCATGAATACCCATGTTTCATTTTTAACCGTTTCTATGAGGTAAATACGAGGCAAAAACTCTTTTAAAATTGGATAAGCTTTTTTATAGATATTAATTTCTACTTCGTTTTTGTAGGCTTTAGAATTGTAAACTTTAAAGATAATTGGATGATAACCATTCTGTTTTTGAATCAGCAGTTTATATATACCACTTCGTTTTGTTGATTTTAAACACTTGATTTCTGAAGGGACGATTGTAACTTTCTCACCAATAGAATAAGAAAGTTTTTCAGCTATTTTTAAATCTTTAAGCAGATGAGGTAGAGTTTTTAGGTCATACACACTATTTAGTCCTTTCTCTTGGATTTCCAAGCATTAATCAGATGAGACCATGCGCTTCTGAAAAATGGCATTGGATCATTCCATGCAAATAATGCAAACTCTTTTTGTCCTTGTAATCCCTGGTAAAAATCCTTAAAAGTCATCTCTGAATTCTTTTTCTTTTGAAGAAAAGTAAGATAATATCTCACAAGATAAATCCATTTAATACCGTCTATTTGATGTAATCTAGGTTCTGGATTTTGATTAGTTAGATGTAAATAATACATGTAGACAAAATCAACGCCTGAAGGGCCTGTGAGGCTATGAGTGAGCCAAAAACGAGGATTTATTTCAATGAATTTATAAATTCCATCTCTCGGGTCTTTCTTGAATTCAGCCATACCAATACCTTTGAGCTTTATTTCTTCAAAAAAAGGAATACATATATCGATAAGTTCAGGCACTTTTTTACTGACAATATGAGCACCTGTTCCAAATTCTGCAGGAAATTGATGATTTTTTTGTAAGGAAAATAATGCAAGTAACTTCATGTTGTCATCATAGAAGGTAGCCACTTTATAAAAACGCTGGTTGTCTCCTGGAATCAGTTCTTGAATAATTAATTGCCCGCATTCCCTATAGAAAGGGTATTCACTTCTTAGCTTCTCAGGAGTTTCAAATACAATCGCTTTTTTATTGATTTTTTTTCTGAACTCATGGCCGAGAACAGGTTTTAAAATACAGGGGAAATCAAGAGTTGAAATAGCATCTTCAAGTTCTTCTTTATTATCTATTACATATGTTCTCGGGCATGGAATATTATGCTTGATGGCGAGTTCATAAGTTTTGTTTTTATCAAGAACTTGTTCAATTAAAGAATCATCAGGAAATAAAAATAAAAAATATTTTAGCAATTCATCTCGATTTTTCGAGATGAATTGTACATAGTCATCTGCTCCTGTGTATAAGATAGGCTTTGAACCAACCTTTTTAGATAAGTTGATTAAGAAATCTAATAGGTTTTCTTCTTCAGTTAAAGGACTAGGGCATATACCACAAGTAGCGAGACGTGATTTTCCTATTTTATATGGCTTTTTCGTATCAAAAGCGTACACCTTTATGCCTTTTCTTGCTAAACTTCTAATAATGCCAACGCCATTGGCGCTAAGGTCAAGTATAACTGCAGGATGTTCATGTTTCATACCTTAATTCATCTCCCAAAAATCGGTGTACAAATGTTTTATTTTTCCTACCATACTGTCTATAGTTAAATGTTTTTTAGCGAAATTTTTAGCATTTGTACTCATTGTATTTCGAGCTTCTTTATTCGTAATCAGAAATTTTAATGCATGAGCCAATTGTTCAGAATTTCCAGGTTCTAAAACAATCCCTGTTTTATTATTCTTTATGAGCTCAGGGATGCCGCCGCAATTTGTGGAAATTACGGCAGTTCCACTATGCATAGCTTCAATTATAGAAAGAGGTAAGCTATCGTTGATTGTTGGGAGTACAAAGATATCGGTTTTACTTAAGATTAAGGGTACATCATCTCTAGATCCTAAGAATTTGACCATGGATAAACCTAGAGCTTTTTTCTGTCTTTCTAATGTTTCCCTCATTTGTCCATCGCCAACAATTAACACTTCGATATTTGTGGTATATTTTTTAATGTATGATAACGCTTCAAATAAATGGTTGTGTCCTTTTCGCGGTCCAAGTCTAGCTACGCATGTAATAGTAAGTTTGTGTGAAGGTGTTTCTTTTTCTTGCCTTTGACTCATTGGATAATCAATACCTGTAATGACTGTAGTTATATTTCTATTTTTTGCACCTAATTTTATTAATGGTTCACGAAATGAATCACTAAGAACAATAATATGACTTGCATATTCTATCGCTTTACTTTCAAGTTCTTTAAAATATGATTCTTCAACAGAATCTTTTTTAATTATGTTAAATTTTATTCTGTTAAATGTAAACATACCATGAGGTGTATAAAATAAGGGTTTTCCGTAGATTTCATTAAATCTTCCTAAGATATTTGCTGTAAATAAATCTTGAGCATGAAGGATATCATATTTTTCTAAATCTATAGTTTCAAGCATTTTTTCATATACATATATAAGTCTTTTATGATTTAAGATTCGATCACTATAACTTCCATAGCGCTTTGTAAAGAAACTTTTTAAATTGGGCGTAACGCTTTCTCGAAACTTTTTTACTTTAGAACTCGAGAATTGATTGGGAGAAATAATATCTACTTTATGTCCTTGACTCTTTAAACCTTTACTTAGAGTAGTAATATAATTAGAAAGACCTCCTACATGAGGATAGCTCCAAAATGTAGCAATTAAAATAGAAAATTTCTTTTTTGACCCTTTTGTGAAAGGGTTTCTTTTTTTAGGTTGTTCCGTCGGAATAACTTTTTTTGGAAAATGTGATTTAAGTCCATAATAGTGGTCTAATCTTTCAACTATATAAGGATAGGGAAAAGTAATTTCATTGTTCATTTCCAAACCCTCCGTATAATTTCGAAAGCTTCAGCATAAGGCACGCCAACGCTCATGCCCCGTAGCCTTCCTAAGTACTCAATACCTTCATAAGAACGAGGATGAGGAAAATCTCTCATTTCAATATCATAATGTCTAAGAGCATTGAGTTTACACTCCATATGTGCTGTAACATCTACGAAATAATTTGGCTTGAATATTTTATCAGGAGTGGAAGCATTCCATTCACTAGATGATACCGTTTCAAATGTAATTAACTCTATAGGCGGGGTATTAGGAAGAGGTCTAGCTGCAGTTAGTACCGCTTGAAAAGTAATTTGGTGATCTTTATTTAGATCACCGTAATGGTGTGTAAAGATTTTCACCGGTTTGTATTTTTGGATAAGCTGCTCAATTTCTTTCGTTAACTCGTGAAGAGGAATCATTTCTAACTCTAAATTGGCATGCTCGAGGAATATTACTTCATCAATGCCAATTTCTTTATTAGCAAGCCGTCCGAATTGCTGGATATGATGTGCTTCTTCCTTTCTTCCTAAAGCAGTAATTACTGAAATTACTTTATAACCTTCGTCTACCAACTTTTTTAAGGTTCCCGCAGTTCCTAATAGTTCGTCATCAGGATGAGCCCCAATTACTAGTATACAATTGCTCATATTCGTTCCTCCTGTAGCTTCTTCTTCTATACTTGTACTATAAACAATATATGAATTTATCCAGATATTAGAAACCGTCATTGGCGGAGAATTGAAAATTAAGTAGTTACATACTAGTTACTTATAAAGGATCTATACATCAATAATTTTATTATGTAAAGCAGTCAATAAGGGGATAGAAATAACCCTTACAGTAATGCTACAATACCAATTTTTGAGGTCACTTCTAAGTCATTTGTCGTCAGCAATAATTAATATTAAAAGTTAATTGGAATCAAAAGAATTTATTTCATAGGAATAAGACCTGTTACCAGATGCTAACAGATCTTATTAATTTATTAGGGTTTATACTATTAATGCTTGGAACTTGATTTCCATAAGTTTATAACCCTGATTTTTTTACAAGTATCGTTGCAATCGCTGTAGTCATCATGTTTCTCCTGCTTTTTACAAGCCTCTTTACAAGAACTATGCTCATCATGTTTTTCGTTCTTTTTGCAAGGTTTTTTATGAGCCTCTTCTGCATAATCCCAATCTTCTTTATATTTCATACTGATATCACCTCTCTCTCTTACTATAATATGTAACTGGAAGTAGCAGGAGAGGGTGCCTGTCTTGGATTTTATCAAAAATTTTTTGCAAACTTATCTGTAAATAGATAACTATACAAGCACTTTAATTTTAAAGGAATATAATAACAAACGTGGAAAGGAGGAGGTTAGCTGTGGGGAAACCTTATTTTCATTATCGTAGTGATGATAGCGAAGATTATAGATTACCAGAAATAACTTTCTTTAAAAGATACAATCAAAAAAAGAGTCTGTTTCCTGATTTTGAAATAAGTAACAATGCTCAATTTATTTCATCTAATAGGGTAAAAAAAAGTCATTTTTTAATTGAAAAAGTCTTGGAAGGTTCTTCGGAGGTATCATTAAGAAAAGAAGAGAACGTATTTATGGATTTTAAAAGGTATGCGGTAGTTGGGCAAGGAAAAGATGGAGTTATTTATCAAGTGACTTCTAATCGATGTGTAAAAGTATTTTTTAAGGAAGAAGTATATAAAAAGGAGTTAAAAGCTATACAAGTTGGGCAGTCTTCTTCTATTATTCCTCGTCTCTACGGTTATGGATCAAATTACATAGTCATGGAGTATATAGAAGGAATTTCCTTGGCAAAACATCTAAAGAAGAATAGGTATATAACAAAGTCTTTAGTTATGCAACTTATAAATCTTATTGATGAATTGAAAAAATTAAACTTTAGTAGACAAGATACGGAATTACGCCATGTTCTAATGAATGAACAGGGAAATTTGAAAGTAATTGATCTCAAAAGAGCCTTTAGTTCTAATCGCCCTATTCCTATTAAATTACTAACTGAATTGAAGGAATTAAAGTTATCAAAAGAATTTTTATCCTATGTTAAAGATATTTGTCCATCTCTTTATCAAAAATGGAGAAAATTTGATGAGAAGTAAATTTTCCAATCAGCAGTTAACATCATTAAGTGTAGCAACAATAAGCACATTAAGACAAAGTTATTGTTGCTACAGGTTGTAATATAAAATCATTGTTATGCCACCTCTTATAAAACATAAATAGTAGTGGTATGTCTTATATTAGGCATCAGTTATTGTGTAAGGTGACTGATCACCTACTGGAAGGGTAGCAATAACAATATTGGTTGCCCCGTCAATTACGGATACTATACTATTTTCTTCGTTCGTAACGTGGATTTGGTTATTACCTTTATTAATATCAATCACAGATGGCTGTTCCATTACAGGTACTATTCCGATAACAGTGTTTGTTCCTGCATCAATCACTGAAACAGTATGACTGTTTTTATTAGCTACGTAAATTCGATTGTTAGATAAGTTAGTCCCTACGTCGGTAGGTTGGTCACCTACTGGCACTGTAGCCATTATTGTATTCGTTAATCCATCAATGACGGAAACTGTGTTTTTAAACTTATTGGCGACATAAATCCGATTAATATAAGGATGAACATCTACGTTAATTGGATGGGTTTCTACAGGAATTGTAGCAACAACAATATTTGTTGAACCATCGATGACGGAAACTGTGTCACTGCCTGCGTTGGTTATATAAACCCTATCCATATAGGGATTAATTCCTACACCTGATGGTTGCCTTCCAACTGGGATAATTCCAATAACTGTATTTGTACCAGCATCAATGACGGAAACTGTATCGTCACCTTTATTAGTCACGTAAATTCTATTGGTAGATGAGTTACCATTTACGTTTACTGGCTGACGACCTACATTTATAGTCGTAATTAACTCATCTGTTACCCCATCAACAACAGAAACCGTATTATTGTCCTCGTTTGTTATATAAATTTGATTATTAGATGATTTTCCTTGCGAAGATGGAAAATCAACCGCAACATGTACAGCCTTCGCTTTTTTTCCCATTTTACTCAACTCTTTTCATAAATACTGTTAAGAAAATTGTTGAAAACATAAGGTACTTACCTTATGTACAAATATATGATGTTAAATTTATTTTATTATCTTAATTTTTTTAAAAGCTAGAGATCCATTTTATGATTAATGCCTAATGGGGATCTTTTGTTAATTAAAATAAACTGTATGTTATTAATGAATATCGTGTATTTTTAAATGATATTTAAAAATAGGTAGAGGAATTGTTTCCTTTTAAGATAGCGTTGCATATGTTGTTATGAAACAAAACCTTATAAAAAGGAGCGATATATATGAGCGATTCACAAAAAAATCCGGAAATTGTGCCAAATAAGCTAATGGATTTATTAGTAAACGATGTTTTTTCTAAACATGGTATAGATAAAGAGCAAATCAAAGGAAGACTATCTGAAGAAAAAAAACAAATGCTGAAAGAAATGGTTGAAGATTTATCAAAACGAGTAGATGAATTTGTTCAGCAAACAAAGGATAATAATAAAAAAAGATAAACTGTAACACTTCCAAACGCCATTCAATAGGCGTTTTTGTTGTTTTTGAAAATGGTTGAACTCATTAGTCGATTGGCCCAATCCTATTGATTGGTATGCTCATATATTAATACATACCATGAAAAAGGAGTGTTAGTTATGTCATCTAAAAAGTATTATTCTTACGATGTAAAGAAAAAGTGCAAAAACAGACATAAAAAAGATGATTCTAAGAAGCATTGTAAAGATGGCTGTAAAGTAGATCACTATGAAAGTGAATCTACAGAGTACGAATACTATAATAGTCGTGAGAGTTTTGAAAGCCCTGAGTTTTTTGATGCAGAAGTAGTCCAAGATGCAGATCAACTTTCTTTAATTGATCAAGAATCGAATGAATTAATTTGGATTAAAGATTCTTGCGATATTATGGTCACTACAACAGATACTCAAGCTGCTATTGGTATTCAAGTAGCTATCCAAGTAGCCATTGCAGTAGTACTTCGTCTTACTATTGCCGATTCAGTACAAAACGATGGTATCCTTCAAGACCTATTGCAACTATCTGATATAGAGCAAACAAATAAGCAAAAAATTTATATTGAAAACTCTAAAGATGTAGAAATTACAACTACTGATACAGATGTTGCACTTAATGTCCAAGTACTATTACAGGTACTAGTTGCTATTATCGTGCTTATCGATGTTCTTTAATAAAAAACTAAAAGAGGTGAAAAAACATGACTGAAAGAAAATGGAGAGCATTAGATCATTGTGAAAATAAACGCTTTAGTGGTAAAGATGTTTGGCAAGAAGCAGATCAAATTGCTAAAGCAGAACAACAATCTTTTGAAAAAATTATTGTTAAAGATTCAGAAAACGTTAAAGTACAATCTACAGATACTCAAGTCGCAGCTACTATTCAAGCTGCTTTACAGATAGCTATTGCAGTAGTAGTTCGTATTTCAATCGGCGATAATGAACAAGGAAATGCTGTTATTCAAGAGTTAAAGCAAGTTTCTAGCATCAAACAAAAAAATGCACAAAAAACAATTGTTGAAAATTCTACAAATGTTAGAGTTAAAACTACTGATACAGATGTTGCTGTAAATCTCCAATTGTTACTTCAAGTATTAGTTGCCATCTTAGTTTCACTAGATATTCTTTAATATTTCTTTAATTATCTTCTGAGCGTAAAAAGCAGGGAGGTAATTAGGAAGTGTAAATATTTCATTATATCAGTTAAAAAATGATTGACTAGAAATTAGATAAAAAATCAACTTTAAAATTGCTGTCAAGAATTTTTGGGAAAATCTTTTAAAGAGTTATTATATACCTGTTGCTTAATGAATGCATTTAGCTAAATTTATTTGTTACCCTTATAAAACTGAAGAATAAAAGAGCCTCTCATTAAAAAAGAGAAGCTCTTTTTACGTTGTAACAGTAACATTTTTTGGGTAGGTGGAATAGTGCCTAAAGGCTTTCTATAAAGTGAACCTAATTTTTTTGTGTTTTTCAATAAATTAAATTAGTTTGAAATTCATAAAATAACTTCATATGAGTGTTGTTATTAAAATATAAATTAGATAGGAGGGGCTTAAAGCTATTATAATGTTCTTTTCTTGCATAAATTAATACATAGTTCCAGATTGTTATCTAGGAGGTAGGAAATGGGCGGAATTCAAGTCGTTCTTATTGGGTATACTAACCTAAAAGTTTTGAAGCAAGCTTTGATTTCTTTAAACTTTATTTCTAAAAAAATTCAAAAAGTTATTCTTTTAAAAGAAAACACTTCTTTCTCTTATCAAAGTTCTGCATGTTACTTTTCAGAAGTAACACATGAAAACTTAGTAAATGAAGATTTAGGCGAAACTCTAAACAAATTAGTGGAAGTTTCATCTGCCGAATATACATTATTTCTTTACGATGGGCAATACTTTAGCATAGATATAAAAAATCTTCTTTTAGAATTGGAAAATGGTAAACATGTAGTGACGTATGATGATAATGATTTTGGTTTAAATTTTAAAAAAATATTTATGGTTAGAAATACTTTTTTAAAACAAACTAAACTGTTATCAAAATATCAAGTTCCTTTTAAGGAAGCTGTATTACCTGCTTGGTTATCGCAAATTAGGCAATCGAATATAATAAATATGCCGTGTGAATTTATTAATAGAGAACATAGAAAACATTCGATAGATCAATTGGAAAAAAATAAATTTATAAAAAAATATTTTTGTACGGATACAATTTCTTCACAGGGATCTTCTATAGCAATTATGATTGCTAATTATAATATGGCTGATTATGTAGATATAGCAATTAACTCTTGTTATTTACAAAATGGTACTTTTGATCAAATATGTGTAATTGATGATGGTTCTACTGATAATTCGTATGAACAATTAGAAAAATGGAAAAACCAATCTAATTTTCAGTTACTACGAAGTGTAAATGAAGGGAAGGCAAGTGCACTAAACAAGGTTATCCCGCATATCAACACAGAATTTGTTATGGAGTTAGACGCAGATGATTGGCTCGATCCTAATGCCTTTTCAGTTATTAGCAATAATATAACCTCGTTACCCAAAGAAGTTTCTGTATTATATGGAAATCTAAAAACATGGAAACAAACAAGGGAAGGACATATCCATTTTGGTAGGCTCAAGAAAGGAAAACAAGTAGATAATAAAAGGGAATTACTAAGTTATAAATTCCCTCTTGGTCCTCGTATTTATCGTACCTCTTCTTTAAAAGAGGTTAATGGATTTCCTATATTTGAATTTGAAGATGTTGCTATATTAAATAATATAATAAAAAAAAACCTTTTATTATATCAGGACTTTAGTGTTTATAATGTTAGAGAACATAAACTAAGTTTTACGAGAAAAGAAAAAAAAAACCACTCTAAATGGAGTGATTTTAAAAGATATTTCGATTAAAATGGTAAAAATCTTACAAAGTTAATAGACGAAACGGAGATATATTGCGGACTATTATTGGTAGGATATACGCCAAATGGTACTACAACAATAACCTCTGCTGATACCCTTGCAAGAGTACCTGAAAATTCTCCACCATCTGTTTGAACTTCTACTACAAGCGTGCCAACACGCTTAGATAATTCAGTAACAAAGTCTGGTGCAAACATATAAGAACCCCCCTCTTAAATATTAGTTTCGTTGACTTCGTTAATTTTTGCTATTCTTACGAAAACTAGAGTACCTGTAGTATTATCAACCAAAACAACATAATTAAGTTCAACAGCAATTAATACCCCTACTACAGTTTCTTCAGAAGTGGTTAATATGCTGACTTCTTGATCTAATTTACTTAATAAAATTTTTCTAATAGAAGTAGAAGTGACCCCAGTAGTAGAGTTTTCTCTACCTAGATTGATATCTACATCTATGCCAGGTAGATCTATACTAAGGTTGGCGTTAGCAGTTGAGTTGTTACTCACGGAGTTTTCAGTAGTAGCAAAAAGATTTCTTAATAACTCTAACTTAGCCTGTTTTGTTAAAGGTGCCAAGGAAATCATCCTTTCATATAATGTTGGTTTTATATTACTGGCTATTTTACATTACTAGCTATGTTACATAATATGCTTGCCCGGTTGTGAGTGTACTAAGCATATCAACCATTTTATATTATAGTTTCAATATTTTAGGTGATAGTCAGTTGTTCACAGATGTTATTATGATAAATTTTGTTTTCTTTTTTAATAAACGAAATATTATAAAAGTAGCATCGTTCGTTCTTTTAAAGGTTTACTTTAAAGGAGAAGGGACCGTCAATAATTTTGTGGAAATGGAAGTTTCCTTTTCCTATGACCGTTACCCACTAGTTTACTTTAAACATCATTTGCAGCTCTGCACGAGTTTAATCGAAACCAATATGACATTTTGTCGCAATGCGCTGATTATGCTGGTCAAACTGAGAAACGAGGAAGCGTTAAAGTGACTCTGCGTTAGGGAATTGTTCTTTACGTTTACTATATTTGTTGATCTATTTATTAAACAGCTCAATAAGATTAGTAAAATAAATGCTACACAAATAGGCTTAGGAAAGCTATAAAAAGTGAACAAATAATGGTTTTTCACTTTTAGATACATATGTTTCCGGTTTTTTACAAATGAATGCAGGGCTTTTTGGCTTATTTCAAGGCTTGCTGCCGGTACACAGATTTAAACTCTTCACAGATTTTAAATCAATGGGATACACGAAATTTATGGGCAATCGTACGTGAAAGATGGACGTAGCATATTTGATAAGAAGCTGGATAGATAGAAAAAACACTGTCTGAAATGCTTTTTAACCCTTCGGCAATAAAACAATAGAATTTCTTCTAAAAATTCTTTCTAGAAAAGATGGTTCAAAAGGAGCGATTGTATAGCCAAACACTCCTTTTAAAACGTCTTCGCGAATACCAACGGCAATTTAGACAGTTTCTTTAGATACTTTATCTCGTTTTAAACAATATGTTTAGCTTCTAAATAAACGCACCCATAGCATGTACACAAAGCTTAATCTCGGACTCCTTCTACCTGTTCAGACCTCACTTTCGTCATATTTGAAATGGTCTGAGGAACATAGTGGTGACTTAATTCTACAAGAAAAGGTTTTCCTTTTTGTATTTATTCATTTACACAAGGTATTGTAAGGTCTCAAAAAGAAAAAAATGTTTTCGTGATAATCGTCAGAAAAATATATAAATTTTTAATGTTTGAATTGTTTATACATATATTTTAGAAGGAGGAGGGATGGATACGGATTAAATAATAATTACCTTATTTGTGTGTTTATTTAAAAATAAGAAATTATCCCTTTATTATCTTTGTAGATTAAAAAGTGTAATAGAAAATATAGTTTACTGATAAAGTGAGCCTGTAAGCCTCTAATTGTAAAGGAGGGGAATCGTTTATGCAAAAAGTACTGTATATAGGGTGGATTGGATATAAAAATTTAGGTGATGATCTATTGTGGAACATATTCAAAAACCTTGGTGTACATTATCTAGACAAAGCTAAAATAAAAGTAATCCCGTCTTTACCTAATATAAATATTAACGATATAGGAAGTTACGATACAATTGTTCTAGGCGGAGGTTCCTTAATAATGCCAAGCTACATTCCTATACTGTATAACTCTCTTGAAAGTGGGAAGAATGTTATAATTTGGGGTAGTGGGATAGATAGGATAAATAAACATCAATTAGATAAAATAGTTGCAGGGAAGTTCCCTGCCTTAATAAAAGAGTTTAAAGCTGAAGATGTTACTATGCTAAAACATATTTTTTCGAAGGCTAAATTTGCAGGGGTTAGAGGTCCATTAACTAAAAAGATCTTAGAGATAATAGGGGTTAACAGCGATGATATACAAATAATTGGCGATCCAGGTCTATTGTTAAAGCCTTCTAATATTTTAGAGGTAAATAAAAAAGAAAAAATAGTTGGGTTAAACTGGGGAACAACGTACAAACAACTTTATGGTAAGAATGAAGTTGGCTTAGAAAATAAACTTGTGGTTATTGCCAAAAAGCTTATAAAAAAGGGTTATAAAATATTGATTTATACAGTTTGGGATAGAGATTTTAGCTCCTGTCAAAGATTATTTAACAAAATTAATGACCAAAGAAATGTAATTTTTGAAAAAAAATTATATACGGAACAAGAGCTTATGGTGATCTTATCTTCTTGTAGTTTAACCATTAACTTTAAACTACATCCTAATATAATATCACTTGCTGCTAATGTTCCTTTTATTGCTCTTGGCTATCGTTTTAAGGTGTTCGATCTTGCTTATTTGTTAGGGTTAGAAGATTATGTTCTATCAACAGATTCTCCTAATCTAGAAGGGGAGATATTAAACCGAGTAAATTTAATTGAGGAAAATAAGGAAAGTATTCTTAGTAAATATAGAGAAGTACAACAAATATATAATCCTTTACTAATTAAACCATTCAATGAAAATTTATATACATGAAATCAGCTTTATTATGAAAAATAAAATTACTTTATGCTTGTGTTTTTTAATCAGTGGAAACACTGATTAAAAAACAGATAGGAGTTGAGAAAAGAAATAAGTAGATTGGTGTGCCTATCGTAGGGAAGCTATCATCTTTCCTGCTTTTTGATAAAAATACGTTAATCCCAGTTTATGATGAGATAAATACTGTTTAGAAGATTGATTATCTTAAAGGTAAATCAAGATATCAGAATTGTCTATATTCGAAAATGAAATCTTTTACAAAATAACTATAAATGCAAATAAACCTCTCTCACATGGATGATTACTACTATACTATTATGGAGAAGGTTTCAACAAAATGACAGAGAGTCGTTTTACATTCAATGTTACAACTGTCTATCTTATATACTATTTATATTTCTGATAATTTCAACTATTTCGTTTGCTCTATGGATATATGTGTGGGTAGAGAGAAGATGGTAGTAGCCTGACGTTGCAATTTTTTGGGCTTCGTCAAGGTGAATTAAATAATAATCTATTTTTTCTAATAGATCCTTATGGTTCTTATAAATAATGTAGTGCTTTTCATCAATAAATAATTTTTCTTGTCCAGGGACATAATCTGTAATTAATAGAGAACCGCATCCCATCCCTTCAAAAATGCGCATATTTAAACTTTTTATCCGATCTGCAGTATGATTAATTACAATTTTTGTTTTGCTATATTTCTCAGCTAAGTCATTTACAAATATAGTTGAATTAAGAGACAAATCGTATTTATCCCCAAAGTATTTATGGATAGCCTTTAAACTTTTATTACGATTTTTATAATAGAGTGCATTTTTACTTCCTACAAAAGATATATCATGCTCCCTTTCACTTAAGTTTCTTGTACAATTAAAAATATCTATTGCCATGGCAAAAGGGAAAAAATGGACAGGTACAGAAAATTTATTAGCTAAGTGTAATGAATGGGCCATTAGTATAACATCTGGTTGATATCTTTTAGCGAGTTGTAAATTTGTTTGCAAACGATTTTCACCATGGTGAATCCAAAAAAGCTTAGGGATTTTCACTAAATTTATGTTCTTAGTCTCTATAGGGGGTTTGGATGGACTCTCCACAAACAATACAGCTAAATATTCATCAAGATTAACTTTACTAAAATCAATTTTATTTTGAAATAAGTCAACCTTTAAGCCAATTGACTTCAATCCAGATTCTAAATACCGTCCAGGAGTATAATCGGTTTTACCATAGCACATAATAATCTTATTTTTTACTATCAAATATAATCCGCTCCTATTTTGTTATGATAGAATTTTTAAGCCAGCCTTTATAAACGTTATTTTTTATAGCATAAATTTATTTGGTTAATAAACTTTCAAAATGAATAATATGTATTTTCTAATTTTTCATTTAGATAAAATTGTGAATTTACTATTATTGAAACTAAAATTCACTTTAATAAAAAGAGTATTAAATTTAAATTTCTATTAAAGAAAAATTCCTTCTTTAATAGAAATTTAAATGAGTTCCTTTTTCTTTTAATCAATTTTAAAGTACTCCAAAATGGCATTAACGATTTTTTTTGAAGCATTTCCGTCACCATATGGATTAACGGCGTTAGCCATTTTTTTATATGAGTTAGGACTAGTTAATAAATCATTAACAGTATGACAAATTGTTTCAAAGTCAGTGCCAGCTAGCACAAGTGTTCCTGCTTCTACCCCTTCTGGTCTTTCAGTTGATTCCCTAAGTACTACGACAGGAATCCCTAGGCTAGGTGCTTCTTCTTGGATCCCACCTGAATCTGTTAATATCAAATAAGAACGAGCCATTAAGTTGTGGAAGTCATAGGTAGAAAGAGGATCTACTAAGATAATCTGCTCATGATTGTTAAGTAATTGATCTGCCGTTTTTCTAATTACAGGGTTAAGGTGAACAGGGTATAAAAAGACTATGTCTTTGAATTTATCAGCTATTGTACGTATTGCATTAAAGATCTCTTCAATTTTCTCTAAGTTTTCTCGCCGATGAATTGTTAAAAGAATAAGTTTTTTCTTCTCTAAAAGATTCAAAACAGTATGGTGATAATTCTCTTTAACCGTCATTTTCACGGCATCAATTACTGTATTTCCAGTTATAAATATCGAGCTTTTTAATTTGTTTTCTCTCCTTAGATTTAGAGCGGCCTGTTCAGTAGGGGCAAAATGTAAATCTGCCATAATACCTGTGAATTGCCTATTCAACTCTTCTGGGTAGGGAGAAAACTTATTCCAGGTACGTAATCCAGCTTCCACGTGTCCAATCGGGATTTTATTGTAATACGCAGCTAAACTAGCAATAAACGTTGTCGTCGTGTCACCATGTACTAGGAGTAGGTCAGGTCTTACATTTTTAAATAGTTCATCTAAATTTGTTAGCAATCGAACAGATAAATCTACAAGTGTTTGATTTTGTTGCATAATATTCAAATCATAATCTGGCTTAATATTAAAATCTGTTAATACTTGGTCCACCATTTCTCTGTGTTGTGCGGTTAAACAAACCGAAATCTCTAATTTATTGTTTCTTCTTAATTCATATATTAAAGGGGCCATTTTAATGGCTTCGGGTCTAGTTCCAAAAACGACCATAATTTTCTTTTTTTGAAACATATAATTAACTCCTTGTATATTTTATTTAATATGCATTTAAAAATATCACCTTTCTCTGTTCATGTGACCAAGAAACTTGCTTACTTCAAAGTACGATATGCATTTTGTTATAACATTATAATTCAAATTGGAATTAACTACTTGAAAGGAGCTCAATTCAATTGCTTTACATTCAGAAATGCTCTATTCTAATTCTAAAAGCTAAGATAATTAAATTATCTAATTTCACTATTTTAATTTGTTTGAGTATTGTTCATGTAATAGGTATATAATGTGTTTTTAGTGTTTGCTAATATAAGATATCGTAATTAGATTATTTACACTTCTAAACTGTCGGGTAATTTATTTGAAATAACTTGGAATGATTGATACACTAGCTTTTTTTCTCATTTCATTTGTTAATTGATTAAGGGTTTGTATCTTTTCTTTCTTTTCAGCCATTACTTTTTCTATACAATCAGGAGTTAGATTATTAGAGAAATACCAATCTTTTAATTGAAGATCTTCCATTAAAAATTTCACTTTAGGAGTACTTTGTAACATTATAACTGGAACACCGTGACTAATAGATACTAACCCAGCATGTAATCTACTTGTTATAGTTAAATCTCCTCCTGCAAGGCAAGATCCTTTTCCTTCTAATCCAATGGAATCAGGAATTAGTCTTCTATTTTTTTGATTCGTAGCTTTGATATTATAATATGAATCTACTGTTGTATCTTGCATAGAAACTGTGTATTCTGTTACTTGATTCTTTAAATCGGATAAGGATTCCTTTATACTACTTATGAACTTCGTGGAGTAAGCATTGAGGGATATTAATATTCTTTTTTTACTTGCTGGAAGAGGGTACTTTTCTGCTTGGAAATTCCATATTGCTTCTGGTACAATATCGCAACCAATACCTAAATGTTTATTTAATAAAAGTTGATCACCACTAGTTCTAACCGTAACGTCTTCGGCATTTTCTAAAACATGTTTTATTTGTGAACAAACATCTTTCAAAACTAACCGATCATCTACACCTATTCTGCTGAAAATGTAGGGTTTTTTAATTCCTTCATCTAAAAAATTAAAAAAATGAGCTCCTAGGTATATTAGTCCACCCCCGCCAATAATGATTAAATCATGCTGATTTAACATATCTCTAAAATCATTAACAGATATGCCAGCTGCTTTTACTAAATTATAATTAGGTTTCATAAAGGTATGCCATAATGATCGACTATAGACAGTAACATCAGATAATGGATAATATTTTTTAATATTTTTAATCATTTCTAATAAATTAATTTCATCGCCAAAATTGTTATAACCATAGTATCCAACAATTGCAATCTTCATATTTAAATCGCCACCTTATATATATTTATATGTAATAAATGTATATTTGTTCTATTAATATCTACGTGAATCCATGTTAATGGAGTTATTATAGTTTCATGGACACCATTTCATTAAAGCTTTAAAGTTTTGAGAGGATGTGGCCAAAATGAAATATAAACGTGCAGTGAAAAATACAATAATGAATGATGAGTTTTAAAAAATGATTGTCAATTTGTATCATGTGGGAAATTCTGTTAAAGAATTAAGCAGCGAATATAGCTTATTATGAAATAAAAACCTATAAATGAGTAAAGTTACGTATGTTTATCAGTTCAAAAAACTCTCTCTAATATGGAAATAATTAACTTGGGTTTAAAAGGAAAACATTTAGTTAAAATAAGAATTAGACATTCTAAAAAAGCTATGGCGATATTCGTAAAAAAGTAACAGAAATAAAGCTCAACCATTTTATTTAGAAATATAAAGAGTAATGTGATGTCTAAAAAATGTGTTAAGTGTATAAATGTTCCATAAATTAGCTAATATAATTATTTCAAAAATACGATGTTAAATCATAAAGTGAAAATTAAAGAGCTGACGAAAGAAACCTGAAAAATTTATTTGGAAAATAGAGTTTGTTAAGGTTCATCCCATAAGACCTTACCAAATAAGGGAGTATTTGTGTCTAAAAC
The DNA here is from genome assembly GCF_047872835.1 of Priestia sp. RMT2NF4. NCBI lineage: Bacteria > Bacillati > Bacillota > Bacilli > Caryophanales > Bacillaceae > Priestia > Priestia sp. RMT2NF4. The sequence goes on from NZ_JBLQZO010000011.1 coordinate 18,312, forward strand.
GTGTTTCGAATTCAATGAAAAAGGAAGGAACGGTTTTATTACGAAGGAAAACACCATCCCTATCCTTTAAATGAAAACGTTGAGCTGAATAATTTGTTGAAATGAGATTTCTCTACACAGGCGATTAATGATGGATAGGAGCCAGGTACGACGTATATTCTTACAATAAGGAGTAATTGGTATCATTTATCATCTTTATCTAACCTATTATTTTAATCGTTGGCTACTCTTTTTCTCATTCAATGATATTCAAACGGATCATTGACACACTTCAAATGTCCCGAAATTACTTAATTCTCTATAAGTACCTTGACTCACAATACACCAGTAGTGAGCTTACTCAGAATATACACAAATAAGAAATTAAACAGTCTGTTAGCCAAGAAGAAAGGTTACCCTTATGGTAATATCTGTATAGAGTCGGTTCAGGACATATTAAGAAAGGAGGAAATGTATCATACTATTTAGCTACAAACTTAGTTATGTTCTATTGTATGAAGGGATAGTTGGTATGCCCAAAACAGAATTCATAGTAGTTTCAGCTAGCAAATCCCTCAAATAATTGAGGACGAATGGGAAAAACAACTTAAGATTCAACATTTTTGCGTTCAACTTATTAACTCAAATCCACCGGATTCTAAAAGTGTTTACTTTAATTAAATACTTACAGTATAAAATGTAGCTGAATATTAGTAATAGTAATAAGAATCAAAGACAGGTATATGTTTTAGAATTTCTGATTATTCCTTTTTGAAATATTAAAAAATAAAATATAATATTTTAAAAAACATTGCTGTATATATATAGTTATATGTGGGGGTTATAAACAAGCTTCAATGGCTAGAAATTTGATTAGAAAGGTGAGAGTAAAAGCAACGAGATAATTAAGGTGAGGAAAAGAGCTTTTTATTTCTTTTTATATAAAAACTTTTATTGATTTAGTTTATAGAAAACTTATCTAAGAGACTATTACAAGATTCCAATTTTAGGAAGTATTATTTCCTTAACTCTTTGTTCATAAGTGTGATATTTATAGACAAATTGTTGGCCGAGACGGGAAATTCTTTCACGCTCCTGTGCATGGTTAATATAGTATAATATTTTTTCTAAAGCTTCCTCTTTAGAGTCAGCTGTTACTAAATGTTTACCTTCTTCAAAAATATTAATAGTAGCTTTAGTTCTTTGAGTTAAATGAAAGCCTCCACATCCAAGTGTCTCATAGGGACGCATTGATGTTTGAGTAAAAGAACTATCATCGCATTGAATACCTAAAACTATCTTTGCACTGGCACAAAGGTTAGGTAATTGGCCATTAGGAAAATAACCATGGAATAAATTGGGATTAGTGAGTGTTTGCTTGCCTAAACTAGTATCCCAGCCTGCTCCCCAGACTTTAAAACTTTTTTGGCTGTCAATCGCAGCTTCGAGTATAGTTTTGTAACCTTTTCGCCTTGCTTCCCATCGATAATGACTGGCTACTAATGCTAAATCTAAATCATAAGCTTTTTTGTACTCTCCGGATTTGTGATAATTGGGATTACAAGCAAAGAGTAAAAGCGCAGCTTGTATTCCTTCTTTAGCGTATTCATCAATACTTTCCTTAGTAGTAGTAAATACATAATCAGCTTTTTTAGCTAAAGGTAAGGTTTTATTAAAACCGAGGGGATCTTCGATTGCCCAATAAATAAAACCTACACCATGTTGTTTACATAGTTCAGGAAGTATATCAAAATATTTAGGTGCATAGCCACCAAAAATTAATACGTCTGTTTTTTTATTGAGAAAGTCTTTGGTAAGTAGATCCTTACCTACATCTTCATCAAAGGTATGCCACGATCGAAATGGAAAATAGTCTGTCTCATACCCCATGTTTTTAAAAGCAGGGATAAGTCCATGCTTCATTAAAGGTGAATTTCCTATTGATGTAACTTTCATAATCATTCCTCCAAATGTTTTAAACTATCCTTTTATTTTATGCTCCAATCTTATTAAGGGAATGAAAAAGACGTCTAAATCGTTTTTTCTGTATTTTATGCGATAATTATCTCCATTGATATCAATCACTTCTACATAATGAAGTAAACCACTTAATTTTGCAGTGGTAAATCCCTAATACTCCCTATTCAGAATTTTTATTGTATATGAGAATGATTGAACTTCATTCATCCTCGTGATTTATTAAATGAAAAATAAATTTAATTCTCTCTAATCTATTGTTATGTACATTGAATCAATTACAATGAACAGTTCAGCATCTCTAGATCGCTCCATATTTCCAGATCATTCCTTTTTTCTGTACCTGATAAAGTTCATGTATCTCTTCTAAGCATACTCTTAATATACTCTCCAACAACTAAATCAGGGTAACATTCTAAGAGTCAACGTTGGCTTTGTGCTGTACTGAAAAGACATTAGGCTTCAATCTAGGCAATAATCCAATAATTCCCGTCGGGGTTCAGGTTCTTGGTTTTATCTTGAAGCTGATTCATGTGCGCTTTTTCTTCTTTAAATGTTATTTTAAAATTCTACTATTGCCTTGTATTTTTAGTTTATTAAATAAGAAGTATAAAATCTCATTTTTCGTAATCATTAATTATATCATTTGCAACATTTTAATGATTGAATGATTTGTCATATGAAAACACAATTTACAATTAAATTAATGAACAATTAGCTGTTCCTAAATAGCTTGATTCGCATATACATATAAATGATTGTAATGATTTATATGATAAAGTCATAAAAGAATTTTTTTATTTATCTAATTAATTTGTTTATGATCAATAGAAAGAAAATAAGAGCTTTCTTTTAAGTTTACGTTTAGATGGGGGAACAATAATAAACATATTATGTTTTATAGGTAATTTAGCAATACGATGATTTGGAGCTAACAATAGCCACAACAAGTTAATAACATTATTCACCTCAATTGTTTGCGGAGCAAAAAGATTTACCGTAGTAGGAACCAATGGGGCTTGAGAGAGAAGATTAAATAAAGATATCAACTTCAAATTATTATGAAATAAATAAAGGTGCTTATAAGATTATTCTAAATACAATAGTTGAGTTAATGTATTGTGTAAGGAGTGTTCTAACAAATTAAAAAAACTATTTAATTTATTTGGATTTTTAAAGACTAATTGAAGTGGAGAGATATAAATGTTAGAGCAACAATGTGACATTTTGATAATTGGCGGGGGTTTAGGCGGAGTAGCAGCGGCTCTTAAAGCTACATCTAAGGGGGCAAAAGTGATTATGACTGAAGAAACTTTGTGGGTAGGAGGACAAATGACTTCACAAGGTGTTTCTTGCTTAGATGAACACCCTATAATTGAAATTTTCGGTGGTACTTCTAGTTATTATGATATGAGGAGTAGAATTCGTCAATTTTATCAAACTAATTATATTTTATCTGGTAAAGCAAAAGATGATGAGTTTTTCAATCCGGGTTCTAGTGGGAAACGTATCTGTTTTGAACCTAAAGTGGGAGTTGAAATTCTTAATGATATGCTAAAGCCGTCCATAGAAAAAGGCCTCTTGGAAATATATTATCTTTCGATTCCTATAGAAGTATATAGACGGCAGGATGAAATAGAAGCTGTGACTATATTATTCTTAGAAACGCAAAAAAAGATTAAAATATTACCTAAATATGTGATTGACGCCACTGAGCTAGGAGATTTACTCCCTCTAGCCCAAGTACCTTATAGGACGGGAGTAGAATCCTTTGTAGAAACACGTGAGCCCAGTGCTCCAAATCAATCAATTCCCAAAGCAAATCAAGGTTTTACTTTCCCATTTGCTGTCGAATGGTGCCCAGGTGAAAGTCATACCATTTCTAAACCAGAGTTATATGAGGAGATGAAAGAAAAATATCCCTTTACTTTTAATGGTTTAAAGATGTTTGAAGCGGGGAGGTTTAAGAACACTTTTTGGGCATACAGACGTATATTGGACGCTCAAAATTTTAATGATTCCAAAATTAAGAGAGATGTATCTATTATAAATTGGAAAAGCAATGATTATCATGAGGAAACAATTATTGATCAACCCCAAGAAATAAAAGAAAAACATTTATATAGAGCTAAGCAATTGTCCCTAAGTTTTCTTTATTGGCTTCAAACAGAGGCTCCAAGGGATGAAGGTGGATATGGTTATCCGGAATTAAAGTTAAGGGCTGATGTTATGGGCACAAAGGATGGTTTATCCCATTATCCTTATATAAGAGAAGCTCGTCGTATTATGAGTATGAATACCATTAAAGAACAAGACATAGTATTTAATTATAATGCCGGTTCCAGAAGTAGGGTAAAACACGATTCTATTGGTTTAGGAACATATTTTTATGTTGATATACATCCTTGCAGCTACACTAAGGAGAGAAGTGGTTCAGGTCAACCCATTCGTCCTTTTCAGATTCCATTAGGTGCATTGCTAACAGACGAAGTAAGTAACTTCATCGCAGGGGCTAAAAATATTGGTTCTACTCATATTACTAATGGAACCTGCCGACTTCATCCAATCGAATGGAATATAGGTGAAGCTGCGGGTAGTATAGCTGCTTATTCTCTAAAGGAACAGAAGAAACCTATCCAAATATATGAGAATAAAAGTTATTTGCGTGAGTTCCAATTAGAATTACTCTCAACAGGCATACCTCTTTTTTGGTTTAGGGATTTACCTTTAAATCATGAAAATTTCATTGCTGTTCAATATTTAGCGTTAGAAGGAATTATTTCTTATTCAACAACTGACCTGTATTTTCACCCAGATAAAAAATTAAATGAAAAAGATGTAGATTTTTGGATTATAGGTAATCGTCGTATACGTTTCTCTCCTAAAGTCATAGATGAGTTAAAGGAAAAGGCTAAGAAACTAAATAGAAGTCAATTTGCTCAACACCTCTTTGAAATAATCCGTGATAAAAATAGGTAAATAAAGGTTTTGTACAGTGTGCTTTTCTGATAAATAGTTTAACCCTTAATGTTTACTAAACAACCTTTAATGCCAGAGAATAATATAAAAAATTTTCATTTTCAAGCTACGGTTTATATCTTTATTAATTAAAAGTATCATATCTATTCCCAATCTCTAAATCCAGTTAAGTGAGCAATTTATTTTGAATTATCGAAAGGAGGATGAATCGCTATATGCAAATTTTAATACATGGTTTCTATGGTGCCGGTAATGCTGGTGATGATGGAATCTTACACTCAATTATTGAACAATTTAATCATTTGAAGAAGCTTGAAATTGTAGTAACTGTAAGGAGTAAAAAAACAAAGGCATATTATGGAAAAAGAAACATTCGTACTATATTAGGAAGCGACTTGGATGAGGTATATAAAGAAGTTGGTCGTAGTGATTTAATAATTATAGGCGGAGGTGGCTTGTTTCAAGATTATGCAGGTTTTAATCCAGTTAATCTCTTTAATGGAAAGCAAGGCTCTATTAATTACTACTCTATCCCTTTACTTTTTGCAAAAATGCTAGGAAAGAAAACAATGTTTTATGCAATAGGTGTAGGTCCTTTCTCTACTGAAGAAGCGGCTTCTGCAAGTTCATGGTTAATCGAATTAGCAGATATAGTAACAGTACGTGATAAACAATCAATTGAATTATTGAAAAATTATCGTTCAAATAAAGCTATTTTATCAGCGGATCCTGCAGTAAATTTAAACTCTATTATTCATCCTTTAGAATACTTTTTATCAAAGAAATCAGATATAAACAAAAAAAAATTAGTGGGTATAAATCTCCGTTTGTGGAACTTTACTGAAAATGCTACATCAAACACATATAAAATGTTATTAGAAGTAAGTAAGTATTTAATATCTAACCATAATGCTCACATATTAGTTTTACCATTTAATAAAAGCTTGAAAGAAATTGAAATTATGGAAAAATTAACAAAGGAACTCCCCAAGGGTTGCGCGGATATAGTTTATTACAATTATTCTCCAGCAGAGTTTAAGGGGTTATGTTCACAACTAGATCTAATGATTGCAATGAGACTTCATGCCTCAATTTTTGCTATGAGCGAAGGAACTCCGAGTATTGGAATTGCTTACGATCCGAAGGTTACAGAATTTTTCAAGGAATTGAAATTAGATGAATTATCCATACCGTTAGAAAAAGCTTCTGTACAAAAGGTGAAAAGTATAGCTGATAATATCCTGAGAAATCAACATATCTGGATAAAGAAAGTTAATACAGGATTAAATGAATTAAAAAATCGTGAACAAATAAATATTAGATTGATAGAAGAACATTTAAACAGATCCTCTAATAGGAAGTGAAATTATGAGTAAAGATCCCTCGTTAAGAATTATGTTCTTTGGACGATATACGGAAGGTTCTACAGGAATTGTCAGAAGTATCTTCATGGGACTTCATGAGTTAGGGCATACGATTTATGAAATAAATGTTACGGCAAGACCTCGACTATTATTTAATCCTTATCGACGTCAAGGTGGGCATGGGCCTATATATATTCGTTGGGAGTTGGTTAAAGAAGAGATTGAAATATTTAAACCGGATGTAATTATATTTTGTGCAGGGGGATTAACCTTTGAACCTGAAGTTATAAAGCGCCTTAAAAAAAGATATACAGTTGTAGCATTTACATTAAGTGATCCGGATGTGTTTCCAACAATAAGCCAATATGCTAGTTTATTTGATTATCATACAACTAATTCTGTTAAGGCTTTAGAATTATATAAACAGAAAGGAATAAATAATACAATTCTGATGCCATTTGCTATCGATTCTCGTTTTTTTGTCCCTCGTTCCATAGATTCCAAGTTTAAATCCGATGTTTCTATAATTGGGCATGCGAGAGAGAATCGAATAAATACAGTTAAAAGGTTAATAAAAGAGTTTGATGCAAAAGTTTATGGGAGAAACTGGCCATTTAAATCACTGGGACCGGTATATGGAGAGGAATGGTTTAAAGCAGCATACTCTTCAAACATCTTAATTAACTTCCCAAAGACCGGGGCTGGATATACAAATGTAAAGGTTGGTGTATTTGAAGCTATAGCAACGGGAAGATTGCTTTTTACAGAATATTTCGATGAGATGAAAATGTTTTATGAGTATGATAAAGAAATTATTGGATATAGAAATGAAGAAGACCTGATCAGCAAAGTAAGATATTATATTAATCATAAAGAAGAAGCTGAAATTATTGCAAAGGCGGGTCAAATAAGAACTGCTTCCGAACATACGTGGAAAAAAAGGTTAGCTGATTTTTTTGATGAAGTAGGAATTTATTGATTTTTTTATTAAGCGAATCAACAAGATTGGTAGATTTAATACTACGTCAAATAGACTTAGAAATGCTATCAAATGTGGAAAAATAGGGGTCATTAAATAGTGGTTTTTTCACTTTTGAATACGCGTATCTCCATTTTTTGATAAATGAATGCAGGACCTGAGAGGGAACTTTAAGTCTTTCTGTGCCTGTAAGGGACACAAATTTAAGGCTTTTACAGATTACAGCTCCATCAGTTATAAGAACCATATGAGCAAAGGGAAAGTGAAAGTGGGACATAAAAAGTTTGATAATGAGTGTCTAAGTAAATAGCAGAAATGCTATTAGAGATAAGTAATTAAATATCTTCTCCGCCACGAAATTTGACGTTTTCTAAAAGCTTCTCTCATACAAAGTCAGCTTCATTAGGTATGATTGTATTTCCAAGGATTTTTTTACTTTCATTGCAAATTCCGACAACAATATAGAGGTTCTTTAAATATTTTATTGCGTTTTATTTAGATTAATATAGTAGCTTACACAAGCTTGGTTTTGGAAAGGCTCTATCTTTTAAGGCATGGAGTAATGAGACCATACAAGAACTTAATTAAATGGGTAATTTCAGTAGTTATTATACCTTTAGGAATATATGAATAATAAATATTTTAAGCGTATTGTGAATCTTTTTGTATGGAGAGATCTTCTGCTGGAAATCGTCACGTCTATTATGAGAAACATTATGATAAATTTATCTAAATCCTGTGTCCAGCGTCCGTTCTTGAAAAATATTTCGTGAATTCCCCGTATTAATCCTACTAAAAGCATAGTTTTCCTAATCTACGAAAACTGTAAACTCTCTGGTTAAGATCAGGTTAGTCACACTTTTTAAATAAGAACAGATAATTTTACTCACGTTTTCTTTTAGGACTAGGTCTTGAATAAGAGCTATTGTAACTGATTCGTAGGAAGATCTTATTTCTTCAGAGTAGTTATGGTGACTTAATTCTATAAGAAAAGGAATTCCTTTATTTATTCATTCATTTAAACAAACACAAGATGTGGATTTGAATAAATGACTTGTACACAAAAAGCTAAACCTTAAGCCGTTTTTCTTATGTGATCCTCAATTGTTCGAGGGGTTTCATAACCGAGGCTACTATGGATTCTGTTTCGGTTATACTCTCCTTTTATAAACTGAAACATGGCTACTTTGGCAGCTGAACGCGCTTTAGCCTTAGATAACAACCGTTGTTTACTAAAATCGTATAAATTTTTGAAGCTTGGTAAAGTGCTTTACTTTTCGCATCAATTCGTTGGATTTCTTTTGTCAGATTCTAATTTCCTTGTTCGCGGTTCGATACCGTTTTTTTAAACGAGTGGTAGTACCTACTTATTGGAATCCCCAACACTTCGCATATTTTCTGAATGCTATATTGTTCTTTATATTTCTCGATAAAATGGTTGAGCTCTGCTTCTGTTACTTTTTCGCGAATATGGTCATAGCATTTTTAGAATATCTAACTCTTGTTTTAACAGAAGGTTTTCCTTCTGAAATTCAGCTAATTCTTTCGGTGTTAGAGAGCCTTCTTCTAAACTGATCCTTCACCTATTTATAGATTGTTACTTTTGATACGCCATATTCACTGCTTAAATATTTAAGAGAGTTTCCCTCATGATATAAATCCGCAGTAGTTTTCTTAAAATCATCATTGTATTTTTCACCGGCAAGTTTACGGTCCATTTCGGACGCACCCTCTCAAAAAAATTGTAAGGACTTAATTAACTGGTGTCCATGAAACTATACTAACTCCAATGTTTTACATTCTCCAAAAACATCAACCAATATGTCTAGTGTATGTATTTATTATTCTAAGTTAGATAAAATAAATCTAGAATATATTCAACTCTAAAAACAGTTTATTAAATCTTTGTACCCACGTGTGATCTCTTAAACAACGTGCTTTTGCATTTTGTCCTATCCTTTCAGCCTCTTCAGAATGCAGTAAATAATGTTTAATCTTTTCAATTAAATCTTTTTTTGAGTTATAACCAATTATTTCATGACCGTATTCAAAAAGTCCTTGCATCTCATCAAAGTATTCTGTAAAAAGAAGTTTTCCCGTAGCAGCTGCTTCTAGTATTCCAACTTTAACATTTGTATATCCTTTTATTGTACGAGGAAAATTAATTAATATTTTAGCTGAATAAGCAGCTTTAAACCATTCGTCGCCTCTGACTGGTCCCATACTATAATGAGAATATGGCCATTCATTACCATATAATCGGACATCAAAGTTTTTACATAAAGCTTCTACAATAGGATAACGGTCCTTACGTCCATGTCCAATTATAGCTACATCTGTTTTATATTTAGAAATAGGGGACCTTTCCTTGAAAAAACGGTAATCAATACCAAAAGGCATATAGTATATATTTGTGAATTTCCGCTTTTTATATTCTTCATAAGCTACTAAAGAATTAGTAGCGTGCCAAGTGAAATTTTTTGAGTATTTCGAAACTGTATTCATAACATCAGGATCACTCAGAGTGATTCCAAGTATTTGTATTTTCCTGCTTTTTAACCAATTCATATCTCTGAGAGTAAAAGTGTGGCCGCCAGCATTGCAAATGATTAAATCTGGTTTAAAATCCATCAATTCGTTACGAATTAGATCCAGTAGAATATAGACAGGACCATTACCACCATGGCGCTTATATGGATTAGATACCCATTCTGGATGAGTACCTGTATCCCACTCTTGAACAATATGTCCCATTTCACGTAGAGATAAGAGCATGCTCTTTACTATATCTGTACTACCTTCCCCATATCTTCCAAAATGAGCTATTCTTAATTTGTTTCTTTGATTCATATTAGTTTTCTCCTCCAAATAAAAACTCAGTATTTAATTTTTCAGTTTCCTTTAGGTGAAGTACTGACTTTTGAAAAATATTTTTTTCTTGATTTGACATATTAAGTAGTTCAATTGATAAATTATATAGGTTCTGGGGATGTAGCGCTTGATAAGGAAATGAAAATATATTTGGTTTTAAGAGATGAGTAAAGTAATCAACTTTTGGATCATAAGAGATGCCAATCACAGGAACGCCCATGCTCGCACTTAATATAAGAGAGTGTAGTCTCATACCAATCATTAAAGAGAATTCACCTAGAATTCCTTTTAAGATTTTAGGAGGATAATTTGTTCTAATTAGTGTATAACTCCTCTTAGGAAGCTGTTTTGCCAGCATTCGAATAATTTTTTTGTCTCCTGTATATTGGCTTAAAGAAAGCAAAACTAAATGGACATTTTTTGTTTTAGATAATAAATCGCCCAGTCTAGCTATATTGTCTAATAATTCTATCTCTTCATTTTCTTTAAATCTCCATGAACGTAAACAAATGCCAACTAGTTTTTTTTCAAGAGGAATATTCGCTAGTTTTAATAATTCGCGGGATTTAGTAGGAGATATACTTTGCAGGTTGAGTGCGGGATCCGCAGTTTGAATAACATTCATTTTGGGCAAATTCTTAGTAATAAATTGATATGATTCTGTATCTCTTACTGTTACACGGGTTGCTGTCGATAAAAGTGAACAAGCATAGTTGATGGATTCAGAAGAGAAAAACGGACCTATTCCAATACTATAGTAATAAATTTTTTTTCTGTATTTATGGGCAATATCAATTACTTGGCCATAATAATTCATTCCTTTTGCTTTTCTTCCAACCTCTTTTTGAGGTGTCCATCCCGAATAGTCCTGTAAAATCCCTCCCCCGCCAACGATAACAACATCAGCCATCCTTATTTTTTCCCTTACTAAGGAAAAGGAATCAATTTTTATAACCTCTATATTCCTAGAACCTCGGTAAGCAGGAAAGAGTCCTCTTGATATAACACAAAACTGAGCAGAGGAAATTTGTCTATATATTGACTCAATTATATTTTCTAAGATAGCATCATCACCCAAGTTACCTGCCCCATAATATCCATGTATTAAGATTTTCAAAATATGATACCAAACCCCTTCGTTTGAATTTTTAGACTATATAGTATATTACTCGCATTTAAATTTCACTACTTTTTTTGATAAATTTATAATGTCTAACTGCAAATATTTTTTTATTTAAACTTACACATTTATAATCAGTAACTATAAAATAGGTCTCTGCTAATTTTGGTGAAAGTTCTTAAGGAGGAATATTGATGGTATCTAACGTTTTTTAGAAAGTATTATTGAAATGAGGAATGGTTGCAAGTTTTTGAAAAGGTTCACTATAATAGAACGGTAAGAATATAGACTATAAAAACGTGCTCTTATGAAATTAGGCGGGCATGTTAATTGTAAGTATTTATTCAATGTTTTTTGATGCATTGAGAATTATGTTATTACATCGGCTTTTTTACACAATTCCTTGTATCGTAATTGAACATGTAAATGGACAGATAAAGAGAATATAGATATATCTTTAATGGTTCCCCAGTAACGACTGTGAATATGAGAAGAGAGTTTATAAAAAGGTGGGCAATTGTTAGAAGATTGATTAGATTTAAGATAAAGTTGAATATCAGAATCAGTCATTTTTTAAGGATAATAGGGTTCAATCCTTAAAAAATGACTGTAAATCCCTCCTATATGAATTATAATTTCATGTAGGAGCTTCAACCAAAAAGACGACAACACTATTTTACAGTCACTGATTACATAAATGTCGCTATCTAATTGAAAAGTAAAAAAAGCTAACTAAATTTGTTAGCTTTTTTTACCCATGTTTAAGATTATAATTTTTAAACATTTTCCTACAGATTATAAAACATCAAGTTGTACTAGCAACGCTAAAAGTATTTGTAGCAAAATTTCAATACTTAATATAAATTCTGTGTCTGTAATTAGTATTGTAACATCCTTAGAGTTGTCGATAGTAATCTCTTTATTATTTATTTGCTCTATACTAGATCTTTTACTTTCGCTGTTTCCTCTAGAATAGTCGTTAACATTTATATCATCAAATATGGAGTTGATCACGAGTGAAATTACTAATTGCAAGCTTAGGTGGAGTGAAGCAGCAGTTTGTGTCTCTGTTAATTGAATTTTAACTCTGTAGGAATCTTTTATCCAGATTGAAGTTATATTTGTACTTATCTCAAATAATTGATCTAATATTTCTTGAACCACACTTCTTTGTTGAGGTGTTTTTTGAATCGGATTTTCTAGTTGAGGATCAATGGGTATTGGCCAAGGAAATCTTTGTTTTCTGATAAGAGTAAAATTGACTACTGCAGTCTCTCCTGATGTTAGGTTGACAACCTTCGATTCTGAAAGGTAATTATTAGAACTAGCCTTCACCGTAAATACACCTGCTGGTAAGTTAAATATTGTGTATTTACCTTTAGCATCAGTTAGGGCACTAGCAATAAGATCCCCTTGATCATTAAACACTTCAATAAGAATATTAGCTAGCGGTATTCCAAGTTTTTTATCCAGAACAGTTCCAATAATACTAATTAGGTTCGGAGTTAAATATACGTTAACTTCTGTAGTTTTATTTGCTACTATAGTTATTTGTTGAGTCTGTGGTATGAAGCCTTTAGAGGATACACGGAGTGTATAAGTGCCTGGCGGCAATCCTCTAACAGTAAAATTACCAAAACTGTCTGTACGATCAGTTGCAACTACATCTCCTTGACCGTTTAAAACTTCGACTAGAGCTCCTTGTATTGATTGCTCGGTTTCTTTATTAATTACTCTCCCAAAAACACTGCCAACATTTGATGTAGGCGTTAGTAAAATTAAGACTGGAGTTATATCTCCTGCCATTACAACTACTTGCTTAATAGATGGAGCAAATCCTTCAGCAGATACACGAAGTGCGTAATTGTCCGGTAACAACCCTCTAATGGTAAAGTTCCCATCTTTATCGGTACGGATGGTGGCAATAACTTTTCTTTGAGTATTCAAAACTTCCACTAAGGCTCCTTGTATTGGTTGCTGATTCTCCGAGTTGGTTACCTGGCCGGTGATTGTTCCAAACTGATTAACGCGGACAAGTTGGAAATTCACAGGAACAAATACAAATTCACCTTCTCTAATAAGAGCTGTTTGCTGCTGATCTACATAATTAGTAGCGCTGGAAAATACTGTATAAGTGTCTGACGGTAATCCTTGAACCACATACTGGCCATTTTCGTTTGTAAATACGAAAGTAACAAGTTGGCCTTGGCTATTTACAATGTCAATACGGGCATTTGAAATAGGTGTATTTGTTAAAGCATCTACGACTTGACCTGCGATCGTACCTAAAAATGGAGAAGGACGTGTTAAGGAGAAATCTTTTTCGACTTTTTGATTAGGCGCAAATTCAATCTGTTCAGTTATTGAAGTATATCCAGGTGCTGATGCAGTAACTGTTAATAAGCCTTGAGGTAACCCTTCAATAATATATTGACCGTTTTGATTCGTTAATCCAAATGCAATCGGTACTCCAGAAGCATCAAATACTTCAACAAGTGCCCCGACAATAGGTGATCCTGTCTCGGTGTCTATAACTCTTCCACTCAATGTTGCTGGATTTCCTAATAATGAGAAATTTACAATTCCTACTTGATTTGGTACAAGGGTGATACCTTGTGTTTGTGCTTCAAAATTCACGTTGAGTGCAACTACTTGATAGAATCCAGGTGAAAGATCTGGAATGAAATAATTACCGTTAATATCCGTTTGTGTTGTGGCAATGACTACTCCTAAGTTATTAATAACGCGAATTCTAGTATTAGTTAAATCTTCCCCTGTAGCGTTATTTGTTACATTTCCTTGAATTATTGCCGATTGCTGCAGAAGCTGGAAGTTAAATGTGAGTGTTTGGCCAGCAACTACAACTCCACTTAGACCTTGTGCTCCAAAACCCGATGCAGTAGCCACTGCAGAAACTTCACCTTCAGTGATACCTTGGATCACAAATTGACCTAACGAGTTAGTAAGTGCGGTCACCACTAAAGGACCAGAAGCACTTTGATAGCGAACCGTTACGGAGGCTCCAGCGATAGGTGTGCTAGTTTGAGCATTTATAACTGTTCCTGAAATCGTTGCAAATAATGAATCCAATTGAACATCTAGTATAGTCGTCTCATTTGCAATGATTGTAGAACCAGCAGCTAAACGTTCAAATCCAGGAGCACTAAATACGACTCGATAATTTCCTGGAGTAAGTCCCGAGATAGCATATTGACCAAAATTGTTTGTTATTACTGTACTAACAAGACCGTTTGTGATGTCAAATACTTGAACTGTTGCTCTTACAATGGGCTGCCCATTTTCACCAATGACGGAACCTATTAGAGAACCAGGCGATGGGTTTAAGGACAATGTAGTAGTACTCGTAATATTTGATTCTAAAATAATTCCTTTAGAATCAGCGCCAAAGCCTACTGAGTTAGCTGTAATAACTATAGATCCCGGAGGAAGGTTCTGAATAGTAAAGAAGCCATCTTCGCTAGTGGTTGTCACAGCAATAACTTTCCCATCATTGGAGGTAGCAGTAACAGTTGCTCCTTGTATTCCCTCACTCGTAACTGCGTTAATTACTTGCCCAGTAACTCTAGCTGGACTCGGTTCTAATAAAAGTGTGGTAAACGCGTTTCTATCAACTTCGACATTAATTCCCACTGTACCATTAATAAAACCGGAGGCAGAGGCAACGATAATATAGTCTCCAGGTTCAACGTTTAAGAAGGAGAAAGTTCCATCAGAATTCGCAGTGTTTGTGAAAATTAGAATGCCATTTTCATTAAGCAATGAAACTGAAACATTAGATCCGATAATAGGTTTTGATAAATTATTTAAAATAACACCGCTTATTGAACCTGTGAGGCCTGTTAATACAAAATCTGTAGTAGTTATTGTATTAGATTGTGCGAGAGCTCCTGCTGTTTTTGTTTCGAATCCTAGTAAATTGACTGTTACAGCGTATGAGCCTGGAGCTAAGCTACTAACCTGATAATGACCTCCTTGATCAGTTACAGTTGATCCTATAATAATACCTGTAGACCCTAAAATTCGGACGGTAATGACGGCACCAGCTAAAGGATTTCCATTTATATTTGTGACTGTACCTGTTATTGATCCAGGGTTTGAAAGTAAAGTGAAATTAACATCCTGTCGAGATTCCCCTTGGTTTAAGGTAATACTGGACAACTGTGATTGGAATAGTTGAGCAGAAATAATAATTGTAAACGTTCCTGCTGGAATATTGCTAATTGCATACCGTCCATCGGGACCCGTTACACCAAACCCAATAATAGTCTCATTTTGATCTAAGATGCGAACAGAAGCATCATTAATTGGTGTGCCTTCAGTGGTTGTAACAATACCTGAAATAGAAGCAGGATTTGGTTGTAAAAATAGATTTGTAGTAGTTGTTTGTTCTGAAATAACGGTGCTTCCAGATGAAGCACTTGCAAAATTAAATTCCGAGCTTACGATTGTATAGTTCCCTGGCTGCAATCCAACAAATTGATAGTTCCCTTGTTGATCAGTTACTGTGGTTGCAATAGGGGTTAAACTTTGATTTGGAAAAAGCTGAACAATTGCACCAGGAATGGATTGATTTGTAACAGCATTGCGTATAGTGCCGTTGATGTTCCCTGGTTTTGATACTAGTACAAGGTTCACAGTAGCTACCTCGTCAGGATCAACGTTAAAATTAGTGAATGCATTTTGGAAGTTTTGTTGGCTTGCTGTAATTTTATAAGTTCCTGGTGTAAAGCCCCTAATAAAGTAGTTTCCGTTATTATCTGTTTGGACTCGACGTACTAGCGAACCTTGTTCATCGAATAACTGTACTAGAACGTTAGTAAGACTAATACCTGCTTCATCGGTAATTTTACCTCGAACGGACCCTGGAAGAGCCTTGAGTGTAAGGTTCACAGTTTCAACCTCTCCTGAATCAAGCAGTATTGAAATGGTTTCAGAACCAAATGTAGGAGGTCCACTAATAATAACTGTATATGAACCAGGCGCGATACCTGTTAGCTGGTAAAACCCATTTTGATCAGTTACCGTAGTAGCAACAATTGGACCCGCAGGACTTAAAGCGCGTATCACAACACTGACACTCGAAATTGGTTGGCTGCTTTCTACGGAAGTTACCGTTCCTTGGATTATTCCAGGATTTGGTGAAAGGTTTGCTGAAATGACTGTATCTTCTCCAGCATTAATCATAAATTCTCTAAACTCACTTCCAAAATCAACAGCATTTATAACGGCTGTATATTGTCCTGGGGAAAGATTTGACACGATAAAATTACCTTGACCATCTGTTACAACTGAAGTTACGAAAGAAAGGCTTTGATCAAAAATTTGAATAATAGCACCTAGGATTGGTACTGTAGTTGATTCATTTGTTACTTGCCCTAGTAAGCGTCCCGGGTTAGGCGACAATGATAAAAGTGTTGTCGTTGTATCCCCAGCAGCTAAAGTAACTCCGATAGAAGAAGTTCCGAATTTTTGATTTTGAGCTGTAACAATAAACGAGCCGGCTGGTAGGTTTGAAATTGAAAAGCTTCCGTTTTCTCCGCTTATGGCAGTTCCTATAACCACACCATTTGAACGTGTAACCACAATCAGGGATCCAGCTATTCCTTCTCCATTTTCTGCATTAACGACTTTACCTGTTAATGTTGCCGGCAATGCCCCCAATCTAATTGTAGTTAATGTTTGTTCATTAGCACGAACAATAGCAGACACAGTATTAGAAGCAAACCCAGGGGCTGTTACATTCACTAAATAGGTTCCCGGTGATAAGTCAAGGGCATTAAATGTTCCATCATAATTAGAAAGGATTGTTCGAATCAATACTAAATTTTCGTTATAGATTTTTACTTGAATGTTTTCTCCTGTAACTGGTGTTCCTTGTTCACTTAATATCTTACCCTGAATGGTTCCTACTAGAGGTGAAAGAGCCGTATTTAGGACTGTTGTTATATTAGTAGTGATTTGTGCTCCTAGCACAAAGTTGCCAAATCCAGTTTCAAAGAAGGAAACGTTATACTCCCCTGGAGCAAGGTTTTGAATCATATAACGGCCGTCTACATTGGTAAAGGCGGTAGCTACTACTAACCCTAGAATATTTCGGATAGTAACTGTTACGCCAGGTAGAGGAGTTCCAGTTGACGAATCAGTGACAATTCCAGTTAGTGTGCCTGAATTAGCTATAAGGATAAAGTTAACTTCTGCTTGAACCTCCCCTGGAACCAACGTTAAACCGCTTGTAGTAGTTGAAAATCCAGTTTTAGTAGCAATAATTCCATACGTTCCAGGTGGCAATCCACCTACTGCATAAGCTCCATCTAAACCCGAAACACCTGTGCCTAAGACTGTTTCATTTTCATTTACGACTCTTATTGTCGCGTTCGATAGAGGATTACCATTTTGATCCGTAACTGTTCCCGAAACCGAGGCGGGATTGGGTTGTAACGAGATATTTGCTGTTGTTTGAATGTTTGGCAAGACTGTTGCACCAAGTACACCGCGTGCAAAACTTGGGGAGTTAGCTGTCACAATATAGTCACCTGGTTCAAGACCATTAAAGCGATACACACCGTCTTCATCCGCTACGGTATTTGCTACTGGTATTAAACTCTGAGAAAGGAATAATTGAACAGTAGCACCAGCGAGAGGGAGTCCTGTTTGTGTATTTGTAATAGTACCATTTATTGATCCGGGATTTAGCTCTAACGGTACATTAATTATATTTGTTTGCCCCGCAGCTACCATAAATCCTATTGTTTGTCTTTGGAAGGATGAGTTAATAACAATCATTGTATACGTTCCTGGCTCGAGATTTTGTACTCTATATTGACCATTAGGATCAGTCTGCATAACCGCTACAATAACTCCATTGTTATTAATCACACGAACAAACGTATTTGGTAAAGGCGCACCTGATGCTGCATTTGTTACTACTCCTTGAACAGCACCCGGATTAGGCGTTAATGCAAGCTTAACGGTTGATGAAGAGTTAGTAATTACCTCAACTGATGCTGCGCTAGTTCCGAAATTAGGAAGTGTTGCAATTACAGTATAAGTGCCAGGAGCAAGGTTAGGGATTGTAAATAGTCCATTTCCATCTGTTGCTGAATTAGCAACTACTGGTCCTGCCGGAGAGAATTGTCGTACAACGACGCCTACTCCACCGAGTGGCTGGCCGTTTTGTTGATTGAGGACTGTTCCCAATATGATTCCAGGGTTAGGTGTTAAACTGAAGTTTAAAATGATTTCTTGATTAACGATAACGACTGCTTCTTGGGCAATTGTTCCAAAACCTTGATTAGATACAAGAACTCTGTAAGTTCCAGGTGTAATATTTTCTAAAAGATACTGGCCATTTTGATCTGTTACGAGTGTAGCTACAAGAGCTCTTGTGAAATCAAATACCTGAACAGTAGCCCCTGCAATTGTTTCGCTGGTCTGGATGTTCCGAATGGTACCTGTTAAACTGCCTACTTCTGGAGTTAAGAAAAGTGTCACATTATTAGTAGAACCAGGGCCAAGCTGGACAGATGTAGAAGCTGAGCCTAAACCAGGATGCGTCGCCGTAGCTGTAATTACTGCTGTATTTGGAGGAAGGTTCCGAATAATGAATTGACCGTTAATATCACTTACAGCATTACCAAGAATAAGACCGTTAAGATCCGTTATAGTTACAATTACACCAGACAAAGATGCCCCAGTTTGTTTGTTAATAATGTGCCCCGTAACGGTTGCAGGATTGGGAGTGAGTGGCACGGTAATATTTGTAGTTTGTTCAGCTGCTACACTGGCACTGACAATAGCTGTGGCAAAATTTAGGGCTGTTACTTGAATTAAATACGTTCCAGGAATTAAATCAATAACATTAAAATTTCCATCTGCATTCGCAAGAAGTGTTTTTAGTAAAATACCGCTTATATCAAATACTTGAATCTGAGTATTTGAACCCGTAATAGCGTTACCTCTTAAATCCGTTATAGTTCCACTTACTGATCCTGTTAGAGGAGGAAGGTTTAGATTTGCAGTAGCCGTTTGATCTGCTTGAACAATTGCTCCTATCGTCACTGTTCCAAAACCTGTACTTGATCCAACCACAGAATAGGTTCCAGGAGAAAGTCCCGCAATAAAGTAATTTCCCTCTGTGTCGGTAGTATCAGTTGAGACTACGATATTTGTTCCACCAATCGTACGTACTATAGCAATTGCTCCGATGATTGGTTCCCTTGTCACACTATTAATTATTTTTCCGGAAAGATTTCCGGAAAGAGGACTCAGTTGTATATTTACATTTGATAATATCTGTCCAGCTGTTACTGTTGCTGCCGTAAGTTGAGTTGCGAAACCTGAGGATGAGGCAATGATTGTTAGTGTACCTTCAGGTAAATTTGAAATAGCATAATTTCCATTACGATCAGTAATACCGGTTCCTAAGACTGTTTCATTTTGATCAAGAACTTGAATAGATGCATTAGAAATTGGTGCACCTTCAGGGTTTGAGACTGTTCCTGAAACTGTAGCAGGATTTGGAAACAATTGAATATTTGCGACTGTTGACTTACCTGAAAGAATTAAAGCCCCAGTGCCGCGTCTAGCAAAATTCGTAGCTGCAGCTACAACTTCGTACTCGCCCGGAGCTAACCCTGCGATTGTATATAAACCAGCTTGGTCGGTTACTGGTTGCGCAATAGGTGTTAGGCTCTGGGACGGGAAGACAAGAATAGATGCATTAGAAATTGGTCTACCTGTAAATGAGTCGGTAACACTTCCTGTCAATGTGCCAGGGTTCGGTTGAAGAAGAACGTTAACAGTGGTAATTTGATCAGAAAAAATTTGAAATCCTACAGTCTTTCCTTGAAAGCTAGGATTTGTAACTACTAACGTATAAAAATCCGGTGTGAGACCTGTGATATTAAAGGAACCAGCTTCGTTTGTTATTACCTCATTAACAATTGTTCCATCTTTTCGAATCACTTGTACTCTGGACTCTGGAATAGGCGATCCAGTGCCCGTAGCCGTTATTGTACCTTGAATAGTTCCAGGGTTAGGTGCAAGCCCAATATTCACTGTTGAAGATGTATTAGGAACGACAACAGTTGTAGCTGATGTAGTGCCTAAATTAGTTGCTTCGGCAATGATTGTATAGGTTCCAGGTGGTAAATTAATCGTTGAAAATTGTCCTTGATTATCAGTTGTTGTATTTGTCACTATAGGGCCAGCTGGTGAGAATTGGCGAACTGTAATGATGGCACCTTGAACTGGGTCGCCTGTTTGCTCATTAGTAATGATACCTGTAATTGTGCCTGGAAGAGGAGTAAGAGACACATTAGTAGATACTGTTTCTCCTGGTGTAAGAGTTAATGTTTGTGTCTCCGTTGCGAAATTTGGTGTTGATATTATAATAGTAACTTCCCCTGATGATAGATTGGTAAGCTGAAAATTTCCATTAAGGTCTGTTACAGTATTTGCCGCGACCTGCCCATGTACTACTGCTGTAACTGAAACACCTTGAAGTGCCGTACTTGTTTGCTGGTTTGATACCTGCCCAGTTACTGTAGCAGGATTTGGAGTTAATGGAATGGTAACATTGGCAGTTTGCTTAGCTACAACTACGGTAGAAACAGTGTTCACTCCAAAGTTAGGAGCTTCTGCACTGATGAAATAAGCTCCTGGTGCTAAATTTGAAATGGTAAATGTACCGTTAGGTAACGCTGTTATTGATTGTATCAGGAGTTGATTCTCGTCAAATAAACGGACAAAGATATTCGATCCTGTAATCGGATTTCCACTCGTATCGCTTACCAAACCTGAAATATTTCCTGTATCCAAAACAAGGGTGAAATCTGCATTTGTTGTTTGGTTACTAAATACTGTAACTACTTTTGTTTGTAGTCCAAATCCTAGTTGGTTAATTGTGACAGAGTAAGATCCTGGACTAAGATTTGAAACCACATAGTTCCCTTGTTGGTCTGTATTTGCGACTTGCACTGCTATTCCACCAACAGCTTGAAGACTACGAACTGTTACAGTGGCTCCAATAACAGGATTGCCAGTAACGACACTGACAACTTGCCCTGTAATGTTACCTGTATTTTCCTCTAGGGGAATATTTATACCTGTTAAAAATTGTTCTGGTCCAACGGTAATTCCCTGGTTACTTGTTCCAAATCCAGGCGCTGATGCCACAAGGATATATGTCCCAGGCGCAATATTACTAATTGTATAAGCACCACTGATATTCGTTGCTCCAATTCCAACAACATTCTGGTTTCTGTCAAGTAAGCGTAATGTAGCATTAGAGAGGGGATTTCCTGAAAAATTAGTAACTTGCCCGGAAATAGACCCAGATAGAGGAGCTAATGATATTGTAATATTTGTAGTATCTTCAGGTGTTATTGTAGCTCCTACGACTACAGAACCAAAGTTTGTAGCTCTGGCTAACACGTTATATTCTCCAGGTTCTAAACCTCTTACAATGAAACTTCCATTTTGATTGGTAATTGCATTTTCAATAGGAATAAGATTTCCTGCAGAGAATATTTGTACAACTGCTCCAGACAATGCCACACCTGTTTGTAAATCACTTACCGTTCCAGTAAGTATTCCAGGGTTAGGGGCTAATGAAATATTTTGAGTAATGGTCTGATTCGGTCCAATTGAGAAGCCAACTGTTTCTCCTTGGAATTCAGGATTTGTAGTTATAAGGCTATATGTTCCAGGTGCCAATCCTTGAGCTTGGAAATTTCCGCTAATGTCTGTCTGGGTAACAGCAATCGTAATCCCATTAACATCAACTACTCGTATAAGTGTATTTACTATAGGTTGCCCCGTTTGCTCACTCGTAACGACCCCTTGAATGATTCCAGGATTTGGAGGTAAATTTACTAAGACAGTGGATACCTGATCTGACTGCACTAAGGTTGAGGAGGCCTGCGATCCAAAGTTTGGTTCAGAGACAACAATAGTATAAGCCCCTGGCGTGAGGTTAAGGACAGTGAATTGGCCTCGAGAATCAGTTGTAGTGGTAGCTATAATAGGACCTACCGGAGAGAATTGGCGTACTGCAATACTTGCCCCTGCAATAGGCGAACCAGTTTGCTCATTATAGATTACCCCTGTAATTGTTCCAGGATTAGGCACAAGTGTGAAATTTAACTCCGTTACAGCCTCTGGATTTACTTGAGTGTCTCCTAATACTGAACCAAAACTTTGTATAGTTGCAATCACTCGATATGAACCTGGTGATAACGTCTGAATTTGATAAAATCCATTCTGATCTGTTTGTACGGTAGCAACAAGAGCTCTTGTTGAATCGAAAATTTGTAAAGTAGTTCCAGGTATTACTTGCCCTGTTCTTTGATTGATAACTGTTCCCTGAAGAATTCCGGGATTTGGCGTTAAAGTAAGTGTCGTTGTTCCTGCTCCTCCTGGTGTAAGGATGACGGCTTTTGAATCACTTCCAAAGGTTTGAGCTACTGCTGAAATAATTAAAGTATTGGGGGGCAAATTATTAATTGTGAAATTGCCATCTAAGCCACTTGTTCCAGATCCAACAACGATGCCATTAGAGTCCGTTACTGTTAAAATCGCACCGTTGATTGGCAAGCCTGTCGCAACATTAAGGACTTGCCCCGTAATAGATGCTAGGTTAGGTGTTAGTAAAATATTTAACTCATTTGTTTGATCGGAAACAATCACTATACTAGTCGTTTGAGCTGCAAAATTAGGGGCTGTCACTAATAAGTTATAGCTGCCTGGAGGTAAATCCAGTACTGCAAATGTCCCATCCGACTGGGCAAGTAATGTCTTTAATAAAGTCCCTCCCTGATCAAATACCTCAATTTGCGTGTTTGTTCCTAAAATAGGACTACCCTGTAAGTCTGTAATGACACCTGTGATTGCCCCCACATTTGGTACTAGAGGAACATCAGCATTAGTTGTGATATCGCTTTGGACAATTGCTCCAACGTTTGAAATACCAAATCCATTTGCAGTTGCCAATACGGTATATATTCCAGGAGCTACACCGGTAATAAAATACCTACCATTTTCATTGGTAATATCAAATCCGACAATTAAGCCAATCCCTCCACTAGTACGAAGGAGAACAATCGAACCTACTATAGGATTTCCCGTTTGTCCGTTAGTAATTTGGCCTGTTATAATTCCTGGATTTTCAGTGAGTCCAAGGCTTACATTTTCTAAGCCACCAGCGCCAAGATTGACTCCACTAACTTGACTTGAAAAGGTAGGAGCAGTGACAATAATAGTTTGAGAACCAGGTGGTAAATTACTAATTACATAATTTCCATTTTGATCCGTCAAGGCTGTTCCTAATACTGTTTCATTTTGGTCAATGACTCTTACAGTGGCATTTTCAATGGGATTTCCTTGTGAATCCGTTATTGTTCCACTAATAGTGGCAGGGTTCAATGATAGTTGAAGGTCTGCCCTCGTCGTTTGATCAGCGGACACAATTGCTCCCACGGCAGCACGCGTATAGTCACGTGCAGTGGCAACTACAATATATTCACCTGGTGCAAGACCAGGAATTTGATACGTACCAATCTGATCGGTAACTGCATTGGCAATAGGAATAAGACTTTGAGCAGGGAAAACCTGAACTGTAGCTCCGTCTAATGGCAATGCTGTTTGATTATCAGTAACTCTTCCACTGATAAAACCAGGATTTGGTTGGAGGGCTACATTAACTTCATTAATATCTCCTGACGCAATGATAAATCCTACACTTTCCCTTTGAAAATTAGGCGAGACAGCAACCAATAAATATTCTCCCGGTGATAACCCTTCTACTCTATAGGCTCCTGTTGTATCAGTTTGAACCTCCTGTATAATCACTCTGTTATTATCTAAAACCCGTACAAATGCATTAGTTAGAGGCTCACCCGTTTGCTCATTGCTAATTATTCCTTGAACAATACCGGGATTGGGAACTAAAGAAATAGAAACCGCTGAAACAGCATCTGACTCCACAAAAACGGAAGCAGCTTGACTTCCAAAATCAGGATTGAGAGCAACTACCGCGTATGATCCGGGTGCTAGGTTATTTATAACAAATTGCCCGTTTTGATCTGTTGACAGGGATGCAATAATTGGTCCAGTAGGTGAAAACTGGCGAATAATGATAGAGACGCCTAAAAGAGCTTCCCCTGTTTGACGGTTGATAATTGTTCCTTGAATTGTACCTGGGTCAGGTGGCAAGAAGAAGTTTAAAACTGTTTCTTGATTTACACTTATAGTTACCTCTTGAACAATAGCACCATAACCCTTAGCTGTTGCAATCAAACGATATAAACCTGGCAAAAGATTAGGAACTTCATAAAATCCAAACGTATCAGTCACAACTGTGGCAATCATCCCTCTTGTAAAATCAAAAACTTCAAGGGTTACTCCGGCAATAGGTTGTTCTGTCTGTTCGTTAAATACAGTTCCTCTCAGTACGCCTACAGAAGGTAATAAACCAATATTTGTTTCGGTTGATTGACCGGGAGTAAGAATAATAGATTGAGAACTGCTGCCATAATTATCAGCCGTAATTGAAATAACAAGCGTTTGAGGTGGTAAATTATTCACAACAAATGAACCATTTTGATCCGTAACTGTGCCTCCAACAACAATTCCATTCGGTAAAGTAACTGTTACTATGGCTCCGCTGACAGGCTCTCCTGTAGTTTGGTTAATAATTTGCCCAAATATTGAAGCTGGATTTGGTTGTAAAACAGCAGTCACATCTGTAGTTTGTTCAGACGCTATATTTGCACTTAATGTATTAGTTTCAAAGTTAGGTGCAGTAATCGTCAATCCGTACGAACCTGGCGCCAGATCTAATATTGTAAATGAACCGGTATTATTCGCTGTTAGAGATTTAAGAAGTGTTCCATTTTGATCAAATACTTGAATTTGAATATTGTTACCCGTAATTGGATTGCCTTGTGGATCAACCACTGTACCGGTAACGGAACCAGTGAGTGGAGTTAATAAAACATTTGCAGTAGCTACAGTATCGCTAATAATTATTACTCCCACTGTGTTTGTTCCAAAGCCTGACTCAGTAGCTGTTACTAGATAGGAGCCGGGCGAAAGATTATCTAAACGGTAGTTTCCTTGCAAATCTGTCGTTGTGTTAGCAACGATAATAGAGGTTGCACCTGCACGCCGAATGATAACATTGGCACCTACAATTGGTTCTCCTGTCTGTTCATTAGTAATTATTCCATCAAGGGATCCTGGATCTGGTATAAGTTGCGAGCTGAAATCCGTTATTAGTTCACCTGGAGTAAGAGTAATGCCAATTAATTGATTACTAAATCCGTCAGCAGAGATAATAACATTTTGGAATCCTGGAGGGGTGTTGCCAATTGTGAAAAGGCCATTTCGATCAGTAATACCGGTCCCGAGTAAATTTTCATTTTGATCAACAATTCGAATTATAGCTCCGGGGATAGGAGTTCCGTCAGTTGTACTAATAGTCCCGCTTACTGTTGCCGGGTTAGGCAGGAGAAAAAGATTTGCGACTGTTGTTTCATTTAAAAATACGGTAGCTCCTACCACTGCTCTTGCGTAATTTGTAACATTGGCAACGACAGTGTACTCTCCTGGCTCCAAGCCAAGTATGGTATAAGAACCAGTTTGGTCTGTCACTGCACTCGCAATTGGAATCAAACTTTGTGAAGGGAAAACTTGCACTGCTGCCCCCGTTAAAGTGGTACCAGATTGACTATCAAAAATTGTCCCTGTAATAAATCCAGGATTTGGTTCTAAGGCAGCGTTAAGCATATATATATCCCCTGCTCCTACCGTAAAACCAAATGTTTGACTTTGAAAGTCAGCATTTAAAAATACAATTGTATATGTGCCTGGTTTTAATCCTTGAAGGCTATAGTTTCCATTAATATCTGTTTGAATCACTGCTACTAAAGCTCCTTTATTATTAATAACGCGAACTTGTGTATCGACAAGCGGTGTACCGGTTTGGATAGAAGTAATCTGCCCTTCTATCGTTCCTGGATTCGGTGTTAAAGCAAGTGAAACAGATGAAAGTAAATTGGATTGAACTAATAGGGTAGTACTCTCTGTTCCGAAATTTGGCGTGTATGCCGTCACTGTATAACTGCCAGGCTCAAGATTTAAAACGGTAAATTGGCCGCTACTATCCGTTGCTATTGTTTGCACAATAGGTCCATTCGGCGAAAATTGTCGAACAACAATAGTTGCTCCAACGATAAATTCTCCTGTTTGCTCATTCACTACTGTACCAAAAATAGAACCAGGATTTGGAGTTAGACTAAAATTAACAGCAGTTGTTTGATTTGAGAAAACTTGAGCGTCTTGTACGCTGCTGCCAAAATTGTCAGCACTGGAAACTACTTGATAAAGACCCGGGGTAAGACTTGCAAATTGGTAAAAGCCATTACTATCTAAAACAACAGTGGCTACAAGTCCAGAAGTGAAATCAAATATCTGGATAGTTGCGCCGACAATGACTTCGCCAGTTTGCTCGCTTGTAATCAGGCCGTTTATGGTACCAGGATTTGGTGCCAGGCTTAATATAGTAATTACAGTCTCTCCTGAAGTTAAAATAACAGAACGCGAGGATGAACCGAAATCAGGCGCCAATGCTGAAACAGTAACAGTAGTAGGCGGTAAATTTGGAATAGAAAAGTTTCCATTGCTATCTGTCACTGCGCTGCCAATTGGAAGACCATTAATGTTGGTAATAGATACTATTGCGTTAGCAACCGCGTTACCTGTTACTTCGTTAATGATTTGACCGCGTATCGTTCCTGGATTCGGAGTTAGAGGAACAGTAAGCGTTGTAATTTGGTCAGCAGTCACAACGGCTCCAACCGTAGTAGCTTCAAAGTTTGGTGCTAAGATGGTAAATTGGTATGATCCAGACGGTAAATTATTTATTAAGAAAGAACCATCAGACTGTGCGACTAATGTTTGAAGCAATAGACCGCTTTGATCAAATACCCGAATTTGAATATTAGGACCTGTGACAGGGCTTCCTTGAATATCAATTATACTTCCAGAAATCGTTCCTACCAGAGGAGATAAGCTTATATCTGCTTGTGTGACTTGATCACTGACTACGATCGCTCCAACGGTATTAAGGGCAAAGTCAGTAGCAGATCCAGTGATTGTGTAAGAGCCGGGTTGTAAACCTGCTACGGTATAATTTCCAACTTCATCGGTTGCCGTTGAGGCTACAATTACAGGGATGGCAGCAACAGTTCTGACAATGGCAATTGCTCCTACAATTGGCGTCCCTGTGGAAGCATTTACTATTTGCCCAGTAATACTACCAGGATTAGCTGTTAAGATAAAATCAGTGCCTGTTGCTACTTGACCTGGAGTCAAAATGACTCCTCCAAGTTGAGTGGCGAATCCTGGAGCAGTAACAATAATCTTTTGATTTCCTTGTGGTAAATCAGTAACAGAATAGTTTCCAAGTTCATCTGTAACGACTGTGGCAAGTACGGTTTCATTTTGATCAAGTATCCTTACAGTAGCATTTGGAATAGGAGATCCAGTGTCGGATGTAATAGTTCCCGAAACGGTTGATGGATCTGGAGTCAAAATAATATCTGATGAAATTGTTTGGTTGGAAAGCACAGTGACACCAGTAGACGAAGAGGCATAGGTCTCAAATGACGCAGTGAGAGTATAGGTACCAGGAGATAAACCCGTTAAAAAGTATTGACCTGTACCATCCGTTACTAATGTAGCAATAGGAATTAAGCTTGAAGCAGGGAAAACACGAACTGATGCACCAATCAATGGAGCTAATGTTTGAGAATCATATATTTGCCCTGTTATCCCTCCAGGATTGCTAACTAATTCTACATTAACCACAGACGTTTCACCCGGTTCAGAAATAAAACTTACTGTCTGGGATTGTAATAGTGGATTAATAAAGGATAGTGTATATTGTCCAGCATTAAAACCAGTTATTCGATAGAAACCATTAATGTCTGTTTGAGCCTGTGTAATAAGAATTCCATTATTGTCAATGAGTTGAACAAGAGTGTTAATTAATGGCTCACTGGTGTCTTGATTAATAATATTTCCTTGAACGCTTGAAGGTAATTGTTGCAAGTTGAAATTAAGGTTACTCGTTTCTCCAGGTGTAAGTGTGACGGACGATGACTGGGAACCGTAATCCGGATCAATAACAATGACGGTAAGAGTACCTTGTGGAAGATTTGAAAGAACATAAGATCCATTAGAATCAGTTTGTGTGGTAGAGATAATAGGACCTGTAGAAGTGAACTGACGAACGATAACATCAGCACCAACTATTGGTTGGCCAGTTGCTATATCAATGACCTGCCCTGTAATAGACGATGGATTTGGTTCTAAAGCAAAGCTTGCGATAGACTGTGTATCAGCAATAATTGCAAAGCTGACAATGCCACTTGTAAACCCTTGTGAAGTGGCTATTGCTGTATACTGGCCGGGTGCCAAACTAGAAACAAGAAATTCCCCTGTTGGATCAGATACAACTGAAACGACAGCTGCTCCAGTCTGATCAATTATTTGAATACTTGCAGCTGGTAGTTGTTCTCCATTAATACGATTAACGATAAAACCCGAAACACTTCCAGGGTTAGGGGTAAGCGTAAGGGTTGTAGTTGTTGATTGCCCTGCATTTAAAATAATGGCTTTGGAGTCAGTTCCAAAATTTTGTGCATTTGCCGTTACTATAAAAGAACCTGCTGGCAAATTTTCTAGAATAAATGTTCCATCTTGACCGGATGTTGCTTTTCCTACTAGTAGCCCAGTATTTGAATTAATAACAGATATAATGCTTCCAGATATACCTGTGTGCGTTTGTTCATTAATCACTAGGCCCGTTAAGGTTGCTGGAGAAGGTTCAAGTGGAACTAGCGTGGTAGTTTCTTGGTCCCTGAAAACTTGAATACCAACTGTATTTGATTGAAATTCGGGAGCTGTTGCATTAAGAATGTAATTACCAGGAGAAATATTTGAGAATATAAATGTTCCATCATTTTGAGCAAGTTCTGTCAGCAATAGCACGCCATTTTGATCAAGAAGCCGAATTTGTAAGTTTTGCCCGTTAATTGGATTTCCTTCGGGATCGGTGAGTTGCCCACGTATTGAACCAGACAGTTCATTTAGTGCGATGTTAGCTGTTGATGTGGAATCACTAGTAACAATAGCACCAACAGTTTTCGTGCCAAATCCTGGAGAAGAAGCTGTTACTGTATAGCTACCAGGTGCAAGCCCTTGAACTAAAAAGTTCCCTGAAGAATCTGTAGTAACAGTAGCAATTGCAGCACTTGAGCCAATAGTTTGTCGAATTATAACGGCTACATCTGTTAGAGGTTCACCACTTGTCTCGTTTGTAACAAGGCCGCTGATTCCGCCAGGATTGGGAACAAGACTAAAGTCTACACCACTAATGAAATCACCTGGTTGCAGGGTAACGCCGCCAATTTGAGTACCAAAATTTGGAGCTGTCACCACAGTAGTAAAAGAACCAGGAGAGAGATTTCCAATCGAATAATTTCCATTATTATCTGTTCCAGCTGTTCCAACAATGACTTCATTTGCATTTAGCACTTGAACTATTGCATTTGGAATAGGATTTTCATTTACATCTAGAACAACACCTTGAATAGATGCAGGGCTCGGAGGGAGTATAAGATTTACCGTAGTTGCTACATTTGGAGTAACCACAGCTCCAGTTGATTGAGTTATAAAATTAGGACTCTGTGCTTTCACAATATAACTACCGGGAGCAAGATTTAGAAACTGATAATTTCCATTATTATCTGCCACCGTACTTTGTATAAAGATATTGTTTGTATTGTAAAGCTCAACGACCGTATTAGGTTGATTTGGAGAAATGTTTCCAACGATAGCCCCAGGTGAAAGTGCTAAAGCTACGTTTGCAGTTGTTGTAGCATTTGCTAAAATAATTGCACCTGTAACATTAGATTGAAAGTCTGTTGCACTTACTACAATGTTATAGCTTCCAGGTGGAAGGCCTTCAATTGTGTAATTTCCTTGACTATCTGTTAAAACAGTCTGTAATTGGACGTTATTCTGATTAACAACACTTATTGAGGCACCACCAATAGGATCACCTGTTATTATATTTACGACTTGCCCAACGATATAGCCAGGACTTGGGGTAAGCGAAATCTGAATGTTAGGCTGACTTCCCGGAGGCACGTTCACCGATGCAAAGTTTGTTTGGAAATTAGGAGCCGTTGCAAAAATAGTATAGATACCTGGAGCAAGTTGAGGAACTTCAAAAATACCTTGCTGGTTAGCTAATACATTTGCAATAACAGCACCATTTGCATCTAAAACTCGCACCTGTATTTGTGCACCTGCAATTGATTCTCCTGTTTGTTGGTTGAGAATTATTCCAGTAATAGTAACAGGATTAAATACAAGCGTGAAATTCAAAGTAGTCGTTTGATTAGATTGAATAGTAGTACCTTGACTTGCAGTTTGAAGATTAGGAGCTGTTGCAGTTACTATATAGGTTCCAGGAGCTAAAATAGGGACAGTATATAGACCGCCTTGATCACTTATCGCATTTCCGATTACTGCTCCCCCAGTGTTGGTTCGTACGTTAATAATTGCCCCAGAAACTGTATTACCATTTGTATCAATAATTGTTCCTGTTAAAATACCTGGATCAGGAATAAGAGCAAAATTGACAGTCGTTGTTTGAAAGGCAGAAACCTGCGCTCCCTTTACTTGAGAATGAAAGCTTTGAGCGAGTGCATTTACTGTATAATTGCCTGGAGCCAAATTAGGAATAGCATACGTCCCTGCTTCATTGGTGTTAACAGATGCTACTAAGTTGTTATTTAAGAATACACTGATAACTGTACCAGCAAGAGGATTACCTTGATTATCTGTTACTGTTCCATTGATAACACCTACATTTTGGTTTAAAGCTGTGGAAAGTGTTGTTGTTGTGTTAGCCTTAATAACTGTACCAACGGTCTGACTAGCATACCCCTGCTGACCAAATGTTACGGTGTAGGTTCCTGGAGGTAGATTTGCAATAGTATATTGTCCTTGAGCATTGGTTGTGGCTGTTGCAATAGTAACGCCAGCTTGATTCACCACGTTTACAGATGCCGCTATAAGAGGATTACCTGTTTGGGCATCAGTTAAAGTACCTGTCAGAGTGCCAGGAGATGCTTGAAGGACGATATTTTGAGTTGTCGTCTGTCCTGCTTGAATAGTAAAACCTAGTAATGAAGTTTGGAAGTTTTGAGCGGTCGCTCTTAATCGAAGCGTGCCAGGAGCAAGTTGGTTGATTGTATACTGTCCTTGGGCGTTTGAAGTTGCGGTCGAAATCACATTACTGCCTGAATCAAGTACTTCTATAACAGCACCTTCAATTGGCGTACCTGCAGAACTTGTAATTGTTCCTGTCACTGTTCCTGGTGAAGGGATTAAAGTAAAGTTTGAAACAGTTGTTTGCCCAGAATTAATAGTGACCCCTCGGCTTTGTGATTGGAAGTTTGACACGCTTACTGTTATTGAATACTGTCCTGGAGTAACATTGGGAATTGTATATTGTCCTTGAGTATTAGTTGTAACTGTCGTAATAACAGTGTTAAATTGATCAATTAATCTAATTGTTGCTCCATTTATTGGCGTCCCATCTTGAGATAATACGGTGCCTGTAACATTTCCAGGTTGAGGCTGTAAAATCACGTTTAAACCTTGCGTTTGTCCAGCAGTAATCGTTGTTGTACGGGTTGCTGTAATAAAGCTTGAAGCTGCAAAATTTAGATTGTAGGTAGCTGCAGCAAGTTGGGTAAAGCTATAATTTCCTTCCGTGTTAGTTGTAGTTGTAGATATTAATACATTGCTTTGGTTGCGAAGTTCTATAGTAACTCCGCTAAGAGGTAAACCAGTCTGCCCAGAGGTTACCTTTCCCGTGATTGCTGCAGCTGCAGCTACCGTTACGTCATTAGCAGCCGTAACCGGAGTTAGTTGAGAGCCGGTAAAGTTGTCAGTGGCAGAAACAGTAACTGTGTTTAGCCTTCTTGTGACCGCTGTAGAAAATGTCCCTACCACTGTATAAGTTAGCGTAACACTCTGTCCCGCAGTGAGGTTGCCGATATTCCATGTCAATGTCTTATTAGTCGTATTAAGAGTAGCAGAACCACTTGAAGGTGTAATATTACTTACACTTGATAGCTGATCGATACCAAAGACATCGTTTGCGACTACGCTTTTTGCTATGTCTCGACCTGTATTTGTTACTGTTATCCTTTGTGTCCATGTTGTTAAGGAACCTGTTAAGAGAGAGGTTGGACCGGAGGTAATTGTTTTAGTGGCAGTCAAAGCTGCTCGAACATCTACAGCTGTTGGGGGAGTTGGATTTGTTATTGATTGAACAAATTGAAAATTCTCACCAGCTTGTAAAGAATCTTTATTGTAATTATTTGCATTTGCAGAAGTGAAAATGACTAATCCAATGGGAGTTGAAGCGGTAATTCCAAGAAGTGAGAAAAAGTTTGCAACTGGGAATTGAAAATCTATAAAATAATCAGGGTTTCCACCAAAATTTGATCCATCATTGGTTAATGTAGCTCGAGCTACATCAAAATTGACAATTGGACGTGAAAAATTGGGGGCTCCACGTCCATCTGTTCCTTCTGCGGGATCATTCCATGAATTATAAACCCGTGTCGTATTTTTAATTAAATTTATAGTATTATCCAGCCCGTTAATATTAGCTAGCCAGTCATAAACTCCAGGATCTCCTGAAGTATTAATAAGTATTCCCCAACCATAATTCGCAAATCCGGTTAATTTGGAGTTTCTCGGATCCTCATTAACACGAATTCTAAAATAAACATTTGTTGCATCATATGCAAAGAATGCTGCAGGAAATTGCGTGTTGCCTACAAGGTCAGTTGCAGCAGGAGATTGGTCCCCTACCATATCAAATATAGGTTGATCCCCTATTAATATGGGCTGAAATTGGCCGTTTGAGGGAAAAGCCATTGTATTACCTCCTTACATAAATTAACCTTACATTTTATTAGGCTAACAACTAAGGTGTTACAATTTAGAACAGGATATAATGTTAATTCCGTGCATAAGTAGACTTGATTTTACAAAAATCAATTTTTAACAGGAAGATGTTTTCTTTAAAACAATTATTGAGATATGTATAAATAAAAAATGACTTCAAAATACAAATTCTTGTAAATGAAGTCAGGAAATAATTTGAATTATATTTTTAATTGTTAGTTAAAGGTGTTATTCTATATAGCCATTGGGGTTGTTCTTCTGCCAATTCCAGGAGTCTCGACACATATCGCTGAGATTTTTGGTTGGTAGCCACTCTAGTATTTCTTTAGCTTTAGTCGTATCTGCATAACATTTATCAATATCTCCAGCTCTCCGGTGGGTGAAATTATACGAAATTTTTTGAGACGTTATATTTTCGTAACTCTTAATCAGGTCGATTACACTATATCCAACTCCTGTTCCGAGGTTGAATACATCAATACCTGTAGTTCGAAGAACCCTCTCTAAAGCTTTTATATGCCCCTTAGCCAAATCTACAACATGAATGTAATCCCTTATCCCTGTCCCATCATGCGTATTATAGTCTTTGCCGAATACAGTAACCTTTTCTCTTTTTCCTATCGCAACTTGATTAATATAGGGCATTAGATTATTTGGGATGGCGGAGGGATCTTCCCCTATCCTTCCGCTTTCATGCGCTCCAATTGGATTGAAGTATCTCAAAAGGCTAATACTCCAATTATGATCTGAAATATATAAATCGCTTAAAATTCCCTCAATAATCAATTTTGTTCGTCCGTAAGGGTTTATTGGTCCTAATGAAGAATCCTCTGTAACTGGTACATGTTTTGGTATTCCATAAACGTTTGCAGATGAGCTAAATATCAGTTTTTTAACATTGTGTTTTTTCATTATTTGACAAAGAATTAAGGTCCCAGTGACGTTATTATGATAATAATGAAGGGGAATTTCTATTGATTCATTAACAGCTTTTAGTGCAGCAAAATGAATAACGGCGTCAATCTTATTTTCAGAGAAAACCTTCTCTACAGTTTTTTCATCAAGTAAATCTCCATTGTAGAATTTGAAATCTTTTTTAGCTAATTCGGATACCCGTTTCAAGGATTCAGGTTTACTATTAGACAGATTATCTATTACTACAATCTCATAGCCGGCATTGAGGAGTTCAAGACAAGTGTGACTCCCGATGTATCCAGCTCCTCCGGTTACCAATATACTCACAGATATTCCTCCGTATGCTCCTTTGATTTTTTATGTTATAAGAGAGTTTGTAAACCTAACAATCTTAGATTATTACAAACAGGATTAGTGCTGATTGTTTATAATATCAGGTTCTAAAAGACTGGTGTATCTTTATCTTTTATGCGTTGAATTCTCTAGTATATTAAATGCTAAATTATGTATTTTTGCTTGGACAAACTTACTACACTTTCAAGATAATTTAACCGTTATTATGGCTTGCTTTATCTATAAATTTTTAACCTATAATATTAACTCTGAAAAAGCTAAGTGAAAATGTTACTAAAGACCTTGGACAAGCACACATTTCTTTTTTATAAAAATGAATAAAATATAGAGAGTTCATGAAGAAAGGATGATTACAATCAAAAAATATTACACCCACTACAATTCTAGAGATGGCAATTATTATTTAAATGAGCGTTACCCTAACTCCCAAAAGGAATATAGGGAGGCACAAGAGGAAAATGGAATCGATAATGCAGCTGACATGGCTTTTAGAATACCTGTATTTCTGAGCCACCCCTCCTCTCTTAATACTATTCAATCGAGATTTCTCCGACGTCTCATTCGAGAAATTGAGAATGTTTTACTTTTTCCACGTACTTTACCCGATACAGAGCAATATCCTGAAAAAACATTGACAAGCGTACGACGGTTGGTGCTCTCAAGTTATGGATTAATTGCAGTCAATATGCAGCAAGTTTTTGCTAATTATACACAAACAAATACAGGAGAAAATCTACCCCAACCGTCATGGGAAGGCGCTCCTTTTTTACAAATAGAACCTAGTATGAGTTATCAAAGAGGATTACCTCTCCTTCTCATCAAAGAAAAAGGAGTCAATAGCGTAGGTGTATGGAATCCAGCTGTCACTCCATTCCAGATCATCGAATGGGACTCTACCAAACCACTTGATGAGTTCTTTAATCGAGTTGAATGGAGAGAGATATTTCAAAATTGGATTGCTCAAGTGAGAAGTGGATATTATTACCAAACAGAACCGCAGTATCGCTATGGTCCTAGAGATATGTAGAGATGATAATTTCAAAGAAATCATAAAATCTCTTATAGTGGAGGTGATAACAATTGGCAATAATAACCCGTGGATCTTGTGTAGGAGTTTTATATAGAGCAAGCAGTGGCGCTTCATGTAGAAATGGATATTGTGTTCATAACGGAAGGTTGGTAGGTGGCGTTGTAAATGCTAATTCTAATACGCTAAATGTCACTACAAGTATAGATACTACAAAACTTCAATCTTATTATGGTATTCTTCTTAGTCATTTGGCTGTTGATAGTTCTACAGGACAAGTAACTCAACAATATCTTTATTTTAGAAGGAATCAGATACAAATGGTCAGGGTCACACCTTATAATGGATATAACGACCCTAATTGCCAAAGGGCTAATCATTATAACATCCCTAATATTATTTATCCTGGAGAATGTGTAGGAATTAGATACCGATCAGGTAACGAATGGAGAATTTCTAATGGTCGATACTTATATTGGACAGGACAAATTAATCACTGTGTATTTGATGAACGCCCTCAAAGTACCAATAGACAGTTTCTACGACAGCTATGGTATTCTCATTGGATACTTGATCCAAATAACGAAAGAAATATCGTTCCAAGAAAAGCTTCTAGAGGACGTGGTGCCCCAGGCGGAGAAACCAGAGTTTATGTGTTTAAAAATAGGATTCCATCAAATGGACAAACTGTATTAGTAAAAGCTGCCTCACCTGTAAATTCCCCTTCGAGACCTTATAGAATTGTTTACCAATCATAAATTTTTTCTGGCAACTAACCATAAAGTTTCGAAATTCAATATTTAATCACTAAAAATAAATTATAAAAGCAGCAGGATTTTCTGTAATGTACAAAAAATCCTGCTGCTTTTATAGTTTAATTTACATATTAACCGCCAAAAATCTTACTCCAGAATCCTTTTGGTTTTGAATCTAGATTTTCTTGAGCGGCCGCGATTAGTTTTTTTGTATCGCTAATTTCACGTATGGCACTAGTCAATTTTTCGTCTCGTTTTTCTAGGTTGTTTTCAATATATTTGTCTTGGTGGTCTAGCTTTTCTGTAAGTTTCTTTATAAGACTCCCTTGTTCATCTAATCGTTGGATAAGTGCCAGTTGAAATTGCTCATCTTTTTCAGAGCGATTAAGCAATTCTTGAACTTTATCTTCAAGAGATTCTATTTTCTTCTCAAGATTCGATTGAACTTCAACTGCTTCGGGCACAATTTCACCTTGAAGCCATTGGTTTATCATCTTATAGCTCCAATTTTGTTCTTGAATTCTTTTTTTTATTTCGGTTAATAAATCAATGTTTTGTTTGTTATATCTTCTATGTCCGCCTTCTGTGCGTTGAATTTGGAGGTTGAATTCTTTCTCGTATAAACGAATAAGATCTATACTTAAACCAGTTAGCTTTACGGTGTCCTTCAGCGTGTAAACAATTTCATCTTCATTTTTTTTAGACATTTTTCTAGGTTTCTCCTTTCTATACAAAAATCTAGATAAACTTTAAAGTTGTTATATCAATGTTAATTGCGATTCTAGAACGTAGTTGTACCAGATGTTATTCAAGTTTTATATTTCTAGTAAAATTCTATTAATCACTTTAAATTCCTGTTCTTTTATGTATATTTTTTCTTTTACGTCAACTCTTATTCTCTTTTTAATTCTAGATGAAATGATGAACTTTGCAAGAGTAAAGCGATTTTTTTCATAATAGACAAGTTATATGGAGTTCAAAAAATTAATGTAAGAAAATACGTTAACTTTATTTTACAAGCGTCTCCAAATAAATGTATTTGATAACTTAGCAGGTTCCTTTTGTCATTAAAAAATATACATATTCTTTTCTTAGAATTCAAAAACTAGAACATCTAAAACCTTGATACAAAAAGGATTTAGACGAATCTAGGATGTACTTTCTCTAGTTTAAAGTCAAGATTTATATAAGTGTTTTTTATAAAATAATATCAGTGATGGATCCTTAAGAATTTTACTCTAATGTAGTGATTTAATGGAAATACTCTTTGGATTGTGCAACAACCCTTATATAAATATCTTCTTAGGTTAAAACTAACATTAACTTTTTTATAGTTTATTTTCAAGGTTTTTAAATTTCACAACGAAATCTAGAAATACAACAAACCTTTGATTATCAAGGATTCACACCGAATCTGGAATGTACTTTCTCTAGTGTTTAATCAAGATTAATAAATCTAATTACATTCTAGATAATAGTAAATAAATTTGGTTATTATAATGTTGATGTATGGCTGTTAAGCTAATGATTTATACTAATCGGGCAAACCAATGCCATAATAATTTAATTTTCGAATAAGTGAATTTTAAAAGTGTAAACCACCAAGTTCAACTAAAGTTGAACTTGGTTTTATTTTCTATAATCCGCTGAATAAAATCCGCATTTAAGTTTAACTTGTTAAATTATAATTATTGATATAAAAGGATTTAAATAAAAAATAAGTTTAACTTATTTTTTATTTCACTCTTAAATATCGCTTGAATCGATATAAAGCATGGCGGCTAGACAATCCAAAGTAGTAAATAATGTGTTCGTTGGAATATCCCTCATGAATCTTGTTAAGAATACAGCTGTTTCGGAAGTGAGTAGATCTTACATTTGATTTTATACCTGAACGTTTAACTTCTCTTTCAATCATACGTTTTGTGCCAATTACACTAATCCTTTTAGGTTTATCTGAACTGTAATCATACCAATAAACCATTTTTTGAGGATGAAAAGAAATAAATAATGGATCATCTGTATAGTCTTTAGGTCTAAATAGCAAAGGTATTGTTGATAGGTAATTATATATGATTTTTTTATCATCTTTAGAAAGCTCTAATATACGATTTGTTTTACTATTTTTAACCATTAATGTATTTTGTCCAAAATTAATGTCTTTTATATTGAGAGATACAACCTCATTAACAGTTAGGCCGTAACGAATCATAAGGACAAACATGGAATGATTACGAGGCCCTATATATTTGTGTATTTGGGATTGAATATCACTCAGGTGTTTATGGCTTATAACAGAATCTAAAAGAAGCAACGTGTCAGCTTCAGTTATAAAGTCAGTATCCGTTAATTCACGTTGTTTTTTGTTTGTTCCTTGTAAAAGACCAATATAACTTGTGAGTTTATAATATTTTAACAATCCATTCAAATGTGATGCCACACGCCTCAGATTGGCTTCTGATAAGTTTTTTTCTTTTAGATAGCTAAAGTACTCATCGTAATATTTTTTGTCCTGCGGCAAGCTTTCCGGGGGGATATTAGGATGATAATGACTTAACCATTCAAAAAAACTTTTTAAATCATGTTTATACATCGAAATTGTGGAAGATTTTTTTTTAGATTCGTTCAAATGACAAAGGAATTTCTGAAGGAGAAGAAACCTATCCAAATAAAACACGTCCTTCCTTTAGGTAAATTTAATATACTATTATTATAATAAAAATAATTAACCCGCTCACTAAATGGAAAGTTCTTTTATTACATTCGATATATTAAATTTACCGTTTTTTTTTTAAATAAACAAAAAAAACATACCCTTTAAGGCATGCTTTTTGATTTCTTCTATATTTGATCTAAGTTTTATTTGAAATTTTACTTTGCAAAAATTCTTTATAGATTTTCTTTAGTTCTTTATTTTTAAAATCCTTAACAAGTCTTGGCTCTAGGCCCAATTCTTCATGGTTTTTGAAGTCTTCTTTCATATTTCGAATGACTTCTTGTAAGCCGGCTTCTTCAGCTTTTTTTACTTCTTCTTGAGTGGGTTGATCTGAACTTAAAATCAGCATTTTTTTTAATTCTTGAAACTGCAGGAGCTTTTCTTCAAATTCCATTTGAGTTCCAATTTCTTTTAAAAATGATTCTTGCTTTTCCTTTAATGTAGAATCTTTAAGGAGTTGTTGTTTATCTCTATCTTGGGCTATAAAATCTGGAACTAATTCTTTTTTTGCAGTCTTTTTAGAATTAATAAGCTTTGATTCCTGTGAGAGCTTGGCGTAATCTTTTTGAATCGCTTTTACTACGTAGGAATGAGGATGAGTAACATCTCCAGTAATCAAACGATCTTGTGTATATCTAATATTTCTTTCTAGCTGTTCTTTTGTAAATTCTGATAAAAGCCACTCTATTTTTTCCCGTTTGACTCCTAAGTCCACTAAATCGTTCTGAACACTGTGTTCGTGATTTTCTAACTCCACTAAGTGTTGATTTAATTCTAGTTTTTTCTCTTTAGTAGCGCTAGCATCATTCAACGCGGGTGAACTAGTAATGATAAATTCTATGGATGTTACTTTTCTACCGGTTTTTATTTCTACGAATTCAAAGTGGATATCCGTTTTATTATTAATTTCTTTTTGAGCTACTGCTAATACTTTACTTTTAAAATGGCCATACTGTTTATACTTAGTAGGTTCAATAGCTAAAAAATGACGTAATTCTTCAAGAGTCAGTTCCCTTTTTCGCAGACGCTCATATTGCTTAAGCAGCTCATAAATACGAATGGAATAGACCGAATTGAGTCTCACTACATTCTCTAATTGATACGATGTGAATTTTTCCTTAAGCTCTAAAAACAGATACTTTAAGCTAGGATGAAATTGTAATGTTATGTATCCTTCGTTTTCTTCATAAATAGACGTAATTACCCAGTTATAATTTCTTTGTCTGCCTTTTTCTTTTATCGTAAGAATTTTTGTTTGAAGGCCATTCACGATCTCTTTTAAGTAAGAGTAAAAACCTGTTCCTTTCTTATTGCCTACGATTTCGATAAAGTCTTTCGCTCGAAATCTATAGGTCTTCAACGTTTCATCATTAGGCTGCACTTTGGATGCCATGATTAAAAGAATTCTTTGCTCTTGTAAAGACAATTTATATGTACTCTCAATGAGGATGTTTGATTTAGTTACCCAATTTTTTATATTTATACTTTCCAGATCATATGGTTGAACGACATTCGTTTTCTTCATAAAATCCCCCATATTTTTCTAAACTATCACTAAAATATCATAAAAGTGATACTGTGTAAATTCCATGTTAAAGAGCAACCTGTCCTTAGAAATTAAATATCACGCAAAATTAGTGATACTTCATGAGGTTTGTTAACTTTAGAAACCTTACTCATTCTTGATTTATTAAACTCAATCTTCATTTTAATACGCAAAATTGGTGATAGTTGAGGCATGTCTGCATTTTCAACGCAAAATTAGTGATACTTAAAGCACATCTAGATTGTCCACGCAAAATTAGTGATACTTAAGCCATATTTGCATTTTTAACGCAAAATTAGTGATAGTTCGCGCAAAATTAGTGATAGTTTCACGCAAAATTAGTGATAGTTTCGCGCAAAATTAGTGATAGTTCGCGCAAAATTAGTGATAGTTCGCGCAAAATTAGTGATAGTTTAGGCTTATAAACACTGTAATATCAGTGTCTACAGACGGTCTAAAACAATAAAACAATAAAACAATTATATAAAACAATATATAAAACAGTAAAACACCATAAGAGAGTAGTTGTTTTATTACTTTATAACTTTCAAGATTAATAATTAGGTAAAGGAATAGATACATTTGTACTGAGCTTTTTAGAATAATAACAGTATATCCAAATGAAGGAATTTTTAATCATAGATAAAATACAGAGGTTTTATGAGGAGTTCATGAATTTTTATTGAATTATAAGATTAATAGACGGTATAATAGAGTCACCAAAACAGTGCGGAATAT
This sequence comes from Priestia sp. RMT2NF4, assembly GCF_047872835.1. Lineage (NCBI taxonomy): Bacteria > Bacillati > Bacillota > Bacilli > Caryophanales > Bacillaceae > Priestia > Priestia sp. RMT2NF4. Next base: position 59,712 of record NZ_JBLQZO010000011.1, read on the forward strand.
AAAAAGACTCCAACGTGTGCAAGTGGTGCGCCAACACCCTTACACCGTTAACCCTAAAGCAGCTAGGGAAAACACCTGTCGAAGTCCTAATACATAAATTTAATTACGCCTTTATTTTATCGGATAATTAGATTTATTTCAAGGGCGTAGTCTGTCAAAAAATCCGACATCGTTTTCCTATTTTCTGGGATGCGATGTCTTTTTTTGTTCCTGAAAAGGAGAGGATAGACTAATGTCTACTACGCGTATGCTTACGACAGAAGAATTTGATTATATGAAAAATTATCAGAGTTTCATAGAAAACCGTTCTCAACATCAATCAATGAAACGAAAATTACTTAAAGAAATTATCAATCTTTATGGAGAAAAATTTTATCGTCTCCACGAAGGAACTAGAAAAGCTTTAGACCGGCTTTGTTGGTTTGCTGCGGAAAAAGGATTTTGCTTTCCTGGTAGTACATATTTAGGTAAAACCTACGAAAAGTCAAAAGGAACAATCGATCGTCATTTAAAAGAACTACGAAAACAAGGGCAAATTATTACTGTATATCGTCGCTGCCCTCGTAACAATGGAAAGGGAAATCCAGTGCACTTATTTGTGAACCACCCTTTTTTTAATCACTGGGTTAAGTATTTACAGCTTGACTTAGAGTCTAATGTTGAAGCAGATGTTAAAACAGAAAATACTGAGAACGCTTGGGAGAGTAAGAGTAAAGACACAAAAAAACAGTCTACCTATAATTTATCTTTAAAAGATTTAAATAAATACATACGTAATGATGCTAATCTTAAACTCTCGCCGGATTATGTACCGTCTTTTATTCCAACAGCTTTTAAAGATGCTGTAAGACCTTTTTTTCCTTACGCAGACGATATTTATGAATTATGGGGGAAAGTGCGATTAGCTTATAGAATAAGTGATCTTAATCAACCTTTAGAACACCTAGAATTTGTGGCTATTCAAGCATTTAAGGAGACAGTTTTTGCTTATAAGAAAAAGCGGATAAAGAACACTTTTAGAGCGTATTTTTATGGAACACTTAGAGGTTTATTTGCAGTGGAACGTAGAAGAGAAGTTCAGCGAAATTCTAATAGTGTATTATTTTATAACTTTTTAGAAGCATAATTCTTTTTTGAAACTTCAAGTAATTATAAACTTGATGATCTTACATGAAATGGTTAAGCTTGGCCGCATTAAAAATTTCGCTTTATCAAAAACATTTTAAATTCATACAGGTGAGAAAAGTAGAAAGTTTTGGCGGCCAAGGGAAAATAAATAATTAATATAGATCTTCTTTAATTCGTTCTGAATTCAAATTATGCTATCTAAAAAATTGAAAATATAGAATTAACTATTTAGAAATTCCAGATTTAGATATAACAAGGTTCTCAAAAGTATACACACTCAGAAAGCATGTTGCTAACAAGGGATTAGGAATACTCGCTATTGTTTAAAACTATAAATTAAAAGAACACGGGAAATAACTTGTCAACGTAGATACATGCTTTCCGTCTACAAAAACTTGTCCATGTTACATTTTGGTAAAAGAAATACTATTATCAGAACCTACCTACTGATATATATCATCTCAATCTAGAAGAAAATTACGATTCAGCCATCAATGTCGAAAATGAAAGCATACGCATATTAGCAAGTACTTGATACGAAAAATAAGATGTAAACTCTTGGAATGAAGGAGTTAGCTTGGTCCATTTTTCCATCTATCAAAATTAACGATTACCCAAGAAGTTCCTATTTCATTAATCCTTAAGGTTAATAAGTGAGGGGAATTCACAAATATCGTTAGGCAATTAATAAAACTGCCAAAGCTTGCAAAAAGGTCTGTATAAAAATAACGGTGTCAGTATTAGTTGCAGTTACATTAACATGGCTACTGTTTTTAATAATAACTTTTTGGCGGTTAGACTGTATTACTTTTACAATTTGAGTAACTTCCTGTATAAATAGTTTAATTGAATTGGTATCTAAACCTATTAATAATAAAAAGATCGCTAACAACTGTATAAATGTTTGGAAAATTATTATCGTCTGTCTATCCGTTAAGTTAACATCAACATTGCAAGAATTTTTCACGAAAACTATTGCATCGGAAAATTGATTTCCGGTAATTACTTGGTTTTCGTCGAATCTGATAAGCGCATCGATGTTATTATCTTTATTGAAATGCAAGCTATCTTTTTTTCTGGAATGCTTTGAAGGTAGACAACAACAATGATTGAAGCATTTGTGAGAACAATGGCGGCAACGTTCTTTTTTAGAAGAGCCCAAAGTTTAACCTCCTTTGTATAGTGATATTTTATTAATATGAAAAATTTCCAAAAATGCTTGTATGCTTGTCCAATGGTATTGAAATTATTTCCTATATTCCACATTATGTTGTGACAAGAAATCGTATTTATATAGTGTGGTTCATTCCACTAGTTTAGACGCACACAATATCCCTGTCCAAAATCGCAAGCCTAGTAACGGGCTCGTCATTTGTATTTGTAAATGCGGAAACAAATAGTTGGTGTACGACTCAGAACATTTATAAGAGAAGATTAGTATGGTGAACGCAAGTGAAGATTTGTAAGCTTCGTGAGGATTAGCCCAAGATAGTTCACAAATTTGTTTGGGTATTGGCAAGAGGAGATGCAGACTCATAATGCTGCTGTGACACGTCCCATATCTTGCCCGCAGTAAAGAACCCACCTAATCTTGTCGTAGATATAAGCTGTGGAACTTGGTAAGCCCTTTGTCATTTGGATGTGCAGTAGAAAAATGGTAAGCTCAAACGATATGGCAGAGGGTAAAGGATACAAAAGAAAGGGAATACAGTTATCTCGAAAGGGACTCGCACGGTTCTTAGGGGAGCAGGGGCAATCATGCCCCAAACTTACCCGACGTAACTAGGGTCGTATATGGTACACGACTGAAAAGAGCAGAAAAAAACTACTGGCTAAGATAATTTTTCTGTTCTTTAAGGTAAGACTTACGGTCTTTTGGGTAATTTACATGAACTATTTGATATTACTTTTAATCTGCATTTTTTGTTTTCTGACGATTTTTTTGCTTTTTTCATAGCTATACCCCTCTTTAAATTTATAATGATTTTACATTGATTATTATAGGCCTAGATATTAAAATTGCTTGGGCTATTGTCATTGTATTGGTTATTTTATTAATCATTATTGGCGCTTCTTATTTTTGTGGCTTTGCTGGAGATTGCTAATAATTAAAAGTTAGTTTTATGCTAACTTTTTTATTTATTTTTCTTGTTTATACATAGCAATTGCTGATAAAATCCATTATGGTAATTAGGGTTGCATATGATATACAACTAGAAGAACAGAAAAACCAACCTTTAAGTCCCTAAAGGTTGGTTTTTCTATTTAACGACTTTATACAAAGATACCTCACGGCATCTTGAGTAGTTTGCTCAAAGGTTACCTCAGTTATGCTGGAGGTATTCTAGATTCCCATGAAGTGCCGTTCCATCGCCATCATGCAGCTTTCCAATAGTATCAAGTCTCCTTGGTACCATGCCCACCCCGTAAAAGCTCCATTGTCATCAGAGAAGTGGTAGCTAGCACCAATTTGCGTCCATCATGTCTGAGGATTCCCATTAACATAATCGTACTATCTTCCTGTAACTATCCATTTTGAGGTGATGTTTTACGTATTACAATTGACGAGAAACAAAGAGATCCCTGGTCAATTTGTAAAAGTAGCTATTAACTAGATATCTTTTATAGCTGGAACTAGCATAATTAGATTGTAATTGAAAAGACCCAACATAATACATAAAAGAATTCACGTATTAGTACACCTAGCGACTGAGTCTTTTAAAAATCGCTATATTCTTCGAGATCATCGTCGTCTAAAGAACCAGATACTTGTTCTAAATCGGCAACTTTACCTTCTTTTAGGGTTTGACTTTCTGAATGCTCGTCTTCTAACTCTTCTTGTTTACCTACAAAACCGTTAGCTTTAGCTAACTGCTTTAACTCCTGCAGTTCTGAATTGATATGTTCGAGAAGCTCTTCTGTTCTATGTGTTTGTTCTACTTGGTTGGTAGATGCACGGTGAAGGTCTCGAACAATTAAAGATGAAATATAGTCCCCTAATTTTCGAGACTTTGCATATTTTGCAAGTATGCCATAGACTTCATCACTCAACTGATTAGTTTTAATTGTAAAGGCGTTCTGACGCTCTGACATGGTTATCACCTACGTTGTTAGGATTTAACGGCTTTCTTCTCGGCTTGTTTCTTTTGAAGGTAACCAATGCTTCGAATCTCTAAGCCGAATAAATTCAAGTGACGACTATCTTCTGGTACTTTATGATATTTCTCTGTACGTTCTTCGCCAATTTTTTCGTTCATGCTATTCATAATGGCTACTTCTAGTGTAGGAGCGACACCGCCACTATATACATATTTTCGGATTTTATTGGCAGGTGGTGGAGCCACATCATTTAACTTGGCTAGTAAAATCTCTACGTAATCCCTTAGAGAAGATTTGATTTGAGCTGTCAAATCAATGGATTCGCCTGTGTTTTCATTTTTTAATTCAAACTTTTGTTTGCTGTAGTTATCTAAAATAAATTGATCAAAAGCGCGTAAATCGGTAAACAACTCTGGGAATTTTTCTTTTCTTAACTTATCGATATGTGCTAAATATGGAATACCTTCGATACTTTGGAATGATTCACGACTGTTCGCAGCCTTCAATCCTTCAGGTAAGATTACAACATCAATGGATCCTCCACCGATATCGACCATCACAGTTTCACATTCCACATATTCATTGGCATCTTCACGGTCTTGAAGTGTTAGGTCTTTCTTTAACGCAAAGCGTGCAATTTCACCTTCTTTTAAACATACACTTTCTTCTACAGAGACCTTTATTTCTTTTTCGAACCCTGGTGTATGAATGCGGAAAGTATGGTCATCTAAGAAGCGAGTTGCCATTGCTTTTTGTGCTTCACCAAATGTGCTTTCTTTTTTTAGTAACCAGATTGGTAACATCGTAGAGAAATAGTCAATCTCGATGTTGTTGTCCTTTTGATCTTTTGCATGCAACGCATGGTAATACGCAATGGCAGCTAAAAATGTCACGTATGGAATATGACTTGTAATTTTATTATGTAAACGATTGATGTGATTGTTGGCAAGTTGTTGGCTTGCGGCAATGTCACCAACTAAGAAATAACGTTCTTTTTCTTCCTCTCCAATGGTTGTAGACAGTAAGATACGCTTTTTAAATTCCTCTGGTGCTGTCACCGCATCTGTAAAGAATGAATCAGCAGCTTCTTTTTGGAGTTCTACTACGTTGGTTGGAAAATCGAATAGGTACCCATCCATAATATTCATATCGACTGAGTTCCCACAGTCTTTATTAAAACGTGAAATTTTCATCTCTATACACCTCTTTTTTTAGTTGAACTTCTGTTGAACTAATTATACACAAAGAAAAAAGGTTGTTCAATCTTCTAGTTGAACTTATTTATCATCAAAAACTTACAAATATCAACAATAATATTTATTTAGTTAAACTTATCGTAAAGTGAAAAAGAAAGAGAGAAGGAAATGGGTGTTGAGAATAAGAAGGTAATAAGTCGCCTATAATGTAAGCGAACTACATCACCACCACATTAAGTACTTTCATCTGTCTAAAAAGAAAGTATGCAACCTATTCTTATCTAGAGAAATAAAATTTGCTGCAATAGGGGTAAGCAAAGGAGGGATTTTATGGATCGTACGATCATTCAAACCATTACGAAGTTTTTACACACTCACATACAACCTTCTTTTATTATTATATTTGGATCGTTTGCAAAAGGAACTAACCATCGAAAGAATAAAAAAATAGATAAATATGAAATTTTTATGCTTGCACAAGAATTAGCTGCCTTGTTAAAGAGGGAAGTGGATTTAGTTAATATTGCGGAAGCTTCGACCGTTTTTTAGGCTCAAATTTATACGACTGGCACTGTTATTTATTCAATTGTAGCAGAAGAACGGTTCGATCTTCCACAAACGAGTAGGGAGGCTTTTGATATGCTGGAGTCACAATCTATTATTACAAGCGAAATTGCGTATAGAATGAAAGCTATGGTAGGTTTTCGAAATATTTCTGTTCACGATTATCAAGCCATTAATCAATATATTCTTCAACAAATTTTGGACAAACATTTAAGTGATTTTACTAGGTATGCAAAGCAAATTCTTGGTTATTGAGTTTATTCAAAAATAAATTTTAATAGGTGATTATATACATAAAGATAGAACTTCCTTATAATTGGAAGTTCTATTTTAATCCCCTTAAGTTTAGAAAAATTCTATAATTTATTGTTAGATTATTGTAATTATTTTTTCTTCATTTTATCTTCTAAATTGAATTTTTTCACTTTAGCTCTTTTGTTGTTTCTTCCACATTCTTTAACAATTACACCGTCTTGATTTGCGTTTTGTCCACCTTGTTTAGCAATCTGTCCACCCTGATTGGCATTTTGACTATGATTACCACTAATTTGTCCTCCAGTTTCGGCGTGGTTGTAAATATAAATGTTAATGTGAGTGCAGTGTTTTTCTCTTTTTTTCTTTTTATTTTTTTGTCTGCAATCAGGTTTTTTATTATGGTGAGAAGTATACATTTCTATTTTAATCACCCCTTTTTTATAATGAATTAATTAGAAGGCGTAATCAAATTAATTCATCATTACAGTGTATTCAGAGATAGACAAGCTGCAATATGAAAAAGCCTATATTTAGTAAAAAGAGTTTCTTATTATTTCGGCTATTGCGAGATCAAAATGGTTTAGAAGTTATATGTAACAATAAAGCTTGTTTCTTTTTAAAGTACAAAAGTTTTTATGTACGATATAAGAGCCATTTTCTTAACTAACTTCATATATTACATATACTTTAAATATAGAAAGAACTATTGAGAACAATAGTTCTTTCTATATCGAGCTAAATCAAGCGTTCAGCTGTAAGAAGGGCTGTTTGTTTAAATTTTGAATGATTAACAAGAGGGTGGGATGCTTTGTGGAAAATGAAATAAATTATCAGGATCATATTTTGCCTTTATTTCTCGAAGCCTTGCGAAGTTTGAGCCGTAGTATGCTTTTCCAAACTTTTCAATGTTTTGGTTTGGAACATTAACATAAGAACCTTTTACATATGGTTTCATCAGCTGACGTACTTTTTCAACTGATGCAAGGTTGGAAGCTTCTTGTGATTTATTTTCCCAACTAGCCGTCCATTCCGTATAAAATAATGGACGGCGCCAAAAGAATGCTGTTTCATTACTTGGTACTCTGCTTAGAGCACCACCCCAATTTATAAAAAAGAAATTAGCTTCTGTGCCAGTAGCTTCTGCTAAAAATTTCTTCATGATTGAAATAGGCTCTTCCGACCATTGATCAAGTCCCCAAGCCGAGGAGAATTTAACATTCTGATCGGATCTACCAGGGATTGGCTCATCGGGATCTAAGAAGTCTATAGCATCTGGATAGCATAATGTTTCTATAATTCTTTGTGTTGGAGTTCCAGCACTTAGTAAAGGCTTTAACAATTTAATCAGCTCTTTTTTTGAACCGAGGAAAATTCCTTCTGCATGACACAAACCATTTACTTTACTGTAAATCTCAAGTATGCACCCTAAACGTTCGTCTACAAACGGTGCCCATTTTTGCCAAGCTTTAAATACCGTTTCTAATTGCTCCCATGGCCAAATAATATTGAAGACGGTTGCAGTTTTAGGGGCACGATGAACTTTAAACGTGTATTCGGTATTATATCCAAAGTTCCCGCCCCCGCCCCCTCTAGAAGCCCAAAATAAGTCCTCATTACAAGATTGATTTGCTTGAAGAATCTTGCCTTTTGCATCTACCGTTTCCAATGCAAGAAGGTTATCGCTTATAAGGCCAATTGATCGTGAGAGTACTCCAAATCCTCCTCCCATTGTAATTCCTCCAATTCCAACGGTAGGACTATCTCCAAAAGGAGCCATAAAGCCTTCTTGAGCTAACATCTTTACAAGTGGACCCACATGAATGCCTGTTTGAACTGTTGCAATCTCAGCTTTTTTATCAAGGCAAACTTTATTCATGTCGCTTACATCAATAACAATTCCTCCACTTACTACTGAAAGGTTCTTATCCAAAGCATGACGGCCACTTCTGACACGTAAAGGCACTTTGTTCTCTTGGGCCCATTTAATAGCATTACTAACATCGTATGAATTTTGTGCAAAAACAAAGACAAGAGGGCAGACATCAACATAAGGGTTCCAATTCTTAATTGCTTCCTTATAGCCAGGGTCCCCTTTGAAGATGACTCGTCCTGTTAAATGTGTTGACATATACTTCACTCCTAATGAACATTAGATTTCCAATATTAGTATATGTAGAAATTGGACAAACTCTTGGGTAGATTATCTAGTAACTCAAAAACATATGCCAAGGATATTAAAGAGAGTAAAGGCAGTGTTTGTAATATGTTTTAGAAAAGAAATTTTTGTTATTAGAAAGAGTATAGATCAAGATAAAAGGAAATTTTACATATTTATACATAATGAAAATTGTTGAAATGAATGATTCTAATGTTTTTCATTCTATATAGAATCTATTACGGTAACTAAAGATTATAGAATTTAGGAAATTAAATTCAATTTATTTCTATCTGCCCTAATATATTGAGGTTGAAAGAAATTTCCGTATATTGGACAAGTGTACAAGCTTGTCCTTAGGTTTATACATATAATATGTAAATGAATATTGAAAAGAGGGACAAAAATGATACCAAGATGTATACCTGATGTTCCGCATTGTATGCCTAAAATACCGCACTGTATACCCGAAGTGCCAAGTTGTGTGCCTAATATACCAAGATGTATACCTGATGTTCCGCATTGTATACCTAATATACCTTGTACTTCTAAATACTAATTGCTTTCGTTTTATATAGGGTAATAATTCATTCAGAGCAAAAAGATTATTCTTTTTGCTTTTTTCTTGTTTTATCATATGTTATGCCGATAGGGTAGGGTATCTTCGTTAGTTTGGTTAAACTATGGAACACTATTCCATTAAAGTGCTGATTTTAAGTTATATTCTAAACTGTATAATCCAAATATAACTTTCGTTAAGACAAGTATTGTACCTAAGTAGATTTGTTTGTTGGGGAATATTTTTAAAAAAAAACAAAAAACTATTGATTTTTAAATTAAAGGAGATTAAAATAATAAAGCGTCGTTAAAAGAAACGATATTGATGATGATAAAAAAAGTTGTTGACATTATGTTGATAACTTGATAAGATAATAAAGTCGCTTAAGAGCGACGATTGAACTTTGAAAACTGAACAAAGCGACAAACGTCAACGTTAAATTTTATTTTTTAATTGAGCAAGTCAAACATTTCTTCGGAGAGTTTGATCCTGGCTCAGGATGAACGCTGGCGGCGTGCCTAATACATGCAA
>NZ_JBLQZO010000012.1:0-59056 GCF_047872835.1 Priestia sp. RMT2NF4
CTTGCTCATTTAAAAAATAAAAATTAACGTTGACGTTTGTCGCTTTGTTCAGTTTTCAAAGTTCAACCGCCGCTCTTGAGCGACTTTCTTATATTAACAAGTTGTCTTTCATTTGTCAACAACTTTTTAATATTTTATTTCTGATGAATTGCGATTGTTTTCCAATCACTCATCAGCGACATTTAATAATTTAACATCTGTGCTATATAAAAGTCAACACTTTTTGAAAAGTTTTTTTGTTTTATCAAAAAATCTTATTTACTTCCCTGCTTTCGCCGAATCTTAGCAAGATCTTTGAAAGGATTTGATACTTTTCTTGAATGTTTCGTTCAAGAACTACATGATTCAAACTTTGTTGAAAAGCAACGTTTGATCTCTTTATCTCTTCTCTAAGTAGTGCTTCTAACTCTAAACACTCCACCTGATTAAATAAACAAATTTTCATTGATTCACCTGCTTTTTGCGACATTGATTCTCACACATCAAAATAAAATCAGTTGTTCTTTTCCTTACCTGTTATTAATTGTAGACAAAACGCATACAAATTAGACAAGTACTACTTATTAAATGAGGTGACAAAATGAATATGTTTTATACTATTCGAGCCAAAAGAATCAAACAGACCATGCTTATCGTAGTTGCTGCGTTTTTTACAAGTTTTTTTCTCTATGCTCAGCAGACGTTTCACTTTCCCGTGTTTTCAACGGATAACGGTCCAAGAGCTGTTTATAAGGCGGATGATAAAAATCCGGAAGTTGCTCTGACCTTTAACATCAGCTGGGGAGATGAAAGAGCTATTCCCATTCTGAATGAACTAAAAAGACAGCATATTGAACATGCTACTTTCTTTTTATCTGCTTCATGGGCTGAACGTCACCCAGATATTGTAGAGCGCATTAAGAAAGAAGGTCACGAAATTGGCACAATGGGCTATGACTATACTTCTTATACAAGCCTAAAACCTAATGAGATTAGACAGGATCTTGCAAAATCAAAGAAAGTCTTTGATTCTCTAGGCCTTAAAGATGTTCACCTTCTTCGTCCTCCTAACGGGCAATTTAATAAAGACATCTTAAAATTAACAGCAGATATAGGATATACTACTGTTCACTGGAGCATTGATTCTAAAGACTGGACAAATCCAGGGGTTGAAAAAATTGTCTCGAATGTTACAAAGCCTTTAGACGGGGGAGATATTATATTGCTGCACGCGTCTGACTCCGCTCAACAAACAGCAAAGGCTATTCCATATATCAAGAATTCATTACAAAATAAAAAAGTCTCAAACGTAAGTATTTCAACATTAATTTCAAATTCAAAAACCCAAGTAAAAGATATCCGCTAAGATTTATTCCCACTGTATATGGAAAGCAAAAGCAGACAAATATACTATTTGTCTGCTTTTGCTATTCTTGCGTGCGTAAGAAGTTTCGGCAAAATAAGAAGTTGATACATATTACAAATTAGAAGTGGAAACAACATAAGGTAAAGCCAGCTTTCTTCATTCGTTCGCAGCGCTGGGAACCATTCAATTGTCGTTACAACAATCATAAAAAACAGCGCTGGTACAAAAGCCTCTTTATTCGTCTGCTTTTTCTTTGCATACGCCACTAACAACCCCACCGCTAACAAGAAAACGCTTAACAAAATATACTTACCTATGCCTTCTCCCGCTTGTTGAAAGAACTTATATCGAAAATAAGCAACGTCAAATAATACAAATAAAACAAATACAATTTGAACCGATTTCCAAAGAGATGCAGATTTAAAAATTCCCAACCCAAATCGGTGAATAGTTAAATATGCAAAGAACCCCATTTGGCTAATTAAACTAAAAATAAACCCTACGCCTACGAGCCATGTTAAAACAGCAACAATTTCTCCTATCTTTCCTTGTTGAAATAAGTGACCGTATTCCCCCCAGCGCACCGCAAACCCAACAACAGCTGTACTTATACCCCCAACAGCTAACGTGGTTAGAAATAGACGAACCCAATTTCGACTATTCACTTCCATCTCCCCCATAAGTTACAAAATTGTACCTTTTCATAAATTGTACCAATCACGTTTTGAAAAATCTAGAGCTCTTTTATGAATAAAAAACCTTGATTATCTCATATTAAGCGTAAGCATATTAGGAAAGGAGCTCATTACTATGAAAAAGCGACTCATGCTCCTCATTTATATAGGAATGTGTATGCTTTTAGCTACAGCCTGTGCACCGCAAGATGAAGAGAACAATGGTATGGATTATGATCAAACAAAGAAAATGGTTGTTGATATTTTAAAAACAGATGAAGGAAAAAAAGCAGTCGAGGCAATTATGAAAGACCCTTCTGTTAGACAAGATATTTTAATGGATCAAAACGCGATAAAAGATACAATTTCTCAAACCTTAGTATCAGATAAGGGCGTGGAATTTTGGAAAAAAGCCATGGATGATCCGAAGTTTGCTGAAAGCTTTGCTAAAAGTTTGGAAAAAGAAAATAAGACGGTCATCAAACAACTAATGAAAGATCCTGAATATCAAGGAATGCTTCAAGATGTTTTAAAGGATCCGGCTATGGAAAAAGAAGTACTGACTGTTTTAAAGAGTAAAGAATATCGCACTTATTTACAAAAGATTATGACCGAAACGTTTGATAGCCCTCTTTATCAATCTAAAATTCAAGACATTCTTTTGAAAGCCGCTGAAGAAACACAAGGTGGACAAAAACAAAGCAGCGACGATGGCGGTTCTTCTTCCGCTGGATCTGACTCAGGGGGAGAACAGCAACAGCAGTGATTAAATACGCATCTCACATGAGATGCGTATTTAATTATGTCATTTATTTTTATTAAAAAACCTAAATGACTTCTTTATATTTTTTAATACTTAGTATTTTTATTGGAATTGTAAACTTTAATTCTTAGCTTTATGGTAAAATATTAGAAATTAACACAATCGTTTTATAGCAAAAGGAGGGAATTCGATGGAATTTCGCGTTATTAAAACGTTTCAAACCATTGTTCGTTTAGGAAGCTTTCAATTAGCCGCTGAATATTTAAAGTACTCTCAGCCTACCATTACACTGCACATTCAAAAGTTAGAATCCGAACTAGGATTTAAGCTTTTAGAACGAGGAAAAAGCATTAAACTTACTGAAGCAGGTAAAATCTTTTACGAACGGGCAAATATTTTACTAAAGGAATATGAATATCTAAATAATACCTTAAAGGATTATTCAACAGGCGAAGCTGGCACGATCCGTATAGGTGCTGCAGAGCCTACAGCAAGCAGTCGACTGCCTTCCATTCTCTCATTATTTAAAAAAAGATATCCCAACACAGAAATTAGCTTACTCGTTGCAGACGAAAAGCACCTTCATCAACATATACGCAATCAAGAAATTGATTTCGCGATTGGCACTGTCTCAGAATCGTTCAGAGATATAGAGTTTGAGGCATTGCTAACGGAAAAACTTGTGCTGCTACTACCATTCAATCATGCGCTAACAAAAAGAAAAACAATCTTTGCAAAAGATTTAATACACGAAACGCTGATTACAGCTGGGCAATCTTCCGTTCAAAAGAAAATTGAGCAGCTAATCTTTGAACGAACAGGACAGCTGCCTGCTAAAGTCCAGTTAGGCACTATTAGCACACTTCAGCATTTTGTAAAAGAAAACTTAGGAATAGCCGTTGTTCCACAAATAAGCGCAACTCTTCCGCCGGATCAAGTGGTGGTTAAAACGATTCATGACTTACATGAGGGGCCTGCAATCGGCATTTTAAAGCACCAGTCTCACACCGTAAGTACAGCTGGAAAAACATTTTTAGCTCTCTTAAAACAAAACCTCGCATTTGATTTAAAAAAGACGCAGATTGAACTCTCTGTATAATAATAAAAAGCACGCGCTCGAACAGCGCGTGCTTTTTATTATTTTCCTGTTGCTGCTTTTTCATTTTCGCAAATAAATGCAATCTTACTTGCAATCTCTCCATATATTTGACCTAAACGATGCGATTCGTCGTAAATGGAAGGTGCAAAATCTTCTTCATTCCAATCAGGCTGACTTAACGGAAGCTGTCCTAACAGCTCTGTCTGAAGTTCCTCAGCCAGTTTTGGACCCCCGCCTTTACCAAATACATACTCTTTTTCCCTTGTTAGCTGGCTTTCAAAGTAAGCCATATTTTCTACAACTCCAATGACCTCATGATCGGTTTTCAAAGCCATAGCACCCGCTCTAGCTGCAACAAATGCCGCTGTAGGATGTGGTGTTGTAATAATCACTTCTTTACAAGCAGGAAGCATGGAGTGAACGTCTAATGCGACATCACCTGTTCCTGGAGGTAAGTCTAGTAAAAGATAATCTAATTCTCCCCATTCAACTTCTGTAAAGAAGCTCGTCAACATTTTTCCGAGCATAGGTCCTCGCCAGATAACAGGTGAATTATCTTCTACAAAGAAGCCCATGGAAATAACTTTTACTCCGAAACGATCAACTGGAATAATCTTTTCACCTTCTACTACAGGACGTTGTGTGATTCCCATCATGTCTGGGACGCTGAATCCATAAATGTCAGCATCAATTAAACCAACTTTTTTTCCTAAACGAGCTAGAGAAACGGCTAAGTTAACAGAGACTGTTGATTTACCAACGCCTCCTTTACCGCTGGCAATAGCAATAAATTCAGGTGCATTCGGACTAGTTAGTAAGTTGCCAGTATTCGGCTGCTCAGCGCGGTACTGCTGAAGTTCCTCAGGCGTAAACTCAACAAATCGCAGTCCAACCGACTGTACACCTGCTTTTTTTAATTCTTCTACAATTGTGCCTTGCAGGCTCAACTGTTCACTCGTACCTGTTTTTGCAACAGCAATCTTCAGGCTTATATGCTGTTTTTCAGCTTTAATTGTTATTTCTTTAATCGCATCTGTTTCTGATAGTTTTTTATTTAAAAATGGATCTGTAATTTCCCCTACTACTTCTTTTACTTGCTTTTCCGTTAGCATACTCCCACCACCATGTTAAAATCTATTTATTTATACTATCAAGTATATCATACATATTAGATTTTTCTGAATAGAAGGGTGCTATGCTTTTTATTTAGGCTTTTCTCCAGTAAAATACCGGCTGACTCCTTCATAGATGGATTCAGCTAACTTTTTTTGATAGCGTTTCGATTGAAGCATTTTACGTTCTGTAGGATTTGACAAGAATCCTACTTCAACCAAAGCACCGGGTGGCTTAGAATGCTTAAGAAGGTAAAGAGTTTGAATAGCTTTTGCTTCACGGGTCGTATTGTCCAGATTATTTCTTAGCTCTTGTTGAATGAGTTTGGCCACTTGCTCGTTTTCTTTTAGGGATCCGTAATAGAAAGTTTGAGCCCCTCTCCACGCAGAGGATGGAATAGCATTCAAGTGAATACTTAAGTACAAATCAGCGTTGGATTTATTAATCATCGTTAAGCGATTTTTTAAGTCTTCTACTTTTCTGCGACTGTATCCTCTTGTATCTTTGGCCGCTAGGTCTTCGTCTTTTTCTCTCGTCATAATAACAAGTGCCCCTTGCTCTTGCAGATAGTCTCGAAGCATTAACGAAATTTTAAGAGTTATTTCTTTTTCAAGCACCTCATCCTCTCCTACCGCTCCTCCATCAACACCGCCATGTCCAGGATCTAGTACAATAACTTTCCCGCTAAGAGGAAGTGAAAGCGAACCGGATGATGTTCTATGATCTATTTGATATTGTACAATGACAAAAAGAACGAGAAGCGCTATAATTGTGCTCATTATTTTTACTTTAGACATTTTATCCCTTCCCTTCTTGCCTCACCTATTTATTTCTATATGGGACAAGAACGGGAATTATGAGTACTTTTTAATGCAAACGTAAACGGCGTCTTTTTTCTGCGGTTCGATAACCTTCTTTCCACCAGTCTTGCACATATCCTTGACACAAATAATACAGACCATCTTGATAAAGATCTGTTACAGACATGCTGACGGCTCCGTACAATGTATCAATTAAAAGAGACTCTTCTTGCTTACTGTGCTTCTGAACATCTTCGTAGCCTTTACCACGTTTACTCACCCGGGCACCTAATAAAAATGATTCGATAGCAATGTCAAGACAGTACTCCTCCACATGTTCGTCTCCTAGCATATTCCACTGAAACATTGGATGAAAATAACGGCGCAGCCTCTCTTGAAGCAAATCAAACGATAGTTCCCTTAGGACTTTGCGTTCATATTTCATTTCTTTTTCATAACGTTTTTCTTTTAAATATGTAACCTCGTTCACGATAACGCCTCCCTTTTTTACATATTGTCTGCACAAGCCTTCGTCTCATACGCAAACAACAAATAAAAAAAGCCTTGGTCCAAAGACCAAGGCTTGAAACGTAATATAAAATTAACGTTTTGAGAATTGTGGTGCACGACGAGCGCCTTTAAGACCGTATTTTTTACGTTCTTTCGCACGAGCGTCACGAGTTAATAGACCAGCACGTTTTAATGTTCCACGGTATTCAGGGTCTGCTTCTAATAAAGCACGAGAGATTCCGTGACGAATAGCGCCAGCTTGACCTGCATAACCTCCACCATTAACGTTTACAAATACGTCATAGTTACCTACAGTTTCAGTTAAAGCAAGTGGTTGTTTTACTACTTCACGTAGTGCAGCAAATGGAATGTATTCTTCGATTTCACGACCGTTGATTGTTACGCGACCGTTACCTGGTACTAAACGTACACGAGCAACAGAGCTTTTACGACGACCAGTTCCGTAATATTGTACCTGTGCCAAGATAATAACCTCCTCTTATTAATTATCCGCGAAGTTCGTAAACTTCTGGTTTTTGTGCTTCATGTGGATGTGTTTCACCAGCATACACATGTAATTTTTTGAACATTTGACGGCCTAGGCTACCTTTTGGAAGCATGCCTTTGATTCCTAATTCAAGCATTTTCTCAGAGTAGTTAGTACGCATTTCTAATGCTGTACGTTGTTTCAAACCACCTGGGTGCATGCTGTGACGGTAATAAATTTTATCAGTTAATTTTTTACCTGTTAATTCGATTTTTGACGCATTGATAAGGATCACGTGATCACCAGTATCAACATGTGGTGTAAAAGTTGGTTTATGTTTACCGCGTAAGATTGATGCTACTTCACTTGCTAAACGACCTAAAGTTTTACCTTCAGCATCGACAACATACCATTTACGCTCTACTTCGTTTGCTTTCGCCATGAAAGTTGTACGCATGAGTTTCCCTCCTAATTTTCATCATCAATTATAAAATTATTTCAACCTTCTATTTCAACACGATTAATTTCCGGGGCTAACCGTGGGGTTAAAATACATACCATATGATATATTATATCTTTAAGCTACTAATGTCAAGAAAATGTTACACCAGGTTTAGTTGTCATAGAAAACGCGCCATAAATATAGTCCTTGCGAAGGCGCAGTTTTCCCTGCACGAGGACGTGATTTGCTTTCTAGAATATCTTTTATAGCATCTGGTTCAATACGGCCTTGTCCTACTTCTAAAAGCGTTCCAACAAGAATACGAACCATATTATACAGAAAGCCACTTCCAACGAATCTAAACACAAGCTGACTATTCTCTTCATACATATCAATCTTGTAAATCGTACGAATCTTATCTTCCACTTCTGTCCTCGCTGAACAAAAGCTTGTAAAGTCGTGTGTACCGAGTAAATATGTGATGGCTTTTTTCATTTTTGAGTAGTCTAATGGATAAGGGTAATGGTATGCATAAGAACGAGTGAAAGGATTTCGATCTTCGCCGCGCAAAATATGATAGCGATACTCTTTTGAAGTAACGTCATACCGGGCGTGAAAATGTGCATCAACTTCACATACATTCTTCATTACAATATCATCTGGTAGCATTGAATTCAATGCTTTTTTCCACTTATCACATGGAATATTTAGGTTTGTGTCAAAATGAATGACTTGCCCCTGTGCATGAACATTTGTGTCCGTTCGTCCAGAGGCGTAAATCGGAACTTTTTTGTTATGCATTTTCTCTAAAACGGCTTCAATCTCCAGTTGAACTGTTCGCTTATTGGGCTGAACTTGATAACCTGAAAAGTGTGTGCCGTCGTATGCAACTATACATTTTAAACGTTTCATCTTTTCACCAAACAATCTTTACGTTCTAATCAGCACTAAAACAACTGCTACTGCCAGCAGAAGTAAAAGCATAATTGTATCTATGCTTCCCCATTTTAATTGACGATACTTTGTACGCCCTTCTCCGCCTTTATATCCTCTTGCCTCCATGGCAATAGCTAGCTCTTCAGCACGCTTAAATGAACCTATAAATAAAGGAACAAGCAAAGGAACGACAGCTTTCAACCGATCCGTAACGGGACCGCTGCTAAAGTCCACTCCTCGTGCTGTCTGCGCTTTAATAATTTTATCTGTCTCTTCCATCAATGTAGGAATAAAGCGAAGAGAAATGGACATCATTAAAGCTAATTCATGAACAGGAAGCTTGAGCTTTTTAAATGGATTCAACAAGCTTTCCATTCCATCTGTTACTTCAATGGGCGTAGTCGTTAACGTTAGCATCGTCGTAATTAAAATTAAGAACAAGAAGCGCAAGGAAATTAAAACACCTTGAATAAGGCCGCCTTTATAGACAGAAAACCATCCCCATTCAAACAAAAGAGGACCTTCCTTCGTCATAAAAATGTGCAAAAGAAACGTGATGATAATAATAAATAGAACGGGCTTTAACCCTCTTAAAATAAAGGAAACGGGCACTTTACTCATGGCCACTATCACAAGGGTATACACACCTAAAAAAGCATAGCCGATAGGGTTATTTGCTAAAAACACAATTAATACATACGCAAATACGAGAAGCAGCTTGGCCCGAGGATCCATTCGATGGACAAAAGAATGACCCGGGACATACTTACCAATAATGATTGAGTTCATCATATTCGTTCACCTTGCTGCATAAGGTGCTGCACTTTCTCTACCACTTCAGAAAAGGTAATAACCGTATCCGATGCTTCAAGCTGAAATTTCTTTTGCAGCTTCAGCATAAAGCGAAGCGATTCTGGAACATCCAATCCATATTCTTTTAGCTGCGTATGCTGACCGAAAACTTCTCTAGGTGACCCTTTCATCGCAATCGTTCCTTTATTCATTACAATTAGCTCATCAGCGTACATAGCTGCATCTTCCATGCTGTGAGTCACGAGAATCGTCGTCAAGCCTTTTTCTTTATGAAGACGATAAATCATATTCATAATTTCTTGACGGCCTCTAGGGTCCAATCCAGCAGTTGGCTCATCTAAAATTAGCACATTAGGATTCATCGCTAGAATACCTGCTATCGCTACACGACGCATTTGTCCACCACTCAAATCAAAAGGAGATCTGGTGAGAATGTCTTCTGGCAACCCCACTAACTTGATAAGCTCTCGTGCTTTTTGCTTTGCTTCTTCTTCCGAAACGCCATAATTCATTGGTCCAAAAGCTATATCTTTTTCCACCGTTTCTTCAAAAAGCTGATGTTCTGGAAATTGAAACACCACGCCTACTTGCTGACGAATAGCTTTTAAATTCTTTTCTTTTCGATTGGCTTTAATAGTGCGCTCACCGATTTGAATTTCACCAGCAGTTGGCTTCAATAAGGCATTCAGATGCTGTATGATTGTTGATTTCCCAGAACCAGTATGGCCAATAACAGCCAAAAATGTACCTGATTGAATGCTTAAATTTAAGTCATGCAGAGCAATTCGTTCAAATGGTGTATTAACTTGATAACGATGCTCTACTTCTTTGAATATAATGTCCATAGTTCGTCCACCAAGTCCTCATCTGTTAAATGAATTTTTGATAAAGGAATTCCTACGGAAGCAAAACGATGGCTTAGTTTAACGGAAAACGGCAAGTCTAGTCCAATATCCGTTAACTTGGAACCTAATGCAAATACTTCGCGTGGAGTACCTGTTGCATAGATCTTCCCTTTGTTCATCACAACGACTCTGTCAGCCATTGCTACTTCATCTAAATCGTGGGTAATTGAAATAACCGTCAGTTGTTTTTCTTCTTTTAATTTTCTAACAGTTTCAAGTACTTCAGTTCGTCCAATAGGATCTAACATAGATGTTGCTTCATCTAGAATGATAACAGATGGCTGTACGGCAATTATACCCGCAATGGCCACACGCTGTTTTTGTCCACCTGATAGCTGATGAGGCTCTTGATCCAGAAAAGCACTCATATTGACCATTTCGATTGCTTCAGGTATACGTTTTTCCATAATTTCAAATGGAATCCCGTTGTTTTCAAGCCCAAACGCAATATCATCTTGAACGGTTGAGCCAACAAATTGATTATCTGGGTTTTGAAACACCATTCCAATCTGCTTGCGCACATCCCATATTGTTTCTTCAGATAAAAGAGTATCGCCCACTCGAACCGTTCCTTTTTCAGGTAGCAAAAGGCCGTTTAGAATTCGTGCCAGCGTCGATTTCCCAGATCCATTATGTCCAGCTATCGCTAACCATTCACCTTTATAAGCAGAGAGAGAAAGGTGATCTAATGTTAGGTCTGCTTCAGGATCGTATCGAAAGCATAAATCTTTTACCTCTAAAGACATTTCTTTCAACGCTATCTTCCTCTCAGCTTTTTCTATTGCAGCATTGCCTACATTGGTTTTTTACGCTATTTACCCGGTTTAAGGTATAAAAAAAGGGCAACGACTAGTTACACACTGTCTCGCCCTTTTCTATCTGTATTAAAAATATTAAACTAATTCAATGATAACCATTGGAGCACCGTCACCACGGCGAGGTCCAACTTTTAAGATACGAGTGTAACCGCCTTGGCGATCTTCGTAGCGAGTAGCGATATCGCTGAATAGTTTTTGTAAAGCGCTTTGACCAGCTTCCTCGTTAGCTACTTCATTACGGATGTAAGATGCAGCTTGACGACGAGCGTGTAGATCTCCACGTTTACCTAAAGTAATCATTTTTTCAACAGTTGAACGTAATTCTTTTGCACGAGCTTCAGTTGTCTCAATGCGTTCACTGATGATTAAATCAGTTGTTAAATCACGAAGAAGCGCCTTGCGTTGTGCGCTTGTACGACCTAATTTACGGTAAGACATGTGAGGTCCCCTCCTTTGTTAAGTAGTTAAACAGGTAGATATAATCAGTCGTCCTTACGTAGACCCAAACCTAATTCTTCAAGTTTAGCTTTAACTTCTTCTAAAGATTTACGGCCTAAGTTACGAACTTTCATCATATCTTCTTCTGTTTTATTAGCAAGCTCTTGTACAGTATTGATGCCTGCTCGTTTTAAGCAGTTGTAAGAACGAACAGATAAATCCAGTTCCTCGATCGTCATCTCTAGAACTTTTTCTTTCTGGTCTTCTTCTTTTTCTACCATGATCTCTGCTTTTTGAGCTTCATCTGTTAAGTTAACGAAGATATTTAAGTGTTCCGTTAGAATCTTTGCACCTAAAGCAACAGCTTTTTCTGGCTCGATGCTACCGTCAGTCCAAACATCCAACGTTAACTTATCGTAATTTGTCATTTGACCAACACGAGTATTTTCTACATAATACGATACGCGAGTAACAGGCGTATAGATTGAGTCAATTGGAAGTACACCAATTGGTTGGTCTTCACGCTTGTTAGCATCGGCAGGATTATAACCTCGACCTGTGCGAGCAGTAAGTCTCATACGGAAATGAGCATCTGACTCAAGTGTTGCAATATGAAGATCCGGATTTAGAACTTCGATATCACTGTCTGCTTGAATGTCAGCAGCCGTTACTGTACCAGGACCTTTAACATCGATCTCAAGTGTTTTCTCTTCATCAGAGTAAATCTTTAACGCTAACTTTTTAACGTTTAAAATGATGTTTGTTACATCTTCAACAACTCCAGGAACTGTTGAAAATTCATGTAATACACCTTCAATTTGAATAGATGTTACAGCTGCACCAGGGAGTGAGGATAATAGGATACGACGTAAGGAGTTACCCAAAGTAGTACCATATCCACGCTCAAGTGGTTCGACGACGAATTTACCGTACTTTCTATCATCGCTGATTTCTACCGTTTCGATTTTTGGCTTTTCAATCTCTATCAATATAAACCCTCCTTCAAAACGTCGAAACCTCGGCTAGACGGCTGATTTCTCAAATGCCTAACCGAAATTCCCTATTAGACAGTTCCCGAATGTGCACAACAAATGGAAAACATTTCGTTGCATGAATAAATTCTACACCATCATCATTATAGACAACGAAATAGAATCTATACATATTAATTATACACGACGACGTTTTGGTGGGCGGCATCCGTTGTGAGGTACAGGAGTAACATCTCTAATAGCTGTTACTTCTAAACCTGCAGCTTGAAGAGCACGGATAGCTGCTTCACGACCAGCACCAGGGCCTTTAACTGTAACTTCAAGAGTTTTCATTCCGTTATCCATAGAAACTTTTGCAGCAGCTTCAGCAGCCATTTGCGCAGCAAATGGAGTGGATTTACGAGAACCTCTGAAGCCAAGTGCGCCTGCACTAGACCAAGCAATCGCATTACCGTGAACATCTGTAATTGTTACAATAGTGTTGTTAAACGTTGAGCGAATATGAGCTACACCAGCTTCAATATTCTTTTTCACGCGACGTTTACGTGTATTAGTTTTACGTGCCATCTGTTAATGACCTCCCTTACTAATTATTTCTTCTTGTTCGCTACAGTACGGCGTGGGCCTTTACGTGTACGAGCATTGTTTTTACTGTTTTGACCACGAACTGGTAAACTACGACGGTGGCGGATACCACGGTATGAACCAATCTCAATTAAACGTTTGATGTTTAAAGAAACTTCACGACGAAGATCGCCTTCTACTTTATAGCTATCTAAAATATCACGAATTTTACCTAATTCTTCTTCTGTTAAGTCACGAACGCGAGTATCTTCAGAAACTCCAGCTTCAGCTAGAACTTTTTCAGCAGTTGGACGACCAATACCGAAAATGTATGTTAATGAAATTACTACACGCTTGTCACGAGGAATATCAACACCAGCAATACGTGCCATATGAATAGTGCACCTCCTTATTGATTAACCTTGTTTTTGTTTATGCTTAGGGTTTTCACAAATTACCATTACTTTACCTTTTCTACGGATAACTTTACATTTTTCGCAGATTGGTTTAACTGATGGTCTGACTTTCATGTTTCATACCTCCTTGATAGTACGGAGTGCATAGGTTTTATTTGAAACGGTACGTAATTCTACCGCGAGTTAAATCGTATGGTGACAATTCTACAGTTACTTTATCACCAGGTAAGATTCGAATGAAATGCATGCGAATTTTTCCTGATACGTGAGCAAGTACTGTATGACCATTTTCTAATTCTACCTTGAACATAGCGTTAGGTAAAGTCTCAGCAACTGTACCTTCAACTTCAATTACATCGTCTTTTGCCATTAAAGTGCTCTCCTTTCTTTGAAACAGTAACAAGCTATCATTAAACGACTTAAAAAGAACCTGTTCTGAACATCCGGAGATCGTAATCATTAAATTCAAGATGATTGACGCTAATATACATCTTTACCATTTTAACAGCAATTCAGACGAAAAACGATCATCGTGAATTTAGATAATTACTGTTTACTGTCCAGTGCATCTAGCGAGGAATGGATAGAGATAACATCCTTTAACATTACAATGCTGTCAGAATTTCATATCCCGTCTCAGTAATTGCAATAGTATGTTCGAAGTGCGCACACATTTTACCATCCACTGTCACAACTGTCCAGTTATCAGGTAATGTTTTTACATATCGCATACCAGCATTCACCATTGGCTCAACTGCCAATACCATGCCTGGACGTAGACGCGGTCCTTTATTCGGTGGACCATAATGAGGTACTTGCGGATCTTCATGTAAGTCTTTGCCGACGCCATGGCCAACATATTCTCTTACAATCGAAAAGTTACGTGATTCTGCGTACTGTTGAATAGCATGTGAAATATTCGACAAACGCTCACCCGGCTTCGCTTCTGCTAATCCTTTGTAGAGAGATTGCTCAGTCACATCAAGCAGCTCTTGATTTTCTAATGAAATCTTTCCTACTCCATATGTCCAAGCTGAGTCACCGTGATAGCCACCGAATTTAGCTCCGATGTCTAAACTGATGATATCCCCTTCATTAAGCTTGCGTTCTCCCGGAATACCATGAACTAATTCTTCATTCACAGAAGCACATACACTGCCGCGAAAACCATTATACCCTTTAAAAGACGGAATTGCATCATGTTGACGAATAAAATTTTCAGCAATTGCATCCAATTCTATAGTCGTAATACCTGGAACGATATGTTTTTTCAACTCTTGATGAGTTAAAGCCACGATTCGTCCAGCTTCACGCATGACCTCAATTTCCTCTGGTGTCTTGCAAATGATCATTGCTTAACCCCAGCAAGTAATTGACGAACATCCTCAAACACAATGTTAATATCTTGATTACCATTAATATTGCGTAGATAACCTTTTTCTTGATAGAAATCAAGTAGAGGTTGAGATTGTTTAACATTAACTGAAAGTCTAGTTGAAACCGTCTCAGCATTGTCATCTGCACGTTGATAAAGCTCTCCGCCACATTTGTCACAAACTCCTTCTTTCGCAGGAGGATTGAATACTAAGTGGTAAGTAGCTCCGCAATCTTTACAAATGCGGCGTCCAGTAAGACGCTCCATTAAAATGCTTTGATCTACATCAATATTAATCACATAATCAATTTGCTTGTTTAGTTCTTTTGTAATTGTTTCAAGAGCTTCTGCTTGGGCTACTGTTCTCGGGAAGCCATCAAGTAAAAAGCCGTTTTCACAATCTTGTTTGTTTAAACGCTCGCGCACAATTCCAATTGTTACTTCATCAGGAACAAGGTTACCTTGGTCCATAAATGATTTAGCTTTTAAACCTAGTTGCGTTCCTTCTTTAATTGCAGCTCGGAACATATCTCCTGTTGAGATATGAGGGATATCGTAATGCTCAACGATTTTTTCTGCTTGAGTACCTTTCCCAGCACCAGGAAGGCCCATTAACACTAAATTCATTTCTTGCTTCCCCCTCAGTATCTTATCCGTTTAATGGGAAAGCAGCCTGCCTCCCACTAAACAGCTTTACTTAATAAATCCCTTATAATGGCGTTTCACTAATTGACTCTCAAGCTGTTTCATTGTCTCAAGAGCTACACCGACAACAATTAACAAACTAGTACCGCCGATCTGAGCAGATGAGGGTAGGTTTGCAATTTTGATGAACAGAACCGGCAACACAGCAATTAACGCAAGGAATATCGAACCGATTAATGTCAGACGATATAACACTTTCGTTAAATAAGCTTGTGTGCTTTTACCAGGACGAATGCCTGGGATGTAGCCACCTTGCTTTTTCAAGTTCTCTGCTACTTGTTCAGGGTTAACTTGAACAAATGTATAGAAGTAACAAAAAGCAATGATTAACGCTACATACACTATCATACCAATTGGCTTAGTATAGTCAAATGTATTCTGAATCCACGTCGTTACATCATTTGGACCGAAAAATGATGCAATTGTTGGTGGTGTGATAATAAATGAAACTGCAAAGATAACAGGAATAACCCCAGCAGCATTTACTTTTAACGGTAAATGAGTGGATTGACCTCCAACAGGATTACGACCAGCTGAACCCTTTGCATATTGAATAGGAATTTTTCGTAGCGCTTGTTGGAAGTAAATAACCCCAACAATAATAGCTAAAACTGCAATCGCAATTAAAACTACCGTTACGATACGAATGAATAATTGATCCCCAACGTCTTCAAATTGCTGTGCATAAATTTGATTTAATGTTGTCGGAATACCAGCTGCAATCCCAGCAAAGATAATGATAGAAATACCATTACCTACGCCTTTTGCAGTAATCTGTTCTCCTAACCACATTAAGAAGGCAGTACCTGCCGTTAACACTGTAGCAATTAGAAGATACGTAGAAATTCCTGGATTAGCGATCAATTGTCCGCCCGAAATATTGTTGAATCCTATAGACATACCTAAAGCCTGGATAAATCCAAGCACAATTGTTCCATAACGAGTTACTTGAGCTAATTTACGGCGCCCAACATCTCCCTGCTTTGACCATTCTGTAAACTTAGGTACAACATCCATCTGCAATAATTGGACGATGATGGATGCTGTAATATAAGGCATAATGCCCATAGCAAGAATGGAAAAGTTTTTTAACGCGCCGCCGCCAAATGTATTCAGAACTCCGAATACATTTAACCCATCTTGCAATTTTAGTACATCCGTATTAACACTTGGTACAGGAATAAATGTACCAATTCGGAAGACAATTAACATTAACAAAGTGAAAAAGATTTTTTGTCTTATTTCACGCACGCGCATTAAATTGGAGATTGTTTGAAACATTAGATCACCTCAACTGTACCGCCAGCAGCTTCGATAGCTTCTTTAGCAGTTGAAGAGAATTTAGCAGCTTTAACAGTTAGCTTAGAGTTTAATGTACCGTTTCCTAGTACTTTAACGCCAGCTTTTGCTTTGCTTACTAAACCAGTTTCGATTAATAATTCTGGTGTTACTTCAGTTCCATCTTCAAAACGGTTAAGAGCTTCTAAATTAACGATCGCGTATTCTTTGCGATTGATATTAGTGAACCCACGTTTTGGAAGACGACGGAATAAAGGAGTTTGACCACCTTCGAAGCCAGGTCTTACGCCACCGCCAGAGCGAGCGTTTTGCCCTTTGTGACCTTTACCTGAAGTCTTTCCGTTACCTGAACCAGTACCACGACCTACACGGTTACGTACTTTACGTGAACCTTCAGCTGGTTTCAATTCATGAAGTTTCATTCCGGAGCACCTCCTTAGAGTGACAATTTATACTTATTGCTCTTTTACTGTAACAAGGTGAGCTACTTTGTTAATCATTCCGCGAATTGCAGGATTATCGTCTTGAACGACAGTTTGATTTAACTTACGTAGGCCAAGTGTACGAACAGTTACACGTTGATCTTCTGGACGACCAATTACGCTACGAGTAAGGGTAATTGCTAGTTTGTTTGCCATTCCATATCCCTCCCTTATCCTAACAGTTCTTCTACAGTCTTGCCACGTAGTTTTGCAACATCTTCAGCACGTTTTAGGTTAGCTAAACCGTTAAGAGTTGCACGTACCATGTTGATTGGAGTGTTTGAACCTAAAGATTTAGATAGAATATCACTTACTCCACCCAATTCTAGTACCGCACGAACTGGGCCACCAGCGATAACTCCTGTACCTTCAGAAGCAGGTTTTAAGAAAATTTGACCTGCACCAAATTGTCCAAGGATTTCGTGTGGAATAGTTGTACCAACCATAGGTACAGTAATTAAGTTTTTCTTCGCATCTTCAATTGCTTTACGGATTGCATCTGGTACCTCTTGTGCTTTACCAGTACCGAATCCAACGTGACCGTTTTTGTCACCAACTACAACTAATGCAGCGAAGCGGAAACGACGTCCACCTTTCACAACTTTAGCTACGCGGTTAACGGTAACAACACGTTCTTCAAGCTCTAATTTATTTGGATCAATACGACGCATGATTTTCCCTCCTTTTACAATTAGAATTGTAATCCAGCTTCACGAGCAGCGTCAGCTAATGCTTTAACACGGCCATGATATAAATAACCGCCACGGTCGAATACTACTTCGTTTACACCTTTTTCTACTGCGCGTTTAGCGACTAATTCGCCAACTTTGATAGCAGCTTCAGTGTTACCAGTGCTTTCTAAAGTCAGGTCTTTATCTAACGTTGAAGCACTTGCGATTGTTACTGAATTTAAATCGTCGATAACTTGTGCGTAAATATGTTGATTAGAACGGAACACGTTTAAACGCGGACGAGTTGCAGTTCCAGATAACTTCGCACGAACACGAGCATGTCTTTTTTTACGAACTTTGTTTTTATCAAGCTTCGTGATCATTTCGGGCACTCCTTTCTTTTACCTAACCGGCATTACTTCTTAGCAGTTTTACCTTCTTTACGACGTACATATTCGCCTTCGTAACGAATACCTTTACCTTTGTAAGGCTCTGGTGGACGAACGTCACGAATATTTGCAGCTAATGCACCTACGCGTTCTTTATCAATACCTTTAATAACGATCTTAGTTTGAGAAGGAACTTCGATTTCGATTCCTGTTTCAGGAGTAATCTCAACTGGGTGAGAGTATCCAACGCTCAATACTAATTTGCTACCAGATTTTTGTGCACGGTAACCTACACCGACTAATTCTAAACCACGTTCGAATCCTTTAGTAACACCTTCAACCATGTTACCTAAAAGGCTACGAGTAGTTCCATGAAGAGCGCGGTGCTCTTTATTGTCACTAGGACGATTAACAACTAATACGTTGTCTTCAACTTTAATTTCGATTTCAGGGTGGAATGTACGAGTTAATTCACCCTTTGGTCCTTTTACAGTTACAGTGTTGCTCTCGTTCGTAACTGTAACACCTGCTGGAAGTTCTAAAGGCTTTTTACCAACACGTGACATAGTTACACCTCCATTCACATTTAAAACTTATTACCAAACGTACGCTAATACTTCTCCACCAGTTTGCTTTTGACGAGCTTCTTTGTCAGTTAAAACACCTTGAGAAGTAGAAACGATTGCGATACCTAAACCGTTAAGTACACGTGGTACTTCGTTAGTTTTTGCATAAACACGTAGACCAGGTTTACTGATACGTTTTAAGCCTGTAATTACACGTTCGTTATTTGAACCGTATTTTAAGAAGATACGGATAATACCTTGTTTGTTGTCTTCGATGTATTCTACATCACGTACGAAACCCTCACGCTTAAGGATTTCTGCAATTTGCTTCTTAATGTTAGAAGCAGGAACTTCAATTTTCTCATGACGAACCATGTTCGCATTGCGGATACGAGTTAGTAAATCTGCAATAGGATCAGTCATTACCATATTAATTTACCTCCTTCCCAAACTTGGGTTTTACCAACTAGCTTTTTTAACACCAGGAATTTGACCTTTATAAGCAAGCTCACGGAAACAAATACGGCAAAGCTTGAATTTACGTAGTACTGAGTGTGGACGTCCACAACGTTCGCAACGTGTATACTCTTGTACTTGGAATTTTTGCTGGCGTTTTTGCTTCGCAATCATTGATTTTTTAGCCACATTTTCGCCTCCTCTGCTTAACGTTGGCAGTTATTACTTCTGGAATGGCATACCGAACTGAGTTAAAAGCTCACGAGCTTCTTCATCAGTGTTTGCTGTTGTAACAATAACGATATCCATACCACGAACTTTAGTTACTTTATCATAATCGATCTCTGGGAAGATCAATTGTTCTTTAACACCTAACGTGTAGTTTCCACGACCATCAAATGCTTTTTTAGATACACCACGGAAATCGCGCACACGTGGAAGTGATACTGATACTAATTTATCGAAGAATTCGTACATACGCTCGCCGCGTAAAGTAACTTTCGCACCGATTGGCATACCTTCACGAAGACGGAAACCAGCGATAGATTTTTTCGCACGAGTTACAACAGGTTTTTGACCAGTGATTTCAGCTAGTTCTTCAACAGCGTTATCTAAAGCTTTTGAGTTAGAAACAGCATCACCGATACCCATGTTGATTACGATCTTGTCGATTTTTGGCACTTGCATTACAGATTCATAATTAAACTTGCTAACTAGAGCAGGAGTAATCTCTTTTGTAAATTTCTCTTTAAGACGGTTCATGTGAACTAAACCTCCCTTCACATTTCATTAATTATTTATCTAAAGTTTCACCAGATTTTTTTGCTACACGTACCTTTTTGCCATCGATAACTTGGTACCCAACACGAGTTGGCTCACCAGATTTAGGATCCAACGGCATTACGTTTGATACGTGGATAGGTGCCTCTTGGCTAACGATTCCACCTTGTGGATTTACTTGAGAAGGTTTAGAGTGTTTTTTCACAACGTTCACGCCTTCAACAAGTACACGGTCTTTCTTTGGGAAAGCTGCAAGTACTTCACCTTGCTTACCTTTGTCTTTACCAGAGATAACCACTACTTTGTCGCCCTTTTTAACATGCATCCTATTCGCACCTCCTTAAAAGGCATTTTGTATTTGTTCTATATATCAATTAGATAACTTCTGGAGCCAATGATACGATCTTCATGAAGTTGTTATCACGTAATTCACGAGCAACTGGTCCGAAGATACGAGTACCACGTGGTCCTTTGTCGTCACGGATGATTACGCAAGCATTTTCGTCGAAACGGATGTAAGAACCGTCAGTACGGCGAACACCACTTTTTGTACGTACAACAACAGCTTTAACAACGTCACCTTTTTTAACAACGCCTCCTGGTGTTGCTTGTTTCACCGTACAAACGATAACATCACCAATGTTTGCTGTCTTACGACCTGAACCACCAAGTACTTTAATAGTAAGTACCTCACGTGCACCAGAGTTGTCTGCAACTTTTAAACGAGATTCTTGTTGAATCATGTACGAAACCTCCCTTCGGATGAATCATTCTTATCCGATCTATCTTAACTATTAGATGATAACAGCTTTTTCTACAACTTCTACTAGACGGAAACGTTTAGTAGCTGATAACGGACGAGTTTCCATGATCTTCACGATATCGCCTAGTTGAGCTGTATTGTTTTCATCGTGAGCTTTGAATTTCTTTGAGTATTTTACACGCTTGCCATAAAGCGAATGCTTTTTGTAAGTTTCAACAAGAACAGTAACAGTCTTATCCATTTTGTCAGAAACTACGCGGCCAGTGTAAACTTTACGTTGGTTGCGTTCACTCATTCTGAAAGCCTCCTCTCAGACTTAATTATTTATTAGCAGCAATCTCTCTTTCACGAACTACAGTTTTCATACGAGCGATCGATTTGCGCACTTCGCGAATACGAGTAGTATTCTCTAATTGTCCAGTCGCTAATTGGAAACGAAGGTTAAACAACTCTTCTTTTAAAGCCTTAACTTTTTGTTCAATTTCAGCAGTGGTAAGGTCACGAATTTCATTAGCTTTCATTAGAATCACCACCAATTTCTTCACGTTTTACAAACTTACATTTTACAGGTAGCTTGTGTGCAGCTAAACGTAAAGCTTCACGTGCAACCTCTTCAGATACACCTGAAATTTCAAACATTACTTTTCCAGGTTTAACAACTGCTACCCAACCTTCAGGAGCACCTTTACCAGAACCCATTCGGACTTCTAGAGGCTTAGCAGTATAAGGTTTAGAAGGGAAAATTTTAATCCATACTTTACCGCCACGTTTCATGTAACGAGTCATTGCGATACGAGCAGCTTCGATTTGACGGTTTGTAATCCAAGAAGCTTCAGTAGCTTGTAAACCGAATTCACCGAAATGTACTTCCGTACCACCTTTAGCGCGTCCACGCATTTTTCCGCGATGTTCGCGACGATATTTAACGCGTTTTGGTAATAACATAATTATTTTCCTCCTTCCTCAGTTTTCTTTTTAGTAGGAAGAACCTCTCCACGATAGATCCATACTTTCACACCAAGTTTACCATAAGTAGTATCTGCTTCAGCGTGAGCATAGTCAATATCAGCGCGAAGTGTATGAAGTGGAACTGTACCTTCACTGTAATATTCAGAACGAGCAATATCAGCTCCGCCTAAACGACCAGATACCATTGTTTTGATACCTTGTGCGCCAGCACGCATACTACGTTGGATAGCTTGCTTTTGAGCACGACGGAATGATACACGGTTCTCAAGTTGGCGAGCGATGTTTTCAGCTACTAGTTTAGCATCTAAATCTGCTCGTTTAATTTCAAGGATGTTAATGTGTACACGCTTGCCTGTTAATTGGTTAAGAGCTTTACGAAGTGATTCTACTTCAGTACCACCTTTACCAATTACCATACCAGGTTTTGCAGTGTGGATCGTTACGTTTAAGCGGTTAGCAGCGCGTTCGATTTCAACTTTAGAAACAGCTGCATCGTTTAAACGTTTAGCGATATATTCACGTACTTTTAAGTCTTCATGTAATAAGTCAGCGTAGTCTTTGCCAGCGAACCATCTTGATTCCCAATCACGGATGACACCGACGCGAAGACCGACCGGATTTACCTTTTGACCCATGAATTATCCCTCCTTCTTTTCTGATACCACGATTGTGATGTGGCTTGTGCGCTTGTTAATTTGGCTTGCACGTCCCATAGCGCGTGGACGGAAACGTTTTAAAGTTGGACCTTCGTTAACAAAAGCGTCAGTAATAACTAAATTGTTAGCGTCCATTTCATAATTGTGTTCTGCATTGGCAATAGCAGATTTTAATACTTTCTCAACGACTGGAGAAGCAGCCTTTGGCGTGTGAAGTAGCACTGCTAGCGCTTCACCCACTTGCTTACCTCGAATTAAATCTACAACTAAACGAACTTTACGAGGAGCAATACGTACTGTTCTCGCGACAGCTTTAGCTTGCATTTAAAAGCCTCCTCTCATATTAGCGTCTTGTTTTCTTATCATCACTTGCGTGACCTTTGTAAGTACGAGATGGTGCGAATTCACCAAGTTTGTGACCTACCATGTCTTCAGTAACATAAACTGGTACATGTTTACGACCGTCATATACAGCAATTGTATGACCAATGAACTGAGGGAAGATAGTTGAACGACGAGACCAAGTTTTTACTACTTGCTTGCTGTCAGTTTCGTTTAACTTCTCAATTTTGTTGATTAAATGGTCATCTACAAAAGGTCCTTTCTTTAAGCTGCGACCCATAAATGAACCTCCCTTCGTGATTGTCCTACGGTTCGTTTGAACCGTAGCTCAATCCCGTTATTTTTTACGACGACGAACGATAAATTTATCGGATTTGTTTTTCTTCTTACGAGTTTTGTAACCAAGTGTTGGTTTACCCCATGGACTCATTGGAGACTTACGTCCGATTGGAGAACGTCCTTCACCACCACCGTGTGGGTGATCGTTAGGGTTCATTACAGAACCACGTACAGTTGGACGAATACCTAACCAACGAGAACGACCGGCTTTACCGATGTTGATTAACTCGTGTTGTTCGTTACCAACTTGACCTACAGTTGCACGACAAGTTGCAAGGATCATGCGTACTTCACCAGAAGTTAAACGTACTAATACGTATTTACCTTCTTTACCAAGTACTTGAGCAGATGTACCTGCAGAACGAACTAATTGTCCACCTTTACCAGGTTTCAATTCGATGTTGTGTACTACTGTACCAACAGGGATGTTAGCTAAAGGAAGCGCGTTACCTACTTTAATGTCAGCTTCAGGACCTGACATAACTTCTAAACCTACTTTTAGGTTTTTAGGAGCAAGGATGTAACGTTTTTCACCATCAGCATAATGAATTAATGCGATGTTAGCTGAACGGTTTGGATCATATTCGATTGTAGCAACGCGTCCAGGTATTCCATCTTTATCGCGTTTAAAATCGATGATACGGTATTGACGCTTGTGCCCACCACCTTGGTGACGAACAGTCAATTTACCTTGGTTGTTACGACCACCTTTTCTCTTGACAGGTGCAAGTAACGATTTTTCTGGTTTGTCAGTAGTAATTTCAGCGAAATCAGAAACTGACATACCACGACGACCATTTGAGGTTGGTTTATACTTTTTAATCGCCATCTCAATTTCCCTCCTTCTCTAGTAATCTTAAGCTTCGAAGAATTCGATTTCGTTGCTCTCTTGAGTTAGTGTTACTACCGCTTTACGACGACGGTTAGTAAGACCACTGTAGCGACCTACACGCTTGAATTTACCTTTGTAGTTCATGATGTTTACTTTTTCAACTTTTACGTCAAAGATTTTTTCGATAGCATCTTTAACCTCAGTTTTATTAGCTTTTACATCAACATCAAACGTATATTTTTTCTCAGCCATTAAGTCTGTTGAACGTTCTGTAATTACGGGGCGCTTAATAATATCACGAGGATCTTTCATTATGCAAGCACCTCCTCTACTTTTTCAACTGCGTCTTTAGTGATTACAAGCTTATCATGGTTCATAACGTCTAATACGCTTAAACCATTAGCTGCAACAACTGTTACACCAGGAATATTACGTGCTGAAAGTGCAACATTTTCGTTAAGATCAGCAGTTACTACTAATGCTTTGCGTTCTACTGTTAGGTTTTTAAGAACTGCTACCATTTCTTTTGTTTTTGGAGCGTCAAAAGAAAGAGCTTCAAGAACAACGATGCTGTTATCTTGAGCTTTAGTTGATAATGCAGACTTAATTGCTAAACGACGAACTTTTTTAGGTAATTTGTAGCTATAGCTTCTTGGAACTGGACCAAATACTACGCCACCACCACGCCATTGTGGAGAACGGATAGATCCTTGACGAGCACGACCAGTACCTTTTTGACGCCATGGCTTACGGCCACCGCCTCTTACTTCAGAACGATTTTTAACTTTAGAAGTACCTTGACGTTGAGATGCGCGTTGCATTACGATCGCGTCGAAAAGTACTTTGTTGTTTGGTTCGATACCGAAAACGGCATCTTGAAGTTCGATCTCTCCAACGTTTTCACCGTTTTGGTTAAACAATGCTACTTTTGGCATTGGTTATTCCTCCTTTCTCGAAGAATTATTATTTAGATTTAACTGCAGATTTAACAGTAACTAGAGATTTTCTAGCTCCTGGCACGTTACCTTTTACTAATAAAAGATTGCGTTCTGCGTCAACTTTAACGATTGATAAGTTTTGCACAGTGATGCGCTCTCCACCCATGCGTCCTGGTAATAATTTACCTTTAAATACGCGGTTTGGAGCTACAGGACCCATTGAACCTGGGCGACGGTGGTAGCGAGAACCATGAGACATAGGTCCGCGAGATTGTCCGTGGCGTTTAATAGCACCTTGGAAACCTTTACCTTTTGAGATTCCTGTTACATCAATTACATCGCCTTCTGCGAAAATATCAACCTTGACTTCTTGACCAACTTCATATGCTGAAGCGTCCACACCGCGTAACTCACGGATGAAGCGCTTAGGAGCAGTATTAGCTTTAGTAGCATGTCCTTTTGCAGGTTTGTTAGATAGTTTTTCACGGATATCTTCGAAACCTAATTGGATTGCTTCGTAACCGTCTGTCTCAGCGTTTTTAACTTGAAGAACTACGTTAGCAGAAGCTTCAATTACTGTTACTGGGATCAAGTCACCATTTTCAGCAAATACTTGAGTCATACCGATCTTTCTTCCTAAGATTCCTTTGGCCATTAGTCACACCTCCTAAGTATCTTTTCATTCTTTATTTTAAATTAAAGTTTAATTTCGATATCTACACCAGATGGTAAGTCTAAACGCATTAATGAATCAACAGTTTGTGGTGTTGGATTCACGATATCAATTAAGCGTTTATGCGTGCGCATTTCGAACTGCTCACGAGAATCTTTATATTTGTGTACTGCACGTAGAATTGTATAAATTGATTTTTCAGTCGGTAATGGAATCGGACCAGATACAGCCGCACCAGAACGTTTTGCAGTTTCTACGATTTTCTCAGCAGATTGATCAAGAATTCTGTGATCATATGCTTTTAAACGAATGCGAATTTTTTCTTTTGCCATTATTTTCCCTCCTTTTTCGCCTATTTTACAATAGACATTCTCCGCGGAAATTTCCCCACACTCGCCATGGCAAAGCGGCCGGGTGTGTCGGCAACCTTCCGCATCATCGCAGTCAAAGACCAACATTTTTATTATACTAAAAATGGGTTCATATTGCAACAATAAAGTTAAAAAACTTTTTTATGTGTCGCACACTTTTTTCATTATATATAAAAGGAGATCATTTTGCAAGTGTAATAGTAAAAACTATCTTTACCTTTTATCACCAAATAAAAAAGGAGTAGGTTACCCTACTCCCTTTACTGAAACGAGAAATTACTCGCTGATTTTAGCTACAACGCCAGCGCCTACTGTACGTCCACCTTCACGGATTGAGAATTTAGTACCTTCTTCAATCGCGATTGGAGCGATAAGTTCAACAGTCATTTCGATGTTGTCGCCAGGCATTACCATTTCTACGCCTTCAGGTAAGTTACAAATACCAGTTACATCAGTTGTACGGAAGTAGAACTGTGGACGGTAGTTTGTGAAGAATGGAGTGTGACGTCCACCTTCGTCTTTAGAAAGAACGTATACTTCAGCAGTAAATTTAGTGTGTGGAGTGATTGAGCCTGGTTTAGCTAATACTTGTCCACGTTGGATTTCTTCACGTGCTACACCACGAAGTAAAGCACCGATGTTGTCGCCAGCTTCAGCATAGTCAAGAAGCTTACGGAACATTTCTACACCTGTTACAGTAGTAGATTTTGGCTCTTCAGTTAAACCGATGATGTCGATAACGTCACCAACTTTAACTTGTCCACGCTCTACACGACCTGTAGCAACTGTACCACGACCAGTGATTGAGAATACGTCCTCAACTGGCATCATGAATGGTTTTTCAGTGTCACGTTCTGGAGTTGGGATGTACTCATCAACAGCGTCCATAAGCTCGATGATTTTAGCTTCCCAATCAGCTTCGCCTTCAAGAGCTTTAAGAGCAGAACCTTTGATTACTGGTACATCGTCACCAGGGAAGTCGTATTCAGAAAGAAGGTCACGTACTTCCATTTCTACTAATTCAAGTAGCTCTTCGTCGTCTACCATGTCACATTTGTTTAAGAATACAACTAGGTAAGGTACACCTACTTGACGAGAAAGAAGGATGTGCTCACGAGTTTGTGGCATTGGACCATCAGCAGCAGATACTACTAAGATACCGCCATCCATTTGAGCAGCACCAGTGATCATGTTTTTAACATAGTCAGCATGTCCTGGGCAGTCAACGTGTGCATAGTGACGAGTGTCAGTTTCATACTCAACGTGTGCAGTTGAGATTGTGATTCCACGCTCGCGCTCTTCTGGAGCAGCGTCGATCATGTCGTAAGCCATTGCTGCACCTTTACCACTTTTCTTAGCAAGAACAGTAGTGATAGCAGCTGTTAAAGTTGTTTTACCATGGTCAACGTGACCAATTGTACCGATATTGGCATGTGTTTTTGAACGGTCGAATTTTTCCTTAGCCATTCGAAAATCCTCCTTAAAATTCATGTAGTTTATGGTTTATGAGGCCGTGAAAGGGAATGAGCTCCACTTTCACAGCGTACATAAGTAGTTATACTTCAATAA
Source organism: Priestia sp. RMT2NF4 (assembly GCF_047872835.1). Lineage (NCBI taxonomy): Bacteria > Bacillati > Bacillota > Bacilli > Caryophanales > Bacillaceae > Priestia > Priestia sp. RMT2NF4. The sequence goes on from NZ_JBLQZO010000012.1 coordinate 27,291, forward strand.
AGAGTGAAAATCAATTATTCACCTTTATTTTTTTTAATAATTTCTTCTGAAATTGATTTAGGAACTTCTTCGTAGTGATCGAAGTGCATAGAATATGTTCCGCGACCTTGAGTGTTTGAACGTAATGCAGTTGCATAACCAAACATTTCAGAAAGTGGAACGAATGCACGTACAACTTGAGCGTTACCGCGTGCTTCCATACCTTCTACACGTCCACGACGAGACGTAACGTCACCCATGATATCTCCTAAGTATTCGTCAGGGATAACAACTTCAACCTTCATCATTGGTTCAAGGATAGCTGGGTTACATTTTGATACTGCGTTTTTAAGAGCCATAGAAGCGGCAATTTTAAACGCCATCTCACTTGAGTCAACGTCATGGTAAGATCCATCAACTAAAGCAGCTTTGATATCGATTAATGGATAACCAGCAAGAACACCGTTTTGTAATGCATCTTCAAGACCAGCTTGAACTGCAGGGATGTATTCACGTGGAACTACACCACCAACGATTTTGTTCTCAAATTCAAAGCCTTTTCCTTCTTCGTTAGGTTCGAACTCAATCCAAACGTGACCGAATTGTCCACGACCACCAGATTGACGAGCGAATTTACCTTCAACTTTCGCACCAGCGCGGAAAGTTTCACGGTAAGCTACTTGAGGAGCACCAACGTTTGCTTCTACTTTGAATTCGCGACGCATACGGTCAACGATGATATCAAGGTGAAGCTCACCCATACCAGAGATGATGATTTGACCAGTCTCTGTATTAGTTTCCGCACGGAAAGTTGGATCTTCTTCTTGTAACTTTTGAAGAGCTGTCGTCATTTTATCTTGGTCAGCTTTTGATTTTGGCTCAACAGATAAAGAGATAACTGGCTCTGGGAATTCCATAGACTCAAGAATTACAAGACTCTTTTCGTCACATAGAGTATCACCAGTAGAAGTATCTTTTAATCCTACAGCTGCCGCGATATCTCCAGCGTATACTTCAGAAATCTCTTCACGAGAGTTAGCATGCATTTGTAGGATACGACCTACACGCTCACGCTTACCTTTTGTAGAGTTTTTGATGTATGAACCAGAGCTTAGTACACCAGAGTACACACGGAAGAACGTTAATTTACCAACATAAGGGTCCGTCATAACTTTGAACGCTAATGCTGAGAAAGGAGCGTTGTCGCTAGACTCACGCGTAACTTCTTCTTCTGTGTCAGGTACGATACCTTGGATTGCTGGTACATCAACTGGAGATGGTAGGTAATCAATTACCGCATCTAGCATTAATTGTACACCTTTGTTTTTGAATGCTGAACCACAGATAACTGGGTAGAATTCAACGTCACAAGTACCTTTACGGATACCAGCTTTTAGTTCTTCAACTGTAAGCTCGCCTTCGTCTAAGTACTTCATCATTAATTCTTCGTCAAGTTCTGCAACAGCTTCTACTAGGCTTGCACGGTATTCTTCAGCTTGCTCTTTGTATTCCTCAGGAATTTCACGAGATTCTGAACGAGTACCTAAGTCATCTTCGTAGAAGTATGCTTTCATTTCCACAAGGTCAATGATTGCTTCGAAGTCATCTTCAGCACCGATTGGCAACTGAATTGGGTGAGCATTTGCACCTAAACGATCGTGGATCGTTTTTACAGAGTACAAGAAGTCAGCACCAATTTTGTCCATTTTGTTAACGAATACGACACGGGGAACACCGTACGTAGTCGCTTGACGCCATACTGTTTCTGTTTGAGGCTCAACACCAGATTGAGCATCAAGAACTGCCACAGCGCCATCAAGTACACGTAATGAACGCTCAACTTCAACAGTGAAGTCTACGTGTCCAGGAGTATCGATGATGTTAACGCGGTGACCTTTCCAAGAAGCAGTTGTCGCAGCAGACGTGATAGTGATACCACGTTCTTGCTCTTGCTCCATCCAGTCCATTTGTGAAGCTCCTTCATGAGTTTCACCAATTTTATGGATACGGCCAGTATAATAAAGAACACGCTCAGTTGTTGTTGTTTTACCAGCATCAATGTGAGCCATGATCCCAATATTACGAGTGTTTTCTAAGGAGAACTCTCTTGCCATCTTAGGTATTTCTCCTTCCATATTATAATTTGTTTTTTTAAAAGTTTCGTTAAAAGATTACCAACGGTAATGAGCAAATGCTTTATTAGCTTCTGCCATTTTGTGAGTATCTTCACGTTTCTTAACTGCAGCACCAGTGTTGTTAGCTGCGTCAAGGATTTCGTTAGCTAAACGCTCTTCCATCGTTTTTTCTCCACGAAGACGAGCATAGTTTACTAACCAACGAAGACCTAAAGTAGTACGACGCTCTGGACGTACTTCTACAGGAACTTGGTAGTTAGAACCCCCTACACGGCGTGCTCTAACTTCTAGTACAGGCATGATGTTTTTAAGAGCTTGGTCGAATACTTCCATAGCTTCTTTACCACTGCGCTCTTGTACTAAATCGAATGCTCTATAAAGAATAGCTTGTGACTTACCGCGCTTTCCATCAAGCATCATTTTGTTGATTAAGCGAGATACAAGCTTAGAATTGTAAATCGGATCTGGTAATACGTCTCTTTTTGCAACAGGTCCCTTACGTGGCATTCTACTTCCTCCTTTCACTTTTAAAAGTTTATCTATTAATTGTTAAGCTATTATTTTTTAGCTGCTTTTGGTCGCTTAGTACCATATTTAGAACGACCTTGCATACGGCCATCCACACCAGCAGTATCAAGTGCACCACGTACGATATGGTAACGTACCCCTGGTAAATCTTTTACACGTCCACCGCGGATAAGTACCACGCTGTGTTCTTGTAAGTTGTGACCAATACCTGGGATATAAGCTGTTACCTCGATACCGTTTGTTAAACGTACACGAGCATATTTACGAAGAGCCGAGTTCGGTTTCTTCGGTGTCATAGTACCCACACGTGTACATACACCACGTTTTTGTGGAGAAGATTGGTTAGTTTGAGCTTTCTTGAAGCTGTTGTAACCTCTGTTTAAAGCAGGTGAGTCAGATTTTTTACCTTTACTCACACGACCATTACGGATTAATTGGTTAATAGTAGGCATTTAATTTTTCCTCCTTTCGCCTTTTGTAAGACCACACATCCAGGTGGTTCATTTTTTAGCAAAAAACAAAGTCTTTGAAACTAAAAGTTCAAAAACGTGTTAACTAATAATTGCAACAGTTGCAGCGTTAACTTCTATCCTACAAGCTTGACCAAGCTTTCGCATAGAAGGGACATACGTATACGGAACGTTTTCTTGCTGTGCCGTTTTTGCCACAATGGATGTGACATAAAAATCAGCGTCTTCAGCAATGATGACTTCCTTTACTGTACCTTTTTTTAATGCTTTCACCGTCTGCTTTGTTCCTACAATAATATGATCAGCCTGTAATACTTTTTCATAAGACATTATCATATCCTCCAAAGTAACAGGTAGTTTATAGGAGCACCTTTGATATAGTATCATTCCCTAGAATGGATGTCAACTAACGTTTCGTAGTTTTTTTAAAAAACATCCATTCTAGAGTAATGATTTTATAATTAGTCGATTGTTACCGTTTCTTCAGCTTGGTTTTTGATTGGTTCAGCATTACGATATCTCGTCATACCTGTACCAGCCGGAACTAGCTTACCAATGATAACATTCTCTTTAAGTCCAAGCAACTCATCACGTTTTCCTTTGATTGCAGCATCTGTAAGAACACGAGTTGTTTCTTGGAATGACGCAGCAGATAAGAAGGAATCAGTTTCAAGAGATGCTTTTGTAATACCAAGTAATACAGGACGGCCTGTCGCTGGACGATTGCCTTCAAGTAATACTTTTTCATTAGCATCAGTGAATTGGTGAATATCAAGTAATGAACCTGGTAATACATCTGTATCTCCTGAATCCATTACGCGCACTTTACGAAGCATTTGGCGAACCATTACCTCTACGTGTTTATCTCCAATTTCTACCCCTTGCATACGGTATACTTTTTGCACCTCACGAAGCAAGTACTCTTGTACAGCCGTGATGTCTTTTACTTTTAGTAATTCTTTAGGATCAATTGAACCTTCCGTTAATTCTTGACCACGTGCAATGCGCTGTCCTTCAATAACTTTCAGGCGTGCACTGTACGGAGCTGTGTAAGAACGAGTTTCAATCTCTCCTTGAACAGTAATTTCGTGCTGACGATCGCGTCCTTCAGAAATGCCGGCAATTGTACCTTCAATTTCAGAAATAACGGCTTGACCTTTAGGGTTACGCGCTTCGAAGATCTCTTGGATACGCGGTAAACCTTGAGTGATATCGTCTCCAGCAACCCCACCTGTATGGAATGTACGCATCGTTAACTGTGTACCTGGCTCACCGATAGATTGAGCAGCGATGATACCAACTGCCTCACCCACTTCAACTTCTGAACCAGTTGCAAGGTTACGACCGTAACATTTTTTACATACACCGTGGCGAGTGTTACATGTGAATGCAGAACGAATCCATACTTCTTCAACACCAGCATCCACAATTGTTTCAGCTAGGTCTTCTGTAATTAATTCGTTTTCTTTCACTAACACTTCGTTTGTTCCTGGGTGAAGTAGTGTTTTTCTTGCATAACGTCCAATTAGACGCTCATCAAGTTTCTCAATTTCTTCTGTTCCTTCTTTGATTGCAACAGCCAGAATACCGCGGTCTGTACCACAGTCGTCATCACGTACGATAACGTCTTGTGCCACGTCAACCAGACGACGAGTAAGGTAACCTGAGTCAGCTGTTTTAAGAGCCGTATCGGCAAGACCTTTACGTGCACCATGGGTAGAGATAAAGTACTCTAATACTGTTAAACCTTCACGGAAACTAGATTTGATTGGTAACTCAATGATACGACCGGACGGGTTGGCCATTAGTCCACGCATACCTGCAAGCTGAGTGAAGTTAGATGCGTTACCACGGGCACCAGAGTCACTCATCATGAAGATTGGGTTGCGTTTGTCTAATGACGCCATTAATTTACCTTGGATAACGTCTTTCGCGCTACTCCATACAGAGATAACACGCTCATAACGCTCATCTTCAGTAATTAAACCGCGACGGAATTGTTTTAGTACGTTATCTACTTTAGCTTGCGCTTCTGTTAAGATAACTTCTTTTTCTCCTAAAACCACGATATCAGCTACACCAACTGTAATACCAGCTTTAGTAGAATATTTGAAACCTAGGTCTTTCATACGGTCAAGCATTTTAGAAGTCTCAGTAATTTTGAAACGTTTAAATACTTCAGCGATAATATTACCTAAGATTTTTTTCTTAAACGGTGCGATAGCCGGTTGATTCTTGATGAATTCCTTCACATCTGCACCTTTTTCAACAAAGTACTTCTCAGGAGTTTTCACTTCTAAGTTTTCTCTTGTTGGTTCGTTAATGTATGGGAACGATTTTGGTAAAATTTCGTTGAAAACTAATTTACCAACCGTTGTAACAAGCAACTGTTGATTTTGTGCTTCTGTAAACGTTTCGTTGTTTAAAGAACCTGCATACACACCTACACGTGTATGAAGATGCACATAACCGTTTTGGTACGCTAATAGTGCTTCATTTGTATCCTTGAACACCATGCCTTCTCCAACTGCCTCTTCACGCTCAAGCGTTAAGTAGTAGTTACCTAATACCATATCCTGTGAAGGTGTAACAACTGGTTTACCATCTTTAGGGTTCAAGATATTTTGAGCAGCAAGCATTAAGATACGTGCTTCTGCTTGTGCTTCCGCAGATAATGGAACGTGAACCGCCATTTGGTCACCGTCAAAGTCAGCGTTATATGCTGTACATACAAGCGGATGAAGACGAATAGCGCGACCTTCTACAAGCGTAGGTTCAAATGCTTGAATACCTAGTCTGTGTAGCGTTGGTGCACGGTTTAAAAGAACTGGGTGCTCTTTAATAACCGATTCTAATACGTCCCATACTTCAGGTTGCACACGTTCAATTTTACGTTTTGCACTCTTGATGTTATGAGCTAAACCGCGTTCAACAAGCTCTTTCATTACGAAAGGTTTGAAAAGCTCTAACGCCATTTCTTTTGGAAGACCACATTGATACATCTTTAAGTTCGGACCTACAACGATTACCGAACGGCCAGAGTAGTCAACACGTTTACCTAATAAGTTTTGACGGAAGCGACCTTGCTTACCTTTTAACATGTGAGAAAGAGATTTTAATGGACGGTTACCTGGTCCTGTTACCGGACGGCCACGACGACCATTATCGATTAATGCATCTACAGCTTCTTGAAGCATACGCTTTTCGTTTTGAACGATAATGCTAGGAGCTCCAAGGTCTAATAAACGCTTTAAGCGGTTGTTACGGTTAATTACACGGCGATATAAATCATTTAGATCAGACGTAGCAAAGCGTCCACCATCTAATTGAACCATTGGACGAAGTTCTGGCGGAATAACCGGTAGAACGTCTAAAATCATCCAAGAAGGTTCGTTACCAGAATGACGGAAAGCCTCTAGTACCTCTAAACGTTTAATAGCACGTGTACGACGTTGACCTTGAGCAGTTTTCAATTCTTCTTTCAAAGCATCTACTTCTTTATCAAGATCGATGTCATGCAATAATTTTTTAACAGCTTCAGCACCCATTGCTGCATGGAAAGTTTGTCCGTACTTCTCACGATACGCACGGTATTCTTTCTCTGATAAAAGCTGTTTCTTTTCAAGTGGTGTATCACCAGCATCTGTTACTACATAAGAAGCAAAATAAATGATTTCCTCTAGCGCACGAGGGGACATGTCTAAGACAAGTCCCATGCGGCTAGGAATACCTTTGAAGTACCAAATATGTGAAACAGGTGCAGCTAGTTCGATGTGACCCATGCGTTCACGACGAACTTTTGCGCGCGTAACTTCTACGCCACAACGATCACATACAACACCTTTATAACGAACGCGCTTATATTTTCCGCAGTGACATTCCCAGTCCTTTTGTGGACCAAAAATACGCTCACAGAATAAGCCGTCTTTTTCAGGTTTTAACGTACGATAGTTGATCGTTTCAGGTTTTTTTACCTCACCGTACGACCAAGAACGAATTTTATCTGGCGAAGCTAGACCGATTTTCATATACTCAAAGTTATTTACATCTAGCAAGGAGCCTACCTCCCTTTTAATCTACAGGTTTTTTCCCTTAACGTTTATATGAAAGTAATTCCTTACTCTTTTGTGACAGGATCTTTTTGTCCTTCAGAAAGGCTTTCTTCGTTATCTGCAATAATTGATTCTGTTGGTTGCTCATGGTCCTCTTCTGAGTCCATGATATCAATTTCTTGCTCGTCAGCAGAAAGCATCTTCACATCCATACCTAAACTTTGTAGTTCTTTGATTAATACTTTGAACGATTCAGGTATGCCAGGTTCTGGAATGTTTTCACCTTTAACAATTGCTTCGTATGTTTTCACACGACCTACTACGTCGTCTGATTTCACTGTTAAGATCTCTTGTAATGTATAAGCAGCACCGTATGCTTCAAGTGCCCATACTTCCATCTCACCAAAACGCTGTCCACCGAACTGCGCTTTACCACCAAGTGGTTGTTGTGTAACAAGTGAGTATGGTCCAGTAGAACGAGCGTGAAGTTTATCGTCTACCATGTGAGCAAGTTTGATCATGTACATGATTCCTACTGATACACGGTTATCGAATGGTTCACCTGTTCGACCATCATATAGAACTGTTTTAGCATCACGAGACATGCCAGCTTCTTCGATTGTTGCCCAAACATCTTCCTCACGCGCACCATCAAATACTGGAGACGCAACGTGAATGCCAAGCTTACGAGCAGCCATACCTAAATGAAGCTCTAGCACCTGACCGATGTTCATACGAGATGGTACCCCTAATGGGTTTAACATGATGTCAATTGGCGTACCGTCTGGTAGGTAAGGCATATCTTCTTCCGGTAAAATACGTGAAATTACACCTTTGTTACCGTGACGACCGGCCATTTTGTCACCTTCAGAAATTTTACGCTTCTGAACAATGTATACACGGACTAATTGGTTTACACCTGGTGGTAATTCGTCGCCATCTTCACGGTTGAAGACTTTAACATCAAGGATAATTCCACCGCCGCCGTGCGGTACACGAAGAGAAGTATCACGAACTTCACGCGCTTTTTCACCGAAAATAGCGTGTAGAAGACGTTCTTCAGCTGTTAGTTCTGTTACACCTTTTGGCGTTACTTTACCAACTAAAAGATCTCCATCTTTTACTTCTGCACCAATGCGGATGATTCCACGCTCATCTAAGTTGCGAAGCGCATCTTCACCTACGTTTGGAATGTCACGCGTAATTTCTTCAGGTCCAAGTTTCGTATCACGAGACTCAGATTCATATTCTTCAATATGAACAGACGTATATACATCGTCTTTCACAAGGCGTTCACTCATGATGATGGCATCCTCATAGTTGTAACCATCCCATGTCATGAAACCAACCATTACGTTTCGTCCTAAAGCAAGCTCACCTTTTTCCATTGAAGGACCGTCGGCTAAGATCTCACCTTTTACTACTTCGTCGCCAACTGAAACAATTGGACGCTGGTTGTAACAAGTACCTTGGTTAGAACGAACGAATTTTAATAATTTGTATTGATCTAAGTTACCTTTAACTTTTTGTCCGTCTACTTCTTCATAGCGGCGAACAAAAATTTGTTTTGCTTCTACGCGCTCTACAACGCCAGGGTATTTACAAATCACGGCTGCACCAGAGTCTTTACCAGATACATATTCCATACCTGTACCTACGATTGGTGCTTCAGGATTTAATAAAGGTACTGCTTGACGTTGCATGTTCGCACCCATTAATGCACGGTTAGAGTCATCGTTCTCTAAGAATGGGATACATGCTGTAGCGGCAGATACAACTTGTTTTGGTGATACATCCATATAGTCTAAACGATCGCGACGGATAACCGTGTTTTCTCCACGGAAACGTGCAACGACATTTTCATCTAAGAATGAACCATCATCACCTAGACGAGCGTTCGCTTGGGCTACAACATAGTTATCTTCTTCATCAGCTGTTAAGTAGTCAATTCGCTCTGTCACTTTACCTGTTTCAGGATCGATACGACGGTAAGGTGTTTCGATGAAACCGAATTTGTTTACTTTTGCATAAGAAGAAAGTGAGTTGATTAACCCGATATTCGGACCCTCTGGCGTTTCAATCGGACACATACGGCCATAGTGGGAGTAGTGAACGTCACGCACTTCGAAACCAGCGCGTTCACGCGTTAAACCACCAGGTCCTAGAGCTGAAAGACGACGTTTGTGCGTCAATTCGCCTAATGGATTCGTTTGATCCATGAACTGTGATAATTGAGAACTTCCAAAGAACTCTTTAATCGCCGCAATAACTGGACGAATATTAATTAATTGTTGAGGTGTGATTGTATTCGTGTCTTGAATTGACATTCTTTCACGAACAACACGTTCCATACGAGATAAACCGATACGGAATTGGTTTTGTAACAATTCACCTACAGAACGCAGACGACGGTTACCTAAGTGGTCGATATCATCTGTGTCTCCTACTTGATGAAGCAAGTTAAAGAAGTAACTGATTGATGCTAAAATATCAGCAGGTGTGATATTTTTAACTTCTTCTGTTACATAAGCGTTGCCTGATACAGTGATGACTTTTTCACCTTCTGGATCATTTGGCGCATAAATCTTAATAGATTGTAATGTAACATCGTCTTCTACTACTCCACCAACCGGACTATAAGTTTTGAAGTTTACGCCACCTTCAAGCATCGGAATCAAGCGATCTAGCAGACGGCGATCAATCATTGCGCCTTTTTCTGCAATAATTTCACCTGTTTCAGGATCAACTAATGTTTCAGCTAGCTTTTGATTAAATAAGCGATGTTTGATATGAAGCTTTTTATTAATTTTATAGCGACCTACGTTCGCTAAGTCATATCGTTTTGGATCAAAGAAGCGAGATACTAATAGAGACTTCGCATTCTCAACTGTCGGTGGTTCACCCGGACGTAAACGCTCATAGATTTCTAATAGCGCTTTTTCCGTTGTTTCCGTATTATCTTTTTCAAGCGTATTACGGATGTATTCATTATCACCGATTAAATCGATAATCTCTTGGTCAGAACCGAAACCTAGCGCGCGTAACAGCACTGTTACTGGCAGTTTACGAGTACGATCAATACGCACGTATACTACATCTTTTGCATCAGTTTCATATTCTAGCCATGCACCACGGTTAGGGATAACAGTTGCTGTATATCCTTTTTTACCGTTTTTATCAAGCTTTCCACTATAGTAAACACTTGGTGAACGAACCAACTGTGATACGATAACACGCTCAGCACCATTAATTACAAAGGTACCTGTTTCGGTCATCAATGGGAAATCTCCCATGAACACATCTTGGTCTTTTACTTCACCTGTTTCTTTATTAATTAACCGCACCTTAACACGAAGAGGTGCTGCATAAGTTACATCACGTTCTTTAGACTCTCCTACTGAATACTTTGGCTCACCTAAGCTGTAATCAATAAATTCTAGTGATAAGTTACCTGTAAAATCATCAATTGGAGAAATATCTTGGAACATTTCTCGTAAACCTTCATCTAAAAACCATTGGTATGAAGCCGTTTGAATCTCGATTAAGTTCGGTAACTCTAAAACTTCACTAATACGAGCATAACTTCTGCGTTGGCGGTGGCGTCCATACTGAACTAGTTGACCTGTCAACTGATTCACCCCTCAAATCAAGCGTTATTATTCAAAATATATAATAAACCATATGTTTATTATTGAACAAAAGAAAAATGGTCTCTTTAAATAGAAAACCACAATTTCATAAAAACGTACTATTGATTTTATTAGTTTTTCCCATATAATTCAAAATTATACCTTTTATTTTATGTATAACCCGAGCTTATATGGAATATTTATATATTGGCATTTTATAATGCTAACATACTAAAAAATATTAGTCAACATTTTTTAGCACATATGATATAATATCCTTTTTTCTTTTCTACTACTTCTACTTCATTAAATAGAGATTCTAATTTCGCAAGAGCAGATGGCGCTCCTTGCTTTTTCTGAATCACAATCCAAAGTTCTCCTTGGTCAGCAAGGTGATCTAATGACTTTTCTAGAATTTCATGAACAACTTTTTTACCCGCACGGATCGGCGGATTACTAAGAATAGCTGCAAAATTCGTTTCCTTCACATTTTCATAGCAAGAGCTTTGATAGATTGAAACATTTGATACTGAATTAACTTCAGCATTTTTTTGAGCTAGTGCTAATGCACGTTCATTAACATCGACCATATGAACGTTTCTTTGGCTATCCTCTTTTGCAAGAGCCAACCCAATCGGGCCATATCCGCACCCAACATCCAGAAGCGGGCCGGGACTCTCAGGCATTTGAAACGTTTCAATTAACAGGCGCGATCCAAAATCGATCTCTTTTTTTGAAAAAACACCGCTGTCACTCGTAAATGAAAAAGAGGTTCCTCTCAATTCAAATGAAAAGCGCTCTTCATTACTTGCAGACGATGGTGTATTAGAAAAATAATGTTCTGTCAAAATAGAACCTCCTAATCAATATGTTCTTCTTTACTATAAATGAAAAGGATGACAGAAGCAAAAAAGCTCGCTTGTACAAGCGAGCTTTTTTATATCAGTTGTTAAGCAATAATTACTTAACTTCTACAGAAGCGCCAACTTCTTCAAGTTTAGCTTTTGCTTCTTCAGCTTCTTCTTTAGAAATACCTTCTTTAAGAGCTTTTGGAGCGTTATCAACGATTTCTTTAGCTTCTTTTAAGCCAAGACCAGTGATTTCACGTACTACTTTGATAACTTTGATTTTTTGTCCGCCAGCACTTTCAAGTACTAGGTCAAATTCAGTTTTCTCAGCAGCAGCTTCACCAGCAGCACCGCCAGCTACAGCTACAGGAGCAGCAGCAGTTACGCCAAATTCTTCTTCGATTGCTTTTACTAAATCGTTAAGTTCTAAAACAGTCATATTTTTAACTGCTTCAATGATTTGTTCTTGAGTCATTGTTAATTTCCTCCTTGTGATTGTGTTATATATAACAGACTAGATTATGCACCTTGTTCTTCTTTTTGATCTGCCACAGCTTTTGTAGCAAGAGCAAGGTTGCGAATTGGAGCTTGAAGCACGCTAAGCAACATAGAAAGTAAGCCTTCGCGAGATGGTAGTTCTGCAAGTGCTTTAATTTCTTCAACAGATGCAACATTACCTTCAATTACACCAGCTTTGATTTCTAACGCTTCGTGTTCTTTAGCGAAGTTGTTTAAAATTTTAGCTGGAGCAACAACATCTTCTCCACCAAATGCGATTGCATTTGGACCTACTAACGCATCATTAAGATCTGTTAGTTCAAGTTTTTCTACAGCACGGCGAGTTAAAGTGTTTTTGTAAACTTTGAACTCAATGCCTGCTTCACGTAATTGCTTACGAAGTTCAGTAACTTCAGCAACATTCAAACCACGGTAGTCAACGACAACTATTGAGTTACTCGCTTGAAGTTTTTCAGCAATTTCGTCTACGACTTGTTTCTTTTGTTCAATTACGTTGCTCATCTTTACACCTCCTGTAGATTTCCTTCCGTACACTCAGACAAGGTGCAATAAAAAACCTCCATGACAATAAAGACATGGAGGTGTAGTAAGCGAACCATAACGTTTCACTAATTTATCTCACACACCTCGGTAGGAAATTAAGCTTTGCAGCACCTACTGTCTACGGTACAAATGTTATTCTTTTTAACAACATTATCTATTATAATCAGGGACTTTCAAAAAGTCAACACCGATTTATTTCCAAATTTATTAAGCAGAGAATGAAGCAGTATCAACTTTGATACCAGGGCCCATTGTTGAAGTAACAGCTACGTTCTTCATGTATGTGCCTTTTGCTGCTGCCGGCTTAGCTTTTACCATAGTTTCGAAGATTGTAGTGAAGTTTTCAACTAACTTGCTCTCTTCGAAAGATACTTTACCGATTGGTACGTGGATGTTACCAGCTTTATCAACACGGTATTCTACTTTACCAGCTTTGATTTCGTTAACTGCTTTTTGAACATCAAATGTTACTGTACCAGTTTTAGGGTTTGGCATTAAACCTTTAGGTCCTAATACACGACCAAGTTTACCAACTTCACCCATCATGTCTGGAGTAGCTACGATTACATCGAACTCGAACCAACCTTGTTGGATTTTGTTGATGTAGTCAGCATCGCCAACGTAGTCAGCGCCTGCAGCTTCAGCTTCTTTAGCTTTTTCGCCTTTAGCGAATACTAATACACGTTGAGTTTTACCTGTACCGTTTGGTAGTACTACTGCACCACGAATTTGTTGGTCAGCTTTCTTAGGGTCAACTCCTAAACGGAATGCTACTTCTACAGTTGCATCAAATTTAGTTGTGTTTGTTTTCTTTACTAATTCAATCGCTTCTTGTACTGAATAAGTTTGTGTACGATCTACAAGCTTAGCAGCTTCAACGTACTTTTTACCTTTTTTAGCCATTTTTGTTTCCTCCTTATGTGGTTTTAACGGAATAACCTCCCACTAATAAAGGTTGCGAGCATAGGAAAACTTCCATTTCTCGCAACCTTCTAACACCCAATCAAATGGAATTAGTCTTCAACTACGATTCCCATACTGCGCGCTGTACCTTCTACCATGCGCATTGCAGATTCAACGCTAGCAGCGTTTAAGTCAGGCATTTTAGTTTCAGCAATCTCACGCACTTTGTCACGCTTGACTGTTGCAACTTTATTACGGTTTGGTTCACCAGAACCAGACTCAATACCAGCCGCTTTCTTAAGTAGTACAGCAGCAGGTGGAGTTTTCGTAATAAATGTAAATGAACGGTCTTCAAATACCGTGATTTCAACAGGAATGATAAGACCAGCTTGATCAGCTGTGCGAGCGTTAAACTCCTTACAGAAACCCATGATGTTAACACCGGCTTGACCTAATGCAGGACCAACTGGTGGCGCTGGATTTGCTTTACCTGCAGGAATTTGTAACTTAACAAGTTTAATTACTTTTTTAGCCACGAGACACACCTCCTTAAGTCCGTGATGTGGTAATAGGGCGATGCCCTCCCACTCAATGTTCTTTATATATAAAATAAAGAAATAGTTGTTTTAGTCTCTAGTTTTGAGACATACTGACTTATGAAATATTAACATTAAACTTCATGAATTGCAAGGTCTTACAGATTATATTTTTTCAATTTGTGTAAAGTCTAGCTCTACTGGCGTTTGTCTTCCGAACATATCGACATGAACCTTAACTTTACGTTTATCTGTATCGATTTCTTCAATGGTACCTTCGAAGTTTGCAAACGGACCTTCTTGAACCAATACTGTTTCTTTTAGTTCAAAGTCAAAGTCAGCATGCTGCTCGTCCATGCCCATTTGTTTTAAGATCATTTCTACTTCTTCTGGTAGAAGAGCAGTTGGCTTTGATCCAGAACCTGCTGAACCTACAAAGCCCGTAACGCCAGGTGTATTACGAACTACATACCATGAATCATCTGTCATGATGATTTCAACTAACACGTACCCTGGGAATACTTTTTTCTTTGTAATCTTTTCTTTGTTGTTCTTAATTTCTCTTTCTTCTTCTTCAGGAACAACAACGCGGAAAATTTTATCTTGCATACCCATTGTTTCTACGCGCTTTTCTAAATTTGTTTTTACTTTATTTTCATATCCAGAATAAGTATGGACTACATACCAATTTTTCTCCATTTCTGAGGACTATACGTCCTTCCCTCCCAGCTCACTATAAAATAAGATGTCCTAATCTATTGCACAGACAACGTACTAGGAAAATAGTTGACTCCTAGCACAATCATTCTTAAAGCAAATTAAAAAACCCGTCTCCGGGCTTTTCTGAAAAAAACATAATTTAGCTTTATTATACCATGATTTAAGTCAATTTATTCAAGGGATTAAACGAATAAGTGACGAAATTCCGTAATCAACTACTACAAAAAAGAGTGTCATAAATACAACTGTAGAAATAACAGTAATTGTATAACGAGTTAGCTCATTTTTTTTAGGCCAACTTACCTTCTTCATCTCACGCCCAACATCACGCAAGAAATTTCCTACACGGTTCATGTTTGTAACCTCCAATAAATTAAAAGGGGTATTAGTCTGTGCAGATTATTGATCTACTTTGTTTCACGATGAATCGTATGTGCGTTACACGTTTTGCAAAACTTCTTCATTTCTAAACGCTCTTCGTTTTGCTGTGTGTTTTTCATAGTCGTATAGTTACGACTAGCGCATTGCACACACGCAAGTACAACTTTTTTACGCATAATGTCAACCACCTATAGAGTGATAATGTCTATAAAAAAGTATCACAGACTTTCTTAGCATGTCAATATGAGGATAGAAGGCTACATTGTGATTTCACGAATCTCGAGGTAGCGCTCTAATTTCCTCTTCACACGCTGAAGTGCATTATCGATGGATTTGACGTGGCGGTTTAACTCTTCTGAAATTTCTTGATAAGATTGACCATCTAAATAAAGAACGAGAACTTTTCGCTCAAGATCACTTAACAGTTCAGCCATCTTTAATTCAATATCATCAAACTTCTCTCGATTAATGAGCAACTCTTCTGGATTTGCTACTTTTGTCCCCGAAATAACATCCATTAAGGTTCGGTCGGACTCTTCATCATATATTGGCTTGTCCAATGATACATAAGAGTTTAATGGAATATGTTTTTGCCTTGTTGCGGTTTTAATAGCGGTAATAATTTGCCTGGTAATGCAAAGTTCAGCAAAAGCTTTAAACGAAGTTAGCTTATCTTCTCTAAAATCTCTAATTGCCTTGTATAACCCTATCATACCTTCTTGTACAATATCTTCACGGTCTGCCCCAATTAAAAAATACGACCGCGCCTTTGCTCGCACAAAGTTTTTGTATTTATGAATCAAATACTCTAATGCGTCAATATCGCCTTTATGCACAAGATCGACAACTGTTTCATCCTCTTGTTGTTCGAAATGAGCATGCAGTTTTCTCCCATAAGTATCGCCCATATCGATCCCCCCGACCGCACAGTAGATAGAAATATTATACAGTAGCTAATTCCGTACCGTCAATAACCTCACCGCTGTCCCCGGCGCCATTTTTCGAAAATTTCGGCTACTTGATTGGAAAGTTGAATGCGTGCCGCTGGCTTTTGATTTTGAATAGACTTCACATCAAGATTAATATGTTTCTCAATTTGCTCAATTTCGTTGTACAATTCTCGAGCAGAAATTCTAAGCGCACCTTGTCCAAAGATTGCCCACTGCTCCGTAAAATCAGATGTAGCAACATGAATCTGTGTCTTTACATTGTTTAGCTCTTGAGCCAGCTTTTCAATGTACTCATCCGCTGTTTCATTTTCTCGTGTAAATACAACGTCAACCTTATGATTTTTTGCCTTCTTTTCAATTCCTTCGACCATATGAGCATCGAAGACAATAATGACACGATACCCCATATATGCTTGATACTCTGCCATCTTTTCAATTAACAGGTCTCGAGCACCCGCTAAATCATTATCTCTAAGCTTTCTTAGGTCGGGCCACGCACCTATCATGTTATAACCATCCACCAGTAGAATATCCATTTTTATTCACCTAGAGGATGGCGTTTTCGGTAAACCTCATACATGAGAAGACTAGCTGCTACAGATGCATTTAACGATGTAACATGCCCAACCATTGGAAGCTGTACAAGAAAGTCGCATTTTTCACGAATCAAACGACTCATGCCTTTTCCTTCACTTCCAATCACTAACGTAAGCGGCATACCTCCATCTAAGTTGCGGTAATCGTCACTTTCTTTCGCATCCGTTCCAACAATCCATACGCCTCGATCTTTTAATTCATCAATCGTCCTTGATAGGTTTGTTACCCTTGCTACAGGAATATGTTCAATCGCTCCTGTAGACGCCTTTGCTACAGTGGCCGTTAATCCAACTGAACGGCGCTTTGGAATAATGATACCGTGTGCGCCAACGGCATCGGCTGTTCGCATAATAGAACCTAAATTATGGGGATCTTCGAGCTCATCTAACAGAAGGAAAAACGGACTTTCATTACGTTTTTCCGCTAAGTTAAATAAATCATCTAACTCTGCATACTGATAAGCAGCAACTTGTGCAGCTACTCCTTGATGAATACCGTCTACCATTTGCTCAATTTTCTTTTTCGGTACAAACTGCACCAATACACCATTACGTTTTGCTAACTGCGTGATTTGCCCCATAGAACCGCCTTGCGATCCTTCGGCAATCCATAGTTTGTTAATGTCACGCCCAGACTTTAGGGCTTCTAGGACCGGATTACGTCCAATGATAAATTCATGTTCCATGATTCATTCCTCCCTCTCCTTCATCGACGAAAGAGATAGCTTTAGTAATAAGTTCCATCATTCTTTCTTCTTCACCTAAAAGATACAAATAGCCTACGACCGCTTCAAATGCTGTACTGTAGCGATACGTTTGCACATCTGTGTTTTTAGGGACTGTACCAGACTTTGCATTGCGTCCTCGGCGCAGTACACCTTCTTCTTCTTCAGTAAAAAAGTTTTCATTTTTAAAATAATATACGATTTGTGCTTGTGCTTTTGCTGATACATATTTTTTAGCTTTATTATGAAGCTGGTTAGGGCGCACTGTCCCTAACACCAGCAGGTGGCGGCGAACATGTAAATCAAACACCGCATCACCCATATAAGCAAGAGCTAAGCTATTTAGCTGTTTTACATCTAATTTACTGCTGCTCATAACACTATTATCCTCTTTTCCATCTTGTTCCTTGCGCCGTATCTTCTAAAATAATATTTTTAGCCTTTAATTCATCTCGAATTTGATCTGCTAATTGGAAATTACGATCTTTACGAGCTTGAATACGATCTTGGATCAATTGATCAATTTCTTCGTCTAAAAGTTCAGCTTCTCCAAATGCAATGCCTATTGCAGCACCTAGTTCTTTAAACTCTTTAATAAAGGCTTCAATTACATCTGTAGACGTTGTTTGTTCTAATAAATACAAGTTAGCTTGCTTTGCTAGCTCGAACAGAACAGAAATGGCATTTGCCGTATTAAAATCATCATCCATCTCTTCAACAAAGGTCTCGCGAAGCTCTTTTAGCTTTTCAAACCATTCTGAAGCATCTTCTTGAAGATTTGTTGCTGCCTCTAGACGGTGAGTTAAGTTGCCGTAAGCTGTTTGCAGACGCTCAAACCCTTTGCGCGTATTCTCTAAAATTTCTTCGTTATAGTTAATTGGGTGACGATAGTGAACAGATAAAATAAAGAATCGAAGTAGGGAAGGATCATGCTTTTTAATAATGTCATGAACTAACACGAAGTTCCCTAGTGATTTAGACATCTTTTCATTATCAATATTGATATATCCGTTATGAAGCCAGTATTTCGCAAACGATTTCCCAGTGAGCGCTTCTGATTGAGCAATTTCATTTTCGTGATGAGGGAAAGCTAAATCCTGACCTCCCGCGTGGATATCAATTGTATCACCTAAATACTTGCGCGCCATCGCCGAGCATTCAATATGCCAGCCTGGTCTTCCTTGACCCCAAGGACTATCCCATGCAATCTCTCCATCTTTGGTTGCTTTCCAAAGAGTAAAGTCTAATGGATCTTCTTTCTTTTCTCCAACTTCGATACGAGCACCGGATTGCAATTCATCAATGGACTGATGTGATAATTTTCCGTATCCTTCAAATTTACGCGTACGATAGTATACGTCGCCCTCTGACTCATACGCATAGCCTTTTTTCACCAGTTCATCAATGAATTCAATAATGATATCCATATTTTCAGTTACGCGTGGATGCACATCGGCATGCTTGCATCCAAGAGCTGACGTATCTTCAAAGTAGGCATCGATAAAGCGGTTTGCGATCGTTGGAACATCTTCTCCTAACTCTTTTGCTGCCTTAATTAATTTATCATCCACATCTGTGAAGTTTGAGACATACTCCACGTCGTAGCCTCTAAATTCTAAATAGCGGCGCACCGTATCAAATACGATCGCAGGACGTGCATTTCCAATATGAATATAGTTATACACGGTCGGTCCGCACACGTACATTTTGACTTTGTTTTCTTCTAGCGGTACAAACGTCTCTTTTTGACGTGTTAACGTGTTATATAGCTTAATTGCCATGGTGAATCTTCCCTTCTTTTAATTCCTTTAATTGATTTTGCAGGTGTAAAATTTCTTTCTCTAGCTGTTTGAAACGCTCTGCATCTGGATCTGGCAAATCTTGATGATTCAAATCTTTTGGAATCCGGACGCCATTTTGAATGACGACTCGGCCAGGGATACCAACAACCGTTGAGTTTTCTGGGACGTCATTTAACACAACTGAGCCTGCTCCAATTTTGGAGTGCGCATGAATCGTAATCGACCCTAGCACTTTAGCACCTGTTGCAATTAAGACATTGTCTTCAATCGTCGGGTGACGCTTTCCTTTTTCTTTCCCTGTTCCTCCGAGTGTTACTCCTTGATATACTGTTACATTATCTCCAATTTCGCACGTTTCCCCAATAACAATTCCCATTCCGTGGTCAATAAAAAAGCGGCGGCCAATTTTCGCACCCGGATGAATTTCAATCCCTGTGAAGAATCGGCTAATTTGTGAGATTACACGTGCCAGAAAAAACCACTTTCTTTTAAAAAGCCCGTGAGCGAATCTATGTGCCCAAATAGCATGCAACCCTGAATAGGTTAATATCACTTCAATATAACTTCTTGCTGCAGGATCTTGTTCAAATATGGCCTCAATGTCTTCCTTTAACAACTTTAGCATCATCTCACCCCAATTCCGCTATTCCTTTATCTACTCATTGATTGTATAAAAAAACGCCCCTATGTCAAATGACACAGAGACGTATATACGCGGTTCCACTCTGTTTGGATCAACAAACAATCCCAACTCTTCTCTCATAACGTGAAAGTAACCGCTTTTGCCTACTTACTTAGTAGCATTCAACAAAAGACTCAAAGGCGCACTTCAACAAGTTTTGTCATAGGTTACTTTCAGCCGGTGATAACCCTCTCTGATATGCAATGAACTTGCCTACTCTTCCTTCTCAACGATATCCATATTTGATTATTTTATCATATGGGCAAAATAGAAATTTGTTAACTATAAATGCTTTCTAGACGAGCTAAAACTGTTTCTTTCCCTAAAAGAGAAATAGCTTTTGGAAGCTCGGGACCGTGTGTTTCGCCTGTTGTTGCTACACGAATTGGCATAAATAGTTTTTTACCTTTTTGACCTGTTGCTTTTTGTACAGCCTTTGTTGCTGCCTTAATTTCATCAGCGCTGAATTCTTCTAAGGAAGAAATCTCTTCAGCAAATGCTTTTAACACTTCCGGTACTTGTTCTTCAGCAAGTACTGCTTTTGCTTCTTCACTGTAATCAATTTCTTTCTTAAAGAACATTTCAGTAAGTTCAACAATCTCAGCGCCAAAGCTCATTTGTTCTTGGTATAGAGCGACTAAGTCACGTACCCATTGTTCTGTTTCTGCATCGCGCGTTTCTTCAACTTTTCCAGCTTTCACTAAGTGAGGAACTGATAAAGCTACTACCTCGTCTAAATCCAATTGTTTCATGTATTGGTTGTTCATCCAACGTAATTTGCTTGTATCAAATAGTGCTGGAGATTTTGATAAACGAGCTGGGTCAAAAATTTCAATAAACTGTTCTTTAGAGAAAATTTCTTCTTCTCCCACAGGTGACCAGCCAAGCATTGTAATAAAATTAAATAGTGCTTCTGGCAAGTAGCCTAATTCTTTATATTGCTCGATAAACTGAATGATTGACTCATCACGTTTACTTAGCTTGCGACGATTTTCATTTACGATTAACGTCATATGACCAAATACAGGAGGCGTCCAGCCTAAAGCTTCATACACAAGAATTTGCTTCGGTGTATTGGAAATATGGTCATCTCCGCGTAGAACATGTGTCATCTTCATTAGATAATCATCAATGGCTACAGCGTAGTTATATGTTGGTGTACCGTCTTTTTTCACAATAACGAAATCACCAATGCCTTCAGACTCAAACGATACTTCATCTTTGACAATATCATTCCACTTAATTTCTGTGTTACTAGGAACACGGAAGCGAATGCTCGGCTCACGGCCTTCTGCTTCTAGTTCAGCACGCTGTTCAGCTGTTAAGTTACGGCACTTACCTGAATAGCGCGGCATTTGACTGTTCGCCTGCTGTTCTTCACGCTCTTTTTCAAGCTCTTCTGACGTACAGTAACAGTGATAAGCTAATCCTTTTTCAAGAAGTTCTTCCGTATATTTTTGATAGATTTCCGTACGTTCAGACTGGCGGTAAGGACCGTACTCCCCGCCTACGTCGATACTTTCATCCCATTCAATACCTAACCATTTTAAATAGCGCAGCTGACTTTCTTCGCCGCCTTCGATATTACGCTTTTGATCTGTATCTTCAATACGGATAATAAATTTACCGTTTTGATTTCGTGCAAATAAATAATTAAATAGTGCTGTTCTTGCATTCCCTATATGAAGATGTCCAGTTGGACTCGGGGCATAACGAACTCTTACTTCGCTTGACATAACTAAGATGACCTCCAATTTAATATTACTTATAGTATGTATTTATATGTTTTAGACATGTTCTAATTTTATCACCAAATAGGTATCTGTCAAAGTCAACTGTTTTTATTTTTGATAAACTAAAACGGCTGCTTGGGCAGCGATTCCTTCTTCACGTCCCGTAAAACCTAACTTTTCTGTTGTTGTTGCCTTGACGTTAATTTGAGAAATGCTTGCTTCTAACAGCTGCGCAATACGCTCTCTCATTGGTTCAATGTAAGGAGCCATTTTAGGTTTTTGCGCGATAATCGTGCAATCTACATTGCTTAATTCATAACCTTCATCTTTTAGTAGTTTCCATACGTGTTGAAGAAGCTTTGCTGAATCAGCATCTTTAAATTCAGGGTCTGTATCCGGAAAATGCTTTCCGATATCTCCTTTAGCCGCCGCTCCTAATAAGGCATCTGCGATTGTATGTAACAGCACATCTGCATCTGAGTGGCCTAATAATCCTTTTTCATACGGAATTTCTAAACCGCCGATGATTAAAGGTCTTCCTTCTGCAAATTCATGTACGTCGAAACCTTGTCCTACTCGAATGTTCATTTTTCCACTCCTTCAGTCCTGTTTAGCTTTGTTAATATAGCTTCTGCATATAACAAATCTTCTGGTGTTGTTAGTTTTATATTATCGTAATTTCCCTCTACAATCGATACTTTTTGTCCCGCTTTTTCTACTAAGCTTGCATCATCGGTGCCTAAGTATTCATTTGTTTTTGCTTTTTCGTGTGCATCCATTACTACATCAAAAAGAAAAGCCTGCGGCGTTTGAATAGCCCACAAGCTAGAGCGCTCAACTGTTTCAATGACAGTCCCCTGTTCCACACGCTTAATTGTGTCTTTTACTGGAACAGCCAGTACAGCAGCCTTATCACTAGCAGCTTTTTCTACTAACTCATGGATTGTGTTTTGTTGAACAAATGGTCGAGCGCCATCATGAATTAATACCATTTGAGCCTGCTTTAGACTTTTAAGGCCGTTATAAACGCTATGTTGACGTTCATCGCCTCCAACTGTCAATGATTGAACCTTTTGAATTGGATATTCAGTTAATAACTCTTCAAAAATCGCCACTTCTTTTTCGTTTACAACTAGTACAATTCCACTGCACCAAGGATCTTGTTCGAATTTTTGCAGCGTATGAATGATAAGCGGAACGTTTTGAATAGTTAAAAATTGTTTGTTCCGCCCCGCTTTCATTCGCTTCCCCTGCCCTGCAGCTAAAACGATAATTTCATACTTCATAGGTATACTCCCTTTACCTGTTACGTCACAGTGCTTTTTCTAATAACTTGGGTTTCGCAAAAATCATACGGCCTGCTGAGGTTTGGAGTACGCTCGTCACCAGTACATCAATTTGCTTTCCAATGTAATTTCTTCCTTCTTCTACCACGATCATTGTACCGTCATCAAGATAGGCAATACCTTGATTATGCTCTTTACCATCTTTTATAACCAACACATTCATTTCTTCTCCCGGAAGCACAATTGGCTTAACGGCATTTGCTAAGTCATTAATATTTAAGACGCCGACATTTTGAAGTTCACATACTTTATTTAAATTAAAGTCGTTTGTAACGACCAACCCAGAAGTCAGCTTTGCCAATTTGACCAGCTTACTGTCCACTTCTTGAATGTCTTCGAAATCGCCTTCATAAATTTCTACCTTCATTGCCAGTTCCTTTTGAATACGGTTTAGAATATCTAGACCTCGTCTACCTCTGTTTCGTTTTAGAACATCCGACGAATCAGCAATATGCTGAAGTTCCTCAAGCACAAAGCGCGGAATAACAATCGTTCCGTCTAAAAATCCTGTTTGACAAATATCTGCGATACGACCGTCAATAATAACGCTTGTATCTAAAATTTTAAGAGACTTTAGTGATTCTTCATTATCTGCTTCTTCTTCTTGCCCTTTTTTCTTCCCAATTCGAGATGGCATGGAAAACACGTTCACAAGCTCATCACGTTTTTTAAACCCGACTTGAAACCCTAAGTAACCTAAAAGAATACTTAGAAAGATTGGTAAAATGGTACTTACTACTTGAAGTTGAATTCTGCCTAAAAAAGCTCCGACCAAGTAGGCTACAATAAGCCCTAAAATCAATCCTAAGCTACCAAAAAGTACATCCGTTACAGGCGCCTTCAGCAACGCCTCTTCCACTCGGCGAATTAATTCAACTATATAATCAACAATCCAAAACGTGACAAGGAAAAACAAAATAGCTCCCAGTATTGCATCGACGTAAGGTTTTTCTAGAAATGCTACATCTTGCAGATTTAATAATTGAATAAGTTCAGGTATAAAAAAGACGCCCAATGTACCACCTGTAATAATAAAAAATAACTGTACAAAACGTTTTAACACGCCTTCACCTCCCTTTATCATTATAAACAGTTTACAATGATTGAAACCTGTTATTTAACCAAAAAACAGAATTTGTAAACAAACTGTCACTTTTTTTGTATTTTCACAATATCTTAATGAATCAAACATTTAATGTCAATTAATATCCTATAGCTGACGGTTTGTAAGATGCTGCTCTTTTAGTCTTTTTAGGCCTTCTCTAATTTTCCGTGCTCGAATTTCACCGATGCCTTCTACCTCATCCAATTCTTCTACCGACGCATCTGCTATCGTTTTTAAATCCCCTAATTCATCAATGAGATTTTCAATAATAATCGATGGAAGTCTTGGAATTTTATGAAGCATTCGATACCCTCTAGGAATAACGCTGTCTTCAAAGCTTGTATACATAGGATATCCCATTAAGCGAAGGAGCGTTTGGTCATCGAGAAGAACATTATTTGACGGCTGCTGCATGCGTTCAATCACTCGGTAAGGGTCAAAGCTGAGGTCATACATATAATCTTTGATTAATAAAGTTGCTTCTTCCTCTAAGTGAGAAAGCAGTTCATTCATTTGGAGACGAATTAGCCTTCCTTCTGTTCCTAACTCGCTAATATAGCTCAAAATTTCATTTTTAATACGCAAAACCATTTCTGTACGATGAAGCGACTGCAGCACATCTGTGTGAGTTACTTGCTCTTCAAACTCTAATGCACTGAGACTTGTAATCGATTCATCTAATACCGCCTTGTACTTTTCAAGGGTTCCAAGCGCTTGATTCGCTTTTGCTAAAATAACGCTAATGTCTTTCAATACATACTGCAGAGACCCTTTGTAAAGCGTAATCACATTCCGTCTTTGTGAAATGGCTATCACCAATACACCTGACTGCTTAGCTACGCGCTCCGCTGTACGGTGACGCATTCCTGTCTGTGAAGAAGGGGTAGAGGGATCTGGCATGAGCTGAGCATTAGCAAACAATATCTTGCTTCCGCTGTCGTTTAAAATAAGCGCTCCATCCATTTTGGCTAACTCGTATAAATGCGCAGGTGTAAATGCACAATTAATCGAAAATCCTCCATCTACCATCTTTTTGACTTGTTCATTGTAGCCCATAACAATTAAGCCGCCCGTCTTTGCCCGCAAGACGTTATCGATACCGTCACGAATAGGGGTTCCTGGTGCTACAAACTGCAGAATTTCTGATATTTGTTTTTGACTAACTGTTGTTTTTTCTCCTTCCACTGCTTATCCTCCTAATGTATATTGCAGAGCCTCCGCTACTGTTGATACCCCAATCACATCAATACCATCTGGGACTTTCCATCCTCCTAAATTTTTCTCCGGAATAATAATTCGTTGGAACCCTAATTTTACCGCTTCTTGAACGCGCTGTTCAATTCTAGACACTCGGCGTACTTCGCCTGTTAATCCTACCTCTCCTACAATAACATCTGTAGCGCTAGAAGCAGCATCTCTGAAGCTTGAAGCAATGCTAACGGCTACAGCTAAATCGATTGCTGGTTCATCTAATTTCACTCCACCTGCTACTTTTAAATAAGCATCTTGATTCTGCAGCAGCATTCCTACACGCTTTTCTAAGACAGCCATGATAAGCGAAACGCGATTATGATCTACTCCTGTCGCCATTCTTCTAGGGTTTCCAAAGCTCGTTGGACTGATTAGCGCCTGCAGCTCTACTAATACGGGTCTTGTCCCTTCCATTGAAGCGACAACAACCGAACCTGCTGCTCCCTGAGACCGTTCTTCTAGAAAGATTTCGGATGGATTCAATACTTCTTCTAGCCCACTTTCTTTCATTTCAAAAATGCCCATTTCATTTGTAGATCCAAATCGGTTCTTAACCGCTCTTAATATACGATACGTATGATGGCGCTCTCCTTCAAAATAAAGAACCGTATCTACCATATGTTCAAGAAGTCTTGGACCCGCAATGGCCCCTTCTTTCGTTACATGACCCACAATAAAGATGGCAATGCCATTCGTTTTAGCAACACGCATTAGTTCAGCCGTACACTCTCGCACCTGTGAGACGCTTCCTGGCGCTGATGTCACATCAGCATGGTAAATGGTTTGAATTGAATCAATCACCACAAAATCAGGCTGCATGCTTGAGATGGCCTCTAGTATTAATTCTAAGTTTGTTTCTGCGTGAACATAAAGCTCTTCAGCTTTTACACCTAGCCTGTCCGCTCTTAACTTCGTTTGTTTGGTTGATTCCTCTCCCGAAATATATAGTACTTTATTTTGTTTCATTGCTAACTGCGCGGAGGTTTGCAAAAGTAAAGTAGACTTTCCGATACCCGGATCTCCCCCTATTAAAACGAGTGACCCTCTGACAATACCGCCTCCTAATACACGGTTTAACTCTGCAGAAGGTGTAAAAATCCGTGGTTCTGTTGTAGATTCAATCGCTGTAATTGACTGAGGTTTTTGAACTTTAGAAGCAGTAGCTCCGGAAAAAGCTCCTCGGCGTGATGATTTCGTTTCTTCCATTTCTTCCACCATCGAATTCCAGCTTCCGCATCCAGGACATTTCCCCATCCATTTTGCGGATTCATATCCGCAATGCTGACATGCAAATTTTGTTTTTCGTTTCGCCATTATGTTATCAATCTCTCCGTTCATTCAATCGATTTCTATCTCTATTGTACACTATTTCCTAAGCTAAAATAAAAAGGGAGGCATACGTGTTTTTTCGTATGCCTCGTCTTGGTTTGAGTAAATTTAGCTGATGCTGCTTGGAGCGGAGGATTTAACAACAAATTCTCCTTTGTCTACATCTAGCGTCACTTTCTGACCTTTTTGAACAACCCCTTTTAGCAGCTCTTCAGATAAACGGTCTTCAATATGTTTTTGAATTGCTCTACGAAGTGGACGAGCGCCGTATTCTGGGTCAAAACCTTCCTCTGCAATCTTATCAATTGCTTCTTTTGTTAATTCAAGATCAATTTCTTGCTCTTTTAAGCGTTTTGTTAACTGGTCCGCCATTAATTTAACGATTTCAGCTAAGTGAGGTTTCTCCAATGAATGGAAGACGATAATTTCATCTATACGGTTTAGGAACTCCGGACGGAATGCGCGCTTCATTTCCGCCATTACTTTTCCTTTCATATCTTTGTAGTCTTGGCCTTCTGCTTCTACTGTGAACCCTAAGTGCTTGCTTCGTTTTAATGTGTCCGCACCTACGTTTGATGTCATAATTAAAATTGTATTACGGAAATCAACTGTACGGCCTTTTGAATCTGTTAAGCGTCCATCTTCTAACACTTGTAATAAAATGTTAAATACATCCGGATGTGCTTTTTCAATTTCGTCTAAAAGAACAACTGAGTAAGGTTTTCTTCTTACTTTTTCCGTTAACTGGCCGCCTTCTTCGTATCCAACATATCCTGGAGGTGAACCTACTAAGCGTGAAGTAGAATGTTTCTCCATGTACTCAGACATATCGATACGAATCATTGCGTCTTCGTCGCCAAAGATTGACTCCGCTAATGCGCGTGCAAGCTCTGTTTTACCAACCCCTGTTGGTCCTAAGAAAATGAATGAACCAATTGGGCGTTTTGGATCTTTCAAGCCTGCTCTAGCACGGCGCACAGCTTTTGCAACTGCTTTTACCGCTTCTTCTTGCCCAATTACACGAGAGTGAAGAATCTCTTCCATGTTTAGCAGTCTTTCTGTCTCTTCCTGTGCCAGTTTAGAGACCGGTACACCCGTCCAGCTAGATACCACCATCGCAATATCTTCTACGGTTACAGCTGAGTTTTCTTTACCTTGCTGCTCTTTCCAAATTTTCTTTGTGTCTTCTAATTCTTCGCGTAGGCGTTGTTCTGTGTCGCGTAAAGATGCTGCTTTTTCAAATTCTTGACTTTGAACAGACGCATCTTTTTCATTGCGTACTGATTCTAATTTTTGCTCTAATTCCTTTAAATTTGGCGGCGTTGTAAATGAACGTAAACGCACTTTTGAACCAGCTTCATCAATTAAATCGATTGCTTTATCCGGTAAGAAACGATCTGAAATGTAGCGATCTGATAGTTTCACCGCTTGCTCGATTGCCTCATCAGAAATAGATACTCGGTGATGCGCTTCATAACGGTCACGAAGCCCTTTTAAGATTTGAATAGACTCTTCCAACGTTGGTTCATCCACTTGAATTGGCTGGAAGCGACGCTCTAACGCTGCATCTTTTTCAATATATTTTCTGTATTCATCTAAAGTCGTAGCACCGATACACTGAAGTTCTCCACGAGCAAGAGACGGTTTTAAAATATTAGAAGCATCGATAGCACCTTCTGCACCACCAGCGCCAATTAATGTGTGTAACTCATCGATAAAGAGAATGATATTACCTGCTTGACGAATTTCATCCATTACTTTCTTCAGGCGATCTTCAAATTCTCCGCGATATTTTGTACCAGCCACGACCGTTCCCATATCCAAAGTCATAACGCGTTTGTCACGTAAAATTTCTGGAACTTCATTGTTGACGATTTGCTGAGCCAAACCTTCAGCGATTGCCGTTTTACCGACACCTGGCTCCCCAATTAATACAGGATTGTTTTTTGTACGTCGGCTTAACACTTCAATAACACGCTGAATTTCTTTCCCACGTCCGATAACAGGGTCTAAGCTTCCTTCGCGCGCTACAACTGTTAAATCGCGTGCTAAGCTGTCTAGCGTAGGTGTATTGGCATTTGAAGAACCTCCGCCTTGATGGCTTGAAGCAGCTTCATTGCTACCTAATAAATGAAGTACTTGCTGACGAGCTTTATTTAGGCTGACACCTAGATTATTTAAAACGCGTGCTGCAACGCCTTCACCTTCACGAATTAAGCCTAGTAAGATATGTTCTGTTCCTACGTAAGAATGACCAAGCTTTCGGGCTTCATCCATTGAAAGTTCAATGACTTTTTTCGCTCGAGGTGTATAATGAATGGTCTGCGTTAATTCTTGGCCTCTGCCAATTAATGCTTCCACTTCTTTTTGAATTTTTTCAGTGCTTAGGCCTAGAGCAGAAAGAGCTTTTGCTGCAATTCCTTCACCTTCACGAACGATACCTAATAAAATGTGCTCCGTTCCAATGTTGTTGTGACCTAGGCGTAGTGCTTCTTCCTGTGCTAAAGCTAATACTTTTTGTGCGCGCTCTGTAAATCTACCAAACATCATATAATCGTCACCCTCCACGTTTAATTTGTGTTTTTATTTATAGTGAGACGTTCTCGAATTAAGGTGGCTCTTTTAATGTCACGTTCCTGAGGCTTTAGGGGCCCTCCCGAATACTTTTGTAAAAAGCCTGGCTGCGTCATAATGATAAGTTCATTCAATATATTTTGACTCAGTCCTTTTATATACCCTAAATCGATTCCTAATCGAACATCTGATAAACATTGTGAAGCTTCTTTGGACTCAATAATACGGCTATTGGCCAATACTCCATATGAACGATACACTCGATCTTCTAACTCTACATGAGATGTTTTAAACAGTGCGTCTCTTGCAGAGTGCTCTTGTGTAATTAACTGCTGTACGACACTATTTAAATCTGCCACAATATCTTCTTCAGATTTCCCTAAGGTTATCTGATTAGAAATTTGAAAGATATTCCCTAAAGCTTCGCTACCTTCTCCATAAATTCCTCTCACCACTAAGCCAAGCTGGTTAATAGCGGGAATAATACGATGAATTTGACGGGTCATCACTAAAGCCGGCAGATGCATCATCACAGATGCACGTAGCCCAGTACCCACATTTGTGGGACAGCTGGTTAAATACCCTCTATTTTCATCAAACGCATAATCTACGTATTTCTCAATCCAATTATCTACTTTATTCGCTGTGCTTAAAGCTTCAGATAATTGAAGGCCTGGAAATAAACATTGTATGCGTAAATGATCTTCTTCATTAACCATAATACTCAAATCTTCTTTTTCTGATAAAAAACAAGCTCCGTTGTTGTCTCCTTCAGCCAAGTTAGGACTGATAAGATGTTTTTCAACCAACACTTGCTTTTGAAGAGGCTGTAATTCGTTCATCTTTAGTAAATGCAAATTCCACTGATTGGTGTTCTCGCTTTTTTGAAAAACTTGCTCAAATACTCGAACCACTTCAACTGCTTGTTCTTTAGAAAAGAGAGTTGGAAAAAGATAATGAGTTAAATTTCGAGCCAGCCTGATTCGACTGCTTAGCACAATATCTGAATTCGAAGCTTCTTGACGCATCCAAGAGCTAACAGGCTGGGAAAAGAACAAATCCTGGGACATGAATTACGCTTCCTCCTCTCTCGATTCGTTCATCTTCTTTTCTAGTAATCGAATGTGATCTCGGAGTTCGGCTGCTTTCTCAAACTCCTCTTTTTCGATATACTCTTTTAAGTTCAATCTTAATGCCTGTAATTCCTTTTTTAAATGAAGATTACTTGCAATTCTTGCTGGTATTTTTCCATGATGTAGATAATTACCTCCATGCAGCCTCTTCAAGAAAGGAATAAGAGGTCGCTCAAATGTTTTGTAGCAATCTGCACATCCAAACCTGCCGATTTTAGCAAATTTTTGATATGTCATGCCACAAGTAGGACAAGAAAGAACGTCCTGACTTTGTTTCTTATAATTTTCAGTTACTGCTGGGTCTAGGTTAAGTAGGCCAGCTAGTAAGTTATTGATTGAAAAACCTTGCTGATTTGAAAAAGAAAATGCATCTCCATTTTCTGAAGCGCATTGTTCACATACGTGCATCTCCGTCTTTTCACCATTAATAATTTTTGTGAAGTGAAGAGTTGCAGGTCTCGTTTCACATTGCTGACAAATCATCCTGTCATCACTCCCTGTTCTAAATAAAATAGATCATGAGCTTATCGGTAGCGTAATGAATTAAGCATTGCTTTTAAAAGATTGGCTCTTAGCTCATCACGATAAGGAAGTTCAATATTAATAACTGAACGATTGATAACGCTCAACATGATTTTTGCTTCTCGTTCTGTGATGACTTTTTCTTCAACTAACCTAATAATGACATTTTCAGCACTTACTTGTGAAATTTCATTTTGAATCATCTCAATCACTTGCTGAAACAAATCCGCTGCATCATGCATTTTTACTTTTGCAATACGAATAAATCCGCCGCCGCCTCGCTTACTTTCTACAAGATAACCTCTCTCAACCGTAAAGCGGGTATTGATAACGTAATTAATTTGCGACGGAACGCATTGAAATTTATCAGCAATCTCACTGCGCCTTATTTCAACAATTTCTCTTTCACTTAATTCAAGTACTTGTTTTAAATACTGTTCGATAATGTCAGAGATATTTGGCACGCTGCCCCCTCCTTCTGACTTTGACTATATTTGACCTTAATTTAAATATAAAAGGAAACGAAAAAATTTTCAACTATGTACTATTAAAGTTTATTCTTTACTTTTATCGTTGCCACTAAAATTTATTTCAAAACCTGCAAATCGCGAATTTTATTGTTCTTACTATACTTTTTCATAAAACAAATAAATTGTAAACAAAAAAGGACTAGCTAAAATAGCTAGTCCTTTTTCAGGTGCCTGGCAACGTCCTACTCTCACAGGGACAAAGTCCCAACTACCATTGGCGCTAAAGAGCTTAACTTCCGTGTTCG
>NZ_JBLQZO010000013.1:0-50075 GCF_047872835.1 Priestia sp. RMT2NF4
TCCACAGGTAGGACTCGAACCTACGACCGATCGGTTAACAGCCGATAGCTCTACCACTGAGCTACTGTGGAATAATATTTATCAGACTTCTTACATTGTAATCGACATTATATGTAATGTCAATAAGTTTTTGTAATTTCTTTGCCGTTTATTTGAGACGGCTTTATTAATTTACCATAATGAATCTATTTTAGTCAAGCATCTTCTACATTTTTTTTAATTTACCTTTACACTTCCCACAAACATATTTAACTGTGTTCACTTTTCTTTTTCGAACATATTTTTGATCACACTGCATACATACATATATGTGCTCTTTTTTCTTTCCATCACTTTCTTTTTTCAATGCCTGACAAAATCGAGGTGCGTCTACTTCTTTCATTAACCTTTTAAAGTCTTGATCTCCATGCTTATACCCTTTCCCCTCAATATGCAAATGATAGTGACAGAGCTCATGTTTAATAATTTCTACTATTTCTTGTGTGCCATATTGTTCAAAGTATTTGTAGTTTACTTCTATATTAGATGTACGTAACAAATACCTTCCGCCTGTCGTACGTAACCGAGAATTAAAAGTGGCTTCATGACGAAATGGTTTGTGAAACAGCTTCAATGAAATTTCTTCTACAAGTATTTGTAAATCCTTATCATTCATCTTATATACTCCTCTACTGTATGAAATCACCTGACTAGCTCTTTGGGCATACACTTCATTACATACTCACTATTCACCTTATCATAAATGAAAAGGAGTGATTGCCCTTATGCCAATGTGGCTACAAAAACAAATGAGGCGCGCTTATTCTGAAAAAGACCGTGCACAAATAAAATTGCTCAACCAATGTTGGTTTTTTTATCAAAAAAATAATTCCGCTTCTTAAATCACTTCTTTTTACAAATAAAATTGCCTTTTCAGAAAATCTGAAAAGGCAATTTTATTATTGATGGGGCGGAATCATCGTCAGTGCAACTCTTCCTTTTTTCATATCTACGTCTTCTACCCACACATTCACCAAATCTCCTACTGAAACGACATCGAGGGGATGCTTAACGTACCGATTCGTTAATTTAGAAATATGGACTAGACCGTCTTGCTTAACTCCTATATCGATGAACGCTCCGAAGTCTACGACGTTTCGCACCGTTCCTTCAAGCTGAATACCTTTTGCTAGATCCTCTAGCTTCAAAATATCCTGACGGAGCAAAGGTTTTGGCAGTTCATCACGAGGATCTCTTTCCGGTCTTACGAGCGCTTCTATAATGTCTTTTAAAGTAAGCTCCCCTATACTTAGTTCTTCTGATATTTCGGGTAAAGAAATATGTTTTAATGCTTCTTTTACTTTCTCCGTTCCAAGTTCAGTCTCTTTCACTTCCGCTTTCTTTAAAAGCTTTTTAACGTCTCCATATGTTTCAGGATGGATACCCGTTCTGTCTAAAGGTTCTTCACCTTCTATAATACGTAAAAACCCAATACACTGCTCATATGTTTTAGCCCCTAGACGCGGAATTTTCTTCAACTGTTTTCGGTTAGAGAATTTTCCGTTTTCATCCCGATATTTTACAATGTTTTGAGCAACTGTCTTATTTAGACCAGCAACGTATTGTAGAAGCGAAGCAGAAGCCGTGTTTGCATTCACTCCTACTTGGTTTACTACTGTCTCTACAATAAAAGTCAGTGAATCATTTAATTGCTTTTGAGACACATCATGCTGATATTGCCCTACCCCTACCGACTTAGGATCGATTTTCACAAGCTCAGCCAGCGGATCTTGCAGCCTTCTGGCAATCGATACAGCGCTTCGCTCTTCTACTTGAAAATCAGGGAATTCTTCTCTAGCAACATCAGAAGCCGAATATACGCTTGCTCCCGCTTCATTCACAATCAAATAATAAACTGGGTTTTCAATTTCTTTAAGAACATCCGCTACAAATTGCTCCGTTTCGCGAGATGCCGTTCCATTTCCAATTGCCACTACTTCAATAGGGTATTCAGCGAACATTTTCTTTAATTTATTTTGTGCTTCAGCTGCTTTTCTCACAGGAGGATGTGGATAAATAACATCAATTTTTAATACCTTGCCTGTTTCATCTACTACAGCTAATTTGCAG
The DNA here is from genome assembly GCF_047872835.1 of Priestia sp. RMT2NF4. Lineage (NCBI taxonomy): Bacteria > Bacillati > Bacillota > Bacilli > Caryophanales > Bacillaceae > Priestia > Priestia sp. RMT2NF4. Next base: position 2,110 of record NZ_JBLQZO010000013.1, read on the forward strand.
CCTGTTCGAAAAGCTGGATCTACTCCTAATACCACTTTCCCTTTCAATGGAGGTTGGAGAAGAAGTTTTCGTAAGTTTTCAGAAAAGATGTGAATGGCTCTTTCTTCCGCTTTTTCTGATAGGTCTTTACGAATTTCGCGTTCAATAGATGGTTCTATTAAGCGTTTATAAGCATCTTCTATAGCTGAGATGATATAACCTTCAGCTGAAGAATCCCTTTTCTTGATTACTTCTTTATGTAAATATGAAAGAATACGATCTGTAGGCGCGTCAATACTCACTTTTAAAATACCGTCTTTTTCTCCTCTATTCATAGCTAAAATACGGTGAGGAACGATTCGCTTTACCGCTTCTGTATATTCATAGTACATTTCATAGATATTTTTTTCATCTTTTTCCGGATCTTTGACTGAAGTAACAATTATGCCATCTTTTACAGTGGTCGTACGAATCCATTGACGGTAAGATGCTTCGTCAGAAATTTGTTCCGCTACAATGTCTAGGGCTCCCTGAATAGCTTCGTCAGAAGATTGAACTCCTGCTTCTTCATTTATGTATGTTTGCGCTTCAATGTTTACGTCAGAATTCGGGAAACTTAGTAGCCACTGTGCTAATGGTTCAAGACCTTTTTCTTTTGCTACAGTTGCTTTTGTACGTCGTTTTTGCTTAAAAGGGCGGTATAAATCTTCTACTTGCTGCAATTTCTTCGCTTGATGAATTTGAGCAGCCAGTTCCTCAGTTAATTTCCCTTGCTCTTCAATTAATCGGTGAACTTCCTCTTTACGCTCCTCTAAATTCATTAAGTAGTTCCAGGAATCTAAAATATTCCGGATTTGGACTTCATCCAAAGCACCAGTTTGTTCTTTTCTATATCGAGCAATAAAGGGAACTGTATTACCATCTTCTACTAAAGCAATTACGTTTTGTACTTGCTTGTGTGAAATCTCTACCTCTTTACTTACACGTTGAACAATTTGATTATCTAATTTCGTTGCAACAGACACAGCTTATCCTCCTACCTAAATGAAACTTTGTCTCTATTGTAACAAAACTCACATGCAATAACACATGTGAGCTAAAAAGAAAGGCTATGCAGTTGGAAGATGACCAGCGATATACGTAATATCGTCATTATGAGATCGAATTGCTGCCTGTAGGCGTGTCGACAATTGATCGACATTCATCGAGTTAGCAAAAACAGATTTAATCTCTTTTAATTCTAAGCCATCTGTATGAATCAAAAATTTAGAACCGGAGTCATATGGGAAGGTTTGTGTGCGGAACTTTTGAATTTTCCCTGATAAAAAACCTTGAATTGGCAGAGGGTACGTTAATTTCCCCTCCGGAGAATACAGATAAAAGCGGATATTACCTACATTTGTGTAATGAAATTCGTTATGTTTTTTATCAATTTTCAAAATAGCTACTGCTGCGCCTCTTGTATGTCGAGTAGCCTTGTTGCACTTAGAAATGATCTCATCTACATCTAGATGATGATGAGCTTTCGCTACATCCGTAACAGCTACAGAAGCGGCTCTGGCTTGTTCACCGCTTCCTAATCCATCTGCCACTGCACATAGAAAATAATCATCCGTTTCTTTGACATAGTAACTATCTCCACAACACACGTTCCCTTGCTTTGGCTCTTGATATATATGAGTTTGAATCGACTTTGTATTCGGGTCTACTGTCATCACGACATATACTCCGAATCGTTAGAATCTGAGCGAGCTGCAGTCCTTAGCTTATCAAGAGCTCTTCTTTGCAGTCGAGATACATGCATTTGAGAAATCCCTAATTTCTCACCGGCATCTTTTTGACTCAGATTTTCAATAAATGTATAGCGAATTACTTCTTTTTCTCTATCGCTTAATACATGAAGAATCTTTTCTAACACTAAGCGCTGATCAGTTTTCTCATAACCCGACTCTTGTTCACCTACTAAATCAAGGATTGTAACAGTACTTCCATCAGAGTCTGCTTCAATAGAATGATCAACAGACAACGCTTGATAACTTTGCCCCATCTCCATCGTTTCTAAAATTTCTTCCTCTGTCACTCCGATATGATCAGCAATTTCTTTTACTTGAGGAGATCGCTGTAAACGGGTTGTTAGCTCTTCGACAGCTGCTTTAATTTTAGGACCTAATTCTTTGATGCGGCGCGGTACGTGAACACTCCACGTTTTATCGCGTAAAAATCGCTTAATCTCTCCAATGATTGTAGGAACAGCAAACGATTCAAAACTTCTTCCAAATGAAGCATCATACCTTCTAATAGCTCCCAACAGTCCTAGCATCCCTACCTGCACAATATCTTCATGTAAGCTTCTGCCTTTTGAATAACGACGTGCAATAGATTCAACAAGGTTCTTGTAATGTACTACTAGATCACTTTGTGCTTCTTCATCCTGCGTTTTTTGAAAGCGCTCAATTCGTTCCTGAACCTGTTCTTTAGTTAATTTCATAGGTTGAGACTGTGTTTTCATCACTCTCCACCTGCTCTCTTTGCACATACTTAGTCATCATTAGCGTTACACCTTTTGAATTGACCATTTTCACTTCGTCCATTAGTGTTTCAATTAAATATAAACCAAGTCCACCTTCAGGAAGAAATTCAACTTCTTTTGATGTTTCATAAGGTCCTATATGTTCCTTAAGCTCTTCAAAATTAAAGCTTTCACCTTTATCGACCACCATGATTTCTAAACGGTCATCAAATAAACCAAAACCTACTCTCACTTCACCATTTTCTTCATTCTTGTAAGCATGCTGTACGGCATTTGTACATGCCTCACTCACAGCAATTTTCATATCTTCAATTTCATCATAAGAAAAACCCATCCGATTCGCTACACCAGACAGCGTCAGTCGAATAATCGCTACGTAGTCTGGCTTAGCAGGAATCTTCATCTCAACAAAGTCATAAGGCTGTTTCATTTTACGCCACCTTCTACTTGTGAATTCACGTTTAAAATGTCTGTGAGGCCCGTAATATCAAATAAGCGCTTGATGCGCTCTGATACACCAACAAATTTCAAAGAGCCGTTATTTTTCTTATTGGCTTTTAACAATGCAATAAATACACCTAGTCCTGTACTATCCATGTATGATACATCGGTTAAATCGACTATAATTTCCGGTTCAGTATGTTCAGTAATTTCCATGAACTTTTCTTTTAGCTTAGGTGCTGTATATGCGTCAATCTCTCCAGCCAGCTTAATACGATATGCTTGACCGTCCTTTTGTATATCTATTTTTAAATTCATCGTATTAGTAGACCCCCTCTAATTTTGTGCTATCTTTTCTGTACCCTTATTTAGAATACTTAAACTAAACTCTTCAAAATAATCAATGTAAAGTCATCTCTCAATTGAAAATGCTGTAATTTTTCCAGCTCTTTATATACAGATTCTACAATTTCTTGAGGAGACAAATGCATGTATTTTCGAATTAATTTTATGATGTCCAATCTTTCGATAAATCCTTCTTCAGTTCTGCATTCTGTTACACCATCTGTTAACAGAACAATCATATCACCTTTTGAAAGCTGCTGCTCGTACTGAAGATATTTCACATGGCGATCGACTCCTAGCACGAGTCCTTTTGCTTCCAAATCTTCAAATGAATCAGCTTTGGCATCATAATAAAAGCCTGGCTCATGCCCTGCAGATGCATAATCAAATAAGTTTGTCTCGGGATTATAACTTCCGTAGAACATCGTAATAAACATACTTGGATCTACGTTTCTCTCTACAATATTATTCAAGTTCTCCAATACGTAACTTGGATTTTTTCTTGAGTCCGGTAAGCTGTCCATTGCATACTTGATCATAGACATACACATTGCAGCTGGAATTCCTTTTCCGATCACATCGGCAATGGCAATACTTAACCCACCGTGCTCTTCTTCTACAAAGTGAAAATAATCTCCGTTCATCTGTTTAGCAGGTACGCTAATCGCGCCAATTTCTAAAGTTGAACTAGCCGGAACCTTTGTCCCTAACAGCGTCTGCTGGACGTTAGCGGCAACTTCGATTTCAGAACGAAGTTCCCGCTGCTTATTTTTTAATGTTTGATGCTCACGAAGAGCAAGACCGTAGCTAATCATTACCTCAAGTAAAAAGTCCAGAGAATGCAGCACTTTTTCTGGAATATCAGAATAAATTTCTTCAATCACTTCTTTATGAATGCTCACAATATCTTCTGGCGATATTTCATTCTCTAAAGATTTTCTACTTAGTTTTTGTCCTTGATACAAAATTTGTTCATTTTGTGTTTGGATATAGTTCCCCAAAATATCTTTGTATAAATCTCTCATCTCTTTATCAAAAGACATTATCTATTTCCTCCTACCGGAGCCACTTAACTGCTTTAATCTCAGTACCTTCTCCGACATTTGTTTCGATGTCAAACTCATCCATCAATCGTTTTACCCCAGGAAGCCCAGCTCCTAGTCCACCCGATGTTGAGTATCCATCTTCCATTACTTTGCGAACGTCGGGGATACCTGGCCCTTCATCTGTTGCTACGACAAGAAGACCGTTTTTTCCTCCACGATTTAATTTCTCAATATAGATTTGACCCTTACCCGCATATAGGTAAATATTACGAGCTAATTCAGAAATGGCGGTTGTAATACGAGCTTGGTCAACTGTTCCAAACCCTAGCTCTTTCGACACATTTCTACCTAATTGGCGTGCCGCTACGATGTCCCATTCTGTTACGATTTTTACGCTGGATTGGAATTCCATATACTAATCCCCCAATTCCGATTGGAGTTTCTCAAGACCTTTTTCTAAATCGAGTGCAGTAAGAACATCGTTTAGGCCAATCCCTAACTCAACAAGTGTAATAGCTACTGCAGGCTGGATACCTGTTAATACTACTCTGGCCCCCATCAAATTAGACATGCTAACCACGTCACCTAACACTTTTGCGATGAATGAATCGATCATATCAATTGAAGTTAAATCGATTACCACTCCTTTTGCTCCAGTTTGATGAATTTTACTTAGCAAATCTTCTTGGAATTGAATAGCCGTTTGATCATCCAGCTCCCATTGAATGGATACCAATAAGTAGTCGTACAATTTCAAAATGGGTATTCTCACGTTTATTCCTCCGATTCTATATCAACTATTTTCCGCTCAGTCATTTCTAACGCAAACTCTACACCTTTTTTTAATGAGTTTTTCGTAATAATTTCATTTAAGTTAATACCTAAGTTCACAATAGTCTGAGCAATTTCCGGACGAATTCCTACTAACAAACACTTGGCTCCAACCAAACGTACGGCTTCAGCAGCTTGAATGATATGATGGGCAACCATCGTATCCACTACTGGTACTCCGGTAATATCTATTAATACGACCTCTGATCGGTGCTTTACGACACCTTGCAGTAAGTTTTCCATAATTTTCTTTGCACGATCGGTGTCAATTGTTCCCACAAGCGGCATTACCGTAATTTTATCAAATACCGGTATTAATGGAGCAGACAATTCTTGAAGTGCAACTTTTTGCAACATAACTGTATTTTCCCACGAGTTGGAGTATTGTTCTACTATTTTGTTATAAATAGGGCTTAACCACTTGTCAAACCGATAGAATAATTCAGAATGAGTTTGATCAGCCTTTACATGTTCACTGTTTACATACCCTTCAACCACTACATGACCCAAGTTACGTACACCCTGTGTCAAATAAGCAAGAGGCCATCCTAAACTCACAACTCGTCCTACTACTTCCTCTAGTTCCTCTGCAAAATTTTCCTGATCACGGAATGCTTTTGCCAAAAGTAAATTTACAAAATCAGAGCTTACATTTACGTACACTTGCTCGGATACAATGTTTTTAATCCGCTCTGTTTCCACATCATTCATTAACACTAGCCATCGATCAAAAATTTCTGATTTATGATTTTGTATATAATTGAATAAATCTTGATTCATGAGGTCCTCCTTGTGAGTCAATACACTCATTTATATCTATATATATATTATCATTTTTAAAACGTTTCTTATTACAATATACGTTTACTGATTATTCCTAGTCAAATTAAAAAAGTTGCTCATAAAGGAGCAACTTAGCATAAATGGAAGTATAATTCTAAAAGTCGATAAGTCCTACACTGATTTGCAAGGCTTCATCCACTCTGTCCATCATTTCATCATCTAAATGGGTAATCTTGTCTGTTAGCCTCTGTTTATCAATAGTACGAATTTGTTCTAGTAAAATAACTGAATCTCGCTCAAATCCATAGCGCTTTGCATCAATTTCAACATGCGTAGGTAACTTTGCCTTTTGAATTTGAGCAGTGATCGCAGCTACAATAACAGTTGGGCTAAAACGATTGCCTATATCATTTTGAATGACAAGTACAGGGCGAACGCCTCCTTGTTCTGAGCCAACAACAGGAGATAGGTCAGCAAAATAAACGTCGCCACGTTTGACTACCAAGTCATTACCCCCCGCTTACTAAACGATCCACAGTATGATCAGCTTCATACTCTGCTAGAAAAGCCTCGGAAGCAATATTTAAGTTTATCTTTGCCATCTCCATATATCCACGTCTCATTGATTCGCGAATATGGCGTTTTTTTCGCTCACGAAGGTACAATTTTGTTGCTTGGTGAATAAAATCACTTCGGTTGCCATTTTCTTGTTTAACCATAAGATCGAGCTCCGATACTAAATTTTTCGGTAATCTTACTAGGATTTCTGTAGTTGCGCTCGCTTCAGACACAAACATACACCTCCAACATCAATACACACACCAATAGTCTCATCTTTCCTTATCATAACATTGATTAGCTTTAATGGAAAGTTAATTCTGTCAATTTCTACACTATTATCGTCAATTGATACCCTCTTTTATGCATGGAAGTTATTATTTTATTGTCTTTTGTTCGCAGGCTTTTTATGTTGACTCAGGAAGATGTATATTCAGCGCAAGATATAATTATTAACATGAATGTGCTGAGAATCTCTTGTATAAACCCTCGGAACCCTTGCTGCAATCATGCAAGGGATTTCATAATTAATTGTTTCAAGATGCTTTGCTACTTCATCAATTGTAATTTCAGCACCTTGTTGTTTTCCAATAAATGTTACTTTTGTACCCATTTTATACATTTTAGGCAATTTAATCATCAATTGATCCATGCATATCCTACCAACAATTGGCACTTTAACTCCATCTACTAACACTTCAAAATTACTTAATTTGCGAATCCAGCCGTCTGCGTATCCTACTGGAATAGTAGCAATCCATTCATCTTCTTTAGCTTCATAAGTAGCTCCGTAACTGATATGACTCCCTTTTTTGACTTTTTTAACATGCACAATACGGCTGTGCAGCGAAAAAGCTTGTTTTAACGGAATTGGCAAGACTTCTTTTAATTCCTCTGAAGGACTCAAGCCATACATAGAGATACCTAAGCGTACGCCATTAAAGATATCGCTCGGACGACGAAGCAAAGCTGCGCTATTTGCACAGTGAATCATCGGAGGTGTAAAATTATGTTCTTTCACAATTCGAACCATTTCTTCAAAGAATGTGTATTGTTCTTCAAAATAAGACGAATTTAGCTCGTCTGCTGTTGCAAAGTGTGTAAACACTCCATCCAGCGCGAATCCTGAATGAGAAGTGATGATATTCATCGTTTCGTGTAATTCTTCTTTTGTTCTAATTCCTAAGCGACCCATGCCTGTATCTATTTTTAAATGCATATGCAACTGACTGTTTGCACCTAGAATGGACGCCGCTTCTTCAATCCAAGCTTTGCTATAAGCAGTGACCGTTACATCCCACTTCAATGCAGTTTGAATGTGTAAGGGAGGCACGGCTCCTAATACTAAAATGGATTCCTTTATTCCTTTTTTTCGAAGAGCAATAGCTTCATCCAAAAAAGCTACAGCTAGCATATCAGCGCCAGCTTGAAGCGCAATCTCTGCTACTTCTTTATCTCCATGCCCGTACGCATTCGCTTTTACTACGGCCATTAACGTTTTATGCCCCGGTATCAGTTCTCTTACATGATTCACATTTTGAAAAATGGCTTCTACATCAATTTCTGCCCATGTTTCTCTATAAAATGCATCCATTACTACGACACTTCCTTTTTTCAGAACCATTCTAAACGTACTTTCCTCTGTTAGTATAATACATCTATAGCCAAACTTCATCTCGATCTTTATTCAAATTAAGCAAGAACAAGCCTACATATATGCAGGCTTGTAAGCTTCTCTTATTTTCCCATCTGACTTTGCACAGATCTAGCAACTGTACTCAATTCATCTGGTGTCAGCTGATCAGAAGCCAGCATAAAGTCTACTCCATTATATGTCCAAGATAGACTTTTATCCGTTAAAGCTCCCACAGTAAAACCTAAATCAAATGGCTCTCCGGCAGTAACTGTAGATGTTGCTGTTTTAGCTACTTGCGCTTTTTCTTGTACAAGCGTAAACGGCTTTTCTCCTTTGTACATTAAAACGACTCTCTCACCATTTTCCGTCTCGATTTTCTTTTCCTTGGACAGCTTTGTACCTTTTGGAACGTCCTTAGGATAAAGAACGCTAAATGATTTGTGCTGAGCTAATGTCGGAATGTCAATCTTTGCACTTGTCATGTTTCTTTTTGTATCAAAAGCCCCTTTATCAAACTTAGAATCGAATTTCACCTTAGAGAAATCAACTTTTATTAACACTTTATTATCCGTATCCATAATTTTAACCGACACAGGCGCTAAGTCACTTTTGTTCAGCGTAATTTCTTGTTTAGGAAGCATTGTGCTATTTTGATAGTTCGTTTTTGTTTCAAAAATATAATGTTTATCCGTTGACTTAAAACTTGCCTTTTCATCCTTCACAATATCTTGGACAAGGGATTCATACAAATAAGCTTGACTGCTATTTTGCGGCCAGTCACTTTGAAAACGAAAGCTTTTATTTAAGGCAGGCGTTAAAACAAAAACCCCTTCATCATTACGCAAAATCATTTGGCTTTGATCTTTCTTTGTATTTTTCAAATTCACTCGATAGTACATAGGCTTACTATGCCAAATCTCTACATCGTATACTTGAGCATCTTTCCCTGTATTCAATGTCATCTTAGCATCTGATTTATACCCCGCCATTTCTTGTACCTTGGCTTCCAATGCATCTGTTACATCCTGCTGACTTTTTTCACCGCATGCTGATAAGGCTAAGAGAAAAAAGGCGCAAACAAATAAGCCAATCCATTTTTTATGCATTTCCCCAACTCCTTTGTTTCGTATATTCACAGCTAAACGGAGAAGCAAGAACATATCTTGTATCCCCTATCCACACTATGAATATATGAACAAGAAATAGTGAATATGCAGACTAGCTTGACAAGCGTTCAATAATTACTTGAGCAATCGCATAGTGCGCACTGTGGGAAATAGATACGTGTACAGACGCTTCCAGTGGTTGTTTTGTAACAATGTGGGGTTTCCCTCTTTCATCATTCACGATTTCGATATCTTGGAAGCTAAAATCTTTCCCTATTCCTGTTCCAAGAGCTTTCGAATATGCTTCCTTCACAGCAAATCTTCCTGCTAAAAATTCGACCTTACGTCGGCTTGATAGCTTTTCATAGCGTTCTCTTTCATTTTTTGTTAAAATCCGAGTAATAAAAGCGCTTTGACGCTGCACCATTTTTTCAATCCGCTCTAACTCTGTAATATCAATTCCAGTTCCTATAATCATTTTCATTTAATCCTCTCTTACAGAATAGTATATAAAAATGCCTTTATAAAAAGGAGTGACAAATATGTTCGTACGCACAGAAAATGCAGCTGAATTTAAACGTTTTTATCCTGTTACCTTCACACTTATCTGCATCCACATTGCGCTATGGTTACTTGCCGCTCTTCCCTCACACCTTGCAGAATCTTTTATACATCAGCTTATTGGTGTGAATAGTTTAATTTCCCAAGGAGACTACTGGCGGCTTTTCACACCTATCTTTTTACATCTAAGCTTTTCACATCTTCTTTTCAACTCATTTTCCTTGTTCTTGTTAGGACCAGGCGCTGAGCGTATTCTTTCTTCTTATAAGTTTCTTCTATTCTACCTTACGTGTGGATTGCTTGGAAATATCGTTACATTTCTAATCCAATCTTCTTTTTACAGCCATGTGGGTGCATCCGGTGCCATTTTCGGACTGCTGGGATTTTACCTCTATCTTGTCATAAAACAAAAGCATATGCTTTCTAAAAGCAACCAGCAAATCATTGTCGTCTTTTTAATTATTGGATTACTTTCAGGTCTGCTAACGCCAGGAACCAACAATACAGCTCATTTCGCTGGAGGTATTGCTGGATTTCTTCTCGCTTTTCTTACGTTCAAACAGAAAAACAAGCCACAGATATAAGGCCTGCTTTAGGATTTAATATAAAAAGTGGATGAGTTAATAAATTCCACATCTTCATAAGTCTTCAAATCTCTTACTAACTGAAAGAGCGCTTCATCTTTTTTCTTAGCTTCAATCATGCAATCAATTTGCGGTATCGTTCCATTTACTTCTTTTAAAAAGCTGTAAAACCCATTAACATCGATATAATCTGCATGGGCTCTAAATTCTTTATCACTTTTAGGACTAGATATATGCATTTTTAGAGGGAGTGTTTCATGTTCCCATGTTCTAATGATACGGTCCCAATGCTCTTGCCATGAAGTTTCATCGTTGTTCGCCTGATGATGATGAAGATCAAAAATGATTGGGACATTTAGTTTTTCACATAAATACAAGACGTCTTTTATATGAAAGGTTGTATCGTCGTTTTCCAACATAATCATTTGCTGAAGGGATTGAGGTACAAGCCCCCAATTATGAATAAACTGCTCCAGTGCTTTTTCTTTATCATTATAAGCTCCTCCAACATGTAAAACACAGCGATTTTGAAGCGGAATATCCATTCCTTTCAGCAACTTTTGATGCATGCGAAGAGTTTGGATAGAATGCTTAAAAACCTCTTTATCCGTTGAGTTTAAAACAACAAAATGATCCGGGTGAAAATCTACTCGCATTGGATGTTCCTTCAAAAATACAGAAATACGCTGAAGAGCATCTTTTAAAGGAGCTATGTAGTTCCACTCTTTTAGTGCCTCATGGTTAGCTAATGGAATTAACTTAGAACTGAATCGAAAAAACTCAATTTCACTCCACGCATTATGTTTTAATAACCGTAAGCAGTTTTCTAAGTTGGATATTGCAATACGTTCGAGCTTGCGAATGGCCGCTTCATGGTCTTTCACACGCTGAAATTGTGCAAAAGTCATTGTTTGAGAAGGAGAACTATTTTCCAAATGAACGCTCATCGCCACATAACCTAACCGAACAATGGTCGACATTAGTGAACACCCCATTTTATTTTACTCATAGTGTGCACCAATAAAATAGCAATTAACACATAAAAAAAACGAGCCTGTTAAGGCTCGTTTTTATTTTACGCTTTGCTGCGAGAATCTTTACGATTACTGCTGCTATTGCGATTTCTATTATCACTGCCGTTGCTTCCACCGCGACGCTTGTCACCAAAACGCTTTGAGTTTCCACGACGATTTTGCTGTGAGTAGTTTTTAGAGTTAGAACGTGAACGACCTCCGCCATTTCCACGTTTGTTTTTATCACCTTTTGCAATTACCGGTGGTTCAGCAGTTAATTGAATTGGTGATTCATTTGGTTCTTTTGTAAATAATTTGATTGCCGCTGCCACTAATGAAACTGAATCGTGCTCTTCAAGTAACTCTTCTGCCAACTGTTTGTAGTAAGATAAGTTGCCTTGTGTCACAGATTCCGTTAATTTGTCAGCTGCAATACGCTGTTGACCTTCCATTGCTTCATCAAGCGTTGGAGCAGTCATACGCTCCATTTTACGTTTTGTTGTACGCTCAATATTGTGTAACTGTCCAGTTTCTCTTGGCGTTACAAATGTCATAGCAGCACCCATTTTACCAGCACGTCCTGTACGTCCGATACGGTGTACATAGCTCTCCGGATCTTGAGGGATATCAAAGTTGTATACATGAGTAACACCAGAAATATCAAGTCCGCGTGCAGCTACGTCTGTCGCAACTAATACATCAATAGAACCTTCTTTAAATTGACGTAGTACAGATAGACGTTTCGATTGTGTCAAGTCACCATGGATACCTTGTGCAGAATAACCACGCATATTTAATGCTTCTGATAACTCATCAACACGGCGCTTTGTACGACCAAAGATGATAGCTAATTCAGGTGATTGCATATCTAAAAGACGAGTAAGGATATCAAATTTACGCTTTTCTTGTACTTCTAAATAATACTGCGTAATGTTTGGCATCGTTACTTCTTTTGCTTTTACTTTTACCACTTTTGGTTCGTTCATGAATTTTTCAGCAATGCGACGGATTGGAGTAGGCATTGTTGCTGAGAATAAAAGTGTTTGGTGGTTCTCAGGTACGTTTGATAAGATTTTTTCAATGTCTTCGATGAATCCCATGTTTAACATTTCATCTGCTTCATCTAAAATAACTGTATGAACGTCTTGTAGACGAAGTGTACGACGATTAATATGATCTAGCATACGTCCTGGTGTCCCTACGATGATATGAGGGTGCTTTTTCAATGCACGAATTTGACGACTGATATCTTGACCACCATAAATTGATAGCACGCGTACGCGCTTTGTTTGACCAATTTTGTAAAGTTCTTCAGATACCTGTACAGCAAGTTCACGAGTAGGAGCAATAATTAACCCTTGAATTGCATCTACGTTTACATCAACTTTTTCAATAAGAGGAATACCAAATGCCGCTGTTTTCCCTGTTCCTGTTTGTGCTTGTCCGATCAAATCGTGACCTTCTAGTGCTAATGGGATAGTTTCTGATTGAATTGGTGTTGCTTCTTCAAAACCCATTTTACTCACAGCTTTGTTAAGCTGTTGACTTAATCCTAAATCTTGAAATAATGCCAAGTTTTTCAAACTCCTTTTATATTTAGACTATCTATATTTTACAAAAAAAAGCATTCTCCGAGGAAACGGAAAATGCTCTAAACGACTACTTCAATAAATTCAACGTTTAGAGTATAAGCGCCTCAAGACACTCAGACTACATCATAACACTATGGCTTTCCGTTTGCAATAGAGCTTACTTATACTCTTTTTAATATCACGGTAATTTATGCATCATTTTTGAGATAACTTCCTCAAGCTTCATCCCTCGAGATGCTTTCACTAAAACCACATCTTCTCTTGTTGTAATCGCTGTTAATTTTTCAACAAGCTCATCTTTCTCCTCAAAGTGTATTACCTTATCTTCTGCAAAATTATTTTTTGCTCCTTGCTCAATTTCAACAGATAAAGGACCGTATGTTAGAACATAATCAATTTTTTCTGCTTGAATAAACTCTCCCACTTCTTTGTGGAACTCTTTTTCCTGATCGCCTAATTCAAGCATATCCCCGAGAACAAGAATTTTTTGCTTATAGCCTTCTAAATCATGCATCAACGTGATAGCAGCTTTAACGGACGTTGGACTTGCGTTATATGCGTCGTTAATGAAGGTCAGGCCATCTGTTCGTTTTACAAGCTCCATACGCATATTTGTTAGCTTTAATTCTTTTAATCCCTTAGCGATTGTTTCGTTGTCTAGTCCAAAATAATGACCTACCGCAATAGCAGAAAGCGCATTGTGAACATTATGTTTACCTAATACCGGGATAAAGAATGAATATGTTGTTTCACGTGAAACAGTGAATGTTGTTCCTAACTCTTCGGCTGAAATAGCACTTGGATACAAATCGTTTTGTTCTGAGCTGCCAAATGTCACCGTTTCAAATGCTGGATTAACTACGCGCGACGTTAAAAGTGGCTCATCACCATTATAGACAAGCTGACCTGTTGGTGCTAAGCCGCTTGTAATTTCTAATTTTGCCTCCGCAATTCCATCACGACTTCCTAAGTCTTGAAGGTGCGATTCTCCGATATTTGTAATAATGGCCACATCAGGCTCCGCTAAATTAGAAAGAAACTCAATCTCTCCTCGGCTGCTCATGCCCATTTCTAAAACGGCAATATCATGAGTTTCATCTAAACGCAAAATAGTAAGCGGCATGCCAATATGATTATTAAAGTTTCCATCTGTTTTCAGAACACGGTAAGTTGTATCAAGCACAGCTTTCACCATGTCTTTTGCCGTTGTTTTTCCGTTACTTCCTGTAATGCCCACTACTTTAATATCTAACTCGTGACGATAGGATTTCGCTAATTGCTGAAGAGCTTCTAGCGTATCATCGACTAAAATAACGCTAATGTCTGTCGGTGGGTTTTCTTCATCTTTGTTCCACAGAGTAGCGACCGCTCCGTTTTCAATTGCTTTATCGACAAATACATGCCCGTTAAAACGTTCCCCTCTAATTGGGATATATAAATTGCCTTGCTGAATAGTTCTCGTATCAATTGAGACTCCCTCAATTACAGTTGCTTCGTTCCCGCTATGAAATACACTTCCTGGAATCATTGCAGCTAGCTGTTTAAGCGTACGTTTAATCATTGTTGGTTTGCTCCTCTCGATATAAAGTAAACTATGGATACTATTTAATTGAAACTAAACACAGAAACACTATTCATGATGAATAGTGTTGTGTGAGTTACATTGTGTGTTTAATTTGCTGCTTTTCGGTATGACGTTCAATTGCTAGTGATACAAGTTTTTCAATTAAATCTGGATATTCAACACCTGCGTGTTTCCACAATAACGGGAACATACTGAAAGGTGTAAAACCAGGCATCGTGTTCACTTCATTAATAATGAATTTACCTTCTGATGTTAAGAAGAAATCTGCACGTACAAGACCAGATCCATCAATTGCTTTAAATGCTTTGATTGCTAGTGCTGACATTTCTTGATGCTGTTCTTCTGTAATTTCAGCTGGAATAATAAGACCTGTATCGCCGTCTTCATATTTTGCTTTGTAATCGTAAAACGCTTTTTTAGGTAAGATTTCTCCAACTACTGAACAAGCTGCTTCATCATTCCCCAACACACCAATTTCAACTTCACGACCAACTGCTGCTGCTTCTACAATGATTTTTCGATCGAATAAGAAGGCTTCAACAAATGCCGCTTCTAACTCTTCTCGGTTATCACATTTGCTAATCCCAACACTTGAACCTAAGTTTGCTGGTTTAACAAAGCAAGGGTATCCAAGTGTTTCTACTTTTTCATAAGCAGCCGTTCGATCTGCTTCCCACTCGCGGCGGATAAATGATACGTACTCCACTTGAGGCAGACCTGCCTGTGCAAACAGCTGCTTCATTACAACTTTATCCATACCAGCTGCTGAAGCTAATACGCCGTTTCCAACATAAGGAATATTCAATAATTCTAATAATCCTTGTACCGTACCATCTTCTCCATTTGGACCATGAAGAAGTGGGAAAATAACATCTAGTTGATCATCTGTTTTTGAATCTGTTAATGCAAACATTTCTGTATTCAATGAAACTGGTGAAATAGCTGTTCCGTTATCTTGAATTTCTAATTGAGCAACTGTTTCAAGCGGACCAGTCAGCTGTGTGCCGCGAATCCATTCTCCTGTTTCTGTAATGTAAATTGGATGCACTTCATATTTATCGTGATTAATTGCTTTTGAAACTGCTAGAGCTGTTTGTAAAGATACTTTATGTTCAGCGGATTTTCCTCCGTATAAAAGGCCAAGCTTAATTTTCACTGATGTTCCTCCTAACACATATTCATCTTTTCTATTTTATCATGCACGTTTAGATAGTAAACAGAAATATTAACTATTATTACGTATGTCAAAATAGCTAGGCTTGTGAAAGAAATTCCAGCTTCTCCTTTCATTATTTTAAATGACCTTTTCACTTGAATCATTTATTTTTGAAAAAACTTTTTTGATTTTAAATCTTTTTTAAAAGTTTATTTATAAAGTTTATTTATGCTAAAGATCACCATCAATAATCGAAACTATAGTTCTGGTATAAATCAGGAGGTTCAACAAATATGAGCAAAATGGGAAAAACGATGATTGCTGCATGCAGCGTAGCCATTGGAAGTATTTATGCAACTGGTTATATAAACACTCTATCTGACGCGCAAGCTGTTCAAGTCACACCGGCTCATCATCAGAAAAAAACGAGAGATCAGACAGACAATCAAACGATTGTTAATGATAACTGGGGAGAAGATATCGCTTCTTCTAATAAGCACCCTTCATCAGCGAGTACCGAAAGTTCTGCTCCTAAAACAAAATACAAAGATGGAACGTATTCTGGTCAAGGAAGCAACCGTATCGGAACTGTTTACGTATCTGTGACCATTAAAAACGACCGAATTGATACAGTTGAAATTACACAAGCGGATACTCACTATTCTGAGAGTTACATTGAGGATCTTCCGTCTCAAGTCGTACAAAGACAAAGCTCAGATGTCGACGTCGTGAGCGGAGCAACGCTTAGCACAGAAGATTTTCAAAATGCCGTGGATGACGCCCTTCAGCAAGCAATGAATGCATAAAGGAGAAACGAATGATGTCCATAAAAACGTATAGCCGCTCTGTCTTATGTATGGGAACAACCGTGTCCATTCAAGTAATTGCTCCCCAATCGGAGGAGGCAAATGTCCTTCAGCATATCTCAAAGGCATTTACTATTTTTAAGACCGTCGAAACGACATGCAGTCGATTTGATGCCAAAAGCGAAGTTATGAAGCTAATTAGACATATCAAAGAACCTGTTGCTGTTAGCCCCCTATTATTTGAAGCCCTTCATTTCGCTATCTTAGTAGCAGATGAAACGCATGGAATCTTTGACCCAACGGTAGGAAAACAATTAGAAAAACGTGGTTTTAACGAACATTATTTAGATGGAAAGCCCGTACAAGTGAACGAAGCAGTCGATTCTGGAAGTTATAAAGACATCGTATTGAATACACATAAAAAAACGGTTCTCTTACAAAAACCGATGATTATAGATCTTGGAGCGGTCGCCAAAGGATTAGCTATTGATTTGGCTGCCCACTCCCTTCCTTATCAGCATTTTATGATTAATGCCGGAGGAGACATCCTAGTTAAAGGACTCAATCAACACGGAGATTTGTGGAAAGTCGGGATTCAGCACCCTCAGATTCAAACGCAGTCATTACTGACCTTGCGTGTAACAGATACGGCTGTCTGCACATCAGGAAATTATGCTAGAAAAAATAAGACGCAGCCATTCATGCATCATTTGGTTAATCCCTTATCTCCATCTATTAGAAGCAGTCTAACGAGTTGTACAGCTATTGCTCCTTCTGCCATGCTGGCCGATGCATTATCTACATCAGCTTTTATTTTAGGAGCGGAAAAAGGAGTAAATTTATTGAATGATGCCGACGTACGCGGCGTACTCTTCGATTCTAGTTTCACTCCTTTTTTCACATCAGATATGGAGGAATTAATGAATGATGACCACACGTTCTGAACGAAGAAGCGGTGTTAAATATATTAGTACACCACAAGGTTATATTATTGTAGATGAAAACAAACCAAAAGAAATAAGTCGGTGGGGGCAGCTAGTTAAAACACCTAAAAGATACGTGATGGCTATGCTGCTGCTTTTAACCTTATTAGGTGAATTCAACTCTTCTGCCTTTCAAGGATTAGGACACCTACTACTCGCCGTATGCTCGGCGGCCGCCTTAGATTTAGGATTTTCTTTTGCTTATAAAAAGAAAATTCAGCTTCCTGACGGCGGAATTATTACTGGATTAATTATTGCCTTAGTGCTCAGCACCTCTACACCTGCTTGGGTCACATTTTGCACTGTAGCTGTTGCTATTTTATCGAAGCACTTAGTAAAAGTAAAAAAGAAGCCTATTTTTAACCCTGCTGCTTTTGGTCTTCTCTTTTCACTTATTGTCTTTTCAAGCGGCCAAAGCTGGTGGGGAAGCTTATCTTTACTACCCGTCTGGCTCATTGTATTCGTGTTTGTGACAGGGTACCTTGTGACGAGCAAAGTAAATAAATTCCCTCAAGTATTTGCGTTTTTAGGCGTGTATTTTGCTATTTTTACGATTATGTCATTAATAGGAGTAGGTGATGTAGCGGATGCTTTACGAGCTCCTTTTGTTAATTCCGCTTTATTTTTAGCCTTCTTTATGGTGACGGATCCGCCAACTTCTCCTGCGAAGTATAAAGACCAAATAAAATTTGGGATGCTTGCAGGGGCGATTAGCGCCGTAGATTACTTAGTTTTTGGCGGCCTTGCCTATTTATTAATCGGCCTGTTACTTGCTAATGCATGGAAAGCATGGAAGACTGCAAACAAAAAAGTGACAAAAAAAGCTGCCTAATGACAGGCAGCTTTTTTCATAGCGGAATTTTCACATAAAATTCCGTACCCACGTTTTTTTGACTAAAAACCTTAATTTCTCCGTCATGAGCTTGTACAATCCATTTGGCAATCGCGAGCCCTAAACCTGATCCTCCTTCGGCACGCGCCCGACTCTTATCACTTCGATAAAAGCGATCAAACACATACGGAAGATCTTTCGCTTCAATTCCAATGCCTGTGTCTTTGACAATTAGCGTCATAGAGTGATGATGTTTCTTTAGACTAATATGAATGCTTTCTCCAGGTGGGGTGTACTTAAAAGCGTTGTCTAACAAAATCATACATAGCTGATGAAGTCGTTCTTGATCTCCTCCGAACATTAACGATTCAATTTCCCTTGTGAAATGCAGCTCCTTTAATTCAAATATAGGCTCAAACTGATTAGCTACTTTATCAACTAGCTCACCCATATTAAAGACCGTTTTGTTTAGCAGCTGTGCACTTGAATCAGATCTAGCGAGTGTTAGTAAGTTGCCTACCAGCTTCGTCATCCGCTTTACTTCGTTTAAGCTTTGATAAATGTTTTCGCTTTCTTGCTCAATCGTATGATTTGGTCGTCTAAACAATAGCTCGAGATGCGTTTGCATCACGGAAAGAGGCGTCCTTAACTCATGGGAAGCATCTGCAATAAATTCGACTTGTTTGTTCCAAGATTTTTGAATAGGTACAAGCGCTCGATTGGCTAAAAACAAGCCAGCTACAAGGGAAAGAAGCAGTCCAATAAAAGCTGAAATGACAAGAAGAAAAGCAAGGTGCTCTAAGGTTTGAGTTTCTGGATCTACGTTTAAGACAAGTTGAATTGTTGAAACGTCTTGATCTTTTATATATCCTTCATTTTTCACATTCATCACTCGATAAGCATGACCGTTTACCTCTTGCGACGTTTTGATTTTCCCTTCTGAGAGCGCAGGCTTAAAGTCGTCAATATCGTTTGTATATAACCCTTTTTTAGGTGTAATTTTGATTAATTTTTTATCACTGCTCCAAAGTAAAAACGCAACGCGACGTTCTGTTTCTCTCTCATTGTTTTCCTGAATTTCATGTAAATTTCTTTTTTTAACCTGCTCGCTCATCTCACTTAGCCGATTGTCCGGGTTTAAAAAAATAAGATGCTGCATGTAAAAATATAAAACCACACTAAAAATGCTCAAGATAACCATCAGCACCATTGTGTTAAATAACACAAGCCTGATTCTCGTCTTTTTAAACATGCTCTTCCCCTTTTAACATAAAGCCTACGCCTCTGACTGTACGTACATAATTGTCACAATTAAAAGGCTGAAGCTTCTTTCTTAAATGGTGAACATAAACATCAACTACGCCCACTCCTACATCGGATGTAAAACCCCATACCCGATTAAAAATTTGATCTCGAATAAGGATTTGTTCTTTATTTCGAATAAAATATTCCAAAAGCTGAAATTCTTTAATCGTTAACGTGAGGACACTTCCATTAATCACTACTTCATGATTGGCTTCTCGTATAGAAATGGGACCATATGAAATCATACCTTCTTCTGCCTGCAAGTCCCTAAGCATTACCCTTAACCTCGCAAAAAGTTCAGCCATGGCAAAAGGCTTAACCAAATAATCATCGGCTCCATAGTCGAGTCCTTTCACTCGATCTTCTACACTATCTTTTGCAGTAAGAAAAATAACTTTGGTCAACACCTTTTGTTTTCTTAGTTTTTTTAGTATGTCAAGCCCTGTCATACCCGGCAGCATAATATCTAAAATTAAGGCATCATAAATATTCTGCTCTGCTAAAAACAAACCTTCATCTCCATCAGACGCACAATCAACTTCATATCCTTCTTCTTTTAAGCCTTCTACGATACCGTGTAATAATGAAGCATCATCTTCTACCACAAGTACACGCATATCAAATTCCCCCTTTTGTGATTACCTAAATAATCATTATCTTAGCATGTCACTTTTAAAAATATTTTAAAACTAGCGCGTTATCATCTCTTATACTTTATAAAAAAAGTTATGCCTGCAAGCAGGCATAACTTTTAACTAAACGCTATTTATGATCAGGACGTCGGTAAATGAACACCGCTTCTTTTGGCAGTTTACCAAACAAAAAGCTAGCAAACGGTAAAAGACGATGACATCCCCAAATAATGAGGTAACAGCCCGCTAATGTCAAAATATAACGTGCCAAGATTTCCACGTGAAACATATAGTTGCCTTGTATTGGTACTGCTTTTGCCACAAAGTTTAAAACCATTGGATGAATCAAGTAAAATCCAAACGAGTACATGGCAATATTTTTAACGACCGTCACGGACTTCACAGAAAGCTTTTCAGCTAATATCTCTGCAATTCGGAAGAAGAAATAACTTCCCACGACCAAATAAAGCGTATTAACAGCCTCATACGTAAAGCCTGAAATGTGAATTGTCTTCATTGTGTATAAGTGATAATTTAACAGTGAAATAGCTATTCCCGATCCGAGCGTCACCAGAAATAATACAATATTTGAACGACTGTACTTTTTATCCACTTGTTCGCGATAATAAATACCAATCCAACCGCCGAGTAAAAACGTAGCCATTGTATTTAAAAATAAATTAAATGAAGTGATATGATACGTATTGTTAAGCATTAAATAACCAAGCTGAATGATAATACCAAACAGCCACATGTATTTTTTAAAAATGGTTACTTTTTGTGCTAGCCATACAAAAACCGGCAGCACGAGATACACTTGTACAATTAAAAAGATAAAATGAAGCTGATAGTAGGACTCTCCGCGTAAAATACGTTTCACAATATCAGCTGCATTTAATTCTGTTGCTCCCACATAGTACGAATAAAATTCATAAATAAGTGCCCAAATAACATAGGGAACTAAAATATATGTCACTCTTCGAGCATAATACGTTTTCCATAAAGTCTTTGTTAACGGCTTGTTAATGTAACTATAAAAGAAAACTAAACCTGTGATCACAATGAAGATCCCTGCTTCAATTCGAACAATTCGGTTAAGGAAATGATATTTCTGATAAGCTTCACTTGCAAATGGCAGTACCGTTGCATACGCTGCTGTTACATGTACGAGCACAACCATCATCATAGCGAATAATCGTAAAAAATAAATGGATTGAATATGCTGCTTTTGTTTTTGCTTCACTTTTTCTCTCCTATATAATGTGAAATATACATTCTAGATGAATAATAGAACATTCAATTTTTTCTTATCTTTCCCGTTTTACAAATAAAAAAGCTAATAACATAAAATAAATGTTATTAGCTTTACTCGTTTGTATTTTATCTTTCCTCTTGCTATCACGCAACTGAATTTACAAAAACAATAAAGAACTTGAGTATAAAGGCCTAACTAAGTACCTTTTATTTACGGTGCATTTTGAATTCTAAAAATAATTCATTGTAATAAGCAAGCATTCGTTTGCCTAAGTTATTATATACTTCAAGCTTATTGGTTAGTTCTTCATCCGGATAAAAACGTTCATCTTTCGCTACTTCTTTCGGCAAATAATCTAACGCTTTTTTATTAGGCGTAGAATACCCTACATATTCTGCATTTTGAGCAGCGTGTTTAGGATCTAGCATAAAATTCATGAATTTATGTGCACCTTCTACGTTTTTAGCCGTTTTTGGAATAACCATGTTATCGAACCATAAATTCGAACCTTCTTCTGGAACAACGTAATTCAGCTTATCGTTTTCACTCATAATTTCAGAAGCATCACCTGACCAAACAACGCCAACTGCCGCTTCTTCATTTGCTAGGAGCATCTTAATCTCGTCTCCTACAATGGCTTTTACGTTTGGTGTTAATGTATCAAGCTTTCTTTTTGCTTCTTGAAGATGAGCTTTATTCGTATCATTTAATGAATAATTTAAGCTGTTTAGCCCCATTCCCATCACTTCTCTAGCGCCATCTGCAAGTAAAATTTGATTTTTTAGCTTAGGATCCCATAAATCATTCCAACTCTTTATCTTCTTACCATGAATCATATCAGAGTTATAAACAATACCCACAGTTCCCCAAAAATAAGGAATAGAGTACTTATTGCCAGGATCAAAAGATAGGTCTAAAAAACGCGGATTAATGTATTTTAAATTAGGCAGCTTCGAATGATCAATTGGCAATAGTAAATTTTCTTCACGCATCTTGCTAATCGCGTATTCAGAAGGAACAGCAATATCAAATGTCGTACCGCCTTGTTCAATTTTTGTCATCATTGCTTCATTCGAATCAAAGGTCTGATAAATGACTTTAATTCCGGTTTCTTTTTCAAACTGATTCACTAAATCAGGATCAATATAATCTCCCCAATTATAGACGGTCAGCGTATCTCCTCCAGAGTATCCTTCGGCATTGTTCAAATGATGAACCACATACATAAGAACGAAAGAAAGGATGACGATGAAGATAAACGGCTTTGCTAATTGCTTCATTTTCCAGTCGCCACCCCTTTCGCTTTATTGCTATATCGCTGACTGATAAAGTAATAACCAATTACAATCAGCACGGTAAACATGAAAATAAGAGTAGAAAGAGCATTGATTTTCAGCGAGACCCCTCTTCTTGCTAACGAGTAAATTTCTACTGAAAGCGTGGAAAAACCATTCCCGGTCACAAAGAACGTAACCGCAAAGTCATCCAAAGAGTAAGTTAAAGCCATAAAAAAGCCTGCAAAGATACCCGGACGAATAAATGGCAATACCACTTTCGAAAGTACTTCAAAGCGACTTGCTCCCAAATCACGGGCTGCATCGAGCAGTGTCGGACTCATTTCCTGCAGCTTAGGCAGAACCATGATGACCACAATCGGTACACTGAATGCAATATGCGCTAATAATACCGATATAAACCCGAGCTTTACACCGATAATGGTAAATAGAATTAAAAAAGATGCGCCAATAATAACATCTGGACTCACAATTAACACATTATTAAATGTTAACAGTGTATTTTGAACACGTCTGCGCTTCACGTATACGATAGCAAGTGCTCCTATCACGCCAATAATCGTTGAAATAACCGAAGACAATAGAGCAATAATTAAGGTATTCAAGACAATAATGAGCAAACGTGTGTCTTGAAACACTTCTTTGTACCAATCTAACGTAAACCCTTCAAACTCTCGCATGTTTCCTCCGCTGTTAAAAGAGTAATACATTAAATAAAAAATGGGCGCGTATAAAATGAAAAAGACAAAAAATAAATAAAGGTGGCTGAACTTCCACTTTCTCTTCATTTTACACACCTCTCTTTCCAGTGCCTGTTATGAGCATCATAACGGCCATCGCAATAATTAAAAAGACAGCAATTGTGGCTCCCATGCCCCAATCCTGCGTCACTAAAAAATGTTGTTCAATCGCCGTTCCCAGTGTAATGACGCGGTTTCCAGCAATTAAACGCGTAATCATAAAGAGGGACAGTGCTGGAATAAAAACAGCCTGACAACCTGATTTAACCCCTTCTAGCGTTAGCGGAAATACCACGCGCTTAAATGTCACCCATGAAGATGCCCCCAAGTCTCGCGAAGCGTAGATAAGCGAGGGATTAAGTTCTTCTAAAGAGTTAAAGATCGGCAAAATCATAAAGGGGATAAAAATATACACTGATACAAATACAAAACTAAAGTCAGTAAATAAAATTTGATGAGTACCAAATCCCAGAAATTCAGTAAATTTATTAACCGTACCGTACGTGCCGAATATGCCTAAAAAAGCATAAGCTTTTAATAATAGGTTAATCCACGTCGGTAAAATAATCAGTAGAAGCCAAAGCTGCTTATGCTTAAGCTTCGTTAGTAAATAAGCTGTTGGATAAGAAAAAACCAAGGAAAATAACGTAATTAAAAAGGCATACCAAAATGAGCTCAGCGTCATCTGTAAATAAACAGGGGTAAAAAATTTCTTATAGTTTTCAAGCGTCAGCTCATTATCAATGCTGAAAAAAGAATAATAGACAACTAATACAATGGGAGCAACTACAAAAAGCAAAATCCATAACACATAAGGGACTAAATAAATATTTCTTGATTTAGTTTGCATGGTAATCCTCTTCATAACCTTCGAGTCGCTTATCGAATTCTTCTTCCGTTTCATTAAATCGCATAACGTGAATAGCTTCAGGTTCAAAATATAAACCAATTTCTTCGCCAACCGTTGCCTTTTTTGTAGAGTGGACGAGCCACTCATTCCCTGCATGGTCATAGCCTAAAATTTCATAATGGACTCCTCTAAACAGCTGTGAATCTACACGAACCTGCAGTTTTCCTTGATCGGAGCTTGTAATGGCTAAATCTTCAGGGCGAATCACAATTTCAACCTGCTCATTTCGGTTTAACCCTTGATCGACACATTCAAATTGCTGGCCGCCAAACTCCACTAAAAAGTCAGCAATCATTTTACCTGGTACAATATTTGATTCACCAATAAAATCGGCAACAAAACGATTAATTGGCTCATCATAAATATCTGTAGGTTCCCCGCTCTGCTGAATTCTTCCTTTATTCAAAACAAAGATTTCATCGGACATCGCAAGCGCTTCTTCTTGATCGTGCGTAACAAAAATGAACGTAATACCTAGACGGCGCTGTAATTCCCTTAACTCGTATTGCATTTCCGTACGCAATTTTAGATCAAGAGCTGAAAGCGGCTCGTCCAGCAGAATAACTTCGGGCTGATTTACAATTGCTCGTGCAATGGCTACGCGCTGTCTTTGACCGCCCGACATTTCCTTTATTTCTCTCTTTTCATATCCTTCTAGGTTAACAAAGCGAAGGGCTTCTTTAACTTTTATCCCAATATCAGCATTTTTCATCTTCTTGATTCGAAGACCAAATGCTACATTTTCAAATACATTCAAATGCGGGAAAAGCGCGTAGTCTTGAAAAACCGTATTCACCTGACGTTTGTTAGCCGGGACATCATTAATTCTTTTTCCATTAAAATAAATCGTTCCGCTCGAGGCCTCCGTAAAGCCTGCAATTAATCGTAAAATCGTTGTCTTTCCACATCCCGATGGACCTAAAAGGGTATAAAACTTCCCTTTTTCAATTTCAAAGCTTACATGATCCAATACAACTGAATCATTATCATATTGCTTGGTCACATTTTCAAATTGAATAATTGTATTCGTAGATGTCATTTCACTTCACCTCTTTTGTTCTATAAATAAGACTCTGTCGCCACGATAATTAACTCTGTTATTCCGTCATGAGCATTTAAAATCTGATGTTCTTCAGAAGCTTGAAAATAGATGGTTTCCCCTTGTTTAGCCTCATATATTCTGCCTCCAAGCTTCACCTTCACACACCCGCGCAAAATGTAGCCAAACGTTTCTGAAAGAGAAGGTTCAAATCTCTTAAATGCACCTTTTTCATGAAGAATAAGACGAATTGGCTCCATTTCTTTTTCATTTGATTCATGTACAAGCCACTGAATATGGTAACCTTTTTCATCTTCGCAATAACTCGTGTAGTCTTCCTCTTTATATACAACCTTTTGAACATGCGTATCAATTTCGAAGAATTCTTTCGGTTCGCACCCCAGCACTTCCAAAATACTAAAAAATGTTTCTAAAGACGGCGAACTTAAATCGCGCTCTAGCTGCGAAATATAGCCTTTGCTTAAATCAGTACGTTCTCCTAGCTCTTCTTGTGTTAAGCCTTTTTTTAATCGTAAATTCTTAATTTTCTTTCCTATTTCCATACTCTCGATCCTCAACTGTATTTAAAATTAGCAAACAGCATGAATGATTGTTCATGCTGTTCCAAACTCAAGTTTTGTTTTACTTAACTTAAAGTTTACTTTTAACCTTAAAATATTATACATGAATTATTTTTTAGTACAACCTTAAACACTTAAAAAATAAAAACTCCTTTTATTTAAAAGGAGTTTTTATTTTTATTTATACAACTTATGCGTTTCGTACTGTTTCCCGGATAATGTATCAAACTCAACTTCATGGTAATCTTGAAGGTCTTTTGCAGCTTTATTAGAGAGCGCTGCCGGCTCATCCACTAGCTTTCCTTTTGAGTTTATATACATATTTGAACGAAAAGCCGGCACTTCTGTTTTCATTTGATTCAGCTGATCGTAGAACAGATTACTTTTGTAACCAAGAGATTGAACAAGTGTCGGAGCAATATAAATAGGACTCATCGTACCAAGATTTTTATCTATTTTTGTATCGTAATTAGATAAAAATAAGAGCGGCGTCTCATAAAATTTTTGAGATGTTTGCTGCGTTTTCTCGTTTCCAAAACCCGTTTCTTTGTAAGCTTGAAGGTTTTGTCCAAGTGCTGGCAAATGATCTCCCCAAAATACTACAATGGTCGGCTCATCTAACTTTTGAATTTCATCGTTCAACCGTTTTAAAGCAGCATCTGAACGTTTGATTCCTTCAGCATAAATTTCAATTTCCTTTTGCATTTCTGGTGATAACCCTTTACCGGTTACTTTAATGTTTTCCTGACCATTATACTTATCCGCAGAATAAGGAAGATGATTTGCAATCGTTACAGCATGCACAAATGCAGGCTTTTTCGACTGACGAAGCGTATCGAGTACTTCATCAACTACAGCTTCATCAGAAACAAATTCTTTGTTATCTTTTTGCGTATGCTTCATTTGATCAATAAACTTCACTTGATCAAATCCCAAATTTGGATACACATTTTGTCTCATATAAAGCATGCCGCTGTTTGGATGCATAGCTGTTGTAGCATAGCCTTGTTTTTCTAAATAAGAAACAAAAGACGGATATTCTTTTTTACTCAATACATGCTGATAAGGAAGACCTCCAGGGTTAAAGAAAGACAAAGAGTAGCTCGTCAATGCTTCAAACTCTACATTAGCTGTCTCCCCGCCAAATGAAGGACTTAAAGACCACCCAGAAGGATATTTCTTTTGAAGCTCCCTTGTATTTTTCATTGGATCTTCAGAGAACGTCACGTTAAGCTTTGTTGGATCCCAAAACGTTTCATTCATTACAAACACGACGTTTGGCTTGACTTCAGTCCTGCTTTCTTGTGTTTTCTCTTCCTTTGACTGAATGCGTTTTGCCACTTTGGCCATTACTTCCTGTGAGTAGTCATCCGGCTCTTGCAGCACATCTGTTTTAACATTTGAAATCATGCCAATAACAGGTCCATTATAGTAATAATTATTTTGCTGATTCCAAGGCATCAGCGCAGCATATTGATCATAATATTTTTGAGCAAACGAGTGTTCAAAGAATAAAAATGATTTCATTAAAAAGATAAGCGGCAGAATCATAATAATTCGAAGAAACCATCGAATTTTAATTTTCGGCAAGAAAAACCAAAGAGCGATCAGTACGACAATAGATCCAATAACTCCTATGACAATAGGAATTGAAATCGAATCTTTAATCATCGGAATAACTTCTTTTAACTGACTTGCCTGAATAAAATCGTTCGGGAACAATGGTTCATTTCGAAAGATTTTTTTATAATAGTTTACAAGAGCTAAAATAAAATACAGAACAAAGGTAATTCCAGCCCCTAAATAAGCTTCCCCTACTAGCATAATGATCGCTAGTGTTAACAGCGAAAGTAAAAAGACCGTAAAAAGATAGCGTTCAGGGTATGCTTGCACCCACTCTATTGTTTTGCCTGGATTATGTATATCAATATGATAGATAACAAAAACCATAGCAGAAACGGCTGCTACCGCAATTGAAAACACAATTGCCGTAAAAATGGCGTACCACTGCGAACCTTGTATTCTCTCTATCTGATTAAATCGAAGCAGCAAATAGAAAGTGAGCGCCCATAAGACAAGTGAGCATCCCCCTATTAATACGACGAACCCAGCTGTATGGATTTGGGCCCAGTCAAACAATATCTTTGTGTCATTTGATATATTAAGCATAACAACACTGTATAAAAAAACGCTAAGCAGCCCATACGCCACCAGCATTGGCAAAGAACGATACAAATGTTTAAACATAACCTTAAGCCTCCTATTTACAATATCTTAACACTTTTAATATGATTTTAACATTCCTATCTCTCTCGCTTTCACGCCTAATTTTCCCATGATCATACCACTAACATTTCCCGAGAAATTTCACACAAAAAAAGCCCGCTTTTCTTATGAAAAGACGGGCCTCTTAGCCGTTTTATACATATGTAAAAATTGCTGTTATGAACGCTCTTTCACTGCTTCTGCTTTTAGCAGATCACGAATTTCTGTTAAGATCTCTTCTTCTTTTGACAGAACAGCCACTTCTTCCTCTACTTTCTCTTCTTCTTTTCTCTTAAAACGATTAAAGAAACGAATAAATAAGAAAATCGAGAATGCAACAATTAAGAAATCAACAATTGTTTGAATAAAAGATCCATATAATACCGTAGCATCTCCAACCGTAAAGGATAAATCTTTAAAGTCTATCCCTGCTAACAACAAACCAATCAGCGGCATAATAATATCATTTACAAGAGACGTGACAATTTTTCCAAATGCAGCTCCAATAATAACACCGACAGCTAAATCTAATACATTTCCTCGCAAAGCAAACTCTTTAAATTCTTTAAGCATCTGTTTATTCCACCTCCTGCCCTTCATTTCAAACTTTCATGATAATACATCCTAAATTAAACAGACAAGGTGCATTTTCATTTTTCTCTTTTTCATGAGATATGTACCAGACCTTTAGTTGTATTTCTGCCCAGATTTTCACTTTATATTCGCATGTAAAAACGCACTTTCAGTTTTCATTCAGGTAAGGTTCATGTTCAGTCCATTTTTCTTTTATACACTAATAGCATGTAATTCATCAAATATGTAATCGAACAATAGAGGAGATGGCTAGAACGTGAGAAAAATTCTAATGCGAGCAGCGGCTTTGTGTCTCGCAGCTATTATCAGTATTTCTTATACAGCAAGCACGGCGGACGCAAGTGAAAACACAGCAAGTGAAGATTTAATTATTATTAATAAAAAAACAAATCAGCTTGCTTATTTTCATAACGGAAAGTTAGAAAAGACGTATTCAGTAGCTACGGGAAAAACATGGAGCGATACGCCGGTAGGCTTTTTCAAGATTGTTAACAAAATTAAAAATCGCCCTTACTATACAGGGCACATTGCAGGAGGCGCTCCTAATAATCCTCTTGGCTCTCGCTGGCTAGGGCTTAATGCAAACGGAACAACCGGCGACACATACGGTATTCATGGGAATAACTCAGAAGCTAGCATTGGCAAATATGTAAGCCACGGCTGCGTACGGATGCACAATGCGGATGTGGAAGAACTATTCGATAAAGTAGCAGTAGGAACATCTGTAACTATTACGTATTCATCAAAAACCTTCGAAGAGCTGGCAAAGGTATATGGCTACGGACAGCTGTGAAAAATAAAAGCTTATCCAAAAAATGTGGATAAGCTTTTATTCTTCTTTATTCCCATACATGAGCTCCGTACTATGTGAATATAGCTCAATAATATTCCCAAACGGATCTTCGCAATAAATTAAGTAATAAGGTTTTCCAGGTCTTGTATTCCATACTTGGCTACGCTTTTTACCGCCTGATTGTTCGATTTTATCCGCTAATTTTTCCACGTCATCGACTATTAAACACATGTGAAAATAACTTTGATACTGCTCATCGCTGTCTTTTAATACAAGAGGCATTTGCGGCTTATTAAATTCAAACAGTTCAATGCCTACCTGGTTATCAGCTGTCATGTGAGCATTTTTCATTTTTTTAATATGAGACCCTAGTAAATCTTGAGTCATATTTTCAGCTTTTTCTTCCTCCGCATTAAACGTATAAGGACCGGCAATCAGCTTAAAACCTAAAACTTTCCCATACCACTGGACGGCTTCTTCTACATCAGGTACAGCTAATCCAACGTGAGTAATAGCTACCATTTTATCATCCTCCTATACACAAACATTCCCTTTCTACAAAAAGAAAAACAGCCCATTTAAAATGGACTGTTTACACGTATTAGAGTCATTTACGATTTTAAAGCATTATATTGAGCAATGATTTCTTTTGTTAAATTATTACTTGCCTCTAACCCACTGACCTCTTTTAACACATACTCAATACCATACTCATGAATATTCGCTTGAAGCTTCATAGCCTCTTTATCTTCTTGCGGGTCAAATAGAAGCGCAGCAGCGATGGCCTTCGCTAAGTGGGTATAAGAAAGGCCCGCTTTTTTTGCTTCTAGCGCTGGACGAATCAAACGATCCTGAGGTCCAAGTTTGCGAATTGGCGCTCTTCCTACCCGTTTAACTGAATCATTTAAATGAGGATTCTTAAAACGCTCAATAATTTTTACGATGTAGGCTTCGTGTTCCTCTCTATCTAAGTCATATCTTTTAATTAGATAGTCTCCTGTTTCTCGTAGCGTTTGCTGTACTTGTTGGTAAATATCTGAATCTCTTAACGTTTGATCAATCGTTTCTTTTCCTTTTAAATAACCAAAATATGCAATCACCGCATGTCCTGTATTTACTGTAAATAGCTTTCTTTCAATAAAAGGAGCAAGGTCAGGCACAATCGTCATTCCTTCTACAAAAGGAATATTTTCAGGTGCCTCTACTACCCATTCATAATAGGATTCTACTAAAACATCAAGCGAACCTTGGTTGTGTTGAAGAGGTACGATACGATCTACAGCTGAATTGAAGAAAAAGACCTTATTTACCATATGAGCTTTTGTCTCTTCATCCAGCGCATCAAAAATATAGCCTTTTAATAAATCTGTCGCAGAGATTTGATTTTCACATGCAATAATATATACCTTTTCGTCGCTTGTTTTCACACGCTCAGCCAAACCTTTAGCAATTAAAGGAGCAATGCGAGGCAGAACGTTCGGTCCGATGGCTGTCGTAATGTACGTTGCTTCTTTAATCGCTTTAATGACTGCTTGTTCTTGCGTCAGATTATTTAAACCAGATACGTTTTGAACAGCTAATGTCTCTGGGTGCTCTGCGGCTGTTATTACGTTATACCCTTCATCTGTGTTTAACTGATTAATAATCTTTTCAGCAATATCTACGAATGTAACGTGATAGTTGCTTTGAGAAAATAATGCCCCAATAAATCCTCGCCCAATATTACCTGCTCCAAAATGAACTGCTTGTTTCACAAAAATCATTCCTTTATCAAATTATTTCGAAGGTACTCATGAAACGTATCCTCTAGCCTTTTGCGAATTATCTCTTCGTTCGAAGACGAAAAAACCATCATTGCTTCATGATCTTCAATTAAACTTGTACTAATTAAACTTAAGATTTCTTGCTGTACTTCACTTAACTCCTCAGGTGCTAGCATTAATAGAAGGTTACGCGCCTGCATGTTTGTTCCGTCCATACCTTTAACTGTGCAAGGCTGTTCTAAATGTGAAACTTGAAAAATCAGCTCTTTCACGTGATGTTCACGGCAATGGAACAGTGCCATACTCGTTTGCGGAATACCTAAACCGCCTTTGTTTTCTCGTTCCTTAAGCTGATCAATAACGCAGCTGGCATTGGTTATTAAACGTTCTTTTTCAGCTGCTTTTACTACGTGCGAAATCACTTGATCATGACTCACTGCATCCGAAAATCGATACATTCTAAGGTTTTGAAGAATTGATTCGATACTTCCATGCACATCTTTAATTTGCTTCATCGTTTCCTCAAAAGACGGTTTTTGTGTAGAGACGGTCTTATTTTTATATTGGAACGAACGATAGCCCTTATCTTTGGTTAACTTTTGAATGTTTTTCTGTAAAAAATTCTGAACGGACTGAATATCCTCTTCGGTTAAGAGTGGATTGACTAAAATGTAATCGACATTTAAAAAAGGAAGTCTTACTGTTGAAATCACTACGTCATACCCTTCAAGCGCCGCTTCTTTGATTTCTTTTACCGATTTAATGACAACTGAATTAATCTCCGGAATCTCTTTACGAATACGGCTAGCTAACATTTTCGAAGTGCCGATTCCAGTTGGACAGACAATCAGTGCCTGAATTTCCATGACTTCTTCTTTTAGCACTAGCGTTGAACCGAAATGCAAAACAAGATATGCCACTTCATCATCTGGAAAAACTAAATCCGGCAGCTCTTGATCGATACTGTTTCTCACAGCCATAAATAAAACAGGGTACTTTTTCTTAATCTCTTCCGTTAATGGATTAAAAAGCTCCATTTTTTGCTTAAGACGAAAAATTGCCGGTTCCATATGAGCAAGCAGCCCTTGGTAAAGGGAAAAATCACCGGTCAAGTCGGTGTTAAGCTGAACAGAAACATGAGAAATCATATTCTTAATAATCTGCCCAACCACTACGCTGTCGTAATATACGTCTCTAGTAGTTTGGAACTTAGCTGCACGTAGCCGTACTGCTAAGAAATGAATATCTTTTTCCGTGAAAGAAAGAGAAAATACCCGTTCAATTTCGCGGCAAATATCCTTCATTAAGAACAGTTCACTCGCCAGCTCTTCCGTTTGGCCGCCGTCGTCTTCTAGATACATTTGCTTTTTCGTTCGCTGTATCATAATGCAAATATGAACAATGAGCCCTATATAATCGCTGTCAGCCAGCTTAGAATGATGCTGATTAATCG
Organism: Priestia sp. RMT2NF4; assembly: GCF_047872835.1. Classification (NCBI taxonomy): domain Bacteria; kingdom Bacillati; phylum Bacillota; class Bacilli; order Caryophanales; family Bacillaceae; genus Priestia; species Priestia sp. RMT2NF4. Next base: position 35,102 of record NZ_JBLQZO010000013.1, read on the forward strand.
CTTGATGTACAATTCGGTCTACTTCTGCTAAATAATTCGGATAAAAATAATGCAAAATCGTTTCATCCGTATGCTGGTGATTTTCTACTAGAAACAAACATTCAATTAACTCTTCATTAAAGTGGACAAGAAAATAATTGGCTAATGCGTTCCGTTTATTGGCTTCAGTAGCTTGAACCTCTACTCCGACCCCTCTCTTTCGATGAAGGAAAACGTCAAATGTGGTTAACCACTCTGTTAATTCATCTAGATAAGCAGTTAGTGTAGTAATACTTACTTCTAAGTCTTTAGCCAGCGTTTGTAATTTAAATGAATCTCCTTCTTCTAGAAGAAGAATTAAAAGAATTAATTTTCTTTCCTGTGGAGACTGATCCGTCGTTTTAATCTTCATCAGCTCTTGGATAAGACGAAAAATTTGTTCATTTTTACCTTCAATCATTAGTCCTTCATCTTGTGTACGAATCAGCTTTAAATCAAATTTTTCAAGTATTGATTCAATTGCCTTCAAATCTCGGTGAACGGTTCTTACACTTACATTCAAAAAAGTAGCAAGTGTAAGTGCTGTATGCTTTCCTGCCGTTTTAATAATTAACTCAATGATTGATTTTTCTCTTGAAGTAATAAACAAGAACATCAACTCTTTTCTTATTTATAAACAAAGGATAAAAAGGCATCTTCATGCCTTTCTATCCCGTTAGTTACTTTGAATAATAGCCATTAATTCTTTAGCTGATTTGGCATGAACCATCTTTTCAATATTGTTCATATCAGAACATGTAATCGCGATACCAGATAAAATTTCTAAATGGGTGCCGTCTTTTCCGGCAATTCCGAAAATCAAACGAACTTTCTCACCATCAAAATCAACGCCTTCTGGAACTTGAATTACTGTAAAACCTGATCTTAAAACGTTCTTTTTCGCTTCTTCCGTACCGTGCGGAATCGCTACGTCATTTCCCATATAAGTAGAAGTCATATTGTCTCGCTCAATCATCGCTTCAACATAGTTTTCTTCTACATATCCGCCTTTTACTAACACACTTCCTGCAAATCGAATTGCTTCTTCCTTAGAAGAAAAGTGCTGATTCAAGAAAACGTTTTCTTCTTTTAATAAACCATCATTACTATCTGTATAGTTTTCTGCAGATACGTTCTTTTCTTCTTCCGCCTTAGAAGTAGTATGATCATTTTTTAGTTGATCAATTAGTTTGTCATATTCCGGGCTAGATAGAAAGTTATCCACCGAGATATGATACGCATCTGGAACTTTGTTTTGAGCTCTTGGCGTTAGCTCTTCCTGTGTAATAACGATTTGAGCATCACTTGGAATATTACTGATAGCTGTATTTGTTACCGAAATATTTAAATCTGCTTGTTTAACTTTCTTGCGAAGAAGAGAGGCGCCCATTGCACTCGATCCCATACCTGCGTCACAGGCAAAAACAATTTTTTGAACGCTTGCTGGTACGTCGCCTTGCTGTTTTGTAAAGCTTCCTGCTACAGAGCTCTTCTTGCCCTTCATCTCTTGCATTTTGCGAGCTGCTTCGTCCAAATCTTCTGTTTGCTTGCCCGTTTTTAAAATTAACGAACCTACAATAAACGATACGACGGCTGCAACAAGAACACCTGAGATATTTGCAACATAGCTGCCTGCATTACCTGGTGTAGCAGCTAAAATAGCCAAAATACTTCCTGGTGAAGCAACGGCTTGTAAGCCTCCTCCTAAAAGAACAAATGTAAATACTCCGCTCATTCCTCCTAAAATAGCCGCAATGATTAGAAGAGGACGCATTAAAACGTAAGGGAAGTAAATTTCGTGAATTCCGCCAATAAAATGAATGATGGCCGCTCCCGGTGCTGACTGTTTTGCTGTTCCTTTTCCAAAGAAGCAATACGCTAACAGAATTCCTAATCCCGGACCAGGATTTGTTTCTAATAACAATAGAATGGACTGTCCGTTTGTTCGAATTTGTTCTGCTCCAATCGGAGATAAAATGCCGTGATTAATGGCATTGTTTAAGAATAAAATTTTAGCTGGTTCAATTAAAATACTTGTAAGAGGAAGAAGGCCATGTGCAACCATCCAATCTACACCCACTACAAGTGCACCTGTAAATCCGTCCACAGCTGGGCTAACTCCTAAAAAGGCTAGAATCGCTAGAATTCCTCCAAGAATACCTGCTGAGAAATTATTAATTAACATCTCAAATCCTGTTTTGACTTTACCTTCAATAAACTGGTCAAACTTCTTGATGATATAACCGCCCAGCGGCCCCATAATCATAGCGCCTAGAAACATCGGAATATCAGATCCAACAATGACGCCCATGGTCGCGATAGCACCTACAACGCCTCCGCGCTGATCGTGTACAAGCTTTCCTCCTGTGTAGCCGATTAGCAGCGGAAGCAAATACTTGACCATTGGATCCACTAGTTTGGCAAGGCTTTCATTTGGAAAAAAGCCTGTTGGAATAAATAAAGCAGTAATAAGTCCCCATGCAATAAATGCTCCGATATTTGGCATAACCATTGAACTTAGAAAGTTCCCAAATTTTTGTACAGCTACTTTTATATTAGATTGAGCCATTTGCTCTCTTCCTTTCTCTACGTGATGATACTTTAATCGTAAGAGATTAAACGCTTTCATTCAATGAATAGGAAAACTAACTTTGTCGTACCACAGACGGACAAAGCTTTTAATTACATAAAAAAGCAGCTGAATTACACGAATTCAGCTGCTTTCTAACTTAATATTTATCTAATTCACTTACAGGAGATTGAATAATAACTGGATTTTTCTCTGGATTTAACCATTTTAAAATAGAGACAACTTGTTCTTTAGAAGTGGCCGTACATCCTGCTGTATAATTTGTTCCTACATGAAAGAAGATTGCACTTCCCTTTCCTGGGGTTCTAGATTCATTATAATTAATGACAAACCCATAATCATAAGCCGGGATATCCATGTTCTCAGCGCTCGTCCAGCGGCCATTCGCTGGCTTTTGCTGCCACGTATTATACAGAGAGCTTTTTGAATCGTCTACCCACACATCATTTGATGTAATCTTTCGATATGGAAGCTTAGTTCCAGGATTTGCATAGCGTCCGAATGCTGTGCCAATTGTATATTTCCCTGTCGGAGACTCCATATCTCCTTCTTTTTTCGCTAAAGCGAATCCTTTTTGTCCAAGTACACCGTTCGCAGTTAAAACTTGCTTCCATTTTCCATCAACTTTTTCAAATGTTTGAATTTTAGCAGACTTCGTATCGTAGTTATCTGCTGTAACCAAGATGAATTGCTGAGCGTTGCCTAACGTTTTAAAAGAATCGACTACGAGCTTTGGAGACGCTGTAGCTGAAGCCTGTACATAGTCACTTCTTACATAGCCTGTGCGGCCGTTATAGTTAATTTTGTACCAGCTTCCGCTTTTGCTCACCACAGACAGCTTCTGGCCTTTTGTCACACTTCCTATAGATGCGTAGTTGGTGCCTGCTCCGCTTCTTACGTTCAGCGTGCTCGCCGTTACTGTGTACGTTGTGCTTTCTGCTGGTGGCGTTGTTGGGGCCGTTGTTGTTCCCGATGCTTGTACATAATCGCTGCTTACGTAGCCCGTGCGGCCGTTGTAGTTAATTTTGTACCAGCTTCCGCTTTTGCTCATCACAGACAGCTTCTGGCCTTTTGTCACACTTCCTATAGATGCGTAGTTGGTGCCCGCTCCGCTTCTTACATTCAGCGTGCTTGCCGTTACTGTATACGTTGTGCTTTCTGCTGGTGGCGCTGTTGTTCCTGATGACTGTACATAATCGCTGCTTACATAGCCTGTGCGGCCGTTATAGTTAATTTTGTACCAGCTTCCGCTTTTGCTCACCACAGATAGTGTTTGATCTTTTACTACGCTGCCGATAATCCCGTAATTCGTTCCCGCTCCGCTTCTCACATTTAGCTTGCTTGCCGTTACTTTATATGTAACTGTTGCTGCATATGCCTTTTCTTGATTTCCCCCAATTGAGCCAAAGCCAGGCGTTACAGCCGTTGCAAGCGTAGCTGTTAACGCCATCCCCACCATTAATTTTTTCAACTGCTTTCCCTCCATTTATTCCTTATAAAATTCTACTATTTTCTATTCTTAATTCATTATCTTACCATATTCCAAACGAAGGGAAAGGGTCAATAGATGCTTTTCACACGGCCTATAAAAAAAGACAGACCTCTTTGATAGGTCTGCCTCTTTCACTATTATCCTAAATCAACGTTGTGATATACTTGCTGCACATCTTCTAAGTCCTCTAATGCATCAATCATTTTTTCAAACTGAGCTTGTGCATCTTCAGGAAGAGTTACATCATTTTGAGCAAGCATCGTTTGCTCAGCTACTGTAAATTCCGTAATACCAGCATCGTTGAACGCTTTTTGTACCGCATGGAATTGATCCGGATCAGCATAAACAATTACAGAATCTTCTTCTTCTAAAATGTCACGCACGTCTACATCTGCTTCCATTAACAGTTCTAGCGTCTCTTCTTCATCTTTACCTTCTACACCAATAACAGCTGTTGGATCAAACATATACGCTACTGATCCGCTTACTCCCATATTACCGCCGTTTTTACCAAAGGCAGCACGCACGTCTGAAGCTGTTCTGTTTACGTTATTCGTAAGAGCATCTACGATAACCATTGAGCCATTTGGTCCAAAACCTTCGTAACGAAGATTATCGTAATTTTCTTCTGAACCGCCCTTTGCTTTTTCAATAGCACGGTCAATAATTGCTTTTGGCACATTGTATGTTTTCGCGCGTTCTAATACAACTTTTAACGCTTGGTTTGATTCTGGATCTGGCTCACCTTGTTTTGCAGCCACATAAATCTCACGGCCAAACTTGGCATATATACGACTTGTATTAGCATCTTTTGACGCTTTCTTTTCTTTAATATTGTTCCACTTACGGCCCATATTGTTTCACTCTCTTTCAAAATTGAATCTAATAAAATAAATAGGCAATGATATATCCGTTTTTATTATACATCAATTCCCTCTTATCTTTCGAGTTTAATACCTAAAAAAGACAAGCAATCTTTTGGTATATTTCGTTAACTAAATAAATGAGAAAACCATTTGATAACAGGCTGAATGATTTTTGTATATAATTTTTTCAGCGGTTTGTATATACATCTCACCCAAATCCACCGTAGGGGATAGTAGATCATATGAATTATGATCCACTTAACTCCTTTCCAAAAACAGAAGAATATACGCTGACAAAATGAAACCACGGGAATAACAATTCCATTGTAAAATGGCAGCACAACATATTTCCATAGAAGATAACAAGGGTAACAAACCATGTATAAAACAGGGTATAAAACATACTTCCATATAAATCTAGTTATAGGCAAAAAACATCGTTTCCAAACGAAGAGAATAAAAGGATAGATGAGGACACTCCATAGCCAAGAAATAGGATAAACGAATAAAAAACGTATAATGTATCTCCAAATGAAATCAATGACAGGTTGAATAATTCTTGTTCCTATCCATATGAGGGGCTTAGCGATAAAATATATCCATATCTTACACAAAATTTGAAATACAAAATAAAAGGGAAAATACAAGACAAAAAAGATGCCTCGCAACACGTACTTTATACTTTGAGCTACTCCACTAATACTTTTCACTTCCTTTTTTATAAATGAGTTTCATTCATTTACCTACTCTATTATATAAAATAAATGAAGCAAGCAAATATATTTTTTAGCTCAATGAGAATTATATACAAAAACACCCTTCTATAATAGAAGGGTGTCTAGAAACTTATTATTCTACAGTAACTGATTTTGCTAGGTTACGTGGTTTATCTACATCGCAATCGCGGTGCAATGCAGCGTAGTAAGAGATTAATTGTAAAGGAATAACCGCTGCTAGTGGTGAAAGTGTTTCGTGAACTTTCGGAATCACGTAGCGATCTTCTTCTGTTTCTAATCCTTTCATTGAAATGATACAAGGATTAGCTCCACGTGCTACTACTTCTTTTACGTTACCACGGATGCTTAAGTTTACATGTTCTTGTGTTGCTAATGCAATAATTGGCGTATTGTTTTCAATTAAAGCGATTGTTCCGTGCTTAAGCTCTCCTCCAGCAAATCCTTCTGCTTGAATGTAAGAGATTTCTTTTAGTTTTAACGCGCCTTCTAAACCTACATAATAATCAACAGAACGTCCAATAAAGAATGCGTTGCGAGTTGTTGCTAAGAATTGAAGAGCAATGCTTTCCATTTCTTCTTTGTCGTCGCAAAGTACTTCCATTGTGTTTGCTACGATTGCTAACTCTTGAACTAAATCAAATTCTAATTCAATGCCGCGTGTTTTTGCTGTTACAGCCGCTAGAATTGATAGGACTGCTAATTGAGCTGTATAAGCCTTTGTTGATGCTACAGCAATTTCCGGACCTGCATGAAGTAATAACGTATAATCAGATTCACGAGATAATGTTGATCCCGGAACGTTTGTGATTGTTAACGCTTTGTAACCTAGTTCTTTAATTTGAACTAATACTGCACGGCTGTCAGCTGTTTCTCCACTTTGAGAAATAAAGATAAACAGTGGCTTTTCAGATAAAAGCGGCATGTTGTAAGAGAATTCACTTGCTACGTGCACTTCTACCGGAACCTTCGCCCACGTTTCAATGAATTGTTTACCTACTAGGCCTGCATGATAGCTTGTTCCACATGCTACGATATAGATGCGGTCTGCTTCATCCATTGCTCCTAAAATGTCTGCATCAATGTGCAGTTCATTGTTTTCATTTTGATACTCTTGAATGATTTTACGAACAACTAAAGGCTGCTCATCAATTTCTTTTAACATATAGTGAGGGTACGTACCTTTTTCAATATCACTTGCATCAAGCTCTGCTGTGTAAGGTGCTCTTTCTACCACTTCACCATCAAGCGTTTTAATTGTTACGCCTTCTTTTGTAACAATTACTGTTTCTTTATCCATTAATTCTACGTACTGATCTGTTACTTGAAGCATTGCCATAGCATCGCTTGCTACAACGTTAAATCCTTCGCCAACACCTACAAGAAGCGGGCTTTTGTTTTTAGCTACGTAGATTGTATTTTTATCTTCGTTATCAACAAGAGCTAGTGCATAAGAACCGTGAAGCAAACTTACTGTCTTGCGGAACGCTTCTTCTACATCTAAGCCTTCTGCTGCGATTTTTTCAATTAACTGAACGATTACTTCTGTATCCGTTTCGCTTTTGAACGTTACATCTTGTAAATATTCACGTTTTAAAATAGCGTAGTTTTCAATTACACCATTATGCACAAGCGTGAAGCGTCCAGATGTACTTTGATGCGGGTGAGCATTTTCTTGGCTTGGTACACCATGAGTTGCCCAACGCGTATGACCGATACCTGCTGGTGCTACAACACTGTTATCTACTGCCTGACGCAATTCTGCAATACGGCCTTTTTCTTTGAATACGTGTACGCCTTCATTGTTAACAACTGCAATACCTGCTGAGTCATAGCCACGATATTCTAACTTTTCAAGACCACGTAATAAAATTTCTTTCGAATCTTCTGTTCCAATATATCCTACAATTCCGCACATAGATAAAATCCTCCTTCATGTATGAAAAGAGAGTCTCTTTTCATCATCAATGATTATCATCTCAATGCTTTTGTCCAATAAGTCACCTCATTGTTTTTCACATCAAGTTTTCGGCCGTGATAATCAACAACCGGGAGGCATCCGCCGATACTTCGATAAACCTCCTCCTCGTCAACTAAGTCGTTTCCGTCCCTTTACTTAGTTCAGGCGCTTTGTATTCACTTTTAAAATAGATTGTTCACTCCTTTACATAAATTAAGAGACGAACAGATTTAATATTACAATAAGAAGTGAGAAAACGTCAATTATCTTCTTTACTATCTGTAAAAACAGCCTTTAGCATCAGATAATTTCCAAGAATTTTTCTCAACAATATAAAAATATGCATAAGCAGCTCGAAACGTCACCGCTTATGCATATAATTAATGAATTACTCTAAGCCCATTTCTTCTTTTACTACTTCTACGATACGCGTTACATAAGTTTCACATTCTTCTTGTGTTTGTGCTTCAACCATAACACGTACTAACGGCTCTGTTCCTGAAGGGCGTACAAGTACTCGGCCATTACCGTTCATTTCTTTTTCCACTTCTTCAATAACCACTTTTACCTTCTCGTTATCTGTAACATGATGCTTATCCGTTACTTTTACATTTACAAGAAGCTGAGGATACTTCTTCATTTCAGCTGCTAATTCTGATAAAGGCTTTTTCGTTGCTTGCATAATGTTTACAAGCTGAATAGCTGAAAGCATACCGTCACCTGTTGTGTTGTAATCTAAGAAAATAATATGACCTGACTGTTCTCCACCTAGGTTATATTGATTAGCTTTCATTTCTTCTACTACATAACGGTCGCCTACACCAGTTTGTGCACTTTCAATTCCGCTAGCTTCTAGTGCTTTATAGAAGCCTAAGTTACTCATAACGGTAGAAACAAGCGTATTTTTCTTTAAACGTCCTTGTTCATATAAGTACTTTGCACAAATGAACATGATTTGATCACCGTCTACAATCTCGCCTTTTTCATCGATTGCGATTAAACGATCTCCGTCTCCATCAAATGCTAACCCAACATCCGCTCCTTTTTCTTTTAAGAAGGCACTTAATGCTTCCGGATGTGTAGATCCTACACCGTCATTGATGTTTAATCCGTTTGGTGATGCCCCCATTGTAGAGATATCCGCATCTAAATCTGCAAATAAATGTGCTGCTAACGACGACGTTGCTCCGTGCGCACAGTCTAATGCAACATGAATACCTGAGAAGTCTTCATCAACCGTTTGTTTTAAGTATTGAAGATATTTTTGTCCACCTTCGAAGTAGTCATTTACCTGACCTAAATCTCCCCCAACAGGTCTTGGTAATTGATCTGTTTCACTATCCATTAACGCTTCAATTTCATTCTCTTGTGCATCTGACAGTTTAAATCCATCTGGACCAAAGAATTTAATTCCGTTATCTTGAACTGGGTTATGTGAAGCAGAGATCATGACTCCTGCTTGTGCGCCAAGTGCTTTTGTTAAATACGCTACCCCTGGAGTTGAAATAACGCCTAATCGCATAACTTCTGCACCAATTGAAAGCAAGCCTGCAACAAGCGCTCCTTCTAACATATGACCAGAAACGCGTGTATCGCGTCCGATTAATACCTTTGGTCGCTCTGCATCTTTTGTTAGAACGTAACCACCTAAGCGTCCAATTTTAAAAGCAAGCTCAGGAGTTAATTCACTATTGGCAACTCCTCGTACTCCGTCTGTTCCAAAATACTTACCCATTAATTTTCTCTCCTTCATGTCAAAACATTTAGTTTCCTGATGTATTATCTGTCTGTCCATCTACGGGTGTAGAATTTTCATCACTTTGATTACTACTATCGTCACCAGTTTCTGTATTATCTGTTGGTGTATCTGTATTGTCTTCAGGTGTATCAGTCTCTTCGCTTGGTTTATCAGTTGAATCACCTGAATTTCCCGTCCCAGGATTTGTTCCTGATCCTGATCCAGTTCCCGTGTCTGGCTTTGTTTCTTTATCGCTCGTGCTTCCACTTGTTTCTTTATCCGTTTGCTCATCATTTGTCCCTGATTGTTTTTTCGCTGTTACACGAACTTTTGCCTGTTTAGTCGATAGTGTTGATGTAACAGAGTCAGGACTATTTATTATAATAGGAACCGTGTGCTCCCCAGCAGATAAATTCCCTACATTCGCTGACAAGCTAATGCCGCTTTTCGTTAACTTATCTAAATCAGATTTTGGTCCTTTTACATCCGCATCTACTGAAGTAGGAGAAAGCAGTTCATACGTGTACTTTGAGGATTGACCAGTTAAAGAAACCGGCAAATTCTTAAATGACTTAGTCTCAGCTGCACTTGCGTCCGTTTCTTCTGCGTCTTTCTCATCACCTTGTTTGTCTACTTCCACATGAACGGTAATTTGTTTAGGACTTACACTATCTATTCCGTCTGGAACAGGGACATTCACCTTAATATCTTTAGATTTCGTAATACCGGTAACATCGACTGGAATATTATCAATTTTATCGATTTTTTCTAAAGAATCAGATGGACCGATAATTTTCACGGTATCTGTTTTAGGCTCTAGCTTCGTAATGTTGACACCGTCGCCTGGCGTGCCTTCTTGAATCACATCGATCGGCACTTTTTTACTAATATTTTTCACCGGGATTGTTACATTGACCGTTTCTGGTTGAACTGTTACATTCAATTTATTTAAATTCTTGTCTAATGCGACAACAGTTGCTTGTTTCGTCACTGTTTTTGAAGCATTATCTAAATCAATAATAGCTTTTACATAAGCAACTTGGTCTAATTGACTTGATGCGCCCGTTACCGTGACGGCTCTTGGGCTAACGGTTGCTTCCCCTGCTTCATACCCATTTTTGACCTTATTTTTATCATAGCTTGCCTCTACTGAAAACTGTTTTGAATCGCGTTCTTCAATTGTTACATTTACAATATCAGGCTTAACCACTACGTTTAAATTATCAGAGATATTTCGATACTGAACCTTGACTCTATGCTGCCCTAAGCTTAAATTATCAAGGTCAATATAAGCTTGATAATCTTTTTGTAGCTTTGTTTGAGCCAAAATATTTTTAGGACCTTCCAGTGTCATAATGACCGTATCCGGAACACCTCTTACAATTCTGTTCTTCTCATTGTAGGATACTTGAACCGGAACATCTGTTAATGTTTCTACTCCAGTGTTGGCAGAACTGCTTCGGTTCAGAATTTTATTTGATGAACTGGCACCATCATCTAAATTAACAGATAAATATAACATGAAGGCTAACAGCAACGCGATAATTTTCATAACCCACGATCGATTCATCAATTTATCCATTCTTCTTCAACCTCCATTGCCAACGAGTGGAAGAAGTTGCTTTAGAAGTTGTGACTAATTCTTTTTCTAGCATTTCTCTTAATGTATCAATGGTCAATTCACGATACAATTCACCGTTTTTGGTAACGGAAATGCCTCCAGTTTCTTCAGATACAATGACAGTCACACTATCTGTTACTTCACTTATTCCTACAGCAGCACGATGGCGAGTACCTAATTCTTTTGAAATAAAAGGACTTTCAGATAAAGGTAAGTAACATGCTGCAGCGGCTACTTGATCCCGCTGTAAAATAACCGCTCCATCATGAAGTGGTGTATTCGGTATAAATAAGTTGATTAATAATTCAGAAGAAATATTAGAGTTGAGCGGTATACCTGTTTCAATATAATCACCCATACCCGTCTCTCTTTCAATTGAGATCAATGCACCTATGCGTCTTTTAGCCATATAATGCGTTGCTTTTATAATCGCCTCAATCGTAACGGTACGTTCATCTTCTTCAGGCAAATTACTGCGTGAAAACAAACGTCCTCTCCCAAGCTGTTCAAGCGCTCGGCGCAGCTCTGGCTGGAAGATAATAATAATAGCTAAAAATCCATACGTTAACGCTTGGTCCATTAACCATTGCAACGTATTTAGTCCAAGGAAGTTACTTATAAAGCGGACAACTAAAATTACCGTGATTCCTTTTAAAAGCTGTACTGCTTTTGTACCTCTTATGACCATAATTAATTTATATATGACGAACCATACCAGGAGAACATCAACAATTTTTCCTAAATATGAGAGGATTGGCAGGTCTCCAATAGGCATCTTCTCACTTCCTCTATATATGTAATAAAGATAACATAACCGTTTTATTATACCATAAAACAAAATTACACTGTAAATTACATCTTATTTTTAAATCCTTGTTCCTATATAATGTAGCCTTCTTTTTATATAAATAAAACCGTCCACTGTTCCTCTCTAACAAGATAAGCGGACGGTTTTATGTTTAACTATTAAAAGTCAACAGCTTGCTTGGCATGAGTTTTGACGTTATACCATACCCAGTCAAAAATCTTGTCTAACTCTTCAATATTGCCTGTCACTTCTCCTGCAGAAGCTAGATACTTATCACCATGTATAACAGTAACGTTTCCATCTACTTTTCCTTCAATTTTAATATCGCCATTTCTCACAGTAATATCACCTTTGACGGTCTCACCTTTTGGTACAACGACTGTTTTATCGTGAATGACCAGGTTCGGCTGCTTTGAAACAGAAAAGTCTTCATCCGTTTCCCAAGCTGAAAACACCGTGCCGGACATTAACAGCACAAATACAGCAGCTGCACTAAGAATCGGATGGTTTGTAAACCATCTATTCATTCGAATTCGATTCTTCTCACGTGGTAACCCGGCCATAACACCTGCTGTAAAGTTCATAGGTAATTCTATATGAGAAGTGCTTTGCACAAATGCAATCGTTCTTTTTAACTGATGCATATGCTGCTGACAACCTTTGCATTGGTGCAAATGCTCTTTTAATAACAGTTCATTTTCTTTTGTAATATCTCCATCTAAATGCTCATGAATGAGGTTTACATACATTTTTGGACATTTCATTCTTAGTTCACTCCTTACAAGTGGCGAAGTCGATTTCTTAAAGCTTCACGTCCTCTGTGAATTCTAGTCTTTACCGTACCAAGAGGCAGGTCTAAAATATCGCTGATTTCTTTTAACGACAGCTCATCTATATATTTTAGGACAATGACAGTTCGATATTTCTCAGGTAGCTTTAATATTTCCGACTGAATGAATTCTTGCAATTCTACTTGCTCTAGCTCTTCCTCTGGTAAGGCCTGATCGGCAGCTATTTGAGAGTACATATTTAACCCGTCGGTCCCGGCTACTTCTGCATCTAAATAATAGTCTGGCTTTTTCTTACGAATTCGATCAATACAAAGATTTGTAGCAATTCGATATAGCCAGGTGGAAAACTTTTTACTCGTGTCATAGCTATGAATATTTACATAGGCTCGAATAAACGCTTCTTGTGCAGCGTCTTGCGCTTCTTCCCGGTTTCCTAGCATTCGATAACATAGATGAAAAAGTTTATCCTTGTGATATTCTACTATGTCAGCAAACGCATCCTGGTCACCTTTTTTTACTTTTTTTATTTTTCTTTTTAATAATAAATCCATGTAACGGTTACCTCCGCCCATTGCGGGATAGTATATATACGTGTACTTTATCATAAAGTTTCACTTATGCTTAATTATTTTAACAAAAATTTGTCAAATACGTTTAAAAAGATCGTACGTAGGTTATGTAATTAGTATAGATGAAAAGAAGAGGAGTGGAAAGCTTGACTCATACAAAAGAAAACCTTTTGAATCAAATTGAAGAATGTAGAAATAACATGGTCACTCTTGCAGCAGAAAATCCTTTATCATCACTAACAGTGGTGAGAGTAAGCTCAGAGCTAGATGGTCTATTAAATGAATATGAAAAGTTTTTCTCTATATAAAGAAGCTCTAGAATCTGAACTAAGAGCTTCTTTTTTTTATCTTCACATATGTTTCATGTACCTTTTGGTAGGCAATAATGTTTTATACTAATTTTTCTCCTAAAAGTGAGCCCATTAATGCAACAGCTACGGTAGCTGTTTTATTCCGCTCATCTAAAATAGGATTCACTTCCACAAACTCGGCAGAAGTGATTAGCTGAGATTCTGCCAACATCTCCATAGCTAAATGACTTTCTCTGTAGCTTATTCCACCGATAACTGGCGTTCCTACTCCGGGTGCATCATGTGGATCCAGTCCATCTAAATCGAGTGATAGATGAACGCCATCTGTTTTATCACGCAAATATAAAATTGTTTCTTCCATTACTTTTGTCATACCCATTCGATCTATCTCATGCATCGTATACACTTTAATTCCTTTTTCCTTTATTAGCTCTTTTTCTCCTTCATCTAAAGAACGGGCTCCGATAATCACAATATTCTCGGGCTTGACTTTAGGGGCATAGCCACCAATTCGAGTCAATGCTTCGTCTCCTATACCTATACTTGCCGCCAATGGCATACCGTGAATATTTCCGGAAGGAGACGTATCTGCTGTATTTAAATCTCCGTGTGCATCATACCAAATTACGCCTAAATTTTTATAATGACGACTTACTCCTGCTAGTGTTCCGATAGCGATGCTGTGATCTCCCCCTAGCACTAAAGGAAACCTTTTATTTGTAATAACATCACTTACGGTCTGAGCAAGTCTTTCGCTAGCATCCGCTACAGCTTTTAAATTCTTTAAGTTTGTATTTTCATCACTATGTACTCGTTCAGCTAAGGCAATTTCAATATTCCCTTTATCTTCTACACTATATCCAATATTCTCGATGCGTTCCATAACACCTGCATATCGTATCGCACTTGGCCCCATATCGACCCCTCGGCGAGTTTGACCTAAATCCATTGGTACTCCAATAATTGAAAGCTTATTCATAATATGTCCCCCCATCACAAATGTTGCTACTCTCTTATTGTAACGGCTAAATGAGCGATGGCTCAACTCGACACTTTTTTGAATATATATACAATTCTAATTTGTAGAAACTACACAAAAAAACCTTTAAGCAAATTGCTTAAAGGTTGTACGTTTATATGTATGGTGGAGCCTAGCGGGATCGAACCGCTGACCTCCTGCGTGCAAGGCAGGCGCTCTCCCAGCTGAGCTAAGGCCCCAATATGTTTTTTTATATAGAAATGGAGCGGAAGACGAGGTTCGAACTCGCGACCCCCACCTTGGCAAGGTGGTGTTCTACCACTGAACTACTTCCGCTTATTAAAATGAGCCATGAAGGACTCGAACCTTCGACCCTCTGATTAAAAGTCAGATGCTCTACCAACTGAGCTAATGGCTCTCTATGGCTGGGCTAGCTGGATTCGAACCAACGCATGACGGAATCAAAATCCGTTGCCTTACCGCTTGGCGATAGCCCA
>NZ_JBLQZO010000014.1:0-49248 GCF_047872835.1 Priestia sp. RMT2NF4
ATAAAAATTAACGTTGACGTTTGTCGCTTTGTTCAGTTTTCAAAGTTCAACCGCCGCTCTTAAGCGACTTTACTATCTTATCAAGTTATCAACGTAATGTCAACAACTTTTTTTATTTCTTTTTGTTGTTTTCGCTTATCTGCGTTAGCAACAGATATAAATATACCAAATCGTTTTCATAAAAACAAGAGGTAAATTAAAAGTTTAAATTTTCTAATATTAATACCTAAAAAAAGATGGCCGTAGCCATCTCTTTTTTTAGCGTTGACGCATATGTGGGAATAATAGTACATCACGGATTGACGGTGCATTTGTTAGTAACATAACAAGGCGGTCAATACCGATTCCTAGACCACCTGTAGGTGGCATACCGTATTCTAATGCCTCAATGAAGTCATCATCCATCTCATGTGCTTCATCGTTTCCTTGTTCTTTCTCTTTCAACTGAGCTTCAAAGCGCTCACGTTGGTCAATTGGATCATTTAGCTCTGTAAATGCGTTCGCGTGTTCACGCGCCACGATAAACAGCTCAAAACGGTCAGTAAAACGCGGATCTTCCGCATTTTTCTTAGCAAGTGGAGAGATTTCTACAGGATGTCCGTAAATGAACGTCGGTTGAATTAACTGCTCTTCTACTTTTTGTTCAAAGAATTCATTTACAATATGTCCATATTGCATATGTTCAGTGATTTCTACCCCGTGTTCTTTTGCTAAAGCACGAGCTTCTTCAACAGATGTTTCTCCCCAGAAGTCTACGCCCGTATATTGTTTAATAGCATCGACCATATGAAGTCTTGTCCATTCTGGCGTTAGGTCTACCTCTTGATCACCATACTGAATCTTTGTTGTGCCAAGTACTTCTTGCGCAATGTGTGCAATTAAGTTCTCTGTTAAAGCCATGATATCTTTGTAGTCCGCATACGCTTCGTACAATTCGATCATTGTAAATTCAGGATTGTGACGTGTAGATACACCTTCATTACGGAATACACGGCCAATTTCATATACTTTTTCTAATCCACCTACGATTAAACGTTTTAAATGAAGTTCAATCGCAATACGCATATAAAGTTCCATATCAAGAGCATTGTGGTGTGTCACAAACGGACGAGCTGCTGCTCCACCTGCGATTGAATGCATCATCGGTGTTTCAACTTCTAAGTATCCGTGATTATCTAAGTAACGGCGCATCGATTGAATAATGCGGCTTCTTGAGATAAATGTTTGTTTACTTTCTGGGTTTGTAATTAAATCTAAGTAACGTTGACGGTAGCGCTGTTCAATATCTTTTAAACCATGATATTTATCTGGAAGTGGACGAAGCGCTTTTGTTAGTAACGTGAAATCTTTTACTTTAATAGAAAGTTCGCCAACTTTTGTTTTGAATAAAACACCTTCAACCCCTACCAAGTCACCGATATCTACGCTGCTGAAGATTTCGTACTGTTCTTCGCCAATTGCATCTTTACGTACATAAAGCTGAATTTGTCCTGTTAAATCTTGAACGTGAGCGAAACCTGCTTTTCCTTTTCCACGCTTTGTCATAATACGACCAGCTAGTGACACAGGCACTTCATTTTCTTCTAACTGTTCTTTTGTTAACTCGTCATACTCACTAATTAATTGCTGTGATGTATGTGTACGTTCAAAACGTTGACCAAACGGATCAATACCCTGATCTCGTAGGTTGCTCATTTTTTCGCGACGAACGAGAAATTGATCATTTAATTCTTCATGACTCATCGTTTACTCATCTCCATCGTATAATTAAGTTTTCCGAAACAGAAAAAAGGCCAGCATGTTTACTGGCAACTACTACGTTTCTTTAAAATTATTATAGGTTCAGTCGTTTCTCTATGTCAAATCGCTTTATTCTTGCTTCGCTTCTCTTTTTCTTCGATTTCTCTAACAAGCTACCGAATAAACCAACAACCTGCGAACCCAAACCTTAAAGTTTTCACTGTGAACTCTACTTTACGCCAATATAAAAATGAATCAACTAATAAGATTCATTTTTACTTATGTAAATCATTCCTATTATTTTCGAACATATCTAGTATATCAGTTGTTTGCTCTCGAAATAATTTTACATCTTTTAAATCCGATAACCGTTTTGTGATGGTTTCAACTTTTTCTTCTGCTACAGGGAGAATAAGAGATGGAGCTAGTTCGTTCAGAGGAACCATCACAAACGCCCGTTCAAACATTCGGGGATGAGGGACGTTCAGCCTATCCGTATGAATGATTTCATTACTATAAAGTAAGATATCCAAATCAAGGGTTCTAGGTCCCCATACAATCTCTCTTTTTCGACCTGCCGCTTGTTCAATGGCTTGCAAACAATCTAAAAGTTGCTCTGACGAATACGTTGTTTGTATTTTTACTACCATGTTTAAAAAGCTTGCTTGATTCGTATACCCGACCGGGGCCGTTTCATAAACAGATGAAACAGCCACTACCTTAACCTCAGAATGTTTCATCAAGCCAGTAACTCCCGACTTCAAATGTTCCATTCGATTTTCAATATTTGATCCTAATGCAATATATGCTTCTGTTGTCATTCAACGGCTCCTTTTAATTTCAATAGCTACCGATTGATAATAACCGGGAATTGGCGGATCAGGCTTATATACCTTTACTGTACAAGCCTGCACGAGTTCGTAATTAGCAAGCAATTCAGATGCAATCGTTTCGGCCACCGTTTCAACTAACTTGAACGTGCGCTTCTCTACAACTTCCTGGCATGTTTGGTATAAATCTGCATAGCTCACCGAGTATTCTAAATTGTCCGTAGTACCAGCTTGTTTTAAATCTAGTTCTACAGTTAAATCCACGTGAAAACGCTGCCCTAATTTATTTTCTTCTGGAAATACACCATGATATCCATAGAAACGCATATCATTCACATAAATTTTATCCATCTTTAGCCTCTCCTTTCGCTTTTATACATGTAGCTCGCGTCGACTCATTAGCGACATCGTGTAAGAGCGATACTCTTTTTGCAACTGAGCTGTTAACGTATGGTCTCCGACTGAAAACTTCTTATCCTTTATACTTCGAAGAGGTACGATTTCTTGAATGGAATTTGTAACGAAAGCTTCATCACTCTCCAAAAGCTGTTCCGCCGTAAATAAACCTTCTACAACTTCTATGTTTTTCTTTTTTAAAAGCGTAAAGATAAACTGTCTCGTAATTCCATTTAAGATACCTGTTTCAAGAGACGGTGTATATACACAATCATCTTTTACAAAAAATAAATTGGACACAATACCTTCGGCTAAGAACCCTTCTTTTGTTAAAAAAATACCCTCTTTATTTAAGTCTGAACCAACTTCTCGCTTAGCCAGTACATTGTTTAAATAATGATGAGACTTCAACCTCACGGTTCCTTCGGGCGTATTTCGCTTTGTCTCAAGAATAAGCCCCTCTTTTACAAGGGGGCTCGATGGATGAGGCATTGATTTCATGTATACAATTGTAGATGGCTTGTCGTATTCTTCCACTTGCAGTCCAATTCCGCCATTTCCTGCTGAAACATTTAATCGAACATACGCATTTCTCTCATTGTTTTTCATTAACAGACTATTAATAATTGCCAACACGTCCTGTGTGGAGTAGTCCCATACAATATTTAATTCACGTAAGCTGCTACGCAGTCGATCCAGATGGTCTTCCACTAAAAATGGATGACCATCATAAACTCGTAGCGTTTCAAATAGCCCTAGACCATACATATATCCGTGATCAAACGGAGAAATAGTGGCTTCAGACGCAGGCTTTACTTCACCATTGACGTATATATACATATCATTACACTCGCTTTTTTTCGTAAGTTTCAATAAAATTCTTCAGCATTTCTTTACCGTAAGAAGTCATGATAGATTCAGGGTGGAACTGTACCCCTTCAATAGGTAATGATTTATGGCGAATCGCCATAATTTCATCTTCTGCTGTCCACGCTGAAATCTCAAAGCAATCCGGCAGTGAACTTTTTTCTACAATCAAAGAATGATATCGAGTTGCCGTGAACGGATTATCAAGACCTTTAAAGATAGTACGGCCATCATGATGCATTTCAGATGTTTTACCGTGCATTAATTTATCCGCACGAATCACATTCCCTCCAAAAGCTTGCCCAATCGACTGATGCCCTAAGCATACGCCGAATATTGGAATCTTACCTGCAAAATACTCGATGGCTTCTAAACTGATTCCCGCTTCGTTAGGACTACAAGGTCCCGGGGAGATCATCAAGAAATCTGGATTTAGCACTTCAATTTCAGAAAGTGTAATTTCATCATTTCTTTTTACAAGAAGCTCATGCCCTAGCTCACCTAAATACTGTACTAAATTAAACGTAAAAGAATCATAATTATCAATCATTAATATCATCTTTACTCACCCTCACTCAGCTCATTTTCGCTCTGCTCTTTTGCTTTCCATAGTGCAATTGCTTTTTTCAGTGATTCTTTGTATTCGTGTTTCGGATTTGAATCAATTACAACACCCGCACCAGCCTGCACATAAGCTTGGCCGTCTTGAATAATCATAGTGCGAATCGCAATATTTAATTCCATATCTCCATTAAACCCAATCCAACCAATCGATCCTGTATAAATTCCTCGCCTTACAGGTTCAAGTTCTTCAATGATTTCCATTGTACGAACTTTAGGCGCTCCAGTAATCGTTCCTCCAGGAAAAACCGCATCTACAATATCTACAAAATCTTTATTGCGCGCGAGCTTGCCTTTTACATTAGACACAATATGCATCACATGTGAATACTTTTCAATAACCATAAACTCGTCAACATGAACGGTACCATAGTCGCTTACTCTACCAAGGTCATTACGCTCCAAATCAACAAGCATCACATGCTCTGCACGCTCTTTTTCGTTATGAATAAGCTCATCCGCTAACTGTTGGTCTTCTTGATCATCCTTACCGCGAGAGCGCGTTCCCGCAATTGGTCTCGTACTGATTTCGTCACCGGCTTTTTTCACTAATAGTTCTGGTGAACAGCTCACAATGTGAAATTCTTCTGTCTGCATATAAGACATATAAGGAGACGGGTTGATTTTTCGTACCTGTTCGTAGATATGCATAGGATGAGTTTGAAGCTGTTGAGACTGTCGAACAGATAAGTTCACTTGAAACACATCGCCTTGACCGATGTACTCATGTACGCGAGTTGTGGCATCTGAAAAAGCAGCTTCAGACATTGAAACCTCACTCTTTTCGGCAACACGATGAATACGCTCATATGAGAGCCCTTCAGCACTTGCCTCCATCCAGTCCTTTTTGTATTGATCAATACGCTTATGTGCCTGCTCTTTACAATCTGCTTCATCGTTAACGATAATCCAGAGCTTTTCCTTTTCTTGATCGTATACAAATACGTCATCGAAAATAAGGAAATAAACGTCCGGCGTTTTCAATGAATCTTCAGCAAGATCAGGTATGGTTTCTACATAGCGGATATAATCATAGCTAATAAAGCCAATTGCTCCACCTTGAAAAGGAGGAAGATCTGGATTCACCTCTGCTTCAAACTTCTTCATCCAGTCTCGCATAAGATGAAGCGGATTACCTTTTTGAACAGTAGCTTGGCCATCCGTTTTGATATGAAGCTCGTTTTGTTCGCCTCGCAAAATGGCTACAGGTTTTAATCCCATCATTTGAAACTTTCCGCCTCGACCGCTTTCAAGCAGGATATGATTCGGTTCCTCTTTTGACAACTCTTGATATTTTTTGAACCATTGGTTTTTAGAGATAGAAATAGATTCGCCCCAAGTCATTCTTTGCTGCATTTGTTCACTCTCCTAAAAATAAATCACCTGCTTTCATTTTACATGATTCTCAGATGAAAAAAAACAGCTTCATATAGAAGCTGTTCTTTTATGGTTTTTATGCTTGTGTTTGTTCCTCGAATTGGAACAATGGAGTACTTAAGTAACGCTCACCGTTACTTGGAATAATCGCTAACACTTTTTTACCTTTTCCTAGCTGTTTTGCAGCTTTTAACGCAGCATAAATCGCAGCCCCAGAAGAGATACCTACTAGTACGCCTTCTGTTTTTGCTACTTTACGTGCATATTCAAAAGCTTGGTCGTTTTGAACAGCGACAACTTCGTCATATACTTCCGTGTTAAGCGTATCCGGAACAAAGTTTGCACCGATTCCTTGAATTTTATGAGGTCCTGGTTGACCACCACTTAAGATCGGAGAATCAGCTGGCTCTACCGCATAAATTTTGATGTTTGGATACTTTTCTTTTAATACTTCGCCAGCACCTGTAATAGTACCGCCAGTACCGATACCTGCCACAAATCCATCTAGCTGATCGCCAAACTGCTCGATGATCTCTTTAGCCGTTGTTTGACGGTGCACTTCTGGGTTCGCTTCATTTTGGAACTGCTGAGGAATAAAGTAGCCGTGCTCTTTTGCAAGCTCAGTTGCTTTATTAACCGCACCTTTCATTCCTTCTGGACCTGGTGTTAACACTAACTCTGCACCGTACGCACGAAGCAGATTACGACGCTCAATACTCATCGTTTCAGGCATTGTTAAAATAGCACGGTATCCTTTTGCTGCAGCTACCATTGCTAAGCCAATTCCTGTGTTACCGCTTGTTGGTTCAATGATGGTGTCTCCAGGCTTTAATACACCTTTTGCTTCAGCATCTTCGATCATTGCTAATGCGATACGATCTTTTACGCTGCTTCCTGGGTTCATAAATTCTAATTTTAAATATACATCCGCCATATCTTCTTCAACTAGACGGTTTAGTTTTACGATTGGTGTTTGACCAATTAACTCTGTAATTGAATTTGCAATACGTGCCATATGACCACTCCTAATACCAACTAATTTTATTGATTTTGTATACAATTTATCAGATGTTTTCTAAATTGTCAATCATTTTGTCTTTCCATTTACCTATTTTTGTTATATTTTTAGATCAATATATACATAAATAGGACTTAACACTTATAAAAAAAGGCGTTCATTTATAAAACGACGCCTTTAAAGAATCTTTTATTTCATTTAAATTGCTTGTTCTTTCATTTCTTCTAGCTGCTTTTTATCAAAACGATAGGTTTCATTACAAAAATGACACTGTGCTTCAGCTTGGCCGTCTTCCTCAATCATCGATTGAATCTCTTCTTTTCCTAAGCTGATAATGGCATTAGCAATTCTTTCTTCTGAGCACTGACATTTGAACTCTACAGGCATTGTCTCTAGAAACTTTACGTTTTCTTTTCCAAGAACTTCTTCTAAGATTTCCTCAGGAGAAAGACCTTTTTGAATCAGTTTTGAAATGGGTTCAATCGTTTGTAAACGTTGTTCAATAGCTGTAATCGTTTGATCATCTGTTCCTGGCATAAGCTGAATGATAAATCCACCCGCAGCTAAGATTGTGTTATCAGGGTTAACAAGTACACCTACACCTACTGAAGATGGAACTTGCTCAGATGTCACGAAATAATACGTGAAATCCTCTCCTAATTCTCCCGATACGATAGGTACTTGTCCATTAAATTGATCACGCATCCCGATATCTTTTACAACACTCAGCGTACCATCTGTACCTACAGCACGTGCTACATCTAATTTTCCATGCTGATTTAAATCGAAGTGCGTTTGCGGGTTCGTTACATATCCACGCACTTCACCCTTGGCATTGCTGTCTACTAAGATAACACCAATTGGGCCGCGGCCTTCAATTTTAATTGTTAGCTTTTGCTCACCTTTTAGCATAGCCCCCATCATAACTCCCGCAGTCATTGAACGTCCCAATGCTGCAGAGGCTGTAGGCCATGTATAGTGACGGCGCTGCGCTTCTCCAACTGTATCCGTTGTTTTTACCGCATAAGCGCGAACTTGACTATTGTAAGCTAGTGCTTTTACTAAATAGTCGCCCATAATATACACCTCTTACTCCATATTTTTTGTATAGATTATTTGTAATCCTTTTAAAGTCAAAAATGGATCCACAATATCAATAATATCCGACTCTTTAGCAATCAATGTTGCGAGTCCTCCAGTAGCAATAACTTTAGGATTTACTGTTGCTTGCTCTTTCATTCTTGCTACAATTCCTTCTACTTGTCCAACGTATCCATATAAAATACCTGCTTGCATCGCAGATACTGTATTTTTCCCAACAATGCTATTTGGTCGCGCAATTTCAATACGCGGAAGCTTAGATGCTCTTGAATAAAGAGCTTCTGTCGAAATATTAATACCAGGGGCAATTGCACCACCCATATATTGCTTATTTTCATCAATGTAGCAATATGTGGTTGCGGTACCAAAATCAACGATAATTAAAGGGCTTCCGTACAGCTGAATTCCAGCAACAGCATTGACAATACGGTCTGCTCCCACTTCACGTGGATTTTCATATTTAATATTTAAACCCGTCTTAATTCCAGGACCAACAACAAGCGGCTTTAAATGAAAATACTTTTGACACATTCTCTCCAATGCAAACATAATAGGAGGAACAACAGAGGAAATAATAATACCATGAATATCTTTAAAAGATAAACTAACGTGCTCAAGCAAGGCTTTGATTGTCATGCCATACTCGTCTTCTGTTTTATTACGGCTTGTTTCTACACGCCAATGGTACTTTAATTCATCTCCATCGTATACACCTAATACCGTATTGGTATTTCCAACATCTAATACAAAAATCATTTCAATCACCACTTTATTTAAATTCAGTATTCACACTGAAACCATCATACCATAACTGGTAAATAGACGTGTATATTCTAGATAAAATAGGAATATAATGACACAATTCTCTAGTGGATATCCTACTTATCCACTATATATATGAAAAACTTTTTGCCAAACCTAACTTCTACCCAATAAAAAAGATCAGTGGAGACTGTCTCCACTGATCTTTTTTGGTCTTATGCTTTTGGCTCTTCATCGTCTGTCTTTGTTTGGATGTTTACTTTAACATCTTCATCTGTTACGTGACTAGAACGGTCTGGAAGAGTTCCATGATCTACTAAGTGGTTGATCTGCTCAGCGTCTAACGTTTCTACTTCTAACAATGTTTGAGCTACAAGCTCTAACTTGTCACGGTTTTCCGTTAAGATCTGCTTCGCACGCTCATAGCTTTCTTTAATGAAACGTTGGATTTCATTATCAATTTCATGAGCAATCGCATCACTGTAGTTTTGTTCACTGTGTAAATCACGACCTAAGAATACTTGGCCTTGTTGTGATTGACCGAATTGCATTGGTCCTAACTTTTCACTCATACCGTATTCTGTTACCATTTTACGAGCGATGCTTGTTGCACGCTGGAAGTCATTGTGAGCACCTGTACTCACTTCGCCGAAAATAATTTCCTCAGCTACGCGACCACCAAGCAATCCAACAATTTTATCCAGCAGCTCTGGCTTCGTCATAAAGTAGCGATCTTCTTTTGGTAACATAACAGCATATCCACCAGCTTGCCCACGTGGAACAATGGTTACTTTATGTACCATATCAGCTTCGTCTAATACGACACCGATAATTGTATGTCCTGCTTCATGATAAGCAACAATATTGCGTTCTTTTTTAGAAATAACTCGACTTTTCTTAGCTGGACCTGCAATTACGCGGTCTGTTGCTTCGTCAATATCGACCATTTCAATTTTCTTTTTGTCCTGTCTAGCAGCTACTAAGGCAGCTTCGTTTAACAAGTTTTCTAAATCTGCACCTGAGAAACCTGGCGTACGCATAGCAATTGCTTTTAAGTTTACTGATTCATCTAAAGGCTTATTGCGAGCATGTACTTTAAGCACTGCTTCACGGCCGTTTACATCTGGACGATCTACCGTAATTTGACGGTCGAAGCGGCCTGGACGTAATAACGCTGGATCTAAAATATCCGGGCGGTTTGTTGCTGCAATAATAATGATACCTTCGTTAGCACCAAAACCATCCATCTCAACAAGCAACTGGTTCAATGTTTGTTCACGCTCATCGTGTCCACCACCAAGACCTGCGCCACGTTGACGACCTACAGCATCGATTTCATCAATAAAGATAATACATGGAGCATTCTTCTTCGCATTTTCGAATAAATCACGAACACGAGAAGCACCGACCCCAACAAACATTTCAACAAAGTCCGAACCACTGATAGAGAAGAAAGGAACGCCTGCTTCACCAGCAACAGCTCTTGCTAATAATGTTTTACCAGTACCAGGAGGTCCCACAAGTAAGACACCCTTCGGAATTCTTGCACCTAGCTCTGCGAATTTACGAGGATCTTTTAAGAACTCAACAACTTCCACAAGTTCTTGCTTTTCTTCGTCTGCACCAGCTACGTCTTTAAATTTAACCTTTTTCTTTTCTTCACTGTAAAGCTTAGCCTTACTCTTACCGAAGTTCATAACACGACTTCCGCCGCCCTGAGCTTGGTTCAGTAAGAAGAAGAATAGGATGAAAATAATAACAAACGGAATGATTGACGTAAAGAACGTTACCCAGCCGCTTGTTTCATCAGCAGGTTTAAAATCAACTTCTACTTGATTATTTTCTGAAGCAGCGTCAATACGATCAAGTGCTTTGTCACCATCTACGATGTAAGTTTGGAACGTTTGATCCTTTTTATAAGAATCTAACTTTCCTTGCACAACATACACGCCTCTTTCAGGCTTCATAGAGAGTGATTTCACATCACCTTTGTCTAAGTGTTGAACAAATGTATCGTATCTCATTGGTTCTGCTTTTTGATTAGAGCCACTAAAGAAGCTTACCACGCCAATAATGACTAAAAATATAAGTAAATAAAAGATGGTATTACGGAAGATCCGATTCATTTCTTACCTCCTCCCACGATAAACAAATACTGTATTCAATACTAACATAGAACATTTATCCTATCCAATAAATTGCACTTGGATATGTGCTTCTTAATTGCTGTATACTTGCGGTTTAAGAACCCCAATATACGGCAGGTTACGATATTTTTCTTGATAATCCAATCCATACCCTACTACGAACGCATCAGGTACTTCAAATCCAACGTAATCTGCTTTAATAGCTGCTTTACGACCTGTTGGTTTGTCTAAGAGTGTGACAATCTTAATTGACTTAGCTTTACGGTACTTGAATAACTCTACAAGATAGCTAAGTGTTAAGCCGCTGTCGATAATATCCTCTAAGATAAGAATGTCTCGACCTTCAACTGATGTATCTAAATCTTTTAGGATTTTTACTTCACCAGAAGAAACCATCGCATTGCCATAACTTGATACATCCATAAAATCCATTTCTAAATATGTATCAACACGCTTAATTAGATCAGACATAAAAGGCATAGCGCCTTTTAGTACACCGATTACCAAAGGAAAACGGTCAGCGTATTCCTCAGATAATAGCTTACCCAATTCTTTTACTTTCTGTTGTATTTCTTCTTCTGAAATCAAAATTTCTTGAATATCCTGCTTCATTCCTTACTTGCCTCCTAGAAGTTTTCGCTACTTATAGTATAAAATAACATATCTGGACTTATGTGTATGCAGTTCATAAGCAGATTTTTTCAAACCAGGTAGCCACAAAATAGTTCCTTGGCTATCTTCCACTACCGGCCAATGATCTCTGAAGTGTAAAGGGATTTTTTCATCGATAAAAATATCCTTTACTTTTTTATGTCCCTTCATGCCCTTTACTCGCATTTTATCGCCATTTTTTCGTGTCCTTACCTTTAATGATTGTAAATCGTGAGCTTCATCTAAAAGAAAAACATCGTTTCCTTTTATATCTTCGACTTTATTATGTATTTCACAAATAAGCTGGTGACCATTTGGAAGCTCAACGACCCCTGGAATCGGAACAATAAATTCATATGGCTCGATGTTCCCCTCATTAAAGGTGAAAAGACAGTCGTTGTAAGATCGGATAATGCGTAAACCATTTGGAAAGTCAAGCGTCCCAGACGGTTTTTCACTTTCACAAAATCCTACTAACGTGTCAACATGCGCTGAGGAAAGGGTTGGAGGAATTTCTTTATAGAGATAGTTTAATATTAGTTGAATACCACGCCTTTGTAAAGGCTTGCGTATCCTTAGAAAACAATCTCTATCAATGAGAATTTCATTTTGCAATTTCTTTCTCATTACTTTATTCATCACATCGGTCGTTAATTCCTCTAAGTATGATTGATCTTCATGCAAGTTCTCGCTAAATTGTTGAAATTTTTCATGTACAGCGACGTTTTCTTGCTTTAAAAATGGCAAAACGTAATGACGAAACCGATTTCTCGTGTACGAGTCTTTCTCATTACTCGGATCAATTCGAGGTGTAAGCCCATGTAGCTTACAGTAGCGATTGATTTCTTCTTTCGTTACGGCTAGGAAAGGCCTAATAATAAATCCATGCCCATATGGCCGCTTGGGCTGCATCCCTGCGTATCCATTCATCGTACTACCTCGAACCATTCGCATTAACATCGTTTCAATCTGATCATCTCCGTGATGTCCTAATGCAAGAAGGTTTGCTTTGTGCTTCTTCATAACATGAGTAAAAAATGCATAGCGGCATTCTCTGGCAGCTACTTGAGAAGATAGCTTTCTTTCCTTCTGATAGGCAGTAACATCAATCTGCTTCGCCTCACATTTAATATTCAATTGTTTGCAGTAGTTCTGCACATATTCCATGTCTTGCTGTGACTCTTGGCCCCGGAACATATGATCAACATGAGCAGCAATAATCGTAAGAGATTTTTGCTCTTTCAGACTCCATAAGAAATGCAGCAGCGCTAAAGAATCAGGACCACCAGAAATACCTACAACCACCGTAGAGCCTGCGGATAATAACTGATGTTTTGTCATAAAATTGTTCACTTGCTTTTCCATAGGAATGACTCATCCTTATAATGTACACGCAATAATGTATCATTAATTTACTTTATACGAATGACTATAAGGAAAGTTTCACAATTTCTCCAAACTTTATAGCACTTGAATAAATAGATACAAAATATAAATCAACATTACAGACGTACAAAGTAGTAGCGTCTCTAACACGTGAGAACGCTTCTTCTTTACTTTAACACGAGGGGCAGACGGTTGACGAACGTTTTGAGGCTTTGTTCCTCTACTTTTTGCCCCTCTTCTTTTTTCGACCGATAACACCTCTGTTTTCATTTCTTTAGCTGACTTATACTTTCCCGTAACCGCTTGATACAAAACGTCTCCGAAAGGTTCCAACTGCTTTGTTGTTAATATAAATTGTTTTAATTGTTCAGCCGGTTTGTCTGTTTTATTAATTCGCTTGCCATAAGCCGCGTGAATCAAAACCATAGATACGGCAAACAAATCATAGGTCGGTTCTGCTTTTCGGGAGCCAAGCCCCCAGTGCGCTCGATCATAAAAGTCGGTAAATTCTTTTATTGACCGCCCTTGCAGAGTTGTTCCTCCCACGTCGATCCATCTAACTTTTACGGGGTTAGATGTTACGACCAGGTTTTCGGGTTTTAAATCGCCAAATACCCACCCTTCTTCATGAAGGTTTTCTAAGTCTGTTAAGAGCTGACTTGCAAACACTTGCAACCATTCTGTCCCTCTTGTTGAGATAAAAGAAAGGAGAGGCTGCCCTTTCACATACTCCATTACATAGAAAGAAAGAGCGTGAGAACCATAGCTCCAATCATCTACATCAAGTAAACGCGGTCCTAGCACTTTGTCTTTGACTTGAGACAACTTTTTTAATACATTCACTTCTGCTGTAACGGACATGTTGGAAAAGCTTATTTTTAACGCCGCTAGCGTTCCGTTTACTAATTGGACTAAGTAGACAACTCCAGTTGCTCCCACGCCTAATTTCTCAAGAATTTTATAATGGACGTGATGCCATTTCCCTTGAATTTCTGTTCCCGGAGATAGGTTACATACCTGATTCTTCAATGTATTGTTCATTATTTTTTAACAACCCTCTCAATGAGCGCTTTTTGGTGAAATAATGAGTAGCCTCTTTGATAGCCGGTCCAGTAGGCGTAATACCTCCTGCTGTTAGTTTTGGGAAAATCGTTGAAAGCGACTCTAATCTTGGATTCCAGTCCATTAGCTTCTCTACATCTTTCTTTTTCCCAGGAAATAAAAAGATTGAAAATTGATTGTGCCCCATGCGAGCATTCAAGCTTAACGATAAATCTAACAGCGACTCCTTTACAGTAGGGAGCTTATTTTTCATACTTCCGCTCATGTCAACTAAAATAAGAATCTCTAAGTCAACCGTTTCCCCAAGTTCATCAACCACTTCCATGATTTCTCCACGCTTCTCAGGAGATAACTCTTCTAATCTTGAATTAGAGGAACCTAGAATTTGCTGAAGTTCTTTATTTACAACGCCTTGAAGTGTTTGCGTCATTGCCTGCCTTGTAACCATTTGAACAGTTTGAGACAGCTGTTTTACGTAAACAATTTGACTCACGCCACCGCCTGACATGGCAATGCCTTCTATTTCATTCGTGCTTTGCTCATCAATTGTATCCTCTTCCATCACACCAATAACGTTTACACTAATTCCTTGTTCTTTAGCTAGTGCAGCCATTGCTACCGGATCTTCACCTGTATTCGAACCACCGTCCGTAATGACCAACATCTGTTTCAATGTACCTTTTTTCATAAAAAAATCCCCTCCTCATTATCAGTATTAACATGATAGACGAGGAGGAGATAAAATATACTTCTATCTAACTATTGTGCTTTTTTACGATAAGCGTAAGAAGGAATCGATGACCATTTCGGGGTATTGTGCTGAAGTTTTGCCACAACTACCGTCATATCATCTTCAATTAAACCTGATTTTGTTCGAATAACTTCTTCCATAATTAAGTCTGCAATTTCTTGTGGATCGTTTGTTTGAAGCTCGCCAATTTTTCGCTTCATCCACATTTCGTAGTTCTCAACGTGTTTCGGTCCTTCAAATACACCGTCACTCATCATAATTAACAAGTCTTCCGCCTTCATTTGTTCATTCACAACATCCACTTCAAATTCTTCAATAATGCCCATTGGCAAATTGCTTGCCTGTATTTTAATAACCTTATCTCCGCGTTTGATGAAGCTTGGCGTAGAACCAATTTTCAAGAAGTTTACATTGGCATCTTGTAAATCAATCATCGCTAAATCTAAGGTCGAAAAGATCTCATCGTTTGTACGCAGGGATAAAATAGAGTTAATCGATTTGATTGCAATTGTCTCTTCTATTCCTGTTTGTAAAATTTGTTTTAACAGCTGAAGCGTTTCGCTGCTTTCATAGTGGGCACGCTCTCCATTTCCCATGCCATCACTAATAGCTAGTGCATACTTACCGGCGTTTAGCTCAATCATGGAATAGCTGTCACCGGATACAAACCCTCCGCCTTTAGCAGCATGTGCTACGCCTGTATCAACAACGTATGCTTTTGTACAGCCAAACGAAACGTGGCAATAGCCTTGAGGGTATTTAGCACATTCTTCGTTCTTTACTACAATACTTTCACCTAAAATATCCGTAAGCATTGGCGCAATAATTTTCTCGCATTCTCCTCTTCCGTGACAATATGGCACCCACATTTCAATATCTACATTTCCAGGTTCTAAGCTATAAATTTCAATTTGATTAATTTCCATCCCAAAGTTACGAAGAGCTTCTAAAATCTGTTCTTCTTGTACATTTAAATTTTCGCGCTCTCGCTTAATTTCTTTTGCAAAATTCCCCATGACTTCAGAGACACCGTGAAGCTGTTCTGCTACAATCCTTCTACTTTCTTGAATTTGTGCTTTTAAGTGCTGATTGGCTTTAAAATACGTAAGTTCATGCTCAATCACATCGATGACTTTTTTCGATTTCACGCAATGTTTGTCCATTTCTCGAATTAGCCTTGGATTTTGTTCAAGAGTGCCATTATCAACTTCAAGCATAATTTCCTTCATATATTCATAGGTTGTATCAAACTGCTGTGCCCAGCATTGTTCTTTTTTAAAACAAAATTGGCACGTCCTTTCGGTAACGCTGCTTAAGAAATAATCAACTTCTTTATCAGCGCTTGGCTTTTCATCGTAAAATCCATTTTGCGTAAAGCTTTTGGAAAGTGCTTGAAAAACATTTGAAAACTGTTCTACGCGATTTGCTGTTACATCTCGGATCTTACGCACGTACTGCTGTTGTTCAAGCATATTTTCAGATGTCCCTGGTACTAGTTTACTTAAGTTTTTCAAAACAAAAGATGGGGTTAATAAAAATAGGACAACGGCCGTCAGTGATTCATACAAATTAGTCGTCAATCCTTGATCTGCCTGAGCATATAGGCCAATTAGCAATGAACCAACAACCAGCCCTAGAGCTGCCCCTAGCTTTTTACCGTCTTTTAAAAGTCCTCCAAGCAAGCCAGAAAAAGCGAGTAAACTCATTTCGTACAAACTAGAAACATTCGCGAAACTTAAAATTAAACCGGTTACGACCCCGACCGTAGCTCCTATCGTAGGGCCAGATACAAACGCAAAAACTAATACTAAGTAACGAGATAATATATGTTCAGCCGAAAGGCCGTAAATCATCCACCCTATTGTCCCTGTCATAACAGATGCCAACAAAATAATAAGAGAAATCACTTCTTCTGTTTTTAATGATTGTTTTCGCTTTCGATATGAAATTAAAGGCACGCTTTGTAGGAAAATCATTGTTAAGATAAAGCTCAACCCTGCTTCTACTGCCACAAATGTAAAATCATACATGGTGAATTCCTTGGTAAACACATAAAAAATAGTTAGTTTTGTAAGTAACATCGCGCTAAATACAGTGAACGGCAGTTTCTTTAACGGATCCATTGTCAGTATGCCGCTAAATCGATGAATTAGTAAGAAAACAAATAGTGTAGCAAATACGGTACCTCCATTTTGAATGGAAACACTAAATGCCCCTGCCAATACGGCTAAACTTGCTAACGGTGCTTTTTCTTTCTTTATAGCCATTACGGCTGCAAAGAATGGCAAAGCAAATGGCATGATTTTCATTAAAATTAACGCTCGTCCTAATAAGAAACCTACGACTAGCAGCAATAATCCCCATTGAAATAACACCTTTTCCGTTTTCATACCCGCCTTTGTAAATACACGGGACATTTCTAATCTAGTTCGGTTAAATACCGCCTCTGTTGTTGGACTTGCAAAATCTCTTTCCGTCTTTTGCATTCTCCCACCACCCGCTAATTATACTTATTCGTTATTATATCGCGGCGAAAGGTGAAATTTTGTCAAACGGACTAGCAAAATACCTATAATCGTTCGACTATTTTCTAGTATTATATTGAAAACTATACAAAAAGATGTACAATCTTACATGGAGATTTAAAAAATATGAGAGATACTGTTCGCCCCAGAGAAAGCCTATGCTCATCATTCTTTTTTAAAAGCAAATAAAAGTCTATAAAAATAACAAAAAAGTTATTGACAATAACCCTGCTTTTTTATATTATTATAAATGTCTTTTAGAGAACGTATAATGGCGGTGTAGCTCAGCTGGCTAGAGCGTACGGTTCATACCCGTGAGGTCGGGGGTTCGATCCCCTCCGCCGCTACTCGAATAACGGCCCGTTGGTCAAGCGGTTAAGACACCGCCCTTTCACGGCGGTAACACGGGTTCGAATCCCGTACGGGTCATCAAAAAGCATGTACAACAAGTACATGCTTTTTTTCTACTCTTTTTTACATATAAAAAAAGCACCTTTTAGATAAAAGGTACTTTCCAAAAACTCGCTATCTATTTGATATAAGCAGCAAGTTAACCGCGTTTTGCACCGCGTCCACCGCGTTTTGATTCGGTATGGCGTTTTAGGGAAGATAAACGTTCTTCACTGTCTTTTAAGAAACGATTCATTTTTTGTTCGAATGTTTCTTTTGTACGGAAATCATTACCGCCACCACGATTGTTATTACGTTGTGGGCGTGAATCACGTGGACGGTCTGAGCGTGGCGCTCTTGCAGGACGCTCTGGTCTTTCTGGACGTTCTGGTTTGTCTACCGCTTTCTTAATTGAAAGACCAATTTTACCATCTTTCTCAACGTTAATTACTTTGACTTCAACTTCGTCGCCCACTTTTAAATGGTCGTTAATGTCCTTTACGTAATTATCAGCTACTTCACTGATATGAACCAAGCCTGTTGAACCTCCTGGTAACTCAACAAAAGCTCCAAAGTTCGTAATACCTGTTACCTTTCCCTGTAACTTGCTGCCTACTTCGATTGACATAAAAAAAATGCTCCTCCTTAAATGATAAAAGAAATCAATTTATTATATTATACAAAAAGCAAAAATACACTGTCAACGAACCATACGTTTAGTCTTTTTTTACATTAAAGATAATTTCCCCGTCTTCTGATAAAAAATAATCTCTGCGGGCAATCTTTTTAATATAATCATCGTCATTTAACTTGACGATTTCACCTTTTAACTGTTTTTGCTTGCTTTGTAATTTTGTCAGCTGCTGTTCTAATTTTACCTTCTCAGCTTTTTTGTTCTCAATAGCTGAGGTTTGCGTAATTAAAGCTGATACCATCAATCCACCAATGATTAAGGCCAACACTCCGAAAACAGTCAAACGCCTAATTAAACCGATACGCTTTCGATCTGTATTTTGTTTAATTTGTTCTTGTTTATGGCTATAATCAGTATTTAACTTCGCGACCTTTTTTTTTCGTACCGCACTCATTGAATTAGTCGTCCCCCTTGTTTTTTAAAGTGTTCACCCATGCAACGACTCTCATTATCATATTCTTTGCACGATTGTAAATTCCTTCTATATACCGAAAACCCATATGTAAAAATCGTTTTACAGGTTTAGGCATCATTCTCCAAAATACGAAAAGAACCCACCTAGTCGGTAAGTAAATAAGCTTTAGACAGAATACGAGCAGCTTATGAACAGCTCGGTAGATCCCTAAAGCGACTACAAGTAGAATATGAATAAAGAAGCGGATAGGCTTGACCAAAAAAATATTACTAAGCGTTAAAACACCTCGATATAAACTTAATACGCTCGAGACAGTAAATGTTAATACTTTTAAATACAGTGATTGAAATAAGCTTTGATACGCGGCAAAGCCGCAAAACAAAGCAAGAAACGCATACAAACGCAGTTCTCCTTCATTCACTAAAAACAACACATAAAAAATGAGAAGAGCTTGCACCATCCAAAACAATACGTCATTTACAAATACAAACCATGGGCGTGATTTAGAGCGATTAACAAAGTAACGATAAGTATCGAGAGAAGCACCTAAACCGCTTCCCATCGATACCATCGCAAGCATTGTATAGAGCTGAATGTTTAAACTCATCGAAACAACTTACTAAAGAATCCTTTAGCCTTCTCCGATTGGTTCTCATCTAAGTAAACTATATCAAAGATTTTTCCTTTTATCGATACAATTCCTTGATCAACGTCTAAATTTTTCATTTGCAGATTTTGCCCTCTAACTGACAAGAAACCCATCACTGTTTCAAGTAAAAATTCCTCATTGTCAAAGCTCTCTACCTGCTTCACACCCGTGATATCTAAGAGACGACGACCCTTCATCACTAAATCATGATTTGGAGTATGGTCTTTGTTTGAATTGCTTGTTTCATAAAATTGGCTCATATCTTCATCCCCACCTCATTCATTAAGAGCATTCGCTCTTGTTATCTGTTGTTTAAAACATATGAATGAGAAAGGTGATTTAGAACAAGCCTTCATCAGTTATACTTCAGATGAAATACGCTCTTCTTTGACAATTGAGTACAAATTAGCTGCTTCTTCTTTTTTAGCTGCTTCTTGAAGAGCCTCTATTTTAACGGTAATTTTCTTCGTGCCAAATGTGATGGCTAATTCATCTCCTACTTTCACATTTGTGCTTGCTTTTGCAACGATACCATTAATCGTAATACGGCCCTTGTCTGATACTTCTTTTGCCAATGTACGGCGCTTAATTAAACGTGATACTTTTAAAAATTTATCTAACCTCATAATTCCCTCACCTTTCTGTTTTACAAACCTGTTTTTTTGGCTTCTTCCCAAAATTCATCTAACTCTTTTAACGAAAAAGATTCAAATGGTTTTTCAGAAGCTCTCACTTTTTCTTCAATATATTGAAATCGATTTAAAAATTTTGTATTCGTTTTAGCTAATGCAGCTTCAGAGTCGATTTTATAAAATCTTGCAATATTCACTAAAGCAAATAAAATATCTCCAAATTCATCGCTCATTTTTTCTTTATCAGCATGCTGTACTTCATCTTGGAATTCAGCAAGTTCTTCCTGTACTTTTTCCCACATAGGTTCAACTTCTGACCAATCGAAACCAACTTTTGCAGCTTGTTTTTGGTATCCGTGCGCTTTCATTAAAGAAGGCATAGCCCCAGGTACAGAAGCTAACAGAGAAGAAGGCTCCTCTCCTTTTTCTTCTTTTTTGATTTCATCCCAATTTTTTAAGACCTCATCTGCATCATTCACGCTCACTTCCCCAAATACATGCGGATGGCGTCTTACCATTTTCTCTGAAACACTGCGAATGACGTCATCAATTGAAAACATTCCTTCATCTTCACCGATTTGTGCATGAAGCAATACCTGCAGCAATACATCACCGAGCTCTTCAATCATATTATCGTCATCTTGACGGTCAATTGCATCTAATAACTCATAAGACTCTTCTAGCAAATAGCGCTTGAGCGATTCATGCGTTTGTTTTTGATCCCAAGGACATCCGTTTGGCCCTCTGAGCGTGGCAATAATCCTTCTGAATGAGTCAAATTGATGGTATAAAACCGTTTCGTCCGCTACTGGAGGGACATAAATAGTCGTTAAGTTATTGAGCGACATTTCTCTATCTAATTCATACAGCTTGACCGGCTGGATTTTTTCTTCACTGCTTCCCGCTGCCGTTACAATGTAAACGAGGTAATCATCAGGAACGTGTTCCATCAGCGTTAGTTTTACCTCTGAAGCAACGAACTGATCGTACACTTGAGCAATTAGAACATGACCCGTTAACTCTATTTCGCTTCGCTTTAAGTCTGTTCCGTCTAGCAGCTGAAATCCTTCAATAGGATCGATCTTTAGTGCGCCAAAAATTGGATCTAAGAAGCTTTGTCCCCCTTTAATTTCAACAGGAATGCTACGTTCTTTTCCTTTTTGTAAAAGTAATTGAACCGTACGTTCTGCCACTAAAGGATGCCCGGGAACGGCATACACCACTTCTTCTACTGAAGCTTTATCGATTAAATCATTTGATATATGTTCATATACCTCTTCAAATCCATCATAAGATTCGTATACGTCATCATAGGATACGTACGTCAAGCCTTCACTTTCTAATTCTTTGATTACAGGATGTTCTTTTGTGCGCATATAAATATGCTTTTCCTGCTGCAGCAAGCGATAGATGCCTACGGGTAGCTGCTCTAAATCGCCTGCTCCTAAACCAATAACTGTTACTTTACCTGTCATTGCTTCACCTTCTTATTTATTTTTTAATACGTATTTAGCTAAAACACTTCCCATTGGAAGTAAACGTAATTCCTCTTCGGTAAAAATATGTTGTTTCATAATGATAAACAAATAAAACAAACCGCCTATTAAAACACCAGATCCTGTTTCAACCACTTGTTTGCTTGTATCTAAACCATTAGACCATACAAAGTGATGTAAACAAAATAAATAGCTTTGCAAAAGAATGACCATTGCTATGCCCGTTATAAAAATACCTCCACTCGCCTTTTTCGGAACGAGCGATACAGCTAGCTTTTTATACAGACAAAATAGATTGATTGCTGCAACAATAGCGAATCCAGCTGAGGAAGCAATGGCTGCTCCTATGGTTTGAAAATCTGGTATTAGCCAAAGATTCAATATCAGTTTAACCGTCATGCCAGCGATGACGGCTATTACAGGTGCGAAAACAGCTCCCATCCCCTGAAGCACAGCTCCAGCAGTTGCTGCTACGGTTGTAAATATAACTAACAAGCTCAAAATTTGTAAAACGTCCGTTCCGTCGGAGTTACTATATAAAAGCATATTAATGGGTTTCATCAGCGCAATCAAGCCAAAGGCTGCTCCAACTCCGACTACAAGCGATAGTCGGAGAGACAGCTGAACTTTTTCAAGCACAAATGACAAGTTCTTTTTCGCAATGGCTGAAGAAATAACGGGTACAAGTGAAAGTGAAAAAGCTGTACCTACTACTGTACCTAATTGAATCAACGGAAGTCCACGGTCATAAATACCTTTTGAAACTTTTGCTGCCTGTTCAGCCATGCCATGCGCCGTCAGACCGGAATATAATGTAAAGGAATCAATAAGCTGAATAAACAGCAGACCCATAGCGCTGATACAAATTAATAAACCTTGAATAATAAGGATTTTCACTACTTTTTTGATGTCTGCTTTTTTTATGCGTTGAAATACTCCCTCAGAATTTGTCTTTGTTCTAAAAACAAATAAACATAAAATAATAAGAGATGTTATACCGCCTGTTATGGAACCAAAAATAGCTCCTGCTCCTGCAGTATAAGGACCATACCCATGGTGGATAAAGAAAATAGATAGGCACAAAATAGTCCCTACTCGAACAATTTGTTCTGCGATTTGAGACAACGCAGTAGGAAACATATTATATAATCCTTGATAATAACCACGAATGACAGCAATAAACGGAATAAGTAAAAACGAAAATGAAATAATTTGAATGAGAAGCGTTAACTGACGATCTCCCATCCACCCGGCAATCGTTTCTGCAAAGATATATTGGAGGGAAAACATTATGCAGCCTACTACAAACAAAAAAGCAAATGAAACTTGAAGTATTCCTCGGATTTCCTTTCTCCGATTTGTTGCCACATAATCGGCTACTAACTTTGAAATAATTACAGGGAAACCGTATGTACCTAGCTGTAGCGCAATTCCATATAGCGGATAAACTTGCTGATAGATATAAAACCCTATATCTCCCGCAATATGGTGATATGGAATACGGTAAGTAGCACTTAAGATTTTCGTAAATAAACCTGCGAGCGTTAAAATAATCGCGCCGTTAAAAATAGAATAGAGCTTTGATTGTTTCTGCATTCCTACACCTTTCACCTGCAGCTTGTAATTATGTGAACAACGCTTTTTATGAGCCGCTAACTGTAGAAGAATAGCGCTTTGTTCTTATAAAACATCCTGCACTTTCCAATAAATAAAATACCGTACCATTATATCATGTTCTCTTTATTTCTAAGGTAAGACAGCATGAAAAAAGGTAGCAGAAACTGCTACCTTTTCAGTAAATAATGTAAAATAAAGATAATTACGCTTACTGCTCCATTTGACGAGATAAGAAGCTAGCTGCCGTTTCGGCTGCTTTATGCTCTACTTCACCAAGAGACTTCTCTTTTGAGAAGATGACAACAGCTCCAATCGGATCTCCATTTGCAATAATCGGACCGATTGTGTAAGAAGAAATATTTTCTTCGTATCCATCGACAAATTCAAGGTTTTTCCCATCAGTTACTAAAGAAGAACTGCGGCTTTCCATAACAGATTCTACTAAAGAACTAATGTTTTTATTTAAGTATTCTTTTTTAGAGCTTCCTGCTACCGCAATAAATACATCGCGGTCACAAATAAGTACAGGATGACCTAAGCTATCGTATAGCGCTTCGCCATACTCTTTTGCAAAATCTCCCAATTCACTAATTGGCGAATATTTCTTTAAAATAACTTCTCCATCGCGATCGACGAAAATCTCTAGCGGGTCTCCCTCTCGGATGCGAAGTGTTCTTCTAATTTCTTTTGGAATCACAACGCGACCCAAATCATCAATACGACGAACAATACCTGTTGCTTTCATTCATTGAAGCCTCTCTTTCATATGATGATTAAAATAGTTGGTGAATATCACTGATGGCTATATGATAAAAGGTTCACCTTTGTTGAGGTTAGTATTCTTCACTCTACAACTTCTATTCACCAACCATCTCTTTTTTTGTTAAAAAGTGTGCTTTTATTAAAAAAATGTCCAAAAAACCGTCAAAACATGGGGATTTGGACATTTTTATTTCGGCTATATAAAAAGAAGGCTCAAAAATGAGCCTTCTTTTTAATTCGTAACTTGTTCTTTTTTAACAGTGGCTACTCCTTTTACTAACTGATACACAATATTGAGCCATTCTTTTTGAGCAAGTCCTTTTACGTTAACCACTAATTTTACTTTCTTGCCTTCCATACCTAAGCTGACCATTCTGCCAAATTGATCACCTAGCATGAATAATTTTTGGCCGTCTATCGTTGAGCTCGCTTCTTCAGAAAGCAGAATAGAAATTTCTTGTTTTGACTGAAGAATAGATTCTACTAAGTTCTGCGTTGCATATACTTTTGTTTCAGCTACTTTAAACAAATACTCAACCTCAGCCGGATACTCCCCAAAACGATCAATCATTTCATCTTGCAATTCTTGAATATCCTCTAGTGCTTCAATTCCTCTAAAACGCTTATACATCTCAATTTTCAAGCGGCCGTCTGTAATGTACTGATCAGGGATATACGCGTCTAAGTCCAGATTCATTTCCACATTAAATTTCACACTTTCTCCGTCAGACCCGCGTCTTTCCTCTATCGCTTCTTTAAGCATTTGTGAGTAGAGATCGAAACCGACAGAATCGATAAATCCATGCTGCTGAGCACCCAGTAGGTTTCCGGCGCCACGTATTGAAAGATCACGCATAGCAATTTTAAAACCAGAACCTAATTCGGTGAATTCTTTAATAGCTTGCAGACGCTTTTCAGCTACTTCTGTCAGTACTTTGTCTTTATGATACGTAAAGTACGCATATGCCACGCGATTTGAACGACCTACGCGTCCTCTTAATTGATACAGTTGTGATAATCCCATCTTATCAGCATTGTTGACAATGAGCGTATTTACATTTGGAATATCTACTCCTGTTTCGATAATAGTTGTACTCACAATCACGTCATATTCGCCTTCTAAAAAGCTTAAGATAACCGCTTCGAGTTCTGTTTCATTCATTTTTCCGTGGGCATACGTTACCCTAGCATCAGGCACGAGCATCGAAATTTCTTCTGCTTTTCGTTCAATATCTTCTACGCGATTATATAAAAAGTAAACTTGGCCATCACGCGCTAACTCACGCTCAATCGCTTCACGAACTAGAACCGGATTATACTCCACTACATATGTTTGAACCGGAAAACGATTTTCAGGCGGCGTTTCAATAACAGACAAATCCCTTACGCCCAACATAGACATATGTAATGTTCGTGGAATAGGTGTTGCTGTAAGTGTAAGGACATCAACGTTTGCTTTCATTTGCTTGATTTTTTCCTTGTGCGTTACACCAAAACGTTGCTCTTCATCGATAACTAACAACCCTAAATCCTTATAAATCACATCTTTAGATAGTAAACGATGTGTACCAATCACTACATCTACGGTCCCGTTTTTTAGCCCTTTAATTGTTTCCTGCTGCTGTTTACGGCTGCGAAAGCGGCTCAACAGCCCTATATTGATTGGATAGTCTTGAAAACGCTCACGGATGGTTTCATAATGCTGTTGAGCTAAAATAGTGGTTGGCACTAAAATAGCCACTTGTTTTCCATCTGTCACAGCTTTAAACGCAGCACGAATGGCTACTTCCGTTTTTCCGTATCCAACGTCCCCACAAAGCAGACGATCCATTGGTCTTTCATGTTCCATATCCTTTTTAATTTCTTGTACAGAACGAAGCTGATCTTCGGTTTCTTGATAAGGGAAAGCTGTTTCAAATTCTCTCTGTAAATCGCCATCCGGGGAAAATGCATAACCTTTACTTGCTTCGCGCTCTGCATACAGTTTAATTAAGTCATCAGCGATGTCTTGAACAGAAGACTCAACTTTTCGTTTCACTTTCTTCCAGTCATTTCCGCCAAGTTTATATACTTTTGGCTCTTTCCCTTCAGAGCCTACATATTTTTGTACTTGATCAATCTGTTCAACAGGAACGTACAGCTTGTCAGAGCCTTCATATTTGATATGGATATAATCTTTATGATTACCGTTAATCTCTAACGTTTCCATTCCTAAATAACGGCCAATACCGTGGTTCACGTGAACGACATAGTCACCTACGTTTAACTCTGAATAGCTTTTAATGCGCTCTGCATTGGAAAGCTTTTGACGACGCTTTGATTTCTTTACCCGTTTTTTAAACAATTCCTCCTCGGTTAAAACAGCTAATTTTTGCATAGGCAGTTCAAAGCCCATTTGTAAATCGCCTTCAATAATTTGAACAAGACCTGGCACAAGCTGACCATTTCCATCTAAAATAGATGAATCAATATCATAATCTGATAGCACCCCTTCGAGTTTTTTCACGCGCTCTTTATCTGCTCCTAAGAGGACTACCGTATAATTAGCATTTTTCCAACGTTCAATTTCACTTTTTAATAAGTTCATTTGGCCGTAAAACTGTTGCATCTGCTTACATGAAATATTAATAATATTTTGCGGACTCGTATACGATACGTGCTTCAAAAATAACGATAAGTATAAAAACTGATGTTTTGCTCGCTGAATAAGAGATGGGAGCTTATGAGATAATTGAACATCTCGAACAATTTGCCCCTGTCCTAATAATTCTGTTATCCATTCAGCTTCCTCTGTTTCAAGCTGATCAGACGTCTCTTGAATTCGAGTTGTTTCATCAAAGATGACAAGACCACCTTCTGGTAAATAATCTAGTAAACTAGCAGGCGATTCGTAAAAGAATGATAAATACTTGAACATATTTTCAAGAAGTTGACCTTGACGCAGCTGTTCGATTTCACCTTTAATATTTTCTGTTAAGGTAGCTTTTAGCGCTGCGTTTTTCACTTGCTGCAGCGTCGAAGCCAGCTGTGCTTCTAGTTCTTCAATTCCTTGGGCCACTTCATTTTGGCTCACAATGATTTCCGTAGCAGGGCCGATTGAAATTTCTTTTAACTGTTCTTGAGAGCGTTGATCCTCAATTGTAAACGTACGAATGGAATCGATCTCGGTATCAAATAGTTCAATTCGGACAGGTAGCTCTTCTGTTAACGGATAAATATCAATGATTCCTCCGCGCACACTAAACTCACCCGGAGCTGAAACCATCGATGCCCGCTCATAGCCCAACTCAACTAACCTTTTTAAATAATGATCGACGTCGATGTCAATTCCCATTTGAAACGGCAGCTGCGTTTGCTCCCATCTTGCTTTAGGAGGTAGCAGCTTTCGAATCCCTGCAAGCGGCGTTACAACTACTCCACCTGTATGTTGACTCCAATAATTGAGTACTTCAATTCGCTGAGCCTTTAATTCTGGACTTGCAATCCCCACTTCTGTAGCAACTAAATCGTTAACAGGGTATAAGAAAACGTCTTTTTCCGGTAAAAGGTGCAAAAGGTCTTCATACACTTTTTGGGCTTGATATAAATTATGAGTCACTACTAATAAGGGGTATTTTTTATCCTCATTTAAGAGTGCCATTAATACAGATCGAGCTGAACCGGAAATTCCCGTTACTAACTGTTCTTTCAAACCTTCTTCTAAACTGCTGACAACAGCTCCAATTTCTTTATTTTCTTCAAATTGCTGTCTAATCCCTCGCAAAGGAATTCCCTCCTCCCATGATATGTCTAAACTAAACAGAAAAACGCTTTGGTTTGAGACCAAAGCTTTTTATTGTATAAATGTTTCGTACTGATGATAGTCTGGATTTCGTTCTAGCGCTTCTTGACAGTCTTCACAAATAATTTTAACCACGATGTCTCCACTATTATGGTAGTGAATAAAGTCTTTTCGTTCATCTGCGGTCAGGTGATTAAAACCGAGTGCTTCTGTATTGTGAGCTGTCTTTTCTATCATACCGACTTTTGCGCCACAATGTCTACAGAAATAATGAATAGACATACAAATCCTCCCAAATCTTTTAGTGTTAGTATGGACGATTGAGAGAAATTTTATTCTGCTTAATTATAACGATTCATTACTTCTAAGAACGTTTGACCTAAAAAGTCTTCACTCGCGTGCACAGACGTTTTCATCGCTTCTTCCATATGAACCATTTCATCTTCTGTAAAGCGCCCTAGTACATAGTCAACTACTTTCATACCGTTTTTCGGACGATCAATCCCAATACGAAT
This sequence comes from Priestia sp. RMT2NF4, assembly GCF_047872835.1. Taxonomy (NCBI): domain Bacteria; kingdom Bacillati; phylum Bacillota; class Bacilli; order Caryophanales; family Bacillaceae; genus Priestia; species Priestia sp. RMT2NF4. The sequence continues at coordinate 28,186 of NZ_JBLQZO010000014.1, forward strand.
TCGGTTAAACTCTTGGGTTTTTAAATGCTGAATAATTGATTTTATTCCGTTATGGCCGCCTGGACTTCCTTTTGTACGCAATCTTACTTTTCCGCACGGTAAATCTAAGTCATCGTAAATAACAAGCAAGTCTTCGACGTCTATATCAAAATAGTCCATTAACGGGCGAATACTTTCTCCTGATAAATTCATATATGTTAGAGGCTTTAATAATATGACTTTTTCTCCTCTTATTATACCTGTTCCATATATTCCGTTAAACTTTGTTTTATCTAATGAAATCATAAACTGTTCGGCAATTTTATCAATTGCCATAAATCCTATGTTATGACGAGTACGGTCATATTCTTTTCCAGGATTCCCTAAACCAACGATTAATTTCAAAATAGATACTCCTTTCCACTCTATGTAAGTTGTACATAATAGGTAAATGTCTTTAAGGTTTTACATTACTATATAGTATCACTTTTATTATAATCAATTCACACAAAAAGACGTAACCTTTTGGTTACGTCTTTTTATATTATTCTTCGCTATCTTTTTCTTTTGTTGCTTCAACGTCGCCTTCAGCATCCTGAACTTCGCCGCTATCCGGCTCTTCTTCCTGTTGAGGAGGTAGTACAGAAGCAACTGTATCTTCTGCATCATGCGTAATTTCTAGCTTTTTATCTACCTTAATATCCCCTACTGTAATTGTATCGTTAATTCCCAAATCTGATACATCTACATCAATAGATGATGGGATATCTTGCGGCAAGCCTTTTAATGAAATTTCATATAGAGACTGCTGTAATACGCCGCCTTCTTTTGTTCCTTTTGCTTCTCCTACTAGAGATAAAGAAACTTCAGTATCAATTTCTTTCTTCATGTCGACCACTTGGAAATCGGCGTGGACAATTTCGTTTTTTAATGGATCGGTTTGAATATCATGTAACATTACGGAATATTTTTGCTTGTCCACTTGTAATGTTAACACTCCATTGCGTCCTGCTTCACGAATAGTCTTAATAAAATCAGCACTGTTTAAGTAAATAGGTGTGGATTCTGTTTTATTTCCGTAAACAACCGCTGGGAAGTTTCCTTCGTCGCGAATTTTTCTATTTGTAGAATTTTTGAAATCCGTTCTTTTATTTGCTTGAATTGAAATACTCATTTTATTCACCTTCCAGTATGTTTTCTACTTAAAATGTACCCTTTTTAGAAGGCTGCTAAACATAAAACTCGTTTCAATCAGCAATATATCTTTGCTCATCCCGTCCAAATCCCTTTAAAACCAAGGATTAGCCCATTTAATTTTTTTCAAAAAAACCTCTTTCCATTTGGAAAGAGGTTCTGTTTATCAATCAAATAACGTACTAACTGATTGCTCTTCGTGAACACGAATAATCGCTTCACCAATTAACGGAGCTACTGAAAGTTCTGTTACTTTACCAATTTTCTTATCTTCTGTTAAAGCAATAGAGTTTGTTACAGCTAGCTCTTTGATTGTAGAGTTTTGAATACGCTCAATCGCAGGGCCTGAAAGAACTGGGTGTGTACAACAAGCATATACTTCTTTTGCACCTGCTTCAATTAATGCACTTGCACCAATTGTAATTGTACCAGCTGTATCAATCATGTCATCAATCAAGATTGCTGTTTTCCCTTCCACTTGTCCAACAATGTTCATAACTTCTGCTACGTTTGGACGTGGGCGACGTTTGTCAATGATAGCGATCGGCGCTTTTAGACGTTCCGCTAAACGGCGAGCACGCGTTACGCCACCGTGGTCCGGAGATACAACAACAACGTCATCAAGGTTTTTACTCTTGAAGTATTCACCTAAAATTGGAACACCTACTAAATGGTCAATTGGAATATCGAAGAAACCTTGAATTTGAGGAGCATGTAGATCTAATGTGATAATACGAGTAGCTCCCGCTTTTTCAATGATATTTGCTGCTAATTTGGCAGTGATTGGTTCACGTGCACGAGCTTTACGATCCTGACGAGCATAGCCATAGTAAGGCATAACGATGTTAATTGTTTTAGCTGATGCACGTTTTAATGCATCAATCATAATTAATAATTCCATTAAGTGTTCGTTAACTGGAGCACTTGTTGATTGAATGATAAATACATCACAACCACGGATACTTTCTTCAATGTTAATTTGAATTTCACCGTCACTGAAACGATCAACCGAACATTTACCTAATTCCACACCAATTACTTTTGCGATCTCTTCAGCTAAAGCCTTGTTTGAATTTAGCGTAAATAACTTTAAATTTTCATCAGCATATACATTTGACATTTTATTGTGAAACCTCCGTCAGGATTTTTTATTAATATCAAGCTTTTCAGCATAGTTTTCTTTATTTACTTGTTTCGCACGAGCAATTGATAATGCTTTTCCTGGCACATTATCCGTTACGGTTGAACCAGCTGCAACATAGGCGCCTTCACCAATTGTTACAGGTGCAATTAAGTTTGAGTTACATCCTACGAATGCCCCATCTTCAATCTTTGTTAAAAATTTATTTTTCCCATCGTAGTTAACTGTAATAGATCCGCACCCTAAGTTTACACCTTTTCCGACCTCTGCGTCTCCAATATAACTTAAATGAGAAGCTTTGCTACCTTTGCCAAAAGATGCTTTTTTAATTTCTACAAAGTTTCCTACGCGCACTTCATCTCCAATTAATGATTGAGGACGAATATGTGCAAATGGGCCAATTGTGACTTCGTGACCAATTTCACTATCGTGAGCAACAGAATGGCGAATAGAAGTATTATTACCTATTTTGCAGTCTTTAATTTCACTGTTAGGTCCTACTTCACAGTTCTCTCCAATTACAACTGTTCCTTGAATAACCGTACCAGGATAAATAACCGTATCTCTGCCAATGACAGCATCTGCTGAAATGTACGTGTTAGAAGGATCCACAATCGTCACTCCATTTAACATATGCTGCTTGTTGATACGCTTTTTCATTGTTTCTTCTGCTTGAGACAGAGCAAATCGATCATTAACGCCCAATGTTTCAGCAAAATCGGATGTTTGATATGCAGAAATAATTTGACCTTCATTTTTTAGAATTTCGATAACATCAGGTAAATAGTACTCTCCCTGTACATTATCATTTGAAACTTTTGAAAGTGTCTCAAATAATTTCTCATTATCAAAACAGTACGTACCAGTATTAATTTCCTGTACAAGACGCTCTTGTTCTGTGGCATCTTTATGCTCAACAATCTTTTCAACAGAGCCTTGTTCATTTCGAATGATGCGTCCATATCCTGTTGGATCTTCTGCATGAGCCGTTAAAATAGTTGCCATTGCATTTGTTGCTTCATGATGCTTTAATAAAGATTCAATTGTTTCAGCTGTAATAAGCGGAGTATCTCCACATACAACAATTGTCGTACCTTTTTCATGTGCAAGTAAAGATTCTGCTTGCATTACTGCATGAGCTGTTCCTAACTGCTCTTCTTGTAAAGCAAATAAGCTTTTATCTCCAACATGTGATTTCACTTTTTCGGCACCGTGACCTACAACTGTAATTAAATTTGTTAAATCTAAGCGTGATAACTGATCAATTACGTGTTGCACCATCGGTTTGCCACACACAGGGTGTAACACTTTATATAAAGATGACTTCATACGTGTACCCTGACCAGCTGCCAATATGACTGCATATCTTTTTGACATAACAGGCCTCCAATTTTACCTTTTTATCCATTAAGAATATTATATCAAAAATGACAGCATTTCAAGGAATCATTTATAAGTCATGAATTTTATTTTTTGGTAATGCTAAAGTTTTACAAAGGTGTGAAATTATATAAGCGGTAATCAAAAAGAAAAGAGCCTACTTTTCAGTAGACTCTTAATGTATCATATGTTTACGAAGCACCCGCTTCTTCGAATTCAACTTCTACCTCACCTAAACGATGATATTCTGCTAAAACAGCATCTTGAATCTTTCCGCGAGTATTTGAATTGATTGGATGTGCAATATCACGGAACTCACCATCCGGTGTACGTTTACTTGGCATGGCTACAAATAAGCCATTATTACCATCAATCACACGAATATCATGAACAACAAATTCACCATCTAATGTGATTGAAGCAATCGCTCTCATACGTCCTTCAGTGTTCACGCGGCGTAATCTTACGTCAGTTACTTCCATCTTGTTCACCACCTTTTTCTATGCGAAGCTTTACATACTTAATTCCACAGAATTTTGTGTTTTCCTGCTATTCAGAAAAAATTTTTAGAAAATTTTCGCAAAAAAAGTGAACAATTGGAAGTTACTTGCTTTTTGTTAGAAATTTGTTAATTTAATTACCCTTTAACAAGCGCAATAACTTCAATTTCAACAAGTACATCTTTAGGTAGTCTCGCTACTTCTACACATGAACGTGCCGGCTTATGGTCGCCGAAGTAGTCACCATAGACTTCATTTAATGCTGCGAAGTCGTTCATATCTTTAATGAACACGGTTGCCTTTACAACTGTATTTAGAGAAGCTCCTGCTTCTTCAAGAACTGCTTTTAGATTTTCAAATACTTGAGTAGCTTGTACTTGAACATCGCCTTCGACCAACGTACCATCTGGACGAAGTGGAATTTGACCTGAACTGTAAAACAAGTTATTCACAACAATTCCCTGTGAATATGGACCAATAGCTTGCGGTGCATTTTTTGTTTGAACCTGTAACATATGTTCCTCTCCCTTACTTGATCAAATATATTTTAAGTAATTGCCTTCCTGTACACGAATTTGTTTATCTTTAATATTTACATCTGTTAATTGTACAAGAGACACATACTCATCCACTAAACGTTCTTCAATATCTTCTGATTCTACTAAAACTCCAATACCAGCAACAGTTGCATCAAACTCTTCAAGCAAACTAACCATTCCATTTACCGTACCGCCGGCTTTCATGAAGTCATCAATGATGAGTACATTTGACCCCACCGCTAAACTTCTCTTAGCTAACAGCATCGTTTGAATGCGCTTAGATGAACCTGACACGTAGTTAATACTAACGGTCGATCCTTCAGTTACTTTACTGTCTCTGCGCACAATAACAACGGGCACGTCTAAATACTGAGCAACCGCATACGCAATAGGAATACCTTTTGTTGCTACAGTCATCACCACATCGATTTTGCGGTTAGCAAAAAGCGATGCATACAAGCGACCGATTTTATTCACAACGCGGGGGTTCCCTAAAATATCAGTTAAATATAAATATCCACCTGGCAATAAACGCTCAGGTTTTTCAATCAACCCACATAATTCTTGAACAAGCTGACCGGCTTCTTCATTCGTCATCTTTGGAATGAATTTAACTCCGCCGGCAGCCCCTGGTAGCGTAACCAAAGTTCCGATACCCTGCTGTTCAAAAGTTTGTTTAATAATCGCCATATCTTCGCTAATAGATGATTTTGCGGAATCATATTTATCTGCAAAATACGTAAGAGGGATAAGGCGCTGAGGGTTTTGAATGAAATAGTTGGTCATATCAATTAATCGTCCACTACGTCGAAACTTCATAACATCCTCCTGAAAATCCGAATATTGTAATGTAAATATAACATTAACATACGGATTTATTCAAGCGTTATTCGTTCACCTAGTAACCTAACTGCATAAACTTTATCACAAAAGCCACGTAATCCATTATAAATGCGATGCATACGTGAATCATGCTGTACAAGTCCAAATACAGTTGGCCCACTGCCGCTCATGAGTACAGCATCGGCGCCAAAACGCTTTATTTGTTCTTTAATGAGAGCTACTTCCGGATGCATTTTCAGCGTTACTGCTTCCAATACATTTCCGACAAGGCTACACATTTGATCATAATTTCCTGATTGTATGGCGTGAACCATCTCATCTACTTTAGGATGATCCATTTCCTCAATTTTTAAGTTTCGATATACATCTGCTGTAGAAACACCTATTTCAGGCTTAGCCAAAATCACCCAGCAGCTTGGAGGTGCCTCAATATGCTCTACAATCTCTCCGCGCCCTGTAGCAAGAGCTGTCCCTCCGTACACGCAAAAAGATACGTCAGAGCCAATCTCAGCCCCTATTTCTGCAAGTGTGTCTAATGATAACCCTAATTCCCATAACGTATTTAAACCGCGTAATGTAGCAGCCGCGTCACTGCTGCCTCCAGCTAATCCAGCAGCTACTGGAATATGTTTATCAATTAATATATTTACACCTTTTGAAATGTTATAACGTCGCTTCAAAATCTGCGCTGCCTGATAAGCAAGATTTCGCTGGTCATCTGGAACAAAGCGATTATGAGAATAAATAACAATTCGTCCATCTTCACGATCAGAAAGTTCAATTCTGTCCGCTAAATCAATTGTTGTCATAATCATCTTAACTTCATGGTAACCATCTGGGCGTTTATGTAACACATCAAGTGACAAATTTATTTTAGCCGGTGCTTTCACCATTAATTTCAACTTACTTCACCTACTTCATCTTATCGAGTTTAACGCTATTTTATCATAAAATGAACAAGATATAGCTGTTCATTTAAACATCTTTGTTTAATCCTCTGTTTTATCTTTCATTTTGGGACAAAAAAACCGAAGCGGTTATACACTTCGGTTTTCCTCATTTCACTTTAAATAATCGCATAAGCATTGATTTTCACTATTGCCTTAGCTGCTGCTGTGCAAGCTCCACTGCTCGCTTCACCATATTGCCTGCGTCTTTTGCCCGAATAGCGCCCCAACCTTCTGCTTGTACAGTATCGTAAAAACCAAGTTCTTTAGCCAGTTCTTCTTTCAGCTTCGATGACATAATCCCTCTACGCCTTGACATTGTACATGGCTCCTTTACGTATAAAATGAAATTTCAACCTGAATCTCCTCGCTCTTTATACATGAAAATGCGAGGACGATATGTATAGTATGTATAAAAAATAATGTATATATAATTTGAAAAAAAGACCAATAAAAAAGCAGTAAACCAATGTCCACTGCTCATCACCACTTGCTATATTGCCTATGTCATTCTTAGAAAAATTTTAGTTGCACTGTTTCCGTTAACACATCTGCGTAACTATACGAAACGCGCTCCAAAGAGTTTTCCTCTTGATCTAATTCAACGATAAAAACAGATGGGTACGTTTCTGTTAATACACCTGAACGTTCTACTGTTTTTCTACGACCACCGTTTGCTTTTAAAGTTAATCGTTGGCCTAGGTGCAAATCCAGCGCTTGCTTAATATCAGACAAAGTTTTCGCCATATTGGTCCACCTCACTATGTATAGTGTAACACATGTTAGAAAAATAGTCAAAAACATAAAATTATAACAATCTATCTCTAATTGTGTCAATAAATAATTTTCAACATGAATCTACATTTCGCTGTTAGTATGCTCGTTTTTTAACGAAATATGTATATCTTTAGCAAATATTGAAAATGATTTTGTGAAATTCAGCGTATACTTTGGCTTCATACGAAAAAACAACTGGTTGCACATCATGCGTGTACATGCTGTAACCAGTTGTTTTTATTTCTACTCATCGCTTTCATAAGGCATGCCCGTGCGAAGCAGCCCTTTTGTTTCTACTCCTCCTAAACCTTTAGCACCCGTTAATGTATTACGTAAGACGTCCCATACATTAATACGATCCGTGAAAGGAGTAAAACTTAGTTTTGCTACTACATACACGGGGTCAAGCGCATGAATATTTACACGCGAAGGTGAACTAGCAAAGTTTGCTCCAGCTTGAATCAATAATTCAAAATGCGATTGACAGGCACCTGCAAAAATCACCAGCTGATCTAAATTACCAACTCTTTTTCTTGCTTCTTGGACTGTTCGAATATAGTGCTTGGAATGTCTATAAGCAAGAAGATCATCCTTATTTCCTTTTCCTTTGGAATAAGCATCATGCCCTGTCAGCACCAGAATATCAGGCCTTACATCCTCAATTAACTTTCCAACTTTCTCCGGCATCTCTGACTCTACGCAATGAACACCATAAACAGGAACACCAATTTTTTCGTAAACTAATAAACATTTACGTAAATAATTAGGGTCTCCGTCTACGTGCAGGACCTTTCCAGGAATTTGAAACAAGCGATGTGAATGGCTGTATCCATTAGTCATGCTATATTCAGTTTTCTCTCGAACGAGCCGATAATCCTGTTGAATAAGCTCCAAGGATCTTTCTAAAAGTTCTTCTTCTTGTTTTTTTCTTTGATCCTGTTCTTTAGCATCCACAACCTCTAAATCTGTACAAGGAGCGTCGGCAATCAACCGAACGTCTTCTCCTATTAAAGTCGCATATTTCCCCGCTTCGCTGTCATTAATAGCTATAACACGAAAAAGCAAATCTCTTTGATAAGAAGGTCGTGTAACTATATCACCAATTTTGATGTTCATATGCTTCACTCCGTCTTTGCTACTTCAAAAATAAATTCTCTTCATAGCCTATGACTTCATGATAAAAATGTGATGATTTAGCGAAATGATTTTAAAAGTTGGTCACTTAACGCTCCGAATTCTTGAATAGACAGCGTTTCGCCTCTTCTTTTCGGATCAATTTCAGCAGTTGCAAGTGCTTGCTCAATGTCCGCTTTTTTCTGTTTCCCATTTGGCAAGTTGTTCACTAGATTGTTTAAAATGGTTTTTCGGCGCTGTCCAAAACTTGCTCGTACAACTTGGAAGAAGAATGCTTCATCTTGTACTTCTACCGCTGGCTTCGGTCTTCTCAGCAGCCGAATAACAGCTGAATCTACATTAGGCTGCGGATTAAATACTGTTTTAGGCACAATCATAACCGTCTCAGCCTCTGTATAGTATTGAATCGCAATAGAAAGCGAACCGTACTCCTTTGTTCCCGGTTTAGCTGCTATACGGTCGGCAACTTCTTTTTGAAGCATAACAACGATTCCCCGTACCGGAATTTGCTCTTCTAATAATTTCATCAAAATGGGTGTCGTCACGTAATACGGTAAATTCGCAACGACCATTAAATCTTCTATGTTTTCGAATTCTTGTTCGAGCGTCTCTTTTAAATCCGCTTTTAACACATCTTGATGAATAACTTTTGCATTTGGGTAAGGAGAAAGAGTGTCGGCTAAAATCGGAAGCAGACGCTGGTCGATTTCAAATGCCAGTACTTTTTTTGCGCGCTTTGCTAGCTGTTCAGTTAACGCTCCGATACCGGGTCCAATTTCAATTGCTCCCGTTTCTTCTGTTATTTCTGCATGATCAACAATGCGATGTAAAATGTTCGTATCAATTAAAAAATTTTGTCCCAAACTCTTTTTAAATGTAAAACCGTATTTCTTTAAAATTTCCTTGGTTCGATTAGGCGTTGCAATATCTTTTAACACGATTCCTTTTCCTCCTTATTTATCTGCTCAACAGCTTTGATAAACTCCTCTTTTGAAATTTGGAACATCTGTAATCGTTTATGAAGCTGCTTTCCATTGGCATAGCCTATTTTTAATAACTTTCCTATTCTTTCACGTCGAGACTTGGCTTTACTATCTCCTACCAAACGAGCTACGATTAAATCCTCTTGAGAAATCTCCATATCTGCTTCTACCCACTCTTGCTTTACATCTTTTAGTGCTTTTTGAATAGACGCAATAGAAGCATGTTCAACTCCAATACCTTTGCCGTTTTTAGGGCGAGCCTCTTCTTTATCTAAAAATGCATGTTTACATCCTGGAACACGTTCTGAAACAATATTTCGAATTCGCTGTCCTGGATAATCTGGATCTGTAAAAATAATTACGCCTCTTGTTTTTTGAGCTAATTTTACTTTTTCAATGGTTTCTTCATTTACAGCTGATCCATTTGTCTCGATAGTATCCGCATCCACTGCACGTTTAATCGCTACGGTATCGTCCCGACCTTCTACTACAATAATTTCTTTAATCTTCATTTCTTCCTCCAAAACATTCAGTTTTGTTCATTTGCTTTTCAGTAAAAATGAAATGCTCGTTACTCACATCATTTTTCTTCTATGAAATCAACGTTTTATCTTATTATCAACTAAATTAAAAAGCATCTATCTGTTATTTTAACTGAAAAAGGCAGAGGATAACATTCTCCTCTGCGCCTATCTTTACTTTAACACGAAAATGATTGTTATATGAGAAAAAGTTTTAATCATTAATGCCAAATAGCTTTTTAGCGTTAGCTGTTGTAATATCAGCCAACTCTTCATACGTTATGCCTTTTAACTCTGCAATTTGCTCCGCTACGTATGACACATAACCAGGTTCATTGCGCTTGCCGCGGAATGGATGAGGAGTTAGATAAGGACAGTCTGTTTCAATTAATAGTTTATCTAAAGGAAGTTCTGCAGCAACTTCTTTTGGTTTTTTTGCATTTTTAAAAGTAACAGGTCCACCAAAAGAAATATACATATTCATATCCATACACTGCTTCGCTACTTCAATACTGCCCGTGAAGCAATGCATAATCCCGCCTACTTCCTCTACGTGCTCTTCTTTTAAAATGGTTACCACGTCTTCGGTGGCATCACGATTATGAATAATGATAGGTAAATTCACTTTGCGCGCTAAGCGAATTTGACGGCGAAATACGTCCTTTTGAACCTCTTTAGGTGATTTATCCCAATGATAGTCTAATCCCATCTCTCCTAAAGCCACAACTTTCGGATGCTGAGCTAACTCTTCAATCCAAGCTAAATGCTCATCCGTCATATCAATTGCATCTACTGGATGCCAGCCTACACTAGCATAGATAAAGTCGTACGTTTCAGCTATTTGAATAGCTTTTTTAATGGTAGGTTCATCAAATCCAACAACCACCATGTTTTGAACACCTTTTTCTAACGCGCGATTAATTACTTCTTGCAAATCGTCTTCATACTGTTCTGCGTTTAAATGAACATGTGTATCAAATAACATCTAATCGATCCTTTCCATGAATAAAAGGGGGTCCTCGCATGTTACACGTGAAACACCCCTTTTACCTATACTTATTTTATCTTCGTGCCGTTTGCTAAGTTTTGATCTACGCTTGCTAGTGAAAGACCATTCTCATCTTCACCGGCTAAAATCATTCCTTGTGATAGTTCGCCGCGCAATTTTACAGGTTTTAAGTTGGTTACACAAATTACTTTGCGACCTACTAATTCTTCAGGCTTATAAAACTTGGCAATACCTGATACAACTTGGCGTTTTTCATAGCCAAGATCAAGCTGCAGCTTTAATAGTTTATCTGCCTTCTTAACTGGTTCTACTTGCGTAACTTGCGCTACACGAAGCTCTACTTTCATGAAATCATCAATCGTAATCTCTTCAGAAAGCTCTTCCTTCACAACAGGTTTTTCTTCCTTCGGAGCACTTCCTTGCATCTGCTCTTTAATAAACGCTACCTCTTCTTCTCGATCTAGACGAGGGAACATTGGCTCACCTTTTTCTACTTTTGTGCCTTCTTTAAGCATATTAAAGCGCGTCGTGCTTTCCCACGTTTTTAACACATCTTCTTTTACACCGATCTGAGCAAAAATTTTCTCAGGTGTACGTGTTAAGAATGGCTGTAGTAATACCGCAATGTGACGAATTGATTCAGCTAGATGTGTCATAACGGAAGCAAGTTCTGCACGCTTATTCTCATCTTTTGCTAACGCCCAAGGCTGCGTTTCATCAATGTATTTATTCGTGCGGCTTACATATTGCCAGATAGAAGCAAGAGCCACTGAAAACTCCATATCCTCCATCGCTTCTTCATATTTATTCACTGTATCTTTTTGAGCTTGTACGATAAGTGCATCAAACTCTGTTACATTTCCTTCATAAGTCGGAATAACACCATCAAAATACTTATTAATCATCGCCACTGTACGGTTAACTAGGTTGCCAAGGTCATTTGCTAAGTCAAAGTTAATACGTTCAACAAACGCTTCTGGTGTGAATACACCGTCTGAACCGAATGGAACTTCACGAAGCAAGTAGTAACGAAGGGCATCTAACCCATAGCGGTCAATCAATGTCACTGGGTCTACTACATTCCCTTTTGACTTCGACATCTTTCCATCTTTCATTAATAACCAGCCGTGAGCAAATACTTTCTTAGGAAGTGGCAAATCAAGTGCCATCAACATGATTGGCCAATAAATGGTATGGAAACGTACGATTTCTTTTCCTACTAAATGTACGTTAGCCGGCCAGTATTTTCGATAGTTTTCATCATTCTCAGTATCATACCCAAGAGAGGTGATATAGTTAGAAAGCGCATCAATCCATACGTAAATAACGTGTTTTGGGTTACCTGGAACTTTTACCCCCCAATCAAACGTCGTACGAGAAACAGCTAAGTCTTCAAGACCCGGCTTAATAAAATTATTGATCATTTCGTTTTTACGAGACTCCGGTTGAATAAATGAAGGGTTCTCTTCATAAAAAGCTAGTAAACGATCTACGTATTTCCCCATTTTAAAGAAATAGGACTCTTCTCGAACGAGCTCTACAGGGTGTCCGCTATCCGGGCTTTTCCCACCTACAACTTTTCCATTTTCAACGATTGGATCTACTAGTTGATGCTCTGTATAGTACGTCTCATCGGGAACTGAATACCAACCTTCATACTCATCAAGATAAATATCACCTTGTTCTAAAAGGCGCGCGAAAATCTTTTCCACGATTTCTTTATGTCTTGGTTCTGTTGTACGGATAAAATCGTCATACGAAATATCCATCTTATCCCACAGCTCTTTGATTCCAGAGACAATATCATCTACGTATTGCTGAGGTGTCACGTTTTTCTCTTCTGCTTTTCGCTGAATTTTTTGACCATGTTCATCCGTACCTGTTAAATAACGTACGTCAAACCCTCTCAAACGTTTATAACGAGCCATTGCATCTCCCGCTACCGTCGTGTATGCGTGCCCTATATGTAATTTACCACTCGGATAATAAATCGGCGTAGTAATGTAAAATGTATTATTTCCATCTGCCATGTTCATAACCTCCAACATTCCATTTCAACATTTTGATTTATATGGATGTAATCATATAAACCCTGTCTTCTTATTCTACTATCTATCATACTATTTTACATGATAATTTCAAAACATTCTCTTCCTATATACACGGGAATATGACGGATTCACTTCATTTTTAAATAATCGTTATTTTCCCAAAAAATAATCCTGTTAATTGTATCAGCTTCGCCCTATTTTTATAAAAAATATACCCCCATTCAAAAAGTCACTTTGATAAAAACGACAAATAGGTCTAATTTTGTCGTTTTATGTCGAATTACATTTACCCTATCTTCAAAATAGTTAATATCAAGCTATTTAGGCGATTAATCTTTTTTCCAATGAAACCCCTTGTCATTCCTTGACTGACGGTCACAATTAGCTTCTAAACGAGTCGGGGAAAAAATTTTTTCCCAGCTACATTTTTTTACATATAAAATGATTGACTAGTTTTGGAAACGCTGGTATTATGAAAGTACGTTGAAATTGTCGAATAATGACGAAAGTAATAACATAGAAAAATGATCATTGAGAGGAGAACGATTAACATGAAATCTACAGGTATTGTTCGTAAAGTTGATGAATTAGGACGCGTAGTAATTCCAATTGAATTACGTCGTACATTAGGAATTGCAGAGAAAGATGCTCTAGAAATCTATGTAGATGAAGAGCGCATCATCTTAAAAAAATATAAACCAAACATGACTTGCCAAGTAACAGGTGAAGTATCTGATGATAACATTCAACTTGCTAGCGGCAAATTAATTCTAAGCCGTGAAGGTGCAGAACAAATCATGAAAGAACTTCAAGATTCTTTACAAGCTTCTAAATAAAACGAAAAGCTGTCTATGATAGACAGCTTTTTTTAATGTACGTGATATTCACTATAAATGTCTCGTTTTGATACATCTCGGTCTTTTGCCACTTGCTTAATCGCTTCTTTGTTTGAAAGTCCTTCTTCTACATAGTGATCAACGTGCTCGATAATGGTGAGCTGTTCCCACCATAGATTACTTTCATCTGGCGCTTCTTCATTTGTCCCTTCAAGAATTAAGCAGAATTCCCCTCTAATATCTGTGGCATTTGTCCATTCAATTGCTTCTAATACGCTTCCTCTTAAAAATTCTTCATAGCGTTTGGTTAACTCTCTACATAACACAATAGATCGGTTCCCTAAAATTTCTTCTATACTCTTTAGCGTTTCTTTTAATCGATGAGGGGCTTCATAAAATATCATGCTTTCTTTAATATACTGAAGCTCTTGAAGCTGTTCTTTACGCTGTTTTTTATTTCTGTTTAAAAATCCATAGAAATAAAACTGCCCTGTAGGTAGACCAGAAGCAATTAAAGCTGTTAATGCTGCGTTAGGCCCCGGCAGCGGAACAACCGTATATCCTTCTTTAACGGCAGCTACCACTAACTCATAACCAGGATCTGAAATACAGGGCATACCCGCGTCGCTTACTAAAGCAATATTTTTTTCACTGTCCAAGTCGCTTAACAGCTGTTCACTTTTTGTATGTTTATTATGTTCATGATAACTTGTAATAGGCGTATCGATTTCAAAGTAGTTACATAGTTTTTTCGTTTGTCTCGTATCTTCTGCGGCAATATAATCAACTTCTTTTAAAATTCGAATCGCACGAAATGTCATATCCTCTAAGTTTCCAATAGGAGTGGGAACTAAATATAAAACGCCTCGTTCATTCGATACATCATAACTTTTTTGTGATTTCATTCTGCTTTTCTTGCTCCCTTCGAATGTAAGCCTGTTTTTGCACTCTGCTTAACTGTTTGAACCAATACTCTTTTTGCATAGCTTCTGTTTTAGAAGTAAACACCTCATGCCAAATTAATGAAACAGGCCTTCTTGCTCTCGTATATTTTGCCCCTTTCCCTTCATTATGGACAGAAATACGTTTTTGCAAATTATTCGTGTAACCAGCGTAATACGTACAGTCCTTGCATTCAACTACATAAAAATAATGATTATTCTGTTCCATATAAAATCCTTTTTAATTCGTCCGTGTATTCATCATTATCTTGGTAGACCACCAGCGGAGGAAGAATCTTTAAATCTGGACTTCCATCCTTCGTACCTTCAATTAAAAGTGTATTTGCTTCTTTCCCATCTTTAGGATAGACAAACTGAAGTCTCTTTGGCTCTAAACGGTATTGCCTCATTAACGTAACGATATCTAATAGTCTCCCTGGACGGTGAACCAATGCTACTTTTCCGCCTTGCTTAACTAGTTGACTACTGGCTCTAATCACATCTTCCAACGAACAATGAATTTCGTGGCGAGCGATTGCAAAGTGTTCGTTTTCATTTATTTCTTCTTTATTGGATGTGGTGAAATAAGGAGGATTACATGTTACAACATCATATTTTCCATAACCCAGTTCTTGAGGTGCATTTTTTAAATCACCATGTATCATTTTAATCTGCCCATCCAGCTGATTATACGCAATACTTCTTTGTGCCATACTATGTAGCCGCTCTTGAATTTCTACACCAATGATTTTTCCCTTTGTTCGTTTAGATAAAAACAGTGGGATTACACCGTTTCCTGAACATAAATCAACCAAGTTGCCTTTACGAATTGGGACATAAGCAAAGTGAGATAAAAGCACAGCATCCAATGAAAAGGAAAAGACAGATGGACTTTGAATAATGCGCATTTCCTCATCGGCTAATAGATAATCTAAACGTTCATCTCCATATAACTCAACCATAATCGTTCTTCTCCTTGTACATCTATTATTTACATCTTTTACTCATAAAAAGAACCTCTCCAAAAGGGAGAGGTGTTGTTACTTTTTATTTAAAAATGACAAGCAAAACAAACAGTCTCCATCTTTACGCACACTTCCATAATGAATGTTACAAATATGAAAACCCTCTTGGTAAAGGCGAGCCAAATTGTCATATCCTTCTCCGATATCAATTTGTTTTTGCTCTTTTGTTTGAGCGCTTGCTTTTGAATGTCTATTTTTCAGCTTCGTTTCGAAGTTTGTCTGGTCAAGGCGACGGCGCAAATGATCATTTTCTATTTGCAGATGATGATTTTCTTCAATTAGCTCAGCAAGATGCTCTTTCAACTCACCTAACTGCTTATATAAATGACCAATTTGTTCCTCCATGTTTGTCACCGAATCAAAAATCTCTTTTTTATCCACCTTTGCCCACCTCGTTAATCTGTGGCTTGAAACGAAACAGCACCTTCATTATTGATCTCATCCAGAGTATACTCTAAAATTTGTTCGTGATCTGACAGTTCCACTTGAATAATTCTTTCCAAAATATTCAAACCTACTACACGTCCTGAACCATCTGAAGTTTTAATTGTTGAGCCTATATCAGGAAGCTGTTCTTTTGCCGTTTCATACTCATCATTTTCATATTTTAAACAACACATCAAACGTCCGCATAAACCAGAAATTTTCGTTGGATTAAGCGATAGGTTTTGGTCTTTGGCCATCTTAATAGAAACCGGCTCAAAATCACCTAAAAACGTTGAGCAACATAGCATACGTCCACAAGGACCTATCCCACCCAACAGTTTTGCCTCGTCTCGTACACCAATTTGACGAAGCTCAATTCGCGTACGGAAAATAGCAGCTAAATCTTTAACTAGCTCTCTAAAATCAATACGGCCGTCTGCTGTAAAATAAAAAATGACTTTATTACGATCAAACGTATATTCTACATCTACTAACTTCATATCTAAATCGTGTGATTGAATTTTTTGCACGCATACGTCATACGCTTCTCTAGCAGCTTGTTTATTTTCATCCACAATCAGCCTGTCTTTTTGTTCAGCAATGCGGATTACTTTTTTCAAAGGAAGCACGACATCATGTTCACTTACTTGCTTTTTGTTAATAACCACTCTGCCAAATTCAACACCACGAACTGTTTCTACAATAACAAACTCACCATCTGGAATTGTAAGTTCTCCAGGGTCAAAATAATATATTTTTCCCGCTTTTTTAAAGCGAACGCCTACTACATCATACAAGCTTTTATCCCTCCTGCAAATCCAACACCAGCTGTTCCATTAATAACTGTAGATTCATATTTGAATTTAATTTATTTTTGGCCTTCAAGATAACCTCTAAGCGATAAATCGCTTTTTCCTGCGTTGTCTGAAGAGCTTGCTGTTTTAATTCTTCTATTTTATGACGATAGACGATTTTAGACTCTTGTCCAACTTGCAGCGTCAACAAATCACGGTAAAGAAGCATCAATAAAGTTAAACCAATATGAGCTTGTTCTTTTTCTTTAAAATGTGTTACCCACTTTTCATGAATAAAAAGAAGAGCTTGTTGAGGTCTCGTTGTTAACACTTCATATAATTGTATCACTAACTTTATTGCAAGTCCAAACCATTCATCTTTACTTAATTCAATTGCTTCATCAATGCTGTTTGTTAAATTAGACAAGATGGACGCATCTACTGCGGAAAGGCCATTTTCTACTAGTTTTTCAGCTAACTGTTCTGGTGTAAGAGATCGAAATGATATTACTTGGCAACGTGAGATAATCGTATCTAATAAGCGCTGTATATTTTCTGTTAATAAAATTGCATAAGTTCCGTTGCCAGGCTCTTCTAAAAATTTCAGTAAACTATTTGCTGCGCTTACTGTCATTTTATCAACATGATTCACAATATATAACTTTTTATTAGATTCAACACCGGTTTTTGTGAATTCTGATTGCAAGAATTGAATTTGCTCTTTTTTAATCGATAAACCAGCTGGCTCAATCAAGTGAATATCTGGATGATTACCTGAATCAATTCGCCGGCAGTTACTGCACTCATGGCATGGCCTATGATTAACTGGATTTTGGCAAAACAGTGCTTTAGCAAACAAAAAACTAATTTGTTTTTTACCTGTTCCTTTGCTTCCTTCAAATAAATAAGCATGAGCAACTCGCTCTTTAAGTAAGCTGTTTTGCAAAATCTTTAATACGTTCGGCTGAAGAGCTTCAAGCTGTTCCCATGTATTTCCCATTCAATCATCACTTTCTATTTAAAATCTTCTCTCTTAAAATTGATGAAATTGATCTACTGGTAGTACGAATACTGTAGCTCCGCCCACTTCAACTTCAACAGGATACGGAATGTATGAATCTGCATTACCACCCATCGGTGCCACAGGAGAAATCATCTGTCTGCGGTTTTCACATTGGCCCTTAATAATATCAAGTACTTCATCTACTTTATGATCATCTGTACCAATCATAATTGTTGTATTCCCTGATTTTAAAAATCCGCCCGTACTTGATAATTTGGTTGAACGAAATCCTCTTTCTACAAGTGCATTTAAAAGCTTTGAGCTATCTGAATCTTGAATAACGGCCATTACTAATTTCATGAATAACACCTCATTTTACTTTATTGTTAAGAATAGTATAGCAAGAATAACAATCATCTGTATTTATTTTAAAATCAATTGTATCTGTTTATAAGCTTCTTCACAGACCTTTTCAATGGATTGATTTGCATCAATTCGGCGAATACGCTCTGGAAATTGACTCAAAAGAGATAGATATCCATCTCGTACTTTGTAATGAAAGTCTAAGGATTCTAAATCTAATCGATTAATCTCATCTTTTCGACCTTTATTAATTCTTTCTAATCCTACCTCAGGCTCAATATCAAAATATAAAGTGGCCTGTGGCATCGTTTGCTCAATAGCAAATTGATTGATAGCAAAAATATCTTCTACACCTATCCCCCGCGCATTTCCTTGATAAGCAAGTGAGCTATCAATAAAACGGTCACATAATACTATATTCCCTTTATTTAGCTCAGGAATCACTTTTTCTACAAGATGTTGTCTCCTAGCCGCAGCGTAAAGAAGTGCTTCTGTTCTGGCATCCATTTCCGTGTTAGATGGATTTAAGATGATTTCACGAATTTGTTCAGCAATTCGTATGCCTCCAGGCTCTCTTGTTAATACAATGTTATAGCCATCTTGTATTAATTTTTGTTGAACCATATGGATGATGGTCGTCTTACCAGCACCCTCTGGCCCTTCGAATGTAATAAACGTTCCTGACATGTATAAATTCCTTTCTCTATTTAAATACTTCTATTTTTCCTTCTTCCATACAAGAGCCGCCTTGAATATGACCATTTAACCTTTGAATATGCAAAATATAGTCAATATGATTGCTCGTAATCGTTTCTCCCTCCATTAAAATAGGAATTCCAGGAGGATATGGAATAATAGATTGTGCGCTTACACACCCAATCGCTTCTTCAAACGAACACATATGCTTTGTCCTTAATTTTCTTTCTTCCATAGACAGGAGAACCGTTGCCCTTGAAAAACGAAATGGTTTGATTAGTGGTTTTTCATACGACTTACGCTGTATATTTGCTACTGCTTGTCTAACCCGCTTAATTGTATCATTAAAGTCCCAACTGCTGCTTAACGGTAGAACAAACAATACATAGTTAACGTCAGCTAGTTCTGTATAAATATCTTGTTTTTCCAGTTCCTTTTGCAAATCATATCCTGTTGCCGCCGAACAAGTCAATATCATTTTCAAAAGGTCGGTAGCAGTTTGATCTGTCTCCACATTAATAGTTGAAAGTGTATCAATCTTATTAATCTTTTCAACAAACGAATGAATATTGTCAGTCATTCTATCGATATCATGCTGTGTAAACTGCTGCAGATAATACCGTGCCAAATCGAGAGAAGCCATAATAGGGTATGAAGGACTGCTTGACTGAAGTACTTGTAGGTAATGGCGCACCGCTTGCTTATTCACTAATGTTCCCTGCATATGTAAATAAGAACCCATTGTCATAGCTGGTAGCGTTTTATGTGCTGACTGAACGACAAGGTCAGCTCCATACGTAACAGCTGACGACGGAAAAGGATTGCCTAAAATAAAATGGGCTCCATGAGCTTCATCAATAACTATAGGAATATTGTAGCTATGAATAAAGTCAATGGTCTCCTTTAAATCTCGTGCCACCCCGTAGTAAGTAGGATTTGTTAATACAAATGCTTTTATATCCTCAGAACGCTCTAAAGCCGCTTTAATTGTTTTAATGGATACACCTGTACTAAGATGTGTTTTTGAATCTATTTCAGGAGCTAAAAAAATAGGTGATGCCTTTGATAAAGTAATAGCATTAAAAATAGATTTATGAGAATCTCTTTGAACAGCAATTTTATCTCCTTCTTGACAAAGAGATAAAATTGCTGAGAGGTTGCCTACAGTAGAACCATTAACTAAAAAAAAGCTTTCATCTACTCCATACAACTTTGCCGTTAACTCTTGTGCTTCTTTAATAACAGATTCTGCTTCATGTAAATCATCTAATCCGCTAATTTCCGTTAGATCGTATTGCAAAAAATCTGCGTAAGAAGACTGAATATGTGAAGGGAGAATTTGACCATTTTTATGGCCGGGCACGTGGTAAGAGAGTGACCTCTTTTCGCTATGCCTTACTAAACGGTTATATAAAGGTAAATATGTATCCATACATCCATTCCTTACTTTTTGTAAATATAACATTGTTAACTTGATAAAAGAATATGTAAGCATTTTTCCTATCAAAATTCATTTTTCTTTCATTATAACAAACTTAGATGATTTTTTTGAGCCATATAAAGAAGCCCTTATAAAAAAGGGCTTTTAGTAAGAAAACGCTCCTGATATTCTCTTTAATTGATTTACTAACAATTGATAACGAAAATGAGATGAATCCACCTCTACAATCTCTACCTCGCAGTGTTGGCATATAAAGCTGGAAAACACCTCAATACCCTTTGTATGCTGTTCATGACAAACGGAACATGTTTTAATTTGTTTTTCCATTACTCTCCACCTCCACTAAATAAGTATCGACAAGATGTAACTTCTTTATGCAGTTCATTTACCCCATTTTATGTAGATAGCTTATACTTTGTGAATAATAAAAAAAGACTAGCTAAAATAGCTAGTCTTTTTTCAAGTGCCTGGCAACGTCCTACTCTCACAGGGACAAAGTCCCAACTACCATTGGCGCTAAAGAGCTTAACTTCCGTGTTC
>NZ_JBLQZO010000015.1:0-45131 GCF_047872835.1 Priestia sp. RMT2NF4
AAAGCTATTATGGATCAGCTTCGCGACGGTACCCTGACTAAGGAACAAGCTGAAGCCAAATTAAAAGAACTTGGCGTCAACCTTCCTTCTAAAAAGAAAGATTTTCTAAATGGTTTAGATGCTGAAACAAAAGCTAAGGCCGAAACCATTTTAGAAAATGCAAAAAAAGAAATTCAAAAACTCGGTGTCACAATGCCGTTTGAAAAGAACGAGCACAAAGTTCAATAACTAAAAAAGCTACTTGGCTGTTGAGAGCCAAGTAGCTTTTTTATGATGCAGTTTTCCGTTTCACTAATGCCATGTATACACCTAATGCTAATAAATCACAGACCATAATCACAATGCCCATCGGCAGAGCATTTTGCCCTCCTCCAAGTCCCACAAGAGGAGCTACGGCTGCTCCGAGCAAGAACGGCAGCAATCCAAGAAGCGCTGAAGCACTTCCCGCATTGGAAGCTTGATTTTGCATAGCAAGTGAAAAAACGGTGGTGTTCACAATTCCTACGCTTGATACAACAAAGAAAAGCAAGATGCAGACCAAAATAACGGACGTGTGAGTAGCAATTACAGCCACTAAAAGCACGCTTCCAACGGCTGCTTGAAGCAATCCATACATGAGAAGAGTAGCTTCTTTTACTTTACCAGCTAAACGTCCTGTCACTTGAGTAGCTATAATGAGACCAAAACCGTTAATAGCAAAAACAAAGCTGAACATCTGCGGAGACAGCCCGTAAATGTCTTGAAGGACAAATGTAGAGCCTGAAATATAAGCAAACATAGCACTCATAATAAAACCTTGCGCCAGTGCATATCCCACGAAGACACTATCTTTTAGCAATACGCTAAATGTACGCAGTACTTCTGTTAATCCACCTTCTTTACGGCGTTCAGCCGGCAGCGTTTCTTTCAAGCCAAATAAAACGGCAAAAAACATTAGTGCACCAATTACGGCTAACACACCAAATACTCCGCGCCACGACATAACCGTCAGCAGCTGTCCGCCGGCAACCGGAGCCAAAATGGGAGCTAAACCATTTACGAGCATGAGCATGGAGAAAAACTTTGTTAAATCCGAACCTGAAAACAAGTCTCGCACGCTTGCTCTTGAAATAACCATTCCTGCTGCTCCCGCCATGCCTTGAATAAATCGTAAAACGATAAAAATCCAAATAGAAGGCGCAAACACGCATAAAACAGAGGCAACTGCATAGGTGATTAATGCTGCTACAAGCGGCTTTTTCCTTCCCCGGATATCACTGAATGGCCCCATTACCACTTGCCCGAATGCCAAGCCCAATAAGCAAGCTGTCAGACTGACCTGGGCTAAAGAAGCTGACGTATGCAGTTCTTTAGCAAGCGTCGGCAGCGCTGGCAAATACATGTCGATTGATAACGGTCCAAATGCGCTTAGTGAACCCAAAATTAAAATAAATAAAATGCGATTTCCTCGGCTTAAAGACATTCCTTGGGAAATACTTTGCTGATTCATCTATTGTTGTCTCTCCCTTCAGCAGTTTTACAATAGTCTCATCTTAAACCCTCCAGCAACTGGATAGTCAAGACGTAATTCGAATTTGAATTTCCGTCAGCCGCTCTTCTTCATGATGAGAAATAAATGAATCTACAATTCGCCGAATTAAAAAAGGCCCTTCTGCTTTGTATCCTTCGGCTTTAATAAAGTTCAGTAACGTATCGTAATAGACTCCTGTGGTATCTCTCTTTTCTCTCATATAAATAGATGCGTAATCGCCTTCAGGTATTAACGTAACGAGTTCATGCTTAAAAGAAACATCGCTTTCGACCAATAAAAAAATGCCATCGTAATCTGTAAATTGTTGTTTTTTTGTGTTTTCTACAGATAGTATAAACCCTACTTTACCAATCATAATCGGGGTAATATGACTGATTTTCTTTTTTAAATCACGCAGAACACTTTCAGTTCCGTCTAACGTACCTACCTCTGCTTTTACTTGCACAACTTCACGAGAAGGAAGGTGTTTGATGAACGGGGCTCCTATTTGGTTAATATGTCTCGTCTGTTCTAATTCCTTCATTCGAGTTGTTAACTGCGCATTCACTCTTTGAAGGTGACGAATTTTTTCTTTTGTTACCTTCTGATATTCCGCTAAGGTTTCAATAAATTCATCCAAGCTGCTGTGCTCCATTTTTCTTTTAATTTCTTTTAACGGAACTCCCATCAGCTTTAAATAGACAATGATATCTAATTTCTTAAATTGTTCTAACGTATAATAACGATATCCAGTTTGCGGATCAACTTCATAAGGCTCAAACAGGCCAATTTCATCATAATAGCGAAGTGTTTTAATTGGAATATCGTGCAGTCTGGCCATTTGCCCAATCGTAAATTTGTTTTGCACTATAAGTTCACCTTCTTTATGTAAAGCTGCTTGCACTTAAAGCAAGCAACACCGTAATTCTCATCATTCATTTAGTTCTTGTACAAGCTCTTCCACAATAAGATGTGCAGGCAGTTCTTTTGCCAGCGTAAATCCAGTTCCTGCCCACAAAGAAGTGTACTCTGGATTATTCATTTGTGTAGCTTTTGTTCGAATAGGCTTTGTCATGTAATGAATATGAGGGTAAGCGGATGGTGCTGATTTATCATAGGAAATAAAAAAAGCATTCACAAATCCTCTAGCACGTTTCCCTGTAAAAGCTCTTGTAACACCTGTTTCATTAAAACGCTTTTGAAGAATGCTTTCTTTATGAAGAGCACTCGCTCCGCTTTCTGGACAACAAATAAAAGCCGTACCTAACTGCGCAGCAGAAGCACCTTCTTGTAACACGCGTTTAATGTCAGACCCCGTCATCAAGCCTCCCGCAGCAATTAATGGCTTTTTAGTGATTAGACGGACTTCTTTTAGCAAATTTATAAGCGAAAAGTCCACCGAACTCTCTAAAAAAGTAGACCGATGGCCGCCGGCTTCAATTCCTTGCAAGCACAGCGCATCTGCTCCTGCTCTCAAAGCCACTTCGGCTTCTTGAGGTGTTGTAATCGTAACGAAAATATGACTTCCAATTCCCTTTAAGCTTGCTACAATCTCTCGATCCGGGCACCCAAATGTAAAGCTCACAGCAGGTACTCTATGTTTTTGAATGATGTCGAGCTTGGCACTCCATTCATCATCATCATTCTTTGGTATGCCAACTTGACACTCCAAATATCCAGCGGCTTTTGACAATTCTTTTTGATAACAATCAAGTGCATCAACTGCTACTTTTTCATTTGTCGGAACAAACAGATTTACTCCAAAAGGTTTTTTCGTAAGTGAGTGCATCTCTATAATTTCCTGCTCCAATTCACGCGCACTTTTATATCCCGCGGCTAAAAACCCTAGCCCTCCGCTATTAGATACAGCTGCAGCTAGTTTAGGCGTCGAAACTCCTCCTGCCATAGGAGCTTGTACAATTGGATACTCACATATATTTTCCACACTTATCACCTCAGCCCTTCATGCGTTCTCTCTTCATTCTACTACAACACCAGAAAAAAAAGCCCTCCAAAAGGGCTTTTCTTCCATATATAGATTATGCTCATTTCAAAAATTGGGATCATAAATGACGCTTAGGAATGCGCACTACCTGACTATTCCCTCAAAGGTTCACCTATGCGGATGGCACTAACCCCGAAAGGGGAGTGACAGCCGCTTAGGTTTAGAAAGCCAGACCTGATTGTTTTTGGATCAGGTCTGGCTTTCTACATCGATTACTTATAGTGGAGGAACTTTACGCATACAGCTTCTGGAACCGTAACGTTAGATTGAAGAAGCGTTAGCTTTCCATTTTCTTGGTCTCTTTCAAACAGCACCAAGTTTCCTGTCTCTTGATTAGACGCCACAATAAATTGTTCCGTTGGATCTAAAACAAAATCGCGCGGCCAGTCGCCTTCAGTGCCTGTCCATTCTACGAATGTTAACTGTCCAGAATCCTGGTCTACTTTGAATGTTGCAATCGAGTTATGTCCGCGGTTTCCTGCATAGACAAAGCGGCCGTCTGAAGAAATGTGGATCGCACTCCCTTGATTATTTTCTGTAAAATCAGCCGGAATTGCTAAAGTAGCTTGTTGTTGAGTAAAGCTTCCTGTGCTTTCGTCATACGTTAAAAATAAAACTTCGGAGCTGAATTCTGTCATTGCATACGCATAGCGGCCATTTGGATGGAACGTTAAATGTCTAGGGCCCGAACCAACAGATGTAGAAAGGCTGTTGACTTCCTTCAATTTATTCTCTTCCACTTCATATGTCACAATTTCATCAATACCTAGGTCTACAACCGCCACGTGTTTTTCTCCAGGAGTAAAATCGGCATAGTGTACGTGTGGTTTTCCTTGTTGTCCTTTTTTAAGGTCTGAATGAGGATGTTCCACTACGGATGCTACATATTCAATTTCTCCTGTTTCTTCGTTAACAGAATACGTCTCAACGCTCCCTTTATGAAAATTAGCAGATAAAACAAGCGTATTATCTTCATTCACTGAAACGTAGCAAGGAGGCGCGCCGTCTAGCAGCTGTTTGTTTACAAATTTCAATTGCCCTGTGTTTGGATCAATCTTAAAAGCAGCTACGCCGCCTTTTTCTCCTTCTTTAATAACTGTATAAAGATGTTCATTGTCTTTGCTCGCATTTAAGTATGTAGGATTTTCAATTTTAGCCACGGCTTTTACTTCTACAATTTTTTTAGCCTTTGTATCTAACGTAAATGTATAGACACCTTCACTGCCTGCTTTTGTATATGTACCTGCAAATCCAATAAATTTTCCATGTTCACTCATTTTCCTATACCCCTCCTAAAGAATTGTTTTGTTTCATTTATTTTACTATATCATACCGCATTTGTTATAGAGAATGCTCCAATTCAACGTTCATTTATCAGTTTTCCCTACATGCCTAGCGTCAAACCCTTCCTTTTTAAGCCTGCATCTTGCATTTTCCTACCATTGGGCGTTATGATTAAGGATGATTTTATATCGCCCAATAGCAGACGGTTCCTGTATTTCTTAGATTTTTAAATAAAGAAAAATGAACTGATGAATAGTCGACTTCCATCGCCATAACCGCTGCTCAACTTTTTTCGTAAAGTTACATCAAAAAAGGAGTGAACAACAATGATCACATTAAAAAGTGAACGCGAAATTAATTTAATGCACGAAGCAGGTAAATTATTAGCTTCTTGTCATAAAGAAATCGCTAAAATGATCAAACCAGGCATAACAACAATGCAAATTGATAAATTTGTTGAAGAGTACTTAGCAAAGCACGGAGCAACGCCGGAACAAAAAGGATACAAAGGATATCAATATGCAACGTGCGCTTCTTTAAATGATGAAATTTGCCACGGTTTTCCAACAACTAAACCGTTAAAAGACGGGGATATCGTAACCATTGATATGGTTGTAAATTTAAACGGAGGCTTAGCAGATTCTGCATGGACTCATACCGTTGGAGACATTTCAGACGAAGCACAGCGTCTAGTAGATGTTACATACGAAGCGCTTTTAAAAGGAATCGAGCAAGCACAGCCAGGAAACCGTACAGGTGACATCGGCCACGCTATTCAAAGCTATGTAGAAGGCGAAAAATTCTCTGTCGTACGCGACTTCACAGGACATGGAATTGGAAATACCATGCACGAAGCGCCTACAATTCTTCACTACGGAAAAGCTGGCAAAGGTACACGTTTAAAAGAAGGTATGGTTATTACAATTGAGCCAATGGTAAACGCTGGTACATGGCATTCTAAAATGGATAAAAACGGTTGGACTGCTCGTACAACAGACGGTAAATTATCTGCTCAATTTGAACATACGCTTGCGATTACGAAAAACGGTCCTCTTATTTTAACAGCACATTAAAAAACAGCCCTTTTGAGGCTGTTTTCTTAATGTAGAGGAAATTTAATAACAAAAACTGTGCCGCGGGAAGAAGTAGATAATAATTTAATCTGTCCTCCGTGGCTTTCTAGAATACGCTGAGCAATGGGCAGACCAAGACCTGTGCCGCTATCCTTCGAAGTGGAAAAAGGCTGGTACAGCGACTGCTGCATATGAACCGGAATACCTTTTCCAGTATCTTCAATGTATAGACAGTAGCTATCTTCATGAACCTGCGAGTAGATTGTAATGACTCCTTCTCCATCCATGGCTTCCATACTGTTTCGAATTAAATTATGAAGAACTTGTTTGATTTGTTTTTCATCTACCTTTAATACATGCGGCTGCAAATTCACATCGAAAATAAGCTTATCTTTTTCTGTAAATTTGCTTGAGTGAGTAATCAAAGGCAATAACTCATTAATAATATCCTGCATGCTGACTTTTTTCATCACCGGAGTCCCAGGTTTTGATAACAACAGCATTTCTTCAATGATGTAATTAATCCTCTCTAGCTCTTTCATAAGCAGAGGCAGGTAAAAACGCTTTTTCTCCTCATCAGAAAGAGACTGATTCATAAGAGATAT
Source organism: Priestia sp. RMT2NF4 (assembly GCF_047872835.1). NCBI lineage: Bacteria > Bacillati > Bacillota > Bacilli > Caryophanales > Bacillaceae > Priestia > Priestia sp. RMT2NF4. The sequence continues at coordinate 6,478 of NZ_JBLQZO010000015.1, forward strand.
AAATCCATGAATCACGGCAAGAGGATTACGAATCTCATGAGCAGCTCCGGCTGCCACTTCTCCAACCAAGGCAAGTTTCTCAGACTGATGCATTCGCTTTTCTAATTCTTCGGTATCCGATATATCAATGAAATAAAAAATCCTTCCAATGCTTTCGTTCTTCTCATTAAACAGCTGCGTTTGAGAGGCTAAAAAGCAATAGCACGTCTCTTTCGTTCCAAATAATACTTTTTTATTTTCGTGAATTTCTCCCGAATTCAACATGCTCCAAAATTCAGTATTATATTCAGGACATTCCTTCATATACCCGCAAATATCCTTTTCATCGAGATCTAAAAACTGTTTTGCTGAGGTATTAGCAAATATACTATTTGTCTCATCTTCTATTGTGATAATTCCAACAGGCAGTGAATTTAAGATCTGCTGGCGATATGCTTTATCTTTAATGATTTTCCAAAATGAATCTTCTAAACTAACCGACATTTGATTGATAGAAGCCGAAAGCTGCTTCAGCTCGATTTGCTTTGTGTCTTGAAGAACAAGACCGTATTCTCCGTCTGCAATGTCATTCACTTTTTCAATCATTTGTTCAATTGGTTTCGTAAGGCTCGCACTCATACGATAAGAAACATAAAGGGAAGCCACAATAGCACTTACTGTTAAAATCAATAGTAAAATTAATGAATCTTTAATAATAACAGACAGTGTATCTGATAGTGTATCAAGTGAATCAACCGTCTCTTCTTTTGAACTATTAATATCTTTTTTTATCTGATGCAGATCCGGCAAATAATTTCTCTTAAGATACTCTTTTGCTCCCTCTATATCTCCGTACTTCAACAGTCCCTGCACGTTATTAGAAATCTTAAAATCCAGCAGCTCAATTTTTTCCTTTAGTGGAATCAACGATTTTGGCACAGGCTGCTTATATCTTTCATTATTTTCGATAACTCGTGTATCATATGATTGATATTCTTCTATCAAAGAGACAGTGGGGTTCTTTAGATTATTTTTCACAATGTATTCTTTTATGTTCAGCTGCTCTTCCCAATAAGAAAGCCACACCATTTGAGGAACATCTTCATCTTTAATTTCGTTGCTTACATGATTCATTTTATCAATGGCATGCACTAAAACTAAAGAGAACCCGCTTAACATGAATGTAATCAAAAGAAGAATCGTTAATATTTGGCTACGGAATGACATGTTGCGAAATAATTGATTCATAATCATCTCTTTCTTTTTCATAGTTACTTCGGCTGTGTAGACATTCTAACTTTCGAATATAAAATTTGTTTTTCTTGTTTACTGTACATCGGTCCAAAAGGCGCTAGTTTATAAACACCGTCCCTGGCGTCAAGTTTGACTTCTCCAGATGGAAGACCTTTTTTACTAAAATAGTTCTTCATAATCACGTTGTAAGCTTGAGGAACATCATTTATCACACTTGTTAAAATAACAGACCTACCCATGTACGCCTGATCATCTAAATATCCTATTACGTACATTCCTTGTGTTTTCGCTTCTTGAATAACTTCTTGATTATACGAATTTCCTTTAGCATAGACGATATCGACACCTTGAGCTTTTAACTCGCGGAGCAGCTTTACTGCTTTTGCTCCATCGTCTCGGCTGTTTACAACTTGATAATAAAAAGCAATCGATGAATCATACGCTTTGATTCCTTGTTCGAATCCTGGATTTTTTTCTTTTGCAAATGTATCGAGTAATCCAATTTTTTTCGTTTTTGTCTTCATGGCAGCTGCCGTGCCTGCCAGGTGTTCTATTTTTGTTTGATCAAATGTATATACAGTTTGGTTTTTATACATTGAAGTACCGTGAATGGTGACGAAATGAACATGAGGATACTTAGGAGCTAGTTCTGTAAAAACGGTAGAAAATTCTCTTCCATGTCCAATTACGACTTTTGTTCCATTTTGAATAACTTTTTCAGCAGCTTCCTTCATTTTTTGGTTCGTATTTACTTCGCTAATAACTTGAGCCGAAACGGGGTACTTCTGCTCGATGTTGATTTTTCCTTTATAAGCTAGACTGCCCCAGCTTTGATCTGTCAGTACATCAGAGGTGAGAATTGCAACGCTTGTGTTTTCTACTTTTTTTGTCGTTTGCTGACTTATAATCCCTTGTGTTTTCGAAACAATAATAATTAAAAACGAAGCGACAACAATCAGGGCAAGCAATAAAATCAGCCTTAACTGTCTTGATCGTTGCATAGACCTTCTCCTTTTTGTTTAGCATACTTTCATTATATAAAAAAAGCATCTAAAAAGACTACATCTTTAACGAAATTCCAACTTTTTTCGACATTTCTTTCATATCTTACCTTTTTTAACACTTTCACTCCAAAAGAAAAAGCAGAAAACATCTGTTTTCTGCTTCGGCCTTCAATCTTCATCCTTTACGTCCATATCTTCAGGGATTGGCTCATTTAGGTATTCTTCAATTTGTTTTTTGTACTTTTCCATTTGCTCTAAATGGGTGTTAAACTGCTCTTTATTTAATAAGTAGTTTTCACCATCAAATATAGCCCTTACTTTTCCTTCTTGAATCAATTTCTGTACATATTCTTCAGGAAAAGATAGATACTCTGCTGCTTCTTTTATCGTTAAATACATCCTGCTCCACCTTTTAGACGTTATAGTGTACTTCTTCTGTAGCTTTAACCATTAACTCATACTGACGCAAGCGAAGCTGGAATAATGTTAACGGATCATAGTAAGCTTCAGGATTGGCTTTCATATGACTTAACACGTCTTGATTTTCATTAATATGCGCCTGTGTTTCTTCAATCGTTTCTTTTAAAACCTCTTTTGGCTTTTCAAAGAATAGTTCAATATCAACTTCTAAATTTTTCTCAAATAAATTAAATTGCATAAAAAACTTTGCCAGCATAGATTCTGTGATATCTTGATAGTCTTGACTTTCAATGTACTTTTTATATTGATTATAAAGCAGCGTTTGATTTTGAAGAATGGAAGAAAACAGCTTTCCTGCTCCTTTTAACAAAAGCTGCGTTGGATTAACGCGAAGTAAAATATTTTCCTCATCCAGCTGAACCCGATTAGCCATCCGATTAACGTCGCGACGCCAGTCATCCAGCACTTTAAAATCGCAGGCTAACGTTAATTTTTGCTCATTGTACATCTTATTTAATGACTCTGCTACTTCTTCAATATCTACTTGACTCGCAATCAGCTCTTCATTTGATGTAGCAATCCAGTCCTTTAAAGAAATACGGAACTTAGGTAGGACATCTTGCTGCAAGTGCTCTTCCACGCGCATATTCATTTGTTTATTCAGCTCAATATGAACCGTACTAAAATCACTGTCTTCCTTCACTAATTCTGAAGACTTTTTGAGTAAACGAGGAATTTTATTTTTTAGCTTTTTGCTGATATCCTCTTTGATGCCGTGATAAGCCGAAACAATACTACTTGCTTTTTCTTGTTCTAAGTCATCCACTCGATGCAAGAAGCCATTTAATCGCACAAGCATATCTTCGTTCCATTTAATACTTTCAATCAAATGATTTTCTGTGTGATTTCTCTTCTCCACTAAGCCCTTTAGCATGCTTTGAATAAAGAACAGCAGTCTGCGCGCACGCTCTTCTACTCCAACGTCGTTTGGATCGTAATAGAAATTAGCTTTAATAAACTGAGCCAAGTCTCCGTGGTGCTGACTCGATACGTAGTGAGGCGTATAGGCTAATACATGCGCCTGCGGGAAATCAGCGCCAATGCTTGCCTCAAATTCTTTTGTAATTCGCTCAATCGTTGTTTGATTATAAAGACTGTCCATATTGTTGATCACAAAATGAACTGGCGTATTTGGCGCATATTCTTTAATCTCCAGCAATAATTCTCTTTCTTCATCAAGCAGCGATTCTTTTGCATCAAGCACAAACAGTAAACCATCTGCTAAAGGAGCATATTTAAATGCATCCTGCTCACGCGCCTCTTGTTCTGTAAAGCTTGGCGTAACAATGCATGAACAATTATGCTTATCAAGGAACGCAAAAGGTTTTTTCACTTCTACAAGCGCCTGGTGAGAAGATTGCTCCGCTCCGTCAATCGTTTCCATCGGAATGATTTCTTGATCAGCGATTTGCTGGATAGATTCTTCTTCATCATGAATGAACACAAAGGTTGTTTCATGATTTTGCGGTACCTGTTCTTCTGTAATCGATCCCACAAATGAAGACGTTGCAGCATTTGTTCCTGTAATTAATAAGTGTGTCGTATGAGCATCTAATAAAAAGTCTACCCACCATTTAAAGGTGTGCCCCACTTCTAAACCATTTTCATTAGCCCATTTAATAATGCCATGGCAAAGTTTGTAGTGATATTCAAGACCATCAATGTCGTTACGCGCCTCAAAAATTAATCTGCCTGCATTTTCGATTGTAATGGTATCAATAGTTGACGGAAACTTTTCATTCCATGAAAGCACGGCCGCAGACGGAAATAACGCACGTGACTTATTAGTAATTTTAAGCCAGTTTGTTAATACGTTCGGAATGACTTCATGCAATTCCTTTACAGAATGATCACTTTCCATTAAGTCAGTGTACGTCTCTTGATAAAGAGTTGAAATCTCTTGCCAATAATCATAGAGACCCACTTCAATATTCAAGAAAATATCATTGATGGTTTTAATCCAAGCAAGATAAGGAGGCTGACTCTTATATTGTTTCCATAAAGCTGAGACAAGCTGTTTGAAATATACTTGGTCCACTTTGTAAAATGAAATCATCACTTGATAAAAATAGTTAGGGATAAAGTTTGCTGTATATCCTTTATCTACGTAAGTCTTTAATACCGCAAACCAATTCAGCGATTCTGTTCGAATACACTCATCTACTGCAAGCTCCACTGCGCTATTAAAATCTTCTTGCTCTTCATAAAATCTTCGCGCAATCGCCGTGACGTTTGGATAATCCGGCTGAGAAGCAACCAGCTCGTTAATAACTTCATAAGCTCGTTCAATATTGTTATGGTCCGTATAAAGCGAAAACAGCTTTAGCGCTATTTCAGCTTTTAATACTTTTGAATCCGTTTCGATGGATAGGTAAAGCTCTTCAGCGAGCGTAGACAACCCCAATTCATAATGTGCGTCGGCTGTATTTTTCTTCGCCCACAGCTTAAACTCGCCATTTACATTCTCCCACTTAAAAATCGCGGATTCAAAATCTTGATTGTGGAAGTACACTTCTCCCTGAGCTAAGCGAATGAGCGATAAGTCGTACCACTCTTTTTGCTGCTCTTCGTAATAAGCTTGTCCAAGGACTTTTACAGGCGGCTGATTTTCATTTTCTTGCATAAACGTTTCGTAATATTTCTTTTTCGTTAACTGATATTCTACCGTCATATAGTCTCTCCTTTTTGATGTCAATATTTTATGTACTCTATCAAATTCCCTTTTTTATACTTTTCATACACGATATTTTCTTACTCATATTTTACGCAAAAAAAGCCTCAAGAACTACTCTTAAGGCTTTTTTTATAACTTTTATACTATAAAAATGGCTATTTATCATAAATCGGCGCTGAAATAACAAATATATTAATAGGCATCCCGTCGAAACAGCCCCATTACTTCTACCGTTTCCGTAATATTTACGAAAGCTTCAGGATCCACAGATTGAATTAACTGCTTGAGGTTTGCAAGCTCATAGCGTGAAATCACCGTCATTAATATCTTACGGTCTTCTCTTGAATAAGCTCCTTCACCGTTCATTAACGTCACACCGCGCACCAAATTCGTAAGAAGCTGCTGCTTCATTTCTTCGCCTTTTCTCGTAATAATGGTTAACGTGAGCTTAATGTGGCGAGTATGAATCGCATCCACTACTTTTCCTGTGACGAAAATCGAAAGCATCGTATATAAAGCCGCGTCCCAATTCACAAAGAAACCTGAAACAAATACGACCACGGCATTCATCGCTGATAATATAGCGCCAAGCGGAAATTCTTTTTTATGCGTAAGAAGCATCGCAATAATATCAAATCCACCTGTTGAGGCTGACTGACGAAAAACAAACCCTACGCCAATTCCAGTTAAAACTCCTCCAAAAACAGCTGACAGAATAGGATCTGTACTAACGGCTCTCAAGGGAATCACGTATAAAGCAATTGATAAAGCCACAACGGACAGCAGCGTATGTAAAACAAACCGCTTTCCTAACTTCATAAAACCAATAATTAAAAGGGGTAAATTCAACAAAAAATTCATTGTTCCCGTGCTTGCAGGCGTTAAAATTCCTATAATCATAGCAATACCGCTAATGCCGCTGCTTAGCACTTTATGGGGGATTAAAAACCAATTGTATGCAAATCCAATTAACACAGAACCCGCTATAATAGCAATTGCTCTATACATGATGTCCCTTCACCTCTTACCACAAATATAATGTTTTCATTTATTGCTTCTTTATTATAATTCCTAAAATATTGAAAACCTTAAAAAAAGTATATTCAGAAATTTGCTGTGTTGGTGGGGTGGACAAACGGCAAAATAAAACGGACATACAAGCGGATAATGCTTTTATATCAAGCTTTTGCTGCTTTTGGTATAAAAATGCTAACTTTACCTTTTCCGTACTTATTTAACCTAAAAGAAGTTGAGACATCATAATGAAATGAATCTAATTTAAAGGCGAACAACTAGTATAGATGAGCTTGTATGGAACCGCAGTTGATTTCCGTGCAAGACTTCGCTTTCCGCGGGCGGCCGCTGAGCCTCCTCGTCGCTTGCGCTCCTGCGGGGTCTCACCTGTTCCGCTTTTCCCGCAGGAGTCTTCGCCTTGCCCTCCAATCAACTGCTAGAAGGAACGAAACAGACGACACTTATTTGCCCTAACAAAAAAATAAACCATGAATCAAACATGTTAATTAATGGTTCGTTTTTTACTTGGGTTAAAATACTTTTGTCCCAGCCTCTTGGTGGAAAGTTATTTTAATTTTATTCTTCTTCATATAGACCATTAATAAATTCTTCAAATGAATGGGCGACGAAAAAAATACTGCTTTCAGGATTCTCGTATGCTAGTTCATGATTTATAAAAACGATAATAGGCCGCTGAGAGTTAGAACGGTAGTCAAAACATACATGATTATCCGCTATGTCATCTCCAAATGGGCAAATACCATCAACTAGCTGGTATTTAATATCATGATACACGTTTAAAATGTAATCCTTTTTCTCCTGATTAAAACTTAGTAAGTGGTAAAAAGAACATTCTCTCTTTCCAACATTAAATCCATCAGCTGAAGGTTCTCCACCATGATACTTTGTTACACATTCAATAAAGTGGATTGGAGACAATACATCCTATACTTTTTCTACATTCAAAATGGTTTCTAAACTTACCTCTTTTTCATCCGTTTCCCACGTAATCAATTTGCTTCCTCCATTTTGCCTTATGTATATTTAGGAATCTTTTTACTCCCATTTATAATTGCTTTTATTTGTTTCTCTATAAATCTTTTAGTATATTCCGTACTGTATTAAAAATAAAAGCCAATATAAAACACCACTACCATTCCTAATGATAGTGGTGTTTCAAACATTTTTCTTATTTTAATGTAAGCACCGCCACATTCTCCACATGTGTCGTATGCGGGAACATATCAACAGGCTGAACTTCAACCGTCTCATAGCCGCCTTTTTCTAGAATAGCTAGATCACGCGCAAGAGTTGCTGGTCCGCATGAAACATAGACAACTTTTTTCGGCTTCATCTCGATGATGGTATTTAAAAGGGCTTCGTCGCATCCTTTTCGCGGTGGATCTACGACGATGACGTCCGCTTTGATGCCTTGTTTGTACCAGTTTGGAATGACGACCTCTGCTTCGCCTACTTCGAATTCAGCGTTGTGAATACCGTTTAGCTCAGCGTTGCGCTTTGCATCTTCAATCGCTTCAGGCACGATTTCAACGCCATATACTTTTTTCGCTTTTTGAGCGAGAAATAACGAGATTGTTCCGATTCCACAGTAGGCGTCAATGACCGTTTCTTCTCCTGTTAAATCTGCATACTCGAGCGCTTTGTCATAAAGCACTTTCGTTTGCTCAGGGTTTACTTGATAGAATGATTTTGCTGAAATGGCAAATTTAACGTCGCCGATATAGTCGTAAATATATTCTTCTCCCCAAAGTACGTTCGTTTGGTTCCCTAAAATGACGTTCGTGCGCTTGCTGTTGACGTTTTGAACAATTGATTTCACGTTCGGCACGGCTTCGATAATGTCTTCTATAATACGCTTTTTGTTTGGCAACTCAGCTGTACGAGTCACAATTACAACCATAATTTCACCCGTTACAAGTCCGTAGCGCGCCATGATATGACGAAGCGAGCCTTTATGCTTTTGTTCTTGGTAAGCAGAAACCCCATGCTTTTCACAGATTGATTTGACAGCTTGAACAACATCATCATTTGCCTGCTGCTGAATCAAACAGGCATCCATGTTAATGATATCGTGGCTTCGCTGCTGATAAAATCCAGCGACCAAACCGCCTTCTCGCTCTGCTACGGGAACTTGAGCTTTGTTTCGATAGCGCCAAGGATCGTTCATTCCTAGCGTCGAATGTACCGGAACGTCAGGTAAATGGCCAATTCGCGCCATGACGTCTTTTACTTGCTTTTGTTTAAATTGCAGCTGTCCTTCATAGCTTACATGCTGCAGCTGACAGCCTCCGCACTGCTTGTATACCGGACAGGGTGCTTCAACACGCTGCTCACTAATTGTATGGTGCTTGATAAGCTTGCCAAACGCATAGCCTTTTTTTACTTTAATGACTTTTACTTGGCCGCTTTCGCCGGGCAGCGCATTTTGAACGAAAATAGGAAATCCGTTCACTTTCGCTACACCCGCTCCGTCATGCGTTAAATCTTCAAACGCAACATCTATATATTCATTTTTTTCTACAGGTGGTTTTAATTTTTCCATTTATCGTTACATCCTTTTAGTCATTTGAAAATGCTGAACTGATTGTACCATAAGAGCGAAAGCCAAACAAAGGAAAGCATGAAAAAAGATCGCAATTAGGCGATCTCATTTTTTTCCATCAATTCAGCTGTTGCTTTTGGAACAAAGATTTCTACATGGCGATATAAGTTTACAAATTCCCCAGGCAATAACCCACCGTACTCGCCATCTAGATTTAGCTGCATTTTATCATTCGTATGAATTTTAACACGGTTCGCTTTTGTATAAATAATATGAGGATCATTGATATGTTCTCCTCGCAGCGCAAGTGTCGCAATTCGAATAAACTCAGCTAAATTTGCTTTCTTTAAAATAATTAAATCAAACATGCCGTCATCTAAAGAAGAGTCTGGTGCCAGCTTTTCAAAACCGCCGACTGAGTTCGTTAAGGAAACGAGGAAGAACATAATCTCGCCGCCAAAGAATTTTCCGTCATACTCAATTTCAACGGATGTTGGTTTAATAGAAGGAAGCATTTCCATGCCTTTTAAATAGTAAGCTAGCTGTCCAAGCATTGTTTTTAACTTGCTTGGCACTTCATACGTTAATTCAGTTAAACGGCCGCCTCCGGCGATATTTACAAAGTAATGCGTTTCTCCGTCGTTTGTTACACAGCCTAAATCAATTGGCTTCGTTACACCTTCTACAATAACATCAACAGCGCCTTCAATTGTACGCGGGACATTAATGGCACGAGCAAAGTCATTGGTTGTTCCAACAGGAATAATACCTAGCTGCGGACGATAGTCTTGTCCGGCAATACCGTTTACGACTTCATTGATGGTACCGTCTCCACCGGCTGCAATTACAACATCAAAGCGGCGCTCTACTGCTACTTTGGCAGCTTCTGTTGCATCGCCAGCGCAAGTTGTAGCATGACAAGATGTTTCGTAGCCTGCTTGCTCTAGCTTTTGCAAAACTTCCGGTAAGTTTTTCTTAAAAATTTCACGGCCCGATGTCGGGTTATAAATAATTCTCGCTCTTTTCATATTCATCATCCTAATAATGATAATTTGTCACAAATCTTTGCCTACTTTTATCAGTGAAAGAATGCCCCCTCACATTACATCATCAACAAGAGGGGGCATGAACAAACATATTATAAAGAAATTAACCTTGATATACAATATTCACGTTTCGGTTTTTATTCATACCTTCAGCGCGATCGCCCTTACTCATAATAAATGTGAGATGGATACCCACCTCACATTTAGTTATCAAATTTAGCGTTTATTAATTTCTTCTAAAAGAATTTTATTAACCATCGGTGGGTTCGCTTGACCTTTTGAAGCTTTCATAATTTGACCAACTAAGAAGCCGATTGCACGATCCTTACCGTTTTTGAAATCTTCAATAGACTGAGGGTTTGCATCTAATGCATCTGTTACGAATTTACGTAAAGTTGCATCATCAGAAATTTGTACAAGACCTTTTTCTTTTACAATTTTCTTTGCATCTCCGCCATTTTCAATTAATTCTTTGAATACTTTTTTCGCAATTTTAGACGAAATTGTACCTTCTTGAATTAATTGAATCATACCAGCTAGACCTTCAGGTGTTAATGCTACATCTGAAAGTTCTTTTTGATTTGAGTTTAAGTAAGCAGAAACTTCACCCATTAACCAGTTAGAAGATAGCTTAGCATCTCCGCCTGCAGCAAGTGTTGCTTCAAAGAAATCAGACATTTCTTTTGTTAGCGTTAATACCATTGCATCATAAGCAGGTAAGCCAAGCTCTTCTACATAGCGCTTTTTACGAGCATCTGGAAGTTCAGGAATCGAAGCACGAACGCGTTCTTTCCACTCTTCGTCGATGTGTAATTCTAATAAGTCAGGCTCTGGGAAGTAGCGGTAGTCGTCAGATCCTTCTTTTACACGCATCAGAATTGTTTCACCCGTAGACTCATCAAAACGGCGTGTTTCCTGCTCGATTAGGCCACCAGACAATAACACTTTTTCTTGACGAATTTCTTCGTGTTCAAGACCGCGGCGCACATAGTTAAATGAGTTTAAGTTCTTTAGCTCAGCTTTTGTACCAAACTCTTCTTGTCCAACTGGACGTAAAGAAATATTGGCATCACAGCGAAGTGAACCTTCTTCCATTTTACAGTCAGATACGCCTGTATATTGAATGATTGATTTTAGTTTTTCTAAATAAGCATATGCTTCTTCAGGAGAACGCATATCTGCTTCCGATACAATCTCAATTAGAGGTGTACCTTGACGGTTGAAGTCTACTAGTGAATAGCCATCGCCTGTATGCGTTAACTTACCAGCATCTTCTTCTAAATGAAGTCGGTTAATACGAATGCGCTTCGTTTCACCTTTCACTTCTACTTCAATCCAACCGTTCTCGCCAATTGGTTTATCAAATTGAGAGATTTGATAAGCTTTTGGGTTATCCGGATAGAAATAGTTTTTACGATCAAACTTTGTATCTGTTGCGATTTCACAGTTTAGCGCAAGCGCCGCTTTCATTGCAAAATCAACTGCTTCTTTGTTTAACACAGGTAGTACGCCAGGATAACCTAAGTCAATTACACTTGTGTTAGCATTTGGAGCCGCACCAAATGCGTTTGGACTTGCTGAGAAAATTTTAGATTTTGTCTTAAGCTCAACGTGTACTTCAAGACCAATAATCGTTTCAAAGTTCATCTTTATCTCACCCCTTACAGTGCTGGTTTCGCTTTATGATGCTCAGTTGCTTGTTCGAATGCATGAGCAACACGATAGATTGTGCTTTCGTCGAAATGCTTACCGATAATTTGTAACCCTAATGGCAATCCATTTGATAAGCCGCAAGGCACAGAAATACCAGGTACTCCAGCAAGGTTTACTGGGATTGTTAAAATATCGTTTGCATACATTGTTAATGGATCATCTGTTTTCTCACCAATTTTGAATGATGGAGTTGGTGTAGTTGGTCCAATGATAACGTCATAGTTTTCAAATACAGACTCAAAGTCTTGCTTAATTAACGTACGTACTTGCTGTGCTTTTTTGTAGTAAGCATCATAATAACCAGAGCTTAACGCAAATGTCCCAAGCATGATACGGCGTTTTACTTCGTTTCCAAAGCCTTCGCTTCGAGACTGCTTGTACATTTCGATTAAGTTCTCAGCATTATCTGTACGGTATCCGTAGCGAACGCCGTCAAAACGAGATAAGTTAGCAGACGCTTCAGAAGAAGATAATAGATAATACGTAGCTAATGCGTATTTAGAGTGTGGAAGCGATACTTCTTCCCAAGTTGCGCCTAGTCCTTCTAACACTTTTAGTGCATCTAAAACAGACTGGCGAGCTTCTTCGCCCACACCTTCGCCTAAGTATTCTTTTGGAACAGCAATTTTAAGGCCTTTTACGTCACCTGTTAAAGCAGATACATAATCCGGTACATCAACATTAGCAGAAGTAGAATCCATTGGGTCTACGCCTGAAATTGCTTGAAGTAAGTATGCATTATCTTCAACAGAATTTGTGATTGGTCCGATTTGATCTAAAGAAGATGCAAATGCCACTAATCCGTAACGAGATACGCGACCATACGTTGGTTTTAATCCAACAACACCGCAATAAGCAGCTGGCTGACGAATTGAACCACCTGTATCAGAACCTAAAGAGAACGGAACTTCGCCTGCTGCTACAGCTGCAGCTGAACCACCGCTAGATCCACCCGGTACGTAATCTAAATTCCATGGGTTGCGCGTTAACTGAAGACCTGAGTTTTCAGTTGAAGAACCCATTGCGAATTCATCCATATTTAATTTACCGATTGTTACTGCTTCAGCTGCCTGCAGTTTTTGAACAACTGTTGCATCATAAATCGGATCAAAGTTTGCTAGAATTTTACTAGAGCAAGTTGTACGTAAATCTTTTGTGACAATATTATCTTTTACACCGATCGGCATACCAAATAATAGGCCAAATTCATCTTTTGTTTGTAATGCTTCATCTAGCTCTTTTGCATAAGCACGAGCATTGTCTTCATTAAGCGCTAAGAACGCACCTACTTTATCATCTACTTCATTAATACGTTTGTATGATTCGTCTACTAAATCTTGTACACGTACTTCTTTCTTGTGTAAAAGGCTATGTAGTTCTGAAAGTTTACGATCGAATAAAGACATCGTAAAGCCTCCTTCCTTATTCTAAAATAGTTGGTACTCGAATGTAGCCATCCTTGTGGTCTGGCGCGTTTTTTACTACGTCTTCAATTGGTAAGCCTTTAGCTGGCTTATCTTCACGCATCACGTTTTTCATATCCAATACGTGAGAAGTTGGTTTTACATTTGTAGTATCTAGCTCATCTAATTGTTCTGCATATGTAATAATAGCATCTAATTGTTTTGTAAATAGTTCTGCTTCGTCATCCGTCACCGCAAGTCTCGCTAAGTTTGCAACGTGTTTTACTTGATCAACAGAAATTCTTGACATGTTCCTTCACCTCCGAATATTCGTCCCACTACAATATACTGATAATACCAAACTTCACTAGCAACAGGCAACATTTCTGAGACTAGTTCCTAAAATATTAAAAACCCCGCCAGACAAGACAGGGCTTACATTTATCACTTCTATTTTATACCAAATCTATTTCATTCAAACAACATTCCATACTTTTCCTTCGTCATAAAATATTTCTCTCTTGCATAGGTATAAAATAACCTTCTTTTTAGAAAAGATAGATAGAAAGAGAAACATGCTTTAGAAGAACACACCACCATGTTTTAATTTCACTAGTCTTTGGGAAAGTAAAGAAAACGAATAACTACTTTACCGTAAAAGAGGTGCTATAAAAATTGAATAAAATACTTATACAGTCAGTCATCCACCAGCGCCCTGTGTATCAGCAAAGCGGAAGATGGTTTGTATTAGATGAAGAATTCAAGTGGGATTTATCCACCTTGCAAAAAGATGTTTTTGCTTGTTTAAATAAAGCCTTTCATATTCCTATCATTTTTTGTGATTCATGTGAAGCCAATAAAATTGTCTCCGCTCTTGGAGAAGAAGAAGCAGAATACCTGCAGTTTGCCTCAGGTGTTTACTGGCGAGAAGTCGGCATTATATTTATTTTTAAATTTGATGACTACCTTCCGCTTGTTGAAACCATCTTTCACGAGCTGCGTCACTATATTCAAGATCACATCCCTTATTATCAGAAAGAATTTGAGCTGGATAAAAAACGCCCGTATGAAGAGCGGACAACCGAACAAGATGCATTTGCATTTGCTGCTTATTATCTTGCTAAGTTTACGAGACAAAATTCTCACGCCATTTCTTCATAGGAGGCAATTTCATAGAATTAAAAAAAGACACTGCTTGAGCAGTGTCTTTTTTTGCTTACTCTTCGTAAATATGAACGAACGGCTTGTCTTCATCTGCTTTTCTAACAATGAGAGCTTCCGGTCCGCTTACTGAGTTAATAGAGATACTCGTTTCCATATATGAAGGGAAATGATCAAGCATTAAACCAGCAACGTACTGAGTAAATCCTACAATTTCACCTTTTCCATAAAATTGTACGGGAATATCAATCGTCATTTTTTGAAGCTGTCCATCTTTGTAATACCCTTTCCCTACTACGCTTGTAAAGTTTGGGAAATAGTCTTCGATTTGCGCTTTAAACTCATCAAACTTCATCGCATCATCTCGGTGATCTTTTGTTGCATCTGATGATGGGAATAAATAATATTGCTCGTCTAAATTATCCCAGCTGCCAACGGCCGTATCATTTGAACCTGCATTTCCGACAGCTATAAAGTTACCCGGTGTTAAAGAGGACTTAGCACTTTGTTTGAATAATGCTACTCGAACTGGAACATTTTCTAAGCCTTTGATGTTGCGCATACGCTTAACAATTTCATCTGCCATTTGCTTTCCTTGCGCTTCAATCTCTTTATTTGTAAGCTTCACTTCACGTGCATAACCATTTTCCTCTGTATAATAATGAACAGAATTCATCGCTAAGCCAATTGTGACGCCTCCAAGTTTTACCTTGTCGTCTCCGTCTTGAATAAGGTAGTCTTGTTCAGTAATGTTCGCTAAGTACATTGGACTTGTTTCGTTGCGCGTTTTCAAATCGCCTTTTTCTGTATCAATTGGGTTTAACCCAGTGTTTTTAAGCTTCTTTTTCGCCGTATCATCTTTTGCTTTGCTTTGAAGATCTTTAAACTGTTTATCACTCAGCTTACGGCTTAACCATGAGCGAATGGTATCTTTATCAAGGTACTGGCCTTCTTGATACACATATTTTTTCGGAGAATAGCTATCTGTCGATAAGCGCATTAAGCCTGTTTCAAATTCTTGCGCATCCAAGCGGTTATTTAAGTTTGCTGCGACTAAGCCTCTTGCCACTCCCGCTTTAAATGGAAGAATTGTTCGGTAATAATCATCTGAAATACTATACTTCGGAATAACTGCTTTTTCTTTCTTGTTGTTGGTTTGTTGAACAGTCTCTTTATCGTCCGAAAGGTTCGGTGCACACGCTGAAGTTACAAGCATGACCGCAAGAGAAAGTAACAATATCTTTTTCAACTACACACACCTCTTATTTATTTAATTCCGTAAGTAGCCTTGCCTCATCCCATACTTCAATTTCAAGCTCGTTAGCTTTTGTCAGTTTGGAACCAGCCTCTTCCCCTGCCACAACAAGGTCTGTCTTTTTACTTACGCTTCCTGTGACTTTACCGCCAAGTGCTTCAATTTGTGCTTTTGCCTCATTGCGAGATAGCTGTTCAAGCTTACCTGTTAATACAACGGTTTTACCAGCAAAAACAGAATCTACATTTTCTACACTTACAAGCTTGGGTCCTTTGTATGTAAGGTTTACTCCATACTCTTTTAATTCATGTATAAGTTCTTGAACCTCTTCTTGTGTAAAGTAAGCGACAATAGCATCAGCCATTTTGGCACCAATTTCATTAATTGCCACTAATTCATCATACGTTGCTTTTGTTAACTTGTCTATGGTTTCAAAGTGCTGAGCTAACGTCTTTGCAGCTTTTGCTCCAACGTGGCGAATGCCCAAACCAAAAAGCAAACGCTCAAGTGAATTTTCTTTAGAAGCTTCGATGGCCGCAATCAAATTATCAGCAGATTTCTCACCCATGCGCTCAAGCTCGATTAACTGCTGTTTTGTCAGCGTATAAATATCTGCTACATCTTTAATTAACTGTTCACGAAATAATTGTGATATAACTTTTTCACCAAGTCCATCAATGTTCATCGCATTGCGGGACACGAAATGAATAAGTCCTTCACGAATTTGAGCAGGACAGCTTGGATTAATGCAGCGAAGCGCAACTTCTCCTTCTAAACGTACCAGTTCACTTTCACATTCAGGGCAGTGAGTAGGCATCGTAAACTCTTGCTCTTCTCCCGTTCGCTTCTCTTCAATCACATTCACTACTTCAGGAATAATATCTCCTGCTTTTTTCACCACGACATAATCTCCGATGCGAATGTCCTTTTCACGAATCAAATCTTCATTGTGAAGAGACGCACGCTGTACCGTCGTACCTGCTACTTGAACCGGCTCCAAAATAGCTGTTGGCGTAATGACACCTGTCCGGCCTACCGTCAGCTCAATATTTACAAGCTTGGTTACAACTTCTTCAGCAGGAAACTTATAAGCAATAGCCCAGCGTGGACTCTTGGCCGTTGTTCCAAGCTCAGCCTGCTGATCAAATGAATCTACTTTTACAACAATGCCATCAATATCATAAGATAGTTCTGGACGTTTCGTTTGCCAGCTTTCGATATAAGCAATCACATCATCAATGGTTTCACACGTCTGTCTTTCTTTATTTGTTTTAAAGCCAAGATCATCGAGTAAATTCAAACTTTCGCTGTGAGAGTCGATTTCTAATTCTCCTGTATCAGTCATGGCATAGACAAAGATATCTAAATTACGTTTTGCCGCAATTTTAGGATCTAGCTGACGCAGTGAGCCAGCAGCTGCGTTACGGGGGTTAGCAAACGGAACTTCATCTCTTTCCATTTTTGCTTCATTAAGTGCTTCGAATGATTTCCTCGGCATAAATGCTTCTCCGCGAACTTCCATTGATAACGGTTCTTTAATTCGCAGTGGAATCGAGCGAATTGTTTTTAAGTTTTCAGTAATATTTTCACCAGTCGTACCATCTCCGCGCGTAGCACCCAGCACTAAGTATCCATCTTCATAGCGAAGAGATACAGCAAGGCCGTCAATTTTAAGTTCGCATACATAAGAAAACTCGTCTTCAACGGCTTGGCGCACTCGGCGATCAAAATCTCGAAGGTCTTCTTCATTAAATGCATTTCCTAAACTTAGCATAGACGTTTGATGCTGAACCTTCTCAAACGCATCGAGCACTTGGCCACCGATGCGCTGAGT
The DNA here is from genome assembly GCF_047872835.1 of Priestia sp. RMT2NF4. Taxonomy (NCBI): domain Bacteria; kingdom Bacillati; phylum Bacillota; class Bacilli; order Caryophanales; family Bacillaceae; genus Priestia; species Priestia sp. RMT2NF4. Next base: position 23,858 of record NZ_JBLQZO010000015.1, read on the forward strand.
AGGTGAGTCAGCTGTTTTTAATTCTGGAAACGATTCTTCTATTTCAATTAACTCATTCATTAATTTATCGTATTCTGCATCTGGAACAGATGGCTGATCTAACACATAATATTCATAACCATATTGATTTAATAAGTCACGTAATTCTTGAACTCGTGATTTTGCTGTCTCAAACTCCATATTCTAGCTCCTTTTCACGATTACACTTTCGTAACCGGGGCAAATTTAGCAAGCAGTCTTTTTACACCTGTAGGACTAGGAAAAGCAATGTCTAATTCTTTTGAGTCTCCTTCTCCTTTTACACTTACAACTGTACCAATTCCCCATTTTTTATGCTCGGCCTTATCTCCAACGCTCCATCCAATCGATTCACTGCCCGTTGATACAAGCTTCGTTTTTGCCACGGCCGCTTGTCGGCGCGCTGCAAACGGCGAAGCTGAAGCCCCTGAACGACCAGCAGCAGGCTTGCGCATCGTTTCATTTAAAGATTCCACAAGCTCGCTTGGGATTTCTCCAATGAAGCGCGATTTTGGATTGACGTTTGTTTTACCAAATAGTGTACGCATTTGAGCATTTAATAAATACAATTCTTGTTCAGCACGTGTAATCCCTACGTAGGCTAAGCGTCGTTCTTCTTCCATTTCATTATCTTCGAATAACGATCGGCTATGAGGGAATACGCCTTCTTCCATACCCATTAGGAAAACAACCGGGAACTCTAGACCTTTTGCTGAGTGAAGCGTCATCAGAATCACTTGTTCGTTCTCTTCTTCTTCCTCGTCGTCAAGCTTATCGATATCAGCAACAAGCGCTAAATCGGTTAAAAATGCTACTAAGCTCTTATCTTCACTTGCTTCTTCAAACGTTTTTGTAACAGATAAAAACTCATCAATATTCTCTAAGCGACTTTGTGCTTCAATTGTTTTTTCTACTTTAAGCGCTTCACGGTACCCTGTTCTTTCTAATACTTGTTCCACAAGCTCTGTTACAGACATATAGTCTTGCATTTGAGCTAAGTTTGAAATCATGGATTGGAAATCACGAAGTGCTTTTGTTGCTTTACCCGTTAACCCCATCAATTCTACTTCATCAAGCGCTTTGAAAATAGAAATGTCATGAACGTTTCCGTAATTGGCTACTTTATCGACTGAAGTAGCTCCAACTCCGCGTTTTGGAACGTTCACAATACGAGCTAAGCTAATGTCATCATCTTGGTTGGCAATTAAGCGCAAGTACGCAAGCAAATCTTTAATCTCTTTGCGGTCGTAGAACTTAATCCCGCCGACAATCGTATAGTTAATATTGGATTTTAGCAGTACTTCCTCCATTACACGCGACTGTGCATTTGTACGATACAAAATGGCAAAATCGCTATATTTACGTTTGCCGCTGTCTACTGCTTCTTTGATTTTACGTGCTACAAACTGTGCCTCATCATGCTCACTCATTGCTTGGTAATGATAAATCTTCTGGCCTTCATCGTTTTCCGTCCATAAGTTTTTCACTTTACGATTCATATTGTTTGCAATGACGCCGTTTGCCGCAGCCAAAATCGTTTTCGTTGAACGATAATTTTGTTCAAGCAAAATGGTTTTGGCTTTTGGGTAATCTTTTTCAAATGACAAGATATTTGTAATATCAGCCCCGCGCCAGCGGTAAATAGACTGATCTGAATCCCCTACTACGCATACATTTTCAAATCGTGCGGCTAGCAAGCGAACCAGCATATATTGTGCATGGTTTGTATCTTGATACTCGTCCACATGAATATATTGAAACTTGCGCTGATAGTACGTTAACACTTCAGGAACTCGTTTAAATAACTGAATCGTTGTCATAATCAAATCATCAAAATCGAGCGCTTGGTTTTTCTTTAAACGCTTTTCATACTCTTTATAGACTTTACTTACAACTTCTTCATATGGTCCTGCTGCTGTTTTATCAAATTCTTCCGCTACTTTCAGTTCATTTTTAGCTGAACTAATGCTTCCTAATAGCGAGCGCGGATCGAATTTTTTTGGGTCGATGTTTTGATCTTTTAAAATGTTTTTAATAACGGACAGCTGATCCGTTGAATCTAAAATCGTAAAGTTGCGATTAAAGCCAATACGATCAATATCTCTTCGTAAAATACGTACGCACATCGAGTGGAACGTTGAAATCCAGATATCTTCTGCCACTCCGCCAACGATACTTGCCACACGCTCTCTCATTTCACGAGCTGCTTTGTTTGTGAAGGTAATAGCTAAAATATTCCAAGGTGCAACTTCTTTTTCCGCCATTAAAAACGCAATTCGATGCGTTAATACGCGTGTTTTCCCACTTCCTGCACCGGCCATAAGTAATAATGGTCCGTCTGTTGTTTTAACTGCCTCTTGCTGCTGAGGGTTTAATCCTGTTAATAATTTTTCACTTAAAAAATTCACGTTTTCACCGCCTATATCGAACATATATTCTCTATTCTACTTTATTTATTTTTCACTGTGCAATATTCTTTTTTACCGCTTTTACCGTTTTTAATGCTTCCGATAAATTTGTATAAATAACATTTCCTACAATAACTGTATCAGCTAGCTCTCCCATCTCACTTGCTTGCTCTTTTGTCTCAATACCGCCGCCGTAAAATAACTTCGTCTCATTTAGCGAATTTTTCACTTCTGCCACTAATGCAGGGTCTCCATATGTTCCACTGTATTCTAGATAGAAAACGGGCAAATGAAACATGCGTTCAGCCATGCGAGCATACGCTACAACATCTTCTGCATCCAAATCGGTTTTCGCTTCCGTTAGCGCAGCTACTTTTGCTTCGGGGTTAAGTACGCAGTATCCTTCTACAAAAATTTCATCCCAGTCCATGATTTCACCGTATTCCTTCATCGCCGCATGATGTAAGTCAACAATCCACTTTGGATCCTTGCTGTTTAAAACGGTCGGAATGAAATAAGAATCAAAACCAGGCGTTACAGAGTCAATTGTTGATACTTCTAGCGCACACGGCACCGTGTAGCGGCGAATACGCATTAACAGCTGCAGCACATTGTCTAAAGTTACTCCGTCTGATCCTCCAACAAGAACCGCATCCGTGCCGGATTCGCAAATTTTTTCTAAATCTGCATCTGAAATTTCTTTATTAGGATCTAATTTAAAGACATGTCTCCACTCTTTAATATCATACATATAGGTTCCTCCATTTCTTTACACTTAAAAGTTCGCGCTCGTCCATTTGTTCATTATAACAAAACTAAGAGGGTGAAATGAAAGGAAAACCGAACTTTTCATCACGTTTTTTGTTTTCAAAAAATATGGATAAAAGATATGGTTTCATCCTCAAATTCCGGAAGAAAACATCACAAAAAAAGCCCATTTTGCACAAGGTTATTGTTTCTCTGCATAGGATATGCTAATATATAGCTACTAAAATTCATATGATATACGCTGAAGGATCAATAGTACTTAAATCCTCTTCACAAAGCGAACTAGGGATGGTGGGAGCCTAGAGAATGGTTTAAGGAAAAGGCAATCTGGAGTATATACAGACGAAGGTGGATACATTTTGTATCAACCAGGGTGGAACCGCGGGAAAAACTCTCGTCCCTGGGCATATTGTTGATATGCCCAGGGACGAGAGTTTTTTTGTACCCGCTCTTTTTGTTTCGCTTGAATTACTACCATTTACAGGAGGAATTAGAATGTCAAAAACAATGGATCAAATCGTATCTCACGCCAAACATCGCGGCTTTGTATTTCAAGGTTCTGAAATTTACGGCGGTCTTGCAAATACATGGGATTACGGCCCGCTTGGCGTAGAATTAAAAAACAATATTAAAAAAGCATGGTGGAAAAAATTCATTCAAGAATCTCCATATAACGTTGGTTTAGACGCTGCGATTTTAATGAATCCAAAAACATGGGAAGCTTCTGGTCACTTAGGAAACTTTAATGACCCAATGATCGACTGTAAGGATTGTAAAGCTCGTCACCGTGCTGATAAATTAATTGAAGAAAAGCTTCAAGAAAAAGGCATTGAAATGATCGTAGACGGCCTTTCATTTGATGCAATGGCTGACTTAATTAAAGAACATGAAATTACATGTCCTGAGTGTGGTTCAGCTAACTTCACTGAAATTCGTCAATTTAACTTAATGTTCAAAACGCACCAAGGTGTAACTGAAACATCAACAAATGAAATTTACCTTCGTCCTGAAACAGCTCAAGGTATTTTCGTAAACTTTAAAAACGTTCAGCGCTCAATGCGTAAAAAGCTTCCATTCGGTATCGGCCAAGTGGGTAAAAGCTTCCGTAACGAAATTACACCTGGTAACTTCACATTCCGTACACGTGAATTTGAACAAATGGAGCTTGAATTCTTCTGTAAACCAGGCACTGAATTAGAATGGTTTAACTACTGGAAAGAAACATGTAACAAATGGCTTCTTTCTCTTGGCATGAAAGAAGAAAACGTTCGTCTTCGCGACCATGATGATGATGAACTTTCTCACTACAGTAATGCAACAACAGACTTTGAATACAAATTCCCATTCGGCTGGGGCGAACTATGGGGCGTAGCTTCTCGTACAGACTATGACTTAAAGCAGCATATGGAACACTCTGGAGAAGACTTCCAATACGTTGATCAAGAAACAAACGAACGCTATGTACCTTACTGCATCGAGCCTTCTTTAGGTGCTGACCGTGTAACATTGGCTTATATGATTGATGCATATGAAGAAGAAACGTTAGAAGACGGCTCATCTCGTACAGTAATGCAGCTTCACCCTGCTTTAGCACCATTTAAAGCTGCTGTATTGCCACTTTCTAAAAAGCTTTCTAACGAAGCGCGCGCTGTCTTTGAAGATTTAGCAAAACACTTTATGATTGACTACGATGATGCTGGTTCAATCGGTAAACGTTACCGTCGCCATGATGAAATCGGTACGCCTTTCTGTATTACATTCGACTTCGATTCATTAGAAGACAATCAAGTAACAATTCGTAACCGCGACACAATGGAACAAAAACGTGTAGCAATTAGCGACCTGAAAAATATCATTGAAGAAGCAACTCAATTTTAATTAAAAAAATAAGCGTATGGCTGCTTCAGCCATACGCTTTACTTTTGATTTGAATCTTCTTGAAGGCGTTCTAACACCATTTGATACGCATCGCTTCCATAATTCAAGCAGCGTTTAACACGGGAAATAGTCGCTGTGCTTGCTCCAGTTTCCGTCTCAATTTTATGGTACGTGTTGCCTTCTCTTAGCATTCTTGCTACTTCTAAGCGCTGTGCTAATGATTGAATTTCATTAACTGTACATAGGTCATCAAAAAATTGATAGCATTCTTCAATGTTTTCTAATGATAAAATCGCTTGAAATAGCTGATCTAATTCTTTTCCTCGTAGTTTGTTGATTTGCATCGTATCGAACTCCTTTATCATTGGCTTTCTTTACTAGTTGTTTCTATCTATAAAATACAGTTTCTATATTTATTTGCACATACATTCATTCTGTATGAAGACAGCCAATTTCATACAAATTTCAAATTCCTTTGATACTTTTATATTTTAACGCATTATAGACGGAAAAAGTACTTTTTTATTCATAACGTCATAAATTCCTACTGGCGTGATACGAATATAAGGCAAATGTGTAGACGAAAAGAACAGCAGTGAATAGACAGGATCATCGTGTTTGTATCCTCGCTCACCCAGCACTTTCTTGAGTTCCACCTCTCGTTTACTTAGCTCTTCCATCGGCAGATTCGACATGACTCCTTTTAACGGAAGATCCAGTTCATATACTACTTTCTCACCTTCTGTAATAACAATACCGCCGCCAATTTCTTTCATACGTTTGAATGCACACATCATATCTTTTTTCGATTTTCCAATTAAAATAAAATCACCTGTATTTGAAAACGAACTCGCCATTCCCGATACATTTGTCGCAAATCCTTTTAACAGCGTATTGATGCGCCACTTGCCTTCTCGGTCCACCAGCACTAAAAAGCTTTCATCATGATCAGAGGCTAATACATCTCCGCTCACATTTAAGTGAATTGAATACGGCTCCATAATAACAGCATTTTTCATTTTGACGCCTACTGGCATTGAAAATTGAAAATCGTCCATCGTTAAATCAAAGTCTAACTTTAACGGTGAAAAACCAAACTTTTCCCAAGGAAATTCCACCGAGGCTAATGCTTGTTCTTTGCCTTCTTTTTTCATCCACTTTCCTTTTGCTAGCACAGATACCGGAGTAGGCCGCATAGGATCTTCTAAAATATTAATATTAGCCACACAGCCTGTTGCTACATGCCCGTGCAAATGTTCCATGTTGTAATAGCGGGCAATATTTACAGACACCATATTATAAGCATCTAACACAGGAACTCCTTCTGAAATAGCTAATGTAATTAACATATCTGACACGCCGTTTTGGTAAAAAGAAGGCGGAGAACCGTCTGTATTCATGGTAATATGGTCAAAATAATCTACCTGCAGCTCTTTTAACTCCTGCAGCAGTTTTGGCAAATCTGGCCGAATGGAAGAGTGGCGCAAAGCAACGTCATAGCCTTGCGTTAACCGAGCAACAACATCTTCCCCTGTCATAGACTCATGATCGCTGTCTGCCCCGAGCAATTTCATTTTTGCTAAGGTAAATGCTGACGCCCCCGGGAAATGTCCTTCAATATGCTTCCTCATCCGCTTTGTCTCTTGAACCCAGTGAAGCATTAAATCATCTCCGTCTAAAAGCTTCGGCCAACTTGTCAGTTCGCCTCCTTGTAAGACAGCTTCATTTTGTAGCCAAGAAGTAATGTTTGTATGTGAGAAGATATCAGCCTCTTCATCAATTTCTGTCTGCGAATCAAATCTGCACCACCAATACAGTGACTGTGGTAACGTTTTCATTTCTTCAATCAATGAAAATGCCGTTTTTTGTTTAAGCTGTAAAGCGAGAATTAAATTATCATTAAATAAAGTGGTTGTTCCGTGCTTGGCTGCATATTGGGAAAAAGTCTGGGGATTATATAACTGAAACGGGTGAACATGCGGCTCAATATACCCAGGAACCACATATTTCTCACTGCAGTCTATAATCTCTGTAGAAGCGTCTGTGTGCTTAGGCATCTCTGAGCCAACGTATACAATACGATCTTGGTAAACCCAAATATGTGCTTTTTTCCACTGCTTCATTCGAGCGTTCAAATATGTTGCATCTTTTAAGACAATAGTTGGTGCTTTTTGACCGTTTAATACTAAAAGCTGCTGTCTAATATGTTTGCTTTTCCAGCGGTATCTCTGTTCCGGCATGCTAAATTCCCCCTAATTTACTATGTATTTTTATCGTAACACATCCGTGATGTAAACGCATTCAGAAACTGTTATTAATTTTATGAATAAAGGTGATAAAACATGAAACCAAATATCGGTATTGTTAACGCATTAATTCGACTTACACTGGGCTTTACCCTTCTTTCTTGGACAACATCTCGTTTATCTCGCAGGCCGTACAAAGATTCATACATCTTCTTAGGGTTAATGGGAGCTTTAAAAGTTGCAGAAGGCATCACGCGTTTTTGCCCCCTTACGTACGCATATGATTCGTGTCAAAAACACGATGAACATGAACACCATCCAAATGGAAACGAAGAAACGTATAATCCTTCATAAGGTAAAAAGGAGAGCCGGAGCTCTCCTTTTTTATTTTAAAGCTGCTTTTGCTAATGCACGATGGCCGATGTCTTTGCGATAGAAAAAGCCTTTTTCTACATCGATATGAGCCATTTGTTTGTATACTTCTTGCTGCGCTTCTTGAAGAGTTGCTCCTTTGGCACCTACTAATAGAACGCGGCCGCCGTTCGAAACGTATGTGTCGTTTTCTAAAGCCGTACCAGCGTGGAAAACAAGCGCGTCTTCACTGATCGCATCCAATCCGTTAATTGGCGCACCCTTTTGATAATCTTCTGGGTAACCCGCTGCTGCTAATACAATTCCAATAGCTGCTTCGTTATCCCATTCAATTTCTACTTTTTCTTCTTTCAAAATGCGAAGAAGCACATCGACTAAATCGCTTTTCATACGGGGCAGTACAACCTGTGTTTCAGGATCTCCAAAACGCGCATTAAATTCAATCACTTTTGGTCCTTTTTGTGTTTGAATCAGACCAGCATATAGAATTCCCGTATACTCACAGCCTTCTTCAGCTAATCCTTTAGCCATTGGAAGTAAGATGTTTTCTACAGCCTCTTGTACTTCTGCATCACTAATTTGCGGAACAGGAGAGTAAGCTCCCATGCCTCCTGTGTTCGGACCTTGATCGCCGTCAAAAGCACGCTTATGATCTTGTGCAATTACCATTGGATACACATTTGTCCCGCGTACGAATGCCATTAATGAAAATTCTTCACCATCCAAAAATTCTTCTACAACTACTTTGGCACTTGCTTCTTTAAATTTTTGGTCAACTAGAAAATCACGTAATGTATCTACAGCTTCTTCTACTGTTAAAGCAACAGTTACACCTTTACCAGCTGCTAAGCCGTCTGCTTTAATAACAATTGGAGCGCCTTGCTTTTCCACATATGCTTTTGCTTCCTCGTAAGACGTAAATGTTTCATACGCTGCGGTTGGAATATCATACTTTTTCATGAGCTCTTTTGCAAAGCTTTTGCTTCCTTCAATCATCGCTGCTTGTTTGCGCGGTCCAAAGACCGGAAGACCTTCTTGTTCGAATCGATCAACAATGCCTTCAATTAGCGGATTTTCTGGTCCAACAATTGTTAATCCAATCTTATTTTCTTTTGCAAACTGCACAAGCTCTTCTTGGCTGCTTTCATCGATTGGTACAATCGTTGCCACATCTCTCATGCCTGGGTTTCCTGGTGCTACAAACACTTCGTTAACAAGTGGACTTTTTGAAGCTTTCCATGCAATTGTATGCTCTCTTCCGCCTTTTCCAATAACTAAAACATTCACGTTCTTCACCTCATTAATGTTTAAAATGTCTTACGCCTGTAAATACCATTGCAATGCCGTATTCATCTGCTTTTGCAATTGACTCTTCATCACGAATTGATCCGCCTGGCTGAATAATAGCTGTGATTCCTGCTTTAGCTGCTGCTTCTACTGTATCGCCCATTGGGAAGAAAGCATCTGAACCTAAAGCTGAACCTTGTGCTTTTTCACCAGCTTGTTCAATTGCAATTTTTGCAGCGCCCACGCGATTCATTTGACCAGCACCTACGCCAATTGTCATGTCATCTTTTGCAAGTACAATAGCATTAGACTTAACATTTTTAACAACTTTCCATGCTAATTTTAAATCTGCCCACTCTTTTTCTGTTGGCTCGCGTTTCGTTGGAACAGTAATCGTTGCATCATCAAATCCGAATACGTCTTCATCCTGAACAAGCACGCCGCCTTTTACAGACGTTAAGAAAGCTTCTTTTTCTGCTTTTTCATCAAGCTCTATCGTTAGTAAACGAAGGTTTTTCTTAGCTGTTAATACATCTAATGCTTCTTGATCGAACGCAGGAGCAATGATAATTTCTAAGAAAATTTCTTTTAACTGAATAGCCGTTTCACGGTCGATAGGACGGTTAGCTGCTACGATGCCGCCAAAGATAGATGTAGGATCCGCTTCATATGCTTTTTGATAAGCTTGAGCAATTGTTTCACCCACACCTACACCGCAAGGATTCATATGTTTGATCGCTACGATAGCCGGCTCTTTGAATTCTTTTACGATTTGAAGAGCTGCGTTTGCATCGTTGATATTATTGTATGATAACTCTTTTCCATGCAGCTGCGTAGCTGTTGCAATAGAACCTTTTTGTGTTAACGGCTTTTTATAAAAAGAAGCTTGTTGGTGAGGGTTTTCTCCGTATCGTAAGCCTTGAACGCGCTCATACGTTACTGTTAATTTCTCAGGAGTTGTTTCACCTGTAATGTTTGTTAAGTATTCAGCGATTAATGCATCATAAGCTGCCGTATGACGGAATACTTTTGCTGCTAATCGTTGGTTGGTTTCAAATGAAACATTGCCATCCGCTTTTAACTCTTCTACTACGGTTGCGTAATCGCTTGGATCTACTACAACTGAGACAGAACGATAGTTTTTCGCAGCTGAACGAAGCATTGTAGGTCCACCGATGTCAATATTCTCAATCGCTTCAGCAAGCGTTACATCCTCTTTTTCAATTGTCTTTTTAAATGGATATAAGTTTACAACTACAAAGTCGATTGGCGAGATATTATGCTCTTTCATTTGAGCTTGATGCTCTTCATTATCGCGTAACGCTAATAAAGCACCGTGAACGTTAGGATGCAATGTTTTTAAACGGCCGTCTAAAATTTCTGGGAAACCAGTTACTTCAGAGATTCCGATAACGTCAATGCCGTTTTCTTCTAGGGTACGCTTTGTACCGCCAGTTGAAATAATTTCTACTCCTAAGTCCTTTAATTCTTGTGCAAATGAAACAATACCTTCTTTATCAGATACGCTAATAAGCGCGCGTTTTGCTGTCATTTTGTAAACTCCTCCTGATCCGATCTCTCATTTAAAATCTTTCTTTCACTACTACTCTACCATAGTAAAGGATTAAAACTTTTTTGACAAGGTTACATCCTATTTATTTAACTGCGGCTTGTTCAAATAATTCATTCAGTACCGCGGGATAAAATTGATGTTCAATTTCATGAATACGGGCCTCAACTGTTTCTCTTGTATCGCCTTTTTCAATGCGAATAGCCTGCTGGTCAATAATTGGTCCTGTATCCATGCCTTCATCTACAAAATGCACGGTAATTCCAATCACTTTTACTCCTGCATCAAAAGCTTGACCAATAGCATCAATCCCAGGAAATGCAGGTAAAAGCGAAGGGTGGATATTAACAATACGATTTTTGTATGGCTTAAGCAACGTCGAACCAACTAATCGCATATATCCTGCTAAAACAAGAAATTCTACTTTAGCTGATGTAAGCTCTGCAAGAATTGCTGCTTCATACGCTTCTTTATTTTCATAGTTTTTAGGCGAACAAACAAAGCATGGTATTCCACATGCTTTTGCTCGTTCAATTACGTATGCATCCGGTTTATTACAAACAACAAGCGCAATATTTGCTTTTAATCGACCTGACTGAGTTGCTTCGTAGATGGATTGAAAGTTACTGCCGTTTCCAGAAGCAAACACTGCAATATTTATCATGCAAACGTCCCTCCAGCAAATTCAACACCTGTTCCTTCTTTGACACGTCCGATAACAAATGCTTTTTCGCCTTCGTTTTCAATTGCTTCAATGACTTTATTCATATCTTCAGGTTCAACAGCTAAAACAAATCCGATTCCCATATTGAATACTTCGAACATTTCTTTACGGTCTAGCTTGCCTTGCTCTTCAAGGAAATCAAACACGTATGGAATTGGCCAAGAACCGTAATCGATTTCTACACCTAAACCTTCAGGAAGCATACGAGGGATATTTTCAACAAATCCGCCTCCAGTAATATGAGCCATACCTGCAATCTTAGCTGCATGTAATGCTTTTAGGACCGGCTTCACGTATATTTTTGTTGGCGTTAATAACTCAACTCCGAGCTTTTCATTAAAACCAGCGTAAGTTTCGTGAAGATTTAACCCTTGATCATCAACAATTTTACGTACAAGAGAGTAGCCGTTGCTGTGAATACCGCTAGATGAGATACCGATCAACAGCTGTCCAGCTTTAATCTCATCTCCAGTAATAATTTCTGACTTTTCTACCGCTCCTACTGTAAACCCTGCAAGATCATATTCATCTTCTTCGTATAAACCTGGCATTTCAGCTGTTTCTCCGCCAATTAACGCACAGTTGGACTGTTCACAGCCGTCTGCAATTCCTTTTACAATCGATTCAATTTTTTCAGGAACTGCTTTCCCGCAAGCAATATAATCTAAGAAGTAGAGAGGCTCTGCTCCTTGTGCTAAAACGTCGTTTACACACATGGCCACTGCATCCACACCGATTGTGTCATGCTTATCCATTTGAAAAGCAAGTTTCAATTTTGTTCCTACTCCATCTGTACCAGAAACAAGAACAGGCTCTTTTAAATTCAATGTAGATAAATCGAACATTCCGCCAAAGCCGCCGACTGTTCCCATAATACCTGCACGAGCAGTTCGTTCTACGTGCTTTTTAATACGTGAAACAGCTTCATATCCTGCTTCTAAGTCAACTCCAGCTTGTTTATATGAATATGACATGTTGTCACTCCTTTTTTACGTTAAAACTAACAAGTTACCTTTTCATGAGGGTGTACAGTATCTGGATAAATTTCAGTTGGATACTTTCCAGTAAAACATGCCATACACTGTCCGCCGTTGCCTTCATACTGTCTGCCGATTGCGTCTACTAAACCTTCGTTGCTTAAGAAAACAAGTGAATCAGCTTCAATCAATTCACGAATTTCTTCAACAGAGCGCGTAGCAGCAATTAACTCAGAGGATGACGATGTGTCAATTCCATAAAAACATGGATTTTTAATAGGAGGTGAACTGATGCGTACATGTACTTCAGTTGCTCCTGCTTCTCGAAGCATACGAACAATGCGACGGCTTGTTGTGCCGCGAACGATAGAATCATCTACCATGACAACACGTTTACCCTCTACAATTTTACGTACAGGAGACAGCTTCATTTTTACACCTTGTTCACGCAATTCTTGTGAAGGCTGAATGAATGTACGGCCTACGTATCGATTCTTAATTAAACCTAATTCGTATGGAATCCCTGACTGTTCTGCAAAACCAATCGCTGCTGAAATACTTGAATCCGGAACGCCTGTTACAACGTCTGCTTCAATCGGTGACTCAACTGCAAGTTGTTTCCCAAGGTTTTTACGAGCAGAGTGAACATTGATTCCATCAATATTACTATCTGGTCTTGAGAAATAAATATATTCCATACTGCAAATAGCACGGTTTACGTTTAATGTGAATCGCTCTGATTGAATACCTTCATCATTAATAATAAGTAACTCACCAGGCTCTACATCACGCTCATGAACCGCTCCAACAATATCAAACGCACATGTTTCAGAAGCTACTACATAGGCATCACCTAATCGTCCAATTGATAATGGACGCAGTCCGTGAGGATCAAGTGCAACCATCATCGTATCTTCCGTTAAAATAACGAATGCGTATGCGCCTTTAACCATGGATAAAGCATTTTTCACTTTATCTTTCATATCTTCATAGCCGCTTCGTTTAATTAAATGAGCAAGTACTTCTGTATCAGATGTTGATTGGAAAATACTCCCTTGGTTTTCCAGCTGATGCTTTAATGCATTTGCATTAACCAAGTTTCCATTATGAGCTAACGCAAGGCTTCCGCTATGAGAGCGGAAGTGAAGGGGTTGAACATTTTCAAACCCTCCGCCTCCAGCTGTTGCATAACGAACGTGTCCAATTGCTGCTTTACCGTTTAGTTGCTCTAACTCTCCGTGGCCAAATACTTCGTTAACAAGACCGACGCCTTTCATCACTGTCACTTTTTCTCCGTCTGTTACAGCAATACCAGCGCCTTCTTGTCCGCGGTGTTGCAAGCTATGCAAACCGTAATAAGCAATCTGGCTTGCATTTTCATGTCCCCATACACCGAATACGCCACATTCTTCGTTTAAGCCTTTGATTTCAGCAAGCATGGAAGCGCTCCTTTCCAAGCAGTAGTTAATTCTTCAACTGATAATTGAACAAGAACATTTTCTTGATGTTTAACAGTTAATGTTGCGTCTTCTGTTACGCGTCCTACTAATGTTGCATCTTGTACAAGCATTTCGAATTTTTCTTTATTCTCTGGTGAAACCGTTACGACAAAGCGTGATTGTGTTTCACTGAATAGCTCTGCTGTTGCTTCACCGTCTACCGTTACGTTTACGCCTAACCCGCTGCCGTTCATCACTTTTTCAGCTAGGGCTACCGCGAATCCTCCTTCTGCAATATCGTGAGCAGATTGAACTGCACCTTCACGAATTGCTTGAAGAAGCTGATCTTGACGTGTTTTTTCAACCGCTAAATCTAATTTAGGTGACTGGCCGAATACCGTACCGTTTTCTAGTACTTTTTGAAGCTCAGTACCTGCGAATTCTGCTTCAGCTTTACCAATAACATAGATTAAGTCATCTTTTTGCTTCGCATATTGAGTTGTAATATGGTTGATATCGTCGATTAGACCAACCATTCCAATAACAGGAGTTGGGTAAATTGCTTCACCTTTTGTCTCATTGTACAGAGATACGTTACCGCCGATAACCGGAGTCGATAGCTCACGGCAAGCGTCGCTCATACCGTCTGTTGCTTTTTCAATTTGCCAGAAGATTTCTGGCTTTTCAGGGTTGCCGAAGTTTAAGCAGTCTGTAATCGCAAGAGGCTGTGCACCTGAACATACAAGGTTACGAGCAGCTTCTGCCACTGCGATACGGCCGCCTACTTCCGGGTCTAGGTATAAATAGCGAGAGTTACAGTCTGTTGTCATCGCTAATGCTTTATTTGTATCACGTACACGAACAACCGCCGCGTCAGATCCAGGAGATACAACTGTGTTTGTACGTACTTGGTAGTCATATTGGTTGTAAACCCACTCTTTGTTTGCAATCGTAGGCTGTTTTAAAAGCGTTACTAACATATCACTGTGATTTTCAACAGTAGGAGCGTATGCTGACTGCTCTTGGAACTCACGATAGTATGCTGGTTCTTGAGATGGTTTGTGGTATACCGGTGCATCTTCTGCTAATGCATCTACAGGAACATCTGCTACTACTTCTCCGTTATGAGTTAAACGAAGGCGCTTATCGTCGGTTACGTGACCGACTGAAACAGCTTCTAATCCGTATTTTTCAACGATTTCGACGATTTCATTTTCACGGCCTTTTTCAACAACGATGAGCATGCGCTCTTGAGATTCTGAAAGCATCATTTCATATGGTGTCATACCCGTTTCACGCTGAGGTACAAGATCAAGGTTCATTTCAATACCAGAACCTGCTTTACTTGCCATCTCTGCCGAAGAACTTGTTAAGCCCGCAGCACCCATATCTTGAATACCTACTAAAGCGTCACACTTGATAAGCTCTAAGCAAGCTTCAAGAAGAAGTTTTTCCATAAATGGATCTCCTACTTGTACAGCAGGACGTTTTTCATCTGACTGATCAGATAGCTCTTCAGAAGCAAATGTAGCGCCGTGGATACCGTCGCGTCCCGTTTTTGCTCCTACGTACATAACCGTGTTGCCAACGCCTTTAGCTTGACCTTTTTGAATATCTTCGTGGTTAATTAAACCAACACACATAGCGTTAACAAGCGGATTTCCTTCATATGAAGCTTCAAACTGAATTTCTCCACCTACTGTTGGGATTCCTACACAGTTACCGTAACCTGCGATTCCCGCTACTACTTCCTCAAACAAATGACGAACCTTTGGAGATGTTAATTCACCAAAACGTAAAGAGTTTAAAAGTGCAATCGGTCTTGCTCCCATTGAAAAGACGTCACGAATGATGCCACCTACACCAGTTGCTGCTCCTTGATAAGGTTCAATCGCTGATGGATGGTTATGACTTTCGATTTTAAATACAACGGCTTGGTTATCACCAATATCAACGATACCAGCTCCTTCACCAGGACCTTGTAATACTTTTTCACCCGTGATAGGGAATTTTTTCAGTACAGGCTTAGAGTTTTTATAGCTACAGTGCTCTGACCACATAACAGAGAATAAGCCTGTTTCTGTATAGTTAGGAGTACGACCAAGCAGTTGCTCTACATTCGCAAACTCTTCGTCTGTTAATCCCATATCTCGATATAACTTTTGTTCTTTAATTTGCTCTACATTTGGTTCAAGAAGTAACGACATTTTGTTCCCTCCACTGCTTTACGATTGATTGAAATAATTTAAGTCCGTCCGCGCTTCCTAAAAGATCGCTTACCGCTCTTTCTGGGTGAGGCATCATTCCTAATACGTTGCCTGTTTCGTTCGTAATCCCTGCAATATCTTGAAGACTTCCGTTTGGATTATCACCTGCGTATTGGAAAAGAATCTGGTTGTTTTCAATCAATTTTTGTAACGTATGTTCATCACAATAGTAGTTGCCTTCACCGTGTGCCACTGGAATAGCAATTACTTCATCTTTGCCATAAGCATTTGTAAACATTGTTTCGTTATTAGCTACTTTCAAATTCACTGTTTTACAGATGAATTTTAAGTTTTCATTACGGCGCATAGCACCTGGCAGTAATCCTGCTTCTAATAAAATTTGGAATCCATTACATACACCTAGTACTGGCTTTCCTTGGCTTGCTGCTTTTTTTACAGCATCCATTACATTTGAGAAGCGAGCGATAGCACCTGAACGAAGGTAATCTCCATATGAGAAACCACCTGGAAGCAAGATACCATCATATTGATCTAATGATTCTGTATCGTGCCAAACGTAATCTACTTCTTCACCAAGCTCATCTTTGATAGCATGATACATATCTACGTCACAGTTTGATCCTGGAAAAACAATTACAGCAAATTTCACTGTACGACAACCTCCTCAACCTCGTAACGGTAATCTTCAATTACTGTATTAACTAAAAGCTTTTCACACATTTCTTTTACGCGTTCATCTAATGAATCTGTGCTGTCGATTGTTAGCTCTAAAAATTTACCGATGCGTACTTCTTGAACTTCTTCATAAGACATACGGTGCAATGAATTTTTAACGGCTACTCCTTGAGGGTCTAATACACTTTCTCTTAATGTGACAAATACTTTTACTTTATACATGGTTGGGTTATCCTCCGATTCGCTGTAAGATTTTTTCGTATGCTTCTGTTAAACCGCCTAAGTCTCTGCGGAATACATCTTTATCTAATTTTTCGTTCGTATGAACATCCCAGAAGCGGCAAGTGTCAGGTGAAATTTCATCCGCTAAAATAATGTCGCCTTGAGAAGTACGGCCGAATTCTAATTTAAAATCCACTAAGAAAATGTCTTTATCTTTGAAAAATTTCGATAATACTTCGTTGATTTGAAGTGCTTGTGCCTTTAAACTATCAATCTCTTCTTGAGTTGCAGCCTTAAGGAAAATCGCATGTTCTGCAAGAATTAATGGATCACCAAGCGCATCATCTTTGTAGTAAAGTTCAACGATTGGCTGTTCAAAACGAATACCTTCTTCTACGCCAATTCGCTTCGCAAGGCTTCCTGCTGTAGCATTTCGTACAACGACTTCAAGCGGAACAATTTCTACTTTCTTAACCGCCTGTTCATGATCTGAAAGCTGCTTCACAAAGTGAGTTGTAATCCCTTGCTCATGTAACATTGAAAATAGTAAACTACTAATTTGATTGTTCAGCTGTGCTTTTCCGCTAATCTCTGCTTTTTTCTGACCGTTGAATGCTGTAGCTTCATTTTTATAAGCAACCCACAGTACATCTTGCTCATCAGTAGCGTAAATTTTTTTCGCTTTTCCTTCATAAAGTAACTCTTGCTTTTCCATGCTGTCACCTCTACATACAGAATATTCAGATACACTTTCTTAGATAAAGGCAAGGACGTGCCTTGCCTTTTTTATTAAAGACCTAAACGTTCAAAAATCATATCTACATTTTTTAAATGGTGCTTATGATCGAAGCAATCTTCAATCTCTTCTGGCGATAAGTGGCGAGTAATGCGCTCTTCGCCTTCAATTAAAGAACGGAAAGGAACTTGCGTTTCCCATGCTTCCATTGCTTTTGGCTGTACTAAGTCGTATGCTTCTTCACGTACCATACCTTTGTTAATTAATGTTAAAAGTACACGCTGTGAGTAAATTAGCCCTAGTGTACGATCCATGTTGCGCTTCATGTTGTCAGGGAATACTGTTAAGTTTTTAACAATATTTGCAAAACGATTTAACATGTAATTCAAAGCAATCGTTGCATCAGGTAAGATGACACGCTCTGCCGATGAATGAGAGATGTCACGCTCATGCCAAAGCGGTACATTATCATAAGCTGTAACCATATAGCCGCGAATTAAGCGAGCAAGTCCCGTTACGTTCTCAGAACCGATTGGATTACGTTTATGAGGCATTGCAGATGAGCCTTTTTGACCTTTTGCAAAATATTCTTCAACCTCACGTGTTTCACTTTTTTGAAGACCGCGAACTTCTACTGCAAATTTCTCAATAGATGTCGCAATTAACGCTAGTACTGACATATAGTGTGCATGACGGTCACGCTGTAATGTTTGCGTAGAGATTGGTGCTGGTGAAATTCCTAACTTCTCACATACGTATTTTTCAACGAAAGGATCGATGTTAGCGAACGTTCCAACTGCTCCTGACATTTTACCGAATTCCACTTCAGCTGCAGCACGTTTTAAACGCTCTAGGTTACGCTTCATTTCTTCATACCATAATCCCATTTTCAAACCAAATGTCGTTGGCTCAGCGTGTACACCGTGCGTACGTCCCATCATAACCGTATATTTATGTTCTTGAGCTTTTTCCTTTAGTACTTCTACAAAGCGCTCTACGTCACTTAGCAAGATTTCATTAGCTTGCTTTAATAAATAAGATAGAGCTGTATCAACTACGTCAGTTGAAGTCAAACCGTAGTGTACCCACTTGCGCTCTTCACCAAGCGTTTCAGATACTGCACGAGTGAAAGCTACTACGTCATGACGCGTTTCTAGTTCAATTTCATTGATGCGGTTAATATCAAAAGATGCATTTTGACGAATTAACTTCACATCTTCTTTCGGAATATGTCCTAATTCTGACCATGCTTCGCAAGCTAGAATTTCAACTTCTAACCAAGCTTTAAATTTATTTTCTTCTGTCCAAATAGCTGCCATTTCTGGTCTTGTATAACGTTCAATCATGTTGTTACTTCCTCCGTTCTTTCCCAAATTCCTAGAGATTCGGCTTTTTCTATCGCCTCATCTATCTTATCAGCTAATACCGTGATATGTCCCATTTTTCTCTTCTCTTTTGCAACTTTTTTTCCGTACAAATGTAAGTGCATATCATCTAAACATTCGATTTTTGCCATTGTGTTCTCAATATGTTCCCCTAATAGGTTAACCATCACAGCAGGTTTTAATAAAGTCGGCTGTGCTAGGGTCCAGTTACAAATGGCTCTTACATGCTGCTGAAATTGAGAAAGATCACAAGCATTG
Source organism: Priestia sp. RMT2NF4 (assembly GCF_047872835.1). NCBI lineage: Bacteria > Bacillati > Bacillota > Bacilli > Caryophanales > Bacillaceae > Priestia > Priestia sp. RMT2NF4. Next base: position 43,049 of record NZ_JBLQZO010000015.1, read on the forward strand.
ATTGAATAATGACCTGAGTTATGAGGTCTAGGTGCCATTTCATTTATATAAAGCTGACCTTCTTCAGTTAGGAACATCTCAACTGCTAATGTACCAACTAAATCTAATCCTTTTGCTATTTCTTGCGCATATTGAAGAGCTTTCGCTTCTTGATCTGCTGTAATACGTGCCGGAACAATCGTTTGGTGCAAAATATGATGCTTATGAATGTTCTCAGCTACTGGTAAACATACCGTTTCGCCTTTTGCATTTCGGTGTACAATAACTGATACTTCTTTATCTAAGTTCATCCACTGTTCTACAATGCATTCCGACTGTGCTAATAGCTCAGCTGCTTCACGAATATTATTCTCATTTTTCACTAGAACTTGCCCTTTACCGTCATATCCGCCTCGGCAAGTTTTTACGACACATGGATAACCAATTGTTTCGACAGCTTTTAAAAGTTCTTCTTCAGTCGTAACGATTGCGTAATCAGGAACGTCTAGATTAAGCTTTGTAATCATTTCTTTTTCTAAACGACGATTTTGTGTAACGGCTAGTAAATGACTGCCTTGTGGCACGTAGCATTTTGTTTCTAGCCATTTCATCATCTCAACATCAACGTTTTCAAATTCATAGGTGATGACATCTGACACTTCAGCAAGCTGTTCAACCGCTTTTCTATCATCATAGTTGCCAATGACTTTAATATCTGCTACTTGACCGCAAGGAGAATCTTCTGTTGGTTCAAGCACTGCAATGTAATAACCCATTTCTTTAGCAGATAGTGCAATCATTCTTCCTAGCTGTCCACCGCCTACGATTCCAATTGTTTTACCAGGAGGTATAAGTAAATTAGACAAGTTGATCACTACTTTCTAACACAGATGATTTAATAGACTCTCTACGATTTTCAAGTTGATCACTTAACGTTGGATCCTGTGTTGCTAAGATTTGTGCTGCTAGCAGGCCAGCGTTCGTAGAACCAGCTTTCCCAATAGCTACTGTAGCTACCGGTACGCCGCCTGGCATTTGAACAATCGATAAAAGTGAATCTAAACCGTTTAAGTTACTTGATTTAACGGGTACTCCTATTACAGGTAAAATTGTTTTTGCGGCAATCATACCAGGTAAGTGCGCAGCACCCCCAGCGCCAGCAATAATAACTTTAATCCCTCGTTCTTTCGCTGTTTCAGCATATTCAAACATATAATCCGGCGTTCGATGTGCTGATACAACTTTCTTTTCATATTGAATATTTAATTCATCTAAAATGTCACACGCATATTTCATAGTGCTCCAGTCTGACTGACTGCCCATTACAACAGCAACTTTTACATTCATGAATAAAAGCTCCTTTTTCACGTTATAAAAAAACCTAGGGTAAGTTATGGCTCACTAAAGGAAAGCCACAACTACCCTAGGTTTCATGTATCAACATTCCTTTTGAAAAGGAATCATGTTTACCTATTTAGTAATTGTACTCTCCTCATAGTCCAATGATTTACGGTCATCGGGTAGAGACTCGTGGGCCATATTCCCACTATTATATGAGGTTTCGGATATCTCAATTGACAACTTAATAATAACAGCCAAACTAGAAAAAAGTCAACCTAAAAATCGAATGTTTACTATTTTTATCATTAAAATGTTCGTATTTAGAGACTTTTCCCTTCGAAAACAATCTGTTGCTTTACCGGAACATAGTCCTTTTTACCATTTATTTCTTTTTCTTCAAAAATAGGCTTTTCCATTCGTCGAACAGGCATATACCCATCTTTTTTCATCCGATCTAAACAACTTGCGATTGTTTCATTTTCTTGTAATTCATACAGTACTTTTTTTGATTTCTTACCCAAAATGCAGCCTCCAGTTCGAAAAAAGTTTCTTACAGCGTCAAAAAGAGCTTTTATAACAAAAATTAAATGAATCCACTATAGTGTAACATAATTTAAAAGTTAAATTCATGCTGTAATTTTTAGAAACAAAAAAGACTAGTCATTGAATGACTAGTCTTTTTATTGGCCTGGCAACGTCCTACTCTCACAGGGACAAAGTCCCAACTACCATTGGCGCTAAAGAGCTTAACTTCCGTGTTCGG
>NZ_JBLQZO010000016.1:0-40024 GCF_047872835.1 Priestia sp. RMT2NF4
TAATGTCAACAACTTTTTAAAATTCTTTTTTCAGCTTCGTTGTTACTGTTATGTCTCAACGACGCTTTATAATAATATAACGCCCTGCACATAAAGTCAATATGTTTCGAGAAGAAAAATGTTTTTTTCTTACTTTACTTCTTCCCCTACTGAGAAGTAGTTAAACGTAAATAATCTAAATTTTCTAATTTTTATTTATACCTATATTAAAAAAGAAGCCCTTCACAAAAAGAGCTTCTTTCTTATCTTACTAATTAAGGTAAATAACGACGTGCACCTGCATACTCTTCAATATATCCCTTCGTGTTTAAAGGAATAATCTCTACTGTCCGCTCGGAGTTCGGCGAATGAATCATCATGCCATCTCCCGCATACATTGCTACATGGTGGACGCTTCCTTTTCCTTGGTTATAGGCAAAGAACAATAAGTCTCCGGGTTGAAGGTTGTTCATCTCTACTGGTTTCCCTGCTCGAGACTGTGGCCCTGAGTCACGTGGAATCGTAATACCATGGGATTGGTACATCGTAAACGTAAATCCAGAGCAGTCAAATCCAAAACCGCTCATGCCAGCCCATAAATATGGAAGATTTAAAAATGCCTTTCCACTTTCAACAAGCTCCGTGCCAGTTGGTACAGGAATATCTTTTTGAGACGCGTAGATTTTTCCTGCTTTTGTAGAAATCCATGCTGTCTTTCCATTTGGTTTTAATACTTTATATGCACTCTTTGATTTTGCCAAAAGAGGTAAGCGCGTATTATAGCTAACTTCAATACCTTTCTTTTTTAAAGAAGGCGAATGATATAAATAAGTAGTCGGAGCCGTCACCATTACAAAAGGCTTCTTTGCATACTGTTCGTACCTTTTGCTATAGGTTAATTGTTTGGTAGGCATCCATCCGGGATATCCTAATTCATTTCGAGAAGTAGGCTGTCCGTCTACAGCTACTTTGACCCAGTCTCCTTGTCTCTCTAAAACCGTTACTTTGTTTCCATATAACGCTTGTGTCTCAAGCATCCCATCGCTAGATAACTGCTGCTTCTGTTTCAAATTCATCGATGTGGTCCACTTCTTCATATCTACAGGATTAGTAGCTGACGGAGCGTCCACTTCACGCAAGATGTTTGGTGCTGTCCAAAGAGTAGCTGCTGCGACATCTATATAAGCAGTTTCTTTTTCTTCAGAAGCATGAACAGAAGGAACTGCACTGACTCCAAATGTAGCTAAAATAACTGTTGTTACCGTCAAAAGCCAACGTTTTATATTCATCGTCTCTCTCCTTCTACTATATTACTATCTTTTTATTTTGAGATAGGAACGGTGATTTCTCCTATTCCAGGAAGATCTGATAAGAAAACCTCTTGACCGCTGTACTTTAATACATCCAGTTCAGTTGAAAGCCAAAGAGGAGCATCTAAGTCAAAATACGTGATATTTGGATGAGCGGCTGCCAGATGAGCAGCTGCTCCCACGGAAAGTGATGGTTCCATCATGCTTCCAATCATACACGCAACACCGTTCGCCTCAGCAATACTAGCGATTTTTCTTGCTTCATTAATACCTCCGCACTTCATTAGCTTAATATTTAAAAGATCCACGTACCGCCCGCTTACAAGCTTTAATGCATCTTTGGCAGAAAATAGACTCTCATCTGCCATAATGGGTACGTTTACTCGTTCAGTCACAAACTTTAACCCTTCCCAATCATGAGCAGCGACAGGCTGTTCTACCAATTCAATACCAAAGTTGAGAGTTTCCATTTTATTAATGAATTGCACTGCTTGTTTTGGAGTCCATCCTTGATTTGCATCCAACCGAAGTTTTACATGATCCGGAATGACAGATCGAATATGTTTAATACGCTCAAGGTCTAGCTCAGGAATTGAACCTACCTTCACTTTTAAAATGTCAAATCCGTCCGCTGCACTTTTTTGTGCGTCTTCAGCCATTTTTTTAGGTGTATCAACACTTATCGTCATACACGTAGAGATAGGCTGCTTATCCCCCAAGAAAGCATATAAAGGAATGTTGAGAAACTTTGTATAAGCATCATGCAAAGCGATATCAGCAGCCGCTTTAGCACTTGAATTGTGAATACAGCAGCTTTGAATTTTTTTTAAGAGTTTTTGAAACTGACGTATATCCTCCCCTATTAGCGCTAGTTTAATAGGTCCTTGAAGTGCAGCTTGAATGCCTTCTAAAGAATCGCCTGTAATAACATATGTTGGCGAAGCCGCTCCTTTTCCTTTTATTCCGTTTTCTAACTGAATCTCTACACTTATGCTGTCTATCTCTGTTGCTGTTCGAAGCGCTGTTTTAAACGGAACGAGCAGTGGAACGGTTTGATGCTTTACAGTTATGTCTTTAATTATCATTTCAATCGCTTCCTTTCGATTCAGCACACATATTCTTTTATACCTATTTTGGTTTATTCTTAGATCGCCCCTAAAATTTTGGCGATCATCATACCAAAATAAGTACCTAAGAAGGAACCCATCAGAGCCATAATGACTCCTACCGGAATCAGTGCACGGTTATAAGCAGCTGCAAGCATTGGAGCAGACGCCATTCCGCCAATATTAGCTAAACTGGCTACCCCGAGCGTAAATAAATCATATTTAAATAGTTTAGCTAGCAACAGCATGATCACTAAGTGGACGAACATAATGAGAAAACCAGATACTAAGTAAATAGGAGCCTGAGCTAAATTTGAAAAATCTGATTGAGAAGCAATTAACGCTACAACGATGTATAACATAACGTTTGATACATCGAGCGTACCTGGAATTTTTGCCGCTGGAGTTACAGCAAGCACTAAACCAACGACAGAAGCAATCATAATCGTCCAGCTCGTTGCATTAATAACGGCTCCCACTTCAGGCAAACGCCCTCCGATAAATGTAGACAATGCCGAAACGAACAAACCTAGCCCAAGCAAATAAAGAAGATGCTGAAACTGAGGACCTTCTTTTTCGCTTTCAGATGTTGCTGCGACTTCATCTATACTATTCTCAATAAAGCTGACGTCTGCTTTTGTCCATTTATTAAATTTAGATGCAAATGGTACAAGCCAAAACATAAACATAACCCATACGGCATAGTTAATCGTATCCATCATAAGAGCGTAGCCAAATATATTTTCTGGAACATCCAAAATCCCTTGAAGGGCAACCATGTTAGCTGACCCACCGGTCCAACTTCCTGATAAAGCACCAAAAGCTTTCCACGTATCCTCTACATAGAAATTCTTAAAGATGGCATAGACGAGGATAAAGCCTATCATTATACTAAAAACCGCAACGATGAATCCTCCCAGCATTCTTGGACCAAGTTTAATTACACTTCGAACATCACACTTTAACAGCATAAGCATCAGCATAGCAGGAAGAAGTGCATTTTTAACGCCTGCATACATGGCGGCATTTGACTCGCTATCCCCAAATAATCCTGCCGTTTGCATAAGAGCCGCTCCTATATAAATAAGTACAATACCTGGAATAAACTTAAAAAATCCATTGGCTTTAAATCGTTTTTCAATCCCTACCATGAGCGCAGCAAAGGCAGTTAACACACTCACATACATAAATCCATCTTGAATCATTTATTCTTCCCCCTTCATCTCCCCGAAAATGTTTTTATGCAAAACAAAATCCAGCCCAACGTTTGAAAACGTCAGGCTGGATTTCGTCTAGGTCTATGTAGACAAAGCAGCTGTTATTTGCTGATATTTTTTCTGTGCATCATGAAACGCTACCACCAGCGCTTTTTGGGAAGACCCGAAGTAGCGGCTGTTAATGTCGTCTATAAGGGTGGGATCACTTATATGACGTCCAATAAAAATTGATTGAACAAATCGAACGGTTAACTCAATCGTCGCTGAGCATTCCACATCAATAATTTTTCCATTTGTTTTATCAACTACCAATCCTAAAAAATACTGATTGAACTTTTTAGTAATCGGATTGCTTTGAGGAGCTTTGGCATCTCCAATAATATAGATAGTATCTTGATCATACATGATTTTTTATTCCTCCTAAAAGAGATAACAGACGATGCTAGGGACCGGCAAATGAACGTTTGCGGAGCTACGCAACATGTATTCGCTTTCATAAGGAACATTATAATCTACTCTCAATATATCATCTATAAAACAATTTCACAATATAAATTTTATACTATTCAGAATAAAATAATATTTACCCTATAAAAAAGGCCGTACGAATACATACGGCCTTTCTGCGTCATCCTTTGAACATTGTAGAGGAAAAACGGTTAGGGTAATCTGTCATCACTACTTTTACTGAAGCCTGCTGGAGCTTCAAAAAGTCATTCAGTTCATTAATTGTATATACTCGTAAGTCTAATCCTTCTTGCTTTGCTTTTTTCCCGTACGAAGAAAGAGCAAACGACATATCACAGTGCAGGTGCGCACCTATCGATTTTGCTTTTCCAATCGCATCTTCACTCACCCCTTCAAATAAAAATCCTGTTGGGATATATGAATGGAGAGATCTCACTTTAGCCAAGCTATCATAGTTAAAAGATGACAAAATAACTTGATCTTCTAAATCAAACTCATCGATTAGACGAAGAACTTTTTCCTCAAGTTTTGGATAGTAAATTTGGTCATTTTTTAATTCAATGTTCACGGTCATTTCTGTCTTTTTGTCCATCATCCACTCAAACACTTCTATTAACGTGGGAATTGATTGTTTAGAAAAACGAGAATCATACCAGCTTCCAGCATCGAATAACCGCAGCTGTTTATATGAAAATTCTTGAACATATCCCATTCCATTCGTCGTTCTGTCAATTCGTTCATCGTGAATCACTACTATTTCTCCGTCTTTGGTTAGTTGTACATCCAATTCAATACCTGAAACTCGCATTTTTCTAGCTTCTTCAAATGCAATCATTGTATTTTCAGGATATCGTCCGCTAAAGCCGCGATGCGCATAAAGATCAATTGAATTATTCATTGTCCTCTATCTCCCCTAACTAGTCATTCACTAAATAAAAAGCTCGTCCTCAAAATAACTTGAAAGACGAGCTTCGTAATCATACGTTATTTTTGATTGGCTACTTCTAATGCTCTATTCGTTTCTTTTGCTGCTTGATCAAGTGCTTGTTTCGGCTTTACTCCCTGGTACAGGCTTTCCATTCCTGTTACTACCTTTTGGCGTGATTCCGGAAATACCGAAATTAAAGCGCCTTGTGTTGCCGGAGTTGATTTAGTTTTATGAAGCTGATCAACCGTCACTTTTAGTTGAGGATATTTTTTCCATTCTTTCTTTACGATTTCTTGATCATATGCTTTAGGATTAACCGCAAAATAGCCACTTTCCACGTGCCATTTTGCCTGAACTTCTGGTGTTGCTAAATATTTCATGAAGTCCCACGCCGCTTTAGATGTTTCATCACTAATTCCTTTAGACATCCATAAAGATGCTCCCCCGATAGCTACTCCTTGGCGATCCTCTTCTTTTGGCACAGGAAGATCTGATACACCCACATCAAATGGAGCATTGTCTACTAATGTTTTAATACCTGCTGATGAATCTAAAAACATTGCAATTTTTTTAGATTGAAATGCTGCGCGCATATCGTCCCAGTTTTGCCCTACATTGTAGAAAGTACCTTCTTTGTACATGTCATTGATTAAATTAAATGCGTTTTGTCCTTCTTTTCCATTAAATACTGCCTTCTCGGCATCCCCTTTACGACCGTTTTCGTGATCTACATACAAACCGCCTTGAGAAGCAACTAGCTCTTCAAAGAACCATCCGTAATTTAGAATTGAAAAACCGTATTGTGATGTTTTATTTCCTTGTTTCTCTGTTAGTTTCTTTGCAGCTGCCTTTAATTCATCATACGTTTTTGGTGGATTTTCAGGATCTAACCCTGCTTTTTTAAAGGCATCTTTGTTGTAAACTAACACAGGTGTTGAAGAGTTAAACGGCATTGAATATTGCTTTCCATCTACTTGGTAATAGCTTGAAATATTTTTCTCCCACTGTGAAGTATCGTAGTGGTCTTCATCAATAAATTTTTGAACAGGCTGAACCTTACCACTGTCTATCATGAATTTCGTTCCTACTTCGAACGTTTGCATGATAGCAGGTGCATCTTTAGTTCCTGCTACCGTATTAAATTTTGTTTGTGCTTCCTCATACGTTCCTTGGAAAACGGGCTTTACTTCAACTTTATCCTGAGATTTATTGTACTCATCGACTATTTTATTGAGTGATTTTTCAAGGTCACCGCTCATGGCGTGCCAAAAAACGACTTCTGTTTTACCTGATGCTGTTTTTTTAGTTTCTTGCGCTTCCGAAGAACCAGTTGAGTTTGAGCAAGCGCCTAGAATGACCAGCAAGCATGCCGTTACGATAGCCAATATCTTTTTCATCACATTCACTCTCCTATTTAATTGCACCTTGTGTTAATCCTTTTTGAAGACGTTTTTGACCTAGGAATAATAGTAATAATGTCGGTATAATAACAACCACGACAGCAGCCATAACCACTCCCCAATCAGTTGAAATCTCCTGCGTTTGCATTTGTTTTAAACCAATCTGAACGGTACGAACATCCTCTGTATTTGTCACTAACAGTGGCCATAAATACATATTCCATGTTGTTAAAAAGCTATATACGCCAAGCGTAACTAGACTTGTTTTAGAAACAGGAAGCACAACATTCCAAAAGAAACGAAAGCGGCTGATCCCTGCGACTTGAGAAGCTTCATACAGCTCGCCCGGAATGGTTTTAAACTGTTGACGCAATAAAAATGTTCCAAATGCTAAGGCGAAAAAAGGAATTGTTAATCCCAAATAGTTATTAATCCAGCCTAGCTTTTGTGCTGTTAAAAAGTTAGGAACCATCGTTGCTTCCCATGGAATCATCATCGTAGAAATAAAGAGAAAGAAAATAGTATCTCTTCCTTTAAATTTAATAAATACAAATGCAAAAGCAGCCAAACTTGAAACTAACAGCTGCCCGGCCATGACAAAAATAGATACAGCAAAACTGTTAATTAAATAATGAAGCAGCGGAACTTTTTCAAAAGCATCCCGATAGTTTTCAAATGAAAAAGATGACGGCCAAATCTTCCCTTCTAACACTTCCGCTCCACTCATAAAACTAATGGAAAAAGCGTATAGGATAGGAAACATCAATACTAAAGTAGCTGCAATGAGTAACAAATAAGTTGTCCATTTTCTCGTGATGCTCATTGATAATGTACCTTCCTTTCTCCAAGCTTGAATTGAAGAGCGGTAACCAGTAGAATACAGAAAAATAAAATTGTAGCTTGAGCACTTGCAGAGCCAACATTATAGTTTACAAATGCATCTTTGTAGATTGAATAAACAATGACATTTGTGGAATCTGTAGGCCCGCCTTTTGTTAAAATGTCAATTTGTCCAAACGTTTGAAACGCGTTAATAAACGAAACGGTGATAATAAAAAACAGCGTTGGCGAAAGCATAGGAAGCGTAATTTTACGGAGCTGATACCAATAGCTAACTCCAGCAATACGCGCGTTTTCATACAGCTTTTCATCAATATTTTGTAACCCGCCAAGTAAAATTAAAAAGGTAAACCCAATGTTCATCCAAATCGTAGAGATGGACACAGCAATCAGCGCATACTTAGGATCTAATAACCACTGCACATCATGAATGCCTACAAGATTTAATACTTTATTAATAACACCGATTGTCGGGTTATACATAAACATCCAAATTACAGAAGAAGCCGCTACGCTCATTCCCATCGTAGATGAAAACATTGTTCTGAAAAAACCAATTCCTTTTAGCTTTTCATTTGCGATTAGCGCTAGGAATAATGCAATAATTAAGCCAATAGGCACCGTGTATAGTACAAATAAAAAAGTGGCTTTCATACTTTGTAAAAAGTTTGGATCTGTAAATAGATAAAAGAAATTTTGTAATCCTACAAATTTCAAGGGATTTCCCTGTGTATCTGTAATAAAAAGACTTAAATATAAGGTCTTAATCATTGGGTAGAAAAGAAATACACCAAATAACAATAATGATGGCAGCAAGTAAGATAATCCTACCAATAGGTTAGGCATTGACTTCTTTTCTTGTGGATTTGATGAAACAGAAACAGGCGAGTTTGCTGTTTTGGTAACAGCACTCATACAAATGCCCCCTTTACAGTTAAATCTTCCGTTGATGGTTCATAGTGCAAGCATGAACCTGTATCACTATCAAATAAAAACAGGTGTTTTGGATCGATAAAAATAGGGACGCGCTCTCCCACTTTTATATTCCATTGACCGTTCCACTTAGCCATCCACTGTTTGTCTCCCATTTGAAATGTAAGCAGTGTTTCCGTTCCTAGAATTTCGACATTATCTACCTCTACGATAAAGCTGGTGTTGTCGTTTGTCGCAAGCTGAACGTGCTCAGGTCTTACTCCAACCACAACTTCCTTTTTACCGCTAAGGTTGTTGTATGATGCACTCATAGAAATAGCTCTTCTATCTTCAAAAACGAGTAAGTTATTTTCTATAGAAACGTTTGATAAGTTCATAGGGGGCGAACCTATAAACGACGCTACGAACGTGTTTGCCGGTGCATTGTAAATATCGAGCGGACGCCCAACCTGCTGAATATTACCTCCATTTAAAATCATCATTCGATCCGCCATCGTCATCGCTTCCGTTTGATCATGCGTGACATAAATCATCGTAATACCTAACTTACGCTGAATCTGGCGAATTTCTGATCTCATCTTTGCTCGCAGCTTCGCATCCAAGTTGGATAACGGCTCATCCATCAGGCAAATAGGTGAATGAGTAACTATAGCACGTGCGAGTGCTACACGCTGACGCTGTCCTCCCGAAAGCTGTCTAGGCTTTCGTTTTAAATATTCACTTAAACCAAGCATTTCTGCTGCTTCTCTGCAGCGCTTGTGCTGTTCTTGCTTTGAAATCTTCTTTGTATGCAGACCAAAAAGAATATTTTGTTCTACTGTCAAATGCGGATATAAAGCATAGTTTTGAAACACCATGGACAAATCGCGCTGACTTGGAAGCAGTTTATTTGCTTTTACATCCCCGATTAGCAACTCTCCCTGTGTGACTTCTTCTAATCCGGCAATCATTCGCAGCATTGTACTTTTCCCGCACCCTGAAGGACCTACTAATACGAAGAATTCTCCAGGTTCAATTGTGACATTAATATCTTGAATGACATTTGTTTTTTGATCGTATGACTTTCCAACGTTAACTAACTCTACTTTTTTCATTAAAAACGCTCCTTTCTCGCTCATTCATATTTTTTCCACAGCCATGATTTCCCTGTAGAAACTGCCGTAGCCCCTGCTTTTAAAGCAGCTTGGATATGGCTTTCATTTTGAATGAGTCCACCTGTAATAATAGGGATACTTGTTTTTTTAACGATTTTCTCTATCATCTCCGGAATCAATCCTGGCATTAGTTCTAATGCATCCGGTTTAATATCTTGAACGGTTTTTAACCCTTGTGCTACTGCGTCTGTATCCACTAAAAACAGCCGCTGAATAGCAACCAGCCCTTCCTGTTTTGCGTAATTAATGAGTGAACTTTTAGTGGTTACGATACCTGTGGGCTTTACAAACTTAGCGAGAAATTTAAGCCCTTCCCGGTCATAGCTAATTCCCGGAATTTTTTCAATGTGTAAGAAAACCGTTCGATTATGCTGTTTGAGTAAATCTACATAGCGTTTAATTACACTGATGTTTCCCGTTAATAAAAAGGCGGCCTGGATCTCTGTTTCTAAAAATTGCTCTAAATTTTTCGGACTTTTAATGGATGCAATTAAACGATCTTGTCCAAGCTGTTGTAAGAAATCTGCTTCCTTATTCAAAACGATTCCTTCCTTTCATTTATAAAAAAACCACAAAAAACGCATAGGATGTTTATATAGACCTATTGTTTTTTGTGGTTTCTCAATTTCATAACCTTAGTAACTATTCACTTATCGTTCACATGTTTTATAATAATGGTTATTTGTGAAGGCAATATAAAGAAGCTGTTGAGTTTTGTAAAGTAAACGTATAGTTCCTGTAAATCTGCTGAAGATAAAAAAAGCCGTTGATTTCTCAACGGCTTCACAGTGCACATTCTTCGATTTCAAATCCTAAATCTTCAATTAATCCCCAGTCAGCTGTAGGTTCTTGACCTTGAGTCGTTAAATAATCGCCTACAAAAATTGAGTTTGCAGCAAACAAACCAAGCGGCTGAAGTGATCTGAGGTTAACTTCTCTGCCTCCTGAAATTCGAATTTCTTTGGTTGGATTTACAAAACGCATCATCGCTAACAGCTTTAAGCATTGCATTGGCTTTAACGCCTTTTTGTCTTCTAGAGGCGTTCCTGGAACGGCAACAAGAAAATTGCATGGAATAGAATCTGCATCTAACTTTTTAATTTGAAAAGCTAATTCAACGGCTTGTTCATTTGTCTCGCCCATTCCAAAAATTGCACCGGAACAAGGTGACAAACCTGCTTTTTTAGATGTAGTAACCGTATCGACTCGATCTTCATAGCCATGCGTAGAACAAATATTGTCATAGTTATCAGCGTGAGTATTTAAATTATGATTATAGCGATGAACACCCGCCTCGACTAGTTCGTGTGCTTGATCATCTGTTAAAAATCCTAGACAGGCACAGATTTTCAAGTCTGTCTTTTGACGAATTTCTTTTACCGCTCCCACTACGTGCGCTACTTCTTTATCAGTAGGGCGGCGGCCTGACGCTACGATACAATATGTACCTGCTTTTCTTTTTTGAGCTTCAAAAGCACCTTCTACAATTTTCTCTTTTGTTAACCACGCATACTTATCAATCGGCGCTTCTGATACAATCGACTGCGAACAATATCCACAGTCTTCTGGGCATAAACCCGATTTAGTATTAATAATCATATTAAGCTTTACTTTTTTTCCATAATGATGATGACGAATTAAGTACGCGGCATTCATGACCTCTAACACTTCTTCATCCGGTACATAAAGAAGTTGAAGCGCTTCTTTATATGTAATTTCTTTCCCTTTAATAATAGACTGAGCAAGTGCTTTCCAATCTCTTAAACTTGTGGTTTCCATCGATTCCCCTCCACTTTAGTAAACTAAAAAAATATAAAGTTAACAATTATAACTAAAAGTTACCATTATCACGCCTTTTATGTCAACACTTCATAAATAATAGTTAACTTAAAGAGGCTGGGACAAAAGTAGTTGAGCCCAAGTAAAAAACGAACCATTCATCAACCTGTTTGATGAGTGGTTCGTTTTTTTTTGGATGATGCATATCGTTTTATTTGTTTCGTTCCTTCTAGCAGTTGATTGGAGGGCAAGGCGAAGACTCCTGCGGGAAAAGCGGAACAGGTGAGACCCCGCAGGAGCAAAAGCGAAGCCTTGCACGGAAATCAATTGCGGTGTCATAAGCAGTCCAGCTCATGTATCTCATTTGTTCATCTTTCGATTGGATTTATTTCGTTATGTCCCAGCCTCTTTGCTTATTGCGCTTGCAGTGTGTAAATAACCGATACAAAGTCTCCAGATTTTTTATCGTATGCTTCAACACCCGGATATTCATGAGTTAGAGCAATTCCTGCGTACATGAGCTCATCTCCATAAGCTGTTTGGTCTGTTTCCATCACTGTATATTCATAATCAGGATGAAGCCCTTTTAGCTCAATGCGTTCATAAGAAGGATTTGATCTAGCTAATACTTGATAATAACCGATGATTGCCTGTTTTTGATCGGATGAAACAACCATCCAGCTCGTCACATTTCCATCTTGTTCAAACGGACTTTTTAATCGATAGAATGTTCCATTTTGAATAAGAGATCGGTATTTTTTATAATACTGAATTTGTTTTTTTACCGTTTCTTTTTCATCTTCTGTCATCAGCGTAACATCTAACTCATAACCGAATGCGCCAAAATACGCAACGTCTCCTCTTGTTTCTAGACTTGTTACTCTGCGTACTTGATGATTTGGTACGGCTGATACGTGTGCTCCCATTGAACTGATTGGATAAGCAAAAGAAGTGCCGTACTGAATTTTTAGACGTTCAATCGCGTCCGTGTTATCGCTCGTCCAAGCTTGAGGAGCATAATAAAGCATTCCCGGATCAAATCTAGCGCCCCCGCTTGCACACGATTCAAATAAAATATCCGGAAACTTCTTTGTTAGTCGCTCATACAAATCATATACTCCTAAAATGTAGCGATGTACTACTTCAAACTGGCGATTCGCGGGTAGCCCAACAGATCCAATCTCCGTTATATTTCGGTTCATATCCCATTTTATATACGAGATAGGTGCTTCACTTAAAATAGCTTCCATTCGTTCATAAATATAATTCACTACTTCTTCTCGTGAAAAATCAAGCACATATTGATTTCGTCCATGAGACTGATGACGATTTGGCACATGAATCAACCAATCTGGATGCTTTTCATACAAGTTGCTTTGCTTTGAAATCATTTCAGGTTCAAACCATAATCCAAAGTCCATGCCTAAATCCGTTACTTTTTGAGCCAATGATTTCATACCGCCCGGAAGCTTATTTTCATCTACAAACCAGTCTCCAAGAGAAGTTGTATCATCATTACGTTTACCAAACCAGCCGTCATCCAATACAAAAAGTTCAACGCCCAGCTTTTGTGCTTCTTTGGCAATGTGTACAATTTTCTCTTCGTTAAAATCAAAATACGTCGCTTCCCAGTTATTAATTAAAACTGGTCGCTCTAAATCCCGCCATTTCCCTCTAGCGAGACGCTTGCGATAAAGCTCATGATACTCTTGGCTAAGACCGTTTAGCCCGTTATTTGAATAAGCCAATACTAGTTCTGGTGATTGAAAAGTTTGTCCACTTTCTAGTCGCCACTGAAAATCAAAAGGGTGAATACCCATCGTTATTCTTGATACATTATAGTGATCTACTTCCACTTGTCCAAGAAAGTTTCCGCTGTATACAAGACTAAAACCATACGCTTCTCCACTGTGTTCAGTTGCATCTGGATTCTTTAAAATTAAAAACGGGTTTTGCTGACTGCTGCTTGTACCTCTCGCACTAGAAATACTTTGAATACC
This sequence comes from Priestia sp. RMT2NF4, assembly GCF_047872835.1. Lineage (NCBI taxonomy): Bacteria > Bacillati > Bacillota > Bacilli > Caryophanales > Bacillaceae > Priestia > Priestia sp. RMT2NF4. Next base: position 13,115 of record NZ_JBLQZO010000016.1, read on the forward strand.
CGGCTGAAGCATTCTTGTTTTCACGTGTCTCTCTCGAATCCAAGCACCGGAAAGCTGAACCATTTCATAGTTTGATGTGGGCAAATCAATGCTGCCGCTCATGATACGCAAAATATCGACTGGTTCTTCTCCTCTATGTTCAAATCGTGCGTGACGCGTAATAATATTTCGGTCTTCGTAAACGGTATACGTTAAAATAAGTGATGCATTGAGCAATTTATCAATCAGTTCAACTTCTACACTCGTGGCTTCACTCTCTTCTTCTACGTATGTAGCAGGTAAGCCGTTTAATGGCTTCTTGCCCTTGTAAATTTTATGGTTATCGTATTCAAAATTGGTGACTCGGCTTCCGTTTTGCTGAAGAAGTTGGTAGGCTGGCTCTCTGAAGTCTGTTGTCCCATAAGAAGGATACTCTTGTTTGATTGTTTCAAGAGAAAATGCTAGTTCTCCTTCATAGACCGAAGCGCTAGCTCCTCTTGTTTCCACACGTAAAAAATGCTGAAAAGACGGACGGTGCTTAAGCTTTTTTCCATAGTATAAGTGACCAAGCTGCTCGTTTCTCAACACTGAAAAGATATAACTTACATCGCGGCCCTGCAGGTGAAACTCCTTTGTACGTTCATTAAATAAGATCCCCACTTTATCTCTCTCCTCACCATCAAATATCTAACGAGACATTTCCTTTTTCATCTATTGCCGTTGCATGCTCAACAGCAGATGCTAGATTAATCTCTTTTCTTTCATACCATTTCGCTAAATCTTTGAATAACTCTTCTGTTTCAATCATTCTTGTATCTACTCGCAGTTCAGTTTCGTAGCTATGAAGAGACCAAGTGCTTTCACTAAATAAGTTCATCTCCACATCTAGACACATTTCCTTCCAATTGGGGGCACACCGAATAGGGTGAAGTATGTCTGAACATGCAATAGTGTAGCGGTTAGAGCCATTTTTATTCATAAAACAATGAACAGAAGAGGTACTCACATCTCCCTGACTAGTTTGTATAGATTTATATAGCTGGATATCTAACAACGGAACGCTCCATTTTAATGCCATTTTTGGAAGACTTCTTTTTTTAATCGACTTGACCGTTAATTTAATAAAATAAACACCATCTTTTTTTGTTTCATCCAATACAACATGCACACCTGGTCCCTTGTTTATCTCCAAGTTTATATAGGGTGTAGCAATCACTTCCTTCATCTCCTTTATCATCATTATAAGTTTATACACCCGCAAAAATGTAACCGCATTCAAAATTTTGTTTTCGTATTTATTACAAGTAGATCATACTAATCGAAAGCTTTTTTACTTTCTTTCATTTTATGTAAAATGCTTTCTAGACTCAATGGTAAAAATCAAAGTGAAAAAAAGCATTTTTTTGCTTTATCTAGTAATTAACTAAACGCTCTTTATCTCTTAGCGCGCAATTTTCTCTTCTTTTTCAAAAAAAGATGACAAATCTAACAATATAGTATAATAATAAATATTGCAGAATGATTATACACAGAAAGGATGACAAATATGAATCATGGACCTTCTCTTCTTAAACAACTAAAATTATGGCATATCGTCGTGATAGGATTAGGCTACATGGCACCCATGGCCGTTTTCGATACATTTGGCATTGTAACTGAATCCACAGATGGACATGTTTCAGGTGCTTATGCATTCACGTTGATTGCTATTTTATTCACAGCCATTAGTTATGGAAAAATGGTAAAAGCTTTTCCTGGAGCTGGTTCTTCTTATACATACGCACAGCAAGTAATGAATCCAAGCATTGGTTTTTTGGTAGGATGGACGGCTCTTCTTGATTATCTATTTCTACCGATGATTAATGCACTTTTGACAAATATTTACCTAAGCTCTCTGTTTCCAGGTGTTCCAAAAGCCGTATGGATTATCAGCTTTGTGGTCATCATGACCATAATGAATATTTTTAGCGTTCATTTAACCGTTTCTTTTGGTACGCTATTAGTTGCTTTTCAAATTTTAGTAGCTATCATCTTTATTATTTTAAGTGCTACAACTCAAGGGCAAGAGCTATCATTTAAACCGTTTATAAGTGAATCGGCTTCTATATCTCTTTTATTAAACGGAGCAGCTATTTTATGCTTTTCTTTTTTAGGGTTTGATGCTGTAACCACCATGGCTGAAGAAACACTTAAGCCTGAGAAAACCATTCCCAAAGGGATTCTCATTATTGCATGTACGGGAGGCGCCTTATTTATTACGGTTTCTTACTTTGCTCAGCTTCTTTTCCCTTCAGCCTCTTTATTTCATGATTTAGAAGGTGCATCGGCTGAAATCGCTTATAAAATTGGCGGCCAGCTGTTTCAATCTATTTTTGTAGCAGCAGCCTTAACATCAACTATTGCTTCTGGACTTGTCTCACATATGAGTGCATCAAGACTTCTCTACGCAATTGGGAAAGATGGTTATCTGCCACGGAGAATTTTTGGCTATATTCACCCTAAAACAAAGACGCCTGTTTGGAACGTAGTCATTATTGGTGGTCTCTCTTTAATTTCACTAAGTCTGTCTCTTGAAAAAGCTACCTCTTTAATTAATTTTGGTGCTTTAATTGCGTTCAGTTCAGTTAACATAGCGGTTTTTATCCATTATTTTATTCAACAAAACAAACGATCTCTCAGTGGATATATTTCATATGTACTTATGCCTTTACTCGGCAGTTTATTTTTATTTTTTATGTGGCTTAACTTAGAAAAAACATCCTTATTTATCGGTATTGTATGGAGTATAATTGGAATTATTTATTTACTGATTGCCAGACGAAAAAATACTATTACCATTCCTACTTTTCATTTTGATTAAGGAAATAGGGTTAACACACCTCGACATATTTCCCCAGAAATAATGTCGAAAAAAAATAATTGAGACATAAACAAATCAATCCCATCTACACACGAACAAAAAGGTAAACGATCTAATATGAATCGCTCGTTACACCGCTGTTGATTTCCGTGCAAGGCTTCGCTTTCCGCGGACGGCCGTTGAGCCTCCTCGTCGCTTGCGCTCCTGCGGGGTCTCATCTGTTCCGCTTTTTCCGCAGGAGTCTTCGCCTTGCCCTCCAATCAACACCTAGAGGCAACTAAATACATGAAAGCTACATTTACTATATCAATAAAAAAATCCGAACGTATTTGATTCTCAACTAAGAATCAAACTCGTTCGGATTTTTCTTCAACTAAAATACTTTCATACCAGCCTATTTTTATTTTTTAGATTGTGAGACTTTTTCTAAAATGCGTCTTTTACGGTAAAGCATCATTCCAACTTCTCCTATATCGCTAATCGCTTGTTTGTTAATATACGCCCCAAACACCATCCCTGCTATAGGAATCATTTGAAATAGCTTTTTCCATCCCAAGTTGTCTCTATAGGTTAGAAACACTTCTCTCCAACCTTGGAGTTGCTGCAAGCTCTGCGTTCGATTGCCGCTTGCTAATTCTTCTAAAATCGCACGCTTTCCTACAATATCAGAGGATGAAAATTGCATGCATTTGACCATAAAAATGCGTTCTTCTTGCTCAGTGGGATCGTAACCATAAGAAACAGCCACTTCTTGCAGTGTCTTAAGCGTAAGTCCCAATACAAAAGGAATATCAATCGCCAGTGTGAAAATTCCACCTACTCCGGTTGTAGCTCCTTGCAGCTGCGCATTCTTTTTTCGGACTTCAATAAAATACTCCGCCAACTCATCCATTTCCTGCAGAGATAAATGCTGAACATCCTCTATTGACAGCTGCTTATTTTCTTGTAATTGGGCTGATGCTTTCTCTAGCGTGGCAGACGTATTAGCTAAATACTGGCCTCCATTATCAACATACTTGGCAATTTCATCTAATAATTTTTCTATTTTTTGATGAATGAACTTTGGCGTTACTTTATCTAAAGCTGAAAAAGGCAAGCGAGCCAGCCGCTCCCAGAAAAAAAGTCCTTTTTGGTCTTTCTCCCACTTTTCAATTTTTCGCAATTCTATTCTCAATTGTTCATGCTCTGACATATCCTCACTCTTTTCCTCGATTTATCAGCTCTGTCCTACTTGTTTATTCCGCACATATTTAATGATAAAAAACAACGCAATTAAAACAACAATTCCGATTCCAATAGGCTGCATGTATTGAGATACAATCGGACCCACCTCTTTCCACTTAGGTCCTAACTTATATCCTAAATATACGTAAATAGCCGTTACTGGAAGCATCGCAACAAATGTGTAAATAGAAAACAGCCATACATTCATTTTTGCCATCCCGCATGGAAAAGAGATAGCCGTACGCACTCCTGGAATAAACCGTCCAAAAAAAGCGACCCCGCTGCCGTACTTATTAAAAAAGCGATCGGCAGCGTCAATTTCTTTTTCTTTCACCAAAAAATATTTTCCATATTTTAAAACTAGCGGTCGTCCACCGTAACGTCCCAGTGCATAAAGAGTCAACGGTCCACACACACCGCCTACTGTACCTGCAAGGATAGCCAGATACAAGTTCATATCACCTTGGTACACCCAATACCCTACTAAAGGTAAAACAAGCTCTGCGGGGACAAACTCAAACGTTAATGCTAAAATTACGCCAAAATAAGAGAGCTGTTTTAGCGCTTCAATTAAAGAAAGTAAAACCGACTCTAACAAAAATTCTCCTCCTCATGTCATTAAATCTAAGACTGCAAAACTATAATTTAGCCGATTGATAGATAAAAACCAACGCGACATAGTTTTTTCCTTTCCCTCTTTACGTATGACGTACTACAAAAGTTTCAATAAAAAAAAAGCGCTAGTTTTATCCAGCGCTTTTATAGTTTAAAGTTAATTTGAATAATACCTACTTTACGAAGAGCATCGTATAAAATAACTAAAGCCGGTCCTAAAAACAACCCGACAAAACCTAAAAGTTTAAATCCAATGTACAAACTAACTAATGCAGCCAAAGGTGAAATACCCATATTTGTAGAAAATACTTTTGGTTCTACTACACGTCTTACTACCGTAATGACTCCAAATAGAATAAATAAGCCGATTGCTAATGAGTCATGTCCTTGCGTAAGAGCAAAAATCCCCCATGGAACGAGCACCGAGCCTGTCCCAAGGATTGGTAAGATATCGACAATTACAATTAATAAACTAAGCAGCGCGGTATACGGAACATCTAATAGCCAAAGCCCTACATAAGCCATTACAAACGTCATGACACTTAAAATAATTTGTGCCTTAATAAAACCAACCCCCGCTTGGATAAGCTGAGTGATGACAACTTGTAGCTTATATTTCGTTTCTTCTGTTAAAAATGACTTAATTTTATTTTTAATAGCAGGCAGCTCAAGGCTGATAAATACAAGCGCTACTAAATAAATAAGAAACTCTAGTAGAAACCCAGGAACAGTAGCAGCAAAGCTAATGATGATTTCCACGGTACTTTTTAATAGAGAATCTAATGAATTTACGGTTTTTTCAAGCGTGCGCTCGATAGAAGAAATCACTTCTGTAGGAAGAGCGTTTGAATAGTATTTCCACTTAATAATAGTTGGATAAATCGCGGTTTCATAGATTTCTTTTACAAATGAAGGCGCTATCTTTGAAAGAGCAACCACTTGCGTAACGATTGTCCGAACAATAAAAAATCCAATAAGTATGAGCGAAACAACATATAAAATGAAGGTCATAAGCACTGCGTAGACTCTCTTCATTTTAAAAGATTGATGCAATTTTTGAACAATACCCTCAAGCGCTAATGCTGTTAATAAAGCAAACACAATCGGTAAACTGTAAGGGATTAACAAACATACGATTACTATCGAGGCGATGACCCATATTCGCTTTTTCCACATACTCTACTATCCCCCAACTAGCTAAGCTATCTCTATATTTATTGATAAAGAAAGGAACCAGTGACTGCTTTTATGTAAGAATAAAATTTGGATATATTTATACCTGATGTTACATATTATAGGGTCAATTTCCATAATAATAAAGGAATTATTATGAAAAAAGCTACTTATTCTAATTTTTTGAATAGAATAAGTAGCTTTTTAATTTATAAATTAGCCGGCTCTCATGACCTCTGTACCTTTTTTAGGGTCAAATTTGCCTTCAGATTTAGACATCACAATTGCTGCTAGTGTGTTTCCTACTAAGTTAACAACCGTACGTGCCATATCCATGATTCTGTCTACTCCCGCAATGAAGGCTAATCCTTCTGCCGGAACGCCGATTGTTCCAAGAGTAGCCAGTAATACAACAAATGATGTTCCTGGCACCGCAGCCATTCCTTTAGATGTAACCATCAATACCAGAATGAGCGTCAGCTGTTGAACGATCGTTAAATCAATACCATACACCTGCGCTAAGAATAACGCTGCAATCGCTTGATAGAGAACAGAACCATCTAGGTTAAATGTATAACCAATTGGTACAACGAACGATACGATAGCTTTTGGACAGCCCATCTTTTCAAGTTTTTCCATAATTCGCGGAAGAACTGTCTCAGAACTAGATGTACTGTATGCTAACAACAGTTCATCTTTCATATAGCGGAATAAGTGGAAAATGTTAATTCCTGCCCATTTCGCAATTCCTCCTAATACAACAAGTAGGAAGAAAATTAACGCTAAGTAAACTAAGATAACAAGCTTTCCTAATGAAAGAAGTGACTCTAAACCGAATTTCGAAACTGTTACACCAATTAAAGCAAATACTCCAATCGGAGCCACTTTCATTACTAGGTTTACCACGTGAAACATTGCGTGAGAAACGCCGTCAAAGAATTGAACAACAGGCTTTCCTCTTTCTCCAATTGCCGCTACTCCAAGTGCGAACAATACTGTAAAAAAGATAATTGCTAGCATGTCCCCTTCAACAATTGACTGGAAAAAGTTTGTCGGAACAATGTGTAAGAACGTTTCAGCCACTGACTTTCCTTCTTGCTGTTCGGATGTTTCAACGTATTGTGAAATATCACTCTTCTGTGCTGAATGAATGTCTACACCTTGTCCAGGGTGAAAAATATTAGCAATCAATACACCGATTACAATTGCGAAAGTTGTAATAATTTCAAAATAGAGAATGGTTTTAACGCCCAGCTTTCCGACCTGTTTACCGCTACCTGCTCCTGCAACTCCAACGACTAAACTTGAGATAACAATTGGAATAACAATCATCTTAATCAATCTTAAGAACAAGTCTCCCAGCGGCTGCAGGTATGTTACTACACGCGGATCGTTAAACCAAATTACTCCTACAAGAACACCGAGGATTAAACCGGTAAAAATCTGCGTAGCCAAACCAAAACGAATTTTTTTCATAGATGTACCTCCCCAAAGATGTATGACATTTGTATATACTTTTCTGAAAAAACAAAAAAAGACTATTCTTAAGAAAGAACAGCCTTTTACTTACGCTATTTTGGGCTCTTTCTCTCAATAAAGCAAACGAGGTTAACTGTCGGATTCGGAATTGAGAGTTTCCTACCTTTTGTAAGGATTCACCCCAAGGCAGCTTTACTGCCGATAATGATTCCCCCGCTCTATACGATTAAGCTTATTATTCAATTTTTATAAAATTAAAACGATCTATACGTTGTCATACGTTTTTTACAGTCAATAAAACTAAACAGAAGTCTTACTTTTACTTAACTTTATACTGCACAAATATTAATTTACTATTTTTCGACACGTTTTGTCAATACCCATGTTTATAAAACGCTTTCAAAAGACAATAATATATATTTATGCAAAAAAGCTATTGCAATGTTGCAATAGCTTTTTCTTGCTTTTTAAGTCTTTATCAGAAGTTTAAATGGCTATAAAATACGCTTATTTATTTTATAAAAATACAAAATATAGAATAGCCGCTAAGATAATTCGATAAATGGCAAACGGAACTAATTTAATGCGGTTGATTAATTTTAAGAAAAAGCGAATCGATATAAGCGCAAAAATAAAGGCGCTGATAAAACCAGCAATAAAAAACGGTAGTGCATCTGATGTGAAATACTGCCAGTTTTTAACCAATGAAAGTCCACTTGCTCCTGCCATAATTGGCACTGCCATAATAAATGTAAAATCTGCGGCTGCCTTATGGCTCATTCCAAGAAGAACCCCTCCTGAAATCGTTGAGCCTGAACGAGAAAAACCTGGCCAAAGAGCAATACATTGAAACAGTCCTATACCTAGTGCTTGTCCATAAGACATTTGGTCCACCGTCTCTACACGCGGACGTTTAGGTCCAAACAAATCTGCTAGAATCATTAATACAGCTCCGACCACTAAGCCAATTAGCACCGTATTTAAAGAAAACAAATGTTCATCAATGTAATCATCAAACAAAAGTCCTAACACTCCTGCGGGTAACAAACCAACAATTACCTGCATTAAATTTAAGCGATTTGTCGGTCCAATTGCAGCAGCTGGTTTTTTTCCCAATCCTAATAAATTAATAAAACGATCTTTAAAAATAACAACTACTGCTAAGATCGACCCTAGCTGAATAACAATCTTAAATGTATTAGCTACTGGAGATGAAAATAATTCTTTTGAATTTAACCACAGGTCATCCACAATAATCATATGCCCAGTTGACGAAACGGGAGCAAACTCTGTTAAACCTTCTACAATCCCTAAAATGATTGCTACAATAATTTCCCACATAAAGCTATGTACCTTGCCTTTCTTTCAAATTAATAAGCTTATCGCTTCGTTTTACATGCTCAACTATTTTCCTATTTTGACACTTGCTTTTTTATCATAATTGTTAAAACTATGAAATACAATGTGTATTTGCAAAAAGATAAGAATCTTTAATAATTTGTAATAAAAAGCTTACATGCTACAACCAAAAAACACGATATCAGCTTTTATTTATTTTAAAAAGCAGTCACTATGTTCAGTATAAATTCTGGTCCCTTAGCTAAAAATGAATCATCTAGACTATTTTTCTTTAGTGTGAAAAAATGACTAAATCATTATGTTTTTTCCATCCCCCTTTACTGTCATCTATCATTTTAATCCAATAGGGCTGACTTATACGACATATCCCCTAAGTAATTTGAAACTTTTTTCTCTCTTTTCTCGTATATAGTAGTATCTTTTTTAGGAGGCTTTTTACTATGAATGGAAATGTACGTACAATGAAATGGGTCACTGCTGGGTATGAAGCCTTGCTGGGAATTCCTTTAATTGGCGCGGGGATTGTTATGGGCTTTAGCTATACTCCTCTTTTTATTGGATTTATTCTTCATGCTATCACACTCATTTTAGCTAATAGACGAGGGTTATCTGCTTATGGAAACATACTAGGACTTGTTACCTCACTGGTTGCTTGGATTCCATTTTTGGGATTTATCATGCATATTATTACAGCTATTGTGATTGCAATCGATGCTGCTAGACAACGCTAATTGTCTAGCTTTTTTTATTTAAGGGTTGATTTTTTACCGAATGATGGTAAACTTAAGCCGTAAATTGAATAATTTGAATGTTATTTCTACTAGGGGTGTCTGATAGCTCAGACTGAGAGAAGAGTGCAATAAAACTCTTTAACCCTTTGAACCTGATTTGGGTTATACCAGCGGAGGGAAGTAGTCTTGAAAAGAATAGTATATGTTTATTCTTTTTTTGCCTATTCCATCGGGTTCTGTCTATCACAGAACTCGATTTTTTTTATGGTTCGGTATAGCTACACTTTATGCGAAACCGGAGGAATATGTAATGTCAAAACAAAATGTATCAGTTTCTATGAAAAAGCCTTTTCCAAACAGTCACAAAGTATATGTCCAAGGATCCAGACAAGACCTTAAAGTACCTATGCGTGAAATTCATCAGTCTCCTACTACAGGGTCTTTTGGTGAAGAAGAAAATAGTCCCGTACGTGTATACGACACGAGCGGTGTTTATACAGATCCCTCTTATGAAATTAATTTACAAAAAGGATTACCGGCTCTGCGCGAAAAGTGGATTGCAGAACGAAACGATGTAGAAACATATCAAGGCCGTACGGTTCAGCCACAGGATAACGGTTATTATGACGGTGATCCAAGAGATCAGTACGAGCGCTTTATCACTAAACGTTTACCTTTGCGCGCGAAAAAAAATCAAAATGTAACGCAAATGCACTATGCGAAAAAAGGAATCATCACGCCCGAAATGGAATTTATCGCTATTCGTGAACAGATGAATCCTGAAGTTGTGCGTGAAGAAGTAGCAAGAGGACGTGCAATTATCCCTAATAATATCAATCACCCTGAGAGCGAACCGATGATTATCGGCCGCAAATTCCATGTGAAAATTAATGCTAATATCGGAAATTCAGCTATTCGTTCAGCTATTGAAGATGAAGTAGAAAAAATGACATGGGCAACGCGTTGGGGAGCCGATACAATTATGGATCTATCAACAGGAAAGGATATTCACACAACACGCGAATGGATTATCCGCAACTCGCCTGTTCCTGTAGGGACCGTTCCTATTTACCAAGCGCTTGAAAAAGTAAAAGGCGTAGCAGAAGATCTAACGTGGGAAGCATACCGCGATACATTAATTGAACAAGCAGAACAAGGTGTTGATTACTTTACTATTCACGCAGGTGTTCTTTTACGTTATATTCCTCTGACAGCGAAACGTACGACAGGTATTGTTTCACGCGGAGGATCCATCTTGGCGCAGTGGTGTTTAGCTCATCATGAAGAGAACTTTTTATATACTCGCTTTGAAGAAATCTGTGAAATCTGTAAAGCATACGATATTGCTATTTCGCTTGGCGATGGGCTACGCCCTGGTTCCATTGCAGATGCTAATGATGAGGCACAGTTCGGTGAATTAGAAACGCTTGGTGAATTAACTAAAATTGCTTGGAAACACGATGTTCAAGTTATGATTGAAGGTCCTGGACATGTTCCAATGCATCTCATCAAAGAAAACGTAGATAAACAAATGGAAATATGCCAGGAAGCTCCCTTCTATACTCTTGGACCGCTTACAACCGACATCGCTCCAGGCTATGACCATATTACATCAGGTATTGGTGCTGCAATGATTGGCTGGTTTGGAACAGCTATGCTTTGCTACGTAACGCCAAAAGAACATTTAGGACTCCCGAATAAAGAAGACGTTCGCGAAGGCGTTATCACCTATAAAATTGCTGCGCATGCTGCTGACCTAGCAAAAGGCCATCCAGGAGCACAAAAACGCGATAATGCTCTGTCTAAAGCAAGATTTGAATTTAGATGGAATGATCAATTTAACCTGTCACTAGATCCAGAGCGCGCAAAAGAATATCACGATGAAACACTTCCCGCTGAAGGTGCTAAAACAGCCCATTTCTGTTCAATGTGTGGACCTAAATTCTGTTCGATGCGTATTTCTCAAGATATTCGTAACATGGCTCAAGAAAATGAAAAAGATGTAAACGAAGTAAGAAAAGAAGGAATGAAAGAAAAAGCTAAAGAGTTTGTTAACAGTGGTTCAAATATCTATCAATAATGAAGTAGAACAGCTTAAAAAACAAATTAAGCAGCTTGAAGGAAAGTTATTATTTGTTCAGCAAAATTGTCAGCACATTATCGTTGAATCCTCACATTCTTCCGTAAGACGCTGCATTAAGTGTTTCTATCAACAAGATGCAAAAAGGACTTCGTAAAGAAGTCCTTTCATCTTTTTTTGAAACGTGCTTTCAGCATGTTCTTAATCCAATATAGTATTTTAATAATAACCCAGCCTATAAATGTACCTAGCGTGTTCAAAAAGATATCATCAATATCAAATACTCGTTCCGTTAGCTTGTACTGTAAAATTTCAATCAGAAAACTGATTAAGAAACCCGTCGTAAAGACTTGAATAAAACCGTCAAACCACTTCATAAACAACGGAATAAACATTCCAAGCGGCGCAAACATCACGATATTTCCCAGTATATTTGTCAGAGTGAGCATTATATTACCGCTGTCCCACATCAGACGGATTGTACTAAATAAATCCAAGTTCATTGCTTTTCCGTAAACATGTTCGTTTTCCCGTATGAGAGTAGCATAAATGACCACTGCCGTATACGCAATAAATAGAGTGAACATGACTTTTTTAACAATTGACCTGATGCTTACATTCACTTCAACATCACCTTCTTTGACTCCCAAAACCATTTATTATTATCTATATGTACCCGTCCACTGCTTTCATTCGTAGTGAATGCATTTATATGCTTTTTTATCCTATCACATCAATAAATAAATACAATTCCCTTTTTGTTATTTTGTAAACTAAAATTTTTTCAATTAAAAAAGCCACGCTTTTCGCATGACTTTTGTTAATTAATAACTCCACGATGGATAATTTCCACTTGTACTTTCGGATTAATCGAGATGTTTTTATAGTCCTGTCTCCATTTAAGCCTTTTCCATATACTCGGATGATAAGCAGCTACTTCTCTTCCTATTTCAAGAAAATCACAGTTAGCTTTTTGCAGCTTTTCAACTACTTTTTCAGCTTTCTTTTGTAGAATCTTTTCAATTTCTTTCTGTACGTTTTTTGTTAATGCAGGAGATGACATTTCATTTTTAGTAAATTCATTAATACTTACTTTTATATTTAGCGGTATGATTACTTTTGCTCCGTGCACCGCATCAGGTTTAACGTGCATTTTTGCTTTAGCATCTGACACATCATACGATACTACATACTGTTGATCATGTATGGTAATTTTGTGACTCATAATCATATATTTGTCTTTTTGATTTCCTAATAAAAGAAGCGCCTTAGATTCATCGGAATTTAATGTAATACCTGAAAATTTATCTTCATTAAACAAAGCTGTACCGATTACATCAACGGTCTTATTTTCAGTATTTAATTTCATATAAGGAAGAGCTAGCCCTTTTCCTTCATCAAACAACACGGTACAAAGTGACTGAAGAGTTTCAATTGGCACTAAGGAATTGACTTCAGCCGTATGGACAACTCCGTCTAAATATTCTCCAATTAGCTCTTCTCCTACTTGCTGTAGCTCAACTATCGTACTCGGTTTCCCTTCTACAATGACATACTTAGCCGTTAGAGGACTTTCCGGTGTGCGATATAAGACGTCTGATAATTCTAGTATACCTTCTTTAGCTAATCGATCTTCAAATAAGATTATTCTCTTTTTGGCAGACATAACAATTCCAGAAACCTGCTGGTTAATTTTTGTTCGATCATCTCGAGGTGAATCCCCTGCTACATGATAAGTTTTATTTACTAAAGTCCCTTCTTTAGACGTATATGAGCGGATAGCAATAGTAGAAAGCACCTTATTTCCTTTCTTTTTTTCATAAGCTACCGTAGACAAAAACATCGTATCTTTTAACATTTTTTGATCCCAGCACCCCGTTAGAAAACTTAAAACTAAACATATGCTCATTATCTTGATCAGTTTATCCTTCATTTTTTACAGTTCCTTTTCTAATCCATGACAATAATAGCAAACAGATAGGAATACAGAAAATGAATACGTAAATTAAATAATTAGTTGTTTGAGACAAAGCTGCGACAAGCTGATCCGTTTTTGAAAAATAAATGGAAAGACCTGTTACAAATATCAATACAATTGGAACAAATGGACGGTGAGTTTTCTTTTTGAAGATTTCCTGCATGCCTACACTTGAAATATATACATATATAATAAGGGACGTAATAACAGAAATGATCCAAAAAGTAATAAAAACCAAATCGATTCGTTCGATAACTGAGTTTTGCGTCGCCTTCAAAATATATAAAACCGGTTCTGGTACAATTAAAATTTCATCTGGGCTAAAAAACATATAACAAGCAATGATAATATACACATATAAAATCGTAACGATACAATTACTAAGCATGACCATTTTTAAAGTCGTCGTAGACTTTGCTTTTACAAACGGTGCTAAAATTAAAATAGCTTCAAAACCTAACATTGAGATACTTCCTTCTTTTGACGCCAGCAAAATATTTTGAATACCGCTGTGCCCAATCGGAAATAGATACCGGACATCGGCCTCTTTATAAGCATTTGACACCAATAATACCAAAATAATTAAAAATACAGATACAATAGTAAAAAAACGCCCTATATTGCGTACATTCTCTTTTGCAAAATATAACGCAATAACAACTAATAAAAAGACAAGAACATAAGCTGGCGTCAAGTGATAAAGCCAGCGCTTTAACACGTTTACATATAAAACCGTAATGACACTTGAGACAATAATGTAATAAAACACATATCCTATATTCAAAAAATTACCTAACCACTTACCAAGCAGCTTGCTAGTCATCTGATACAGCGTTAAACCTGGCAAACGATGCGTTAATCCCCAGTGGAATAATGTAATGACTTGAATAATACAACCGCTCATTAACATGGAAATCCAGCCGTCCGTATGCGCCGTTTTAAATAAGTTATAAGGTAACCCTAAAACACCAATCCCAATTTGAGTTTGTAAGATGATAAAGAACAGCTGACTGGCTGAAATACTATTTTTATTCATTTGAATCCCAATTCCTTATCGCTTTTTGACGTTTACGTTTTTGAGGCTTAGCATTAGCAGGCCTTTCATTCAAATAAAGCTGATGCATCCTTACAAAGACATCCTTTAAGCCGGAAAATCTAAATGGAGCAAAAGGAATTAAATAAGGCATCGTAATGGATTCTAAAATAACTAAATGCATAACGATGAGCACTAGTACAAAAACAATACCCAAATAGCCAAAAACGGCTGCTCCGATCATCATAGGAAAACTTAAAATTCGCAGCGTTGTGCTCATTTCGTTTGATGGCACAACAAAGGAAGAAACGGCTGTTAGAGCAATAACAATAATCATCATATTTGAAACTAAACTCGCTTCAACAATTGCTGTGCCGATAACTAATCCTCCAACTACCCCGATGGTTTGAGCAATGGATGAAGGCAGCCTGAGCGATGCTTCTTTTAATAGTTCCAATATCAATACCATAATAAATGCCTCTACTATCGGAGGAAACGGAACGTTCTCAAGAGATCCTTTTACCGTAAATACTAAGTCCAAAGGAATTAACTCGTAATGAAAAGAAATCGTTGCAATATAAATCGCAGGTAAACTCATGGCAACAAAAAAACTGAACACGCGTAAAAGTCGAAAAAATGAGCCATAAAGTGCACGTGTATTGTAATCTTCAGGCGATTGATAAAAAGTAAAAAAGTTAACAGGAGCAATTAACGCAGAACTATTTCCATTTGTTAAAACGGCCATTCTGCCTTCTAACAGATTACCCATTACCCGGTCCGGCCTTTCTGTGTTCAACAGCTGAGGAAAGGGTGAAAGAGGCGAATCTTCTAAAGCCTCTTCAATGATGCTCCCACTATCTACTCCATCCACTTCAATTTGTTTGATACAATCAATAATCATATTACAAATTTCTGCGTTTGCTATATTTTTCAAATATAAAACTGCCACTCGAGTGCGTGAAATACTGCCTACTTCGATATAGCGTACAATAAGGCTTCCATCTAAAAATTTTTGCCTCATCATGTTTAGATTTTTGTCCAAGCTCTCGACAAAACTTTCCTGTGAACCCCTAATCACTTTTTCATTCAGCGCTTGATTAACTTCTCTTGTAGCCGTTTTGGTAGAATCAATTGCATAAACAAACGGATCATTCTCTATTAATAAAACAGACGCACCTCGGCTCATTAAACTAATCATTTCATTCAAATCTTTTGTAGGAGTAATTGAAGCGGCCTGAATAATTTCACTTATCTTTCCTTCTTTTTCGATTAATAAAGGTTTGATCACATGCTCATTTAATTTCACTGAATCCATAAGAGGAACAAAATAAACTAAAAGCGCACGCTCATAATTGAACTTTAGCCACCTTTTCCCTATATCGCTCGTATAGTCTAACCGTTCTTCTAGCACATTTAGAGTTTCTTCTATGTTTGTACCAAGTTCAATTTCTATTTTTGGCTCCTTTTCTTCAAGGGAGATAGGACTTTTTTTTCGCTTAGGCCTTCGTTTAATTAACAGTGCCACTCACCTGCCTCGATGTCTCTTGTTAATATTCATTGTTTCTAAAAAAATAAATAGTATGTAAAAAAATGCAAAAAGACGCAGCGAAAAATTTTCGCTGCGTCTTTTTAATCTGGATAATAAGGATTCAAATGGATTAATACTTCCTGAATATTATCATGCTTTTTCATAAGTGTAGCTTTGATTTCTCGTCCTAAATCATGACCTTCCTTAATTGTTTTAAAGTGGTCAATTGAAATACGTACATCCACTAATATGTAATGGCCATGTTCTCTTGCTCGAACGCGATCAATCCGCTTCACATCTTCAAATTCATAAATACTTTCTTCAAGTTCTTTCAGTAGCTCTTCATCAATATTGCCTTCCATTAAGATTTGAAAAGACTCTCCCATCATTTGTCTGGCAATGTTAAAAATTAAATAAGCAACAAAGATACTTGCTATTTTATCTCCGTATAACAGCAGTTGAACATCCATTTTATCACCAATAATGGATAATAAAACACCAATTGCCGCTGCAATAGAAGCAACAATATCTGCTTTATGATCAAATGCAATTGCCTCAATTGCCTTACTGTGGTGCTGCTTGGCTACGTTTAAAGAATAACGGTACAATAATACCTTTGCTATGTATGAAATAACAGCAATCCACATGGCTAAAATATTTGGAGATTCAACCGGATGGAATAAACCAACGACTCCTTCAAATACCACATAAAATGATACAAGCAATAAAATAATTCCTACAATTCCTGAGACAATTACTTCTGCTTTTCCATGCCCGTATGGATGATCATCATCTGCTGGCTTATTTGCTACTCGTATAACCAACAAGACAATAATAGAGGCAAATACGTCCGCTGCAGAGTGAATACCATCAGCAAATACAGCATCACTATTTCCAATCCATCCTACTATTACTTTTCCTAGCGTAAGGGCAATATTGCTCCATACGCTAATCCATGCTACTTTTTTCGCAATGGACTCCCTTATACTATTATTCATTTGCACACCTCGACTTACTTCTTGAAAAATCAGCTTTTTTATCTTATCACTGTTCATTCAAGTGGGTCTAGAGCAACCTATTTTCATTTAGCTATATATGTTTCAGCACCGCAAAATTACTGATAATCCACAACATATCTTTCTTATTTCTCTGCCAACTTCTTACGATCAGTTGCCATTGGAGGTTCTTCCATCCACCCTTGCTCAATCATAATTCGAATTCCATCTTTTCCGTACTTCCCTATACGCCCAATTAGCTGAGAAAATTCTACTGCTACATCCGAACGGAAGGCCATAGACAAACCAGCACCGCAGTTATCAATAGCGATCGTCACCGCTGTAGAAGTATGATACATCATCAGCTTATCTGAAAACGGTGAAATCGTTGAGTTGGTTACATATGCATCAAGCAACCTCGGACTTGGTAAATCAGCTTCAGACAGTAACTCGGTGAAGTGCTTGATTTGCTTACTTGCAAGCTTGACTCCATCAAAAAAATAAGAGCGTAATTTTTGTGTGGTAGCTACTTGACTAAAGGCCAGCATCAGCGTTTTACCTAATACATTTGTATTAACAATTTCTTGAATAGCGGTAACCTCTAAAGAAGTTAAAGGATGCATTTGAGAGAAAAATGGTGATATAAATGTTTTTTCGTCCACAAAATTCACTTTTACAGGATAAGGAATAACCGGAGGTCTCATCAGCATGCTTTTTCTTAAAATAACGTGGTTAGAATTCTCTAAAAGAATGTCGCTTTCTTTTACGCATCGAGATAGGTGGTCATAAATATCTTGCCTTCTCACTGCGCTTAGCGCTCTGGCATATTTCTTCATACCTCCAATGGCCATTTCGTTTACATAAATAGCCATAAAAATATCATCGAATAAAGCAGGAACTCCTTTGTTCACATCTTGTTCCCCAAACCCTACTGGAATTGGAATTTTTTCTGAACTGAATAATTCCGTCAATTCGTCTACATGAGTTTGTGAAAACTGATGTGCTTTTTTTAAAAGTTCCTTAATCTCTGGATCTTTTACAACAGATAGAAAATATCCAAGAACGCATACATACAGCGTATCGCCTAAATATTGCGCCCATAAGTAACCTAACTCGGCTGCATTCAACCGCTGATTTTGTTGATGTTTTTGCATTTCACTCTTTATATTTTCGTTCATTCACTTATTCTCCTTTTGGATAAAGTCGTACTTTTACTATCTCCAAAGAAGCGCTGAATAAACCGCATAAAAAAGACCTAGATAACAAGTCTAGGCCTTTTAGGTTATGCATATTTTTGGTCTTCGGTCTCTTTTCTAAAAAAGCTTTTCATCGCATGAAAAACGTCTGATTTTTGTTTTAAAATAAAGTGTCTAAAGCTTTCGTCTTGAATGTTTTTGTACGCAGACATTAAAGTGGAATGTCGATTGTACTGATTCACTTCCCCATACCCAAACATATTTGACACTTTCATTAATTCATTTACTAACTTTACACACCTTGCGTTATCTGAAGTTAAGTTATCACCATCTGAAAAATGAAACGGGTAAATATTATAACGGCTCGGATCATACTTTTGGTTAATTAATTCAAGCGCTTTTCGGTAAGCAGATGAGCAGATGGTTCCTCCACTTTCTCCTTTGGAGAAGAAGTCTTCTTCTGACACTACTTTTGCCTCTGTATGATGCGCAATAAATTCAATTTCCACCGTTTCGTATTTCGTACGTAAAAAGCGTGTCATCCAAAAGAAAAAGCTTCGTGCCATATATTTTTCCCATATGCCCATCGAACCGCTCGTATCCATCATAGCTAAAACGACTGCTTTCGATTCTGGCTTTATAACTTCATTCCACGTTTTAAATTTTAAATCCTCCGGATAAATAGGATGAAAAGCAGGCTTTCCTGTCATTGCGTTTCGCTTATAAGCGCTCATCATCGTTCGTTTTTTATCAATATTCCCCATCAAACCTGTACGTCGTATATCATTAAATTCAATGTGTTCCACAACAATTTGATCAGATTCTTTTCGCTGAAGATTAGGCAGTTCTAATTGAGCAAATAAAGCCTCTTGAAGTTCCATGAGGGACACTTCCGCTTCAAAGTAGTCTTCTCCAGCCTGGTCACCTGCTCCTTGACCTTTTCCTGCTCCTTTTTGACCATCTCCAGCAGATCCGTCACGTGCTACTACATCCCCAACTTTACTGTCTCCATCACCTTGACCCACATGTTTGTTTTTATCATAATTGTACCGAATTCGATATTCATCCAATGATTTGATCGGGATTTTAACAACTTCTCTTCCATTGGACATCACGATATTTTCTTCTGTAATTAAGTCCGGTAAATTATTTTTAATGGCTTCTTTAATTTTTTCTTGATGTCTTTTTTGATCATCGTGGCCTTTACGATGGAGGGACCAGTCTTCTTTTGAGACAGCAAAACTTTTATCTACTTCTTTTCCCACGCTATTCCCCTCCTTATTTAAAAAACACCTGCACGTTTTTACTCGGCATGCATAAGCTATACCGAAAGTTTCTGACAAATACCTTTAGTTCAAAGGTTGGTTACTCTTATCCTATGCGCAAGAATGGTATACTTGCTAACTAATTCTTTTACTATTAACTATTCATTTTATAGTGTCTAGTGTCATGTATATGTTTATGACTTATCATATGATGGTTAAGTGCAATGCGTACTACACAATAGCCTAATTATGCAGAGTTTATTTTAAGAGATAAGAAAAACATGGCACAGATCGGAAGTGCCATGTTTTCTTGTTAGTACTGAGTTATCGATTTAACAAACTTCCTACATAGCGCAGCAGTTCATTAGCAGATACTGAATTGTATCCATGCTCATCAATCAATCGAGCCACTACTTCATTTACTTTCTTCAGCTGCTGCTCATCTGGTGTTTTAGTGGACGTTGTAATTTTCACTACGTCTTTTAAATCTGCAAACAGTTTTTTCTGAATCGCTTCACGTAAGCGTTCATGAGAATTATAGTCAAATCGTTTTCCTTTACGTGCATAAGCGGAAATACGAATTAAGATTTCTTCGCGGAATGCTTTTTTCGCATTTTCTGAAATACCAATTTGTTCTTCAATTGAACGCATTAATTTATCATCTGGATTTAACTCTTCTCCTGTTAGCGGATCACGAAGCTTATTTTTGTTGCAGTATGCTTCGACATTATCTAAATAATTATCCATTAATGTTTTAGCAGACTCTTCGTAAGAATAAACGAACGCTTTTTGCACTTCTTTTTTAGCAATTTCATCATATTCTTTACGCGCCAGAGAAATATAATTCAGGTAACGCTCTCGGTCCTCAGCAGAAATAGACGCATGCTGTGCTAACCCTTCCTTCAATGAACGCAGTACATCTAATGCATTGATTGATTTAATATCTTTTCGAATGATGGTAGATGAAATGCGGTTAATGACATAACGCGGATCAATACCGCTCATTCCTTCATCCGTATACTCTTTTTGTAACTCTTCTACGTCTGCATCGTTATAGCCTTCTACAGATTGACCGTCGTATAAGCGCATTTTCTTTAACAAATCGATATCGCCTTTTTTAGGCTCTTTTAATCTTGTTAACGTAGTAAAGATAGACGCAATACGTAGCGTATGAGGGGCAATATGAACATCTGATACGTCACTTTCACGAATCATTTTGTCATAAATTTTTTCCTCATCACTCACTTTTAAGTTATATGGAACAGGCATTACAATAATTCGTGAATGCAAAGCTTCATTTTTCTTATTGGAAATAAACGAGCGATACTCTGTTTCATTTGTATGCGCTACGATTAATTCATCTGCACTAATTAAAGCAAATCTTCCTGCTTTAAAGTTTCCTTCTTGGGTTAAAGAGAGTAAATGCCATAAAAATTTCTCGTCACATTTTAACATCTCTTGGAACTCCATCATTCCCCGGTTTGCTTTATTAAGCTCTCCGTCAAAGCGGTAAGCGCGCGGATCTGACTCAGATCCATACTCTGCAATTGTTGAAAAGTCAATGCTTCCTGTTAGGTCAGCAATGTCTTGAGATTTCGGATCAGAAGGACTGAACGTTCCAATTCCAGTTCGTTTGTCCTCTGAGAAGAAAATGCGTTCGATGATGACGTCTTCAATTCTGCCGCCATACTCTTCCTCTAATCGCATTGTATTTAAAGGAGATAAGTTTCCTTCAATTCGGATACCATACTCTTCAAAGAAGTCTTTACGTAAATGATGTGGAATTAAATGCAGCGGATCTTCATGCATTGGGCATCCTTTAATAGCGTAAACAGCTCCTCGATCAGTAAGCGAATAAGCTTCAAGCCCTCTTTTTAACATGGTCACTAGCGTCGATTTACCACCACTTACTGGACCCATTAAAAGTAAAATACGTTTACGAACATCTAAACGCTTTGCAGCTGGGTGAAAATATTCTTCCACCAAGCGTTCTAGCGAATCTTCAAGTCCAAACATTTGTCCACTGAAAAATTTATAATGTCTTTTACCATTTACCTCTTCAATTCCTGCATCCTTTATCATGTTGTATACTCTAGAGTGTGCAGGCTGAGCAATTAAAGGCTCATCTTTAATCAGCTTTAGGTACTCTTCAAATGTCCCTTCCCACTTAAGACGATTCTCTTCTTCGCGGTATCTTTCAACTTTCTTTAATATATCCATTAAAGGACCTCCCCTACTAGTTATGGTGCTAGTGAACAAGATTAATACAATCTATGCAGCAAAATGTTTGAACATGCTTTTTAAATTGTAAAATTCAGAAATTTGTCCTTGCTAGGCATTCACAGTGAAGTATTTATTAGCTATAATAAAAGAGTAAGAAGGAACGGTTAAATTTTATTAGAGAACTTACGTCTCTAGAAGAGTTATTTTGTCATTATTATCATCATGAGATATGGGAAGTCGGTTTTAACTGCAGTAGCTGTATAATCCTTTTAATTAGATTGAGGAGGAAAATCAATGCGCTTACTTTTAGTATTAGGAGTAACAATTGCTTTTTTAGCATCCATCTTCAGAGCGGGATACAATGATAAACCGGGTGTTAAAAAATAACCACTACATATCATCGTCGACATAAATAAAAAAGCGAGGTTCAAATTTTATTGAACCTCGCTTTTTATTTAAGATAAACCAGCGTAATTTTGTTGACGCAGCGCTTCATAGATTAAAATAGCTGCTGTATTAGATAAATTTAAAGAACGAACATTTTCTGTCATCGGTAAACGAAGACATCTTTCCATGTTCTCTTCAATAATGTGCTTTGGCAGACCCTTTGTTTCTCTCCCAAATACGAAGAAATGATCCTGCTCTAAGTCACTATAATCAAATGTTGTATGTGGCTGTTGACCAAATTTTGTGATGAAGTAAAAGCCTGCTTCAGGATACTTTTCAAATACTTCTTCTAATGAATCATGATACACCACATTTACAAATTCCCAGTAATCCAATCCAGCTCGCTTTAACATTTTATCATCTGTTGAAAAGCCTAACGGCCGAACTAAATGCAGCGTCGTATTTGTTGCTGCACATGTTCGCGCAATATTTCCTGTATTTGCTGGAATTTCTGGTTGAAATAACACTACGTGTACTCCCACAAATTTTCACCTCTGCTAACAAATCTATTCATCATTATACCACTAACTTGCTAAAACGAAAGACTTACCGATCAACGATATGGAAAAAATCATACTTAATCTTTGGCGTGTAAGCCGTTGAATCTTCATAAGCCCAATATCTCATTCGACTATTATACGTGTTCGCATTCACAAGAGGCATACCGTGACGGTCTTTTGCTACAACAATCGTCGTATGATTCCATCTTCCATCTCCTTCAAAATCGTAGCAGATAACGTCTCCCGGGACAAGTTCGCTTGCTGAAGATTTCCTCACAGCCCGAAGTCCTGATTTGGAGTTACTTAAATAGCTGTGCATGGAATGAGCAACGGCCCAGCTATAGCTCCAGGCGTTCCCTCTCATCCACCATCCGTTTGCTTTTTTAGGATACCCCCGCATCGGCGCCTTTCCTGCATGCAAACACTGTGAGATATAGTTGGTGCAGTTTACCTCAAACTGCTTATAACTTTCATTAGGTTTATCCCAATGCTTTTCTGCATACTGAACAGCTGCAAGACGATCATAATAAGAGGCTCTTTCTTCGTCTTCCTCTACTTCTTCTACATCCATTTCAACCTCATCTTCAGAAAAATCCTTTACCAGCAGCTCATCTTGAATAAGTGTATCTTTATAAAAAAGAGCTAAACGATCTTCAATTTCTTCTTCTATATAGAAAAAATCGTTTTGTTTTAAAAATGCCTGAATGTGCACCTTATATAATACTCTTGTTTCTTCCTGATCCGTATGAGCAGATTGAATAGAACCTTTCATATTACATTTTAAAACATCAACTTCTCTTTTTTTTACAAGAGACCGCTTTAGCTCACACTGCTGTTCAATGAAAGGCTTAAAGTCTTCATGAAGCTCACCTTTTACATAGCTGTCCGCACGCGCTTTAATTAAAGTATATAATACATTCCTTTTTGTTAGCATAATGTCACCACTTTTCTAAGCGTTTATTATACGCTATGACTCATTAGCTAACTTTATCAATAAAAATACGGTTTAGATCTCTTGAAGCATCTCTATACCTTTTGACATTTCTTCAATTACTTCTTGGTCCTTTTCTTTTTCTCTTAAGTTCATAAGTGTATCTAATGCTTCTTTATCACCAATTTTGCCTAACGCCCATGCCGCCGTTCCTCTAATGACAGGGCGAACGTCATTTTTAATTAACTCAATTAAATCTGGAACAGCGGTTTGATCTTTAAAATGGGCAAGTGCAATAATGGCATTACGCTGAATTGGCTTTTTCCCTCTCCATGACCCTGAAACATGTCCAAATTTCTCTTTGAACTCACGATTACTCATCGTTAAAAGCGGTTTTAATTTAGGCTTCGCAAGTTCTGGGTCAGGCTCCATCTCAGGGTGAAAATGAAAGTCTTTGCCTTTATTTTCAGGACACACAGTTTGACATGTATCACAGCCATATAAACGATTGCCTAATTTACTTCGAAATTCTTCAGCTAAAAATCCTTTTGTTTGGGTTAAAAAGGCAATACATCGCTGCGAATTCAGCTGACCGCCTGTTACAAGCGCACCGGTAGGGCACACATCTACGCACTTATTACAAGTACCACAGCCGTCTTCTATCGGTTTATCAGGAGGAAACGGGATATCTGTAATCATTTCCCCTAAATACACGTAGGAACCGAATTCAGGTGTGATAATGGCACAGTTCTTACCGCTCCAGCCAATACCAGCTCTTTCTGCTACAGCTCGGTCCGACAGCTCGCCTGTATCTACCATCGATTGAAGGATAGCTGCAGGTACTTTTTCTTTTATGAAAGCTTCAAGCTTTTGAAGCCTATCACGTAAAACCGTATGATAATCTTGTCCCCAAGAAGCACGGCAAAAGATCCCTCGGCGATCTTCCTTTGTGCTCTTTGGTGCATCCTTTAATTTAGAAGGATACGCAAGTGCAATTGAAATAATGGATCTAGCTTTTGGAACAACTAATGTGGGATCTACTCTTTTTTCAATATCAGGTTCCTCAAAGCCTGAAGCATAACCTAACTCTTGCTGTGCTAACAATCGATTCTTTAACTCATCAAACATAGAAGCACTCGCAAATCCAATCTTATCGATTCCAATCTCTTTGCTGTATGAAATAATTTCTTCCTTCAACTGATACGCATTCATAGTGAGTAATAGCCTCCTTTCTAAGAAATTCTATATATTCATGCATTGAACTGTTTTCTCACTCAATGAAATGATAGGATGGTATCTATAAACGAACAAATACTAATTATAATAGAAAGGATCAAAAAAATGAACTTTACATTATCACCCGCTATTAAACAGCTTTGCCCTTCTTTTAAAATGGGAATCATTCAGTATAAAAATATTGAAGTTGGCGATTCTCCTCAAATGCTAAAAGGACGTCTGCGCCTTTTTCAAGAATCCATTTATTTTGACCTTGAGTCAAAAAAAGTAACAGAATTTGAAGGTGTTAGCGAGTGGAGAAAGCTTTTCAAAACGTTTGGAACGGATCCAAGTAAATACCGTCCTTCTATAGAAGCTTTAATTCGACGGATAGGAAAACAAACGTATCTTCCTTCTATCAATTCTGCTGTGGACATTAATAACTTTTTTTCATTGCAATATGAAGTACCAATTGGAATTTATGATTCTTCTAATATAGAGGGCCACGTTGAATTTACTATCGGTAAAAAAGAAGAGTCTTACGAAGCTCTAAATGAACGTAACATTTCTTTAGAAAATAAAATCATTTCAAAAGATGCCCTAGGAGCTTTCGGAAGCCCTTATGTCGATTCTAACCGAGCGTACGTAACTGAAAAGACAACACAAGCTGTACAGTTCATCTATTTAAAACCGTCACTTTCAGAAGAACAGGCTTATAAACTAACTAAATCCTTAAGTGACATGTTCATTCAAATTCACGGCGGCGAAGCAACCTATCAAGTCATTAACTGATGTACGTAAATATAGCGTCTATCTTTTCAAGATAGACGCTATATTTACGCTAAAAATAAAAAACGCAACATCTCAGCTTTGAAAGCGAGACACTGCGTTGTGATAACAATATGTATGGAGCGGGTGATGAGAATCGAACTCACGACATCAGCTTGGAAGGCTGAGGTTTTACCACTAAACTACACCCGCAAATATTATCAAAATTTGTCGACCAATAAGTAAAAATAAAAACAGGAATCATCCTGTCAAGTAAAGCTAAAGTACCGATGGTCGGGGTCGAACCGACACTCCCGAAGGAACACGATTTTGAGTCGTGCGCGTCTGCCAATTCCGCCACATCGGCAAAATAAAAAAGGCAAGTTAAAATTATAAATGGTGCCGAGGGCCGGACTTGAACCGGCACGGTAGTCACCTACCGCAGGATTTTAAGTCCTGTGTGTCTGCCAATTCCACCACCCCGGCAGCTTGTAAATAAATGGAGGCGGCAACCGGATTTGAACCGGTGATAAAGGTTTTGCAGACCTCTGCCTTACCACTTGGCTATGCCGCCATTTACTCAAGACTAAATAAATTTATTAAAATTAAATTGGAGCGGAAGACGAGGTTCGAACTCGCGACCCCCACCTTGGCAAGGTGGTGTTCTACCACTGAACTACTTCCGCAAATATGGCTGGGCTAGCTGGATTCGAACCAACGCATGACGGAATCAAAATCCGTTGCCTTACCGCTTGGCGATAGCCCAATATTGGAATATGCATATCGTTTATAAATGGGGCGACTGATGGGAATCGAACCCACGAATGCCGGAACCACAATCCGGTGCGTTAACCACTTCGCCACAATCGCCACGTATATATGCAATGTTAATTTTATAATTGGCAGGGGCAGTAGGAATCGAACCCACACTGACGGTTTTGGAGACCGTAGTTCTACCTTTAAACTATGCCCCTGTAAATGGTGGAGGGGGGCAGATTCGAACTGCCGAACCCGAAGGAGCGGATTTACAGTCCGCCGCGTTTAGCCACTTCGCTACCCCTCCGATATAAATGGTGCCGGCAAGAGGACTTGAACCCCCAACCTACTGATTACAAGTCAGTTGC
This sequence comes from Priestia sp. RMT2NF4, assembly GCF_047872835.1. Classification (NCBI taxonomy): domain Bacteria; kingdom Bacillati; phylum Bacillota; class Bacilli; order Caryophanales; family Bacillaceae; genus Priestia; species Priestia sp. RMT2NF4. Next base: position 39,818 of record NZ_JBLQZO010000016.1, read on the forward strand.
TCTACCAGTTGAGCTACACCGGCATTTTAAAAACAAATGTTTTTAAAATGGTGGCTCGGGACGGAATCGAACCGCCGACACAAGGATTTTCAGTCCTTTGCTCTACCAACTGAGCTACCGAGCCTTATTAAATTTAAAATGGCGGTCCCGACGGGAATCGAACCCGCGATCTCCTGCGTGACAGGCAGGCATGTTAACCGCTACACC
>NZ_JBLQZO010000017.1:0-33950 GCF_047872835.1 Priestia sp. RMT2NF4
AGCTATTGTTTATCGTTAATGAATTCCCTTCCTCTGGAAGGTCTAAGAAAACAATTTCACCAAGCGTTGTTTGAGCATAATCTGTAATACCTAAACGTACTCGATTATCTTCAACTTTTACCCAAATATGGTCTTTGGAATAATACAGTTCTGTTGGTGTAATCATTGTAACCCTCCTTCTATCAACAACCAGTTATTGTACCTACCAGTTGGTACAATTTTATACTATCATGCTTTTTTCGTATATGCAACCTTTTATTTTCAAAATAGTAAGATCAATATTTACCATTTTTATTTACAAAGCACAATAGACCTAAAGATTTATTATTGCTATCACTTACCAAGTAACCTACCTTATTTAAAATGATGGTACAACAAAGTAGCATTGTTCATGATTATTATTCCTATTTTTCATAGCAACGATTAAGCGGACAAGCTGTTAATAAATGTTTCGATTTCTTCTTGTGTTTTCCGAGCCTTGCTAACAAACCGCCCTGCTTCTTCTCCGTTGTGATAAGCGATAAAACTTGGAATACCAAATACATTCAGTTCGATGCACAAATCAATAAATTCATCCCGGTCTACATAAATAAACTGATATTCTGAATAATTTGCTTCAATGTCCGGCAAAATCGGCTCGATCGCCCGACAGTCTGGGCACCAGTCCGCTGAAAACATAAAGACAACACGCTCTGCTTTTTTTAACTCCTCAAATTGATCCATTGATTGTAATTTTTCCATCATGATTCCCTCCAGTTTTTTCATGTACATAATCTTTGTATTCTTTAGCACGCATAATAAGATGTTGGATATCATCTATATTATCCATTTGAACTTCCAACATCCATCCTTAATCATAAGGGGATTCATTTCCATATTCAGGACTATCCTCTAATTCTGTGTTTACTTTATTAAATGGTGCTATAAGTTCGGAGTAGTTTCAATGAACTCCACATCACCAAAGCTATTGTTTATCGTTAATGAATTCCCTTCCTCTGGAAGGTCTAAGAAAACAATTTCACCAAGCGTTGTTTGAGCATAATCTGTAATACCTAAACGTACTCGATTATCTTTAACTTTTATCCAAATATGGTCTTTGGAATAATACAGTTCTGTTGGTGTAATCATTGTAACCCTCCCCCTATCAACAACCAGTTATTGTACCTACCAGTTGGTACAATTTTATATTAGCATGCTTTTTTTGAATATGCAACCCTGTATCTTTAAAATAAAAAGACTAATATTCACCATTTTCATTCACAAAGCACAATAGATGTACCGATTCATTGTTACTACCAACCACAAGTTATCTACCTTATTTAAAATAAGAGTACAACAGAGTAGCTTAGGATAAAAAATAATAAGCTCTTACAACAGATTATTGTTTATCTTCTTATTCGCCATCTTCCAGTTTATATATCTGTACCTGCCTTCCGATACAGAATAAAACAACGTATATACCTACTATTAGGATAAATTATATTGTAGACGAATCACGTCCACTACATTTAAAAACCATTTCATATCCTGCTGGCTCTTCATTAGTAAAATTCCACCTTCTATCATAGCAATGATAGCCTGAGCATGTTTTTCGGTATCAATGGTGTCAGTAAATAAATTTTTTTCTACCATTTCATTTAGCGCATGCTGAATTCCATCTATCCAACGTTCAAAAAAATGTTGAATCTTTAATCGGAAATGTTCATCGTGTTCGCTCATCTCAATTGCGAGGTTTCCAAAAGGACATCCAGTTTTTGAATCCATTTCTGAATGATAGCTGACAGTCCAATCCAACATCTTATTTAATTTGGATACAGGATCGTTATCTGCTTTAAGAATATCTAAAATCAATTTCTGATCCCAATCTTGAACAAAGTCTTCTACAACTGTTAGGCCAAGGTCATACTTAGATGAAAAATAGTGATAAAACTGTCCTTTACCAATGTTAGCAGCGCTTAGGATATCACTAATAGAGGTAGCTTGATATCCTTTAGAATGAATCACTTCTTTTGCTATAGAGAGAATTTCTTGTTGCTTAGACATATTATAATCACACCCTTATTAGTGAATTTACCTATTTTCTACATGTCCAATAGAAAATAACGAAAAACTATAATCATTAGTTTAAATAGTACTACTCACAGTTATACAATGTCAGTGAAAATAGTTCAATCGCGTTTATTCCTTTTGCATGAGTGTAAGTAGAAATAAATGAATACTATCATAGTCTGTTTATACTTACTAATGTATAACCTTTCTGGTTAACAATATATAGTTCACAATCTATTGAAAGTATCCATTTGGTGTCTATATCTAATGTTATGATTTGGTTAAAATTCACTGGCGTGTCATTCCTACTACTCATAATACATATTATAAATTTCCTCTATTCTCTAAACCAACAAAATATGCTGCTCTCAAAGATTCATTTCCTTCTACAAATAAAAGTAAGAATGTTACGGTTAAAATCGAGTATTTATCTACTACTTCTTCTACGTTATATGCATTGACCTGATCTAGATGAATAATAGAAGTTAAATCCTCAATTTCTTTCATTTGATGATTCCTTATTTATGCCCAAAGACTGCCTTGGCACAATAACAAATTGATGCTTTGCTTACCATTAATTATATGTCATTCATAGTGACACAAGGTATATGAATACATAAATTGAACAATATTACTTGTTTACCCTATAAGTGTTTCCTATATTAAAACATCTTCTATAGATAAAGGGGAGCTTAACGCTACCCTTTATAATCTAAGTTATGTTGTAGAGATTTCTCCTTGAACCTCGATCTTTACGTCAGCTTTTTTTAATAAGTTGCCTACAACACACCCTTTATCAGCTGCTGCAAATAATCGTTCTGCGGATTGAACTTGTTTATCTGTTGCATTCTCTGATAAAACCATGTGAGGGTGGTGGATAATTTTAAATTCTTCATCAGATATCGATGCTTCAGAATGTACGCTTATTTCTACTACAGGAAGTTCTCTTGATTCAATCATAGATACAAGTACAGCTGTATAACAAGTTGTTACAGAAGCTACAAGAACTTCTTTTGGGAATGCTCCATTCCCACTACCACCTAATACTGTAGGGATAGCAACCTTAGCATCAAGAAATTCTGTTTTAAGCACTCCATTTCCTTTTACTCCATTATGCCAAACAACATTGGCATTCGTCTGCATATTAGCCAAGTCAAACACTCCTTAAGATAATTATTTTTCGCTTTATTGTAGCCATTAGAATTGATTTTTATGATTTACTGCTTTTATCGTAAAAGTTTTCGATCATAAAGAATAGAAGTACTACCTATACTGATCTCAAGATTTCGAGATCTTATTTTAATGGTTATGAAAAGCAGTAAAGTATAATGATTTGTACCTACCGTTTGGTACAAACTATACATTAGCATACTTACTAGCACTTTTCAACTAAATAGAACGACCATTATTTGGTACGATCTACTCTATATACACCTTTAATAATTGTCACCCACCCAACACATTATCAACTCTCAAGGTTTTCAATATAATGTTGGACGCTTTTAGCTGCAATTGATCCATCATCCGTAGCTGTGACAATTTGGCGCAGGGTCTTATCAAGGATATCTCCAGCTGCATAAATACCAGGAATCTTTGTAGCCATTGCTTCATCCGTCACTACATAACCTTCTTCATTGGTTATATCTAAGTTTTTGAACGCACCATTTAACGGAAGTGTACCCACGTAAATAAATACATCATCTGCAGGGAATTGAGGATGTTCCCCTGTTTTTGTATCTTTTAACGTTACTGTATTCACTGTGTCCATTTCCTTCATTAGAGAATTTATATTAATATAAGTTGTAATTTAATAACAACATGCTTATAATACAATTGTTCAATAAATTAATTGAATAATTGAAGGGATTAGTTGATGCAGAGAAAATTTTCAAAAGACATTTTACAGCAAGAATGAAATTTTGGTTTGATTAGTGGTACAGCAATTATTATTGATGCAACTCATCCATCTACTCGTGCAAAGATTCAAGGTTCTATTTATGTTGTAATCGCTTTATCGGGAGCATTAGGTGGAGGTTTGTCAGGCATGGTTATAGCTCATTCTAGTTATGCGACTCTTTCATTTGTCGGGGCCACTTTTTCATTAGTAGTTATTCCGGTTGTCGTTTGGTCTCGTATTAATCAGAATGAGGGACAATAGAACTAGAAAGGGTTCCGCCAAAACTTTAAATCCGGACTTTAGATGGTTGCATACTTACTATGTATGATAGTTATTTCATATTTAGGAAGTGAAAAGTTTGGTGGAATAAACGTTATTCCATACGTTTGGGACATGCTTATCATTGTATGTTTGTCTCTTGTTTTTTATGTTTGGTCAGTAAAAAATGGATTTAAAACAGTATATCTACAGGAAGCCACCAAAATAAAGAAATGAAATACATAGAATCTCAATTAGATAAAAAAACAGCTGTATAAAAATTGGTTTCTAGTACAAGTATTCTATAAGTATGTGGAGATAATTATCATGTTAAAAAATAAATTAAAAATGTTTAAGGTAGACTACTCTATATTAAAGAACGGTAAAATAGTTAAAGGTTTTATAGTCATACAATCTGTGAAAGATGCAGAGATAATCGTAAAGTCAGCAAAATTGGATATATCTACAAAAGAAAGAGTGTTCATTCAAGATGTAAAGATTTTAAGGTTTAAATCCATTTCATGATTTAAAAAAGAAGAAAAAGTAATTTTTTAGCAGAACCTTAAATTCTTACCTATTTTCATTCCACAAATATTAACACGGAAATTGAACTTCTTCTCCTGCGAAAATTACCTTATTTTTACTTTGGTTAGAGTCTAAAAGTACTTTATAAACTCGTCAAAAGAAGCCTTTGTTTATTTGAGCAAAGGCTTCTTTTGACGAGTTTTTTCTATTAATATTGGATAACGCTTATGTTTTATGTTTCCACCAATGTTATTATTTGAAATCGTATCCTTGCTGCTCCAACATCTGTCTCACTTCCGTATAATAAATGTGGTTATAGAAGGAGGATATTGTTTGACTCCAACCTCTTGTTTCTTTCCCATTCGTGCGTTTCTTCATGTAAGTAGAGATTGTTTGATCATATTCCTTAATAAGGCCTTCCAAGTCGGTGTCGTACCGTTCTTTATGCCAGATTGCCTTTTGCGGCAAACGTGGCTTCTTCGCGGAGAGATCAGCAGGGTGTCCAACGACAAGTCCGGATACAGGAAAGACATATTCAGGAATCCCAAGCAGCTCAATCAACTCCAGCGGCTTGTTTCTCGCTCCTCCAATGGGTACAATGCCTAGTCCTAACGATTCAGCTACAGCAATTGCATTACCCATTGCCAAGCCAACGTCAGTCGCTCCTACCAAGATAGACTCCAGACTTTCAGTAATAGCCAGATTTTCTCCGTTCAATTCTGCTGCGATTTTTGCTCTGAAAAAATCAGCGCAAAACAACAAGAACACGGGTGCTTGTGCGACCCAGGGCTGGTTTCCGGTCAGTTCAGCGATTTTTTCTTTTGTTTCGCGATCCTGAACACTTATGACAGACACCTGCTGCCCATTGATGGAGGACGGAGCTGCTTGCACAGAATTAATAATTAGGTTCAGTTCTTGTTCGCTGACCGGTTGATCCGTGTAGCTACGGATAGATCGGTGATTCATTAAGGTTTCGTATAGTTTGTTCATTGTATTATTGATTTTCCTTCCTATTAATAATGTTGATCGTATTTGTTCTAGTGTTCTCGCCCATGCAATACGCTTCTTAAAACACTACTTTCCCACGTAACACTCCATTCTATTCGTCCATATACTTACTAATTTCATCTTCCCTAGATGTTCAAATAGATACTTTTCCTTCAATATCTATTTGAACGTCTGCTTTTTTTCTTTTTATAAACAAAGAGTTTAAAATCCAAGCTAATTGGGGACATTATTAGATGAATTGGACTAAAATGATAAATGACTACATATTAATATTTACTTAGAAAAAAGAGGGGGGGCAAACTAATGAAGACAAAAATAGATTGGATAGGAAAAATGGCATTTTCGAGTACAACACCATCCGGTCATGAAATCAAAATGGATGCTTCCGAAGAAGTAGGAGGTACGAATAGCGGGGCAAGACCGACTGAATTACTCCTTAATGCGGTTGCGGGCTGTACGGGAATTGATATTATCTCTATTTTGACAAAAATGCGGTTGAATCCTACTAAATTTCACATGGATGTGGAGGGTCAACGGGCAGACGACCATCCGAAAAAATTTACAGAAATCCATATTCATTACGAATTAGAAGGAGACCTCCCTGAAGAGAAGGTCATTCGTGCCATCCAGCTTTCCATGGATAAATATTGTTCAGTATCCCATTCATTAAGCTCAACCATCCATGCAAGTTACTCGATTAATGGCGGAGAAACAAAAGTCATTTAAATGGTTTGGAAAGGAAAGTGACGTTCACATGGAAACCCAATCGATTCAATTGACGAATGGAACAATGGCATATATTGATAAAGGACAAGGAGCGCCCATCGTTCCTCTTGCTTATTTTTATCCTTATCAATCATTTTCAAATACCTATATCCACTAGGTTCAGTTATATTCAGTAGTTCAGCGACTTGAGATATCCCTATTTTTAAAGGGAGTTTTAAATGCTATTACATTGCTAGGAATATTTTTGGTACTTTCAGGAGTTTGGCTGGCAAATAGGGAAGATTCCACCCTTATCCCATTGAAAAATCATCGACTCTTAACAGGGAAAAAAGATGAGAGCTGAAGATGAGATGGATCCTAAATAGAAGTAAAAAATCTTTTTGTATAGCTGGCACAAGGTTCGTGTTTACCGAGAGAGCAAACAACTCATACGGTGCAGCTTTTTTACTGCATAAGGTATGACTAACTTCCCGTCTTACATAAAAATCCCCTCTCAATTGAGAAGGGATTTTTATATTATTACTTCTGGATTTGTCCTCCGATGTACTATCCCTTTAATTTATATATTTCACGGGCTATCGATTCCAAAATATAGACAACTGGTACTTGTGTAGTTATATCAGAATATTTAAATTGCTCCTCCGTTTCATAACAAGTAGTTTTTCCAAGCGAAGTTTCAAATCTCTCTTCTGTTACATAATACGGGATATTTATATCAGATATTTTAGAAATAGTTGAGTATTTACTGTTAGTAATACTGATAACCTTAATTCCTTGCTCTTTTAATTGATTAATATGCGTAATGATAACAGGAGTTTCTCCAGATACAGAAAGAGCTACCGCCACACTATTGGAGAGGAGCTTTGCATGAATAGGGAAGTATGAATCATTTATATACATTGAAAATTTACCTACGCTTGAAAAATATCGTGCTCCATATTCAGCCATAATCCCTGAGCTTCCTGTACCTATAAAGAGTACATTATTTGATTCTGCTACTAAGTGTGCAGCCTTTTTAATATTTTCATCTATATTACCCTGTGATATTCTATCGAAAAATTCCAATACAGAATGTTCGACACTTTTTATAGTTGTCTTTTTAGTTTCTTCGAGATGTAATTTAATCTTCGTTTTAAATTCTGAAAATCCCTCACAATTCAATTTCCTACAAAAACGCAAAATGGTAGAAGTGGATACATGAGTCTCATCTGCAAGTTCACGGATTCGCATATAAGCCACTTTGTCCTCATTTTTACAAATGTAATTATATAAAGATGTTTCTAATTCATTTAACGAAGCAATCATTTCAGCTGTAAACATGTATAACTCTCCCTCGATTAAAAAAGATATTGCTTGCTTTTATTTTACTCTTTTTTAAGCATGTTACTATATCTAATTAGTGAAACAAAACGTTACATGTATGTAACAAATTCCTTCTCGTGTGATAAAAACCTAAATGTGTTTGATGTATTTACGCCTTTACTCAGTATAGATAGAATCATTTTATAAAGTTTAATCTCTCTTCTACTCCTTTATAGATTAAGAAAGCTAAAGGACTAATCAGATTAAACGAATATTTCTATTTTAAATGCTTACTCCGTTTATTCGGATAACGAACAAAAGAACGTTGATACATTATATGGAGGTGCTTAAGATAATGACAAAAGGTATTAAAATTGTAACGATTGGTGGAGGATCCAGCTATACACCTGAATTAGTAGAAGGTTTTATCAAGCGATATAATGAATTACCAGTAAGTGAATTATGGTTAGTAGATATTGAAGCAGGAAAAGAAAAGTTAGAGATTGTAGGAAACCTGGCAAAGCGCATGATTGAAAAAGCAGGTCTTCCAATTGATGTTCATTTAACTCTTGATAGAAAAAAAGCGTTGAAAGATGCTGATTTTGTCACAACCCAATTTCGGGTAGGATTACTTGAGGCTCGTGCAAAGGACGAAAGAATTCCTCTAAAATATGGAGTTCTTGGACAAGAGACAAATGGTCCGGGAGGATTATTTAAAGGCTTACGTACAATACCAGTTATTTTAGATATCTGCAAGGATATAGAAGAACTATGCCCTAATGCATGGTTAATTAACTTTACAAACCCTGCCGGTATGGTAACTGAAGCAGTATTACGGTACTCTAATATTAAAAAAGTGGTAGGCCTATGTAATGTTCCAATTGGAATGGAAATGGGTATTGCAAAATTATTAGATGTCGATCATTCTCGTATTCGTATTGATTTCGCTGGACTAAATCATATGGTCTATGGTTTAGATGTGTACGTAGATGGCGAAAGCGTTAAGGATAAAGTCATCGATTTATTAACAGACCCAGCTAACAGTAGTTTCGTAAAAAATGTTGAAGGTCTAGGTTGGGAACCAGAGTTTATCAAATCACTTGATGTTCTCACATGCCCTTATCATATGTATTATTACAAAACGAACGATATGATTGAAAAGGATTTAAAGAATTCACAAGCAGAAGGCACCCGTGCTGAAGTTGTTCAAAAGCTAGAGGAAGAGTTATTTGAACTATATAAAGATCCAAATTTAGCTATTAAACCACCGCAGTTAGAAAAACGAGGTGGAGCATACTACTCGGATGCAGCTGTTCGTTTAATTACTTCTATCTACACAGATAAACGAGATATTCAGCCAGTTAATACAAGAAATAATGGAGCTATTGCGAGTATTCCGAATGACTCTGCGGTAGAAGTAAGTTGTATCATTACAAAAGATGGTCCTAAACCAATTGTAATAGGAGATCTACCGGTGCAAGTACGGGGATTGGTACAACAAATTAAATCCTTTGAAAGAGTATCAGCAGAAGCCGCAGTTACAGGAGATTATAATAAAGTAATTCTTGCTTTGACCATTAATCCCCTCACTCCTTCTGATACAATCGCAAAAGAAATTGTGGATGAGATGCTAGAAGCCCATAAAGAACATTTACCTCAGTTCTTTCGCAAGTTAGAAGTATAAAATTTTGCCGGTTTTACTTCTAAGTTAAAAAACTTCAGGTAAATAAGTCTTTGTTATGAATGTTTACTATTTGCATGATTAAATCACTCTCTGTGTTTATATTTCGAAGAAATTTAAGGATTATTCTAAAGCCTGAATGAAATTTTAAAGCCTTTGCTCATTAAAGCTAAGGCTTTTTTTTGACGAGTTTCTTCTATTCTCATTGAGTCGTTTAATAAACAAATCAAGAAATATAGTAAGCGTAAGGAACAATTCTTTAACGAAGATTCACTTGAACGCTTCCTCGTTTCTCAGTTTGACCAGTATAATCAGCGCTTTGCGACAAGATGTCATATTGGTTTCGATCAAGCTCGCGCAGAGCTACAAATGATGTTTAAAACAAACTAGTGAATAACGTCTATAAGAAAAGGAAATTCGCATTTACACAAAATTATTGATGGTCCCTAAAATTCACCTTAAAATTACATTAAAAATAGATGAAATTAGTAGAAATCTATAAATTAAGTGATATAGTAACATCTAAATAACCCCTTTGGGAAAGAAACTTTCTTAAAAATTAGTTGTAATATATTAGTAAAGACAGGAGTAATTGTAATGAAAAAATTGACCTTAATTTTCATGTTAATATTTGCAATAGCTTTACCAAATGTTGCTCAGGCAAAGGGGTTTAGTGGGCATAGTTCTTTCAGTCACAGTTCTTCGTTCAGCTCTCATTCAAGTAGGGGCACATATTCGAGTGGAACTTATCATTCTGGATATAAGTCCCCATCAAGCAACGTTACAAGAACGCCATCACGTTCTAATTCTCATACGACATATAACCAGGCCCCGCCTTCACGAACAAAAAGTATCCTGACTCATGCTGCAGCTTTTGGAACAGGTGCATTTTTAGGCCATATGCTTCATCCATTTGGAGGAAATTATAATGGTGCATATGGAAATAATGCTTCAAATGGATTTTCTTTTTTAGGAATTCTTGTAGATATACTTGTGATTTTAGTCATCATTTGGGTAATTAAAAACATCTTTACAAGAAGAAGATATTAAGGAGAAATTTAAAATGGAAGTACTATTTAATGAACAAGATCTTGTGGATAGTATTTGTATTTATACTGCGGTAAAAGAAAGAATTGAACCTGAACAGGTGGAAGTGGATTTGGAGTTTCATCCTTCTCTTGGGCTTGCTGCTTCTACTTCAGCATTAGGACGTACAGCGCGATTGCATGAACAAGACATTATTGATGCTGTTGCAGTATATTTACAGGACTATCACCAGTTCGTCGCTGAACATTTACAAGTTAATTTAACGTTTTCCGAAAAGGATGGATTTACTGCATCTATCCAAGTATTAAATAATTAGTAATTAATTTTTGACACGAAATTTCTGGGCATTTTTGTACTGGAACTCATAGGTTCTCATTACAATTTTAATTCACTATAAAAAGATATATATAAATGTAAAATAAAAAGAAGCCTTAGTCTTTATATGACAGGGCTTCTTTTTGATGAGTTTCTTCTATATTATTGTATCGTTTTTATTAAGATACAGATTTAAGTTCCTCTGTTAAACGTAAAAAAGCTTCTTTATCTTTATTTTTTAAGGAATGATCAATTTCCTTAAGGATTTTCCTTTTTTTAAAGTCCTTTATAACTTGATCTAAAAACAATTCAGCCAACATTTCATCACGTAAATCTGGATCAACTCGATCTATTCCGTTAAGTACATAATTTTCCATAAAACGCCAACCCCTTTATCTTTTCTCTTTTGCAAACAGTATTCCCTTTTGCACTCTTTTTATGCAAGGTTGATAGAGGAAATGAGACATAGAATAATATGTAATATGCATGATTACGCTCCTACTGCCTTTTAGATATTTTTTATATGTCTTCAATTAGATAAAAAAATAGCACTACATAATTAATAACTAATCGATCAAAGAGAAATGATAGTGATTAATAATTTATTTTATTAGAGAAAAGACAAAAATGAACTTCTGAAGATCAATGTTTTATTAATTTCACTTATTGAGAACAAAAGACGATTTTTACTCCTTATCATATACTAATCTACCTTCTACTTTCCTTTTAAGTAATTACTATATTCATAATAACTAAATAGAAAATTTTAAAGTATTTATTATTAATATATATTTAATAATGTAAATTCAATCTAAAATAAAGTGATAATTTATTTTATGTAAAGAAGTAAATGAACAAACTAACTTATAAAAATTAAAGTTTTATCATTTACTCTTAGTGACGACAAATAAAGTGTTTTTCTACAAGGTAGGTAAATGCTATAACTATTTTTAATAAAGTATGTTTAGTTTTACTTAATGATATAGTAGAAAGATAAACTAAACATACTTGGGCTTATATAAACTAGAGTTACATATCATATACAGTATGTAATAGAAAAGCTACTGTGACTCAACAGTAGCTTTTCATTAAATAAAGTGGGTTAGAAATACCAATGTCGGAAGGTATTCGATTACACTTTGTTCCTACTTCCTAAAAAATATACTAACAGCAAATGAAACAGCTATCCTACTCGCATAGGATAGCTGTTTTGTGCAAAAAGAAAAAAGGATTTTACATGGATGGAGTTTCCACGCTCTTTTGTAGTTTGCTCATCTAATTCGTTTTTATGTGATATATATTTTTCAGTTAAGAAACCCTACGGGTTAGTAACTTTAAGATTTTAGTTATAAGTAGTATTCTTTATAGTTCGTAGCCCTATTAATAAGCTAAAAATCAAGAAAGTGCTTAATATTAGGAAAAATATAAAATTAGATGGAATAGGGCTCTCATCTGCTGGTGACATGGCTAACAACGGTTGGGCCCAAGGGTAAAATTGGCCAAACGTTGAGTTAGCAATTAAGATTGACGGTAGAGAAAAGGCAATGTTCATTCCTAATGGAGTACCAAAGTTATGCCAGCGTAAAGATAATGCTAGCTGAGCTGTAGCTAATGGAAGTGCAGCAACCCACCCTCTTACAACAAATATTAAAAGCGAAGAAAGAGGAATTTGATCTTTCATATCTATACTGAAGCCACCTAAGATAAATAAAAGAAGGAGAATAACTTGAGTCAGAGCCAGTAAGACGAATATAGTTAGTAATTTAGAGATAAAAACAGTCTCTCTTCTTATAGGCAATGCCAAAAGTTGCTTCCACCCTCCATTCATATACTCGAGACGACATAGCATGGAAGCATATACCCCTGTTATAACAGGTAATATTAACGGTGAATAAAAAATTTGTACTTGTGTCCATGCTTCTATCCATTCATTGTCACCAATATCGTTCATAAATACATCATAGTTTGCTTGAAAGTTAAACCATGCAAATAGAACGCCGATTGTGGGTCCTAATCCTACTAGTAACCATATTTTAGAGCGTTTCATTTTAAACCATTCTTCGTACATTAACGCTTTTAGTATAATCATTTTATTTACACCTCTTTCTTTCGTGCAAATAACCATGCAGCTACAATTAATAAAAATATTCCTATAACAAAAGAGCAGACTAGTACATACATTAAATCGGGGTTTAAAATAAGGTGTTGTGTACGATAATTAAGGCGAATTGTAGATCCATTTAACGGATAAGCCCATGGAATCCATTTAGTTAAGGGATTTAGAGCGAAAAATAAACCAGCCATTGACGAGAGAGCACCTATTAAAATAGCAAATGATTGATTTTTAATTCTTATCGAAAGGTACAACTGAAATACCATTATAGGAATAGAACATAAAAAAGGCAGTAGGCTATCCCCTAAAAGTTGCACCCAAGGAATATCACTACCCAACTCAAAGAACAAACCAAAAAGCAGGTAAGCAAAATAGCTCACTACTCCCGAGAGACAGATAGCTAAAAATAGCAACGCAAACTTTCCTACAAATATAGAACTTCGTTTAATGGGAAGGGCTAGAAGTTGCTTCCAGGCATTCCCTTGATGTTCAGTATTGGCTATTACTGAGGCAGCCAATGTGATACTTAAAGGAATTGTTAAGCTTAATATAAATTGTTTATCATATAAAAAGATTTGCCATAAACCTGTTTGTTTCTCTTCTGCTTGATTAATCATTACTTCTATACGCAATAAGAAATTAGTACACTCATAGAGAAATGTAAGCAAAGGTGCTAAAAAAACTATAAGAACTAATACGGTACGTCTCGATTTCATAATATCTGCTCTTATCATATGTCGTATCATAGGCTTTTTTCCTTTCCAGTTATCTCTAAAAAGATTTGTTCCAAAGACGGTTTATAGTACGTAAGTTCATATACATCATAGCCAGCTGAAATCAATTCACAATTAATAATTGAAACGGCTTCTTTAGCCGTTGATGGTGTCCACAAGTATTCCTCTTTTAGCGTTGTTATAATTCCTTTTTGCTGTAGAAATTTCTTTGCCCCTTCCAGATTATCGGTTCCAATTTTTAAGGAGAGTTCACTTTTCTTTCTTAACATTTCAATAGAATCCTGAAACAGTAACTGTCCTTTATTAATAATTCCTACTTGAGTAGCCATTTGATCAATTTCACTAAGGAGATGGCTAGAGACAATGACGGTCATCCCATACTTTACGGGTAGTTCCTTAATTAATTCTCTTATTTCTTGTATACCTGAAGGGTCTAATCCATTTGTTGGTTCATCAAGTATTAATAATTTAGGTTTGGAAAGTAAAGCTGCAGCAATACCCAAACGTTGTTTCATTCCTAATGAATAGTTTTTCACAAGACGATTCGCTACTTTTGAAAGCCTTACAATCTCTAAAACTTCTTCAATTCTTTTCCGCGGTACTTGTAATATACGAGCAAGTGAAGCTAGGTTCTCATATCCTGTTAGATGTCCATAATAAGACGGCGACTCAACTAAAGATCCTACATTTTTTAAAATATCTATTCTTCTTGTTAGAAGGGGAAGATCAAATATACGGATGTTGCCACTAGTAGGAGTTGCTAATCCCAACAACATTCTTATAGTGGTGGTTTTCCCTGCCCCGTTGGGACCTAAAAAACCATATATATCACCTTCTTTTACTTTCAAGTGTATTTTGTTTACAATTGTTTGTTCTTTATATTTTTTGGTTAACTGTTCTGTTTCTACAACATAATTTGTCATCTACTCTCACCTCTTTTACAGCTTACTAAGTGAAGTTAAACGGACAAAAAAGTGAAGTTAAACAGAAGTTAAACTTTATTAAAATTAGACATTAAGGTGCTATTATCTATTGATTTACCAAAAGAGGGATGACTATGATGGAAGAAAAAGTGCTTTTAAGGTAGGGGAGAAACATGGAACCTAAGATTCTTCTTGTTGATGATAATGAAGAAATCCTAAGATTGTTAACTGTAACATTGAGAAAAGAAAACCTAATCAATATTTTCACAGCAATATCTTCGAAAGAGGCAGTAGATATATGTAAGGTCATAAGACCCCACATTATTATTCTGGATGTTATGTTGCCGGATAGAGACGGTTTTGAGACATGTAGAGAACTTCGGAATTATACAGATGCACCTGTTATCTTTTTGACTGCTAAAAATACAGACTTGGATAAGCTTACTGGCTTTAATTTTGGTGGAGATGACTACGTTACTAAGCCTTTTAATCCTTTAGAGATTGTAGCGCGTATTAAGGCCCAATTAAAACGTTTGAATATGAACGAACGAAGTAAAGAACCGATTATACAACAGGTTTATCATTATACCGATTTTAGTCTATATGTAGATTCTGCCCAATTAGTAGTACGAGGAATAGAGGTGGAATGTCCAGCGAAAGAATTTCAACTTCTTTGCTTTCTTTGCGAGCACCCCAATAAAATTTTCACCAAAAATCAATTGTATGAACATATCTGGGGCATGGATAGTTACGGCGATACGCATACAGTCATGGTACATATCAGACGACTTCGAGAGAAAATTGAAAAAGATCCAAGTGATCCTAAGATAATTGTGACAGTTAGAGGGCTAGGTTATAAGTTAATAGGAAGAGAGTTAAAAAGATGAATTTACGAAATAAGCTAGCTAAACAATTTCTTATTTTCTTGTGCTTTCTTACATTCGTTATTACACTATGCATATTTGTTTCCTCTACTTATATGGACTTTGTTCTTAAGGACGTTTCAAGCAATTCTGTACCCATTAAATATCAGATTCAGTTTATGGTTATGTTAGGTGTTATCTGCCTGTTAGCTGTAGTAATGGTCGCTTTTATTTTTGGAAAGTTGTTTGGATCTCCTTTATTGCATATATCAAGTTGGCTGCAAAATCTTGCAAATAACAAATTAGAAGAGCCGAAAGGAAATAAAGGAATCCCTGCTAGTCAAAGGATTAATGGACAGCTAAAACAAACTTATAAAGTTTATGATGATGTAATAGCTGATCTTCATAAACTCACAGACACTTTAAAAAGCAGTGATTTAGAAAGAAAGAAATTAGAGAAAACAAGGGAAGAGTGGATGACCGGTATTTCCCATGACCTAAAAACACCTATATCTGTAGTAAAAGGATATGCTGCGCTATTAGCTAATAAAGATTATAGATGGAGCTCTAAAGAGATCAGGGAATTCTCCAGCATTATTCATGGACGTATGGACTATATGGAAAGATTAGTAGAAGATTTCAACTTAACCTTCCAGTTGAAAAATAATGCGCTGCCTATGAAATTAGAGTTATGTAACTTAGTGGAATTAATTCGACAAGCTATTGTAGAGGTTGCAAATGATCCTCAGGTAGAAAATCAATACGAGTTTAGTTATGAACCAACGTTTGAGGCTATTTATAGGAAAGTAGATCCAAAGCTGTTTAAAAGGGCAATGATTAACCTTATTAGTAATGCGGTAAAGCATAATTCTCCAAGTACTATTATTCGTATATCTATTCAAAAGAAAAACAATAACCAAGGAGTATCTTTAATTCATATTATTGTACAAGATAATGGAATAGGTATGGACGAAGTAACAATTAAAAATTTGTTCAATCGTTATTATATAGGCTCAGATTCGCTAGAAAGAAAAGGTAGTACAGGCCTAGGAATGACCATTTCGAATGAAATTATACAAGCTCATGGAGGAAAAATAGAAGTAAACAGTATCTTAGACGAAGGTACAACATGTACGATCTCCTTTATTGAATAATTATATTGATGTCGGTAATTAACATTATGTGAACTAAAACAACAAACCACTTTATTAAACAAAGTGGTTTGTTGTTTTTACAGCATTTTTATAAAGGAAATAACAACTCGATAATATAATCATAAAATATTCCCACGAATACGATGCATCCTAACATTAAAAAGGCACTCCAGAGGAATATAAAGTACTTTTTCTTTACTATGTAGCAATACAGACTTAAAAATGTAAAAATAATCAATAATAAGCCTGATCCAACAATTAACCACCCGCCTAAGCTATGTTGAGACATAAAAAACTGAGCCTTTATTAACATGCTAGTGACAAAGACCATGACTAAAATGAAAGCTACTACAAAAAAATTAAATATTTTTAGACGTATATTGTTTATAGATAGCTTCTTTTGCAACTGTTTATCTGGTTTTATTAGATAATCTAAACTGCTATCATATACTTCACTTAATTGAACAAGGTTAATAATATCTGGGACCGACTTATTGTTTTCCCATTTTGAAATAGCTTGTGCAGTTACATGTAGTTTCTCTGCCAACTGTTGTTGAGAATAATTGTGCTCTTTTCGAAGTTTTTTTAATTTATCTCCTAAATCCATTCGCCTCTCCTCCTTCACTCCCAATATAGACGAAGTTAGGAAAACAAGCACGATAATCTTGGTTGTTTTTGGTAAACTGCTATATAAACCAGTGGTTGAGTTAGGTTTTCGAGGTATTAAGGGTACCTATTATGTTAACTAAAATTGAATATGACATATCGTCTATAAAGGTAAATTACTTTTTATACGTACAATAAGGTTTATTTCAGAAGATAAAAAGACGGTTTTTCATTAGTTTTCCTATTGTCTAAAAAGGTGTACCTTCTTGAACTATCTATAATAAAAAGCCTTTGTAAATTACAAAGGCTTTTTATTTCGGAGAACCTGAACTATGTTAACTAGTAGTGAATGCGATATACAATCTGAAATTACTCTTCATACTCAGATTTAATTCCTTTAACACCTGTTGGAAAGGAGCTAATAATTGAATCAAATGTAGAAAATAGGCTGTCATTAGAAATGGAAATAACAGAGCTTCCATCATGACAAATCCAAAACATTGTAGAGTCTTTTTGAAGTGTAACAACGGGCATATGAACTTTTCTTCTCCCAAATAAGGTTTTCATATCTCGTTTGTCAAAGCTAAATAAGTCTTCAGAAAGAGACCAATCAGCAAAATCATTGATACTTCCTTGTCTATATAAGTAAGACATAACAATTTCAAATTGCTTATTGTCTTGTACTTTAGATTTAATAAAGCGTTTCCTTTTTATTTTAAGTTTTACATACTCAATATTAGCAGATGAAAATGTATGATCTATTTCTTCTTCATCGACTTTCCCATATGAAAAAAGTGTGTATATGGGAAATCTGTTTAACTGTGCCATCCAATTGTCAAAAAAGACTTCTATATCTAACTCTTGATCTAACTCTTGGCTTTCGTAGTACTCTATGATATAAGATCCTTCTCCATCTATTCCAAATGGAAAAAAATCACCGTCTGCTGGAACTTCACTTATATAACTTTTCCGAAGAAACCCTATTTCTACATTCATTAGATACTCCCCTTTAAAAATAATTACTCAGTTTCCTCGTCTTTTTGCTTTTCCATCATTTTTCGATGACTGCTTATAAAAGAAGGGATTTTTCTAAAGTAATGTTTTTTCACTTCATGAAAAGGTATCCATGTATCCTTCGCTACAATAAGATCATAAACTTCATCTAATACTCGGTCTCGTTTCTTGGGGTTTAATTTGGTATGAGGGTAGTTGATCGCACTAATATAACGTTGTTTTAATTCGTTCGTTATCCATTCTTTCTGCTTTTGCTTTAATGCGGAAAACTTTTTATTCGTTTGAATTAAGCGTCCATTTTGATAAACATGATTTTTCATATCGTTTCCCCCCTTTTCTCCTTAGTTCCATATAAAATCATTGAATCTTCATTTACCTAGTAGGCTTTTTTCTTAAATTGTTCCTTCACAAAGGTGCAATTTCGTGTATGTTCACGGGAAAAGAAATGATCGTGTTTATAATGGACTCTGACTTCACAAGAAGGACAGATAAAAAAGCCCATTTTCAATTTATCTTTATTTACCTCATGTGCATAAAACTCCCCTGTAGCTTTAAACATTAACACGTGTTTAGCCCTTTCAATTTTTGCTCGCATAATCATATCCTCCTTCACCATATTTTTCATCTATTTCTATGATAAGGGCTATATGGAAAGAAGACAAAGAAAAAGCAGCATCCCGTAATAAATACGGAATGCTGCTTAGTAATTAATTGTTTTTCATTTTATAGCCTTTGAATTTATATCCATATACGCTTGTAAGATCAACAAAGCTCTTATAGGAATACGTAATCGCAACCGGTGTACCCACTTGGACTTTATCATAAAGCTTTTCGATGTCTGCATTATGCATTCTCACGCAACCTTGACTCACGTATTTTCCAATGCTACTTTCATTGTTATTACCATGAATGCCGTATGTATCACCATACGTACCGTTTGCATTTAACCCTAACCAACGTTTCCCTAATGGATTGCGAGGATCGCCCCCAGGAATATGTCCTGTATAATAAGGACGGTTTTTAATCTTGTTCACGACTTTAAAAAAGCCAGCTGGTGTTTTGTCCCATGTTTTTCCCGTTGCTACTGGATCAACGATTTCAATATAACCATTATGAAAATACGCAAGCTTGTTGTAGTACTTGTTAATAATAATCAAATCTTGATTCGCCGGTTTACTTGCTGCTTCTGTTTTTCCTTGATTTACTCCACATAATGCGACCATTAATAATGTAAGAATGGTCATTGATTTCATAAAAATGTCCTTCATAAAAACTCTCCTCTTTTTTATATTTTTATAAGAAACGAAAAAAGCACCTTCCAATTAGAAAGTGCTTTTTCGTTACAATCATTTATAAATAAAAATCTAGTTAATCGACGATTTTGACATGCAGAGAAACGCTCTCTGACGAAATTAACTTTTGTTTTGCGTATAACTGCTCATTCGATGCAAATTTCAGCTCCTAGAAAAAGAGTCATTTCTTTGCTGCTACTTTTAATTTAATATTAGGCAGCTTAAGGAGTTTTGCTTCTTCTGATTTTAAAGATTGTGAAGGGATCTTTTTGACCCAAGCCTTTTTCATTCCATAACCATTCCACAAAAAGCCGTTTTCTTTTAAGTAAGCTTTATGATCGTAACAATTGGACACACATAAATAATAATAAGACTCGATTTTGATCGTATTGGCCTGTTCTATTTGGATATTCTTTTCTTCAATCCATTTAGTTACAATTTGTTTTTCTTCTTCAGCTTCAGAAACACTCATTTCCTTCACCCAAGCTTGATCTAAGGAGCTATATTTATAGCCCCGATTTTTCAGTTTCTCTTTAATAGAAAAGGACTGATATACCTTGATAAAGCAGGAATTTTGCTTATAATCTAAAGTTGAAATATCCCATTCGTCGATCTCACCAAAATACTTTTCTAGCCATTTCTTATCTGTATTATCACGTACTGTAAAGATATCCTGTTTTGATATAATCCCCATTCCAATAGCTGTTACAAGTAACTGATGAAAAATCTCATAAAAAGTCTTTGAGTGATCACTTTTTTTGCGAATGCAGCAATCAATATGATGAGCGACTTCATGTAGAGTCGTCGCAATAATGTGCCCATTAGGTCTTGAAAGGTTAAAGATTTCAATATTTCGCTTATCTGGATAATATCGTCCATGAATAGACTTCATTTCTTTTACTTTGATATCGATAAAGAACTTTTTAAATTTATTATCAGGATAACTTTCCAAAGGGTAAGCTTGATCGACTACATCACATAACGTTTTATAAATGGTATATGAACTCATAACATCGGCTCCTTTTTAGAGCAAGAAAAAACAGACCTTATTATACTGAAGGTCTGCTCTTACTTACTTCCTTATTAATTTTCTCTGTATGACGACAAGAAGGGAAAGAGGAACAGCCAAAAAAACGAGTACCATTCCCATCTCGTACGACTAGATCCTGCCCACATTTCGGACACTTACGAGGTTCTGGTGTGATATTTTCAAAGATTTCTCGTGCCTTGAAAACAGGATTGACTTCATTGATAAACTTTTGAAGATCCGCACGATCCACTAAAGTCACATCACATGCAGCTGCAAGCTCTTTTGCTTGTTTTGTAAAATAACTATTGGTCACAACCCACGCTTGATTCGCTTTATAATAAGCTTTTGCCCCATAAACTTCTTGTACAGCCGAAAGACTCACCCGATTTTTAACTCCATACCTTTTGGCTTGAATGACAATCTTATCTTTGCCTTTCATCACCAAGTCAGCTCCAAAATCACCAGACTTTTGCGTGACTTGAGGTTTATAACCTAATTGCTGAAAAAGTGCTTTCAGATAGATTTCGAACTGATAACCATCCATTTTATCAATATAGGGCATGCCTGATTGGGCTAGCTCTTTCATATACTTCCGTTCACGAAAGACACGGTAAGCAAATTGAGAAAGCTTAAATAAAATGATGATAAGAAAAAGATAAAATACACTTTGAAACACTTTATCCATTCATTGAAAGCTCCTGTTCTGTTTGTTTATTCCGGAGACGTGATGCCACAGGTTGAATGCTTTTTCCATTCTTCTTTAACTCCTCGTTCCAATCTTTCGCTCCCTTTGGAATATCTACTCTTATTAAATCAGCATTAACGATTTGGTGCATTTTGTCAATAAATTCTTTTCCTCCTTGGTCATTATCAACAGCTAACACCATTTCTTTAATGCTTAAGCCTTCTCTTCGAGCTTCAATATAAGACTGAGCAACGGTTTTAGGTTTTAAGCCATTCATACTAATAAGGCGTGTATTCTGCAACTGAGTCTCCTGTATACTCCAATAAGAAAGAAGGTCAATTGGGCTTTCAAAGAAATGAATCTTGTTTGGGCGACCAACATCAACTGAAAAACCTGTATGTGGGTTATCGTTCGGTAAGACTTGTTTAAAAGAACCTCGTTTATTTTTTATTGAAGCTGTTCCTTGGCGATCTGCCCCAATCACTTTTCCTTTACCTCCATGCTCACGCCATTTAAACACGACATTGTTTCGTTTGTCCTGGGCGATTAAATCTTTTTGAAGGAGCCAGTTAACTAATCGAGGATCTATTTTACGTTCTTTTATGAGATAATCTTTTACTTTGCTTTGATCCTTTACTTCTAACTCTTTTGGATAGCGAAAAGGCTCTTTTGATGGTAAAACCGACGGTTGCTCATGTGACTGAGAAAGCTCCTTATAATCACCTTTATTGATATCTAATACAGCTTGTGGAAAAGACATCCCATAATACATTTGAGCGAAACTGATTGCTCCATATCCTTTTTCATTTCGGCTATTCCAAGCGTACATGTTCCCTTTGATGAGTAAGCTATCATGTTCCGTATGACGGTAATACTTGCCCTCTTTTACAAAGGTTTCGCCTTTGGCTTCCAGATACGACAACAAATCAACATCTCGTGCTTTCATGACTTCCCCCTCATTGACGTGTTTTCGTTCTCCCACCTAATCCCTCCTTCTCTTTCACCCTATGAAAAAAGAGGGCTTTTCAGCCCTCCCATTCTGTCTAAACTTTTGCTTTTTTTAACGTTCCATTTCTTGTGTCTGGTCCCGTTTTTTTGGGGAAAATGCCCCACTGTTCCGTGCAAAAAACTTTGTAAATCCATTCTGTGATTTCTCTTCTTTTTTCTGCTTGTCATGATCCTTTTTCTCTGTGTCCAAAGCCTTTTCAAGCTTGGTTAACTTCTCACGTTGAGAATCAGTCAAATTAAGCTCTTTTAATTCCTGCAGCACTTCTTTTTTTAATTTGTACACCTTATCAAAGGAATGCTTTTGTTCAAACTCCTTCATTTTGGCCAAACGCTGCTCTTTCTCTTGAGGTGTTTCTTGCTTGAGCTGCTTTTCGACAGGAGCTTTTTCTGCTTCAGCTTCTTTTTTCGCTTCTTTAGAAGAATCTTTTTCATCTGATATGCCTAATTGAGTTAACAAGCTTTGTTTAAATAGCTGCTTATACTGTGTTTCTTCACTAGGCTGCTGCATAACTTCTAGTACTTCTTGTTTGTAATCTTCTTGATATTGATCCTTTTCTTGTGCCTGTTTTCGTGCTTGAAACTGATGAGAAAGTTCATTTTCCATTCCTTTCAATTGGTCAGGGGTGAACTGCTTTTCCTTTAAAGCACTTGATTTCAACATGACATAATCGTTTTCTGCATTCACACGGGCTAACATGCTATCAATATCTTGAGGTTTCTCTTTATCATGAGCCTGTAAAAACGTAATATAGCTTGTTTTGAGCTGCGTTTCTCGATCTTTCTCTAAAACAGGGTTCACATCATGACTCTTTAAAAAATCAAGTGTTGCTTCACTTTCATAGGCTTGTTTTTGTCCTCTTTCATCGGTGGAAACAAACAAAACCTGCGGTTTTTCTTCCCCTATAGCTGATTGTGTTAAGTAAACAGCACCAGAAGGAATGTCTTGCAGCTGTTCACCACTCATATTGGCCCAATCTGCCTCGATTTTTTCATTCTGTGGATGTTTCATAAACTTCTTTAATTCTCGTTTATCAGAAATAATCGTTTTAAATTGGTCATTTGAAAGAGATGTAATTTTTTTCATCATTCTTCCTCCATTTAGATAGTATTTGGGCAATAAAAAAGAGAGCTTTTTACGCTCCCTTACCTTTCGAGTTCCTGTTCGTCTTTTTTCTTTTTGACGGTGCCTGTACGTTTTTGGAATTGCATGTGATTACCCACTTCAACACGCTCTTGAAAAGTAAGAGATTGTTCTTGAACTTGACCATTGATGATCCCCTTCTCGTTTTTAGTCATAGTTGAATCAATCTGATGCTCAAGTTTTACGACTTCTTCCTTTGTCATCCATCCATTTTTAATCGCTTGTGTTTTGGTTGAATAATACTTTTCTTCAGCCGTGACACGATCTAATATGCTATCTACATTTTGTACCGATTCCTGTTGCTGTTTTTGTTTATAATCTTCATATCCTTCTTTCATTTTTTCTTGTACATTTTCAGATGAAAGAGGATCTACTTGCTGCTGCTTTTCATCGTTTTTTTCTGGTGACCGATTTTTTTCTCGTTCTTTTACCAACGTTTCTTCTATTGTTTCAATAAAGCCAACTGATGTTTCATGTACTTCTTTTAAAAGTTTTGTTTTATCCTCAAAGGTCTTTCCTTTTGTCCAATTTGAGAGGTAATCCAACGAATAAGAACTGGTGTCGATCCCAAAATAAGATGAAACTGTATAAGCTGTCATTTCTGCCTGAAATTCTTTTTCCGCAGCTGTATAGTTTAGATATGTGTCCTTTGTATGAAGTTTGGCATGCGTGAGTTCATGAAGCATTGTTTTTACATTTTGCTTTTCTGAATTACGAGGATTTAGCGCCACTTCTTTTGTTAACGTGTAAGATACGCCCTTTGCGCTTCCTAGTTCTTCTTTAGGAGCAATGATGGAAATACCATTCTTTTCAGCAATAGCTTCCATTCCTTTATAGAGTGCCTTGTAATCCTCTACATTGCCTTCTAACCAACGATTTGGAAAAATCTTAGGTAAATCACTCGCTTTTGCGTTCGTTTGCGCCACGTCGAAAACATGGCCGACTGAAAAGTACAGTCGGCCTTGGGTGACTTCTTTTTTTCCTTCCTGTATCAGTTTCTTTTCCTGAGGAGTGGCTTTATTAATAGATTTTAATTTCCCATTTTCATCTTTAAATTTGGGTACGGTTTTGTTTGGCACAAGAATTTTAATACCCTTCTCTCCTTTATTGACAGAGAAGCCTTTGTCTTTCCAAAATTTAAATGATCCAACAGCTTGAGCACCAAAAAACTGTTCTTGAATCAGCGCTGTATTTGACATGGAGTATTGATAAAACTTACCCATGAAAGATAAGTAGTCTTTTAAATCTTCGGCAGAATGAAAATGCTGCTCGACTTTTTGTTCCATCCCTTTCGTTAACTCTTCAACCTCTTTACGCTTATCCTCAACGGTTTTTTTCGCATACGTTTTACTCATTTTCGTCCTCCTCTTCTTGATAGGAGATCCCCTTAAGCTCTTCTAATTCTTGTTCATACCAAGGTTCTTCTAAATCCACAAAAAGCTTCTGTGTTTTGATATTCATTGGCACCAACATATTTTCTTGATGCACCACATATTGGTGAAACTCCTTCGCTTCTTCTGGACTTAAATTCACCTCTACCTCTTTGTCTTGATACTGTACAATGGCATGATCCTCCCCTACAGCTTTAATCGAAGCTAACACTAAATCTTTGTTAAAAAACATACTCCATTCCTCCTCTACATGTTTAAATCTATCTTTATATAAATCCATCAATGAGATGGTTGTTTCCCTCTTGATTCTTCTGCATCAACCTTCTTTTGACGTTGATGAGCAATCCGATTTTCGACAACTTCTCTCGCAATTCGTGTACTATCCATTTCCCTCATACTTGTCGTCATAAGTCCTTTAAAACCATGATGAGCAAATAATCCATTCATATACTCAATTAAAATTTGTGTGTTTTTATCGGCACTGTTTGCTCCAAGACGAATCTTTTTTAGTTCTTCTTTTATGACATCATGTAGGCTATTGCCGACGACTTCAGAAATATATTTCAATGACCATTCTTGCTCTTGAATCTTTCTATATTTCTCACAAATATCAATAATCGCTTCTGAAGCAAAACGAAGTTTATGTTCCTTCATATACTCTTGAATGTATGCCTCTGTTTCTTCATCCACTGTCACCTTATGTCTGTATTTCTCCATTTTTAATAACCCCTTTCGACTTCACGATTTTGTTCAATATCTTTTTGCAAACGCTCATAATGTTGTTGGTTTTTCCAGCTTTCATATTCTGATTTAAAAGCACGTTCCATTTTCTTTAGAGAAACGTGTACAGGTAGATGGTTAGCCGAATAGGACTTTTGCTTTGCCCCAGAAGAAGAAGCTATTACTTTTTTGATATGTGTTTGTTTTCGATCATACTCACGCATTTCACTTAAAAAAGCATTGCCCATTCGCTTATATAATTCATCTGTTTTGTTTTGCTTATAATGTTCATACCGTTTCTTATCAAACGTTCCTTCGCCGTATGCCTTCCTTAACACCTCTACCTCTTGATCCAATTTCTTATTGAACTGTTCAAACTCTTTTGCATGATACTTTTGAATATATTTTGCACTTAATATATCAATAGACGATCGTAAAGGTTGCAACGTGTTATAACTGTATTGCCATTGTCTCTTATCTTCTGGAAGATGATTATAGATGTGCAAAAAGAGTGGTTTAAGCTCTCGATTTCTCCATTTAAAAGAGGAATCCTGTTTCTTGCTGCCTACCATGTTTTTACGAATTAAATCATTAATTTCTTTTTGTTCCTGCCCGCGTTCAAGAATCTGACTCACCACTTTTGATTTCATGGCATCTAACGTTTTGGGTTTTCTTTTGCCCCGATCACGTGTAGGATGTGGTTCTACTGTCGCAACATGAATATGAATGTTGTCGGTATTGTAGTGTATGGCAGCTGACCAAATAGCTGACTGATCTAACCTTTCCCTTTTAAGCATTTCCTTCATGGACTGACGGGTAATCTCCATTAATTTTTTCTCATCCACTGTATGAGTATGAGCGTCATATAAACCATTTTCTTGGAGCCAAGGGTTATGAAATGTAATAACATCTTGCCACATGATACTGTTATTTTTTTGTGCTGTTTCAAATAAACCTTTCAATTCTTTTTTCTCATCTTCATTTAACTGATTTGAGTGCTCTGTAAATAAAGAGGACGTCTTATCAGGGTTATTCATATAGTCTTGATAAAGAGAAAATAGTTTTTCATGTGCTTCTTGATCTTTCTTTGCATCGTCACGATCAACATACTCCACGTACTCTTGAAATGCTTTCTTATCAGACGTAACAAATTTCGTTTTAAGCACGACTCCTGGTGTAACAGAGGACTGATTCATTTTTCATATCCCTCCAATAAAGAAGCGAAAAGCTCACCCCGTTTTGCTATGCTATAATCCTCAACTTCTTTTAAACTGTTCCTCGTAGATCGTTCAATATTTTGCTCCATATATAGCAACTCTTTTTTAATATGAAGTCGTTCCCTCTGTAAAAGATCCTCTATATTTTGAGTAACATCTTTTACGATCTTTTTTATTGAACCATCCTTTCTCTTTTGCGCTTCCTCATGCTCCTGACAGATACGAGAAATCGCATCACCTGTAAATGACAAGTGATGTTCTTTCATATAAGATTGGATATATTTTTTCACTTCAGGTGGTAACGATACTTTCATACGCTCTTTCATCATAACGGTTCATCTCCTCCCATCAATTCATGCATGATGTCATTCATATTTTCCATTGTTGTTGAGCACTGACCCATCATTTGAAGAACTTTCTCTAGCATGTTTTCAAGCTGTAATTCTCTATTGGTTTGTTCATGAAAAAAAGCCAGCGTTTCAAGCTGACCTTTTAAAAATTCCTGACGAGAAATCTTTTTTTCTTTTGCCTTTTCATCAATCTTTTTTATTGCAGTTGCACTTACATTTCGTATGATTATATCCACTACATTCGTTCCTTTCCTGTAATTTGTGGTTCTCCACTGAAACAGAGAGAAGAGCATAAGGGGTTTTTGCTATCACAGGGTGTGATAGGCTAGGCAAAGCCTAGCAAAACCGTGATATCATGGAAACCCTCAAAGTGGCGACTCTCTGGCGACTTCAAAACGGTGTCTGGCGACTCTCTGGCGACACATTGGCGAGTCAGTGGCGACACCTCTTTTTTCACTTCATGGCTAAATCTTGTTGCTTTTCATTCAATTTTTGGAGCTTTTCTTGTAAACTTTTTTGTTCATCTTCATAAAGCTGAATGCTTTCATCACTCGATTGAATGGCATCCTTTTTCATCGCAATTTTTGATTCTGTATCGGCTTTTTCCTCATCCACTTGGTACTTCATATCACGTTGTAACTCATTCAATTCTTGTTGCGTTTGACGTTTGTGTTTGGCTTCTACTGTGATTGCTTTTTCATAGTTTTTCATTTTCTTTTTGACAAACTGTTTCTCTAAATCATTAACCAAAAGTGCATATTCTTGTTTGTTTTTGATTCCTTTTCCTTCTTCACTTTTCGTTTTTCGTTGGTCAGAATAGAGCGTTGTAATTAATGCATGAGCGTCTATTTCTTCTGTTGAATCTGTTTCTGAATCACTCCTTACATCATCTACATTTACCGTTTCTTTTTCTTCATTTTCTTGATATAGATCAAAGGCAAGTGCTTCCCAGTTTGGAGATAAATCGCTGATCCTTACCACATAATATCCATCATCTTCATACAATAAGTGAACAGGTAATTTGATGTTTGGATTCGCTTTTTCTTGTGCAATAAAGCTTACCTTTTCTTCATCTGTTTGATCCATTTTGATAACCATATCCAGTGAGCCATTAGCCGGATGATACACACGATTTTCAATGGTTACTGTTCCCGTAATGTTGGAAGAAACCGCCTCATAGGTTTTGGTATGATATAACGGATCTTCTGTTTGTAAATAGAATTTCGATGTCAGTAAGGATAAAAAACCGATAAAGAAAAAGAGTAAAACGGCTGTATACTTCCATGATCGATTGCGACTTAAATTAAACCGATAATCTTCCAGCTGCTTTTTAAATGCCACTTCTACCACCTCATTTCATGATTTCTGTTTTCAATTCTTCGATACTATAAACTATCCATTTATTCTCTTCTTTACGTAAAGAAACTTTAATAATGTCATGCGTTTGATCGTCCACATCTTCGTCTTTTATGACAAGATGATTTGTAAATTCTGCAATAACTTTTACCTCTTCTTGCCCCCCATCATATTGTTGAACATAGAGCTGTACATCGTTTGGGGTGGAGGTGTAACTATCTCCATATACAAACTTTTCAGAAGGATAAAATTGCTCATAAAGCTCTTTGTCCATGATGGATTTTGCACCCTTCTTTCGTTCCTCAAATCCTTCTTTTTCACGATGATAAGACACATCGATGAATTGATTAACCGTATTCAAGTAATCTCGTTTTTGTTGTTCTTGGGCAGAAGGGCGAACTTCACTTAGTTGTTTTTTCAACTCTTTATTTTCTTCTTGTAAGCTATCATTCGTGACTTGAGTTTGTTTCGAAGCTGTTGTGTTGGAGATATTGTGGTTAAGGTAGATATTGAAAATGGTCACGCCTGCCACCACAACGGCAAGCGCTCCAAATAGTAGTGCTGCTTTATTTTTCATCGCCTTTTCTCCTTTTAAAATCGTTTTACTCTTCCATTGAATCGTTCACCAAAATACGTTCCTTTTGCCATACTTGCGATGGCTACACCTGTTTTTCCTTGGCAGCCTAAAAACTGATTATTACCAACGTAGATTCCAACGTGGCCGTCTATCTTATAGGTGTCAAAAAACACCACATCTCCAGGCTTCATGTCTTTTGGATTAATTGCTTGCCCTTGGGTTTTGAGTGTATCGGTTGTCACCCCTGACATTGGACCGACATTCACTCCTACCTGTTCGAATGCCCACCTTACGAAACTTGAACAGTCAAAACGTCCTGCATTAATATCAGATTGAGAGCGCCCACCACCAAATACATAGCGTGTTTTGCCAATCAACGTTTTACCTGCATCAATCACTTTTACACCCGATTTCCCACCACTTCCGCCACTCGCAGGGGCAGCCGGTTTTCCGTCAGCTGTGATCGTTCCTGTATAATATTTCAGTACCGCATCGACATACTTCGCGTCGCCATAACATGCCCCGTGGGGTATCATCTCAGGACGTACGCAATGATATTTTCCTGTATGTTTTACTTCTTGATATTGAAGTTGAGAAAAAGAAATAGCTAACTCTGGCGTATATTTGCCTCCATTTTTCATGACATAATTGATAAAGCCAGGGCCAAAGTTGTACGACTGAAGACAAAGTTTCAAATCATAATTGGCTTTTTCTAGTACACTTTTAAAATGCAAGACACCTTTATCAATCGATAATTCAGGATTCTTAATACAGCCAACCGTACCGTTACAATAGGACTCACTACTTTGCATCGGATCGTTTCCTCTTCCTCCACTTTCTTGCATCATGAGTGCCATCATAATTGGCACGTAGGAAGCATCTAATCCATGTTTTTGTGCGTATTTTTCAAGTAACGGTTGATACTTCATAACCTCTGGTGACACATTAGCCGTTCCTACACCAATGCCTCCTCCTTCAATCTCTGTTACGTCACTTTGTTGACTGTCATTTTCAAATTCACCTATAATCGCAACAATCGTACTCATGATTAAGAGGCCCGATAATCCTAACAGGATCAACGTGCCTCCAATCAAATATTTTTTTGGAATGAGCTGTAAAACGATATGCAAAGCTTACGCACCTCCACCATACAGCGCTTTTTCTTCCTCATCGATTTCAATATGAAAGAGAATGTTTTTTACGGACTTAATACAAAGCAGCACATCCCCAATTGGCAGCTTCGGGATCTCAGCCAATTCACTATCGGTAATCCCTGTTTTAAATACCCGTTGAATGGTATCTAAGTTATTGTCATCTTGCTGCATGATGAATTTATATTGCGTTAAATCAAAGAGTTTTTTAATTTTTTCAATTGCTGTTTGTTCAGAACCATCTGGTACAAAGTCGCTAATTAAATGACTCGCATAGATCAAACCTGCAAAGTATTTTCGTGCTTCCCGACTAAACTCTGTTAGGAAATCTAAGGCATGTTCATTACCTTTTTTCGTGTTAACAATGTGATGAGCCTCATCAATCACGATTAAGTAGCGTATGGCATCTTCAAAGGCTAATGTCCCCTTTGTATAGGCTGCCAATTGTGGTTCTCCACTTTGCAGCATGCCATCCCATAATAAACTCATGACGTTGAAAAGCTGTGCCTGTGCAATTTCATCTTTTAGTTTCGATAAATGACGGATGGAGAAGAATACCACTTGCTCGTCGTTAAAATCTTCAATGGTCGAAATGCCATCAAACAAATGAGCGTACGTTTCAACCAAGTTTTCAATGTTAAGCTCAATGAGTTCAAGGCGGCGTTTTCGATACTCTCCTAGGTTCGGATGATGCTCTCTTGTTTTCTCATCTGCATATAACTCTTGGCGAATAAGCTGTAGAAACTCACTAAAAGTTGGGTAAGCTTCTGGTGAAAGCCCTGTGATGTAGTTAATTGCGCCTTTTTCATCGTTCCATAACTGCTTTTGGATATAGAGTTTTCGAAGTAGCTTTTCGTACTCTTTTAACTCATCGTCTTTTGCTTCTGGTGCAATAAAGCGATAAAAAACGGTTAATTTGGATAAATGCTGCGTAAAGCTATTAAGCTCATGTTCATGTGTTTTAAATACCTGTAAGGGATTAATTTGCCCTTCTGATCCGTCTAATGCAATCTGTTTACCTCCTAATTCTCTGACAAGACTTTCAAACTCTCCTACAATATCAAAGCCTCGGATTTTATAGCCTTTAATCGCATTATCCGTGGTGACTTTCTTTAAAAATGTGGACTTACCTGCGCCCATTAATCCCATCAATACCGCATTATAACTTTTACGTTGTTGGTCTTTGTGAAACAAATCAAAGATGACGCTGCCACCTGTACGAGTTGTTCCTTGATACGTGCCGTATGGATCATCTAAGTGGGTAAAATGAAAAGGAAACCCTCCAGCTAGTGCTAATGCGGGGATTTCCTTTCCTTTTCGCTTATTAGGATATTTCTTTTGAATGTCAAAATGCGTGACTAATGATTCCCACTCATACTCTTGTTCATTTAGGAAAATGGATCCTCTGAAGTTATGCGTTTCAAGATGATGAATGACTTCTTTTAATCGCTTTTCTAAGTCAGGAATCGTCTTTTCCGCAATATAAATGCGAAGATGTATCCGTTTGATTACCTCTCCATTTGTGACTTGACGGTATAACTCTTTCATATCTAAATACTGTTCTTGCGCATCCATACGATCAATGTTTTCTTTGGCATTCACATGCCGTGCATTTTGTTCCGACATATTTTTATTGATCGCTTCTACGACTTGTTTTCGCTCATCGCTTACTACATCTAAGGTAGTAATGGCATTAGGCATATTCATGATCGGTTCCAGCCAAAAATCATTCACGTTCGTTGGATATTCATAAATGTGAATACATGTCGAATATCCATCACCATTTCGAACAAGGTTTTCTTTAAAGCTTACGCCTCCTTGTGGTTGAATCTGTGCCACAAAATAAGGGTTGTATCCTTTTTTCTGCTTGATTTCTTGAGGTGTTTTCTCTTTTTTACGGAAAGGTAAAGACATCATCGGTTTATCATCCTTTCTTATTGTTTATTGCCAAGCTTGGCGTTTTGATTGTAGAGTTTGTAAAGAAGATTGATTTGTTTTTCATCCGAAACAGGTAACAGAGGGACAGCCAGTTGAATATCTCTCATAAATTGATCTTTTCGTTCTTTTACAGCGAGTTCAGTTGGTCCATATAGGAAAAGAAAGTATTCCCGATTGGTTCGCCCCCATTCTAAATATTGAAGTTCTTTCAATTTTTTTCGTAAGAACCGAAGAGATAACGCATTGTTTGCTTCTCGAATTTTCTTTTCAAGATAATGTTGCTGCTTTTGAGTGGAAACGGGTAAGTTTAACGAGATAATTTTAAAAGGATCTTTATCGCCCTGGTATGTTTTCGCCAATGTATAGATATTGCGTCCTGCCTCTTGGTCATGCATGGCATTGATATCGGTACTTTGAAGCTGCCAGATCCCAAAAAAGCCTCCATCATCCTTTAGCTGAAATAACCCACTATCTGTTTGATCGATGATGGGAATAATATCAGCCACACTTTTCTTTACCTCCGGTAGTTTCTCTTTCTTTTTTTCCTTTTCAGCCTTTGGAGGTTGTAACAGAGAAAAAGGATTCTTTTTCTTTGTTTGAGCGATCCGTTTATCCATTTCCTTTTCATCAAAGAGAAGGGATTTACTTGTCTTTTTTTCTATTAAAATAGGTTTCTCTTTTTCTAGGATTCTTTCATCAAATAATGCCATCTATCATGCCCTCCCTTATTCTTGATCTCGATCTATGGCACAATATGTGCTCTTCTTTCGTACCAATGTAAGCAATAACGCCTCATACATTCGTTTTTTAGGGTTCGTACTTGGTCTAACAATCATCAATACCCCAAATATGCCCATGAAGATATAAAAGGGAATTTGAAGCGTAGGATGAATAAAAAAACGTAACATCATCGTGACCATAAGTAAGCCAATAATGAACAACAAATCAAAGAGATAAAGAGATTTATTAATCTTTAATTCCGTTGAGATTTCTTTCGGAATGTTATAGTTTGCCATGACTCTTCTCCTTTCCATAAAAAAGAGAAGTAACGCTTGTTACTTCTCTTCTGGTTTATTTCGTTTCTTTGATCCAAGGTTTCGTAAATCTCGCCCTGTATTTCGTCCAATTTGATAAGAGCGTTTTGTTTTATGGATTGTTTGCGAATTATCAATACGTTCTTTTACCTTTCCTACCCCTCCCTTAAAGTTATCTTTTACCACTTGTGCAATATTGCGTGTTTCTATCCGGTTCTGATCTGGCATTGGAATATCTTTTGTTGAAGCAGGAACTGTGTCTTTTTCAATCTGTTGTTTTCCTTGGCGGGGTTCCTCTGTAGCTGCCACTTGTGCTTGTGCTTGTGCTTGTGCTTGATCCATCCCTGTCGGCATGGAAACAGACGGTTCTCTTGTTGGTGTAGGATAGCTTACGTTTTCTACAGAAGAGCCACCTTCGCTTGTACTTCCGCCGTAACCGGAAGCTTGGATTTCCTCATGAACAGGTGTACTCATACTTCCTACAGAAGATCCGCCTTCACTTGTACTTCCACCGTAACCGGAAGTTTGAATTTCTTCATGAACAGGTGTACTCATACTTCCTACAGAAGATCCGCCTTCGCTTGTACTTCCACCGTAACCGGAAGTTTGAATTTCTTCATGAACAGGTGTACTTATACTTCCTACAGAAGATCTGCCTTCGCTTGTACTTCCACTGTAACCGGAAGTTTGAATTTCTTCATGAACAGGCGTACTCACACTTCCTACAGAAGAGCTGCCTCCATTTGTACTTCCACTATGACCAGAAGCCTGCATTTCACCATGTAGAGGAGTACTTGCCTTTCCTACAGAAGAGCTGCCTCCATTTGTACTTCCACTATGACCAG
>NZ_JBLQZO010000018.1:0-18900 GCF_047872835.1 Priestia sp. RMT2NF4
ATGTTTGACTTGCTCATTTAAAAAATAAAAATTAACGTTGACGTTTGTCGCTTTGTTCAGTTTTCAAAGTTCAACCGTTGCTCTGAAGCAACTTTATTAGTATAACATTCTATTATTTTGATGTCAACATCTTTTTTAAGATGTTTCTCTCAACTGCGCTGTTCATCAGCGACATTTAATAATTTACCATATATAATATATAGAGTCAATCGTTTTTCTAAAAAACTTTATAAATAAAAAAGTTAATGAAGTAAACCTTCAGTAAAGTAACCAATTAACCTCTATTACAATAGCAATCTAGCCGCTATGCAGTTTTCTTATCTTACCATAAAAAAAAAGCCCAGTCATTAAACTGAGCTTTTTTATTTAAACTATTCTGCTAAGAACGCGAAATAGAGTATGAAGATGATACAGAGAGCATACATAATGGGATGCACTTCTTTTCCACGCTTGCTGCATAACATTGTAATAGGATAAAAGATAAAGCCAACCGCAATGCCTGTTGCAATACTGTACGTTAATGGCATCATGATCACCGTGAAAAATGCCGGAACTGCCACTTCGAACTCTTTCCAATTGATTTCTCCTAAGTTTGACACCATCAGAGCTCCTACCGTAATTAAAGCTGGCGCAGTAACAGCTGGTGTTACGACCGCTAACAACGGAGAAAAGAACAGTGCAACTAAGAAAAACGCCGCCGTTACGATTGCAGTAAATCCTGAACGTCCGCCCGCTGCTACTCCAGCCGTAGACTCTACGTAAGCTGTTGTTGATGAGGTACCAAGAACAGCACCAACTACAATCGCACTAGAATCTGCCAATAACGCTCTGCCCGCTCGCGGAAGCTTATTATCTTTCATAAGCCCAGCTTGACTCGCTACAGCAACCATCGTACCTGCTGTATCGAAGAAATCAACGAATAAGAAAGTTAAAATGACGACTAGCATCTTTACAGTAAAGATATCACCGATATTTTGGAAAGCTGCCCCAAACGTCGGGTCAAGACTAGGAACCGATGAAACCACTGCTTTAGGTGTATCAATTAATCCAAAAGCCATACCTGCTACAGCCGTTACAATCATACCGATAAATACAGCTGCATTTACTCGAAGCACCATTAATACAATAGTAATGACAATACCAAAAACCGCAAGTAATGTTGTTGGGTTCGTCAAATCACCCAGTCCAACGAATGTGGCATCATCTTTGACGATGATTCCCGCACCTTTCATACCAATAAAACTAATAAATAAACCAATACCTGCTCCAACAGCCATTTTTAATTCAATAGGAATAGAATTAATAATTTTTTCTCGCAGGCTTGTTAATGTTAAAAGAATAAAAATAACACCTGATATCATAACACCCGTTAAAGCCGTCTGCCATGGAATTCCCATCGTCAGAACAACTGTATAAGCAAAAAATGCGTTTAATCCCATACCTGGAGCTAATGAAATTGGATATCTACCAAGCACTCCCATAACAATTGATCCCAAAGCTGCCGCTAAAGCAGTAGCTGTAAATACAGCCCCTTGGTCCATTCTCATACTGTCAGGTAGATCCTTTACATCACTTAGTGATAGCACAGATGGATTAACAAATAAAATGTAAGCCATAGATAGAAAAGTTGTAAGGCCAGCTATAAACTCTTTTCGGTAGCTAGTACCCAGCTCTTCAAAACGAAAATACTTCTTCACGTTTTTTCCTCCCTTTATAGAAGCCGCATGCACTTAGGCAAGCCATAAAAAATGCCTCTACACTATGGCGCGTAAAGGCATAAAATCGACTAAAAGAGAAATGTATGAGCAAAAAACAAAAGATTTTTATACATACATGTATTACTTTCTCGTAGTCAAGCCATTTACGGTAGCTCGGTAGAAACTTTTGGGCCTTATCCCCAAGATTATACGACATTAAAGCTATATCTCGCTGTTTTATGTTACTATCCTACCATTAACTTTTTAAAAAAGTCAACAAAAAACGAACATTCTTATAAAAGAATGTTCGTTTGTTCGGTTTTCTTACATATTATTCCCATTCAATTGTTGCAGGTGGCTTACTTGTAATATCATACACTACGCGGTTAATATGCTTAACTTCGTTTACAATACGCGTTGAGATAACTTCAAGCACATCCCAAGGAATACGCGCCCAGTCAGAAGTCATACCATCAATCGATGTAACAGCACGAATACCAATTGTGTAATCATACGTACGAGCATCTCCCATTACACCTACACTGCGGATGTCAGGAAGAACCGTAAAGTATTGCCAGATATCGCGCTCTAAGTCTGCTTTTGCAATCTCTTCACGTAAAATAGCATCCGACTCACGTACAATTTCTAACTTCTCTTCCGTAATTGCACCAAGTACACGAATACCTAGACCTGGTCCTGGGAAAGGCTGACGCCAAACGATGTTATCAGGAATACCTAATTCAGAACCTAATGCACGTACTTCATCTTTGAATAGCGTGTTTAACGGTTCGATTAGTTTGAACTGCATATCTTCCGGTAATCCACCTACATTATGGTGAGATTTAATCGTTTGAGCTGTAGCTGTCCCACTCTCGATAATATCTGTGTATAGCGTACCTTGAGCTAGGAAATCAAACCCTTTTAATTTAGCAGCTTCGTCATCGAATACATAAATAAATTCATTACCGATGATTTTACGCTTTTGTTCAGGATCTGATACACCGCTTAATTTTTCTAAGAAGCGATCTTTTGCATCGATTTTAATTACGTTCATATTAAAGCCTTCGCTAAATGTTTCCATTACGCTTTCAGCTTCACCTTTACGTAATAAACCGTGATCTACGAACATACATGTTAACTGATCACCAATTGCTTTGTGAATTAATACAGCTACTACCGAAGAGTCTACTCCGCCGCTAAGTGCGCAAAGTACTTTTCTATCTCCAACTGTTTCACGGATTTTATCCATTTCAACTTCAATGAAGTTCTCAATTGACCAGTTTGCTTCAGCATGACATACTTCAAACACGAAGTTCTTTAAGATATGGTTACCGTGCACTGAATGGCGAACTTCTGGATGGAACTGCACTCCGTACATATTCTTTTCTTTGTTACTCATTGCGGCAATTGGACAAGATGGGCTAGTTGCGTCCACTTCAAAACCAGCTGGTGTTTCTACAACTAAATCACCGTGACTCATCCAAACAACTTGTTCTTTTGGCAACTCATGGTACATTAATGAATCGTTTTGTACGTTAATCGCTGCTTTACCATATTCACGATGGCTAGCACCTTCTACCTTCCCGCCAAAATGATGAGTCATTAATTGCATTCCATAACAAATACCTAAAACAGGAATACCTAATTCAAAAATGTTTTCATCGCAGTGAAATGCGTTTTCACCGTACACACTGTTTGGGCCTCCAGAGAAAATAATTCCCTTTGGATTTAATGCTTTAATCTCTTCTGCTGTAATTGTGTGCGGATGCAATTCACTATATACTCCGAACTCGCGAATGCGACGCGTAATCAGTTGGTTATATTGACTACCAAAATCTAATACAACAATCATGCCTTCCATCTTGTTCACCTCTCCGAATGTGTAAATAATCACTTGTTATTATGCCCTAAAATATAAAAAAAACTAGACTTCTCCCTCAAAAAACAAAGGCAGAAGTCTAGTTGAGCACGACGTTTATCGTCAAATAGACTGTTCTGCCTTCATAGTCAGATCGTTTAAGGTGACCCGGTAGAGACTCTCGAACCATATTATCGAGGATATATGAAGGTATACGAAACATTTATAGTAAGTTCGAGAATATTCTATCAATCCGCGAAACAATGGTCAAGAACTCGTTTTTTTGATTAAATTTTCCCACAATTCAATCGACTCTTTCCATTCTTTTATGGAATCTGCATTTCGATATAAAACCCGCTCGTATTTTTCCGTTAATTTTAGCATATTTACCGTATTTAATTTTTCGTCTACTTCTCCTGCAAAGTCGCGCAGCGTTTGATTTTCTTGCCGTTTTAGTCCATTTGCAGCGAGTCTTTTAAGTAAAAAAGCATACGCTGATTCAAAGGTTTCCACACTCTCTTTCTTTTTATAAAAAGAGATATAAAAAGGTAAAAACCATTTAAATCGATTGAGATATATTACTATTAACATAACTACAATCAGTCCGTAGAAAAGCACTTTCCATTTCATAGACAACTTAGCATTTTGAAGAGAAGCTGTTTTTTCTTTCTCTCTTTTTTCTTGTGCCGGAAGCTCTTTCTTCTTAGGCTGCTCCTTGACTTGCGTTTCTTGTTTCTCTTCTTCCCTTTGACTATTTTCACTAGAGTTGTTAGGTTGGCTATCTACAAAATCATAAGGATTAGAAAAACTTTTTGTTGGTTCAAAAGGTACCCAGCCCGCTCCTGGAAAATAGACTTCGACCCAAGAATGAGCATTATTTTGTGTAATTTCATAGGTTGTCCACTTACTACTTCCTGAAATAACGGTGGCATCACCTTCTGTATAGCCCTTTACCCACCGAGCAGGAATATCTAATGAACGAAGCAGCACGACCATAGAAGTAGAGAAGTTATCACAGTATCCTCTTTTTGTATCAAATAAAAATTGATCCACATAATCTTTATTCTTCGTAGGAATTGGAACGTTTTCAGTATCGTATATATATGGATTGGATCGGAAGTATTCTTCAACGGCTTTCGCTTTTTCATAGCGATTGTGTTTATTTTTTGTTATCGTACGAGCTAAATCCTTTACTCGTTTTGGCAAATTAGCAGGAAGCTGTGTATACCTTGCTATAAATTCATTATTATTCTCTAGACTCTCTGACTTTTTCTCCTCTGCTTGCTGAAGAAGCCCGGTATCAAACACAGGATATTTATACGTTAGCTCATACGATTGAACAGTAACAAGTTTGTCATTTTGATAAGGATATAATTTTTCATTTGTCGGTGTAACATCGGTTTGAATGCCATTTTTTAAGGTTAGAGACAGCAGTTGAGGAACATGCATAAGATGAACAGAAGGCTGCGAATAGGTAACTTCTGCTTTTCTTACTTCTCCTGCAACACTTGAATCATATTGAGGGAGTAAGTTTTCATTTCCTTTGAAAGGCACTTTTTCTTCCTCTTTAGACAGCTCCCAGCCCTTACCTGTATACACATCCTTCGTTTCAATACGCCAATAGTGCTCATCCTCTACTTTAGCTGTAAACACAACCGTATCATCATTGACAAAGGATCCCCCCAATTTAGAATCGTCCATATCATAGCCAATTCGTTGACCGCTTGCAGATTCTCCCTGTCCTTGATTTGTTGTGTGAGCTGCAATAAAAGGGACCGGATCTGGCCACTGCGGACCTGGTTTAGGGGCGAGATAAGCAAGCACAATGACAATGGCTAAAAAACTGCCTAGAAAAAGAAACGATCGTTTTCTATTTTCTAAACGCTCGGTGCTAGCACCTTTTATACGTTCAGGATTGATGCGAAGCATGGCTACTAATAAAAATCCGATAATCGTCACGCGAATAATAACAGCTCCGGCATCGTAAGTAGAAAAGGTATCCAATACGGTAATATACAAAATGGTTAAGAAGAAAAAGAAGAAAATTCTTTTTTGATAAAAGATCCAGTATCGAATTAAATAAGCCATAATCCAAAGCAGGATAAAAAATAAAGTGGTCCTCATTTCAAAGGATAAATTCGCTATATTCCACTCCATGATACTTTGTACATCTGACTGAAGAATTTCCAAAAGTCTTGGAAGCCATTCTGAAGAAAAGAAGGCACCTTGGAAATAGAGATTGTGAAGTGAAAACAAAATAAACAACATGCTCCCTAACGTCATCACAATAAACGGCAATCGAAACGTTAAGCTCAAAAAACAGTAAGCGACAAACAGGATAAAGTATTGAATTTGATTCGTATCAGTGACTTCATTTAAAGGGAGAAGCCATTCCACTAATAAAAAGAAAGCTCCCGCGTATAATAAGACGTTTTTTACATACCAAGCTGATTTATTCACTTATTTCCGCCCTCACTTCCTTTAGTGATAGAGGAAGATCAATATGAACGACTTCAATCGTTAAAGCAGAAGATTGTATGCCATTGACAATAACTGTCTCTTCGTCACTAAGCCCCGCTCCTTCATTTTTAACGACAATGAGTGAAGCCTTAGCATGAGGGCTCAGCTTGGATTGAATCTGGCCAATAAGAGTCCCTGTAACCTGACTGACAATTACCATAAAAGAATGCTGCTTTTGAATAGCAATATTCTGAAATTCTGTTTCGAATGCTCGATTGCTAATAGGCTGTGCACGTGCTAAGTGATGCAACAGGTTATCAGCCTCCCTTTGTTCAGAGGTTTTCTGCGAAAAAAGGGCATCTCCAGCTAAAAGAAAATCGACTTTTTTACGCTTGGTTTCTTCATGAATGAGCATGGATGCCAGAAAGCTCATTCGCTCTTCAAAGTATAGAGGGCCCATAACATCTGCAATGATAATTATACTCCGTTCATGATAATGACCAAACTCTTTAGAAATCAACGTAGCTTTACGAGCGGTCGCCTTCCAATCGATAGATCCTAATCGGTCACCCGGCTGATATTCTCTAATGCCTGTCACTAACGTAGTAGATTGATTTCCCGTAGAAACTTCATTTTTCCCTTCTTCTATTCCCGCTAAAAGAAACGGGATATCTATCTTATGAATCTGAGGATAAACGATAAATCGCTGCTGCAGTAGAAAATATGCCTTCTTTTTTACGATGCCTAATAAATCACTAATTTCAATTGAAATCGTAAAAAATTCATATTCTCCTCTTTCTACAAACGATCTTTCATACGGAATAACAGCGTTTCGTTGAAAAAGCGGATAAATTGTTCTTTCTTCTTGATCTAAAAGGTTACTCTCCTCTTTCACCGCTGCCATATAAACAGGAAAAGCCGAGGAGCGTGTAATGTGAATGTCATAAGAAAGATGATCTCCAGCGAATCGAGGCTGTAGCTTCACATCACGAGCAACATTCCACTTCTTCAACGGATAGAGCAACACGGCTACCGCATATAATCCAAAAGGTAAGAAGCTATAAAATAAAAACCAGCTGACAAAGCCTCCTTGAAACATGGCGTAAGAAAACGTAGCGGTAAAGATGCAGAATAAAACGAACCAGTCTCTACCTTTGTTCCATATCACTTTTATATACTGTTTCATAAATTATCCTCTTACCTTTTAACAGGTACTTTCGTATCAGCCATAATTTGCTTCATCACATCACTCGTTGTTAAACCGCTGTACTGAGTATCAGGTCTTAGCGTTAAGCGATGTGCACACACATACGAAGCAAGCTCTTGAACATCATCAGGAAGACAGTAATCTCTTCCCTTTACTAACGCATATGCTTGAATAGCCTTCATAAAGGAAACCGTGCCACGAGGACTAATACCTAATGAAACATGTGGATGAGAGCGAGTTTTGCGAATAATTTCAATGATATAGTTCTTGATCGTATCATCTACATAAATACTGCTTACAGCTTTTTGAGCCTGTACTAATTCTGGAACGCTCATAACAGGTTTGACATCTTCAAGATTAACTTGAGTCGATACGCCATTTAAAATTTGAAGCTCCTCTTCTTGCGTAGGATACCCCATGCTTAGTTTGAATAAAAAACGATCCAGCTGCGCTTCCGGCAAATGATAGGTCCCATCAAAATCAACGGGATTTTGAGTAGCCATCACAAAAAAAGGCGCCGGAATTTCCCGGGTGATACCATCGGTTGTTACATGATGCTCAGCCATTGCTTCTAAAAGCGCCGATTGTGTTTTAGGAGAAGTCCTGTTAATCTCATCAGCGA
This sequence comes from Priestia sp. RMT2NF4, assembly GCF_047872835.1. Taxonomy (NCBI): domain Bacteria; kingdom Bacillati; phylum Bacillota; class Bacilli; order Caryophanales; family Bacillaceae; genus Priestia; species Priestia sp. RMT2NF4. Next base: position 7,845 of record NZ_JBLQZO010000018.1, read on the forward strand.
GTACTATGTGGCTCATGATAGGACCTGGACGAAAATGAAATTCCATGTCTTTTGGACTGTAAATAGAAACACCTGTTACGTCGGACGGCAGCAAATCAGGCGTGAATTGAATTCGTTTAAATTCCGCATCAATTGATTTGGCCAGTGCCTTCACTAGCATCGTTTTTCCTACACCCGGTACATCTTCAAGCAAAATATGGCCCTCGGCAAGCAAAGCAACCAAACTCAACGTAGATACGTGACGTTTTCCAATCACAATTTGATCAATGTTTTCTAATACTTGGTTTAATTTATTATTAATATGATCGAGCTGAATCAACGAAGCTCCCCCTTAAAACTCAGTTAAGCCTTGAGTTTAGTAAGTTTTCCAATAAACATAGTACTATCTTAACAAATTTTAAAAAAATCTGAAAATATTAACGCACACAAAAAAGCGACCAAGTGAGTACTTGGTCGCTTTTTTAGGTAGGGCAGTGATTACATCATGCCGCCCATTCCACCCATGCCGCCCATGTCAGGCATTGCAGGAGCTCCGCCTTCTTCTGGCTTGTCAGCAACAACTGCTTCAGTTGTTAAGAACATAGCCGCTACAGAAGAAGCATTTTGAAGAGCTGAACGCGTTACTTTTGTTGGGTCAACGATACCAGTGTCTAGCATATTTACCCACTCGCCAGTTGCAGCGTTGAATCCAGTTCCAACTGCTTCGCCTTTTAGGCGCTCAACGATTACTGATCCTTCTAAACCAGCGTTGTGAGCGATTTGACGTACAGGCTCTTCAATCGCACGCAATACGATGTTGATACCTGTAGCAGTGTCACCGTCAGCTTCGATGCTTGCTACTTTATTATAGATATTTACTAATGCAGTACCACCACCAGCTACGATACCTTCTTCAACCGCAGCACGCGTAGAGTTTAATGCATCTTCAATACGTAATTTACGTTCTTTTAACTCAGTTTCAGTTGCCGCACCAACTTTGATTACAGCTACGCCACCAGCAAGTTTTGCTAAGCGCTCTTGTAATTTTTCACGGTCAAACTCTGAAGTTGTTTCTTCAAGCTGAGCTTTGATTTGGTTTACGCGTGCTAGGATATCTTCTGCGTTTCCTGCACCGTTTACAACTGTTGTATTTTCTTTTGTTACAACAATTTTAGAAGCGCGACCTAATTGATCGATGCCTGCTGTTTTTAAGTCAAGACCAAGCTCTTCAGTGATTACTTCTCCGCCTGTTAGGATCGCAACGTCTTGTAGCATTGCTTTACGACGATCACCGAAACCAGGAGCTTTAACAGCTACAGCTGTAAATGTACCGCGAAGTTTGTTCACAACTAATGTTGCTAAAGCTTCACCTTCTACGTCTTCAGCAATGATTAATAGAGGCTTGCCTTGTTGAACAACTTGCTCTAATACCGGTAAGATTTCTTGAATGTTACCGATTTTTTTGTCTGTGATTAAGATGTATGGATCATCTAATACAGCTTCCATTTTATCTGAATCAGTTACCATGTAAGGAGATGCATATCCACGGTCAAACTGCATACCTTCTACCACTTCTAATTCAGTTGTGAAACCTTTTGATTCTTCAAGTGTGATAACGCCGTCGTTACCAACGCGCTCCATTGCTTCAGCAATTAATTGACCTACTTCTTCGTCAGCTGCTGAGATAGCCGCTACTTGAGCAATTGAATCTTTACCTTGAATTGGTTTAGAGATTGCTTTTAGTTCTTCAACCGCTACAGCTACTGCTTTTTCCATACCTTTACGGATACCCATTGGGTTAGCACCAGCCGTTACGTTTTTAAGACCTTCTCTGATCATTGCTTGCGCTAAAACTGTTGCAGTAGTTGTACCGTCACCAGCAACGTCGTTTGTTTTGCTAGCAACTTCGGCTACTAATTTAGCACCCATATTTTCAAATGCGTCTTCTAATTCGATTTCTTTTGCAATTGTTACACCGTCATTTGTAATAAGCGGTGAACCGAATTTCTTTTCCAATACAACGTTACGACCTTTTGGTCCAAGCGTTACTTTTACAGCATTTGCTAATGTATCTACACCACGTAGCATTGCGCGACGTGCTTCTTCGCTAAATTTAATGTCTTTTGCCATGTTCTTTGACCTCCTCAAGATGTTCTTAATAATCTATTTTTTACGTATGATAAGTTTGTGGTTAAAATTAGCCGATTACAGCTAAAATATCGCTTTCGCGTAAAATTAAGTATTCAGTACCTTCGTATTTTACTTCAGTACCCGCATATTTTGAGAAGATGATACGATCGCCCGCAGCTACTTCTAAAGCTACACGCTCACCGCTTTCTAATACTCGGCCTGTACCTACAGCAACAATTTTACCCTCTTGTGGCTTTTCTTTTGCACTGTCCGGTAACACGATACCGCTTGCTGTTTTTTCCTCAGATTTTACAAGTTCAATCACTACGCGATCACCTAATGGCTTTAACAAGTGAAACAACCTCCTCAAATAATATGTTTGCATTTTTATTAGCACTCAACCTCAACGAGTGCTAACACAATTATTATATTAAAACAAAGTGGGTTTTTTTTGCAAGTATTAAACAAAAAAAATTTAAAATTTACGACAACTACATATAATAGTCTTAGATTTCGACGATTTTGAGAAATAAAGCATTCTTTTCTCTGTTCAATAATATGTATGTTACAATACGAGCAAGAAGAAATTACTAACTTTACAGTACTTCTTCGACATATATACATAAAAACCTTTTAAAGGAGTATAGAAGATTGGAAAAACGTTATTGGTATGTTATCCTCACCTACATCCTTATGCAGTTTTCAGGAGTTGTTGGTATACCGCTGTTAAAATTAACAGGAATGTTTGATGACTATCCAGTTCGAACAGCGAATGTCATGCTTTTGACTTATTGGACTATCATTAGCTTTATCCTTGGTTTACTTATTGTCTTACTGCTGCTGCGCCGTGACATGTCCATGCGTATAGAACATGCTGGAAAAACGATTGCTGTTGTCTGGTCAGTCCTTGGGGTGTTTCTCGCTATGGCTGGTCAAGCTGTAGCAGGTATGATTGAGCACGCTCTTGGCATTACCCAAGTATCTGAAAACACACAAAATATTGTTAATCTTGTTAAAGCAACGCCGTTCCTTATTGTCGTTACGTCTGTTATTGGACCAATACTAGAAGAGATTATTTTCCGAAAGATTATTTTTGGTTCTCTTCACAAACGATACAATTTCTTTATCTCTGCATTTATTAGTTCCCTTATTTTCGCTGCGGTACACTGGGATTTTAAACATTTACTTGTGTATACAGCTATGGGATTTGTATTTGCATTCCTTTATGCAAGGACGAGACTAATTGTTGTACCTATTATTGCTCATGTTTTGATGAATACAATCGTTATTTTATCTCAAACTATTTTTGCAGATAAAATTATAGAAATGCAAAAACAAGCAGAACAAATGCAGTTCATTTTTGGAGGCATGTTTTTATGAAGAATATCCCTTTAACACGAGGGTTTATTTATATTATTATGGGGATTTTATTCACCTACTTGGCAATTCAAAATGCCCAGGAAACCGTCTGGAATTTCCCCACAATCTTATTTGCACTCGTAGCCGCATTCGATTTCAGGTTTGCGGTTCGCATCTTTATCTTGCACTACAAAATTAAAAAATTGCAGCAGCAATATAAAAATCAAGATGATTCATCCAAATAAAAAAACCACTGTTTCAGTGGTTTTTTTTACATACTAACATCTTCTCTTTCTTGCTCTGCCCTTGCCTTTAACACTTTGCGATACGAAATGCGGGAAATAATGATGCTGATTTCATACAAAATTAAGAGCGGCACTGTCACCATCATGTGCGAGAGCAATTCCGGTGGTGTAATAAGTGCGGCAATAACTAGCAGTACGAAATAGGCATATTTTCGAATTTGAGATAAAAACATAGGCGTTATAATTCCTAAACGCGTCAAAAACATAACGACGACAGGAAGCTGAAACAACAAGCCAAAAGGCAGTGTGAGCTGCATTAAAAAAGAAAAGTATTCATTAATGCCAATCACTTGGTTTACATTCAGCTCATCAGAAACGCGCGTCATAAAATCAACGACAAATGGAAACAACACAAAATAAGAAAAAGAGACACCGCCGATAAAGAGAAAAATGGAAACAGGAATATATCCAAGCGTTACCTTACGCTCTTTTTCATATAAACCAGGACTAATAAATGCCCAAAGTTGATACAGTGCAACAGGAGCTGCAAGTACACAGCCGATAATAACAGCAAATTGCATATAAATCTTAACTGGATCTGTTAACCGAAATGCATTCATCGTTAAATTCTTTGCCTCATCAGCATGCTGTAAATAGACAATAACCTTATCCGCTATAAAAAAGCCGCCAATTGTGGCAATCACAAAGAAAAATAAAACAATTAAAATGCGTTTTCGCAGCTCTCCTATATGATCATATATTGACATTTCTTGTTCGGTCATACTATGATCACCCTTTTACTCTTTGTCATCTACTTGACGCTGTTTATCTTTTTCACGATCTTCTGATGCACCGCTAGCGGCATGCTTAAACTCTCTAAGCGTTTGGCCCACTGATCTTCCTAGCTCCGGTAACCGTTTCGGCCCAAAAATAAGCAGTGCTACAATCGCAATAATAATCCAACTGCCTGCTCCAATCCCCATATTCCCACTCTCCTTATTAATTTAGACTTAAGGAAATCGTAACACAGTCCGCCTTATTCAACAGGATAATTTTTCAAAAAGTAGACGAGCGACTGTAATTCTACAGCAAGATCAATATGATGGAGTCGAATCTCATCCGGTACGTTTAAGCGTGCAGGAGTAAAGTTTAAAATTCCTTTAATTCCGCAACTCACTAAACGATCAGTAATTTGCTGAGCAACAGTGGCAGGAACGGTTAAAATCGCTACTGAGATGTCATCACTCATATAATCTTCCAATTGGTCAAGATGATAGACCGGCACGTCGCCTACTTTCGTACCTACTTTATCTTCTATCACATCAAAAGCGCACTCAATTTTGGTGTTATTATTTTTAATAAAATTATAATTTAAAAAGGCCGTTCCTAGATTCCCTACGCCAATCAGTGCTACTTTCGTTACTTCATCTTGGTCTAACGTTTTACGGAAAAATGTAAGTAAATAATTCACATTGTAGCCGTATCCCTTTTTTCCTAATGCACCAAAGTAAGAAAAGTCCCGACGAATAGTAGCAGAATCCACTTTCACTGCCTCACTTAACTCCGCTGACGACACACGCTGTTTACCAGAAGCATGCAAATTTTTCAAAAAACGATAATAAAGCGGCAATCGCTTAGCCGTTGCTTGTGGTATTTTTAATTGTTCAGTGTTCACGTTGTACCCCCTCAGTTCATGTATGTCATTACTAACATTTTCAAGTAATATTGCATTACCTTTCACAAAGCATCAACCGCTTTGAGGTAGCGCTTCCAATTCTCTCTCTTTTCTCTTGTTTTATATATACTCCGCTTCACACCTCGACGGCTTTTGTCTATTCAGCACTCCTTAAAGTCGGTATGTAGAACGAAGCAATTAGCCCTTCAAAGGATCGGTTTGTTAGTCATGACGGATTTTTTTTACATCCATCATAGATAAGTTCAGAGATGCACTTATCTCTTATTTTAACATAGTATCCTGTATAAAATGTGCAGGTAAAATCATTTTATTTCATGAATCAAAACATTCGCTTCATCATTTGTCCTTGTCCCTCTACAAATTACAAACGCTTGTAGGAAGAACTTGTAGTTAAAAATATGTTAAAATACACTATGGATATACTACTAGAGGTGAAAAAATGATTATTCTACAATTGAACGGTATTACAAAATACTATGGGGCAGAACCCATTTTATCGAATATAAAGTTAGAAGTACAATCAAAAGACCGCATTGCCCTAGTGGGACGAAACGGTGCTGGTAAATCAACTTTATTAAAAATTATTGCTGAGCAGCTTTCCTATGACAGCGGAGAAATTATTAAACCTAAGGGTGTTTCCATTGATTATATGGGACAAGATACAGTTCTTGAGTCAACACTCTCCATATGGGAAGAAATGATGACTGTCTTTGCTCCATTAAAGAAGATGGAAAAAGAATTACGTACGCTTGAAACGAAGATGGGTGATCCAGACATTTTTAATGATTCAGTTCAATACGAAAAACTAACCAAAGAGTATGATCAGCTTCAAGTAACGTTTAAAGATTTAGGCGGCTATCAATATGAAGCGGATACACGATCTATTCTTCACGGTTTCCGTTTTTCAAACTTTGACTACAGCACCCCTATTTCCTCCTTAAGCGGTGGACAAAAAACGCGCCTGGCTCTTGCAAAACTGCTTTTAACAAAGCCTGATTTGCTTATTCTGGATGAGCCTACCAACCACTTAGATATTGAAACTTTAGCATGGCTGGAACAGTTTCTGCAAGGGTATGAAGGAGCTATTTTAATCGTTTCACATGATCGTTACTTCCTTGATAAAGTCGTAAATCAAGTGTATGAAGTCGTACAAAAAACAACGGTGAAGTACACGGGCAACTACTCTAAATACCTTGTACAAAAAGCAGAGCGATATGAAAAAGAGTTGCGTCAGTACGAAAAGCAGCAAGATGAAGTCGCAAAGCTGAATGATTTTATTCAGCGAAACATCGCCCGCGCATCGACTACAAAACGTGCGCAAAGCAGACGTAAACAGCTCGATCGAATGGAGTTAATAAATCGACCTAACGAAGGCGAAAAATCAGCTAGTTTTTCGTTTGAAATTGAACGTCAAAGCGGAAATGAAGTCTTAAATCTGGAAGATGTGTCTATCGGATATGATGAAAACAACTATGTCGTCCAAGAGGCAAACCTTCGCATTAAAAAAGGGGAAAGCCTTGCGTTGGTTGGTCCTAATGGCGTGGGGAAATCAACTTTATTAAAAGGCATTGTGGATAAACTCAGCTTCAAGACTGGAACCATTTCCTTTGGCTCAAATGTAATGGTTGGTTATTACGACCAAGAGCAAGCCAATTTAACGTCTAATAAAACCGTTTTAAATGAACTTTGGGATGACTACCCAGCCAAACCTGAAAAAGAAATCCGTACAGCGCTTGGAAATTTTCTGTTTTCAGGTGATGATGTACTGAAAATCGTTTCCACGCTCAGCGGTGGTGAAAAAGCACGTTTAGCTCTTGCGAAGCTTATGCTTCAAAAAGCTAACTTCTTAATTTTGGATGAACCTACTAACCATCTTGATTTAGATAGCAAACAAGTACTCGAGAATGCGTTAATTGATTACCCAGGGACTCTATTATTTGTTTCACATGACCGTTATTTTATTAATCGTATTGCCAATAAAATAGCAGAGCTATCTCCTGAAGGAGTAGAAGAATTTCTTGGAGATTATGACTATTATGTAGAAAAGAAAGCAGAAATAGAGGAAATCAAAGAATTAGAAAATATAAAAGCAAACGAAGAACGTACGGTAAAAGTAGATAAACAGTCCTATAAACAAGATAAAGAACAAAAGAAATTGATGAGACAGCGAACGCGCCGCATTGAAGAAATTGAAACTGAAGTAAACAAATTAGAAGCCGCCCAAGCGGCGAATGAAGAACTTCTTTGTGACCCTGAAATTTATCAAAATCACGAAGAAGTATCAAGATTAAACGGTGAAAATGAAAAAATTTCTTCACAGTTATCCACATTAATGGAAGAGTGGGAAGAATTACAGCTGCTTCTAGAAGAGTAGCCTATATTTTTGCGTATCTATTCATCCTATTTACTTGTTCATGCGCTTAAGAGCAAGCTTTATCCACTCTGTGAATAAATAGTGGATATCTGTCTGATTTTCATAATTAAAACTTGTTGATAACAGGTCCGTGTACTGAGTGCACGGACTTTTCCACATAATTATCCACAGTCAATTCTAAATTTATTGAATATTGTTGATAAATCATTTTTATCCACAAAAAAAGACGAATGAGAAATAAATCTCATTCGTCACTTACTCTTCCAAGTCCAAACCGGGGTTTGCATTTAATGACATATCTGAACGTTTTCCTTGAGCAAATCGTACGCTTGCTGCTGCTCCAATCATTGCGGCATTATCCGTACATAGAGATAGCGGCGGGATAATAAGCTCAATATTTGATAGGGGTTCAAATGCCTCTTCTAGCGCTGCTCTAAGCCCTTTATTAGCAGCAACTCCTCCTGCTAATAAAACTTGCTTAACGTTATATTCCTTTGCAGCTTTAATCGTTTTAGTTACTAACACATCAATGACACTCGCTTGAAAGCTAGCAGCAAGTGTTTGTGGAAGAATCTCTTCACCTTTTTGCTTCGCATTGTGGACAGTGTTAATAACTGCTGATTTTAATCCACTGAAACTAAAATCATAGGATCCTTCTTCTAGCCAAGCACGCGGCAAATCAATTAATGGCTCTCCTTCATGTGCAAGGCGGTCAATATGAGGTCCGCCTGGATATGGAAGGTTTAACGTGCGGGCTACTTTATCGTAGGCTTCTCCTGCTGCATCATCTCTTGTTTCACCGATCACTTTAAAATGACCGTGACTTTCCATGTATACAAGCTCCGTATGCCCGCCAGATACAACTAGCGATAAGAGCGGGAATTCTAGTTTTTTGATTAGCTGATTTGCATAAATATGTCCTGCAATATGATGAACACCAATTAATGGCTTTTGATGTGCAAATGCTAGCGCTTTGGCTGCATTTACGCCAATAAGAAGTGCTCCCACAAGCCCTGGTCCTTCCGTTACAGCTATTGCATCTATATCTGCAAACGTCAAGTTCGCTTGATTTAAAGTTTCTTCAACTACTACTGTAATTTGTTCTACATGATGACGAGATGCAATTTCCGGTACGACACCGCCAAATCGTTTATGGCTTTCTATTTGAGAGGCCACCACATTGGCTACAATTTCATGACCGTTTCGAATCACAGCTGCTGCTGTCTCATCACAGCTTGTTTCTAATGCTAAAATTAATTGATTTTCATTCATAAATTCACCCACATAACTAATGCATCCTCATTGTTATCAGAATAATAATTCTTACGAATACCTCCAGGTTTAAAACCTAGCTTTTGATACAATGATTGTGCAATATGATTAGATACCCTAACTTCTAATGTCATTGACGTAGCACCTAGTTTTCGAAGAACGTCCATCACGTTGCGCAGCAGCAATTCACCCAGTCCCTTGCCTCGGTAGTCTGGCAATAGCGCAATGTTGGTTACATGTGCTTCGTCAATAACAATCCACGTTCCGCAATAACCAATAATATTTTCCCCTTCTTCCATCACAATGTAAGTTGAAAATTGATTATTGGTTAACTCATTTTGAAATGCTTCTGCACTCCAAGGTGTCGTAAAAGACTTCTCTTCGATTTTCACTACTTGATCAATATCTTTAACTTCCATTAAACGAAACTTAATTGTTAGTTTCATGTTATACCTTCTTTTATCCTTTTTGCTGTGAAGCAAGCCAGTTGGCTTCTGCTTCAGCTAAACGAATGTAGTTCGGAACAAAAGTATGCACAGACTGCGGCTCTTTCTTCATTCCTAAGAAAGCCAATTCACTTGGTCTTGGGTTAAACTGCTGAACATGGGCAAATACAGCTTGTTCACTCAACACTTCTTTTAACGCCTCTTCATGCATGGAAAGATCATTGCCTATGAATAAAATAGGTTTGTTGTATGACTTTAAATGTTCCGCCCAGTCCTTATTAATAACAAGTCGATCACTTTCAACTTCTACAAGACCTCGTTCGTTATTCCATTCATATAGTCCTGTATAAAGCTGCTGACGGCGCGCATCAAATAACGGAGCAATATATCCATCAAAATAACGACCGTTTGCTGCTAGTGCCTCAAGGCTAGATACACCTATTAAAGGAATATTTAAAGTCCAAGCAAGTGTCTTGGCAATGGTAACACCAATGCGTACACCGGTATAGGACCCGGGACCGTGTGCCACTACAATACGGTCTAGCTCGCTTGGCGCAATATCACAATCTTTTAACAAAGATTCCACAGCGTTCATCACACGAACAGAGTGATTCTTTTTTAGATTCGTAATAATTTCTCCAATTACTTTGTTTTCTTCAACGACAGCAACACCCATGACAAAATTGGATGTATCAATGGCTAACATTTTCATCTTTTAAAAAGCTCCTTACATATTTCAACGTACCGACTGCCTATCGCTTTTACAAGGATTTTACGAGTCGTTTCGTTTTCATGGTAAATATTGATTTGAATATATTCATTAGGAAGCTGCTCTTCAATCAGGTGAGCCCACTCCACGACCGTCACGCCATCTCCTTCAAAATACTCATCGAACCCTAGGTCTTCAAATTCATCCCCTAGACGGTACACATCCATATGGTAAAGAGGAAGGCGACCGCTTTTGTATTCTTTAATGATAGTAAATGTCGGGCTATTCACATTGCGTTCAATTCCTAAGCCTTTAGCTAAACTTTTTGTGAATGTTGTCTTTCCAGCTCCCAAATCGCCTTCAAGCAGCAGCACGTCACCAGCTTCTAATAAAGTTGCTAGACGAGCAGCCAGCTGATTAGTTTCATCAGGAGACGTAGACATAAACGTAAATTCATTAATCTCTGTCATTCATTCAGAACCTCATTTCAATCTGTATATATATATTGTAAACGTTGTGGACTATACATATCCAGTAAGAAATCCAACAATCTTTAACATCGCAATTCTACAAAGAAATTTCTTTGTATATAAAAAATTCCTTAGGATTGCTCCTAAGGACGGTAAAGTTTTATATAAAAATGGTTCAAACAATAAAAAAGACGAAACACATTGTTTCGTTTCTAAAACATGGCGGTCCCGACGGGAATCGAACCCGCGATCTCCTGCGTGACAGGCAGGCATGTTAACCGCTACACCACGGGACCATGTTGGTTGCGGGGACAGGATTTGAACCTGCGACCTTCGGGTTATGAGCCCGACGAGCTACCGAACTGCTCCACCCCGC
>NZ_JBLQZO010000019.1:0-15719 GCF_047872835.1 Priestia sp. RMT2NF4
TGGGACTTTGTCCCTGTGAGAGTAGGACGTTGCCAGGCACTTGAAAAAAGACTAGCTATTTTAGCTAGTCTTTTTTTGTGTGTTCATTTAAGTAACAAGAAATTAAGTAAGGAATCTTTTGAGCTGTAACCTCAAGGAACCTCAAGATAAATGGATAATCTTTCGAAGAGTATGTATGCAATAATTCATACCACCACTCTGTTTCATAACGTGAAATCATACTTAAATTATAAAGTAATAAGTAATGTGCCAACATCTCAGGGAAATATAAGCAGCTATCTTTTTCCAACGGTGCATGCAGCGTGTTAGCTTGGAAATTGTACATAAAAGGTGAACAATTATATAAACAGCTTGAAGGGTCAAGAATACATACCTGATCTTCTGACAAAGACAATGATAGATGGGAACGCTCTTTTAAAAAAGAATAGAGTCTTTCGTGATTCATATGATAACACCGTGTAACTTGTTCAGGAATAGGCAAAGAGGTAGTTGGAAGCGATCCAATAGTTGTTAAATGGGAAGATGGCCTCGTGCCCAAATTTAAAAATAATGTATCTAATTCAGGTACACAAGACAACAGATAATTCATTGTATATTTACTACCTTCTAGCTGTTTCACATGAAACAATTCTTCTCCTACTTGTGAAAATAAACCGCTTTTTTGAATCTTAACTTCATCATCTAAAAAATCATAACTTTGTTTTTTTCTTTTTCGTGTTGATACTCCATGTGCTAACACCGCCGTATTTTCGGGATATACGGGGTTTTGTGTTAACAAACAAGCTTTTAACAGCTGTGACATTCCATAAAATAATAAAACGGGTTGAACTGATACAGGAGATTGTGCCGCAACTTGATAATAATTTTTACTGTGTTCCAAATAATAAATAAATGGGTAACTGTTTTTAAAACTATGTTGCTCTGCATCGCTATAATTCAATTTTTGATAGCGCTTTTTTAAAAAGTCTTGTACAAAAGGAACGGAGAAAAATAAATTGTAGGACGTCCAAACATCATTAAATTTATGCAACTAAATCACCTTTTCTTTTTATTAGAATTATCTGATATCTAGTGAAGTTATTGACAGGTACATATCTGCTTGTTAATCTACTAATAATATTCTGTCGTTTAAAGGAGGATTCTATAATGTGGGAAAGCAAATTTTCTAAAGAAGGCTTAACATTTGATGACGTTTTACTGGTGCCAGCAAAATCTGAGGTACTACCTAAAGACGTTGATATGAGTGTTGAACTAACAAAAACATTAAAATTAAAGGTGCCGTTCATCAGTGCAGGAATGGATACAGTTACAGAAGCTGAAATGGCTATTGCGATGGCTAGACAAGGTGGTTTGGGTATCATTCACAAAAACATGTCGATTGAACAGCAAGCAGAACAAGTTGATAAAGTAAAACGTTCTGAAAGTGGTGTTATCACGGATCCTTTCTTTTTAACTCCTGAAAACCAAGTATTTGCTGCTGAACACTTAATGGGCAAATATCGTATCTCAGGTGTGCCGATTGTCAACAACGAAGAAGAACAAAAACTAGTTGGAATCCTTACAAACCGTGACTTGCGTTTCATCCAAGATTATTCAATGCAAATTGCTGACGTAATGACAAAAGAAGAATTAGTTACTGCTCCAGTAGGAACGACTTTAGAAGAAGCAGAGAAAATTCTACAGCAATACAAAATTGAAAAGTTACCTCTTGTAGATGACAATGGCGTATTAAAAGGCCTTATCACAATTAAAGACATTGAAAAAGTAATTGAGTTTCCAAATGCAGCTAAAGATCAACAAGGTCGATTATTAGTTGGAGCAGCTGTTGGCGTAACAGCTGATTCAAATGTTCGTATCGAAAAATTAGTACAAGCTGGCGTTGATGTTATCGTTATTGATACAGCGCATGGACATTCACAAGGCGTTTTAGATACAGTGCGCAGCATTCGCGAGGCATATCCAGAATTAAATATTATTGCTGGTAACGTAGCAACGGCTGAAGGTACAAAAGCATTAATTGAAGCTGGAGCAAACGTAGTAAAAGTAGGAATTGGACCTGGTTCAATTTGTACAACTCGTGTTGTCGCTGGTGTAGGCGTTCCACAAATTACGGCAGTATATGACTGTGCAACTGAAGCTCGTAAGCACGGGGTAGCTATTATTGCAGATGGCGGTATTAAGTACTCTGGAGATATCGTAAAAGCACTTGCAGCTGGTGGACATACAGTAATGCTAGGAAGCCTTCTAGCAGGAACGACAGAAAGCCCTGGCGAAACAGAAATCTACCAAGGAAGACGCTTTAAAGTGTATCGTGGAATGGGCTCTGTGGGAGCTATGGAAAAAGGAAGTAAAGATCGATACTTCCAAGAAGATAATAAAAAATTAGTTCCAGAAGGTATCGAAGGCCGTTTGCCTTACAAAGGACCTGTAGCAGATACTTTATATCAAATGATTGGTGGTTTACGCGCAGGAATGGGTTACTGTGGTTCAGCTAACTTAGAAGCGTTACGTGAACAGGCACAATTCATCCGTATGACTGGAGCAGGCTTAAGAGAAAGTCACCCACATGATGTACAAATTACAAAAGAATCTCCTAACTATTCTATGAGATAATCATGAATGTGTAAAAAACACGTTTCCTTAATAGGGAAACGTGTTTTTTATGTCATTAATCATGAATGTAACAGTACTTCTTTATCTATTTTTTTAAATTTTAGTATGATAAAATTACATTTATGTGAGTTTACGTTTGGAGGGTATAGAGTGAGAAACGCAGTACAGAAACAATTAATTTGTGTCATTGCTGTTATGTTAATGGCCAGCGTATTTTTTGTCTCTACACAAGCATCAGCTGCTTCTAAAACAGATGATATTGGCGTTGAAGCAGACGCAGCCATTTTAGTAGAGGCAAGTACGGGGAAAGTGCTATACGGGAAAAATACGGATGCTTTATTAGGTATTGCAAGCATGACAAAAATGATGACGGAATACCTAGTATTAGAATCCATAAAAGATAAGAAATTATCTTGGGATCAACGTGTGCCAGTTAGTAAATATGCAGCTAAAATTTCTCAGGATTATGGATTATCAAATGTACCATTAATCGAAAACCAAAAATATACGGTAAAAGAATTATATGATGCCATGGCTATTTATTCAGCTAATGGAGCAGCCATTGCTTTAGCTGAAGCTGTCAGTGGTTCTGAAGAAGGTTTCATTAAGTTAATGAATGAAACAGCAAAAAAATTAAATATGGGTGAATCAAAATTTGTCAATTCTACAGGTCTTTCTAATTCCTTGTTAAAAGGGATGTATCCAAAAGGAACAAAGGAAGAAGATGAGAACCTCCTATCTGCTCGGGCAGTTGCTACTCTTGCTTATCACTTGATTCGTGATTATCCAGAATCTTTGGAAGTAGCCAAAACTCCTTCCAAGATGTTTAGACAAGGGCAACAAGGCGAAACAAAAATGAACAATTGGAATAAGATGCTCCCTGGTTTTTCAGCTGCATACAGCGGCGTAGACGGCTTAAAAACTGGTCATACAGATTTTGCAGGTCAATGTTTCACTGGAACTGCAGAGCGTAACGGGGTAAGATACATAACAGTTGTAATGAATGCCAAGGAAAACGGCAAGTCTACAGAAGCTGCTCGTTTTTCTCAAACGAAAAAGATATTGGATTATGCTTTTAGTCATTTTCAGTTAAAAGAAGTAGTGCCTGCTAACGGCGAGATTAAAGGGCATGAAACAATTGATGTTGCTAAAGGAAAATCAAAAGAAGCTTCCGTTTCTCCAAAGAATTCGGTAAAAATTATTACCGAAAAAGGTCAAAAAGATCATACTAAAATCAACTTTAAGTTAAACGATAAAGTTATGAACGATCAAAAAGTTGTTGCTCCTATTAAAAAAGGAGAAACAGTTGCTTATGTAAGTGCAACAAACAGCAATCTTAAAGATCTAGGCTATGTAGGAGGCCAAACTACAGATAGCATGACGCCGGTCGTGACAAACGAATCTGTTGAAAAAGCTGGATGGTTCTCTCTCGCTATCCGCAGTATTGGTAACTTCTTCAGCGATATTTGGATGAATGCTGCAAATACAGTGAATAACTGGTTTTAATGATAACTCAAGAGAAAGAAGAGATACTACAAGGGAGTATCTCTTTTTTTTATTTTTAGATTTGTTTGTATATAATCTATAAATTAGATAGGAATTTTCCGAAAAATACGGTAAAATAGACACTAAGTTTTGAATTTTGTATATACACTAAAAATTATTGTGAAACACTTGATACAGGAGGAAGACAAACATGAATAACATTACAGGTACTGATCGTGTAAAACGAGGAATGGCGGAAATGCAAAAAGGTGGCGTTATCATGGACGTGATCAACGCAGAGCAAGCAAAAATTGCAGAAGCAGCAGGCGCTGTTGCCGTTATGGCATTAGAGCGTGTTCCAGCTGATATCCGTGCAGCAGGCGGCGTGTCTCGTATGGCAGACCCAACAATTGTTGAAGAAGTGATGAATGCTGTGTCCATTCCAGTTATGGCAAAAGCTCGTATTGGCCATATTGTTGAAGCACGCGTGCTAGAAGCGATGGGTGTAGACTACATCGATGAAAGTGAAGTGTTGACTCCAGCTGATGAGGAGTTTCATTTAAATAAAAATACATTTACGGTTCCATTTGTGTGCGGTTGTCGTGATCTTGGTGAAGCATCCCGCCGTATTGCTGAAGGAGCTGCAATGCTTCGTACAAAAGGCGAACCAGGGACAGGAAACATCGTGGAAGCAGTGCGTCATATGCGCCAAGTAAACGCTCAAGTACGTAAAGTTGTGGGCATGGACGAAGATGAGTTAATGACAGAGGCAAAACTATTAGGCGCGCCTTATGAGCTATTACTACAAATTAAACGTGAAGGTCGCCTACCGGTTGTAAACTTTGCAGCGGGCGGTGTAGCAACACCAGCAGACGCAGCGTTAATGATGCAGCTTGGAGCAGACGGTGTGTTCGTTGGTTCAGGAATTTTTAAATCCGACAACCCTGAAAAATTTGCTCGAGCAATCGTTGAGGCAACAACGCATTATCAAGATTATGAACTCATTGCAAACTTGTCAAAAGGATTAGGAAGTGCAATGAAAGGAATTGAAATTTCATCATTATTACCAGAAAACCGCATGCAAGAGCGTGGATGGTAATTTAAAGGGAGTTTTGACAAAATGGTAAAAGTAGGCGTGTTAGGATTACAAGGTGCCTTTCGCGAGCATGCACAAGCATTAGAAGCAGCAGGCGCTGAAGCCATTATCATTAAAAAAGTTGAACAGCTAGACGAAATAGATGGTTTAATCCTACCGGGCGGCGAAAGCACAGCGATGCGTCGTCTGATTGACAAGTATGACTTTATGGAACCTCTTCGCCAGTTTGCACAAGTAGGTAAACCGGTGTTTGGTACGTGTGCAGGTTTAATTTTACTTGCAGGACAAGTTGTTGACCGTGAAGAGCCCCATTTAGGTGTTATGGATATTACGGTAGCTCGAAATTCATTTGGGCGTCAACGAGATAGCTTTGAAGCTGCTCTAAATATTAAAGATATTGGTGAAGATTTTATAGGCGTATTTATCCGTGCTCCGCATATTGTAGAAGTAGGAGAAAACGTTGAAGTCTTGGCAATGCATAACGACCGAATTGTTGCAGCAAGACAAGGTCAATTCTTGGGATGTTCGTTTCATCCAGAATTAACAGATGATGCTCGCATGGCTCAGTATTTTGTAGCAATGGTTGAAGAAGCTTCGAAAAAACCTGTATAAATGAATTGCATCTTGTAAAGACTTGTAGTACATTATGATTAATAAAAATGATATTGGTATAAAGCGTTGATAGGAAATAGTAATAAGATTTTTGATTTCAAGAGAGTCGATGGCTGGTGTGAATCGATAATCAATTCTTATGAATCCGTCCTGGAGCAAGCTGTCGAAAAAGTAGTAGGCAGTTTCGGTTCATCCGTTATCTGGTTTAAGAGGAAGGCTTATTTTAGCTTTCAATTAGGGTGGCAACGCGGGTAAACTCTCGTCCCTTTCATAGGGATGAGAGTTTTTATTTTGCCCTTTTATACTAAAGGAGGTACTCAGTATGTTAGATTTAAAATTTTTACGTGCTAATTTTAATGAAGTAAAAGAAAAGCTCAAGTTTCGTGGTGAGGACTTAACGGACTTAGGTCGCTTTGAAGAGTTAGATGCAAAACGCCGTGAGCTAATTGCTCAAACAGAAGAGTTAAAAAGCAAGCGAAATGAAGTATCACAGCAAATTGCACAATTGAAACGTGAAAAACAAGATGCTGATCATTTAATCGTCGAAATGCGTGAAGTAGGAGACCGCGTAAAGCAATTGGATGAAGAGCTTCGCAGCGTTGAAGAAGAGTTAGAGCTATTGCTGCTTTCAATTCCTAACGTTCCACATGAAAGTACGCCTGTAGGTGAAACTGAAGATGATAACGTAGAAGTTCGCAAATGGGGAGAAATTAAACAATTTGATTTTGAACCAAAACCGCATTGGGATTTAGGAACAGATTTAAATATTTTAGATTTTGAAAGAGCTTCGAAAGTAACGGGAAGCCGCTTTGTATTTTATAAAGGGTTAGGTGCAAGATTAGAACGTGCTCTTATTAACTTTATGATGGATTTACATATGGATGAGCATGGTTATGAAGAAATCCTTCCTCCATATATGGTGAATCGTACAAGTATGACAGGAACAGGGCAGCTTCCTAAATTTGAAGAAGATGCATTTAAAATTAAAGAAGAAGATTATTTCTTAATTCCTACAGCTGAAGTACCAGTTACAAATTTACATCGTGATGAAATTTTAAGCGGAGATCAGCTTCCAATTGCTTATACAGCGTATAGTGCTTGCTTCCGCTCAGAAGCAGGCTCTGCAGGAAGAGATACACGTGGGCTTATTCGTCAGCATCAGTTTAATAAAGTAGAACTTGTTCGCTTTGTTAAGCCAGAAGATTCTTATGATGAATTAGAAAAATTAACGGGCCATGCTGAAAAGGTTCTTCAACTATTAGGTTTACCTTACCGAGTTCTAAGCATGTGTACAGCTGACTTAGGTTTCACAGCAGCCAAAAAGTATGATATTGAAGTTTGGATTCCAAGTTATGAAACGTATCGTGAAATTTCTTCTTGTTCAAACTTTGAAAGCTTCCAAGCTCGCCGTGCTAATATTCGCTTCCGCCGTGATACAAAAGCAAAACCAGAACATGTTCATACACTAAATGGTTCTGGCTTAGCAATTGGCCGTACGGTAGCTGCAATTTTAGAAAACTACCAGCAGGAAGATGGATCAATTCAAATTCCAGAAGTGCTGCGTCCATATATGGGAAATAAAGAAGTTATTTCTAAATAAAAGTAGAAGATGTTCATTAAATTAATTTTTAATGAACATCTTTTTTTAAAAAATTAATAAAAGAGTTGACTTCATTATTTTTATATGATAAATTAATACTTGTCGATACGGAGGAATACCCAAGTCCGGCTGAAGGGATCGGTCTTGAAAACCGACAGGGGTGTTAAAGCCCGCGGGGGTTCGAATCCCTCTTCCTCCGCCATATTTGACTTATAATGCAATTAACATAGCGCGATAAATTGGAGATTGGAAAACCGTTACTTATAAGTAACGGTTTTTTATTTGTTGAAAATGCCGCTTTATTTATTAAAGCGGCATTTTTTTATAGCTGACGACGTTTTAACTTTTCATTATGTTGTAAAAAGCGAGCCACTTTTTCAACAATTGATTCAATTGAATCAGGATCCTTGAGAAGGTCGTATTCTCTAATATCTAAACGGAGAATAGGACAAGCCGTAAAGTTATTAATCCATTCTTCATATCGGGCGTGCATCTCTTTCCAATAATCAAGAGGCGTTTGTTGTTCCATTGGTCGCCCTCTTTCTTGAATGCGATCTACAATATCTTCGAAGCTGCCTTCCAAATAAATGAGCAGATCTGGATGAGGGAAGTATGGAGTCATAACCATTGCATCGAACAAGCTTGTATATGTCTCATAGTCTACTTTAGACATTGTTCCCTTTTCAAAATGCATCTTAGCAAAGATACCGGTATCTTCGTAAATGGATCTGTCTTGGATAAAGCCGCCGCCATACTCGAAAATCTTCTTTTGTTCTTTAAAGCGTTCCGCTAAAAAATATACCTGTAGGTGAAAGCTCCAGCGTTCAAAATCCCCATAAAATTTGTCCAGGTAAGGGTTGGAATCTACTTTTTCAAACGATGTGCGAAATTGGAGAGCATCAGCCAATGATTGAGTCATCGTAGATTTCCCAACTCCAACTGTACCCGCTATCGTCAACACAGCATCATTAGGAATGTTGTATTTCGATCGTAAGTTTACCATTATATACTCCTTTTCAACATACTCTCTTGAACCTCTGATAAGATTCTATTTAAGTGTTGTTTATTTTGTACAAAATCTATTTCATCACCGTTATAACGTAAAATGGTTACGTCAGGGTTCTTTTGTTCAAATGCCGTCATAGCTTTTTCATAATCATCACTTAGTCTCGCAAGGTAGTGAGGATCGATGTTTCGTTCAATTTCTCTTCCACGCATTTTAATACGCTTTAGCAAGGTATCTAAACTGGCATTTAAATAAATAATAATGTTCGGAGCCGGCATATCAGCCGTTAAGATGTGGAAGATTTGTACATATTTTTTATACTGTTCATCTTTTAACGTTTGCTCAGCGAAAATCATGTTTTTCATAATATGATAATCTGCTACAACAGGTTTTTTATAAGATAAGAACCCTTTTTGAATATCCTCTAACTGCTTATATCGATTACATAGAAAAAACATTTCGGTTTGAAAACTCCACTCGTCGATATTCTCATAAAATTTCCCGAGAAATGGATTTTCATCTACGATTTCTTTTAAAATTTCGAACTGAAATGCTTGTGCAATCTCTTTAGCTAGAGAGGTTTTTCCGACACCGATGGGTCCTTCTACTGAAATAAAAGGTGTGCCTTGCATTCATTTGCCTCCTTCATGACCACTCGTTCAAAAAAAACAGACAAAAAATATTTTAACATAGAGAAGGAGAATAAGGGGAAAAGAAATTTCTTTCAGTAAGAAGAATAACAAAAAGCCTACTGTTAACAGTAAGCTTTCCCTATTTATGGCTGTGTCACTCTTTTTGTAATTTTGAAGTTGTCTTCAATCAAGAGCCAGTTTTGCGGGAAATCTAAGCCTAGTTTCCAGTAGGCCATTCCTCTAAGTTTTAATTCTTTGATTAAATCAAACTTGGCCTGAATAGACCTAGCGTCTTCAAACCATACTTCGTGAGTGCGCTGCTGTTCATCTTTATACCGGAAGAAAGGAGCTTGTGCTTTATTGTCGTATTGAATAGCTACTTTATAACGAGCTGCCAACTCAATAGCTCGTTGAGGACTAATGGCTTTGGCATATTCTCCTCCTGGTTTGTAAGGCAGTGTCCAATCGTAACCGTATAGGTTTTGGCCCATGATAATTTTTGAACTAGGTATTTCAGATACTGCATATTCTAAAACATCACGTACGGGACCAATAGGAGAGACGGCCATAGGAGGCCCACCGCTATATCCCCATTCATATGTCATTGGAACAACGAAGTTAGCAATCTCTCCAATGGCTTTATAATCATGTGCTTCATACCATTTGCCTTTTTGATCTCGACTTGTCTTCGGAGCTAAAGCCACAGACATGAGAAGTTGCTCATCTTGAAGACGCTTTTTTGCTTTCTGTAAGAATGCAATATAGGCTTCTTTATCTGCCGGACGCAAAAATTCGAAGTCAAAGTGAATGTCTCTGAAATTTTGTTCTTTCGCTGTTTTTACAATATTATTTAAGAGCGTATCTTGAACGTCTTTATTAGTTAAAATTGCTCGGCCGACTTCATCACTGAATGCACCGTTTTCAATATTAGCCAATACCATTAAGAAGATGACGTCATTTTCTTTAGCAATAGAACCTAAATTGTTAAGTGGAGGTGCCTTTAGAGAACCGTCTTTTTGCACTTCGAAGTTCGCTGGTCCGAGATAAGTAAGGTATTTTGCATTTTGATTAATCATTTTCTCTGTTTGAGGGGTGATTTTTCGATTGCTTGTTTCAACATACCCTAAAAACTCACCGTTTCTTTTGTTTGGGGAAGGGGGAATTAAGATGCGGCGGCCAGGTGTTAAGGGTGCTGTAACTGAAACATTGTTCGCATTGGCAATAGCCTGATAGCTAACGCCTAATTTTCGTCCTATTTTCCATATAGTGTCCCCAGCTTTTACTGTGTAGTAAGTACCGTTGATGGGAATAACCATAGATTGCCCGATGACGAGTTGATTTGGATTAGGTAATTCATTTGCTCTTATAATCTTTCCTGCGTCAATCCGGAACTGTTTTGCAATACTATATATACTGTCACCTGCTTTAACAGTGTAAATTTGCATAATAAAAAGCCTCCATTTCATATGACTTACTTCCATCATATGAGAAGGCTTTTTACTTAATTCATCAACTCAGTATGTTTGCAAATACGAGCATTTAATACGTTATGCATCATTCTTAAAGCAAAGGTATTGTCTTCATCTGCGTTTGAAGCAATACAATCTTCAGGCACAATTAAATTATACTCACGCATATAAGCATCGTTGGCTGAAAAAAGCACGCATATATTTCCCGCAATTCCTGTTAAAATAAGTGTATGCACATCGAGCTGTGATAGCAAAATATTTAAAGCTGTTCCATAGAAAATAGAATGCTTTGGTTTAATTAAAAAGTAATCAGCGTTTTGTGGTGAAATGTGATGTAGAATGGGTGAACTTACCTCATTTGTGCAGTGTGTTAAAATGGTTTCTAAGTTTGCTTGCCACAGCTTATAGTGGTCATTGACATAAATAATAGGGATATGTTGAGACGAGGCATATTGTTTTAATTCGGCAATATTTTGAGCGATTGTTAAAGATTTTTCAGCAAGTACTTTGCCGTTTTTGAATTGAAAATCGTTTAGCATATCAATAATAATTAAAGCAGTTTTAGCATTCTTCACACAAGGTCTCTCCTTTTCCTGATGTACATAGTAAATAGTTTGACTCAGAAAAAATATAATATGTAAGGTTGGATAAAAAGTGTTAAATGATGAAAAGTATATGAGGTTGGCAATTGATGAAGCATTAAAAGCTAAAGATAAATTAGAGGTTCCTATTGGAGCAGTTATTGTTCAAAATGATGAGGTGATTGCTGCAGCTTATAACTTACGAGAAACAGAACAGCGATCAGTTGCTCATGCGGAACTTTTAGCCATTGATGAAGCATGTAAGAAACTAGGAACATGGAGGTTGGAAGACGCTACGTTATATGTCACCTTAGAACCATGTCCGATGTGTGCAGGTGCTATTGTATTATCAAGAGTGAAAAGAGTTGTGTTTGGCGCTTATGATCCTAAAGGTGGCTGCGCTGGAACATTGTTAAATTTATTAGAGTTTGAAAAGTTTAATCATCAAGCAGAAGTAGTAGGAGGTATGCTAGAAGAAGAATGCGGGAGCCTCTTAACGACTTTTTTTCGTGAGTTACGTCAACGAAAAAAGGCTGGAAAATAGCGCTAAAAAAGTAAGTTTTCTATAGCGGTTGCATTTTTGAATGAAAAGACGTATACTTGTAAATGCATCAACTTGATGCCCAAACTATTGGTTTCAACTTTGCCGTGCTAAGCGGGGAGGTAGCGGTGCCCTGTACTCGCAATCCGCTCTAGCGAGGCCGAATTCCTTCTTGAGGTTAGCTCATCTTAGGGCCTGCCTTAAGTAAGTGGTGTTGACGTTTGGGTCCTATGCAATGGGAATCTGTGAACCCTGTCAGGTCCGGAAGGAAGCAGCAGTAAGCAGAACCTCTCATGTGCCATGGGGTCGCCTGAACCGAGCTAACTGCTTAAGTAACGCCTGGGGTGGCTAATCGACGGAAGGTGCACGGCAGTTATATACATAAGTTTAGTCTACTCTGTGAGAGTAGGCTTTTTATTTTATCTCTTACTATTTTGAAAAAAAACCTCATAATACGCTATAATGAGAACTAATGAATTATATTAAAAGGAGAGGATGTAGTGGCATATCAGGCTCTGTACCGTGTATACCGTCCTCAAAGCTTTAACGACGTAGTCGGTCAACAACATATTATCAAAACACTTCAAAATGCCCTTGTCCAAGAAAAATTTTCGCATGCGTATTTATTTTCTGGGCCTCGAGGGACAGGGAAGACAACAGCTGCTAAAATTTTAGCGAAAGCCGTTAACTGTGAAAAAGCACCCATTGCTGAACCTTGTAATGAATGTGCAACTTGTCGGGGAATTACGGATGGTTCCATTTCTGATGTAATTGAAATTGATGCAGCCTCTAATAATGGAGTCGATGAAATTCGAGATATCCGTGATAAAGTAAAATATGCACCTAGTGCTGTTCGATACAAAGTGTACATTATTGATGAAGTTCATATGCTTTCAATTGGAGCTTTTAACGCTTTGTTAAAAACGTTAGAAGAACCTCCTGCACATGTCATCTTTATTTTAGCTACAACAGAGCCCCATAAAATTCCATTAACGATTATCTCCAGATGTCAGCGCTTTGATTTCAAACGCATTTCGCCAGAAGATATCGTATATCGAATGAAGGAAGTATTAGGTTCTGAAGAGCTAGAAGTAAGCGAGGGTGCTCTTTACGAAATTGCGAAAGCTTCAGAAGGCGGCATGCGTGATGCACTTAGTCTTTTAGACCAAGCCATCTCGTATAGTACGGAGAAGGTGAGCTTAGAGGATGTTCTATCCATAACAGGAGCAGTATCACAGTCTTTTATTGTGAAGATCGTCCAAGCTATCTTTAACGAAAACATTGTAGAAGCGCTAGATTCTGTTGAAAGTTTGATCAAAAACGGAAAAGATCCAGCGAGGTTTGTAGAGGACCTCATCTTCTATTATCGTGATGTTCTGCTTTATCAAGCTTCAGAAGAAAATGCATATTTACTTGAAAAAGCAGCGGTTAACGAAGAGTTTAAAGAACTTAGTTCAAAAATGGATAGTGCCTTTATTTATAAAGTCATTGCTGAATTGAACCAAACTCAGCAAGAGATGAAATGGAGCAATCATCCTAGAGTGCTACTTGAAGTAGCTTTAGTAAAATTAGCTCAAAGTTCTACAAATCAAGAGGGTGCTCTTCCATATCAAGACATTTTGCAAAAAATGAATCAAATGGAAGCAGAACTGCAGCAGCTAAAAGAAAAAGGCATTCAAGTTGATCATACAGCTCAGGCAGCGCAAACAGAGAAAAAACAGACAAGACAGTCAAGAAGTCAGTACAAAACGCCTGTTGGAAAGGTAAATGAAGTTTTAAAAAATGCCACTCGGCAGAATTTAGAAACCATTAAGCGATCTTGGGCGCAGGTATTAGACACATTGAAACAACAAAATAAAGCTTCACATGCAGCGTTGTTATCTAACAGTGAACCGGTTGCGTCTTCAGATCAATCATTTATACTTAAATTCAAATATGAAATTCATTGCAAAATGGCTTCTGAAAATAACAACAATGTACGTGATAATTTAGAGAATATCTTATATACTTTAATTGGCAGCAAGCGTGAAATGGTTGCAATTCCAGAAAGTGAATGGGATAAAGTAAGAGAAGAGTTTCTTCAAGGACAGCAAAGTGATGGGTCATCAGGTCAACCACAGGAGGAAGACCCCGTGGTTGCAGAAGCGAAAAAGCTATTTGGAGAAGACTTAATCGAAATTCAAGAGTAAATTTAGGAGGAATGTTCAAATGATGAAAGGCATGGGCAATATGCAAAAAATGATGAAACAAATGCAAAAAATGCAAAAAGATATGCAAAAAGCGCAGGAAGAGTTAGCTGAAAAAACTGTTGAAGGTACAGCTGGCGGTGGAATGGTAACAGTTGTGGTTAACGGTCAGAAACAAGTAATTGATGTAAATATTAAAGAGGATGTAGTAGATCCTGAAGATATTGAAATGCTACAAGATTTAGTACTAGCAGCAACAAATGACGCATTAAAACAAATGGACGATTTAACAAATAACACAATGGGTCAATTTACAAAAGGTTTAAATATTCCAGGACTTTAATAAGGTGGTTGCCACGTGCATTATCCAGAACCAATATCAAAGCTTATAGATAGTTTTATGAAGTTACCCGGCATTGGTCCAAAAACAGCTGTTCGCTTAGCGTTCTTTGTTTTATCTATGAAAGAAGATACGGTATTAGATTTTGCAAAAGCATTAGTTAATGCGAAGCGAAATTTAACCTATTGTTCAGTTTGTGGGCATATCACAGATCAAGATCCTTGCTACATTTGTCAAGATCAGCGTAGAGAGCGCAGTGTGGTGTGTGTCGTGCAAGACCCTAAAGATGTCATTGCAATGGAGAAAATGAAAGAATATAACGGCTTGTATCATGTCCTGCATGGCGCAATTTCACCTATGGAAGGAATAGGGCCTGAAGATATCAAAGTACCAGAGTTATTAAAAAGACTTCAAGATGATGAGATTCAAGAAGTGATTTTAGCTACTAACCCGAATATAGAGGGCGAAGCTACGGCTATGTATATCTCTAGGCTCTTGAAGCCGACAGGAATTAAAATTACTAGAATTGCTCATGGGTTACCCGTCGGAGGAGACCTTGAGTACGCGGACGAAGTAACATTATCTAAAGCCCTAGAAGGTAGAAGAGAAGTATAACGAGGTACTTGCATATGTTTTTTAAACGAAAAGGTTGGCTACGCAAAGAGTACGATGATGAATTTGTGAAGACTTTTATGCAAGTAAAGCAGGAATGGAGTCACAAAACTTCAATGGTAGAAAGAAGTGTAGATCCTTCAGAAGAGGTAATGGTAGATATTCGATTAGCCAAAATGAAGTATCTTTTTCTATTAAAAGAAGCCAAGCATCGAAATATTTCAATTAACAGGATGTCATAGAGGCATCCTGTTTTGTTGTCTTTATAAAATAAGGATTTCCCTCCGTGAAATAGTGCTTTTTTTGAATGCTTGGACATATATATAAGGTAACTTATCTGCTTTAAGAAGGAGGCAACATGCTAAATCATCCTATTGTAGTTGTGTCTTTTTTAATAGGGCTAATCATTCTACTCTTAGTAACAGGTGGTGTTGAAAAAATGCTTCGAGTCATTGGAAATTTATCGATTAAGCTTATTATTGGCGTTTTGCTGCTTTTCTTTATTAACATCTTTGGCGTACAGTTCGGTATTCATATTCCTATTAATTTCCCCACAGCCATTGTTTCAGCTATTTTAGGTATTCCAGGAATAGCTGCCCTACTTGTTATTAATAATTTCATATTATAATTTGGAAGAATATCCAAAATAAAAGTTTTCTGGAATCTTTTTGAGAAAACTTTTATTTTTTTTGAAAAAGTTGTTGACCAGCAAGTTATCAGATGTTATATTTATATACGTCGCTAAGACAGTAACGAAAAATAACTCGAAAATAACTTAAAGAAAAAAGTTGTTGACAAGTTATTCTTGAGGTGGTAAGATAAGAAAGTCGCCTTGAGACAAGAGTTCTTTGAAAACTGAACGAAATAGTAAACGTCAACGTTAATTTTTATTTTTTAAATGAGCAAGTCAAACATTTCTTCGGAGAGTTTGATCCTGGCTCAGGAT
>NZ_JBLQZO010000020.1:0-10209 GCF_047872835.1 Priestia sp. RMT2NF4
CGGTGGTTCGAGTCCACTTAGGCCCACCATATTCCACAGTAGCTCAGTGGTAGAGCTATCGGCTGTTAACCGATCGGCCGTAGGTTCGAGTCCTACCTGTGGAGCCATACTGGTCCGTTGGTCAAGCGGTTAAGACACCGCCCTTTCACGGCGGTAACACGGGTTCGAATCCCGTACGGGTCATCTTAAAAGCAGTTTGCATTTGCAAACTGCTCTTTTATTTGTGGTAGATAAATGATGGGTTTTTATATGGTGAAAAAAGAAATAAGCTGTTGCAGCTTCTGCTGTAGGTTTAGCTATGATAGCCATCCCGTCAACAGTACCGAATTTAGGGGGGCTACTGAATCTACAGAAGTTGGAAGAGAGGAAATGCTTAATCCTGTAGCTGTTGGATAAAAAATTGCAGATACGGATAAAACAGTTGACAATTAAAGTTTGTTTATTAAGGTAAATATGGAAAAAATATTCTCCTAATTTGATTAAAAATTATACTGGATAATATTAACAAAGTGAGAATCGGAAAAAATTTCTTTTTAACTTTCCTATTGATAATTCCTTCAAATGGTACTCAGTATTAATTCTTTATTTATACTCCATAACGTATTTTATCTGGTTATTTATTGTTTGTATAAATTTAACATTGGTTATAAAAAAATGAGGTGTTCGTAAAAGTATACGTTTGCGAACTTTTCTTTTTTATAAGAAATCTATTATTTTTATCGTTCGTTTAAGTTTGAAAATTAATTACGAACGTTCTCTGTAATTTATACACTTTTACGAACGATTTTGGTAAAATAAGATGAAGAGAATCACAAAAGGAGTATAAAAATGGAAAATAGAAGATTTGGATACATACGTGTAAGCAGCCGAGATCAAAATGAAGGTCGTCAACTTCAATTGATGCAGGAAGTTGGGATTTCTCCTCGCGATATTTTCATTGATAAACAAAGCGGAAAAAACTTCAATCGAGAACAATATCAATTATTAAAACGAATGATTCGTAAAGGGGATATCCTTTATATTCATTCTTTAGATCGTTTCGGTCGCAATAAAGAAGAAATTCTCCAGGAATGGAATGCCATCACAAAAGAGATTGAGGCAGACATTGTAGTTTTAGATATGCCGTTGTTAGATACAACTCAGTATAAGGACAGTCTGGGAACGTTTATTGCGGATTTAGTCCTGCAAATTCTGTCTTGGATGGCTCAAGAAGAACGAGATCGTATTCGTAAGCGTCAACGTGAGGGAATTGATGTTGCGTTAACTAAGGGTATATCTTTTGGGCGCCCCAAAGCTCAAGTCAGCGAAGAATTCATTGAGGCTTATAATCGATGGAAGCAAAAAGAGATTACAGCTGTACAGGCAATGAAGGAAGCAAATGTAAAAAAGACAACGTTTTATAAATTAGTAAAACAATACGAAAATAAGATAAATATGGAGACTATTTAAATAAGAAGAAAATAGTTAAAACAACGTATATATTAGCATCAGAGTCCTAAGTGAAAAAATATTATGTTTTATAGGAAAGATTTACGTAATATCTATTCGGTGAAAAATTTACTTATTTTCGTCATGGAGAGCTAGTGTTAACATTTTTTGTTAGGTTGTTTTTCATTACATATTATTCTACACGCTATTTTATCTATTAATCTCGTATTAAAACAATGAAAAAAGGAAATACTGTTTTTAAAAAAGAAATGATAAAGGGGTTAATAGTTTATGGAAAATAATATGTTCAATGAAATGAGTCAAGCTGAAACAAGTATATCTGATGAAATGTTAGCCGAATTGTTCCTGAGTCAAGTAATGAAGGATTTCAAAAAAGGTAAAATCCTTGAAGAAATTGATCAGTCCTTAAGGAATAAGGACAAAGAAGCTTTTTTACGTTTAACGGATAAACTTAAATCTGCATCTTAATAAAAGAGTATAAATAGGAGTTCATCATTTACAATAATAAACAAATAAACCGAATTGAAATCCTTTATGAGAAGTTAAATAAGGGGGTAATCATCCGTTATTATGGTTTAGCCTCAATATAGGGAGGATACTCAGCCGGGGGATATCTTCCTGTTACGATTAGTACGTAAGCAAACATACAGAAGATACTAATTGCTCCTATTACTAAAACAAAGCGAAGAAACTTCTTCATTTTTTTATGTCTTTGGAACTCATTAAAATTAATAATAGTACTCATAAAAATCCTCCTTGTCTTCTTTTTAGAAATATATTATAAAAAAGAAGATAAAACCACCTTATTTAAAACTTACTGGGTAGTTTTATCTTCCAATATAGCACTAATTTATTTTAGCTAAACCAACTTAGGTTAACTCCGCTTTTCCAAAGTAATAGCCCGTCCAAAATATTAGTAATAATGTCTTCTTACTCGACGAACACTGATACTTTCTAAACTAGTAACATTTCTATTTCCAGAATTATCTTCCCATACTAAGAAACCATTTTCTACTCGAATAAACGTACCGTTTCCATCAAGTTGTCTTCCAGCAGAAAAAACTTGAATTTCATCTCCTCTTCGAAAACCATCTAACCTAGAACGAGATGTACGACGGTCTCCACTACGACGTCCTGGCATAACTTCACCTCTAAATAACCTTATAGTACATGCTATGAAGAGAATGAAATTTAGTATAAGCAAAATGCTTACTAGTGAAAAAATATTTTGACAATGTGAAAATTGGTTATACTTGTACATGCCAATTTTTTACTTCCGAATACTATACAATATGTATATCAATAACCTCCAAACCTTTTGATATGAACGGCAAAAAACTCCTGATTTTGATGGCAATCAGGAGTTTTTCGAATTCGTAAGGAATACATCCTAAAACAACTCTATCCAATAATGACAAGAAGAATAACTAAAACAATTAGAATGGCAAAACATCCACCATAACTAGAAATACTATCACTACTTTTTATAAAACTTAAGTAAAGGAATAGGAATACAAATTACATGGACTAACGCATTATATGTATCTGTAAATATTTATAAGCATGTTTACTCCTAGAATTCAATTTAAAAAGATTGCTGCTATTTATTATTAGTTTCTTTCGTATTATAAATATAAGAGTATGAATACATAATTAACAAATAAAAAAGCTAGCACAAAGCTAACTCTTTTAAACGATAAATAATAATTAAAAGAAAGATAATCTTTAATTATTAGCAACCACCGGCAAAGCCGCCAAAACAAGAAGCGCCGATAATGATTAATAAAATAAACAATACGATGATCAAAGCGAAACCACCGCCAAAACCACAGCTGCCTCCACCGTAACCATAGCCGCAACCGCCACCATAACCTCCAAAGAACATACATTCACCCCCCCATATGCTTAATACTTTTAGAATATGTATAGAAAATCAAAATGCTCCCCGTATTCCTCAAGCGTTGAACTAACAGGAGTAACGATATGTAATCAGCAAATTTAATTTTATAGAAATATATATAAACCCTTTAGATTAGTTTACATAGAATGAAAGAACCATACCCTTTAATTTCAGCAGATTAGTTCACCTCCCTCACGAATTTGTAGTTGTTAAAAAGGAGAAAAACTCCCTGATGCCCGGGAGTTTTTCTCCTTTTTAGAATATATATCATGTGTATGTTTAATTAATATAATAGATTTTATTGGAATTCATTATTTAGAAAGGTTTTGAATATTATTAGAGAAGGCTCTTGGAATGCCACTTCGATAAAGCCATCTCTAATTTAAAAGAAAAAACAATCTGTCTTCCAATACAGATTGTTTTTTCTTTTTTGACTTTGTAAATTATGAAGGTGAAAAATAAGGTTAAAAGGATTCTAAGTGTGAGACGAAAATTATTCGAACTACATAATATTCCTTTATTTTCCTTCAGGTAACTTACCTATTGAGAATAAAATTTTATTTTTTAAGCAAACGACTCAAGATGTTTCTAAATATTCACATATACCATTAAATTCTGTAACAGAAAAACCCTGCCCCTTTTGATTGAGAAGAGCTAGGTTTTTCTATTTTTTAGGATGACTATGAATATACAACCTTAGTTAATATACAACTTGTTATCTGAACAAAAAAACATTAGAGACTAAGAACTCTAATGGCTTTTTCTATAGGAAGGCATGTCAAAATGCTATTCTTATAAAGACTCACCTTATAGAAATACTAAGTTTTATCACCCTTTAAACAACTGAACCCAATAAGCTCTGTATCGATTAGATTCTAGGCCAAGAACATAACCAATTCCGGTGTACTTATAATTTGCATTTAACATACTAGCATAATGGCTAGGACTATTTTTCCAACCTTCAAAAGCTTCTTGAGGAGTTATATAACCAGCCGCAATATTTTCAGCAGCATATTGATACGAACCACCAAAATTTTTTAACATTTCAAAAGGTGTACCATATTGAGGACTATAATGTGAAAAATAGTTATTATCTCTCATATCAGCAGCCTTCAAATTGGCAACTCTGCTCAACTTTAAATTAATCATAAGAGGCGCAATATCAGATTTCTGTCTTTCATCGTTTACTAAAGACACAACTTGTTCTTGAAAACTTTGATGTAGAACAGAAACGTCTGCAATATTATTCACTTTTGATACTCTAGATTTCTTTGATTGATACTCTGTTACACTATTTGCTATTATTTTACTTTTAGACCACCTTGATTTCATAAGTCTCATTCCATCCCTAATTAGTATGAAATATAATATTCTAAATCAATAATATTGTTTGTATGCTTGTCCTATGACATTAAGATCATTTGACAAGTGAGATAGTTAAGATAGAACAATGGCTTAACCTTATTAGAAATTTTGGTTTTCCTATTGTTATTACTTTTTATCTTCTACTACGCTTTGAAAAGAAAATAGCTACTAGTATTGAAAAAGGGTAGGACAAGTAATGAACAATTGATCTATGTACTACTCAGTTTTTAATTAATTTCTTAGTATGAATACTGCCTAATAATTAGAGCAAACTACCCAAGACGCCGTGAGGTGTCATAAAATAGCTCTCCATTCCTTACGAGGATAGAAACAGCCATTGGATTAGGTCAGGTGGTTTTTTCTGTTTTTAAGCTGTATAAGATATACAACCTTAGTTAACATAATCGTTATTATAAGAAGTATCTAAAAAATAAAAGCACTCGTTTAAATCAAAGGTGAGTGCTTTTATTTAATCTAATAATCCCTTTTCCTTAAATACTTTTCTCAGAGTTTTGTTTACCAATTCAGATTTATAGCTCTTAAGAACTCAATCAATGATACTTAACACATCATCGTCAAAATAAAACCCTCCATAGACTCTTTTCGAACGGTCTTTTTGATTTTGTAGCAAGATATCAATTGCATCTACTTTACTAGCATTGATACTAGCTTTTAAAAAGATAGTACCAGTAATTTTACTTTCATTTATATTACTAATACTAGCAAATATTGAGTGAAATCAATCTTTATCTCAGTAGATGAGCTTTTTGGAATTTTAAAATACTTGTTCTAATATAAGACAAGCATACAAACATCTTATTTATTGGTGAATAAAATATATAGAAATCAAAGAAAGAGGTGATTAACATGGAAAAATATAACTGTCGTTACAATAGTAAAGAAGATAAATATTATTTGGACAAGTCATATCCTCAGAAAAAATCAAAAGACTATTATAAAAACAAAAAAAATAAGAAAACCGGAGAAACACGAACCTCATCCACCCCACAGAACCCTTTACCTTCTACACCCCCATTGTCTACTAAACTTTCACCACCTAATTTTTCACCGCCGTCTACACTTATACCGCCTATTAATCCTCCTAATTTATAGTTTTTTGAACAAATATGTATCTATGACAATAGATAAAGGGAAAAGCACAAATAGCTTTTTTATAAAAGTATAGGAAATTTTAATGGAAAGGAGCAGGATAATTATTGATTATTACATCTTATGAACCACAACTTATAAATCTTATAAATCAAGAAAGACGAGCACAAGGATTATCTCCATTACAGACTGATAGTCAATTAACTCAGTTGGCTAGAACTAAAGCACAAGACATGTCTCAATATCAAACACCTACACACTATAGTCCTACACTTGGAGGAACTGAGATTGATCAACTAAACAATGCTAATATTTCATATGAAGAAGCAGGTGCAAATATATTTTGGGGGAACGGCAAACAATTTACACCTGAAGAAGCTGTTACATGGTGGATGAATAGTCCTGGACATAGGGCAAACATCTTAAATCCTAATTTTACTCATATTGGTGTTGGATACGATTACTCACCTAATGCACCAACTCAAAATAGTTTCTCAATGATTGCAATACGTAAAACACGACCCCAAAATGGTTGGGTGCAAGAAAATGGAAAATGGTACTATTATGTTAATGGCACTTTCCAGACAGGATGGGTGCAAGTTGGTTCCAGCTACTACTATTTCGATAATACAGGAGCTTTTACAGGATGGGCATGGTATCAAGGAACTTGGTACTACTGGAACGGTTCATGGTGGCGTTGGAACGGTACTTCATGGGAATCTGGGAGACCGCCAGCATAAATGATACAATTTTTAATCAAACTACTCAAGACGTCGTGAGGCATCTACGGATTTTCTTATTCGAATTTCACACAAAAAACTTCCTTAACGCATTGGGAGAGTTTTTCTGTTTGTATAGTTCCACTATATTAATTAAAGTTAACTAATTTTTTAGAATATCAACGCTTGTCCAAGCACTTGTAATTAATTTGAATATAATAAATCATAATCATCCTATTTACGATAACAAGAAAGCTACTGGCACTTGCTGGCCAGTAGCTTTCTCTATTTTAAATTGTATATTCTATACATTATTAGTTAACATAATCACTCTTTCTGGAAGACATAAAAAAAGGAACCCCTTGCAGCGCAAGGGGTTTGTTGAGTCATCTACATATCCTTTACGTTGTATTTTGACTAACGACATATCTTCAACATAATAAAGAAGCAAACTCTCTCTTACACCAAGAATGAGGTTTTTTCTTTATTTTAAAAGAACTGTTGTCTTAAAAACAGATGTATGCCCCGCGGACATGTACTCAGAAATCACATATTATAATATATGATTTTATTAGTTATATCAAAGAGCTAGGCTTTCCAATCGCATTATCTTTTTACTTACTCATTCGAATTGAAAGTAAGTTAGAGAAAATTACAGAATTACTTCAAATTCTTATTGGAAAAAGGACAAGCTATAATTTAATTCACTTATTCAATAGCTCAGTAAAAAACTTTCTTAGGGAATATAAATCTTATTAATATATCTACAGATATCTTTTTTCGTTCTTTCATCATTTTCATAAATAAAATGGTACTCTAGGCAGCATCTGGTGGGTGGAATGGTGATTTCTGGTTGAGAATGTTTTGGCTTGAATACTTTTGCTTTTCTATACAGATCTTAAACACCTTTTTTAAACTAAAATATATTTGATATATAGTGTCTTCGCTTTAACTCTTCCAACTTTACCAGATGAGAACTTTCATCTAATCTGGATTCATATTTTCTCGGTAATAACTTAATTCGGATTATCTATAATGAAGGGATCTTAAATTATAAATGCTATTTGGTGAGTGAAATATACCTTCAATGATTCCAACATTTGTGGTAGAAACCCCTTCGCCAACTCTTCATAGTTGGTAATTCTCCTTAGTGTTTTGTATCGTTTATAAATGAATTTCTATTCTATAAACGATTATCGTTATAAAAAGCGCAGATGCACATGAGTTAGAAAAAGATGTTGTAAAAAAGAAAATGAAAAACTATGAAGAAGCCAATCCAGAATTAAAAATTGTGATGAAAAAAGGACATGGTGTAATCCAATGATGAGGTCCTCCAGATTTATGAAGGTAAATAAAAAACTCACAAGAAAAGCTCCAATAATGGAATGAAAAGTAACAAGATCTAGCCATGAAGTGAAAAAAAGCATGGGGACGCAAAGGGGACATGGCTCCAAAACAGGGGGACATAAAGGGGACATCAGGATTTTAAAAGGGGCGTACATCAAAAAAAGGGGACGCGAAGGGGACATTTAGCTACTTTCTTTGCTATCACGGTTTTGCTAGGCTTTGTCTAGCCTATCGCACCCTGTGATAGCAAAAACCCCTTATGCTCTTCTCTCTTATTTAGTGCAGAACTACAATTTACAGAAAAGAAACGAATGTCATGGATATGTTTTTACGAAGCATTGATCCAGTTCCTATGTGAAAATTAATGAACTAGTGAAAGAACATGGTATGTCTCGTCAAAAATTTTTGAAAGAACAGTTTAAGTTATTCTCATTTTTTGAAGAGTAAACAGCACGAGAAAAAAGGCTAAAAGGTTTAATCGGTTAGAACGTTCAATTAATCAATCAAGGTGTGAAAACAATGGGAAAGGTGAACAATATTTTACGTAAACTGATGGGAGATGTAGAGGGGAAATGGGAATAAGATGATGCATGATAACAACAAATTATTGGATGTAGTTACTGAAGAACATTGTTAAAAAAAGCGTGTAATTAATAAGTAGGTTAAATTAATATCTCTATAAAAAACTCATCAACTACATAATGTATACAGCATGT
Source organism: Priestia sp. RMT2NF4 (assembly GCF_047872835.1). NCBI lineage: Bacteria > Bacillati > Bacillota > Bacilli > Caryophanales > Bacillaceae > Priestia > Priestia sp. RMT2NF4. Next base: position 8,607 of record NZ_JBLQZO010000020.1, read on the forward strand.
AGTTGGAAAGATGGCAGGAAGATAAAGCCTCTGTATTGAATGTGTATACAAATTGTATATATGAGGTGATAAGGTTGGGGAAACTAGATAAATACGCTCGTCAATCAAAAACAAAAGAACCAAGTAAGGTGTTGCCTATTAGGTTGCCGGAAAGTATATATGAGCAATTCCGTCAACTTTGTGATGAGCTAGGACTATCTATGTCAGAAGCTGGTTTCTTACTAATTAGAGAAGAATTAGAAGATAGTTTATACAACAAGACTACAAATGAAGTTGCTGTGACTACAGAGCGTATACAAGATCCTATACATCATGAGAGCACCCCGTATACAAAAAATAATACAAGCAAACCTTCCTCATTTTCTACAAGATGGACGTCAATCGATTATGAGATTGAAAATGAATTGCCATGTCCTCTATGTCATCATTGGTATAGCAAAGCCAATTTTTCTCGTCATGCGAAAAATCATAATACTACTACGAAAGAACTTTTAGAAAGCAATGAAGAGGTAGTTTATACAATGATTAATGAACGTAAACTAACTATGTAAGGACATATGTAAATATTAAATGTAACCTCTTGTTTCTTTTAATAGTATTTTCTTCTGGTATGCTTTCTCTAATTATTTGTTCACCTAACAATGGCTAATCAATGTTAAATTTTTTATGAAATTTAATATTATTGGACAGGCACACAAACAATCTATAGATAAATGAATAAAATATTGTATAAATAAAAAAGGAGTGATTATTATAAAAAGCTACCGTCACTATAATAAAAACGATGAATTATATTATGTAGAAGCTTCTTATCCATGTAGAGGTTCGTATAGTAAGAAAAAAGATAATGACAAATTCTTTGTTGAAAATCATACAATTGAAGGTTTTGGAACCAATTTAACAGGAAACGTCCCGTTAACTATTGCAGTTCCTGCTAATGCTACAGATGTAAATGTTTTTGAAGATTTTACTAACAATCATAACAAAACGCTTCTTCAACTATCAGCTGTAACTACTGGTCTTACAGTGTCAATTTTTATAAGAGGTTCTAGAATGCCTATTTCAGCTACTATACCTGCAGGTGCTACACGAGCTTTTCAAGTTGAAAATTTTGAAAGACTAACTGTTTCGAATCCTTCTGCTACTACCGAAGGAACGCTACTTGTCTTCATTCAAAAAACATTTTGTATGGGTTGTAATAATCAAAACAAAAAACATAACAAAAACTGTTTTTTCTAGGACGTTAATAAAAAAAACGTTGGACAAATTTTATTTGTTCAACGTTTTTTATTTGCAAAGACCCTCAGATAATATAATTACTGGAAGTATATAAAAAATTGGGGTTAAGCAAAAAGACTATTAGCTCGAGAGCTAATAGTCTTTCAGTATAAACCTAGTTGTAAACTGCTAACACAAAAGTTCAAGTGGCTTAATTGTTATAACTTTTACTACATTTGCATTTATTTTTATCATAGTCTTTTTCATAAAAGACAACTTTATCTTTGCCATAATCTTTTTCGTGTTTATCTTTGCATTTATCTTTGCCATAATCTTTTTCGTGTTTATCTTTGCATTTATCTTTGCCATAATCTTTTTCGTGTTT
>NZ_JBLQZO010000021.1:0-9910 GCF_047872835.1 Priestia sp. RMT2NF4
AAATATCATTTTTTCAATACGTCGGTGGGATTCGCAAGCAATCCAAACGCCAAGAACAAGACTTAGAACGGTAAAAAGGAGACATGAAGTTGAGCAAAATTAAAACGACACTCTTACTTATTGCTTTTGCAGTTGTAGCTGGTTACGATATTTATTTATTGTTGACTGCTTATCACTATGGCTTTTCTGGTTAGTAAATATAGTCAAATCCATATAAAAAAAGCTATTTCAATCGTATTGGCATCGGAGTGAAATAGCTTTTTTTATTTTACATTCAAGAGTGTTCTGGTTCGTCATGGATATCTTTATATGTGAAGTATATCACAAACTTTTTTAGTTGTGAAGATAAAAATCAAAATTTGTATGACAAGTTTTGATTTTAACATAAAATTCCGTTGTATAAGGACATTTGTATACTGTAAAATATTTGTATGAACATAAAAAGATAAAATGAATACAAGGTTGATCGCTCTTAGAATGATCAACCTTTATTTGTTTTGCTATTAAAAGCAAATGGGTGAGGGGAATATTGGAGTCTCATAAAGTGATCTTAAAAGAAGCTTTAACCGTTGAGATTGAAAAAGAGAGAAAATGTTTGATTGAAACGGCATTTAAAGAGGGGTTTACAAGTAATAACACGGTAGAGATTAGTCAATTTATTGATGAGATGTTAAATGAATTAGAAAAGATTAAATAGAGCTATTAAAAGCAAAAAAGCAACCTCGGCATTGGCCAATGAACGAGGTTGCTTTTTTTGTAAGGGTTTGTTCATACGTATTCGAAGTATGAAACATAAGTAGATTACCATGTTCTGTAATTAATGACTGTTTTTAATGTGTTGCTACATATACAAAATAAAAGAGCAACCTCCCGTCCACTACAGAGGTTGCTCAAAAATAGGGTTACGTTGAAATTTGTAAAAAATAGTCTGACTTTTAATGTATCATATTTGTATACAAAATCAATTATTTGAAACGTTCAGTATATGTATAAAAGGATTATGTGCCAAAAGAAGAGTTAGATAAGGCGAATGAGAAGGTTCACGAATTAAGAAAAGAGAATAAGACATTGAAAGCTTGGAAGGAAAAAGCCTTGAATTGGATTGATAAGAATGTGGAGAAAATGAAACAGATTTCGTTCTTTCAACATGTTGGGGGAATTTACAAGCGTAATAAGCGTAGGGATCAAGAAATGGAAAGATAATAAGATTAATTAATATGCAATTTAGCTAAGAACAGCAAGAATAAGAGCAATTTGGGTGACCAGCATCTCTTTTAGACTAGAATCAATACATGTAGAGTGTTGATCCAGTAACAATAATAGTTCTCTGTTGAATAAGAAAAATTCATTTCTGGTTAACATAATATTTTTCCTCCTTTTTAACATTTTTTATTAGCATAAAAAAGCTATCTAATTTCTATGAGCATTGGCTTTACATAGAAATTAGATAGCTTTTTTAAAAGGTTCAAACATATAACAAATAACAAAAAGATAACTGCAAATTAATAGTATCATCTCATGTCTATAAAGAGTACATTTTTCCGTCATAGGGTCAAAGCATTGCTAGATCTAAAAGAAGAAATAAAAAACGCTTAAATAATCATACTCATTGTTTTTTTTATTTCATATCAGTTGATGATGGGTATTGTTCAGAGAGAATTAAATCATCTTCTACAAGAATATAAGGGTGTGTTTCCATTAAAATATTTCTCAGGTATTCTGGCATTCTCTCACTTTTATATGCACAAATTAATGGAAATGATAGTTGGTTTACAGCGTTATCCACTATCTTTTCGAAATCTTCGATTAGATGCAAAGGGTCTTCCATACTACTCCATTCTACATGTGCCCATGATCTGAAAGAAATTCCTTTTTCTAAATAAGGTTGTACGGTTTTGTTGAAGTAATCGTGAATTGCGGGAGGATGATAACTACCACTTGAATAATAGAAATCGAAATTATTAATACGGTGTATCATTTTCATTTGATCTGTGGTCAATAGTGTTTTTAGTTCATTATGAATGAGAGGATATAAACGGTCATTTTCAATAAGAATAATACAATCTCCAGAAAGAATTCCATCTTGGATATAACTTACGATTTGTTTTATATAGTTTTCTGACTCGTTATAGGAATACAGTACATGAACACTCTTTTGGTCTTCAAATAACTGATTCATTTTATTTTTGCACACATAATCCCTTCTTTCTTCTATCTTTCTAATTATACTGGGATTATGTAAGTTGAATACAGTGGTAAATTTTTTATTTATACTTTATCAGAGCGTAACATATGAATAAAACGTGCACTTTTTATACATCCGCCTCCCACTTGGGTATCGAGTAAACGTAGTCATATCAAGGATGTATAAAAAGTTGCATAAAGAAGAAAAGAGAACCTCATCGGAACCCTTATTCCTAAAGGGTTCTCTTTTTTGATGTCTTCCGGAAAGAGTGATTATGTTAACTAAGAATGTATAGAATATACAATTTAAAATAGAGAAAGCTACTGGCCAGCAAGTGCCAGTAGCTTCCTTATTATCGTAAATAGGATGATTATGATTTATTATATTCAAATTAATTATAAGTGTTTGGACAAGCGTTGATATTCTAAAAAGATTAGTTAACTTTAATTAATATAGTGGAACTATACAAACAGAAAAACTCCCTCAATGCGTGTTAAGGAAGTTTTCTGTGTAAAATTCGAATAAGAAAATCCGTAGATGCCTTACGGCGTCTTGGGTAGTTTTCTCAAATGATAAAAACATATTCAATTTTGAAAGCAAAAAAACCACCGGGCCTAATCAGTGGTTTCTCTGTTCTCGTAAGGAAACTGGAGAGTTAGCATTATGATGCCTCACGGCGTCTTGTGTAGTTTGCTCACTATATAAAACAATATTCATGATGGAAAAGTTTCTTAATGATAGCCCATACTATTTTCTTAAATTATGACACTTAGAGACACTGCCATTTTAGTAGCATATTAGCTACCTTACAGCATATTAGGAGGTGGCATATTAGGAGGTGGTATATTAGGAGGTGGTATATTAGGAGGTGGCATATTAGCTGCTCCCATATTAGTTGCTTGCATATTAGTTGGTGGACAATTACAGTCATTATTGGAAGAGGATTTATGTTTTTTTGTGCGATGATGATGTTTACCAGGAGGTTTAGGAGGCATGTTTAATCACCCCTTTCTTTGATTACATTTTACTGCTCTTTATTTAAGATTCAAGCACCCACATCGATCCATTCCAGCGGTACCATCTCTGTGTAGGGGTCCACCACAAGCGATAATATTGTCTAGTATTATCGAAGTAGTAATAGCTTCCTGTATAGGCTCCAAAATTATTTACATAGTACCAGATGCCGTTAGTTGATATAAATTGGTTTGTCTGGCGTATGCCATTATTATAGTAATACCATGTTCCACTGTCTTCATCTAATACCCAGCCATTTTTTGGAGTAATATCGATTCCCGTGACATTAAACATCGTCCAATTACAAGTTCCACCATTCTGCCAATAAGGACTGGCAAAAGGGTTATTAGGGTCAAATTTAGAGTTAGGTTTAAAGCGGGCAAGATGAACATGGGGTCCAGTTGTTATTGCTGAATTGTCTACCGTCCCAAGAGGAGTTCCTACTTGTACTGTGGAACCCACAGTTAAGTTACTACTAGGGAGAACGTGAACATATGAAGTGAAGTACCCATCAGCACCTCTAACTATTACTTCATTAGCCTGTCCACAATTTGGATTTGGTTGGTTATTTCTATCAACTCGGTTATTTTGATCAAATTTAGTTGAAGAGATGAATTTACTAAAACAATTGGAATTTCTTTCAATGAATACTACTGTGCCACCCTCTACGGCAAAAACTTGAGATCCATATTGAATACCATCAAATCCTATATCTCTGGCACTAGAAATCACTTGATTGTTAAATGTACCCCCATGACAACCTTGATACATTCTAACTGTTTGTGTGGTATTAAAGGGAGTACGTTGATATTGATACGGCAATTATTTTCACCTCCTTTCTAGCATAAGAACACTACATTCTATGAAAAAAATTTACGTGTGCTTGTCCTTTTGTCCTAAAAGCAAAAAATAAAAGGGATTTTTCAACTACTAAAATTTGTTTCAGTGAAAAAATAGCAAAAAAAAAAAATAAACATCCCCTGATCGGAATGCGATTTGGCAGTATAAAGGGCAGGCTGGATCAGCTAACACAGGAAACTTTATGAATATTATTAATGAAAAAAGTACAACTAATACTAAGAATGGTAGTATATTTAGCCAAAACATTGCTGGTAATTTATAATTGAAAAAGAGTGTTTTTTTTCTTTTCTTTATATACATATAAGCTATTTTTTACACAAGGTACGAGTTGCATAAAAAATTTCGGCAGGTTTGGACCTTTAGCCAAGCCGGCATACCGAAAACGAAGGATATAGGGGAATCGGCTTGTTTTAGCAAGTATACCTGCCGAATCGCCTGTTCAGTTGTCTAAAATAATCACTTTCACTCTAGTACTAGCAACACTTTTAAAAAAATAAGAAGCCAGCCTCTACCCCAAAACAAAGGGGGAAATAAGCTGCATTGTCAATGGTAAGCGGACCGTAGGGAGCATTAAGGAATTGACAATGTCTCTAAACCTGAACCCTCTTGGCACTCAAACAATCAGGTTTGCAATTGACAGCTTGTGTAAAAGCAGGAAATATCATTTTGCATTTGAATACTAGTACTATACTTTTAAAACGGAAGTGGAGGCTAGTACGATGCTGGTAAAAAAGATGTTAAATGGAATTATGATGAAAGAGATCACAATTAAAGAATTAGCTGATCAGTATGATGTAAGTACTCGTACCATCCAATTAAGAATTAAGAAACTAGGATATGAATGGGATAGTAAGCAAAGTATTTATCGTTATGTTGGGGAAGAGCCAGAACCTTTAGAAGTTGATTTTAATACTCTTATTTCTAAAACTAATAAAATGCCAGCAGAACAAAAGCAAACTACTAGTGAAATAGCAGCTAGTATTAGTCACGTGAATGAAAGTGAAAGTAATAGCGCTAGTTTTCCGAAAGCTAGTACGAATGCTAGCAAAGTAGATGCAATTGATATCTTACTTCAGAATCCAAAAGACCGTTCTAAAAGAATATATAGAGGATTTTATTTTGATGACGACGTTTTAAGTATTATTGATCGAGTTCCTAGAAGTTATAAATCTGAATTGGTGAACGAAGCTTTGAGAAAAGTATTTAAAGAAAAAGGGTTATTAGACTAAAAAACTCACCTACATTTTAGGTGAGTTTTCTTGTTTATTTTACAAATAGGGTTTGCAAAAATGTAGGATTTGGTAGAAAATTAGACATAAGAAAAAGCCCTCAAGTTTTCGACGACTCCGAGGACTTTCTCTAAAAAATATTAAGAAGGGATTAACCTTCAACTACATAACTTTATAAATGTATTCTAACACAATTAGGTTAGTTCCTTCCACTACTAAATGGAGGAATTTAAAAATGCAAAAAGCATTGCAAGAAGCCGAAAAAAAAGCTAGATTACGAGAAATTGAAAACGGTAAAGTTCTAAGTGAAGAAGAATTAAACTATGCAAACGAACTTCAAGCCAAAGCTAATTCAAAGGGAATGAAGTTGGTTCCGGAAAGAAAAATTAAGAATAAAGTGAGGTTTGTACAGTTGATTCAAGAAAATATTTTATATTTAAGAGATATAAAATACTTAACTACTGCAGAGAAAAACTTTTTAATGGATTTAGTTCCTAATGTTGAATTTTCTTCTAACTGTATAGTTAATGATTCTAGACAAGTTAACTCACTTCCCGTTACTCAAAGTGATCTTGCAGAAATATTAGGAAAAAAGAAACAAAATGTAAATCCGATTATAAAAGGGTTGATTGATAAAGGTATTTTAGCAAGATCAGAAAGCGGAATAGAAGATAATAATGTCAGGGCATATGCTTTATTTATTAACCCTCACATTATGTTTTCTGGAGATAAAGACAATATAAATGGAACATTAAAAGCTATGTTTAGAAAAACACCTAAAGAATTAAAGAATCTACCTATTAGATTATTTTAAGAACCTGTAATAAGGTTCTTTTTTTGTATTTTCGTAGTAATGATTTTTCATTACCAAAGTAATGATTTTTCATTACTACGGAATTAGACTAAAACCCTTTAGTATCAAGTGTTAAAGCCATGTTTAAAAAGTCTTCTCTTCTCACTCTATATTAAATAGCAATTCGCTGATAGAATTGCAAGAGTCTTTTTATACTTTTTTCGTTAAAAATATAAAATTAAAATGGCTATTTAAAATACAAGGTTCGAGTAGTATTTTTTAAGAAGATCACTTAAAAAATCTCCACTCTTTTCTCCTTGTATTTTAAATTTCGGCAGGAGTGGTTATATCGCCAAGCCGAACATACCCAAAACGAAGTTAAAGATGCTCGGCTTACAACGGCCATTGTACCTGCCGAACCGCCAGAGCAACTGTGCAAAATTCTACTCTTTTTCATAACATATCTACACTATTTTAAAGCCAGCCTCACACCCCAAAACGAAGGCGGTCACGTGATTTTAAAATATAAGTCTAAATCATCTTTTAAAAGGAACTTTTCTTTTATATATCGAATGACATATCATAGGACATAGCAGGAGGTTGTGCGATATGTCAGGTGACACAAAGAAACAGCAAAAGGTTTATACAGCAAGGGAAGTCGCTACCCTTTTAGCGATACAGAACACGACTGTTCGTAAGTATTCTCAGCTGCTTGAAAAAGCAGGGTACCATATCCATAAAAATGAGTTGGGCCATAGAGGTTTTTTTGATAAAGATGTAATTGTTTTACGTAAGATTAGAGAGTTGATAAAGCACCCTGATATGTCACTGAATCAGGCTATAAATGCAGTAATATCAACGGTTGGCGAAGAGGATGTGTCAGACCGCGACACAGAGGAATTAGTGACATATCAGGGGACACAACAGTATGAGCAATTACTAAAACAATTTGAAGATTTTAAAGAAGAACAAATGAAATTCAACCAAGAATTATTGAAGCAGATCCAACAAAGAGATAAGTATATTTCAAAGAAATTAGAGAATAGAGATCGTGAACTTTTAGATGCTGTTAAGGGAATTCAAGAAACTCAAAAGCTTATTGCTGCCAGTGAAGAAAAGAAAAAGAAGTGGTGGGAATTTTGGAAATAAAAAAGGGCTGCTAATTAATTAGCAGCCCTTTTTTATTTAGATGGTTTGTTTCCGATAATATCTTAATCTCTACTTTAATTATAACCCTATTTGAAAATTATTTATAGACTGTTTTTCTACTCATGTCCGGCCTTATACTGTTATACGCAAGTCAAAAAGTATAAAGGGTGTGGCTATATGAATGAGAAGAAAAATGTCTTAGATCCTGGTCCTTTTTTCCATGGTACTAAAGCAGAACTAAAAATTGGAGATCTACTTGAACCATTGTATTTATCTAATTATCAGGATAAAAAATCTAACCATATCTATTTTACTGGAACATTAAACGCTGCTAAATGGGGTGCTGAATTAGCAAAATCTAATTCAAAAGAAAGAATTTATATTGTAGAACCATTAGGCGATTTTGAAAATGATCCGAATTTAACCGATAAAAAATTCCCTGGAAACCCGACACGTTCTTATAGATCTAAATCTCCCTTGAAAATAGTAGCTGAATTAGCTTCATGGGAAAGACATTCCGATGAAGAAATAAATCATATGCTTACATCTTTAAAAAAGTTAAGTGAAGAAGGAAAGAATGTAATATACGATTGATTCTCATATAAGAGATAATGTCTTGATTCCTGGAGTAAACATATAACATACCTACAATGAAGGCAGCCTTTATTGTGACTATGACTTGAAGGAGGAAACCTTTATTAATAAAAATAAAAGTTTTCTACTAATTGCTGTGGTTATTAATATTGCTATATGGATCTTTGTTCAGGAACAAATAACGACCTCCAAGACTGATTGTGCTATTCTATCCATCAACCAGCCAAAGATATATGAATGAATATTTGAGGTCTGTCAACGGTAAATCGCAAGACCGTTAGGTCGAGAATTTAAGGAGTTGATAGACGCTCCAGACCTAAAACCCTCTTGGCACTCAAACAACCACGTTTGTTTGACGCCAACCGGCGAGGGAGCCCCCTCAAAAAGTGAGGGGGTTGGGGGAGTTTTTTTAATGGGGTTAAGGGGAAGAGTTCCCCTTACAGGTGGTGGACGGCGTCCACGGTCTTAAAGAAAAAGGGCATCCGTTTAGGATGTCTTTTTTCTTTTTGGCGGAGCCAAACACAGGGAGGAACACCGACCGCCACCTCGTAGAGCGCGCTCCCAATTTTATCGAAGATGAAAAATTGGTGTAGTGCGTTACACCAAATCTAAAGTTGTGGTATGCTAGACCCAAGTACAGTGGTCGAAATGGGGGATTGAGGGATGGCCAAATATGGGATTATCCGCATGCAAAAGTTCCACAAAGACGCAATATTGGGGATCCAGAAACACAACCAACGAGAAGGCGAGAACAGTAAAAATAAAGACATCGATTCAACCAAAACGATGCTCAACTATGATTTTGTAAACGAGGACAAAATTAAGTACCATGAAGAAATTAAGAAGATGACGGCCACCCGTGTGAAACGAAAAATTCGAAATGATGCAGTCCTGGTGGCAGAGTTCTTTGTATCGGCCAGTCCGGAGTATATGCATGCGATGTCGTCAGACGAGCAACGCAAATATTTTGAAGCATCATTAGATCATATTGCCGGTAAGTATGGTCAGCAGAACATTTTATATGCTGTGGTACATAATGATGAAGCCACGCCACACATGCATGTGGGTTTTGTGCCCATCACGGATGATCGGCGCTTGGCGGCGAAAGAGTACTTCCATGGTAAAACGAAGATACGTAGAATCCAAGATGATTTTCACAACTATATGAACAAACGTGGCTATGACATTGAACGGGGCGAGCCGAGCGAGCTGCAGCATAAGAGTGTTCATGAGTTTAAGAAACAAGAACGTCAAAAAGAGCTAAAGCACTTGCAACAACTAGTGGCTCATAAGGAAAAAGAGCTTAAAGATATGGATAATTTGCTGGAGTTAAAAACAGCACCACCCGTTGAGATACGTAGCGAGAGACGTATTGAAGAGTTATGTAGCCAACCTTTTGAAGTAGAGGCGGCCAAGAGTGTCATGGGTTCCAAAGTGAAAGTGGAAGAAGCAGATTTTCATGAGCTTATGAGTCTCACAAAAGAGCTGCAGCAAACATTGGCGGCCGAGCACGAGCGTACCCATGCGTTGAGCCATGAGCTTGATCGTTATGAAAAAGAGAATAAGACATTGAAGCATGATTTAAGTGAAACAAAGCAAGAATTAGAGATATATGTGGCGGATCAAGATGGCCAAGTAGAGAAAGCTAAGAAACAAATGCGCCAGAAGCTTGTCCATGATTTTTCAGCTGAACAAAAGGAAAATGTGAAAGATGAGGTTAAGAGAGAACTAGATACGCAATATAAAGCTCATATAAGCTCTCTCAGCGATGATTTGATGATTGAGAAGCAGAAACATGAAAAAACGAAAAAAGAGCTTGTACAAGTAAATGAAGTGAATGAGAGCTTAACGCAGATGAATCTTGGTTATATAAAGGATTATGTGCCAAAAGAAAAGCTAGACAAGGCGAATGAGCAGGTTCATGAATTAAGAGAAGAGAATAAGACATTGAAAGCTTGGAAGGAAAAAGCCTTGAATTGGATTGATAAGAATATGGAGAAGATGAAGCAAATATCATTTTTTCAATACGTCGGTGGGATTCGCAAGCAATCCAAACGCCAAGAACAAGACTTAGAACGGTAAAAA
>NZ_JBLQZO010000022.1:0-9772 GCF_047872835.1 Priestia sp. RMT2NF4
TGGTAAATGGGTTAAGCGCAGACTCCCATCTCTTGTCTAAGGAGATTCTCTATATGCCCGTATGGGCGCACACCAATCTCGTCAAAGAACTGAATTTAGGAACTTTCGTTCAGTACAATAAAGGGGAAATGCTTTCAGAACGATTTCAAAACGAACCACCAGAGCGTTATGTATTGCCAGAAAACTCTGGTGTAAGGTCGATTCGGTTCATAGGAGGGGTGCAGTCGCTTATTGATGCTGTAGCAGGTACTCTGCCGCCAGGGATAGTCGAGTTAGAAACGCGAGTTAAAGCAATTCGATTAGATAAAGCTGGGGCTATCACGCTTGAAGCAGACCTTGCTAATGGAAAAAGAAAAAAAGTTTCTGCAAGTGCTATTATCCTAGCGTTGCCGCCTCGAATTGTGGCGCGTCATATTGAATTCTCTCCTGCGCTCCCTCTAGATATTATTACTGACCTTGCAAACAAACCTACGTGGATGGCAGGACAGGCCAAGGTAGTTGCAATCTATGATCGTCCCTTTTGGAGGGAATCAGGACTTTCTGGCTTCGTATCGAGTTGGGTTGGACCCTTGCAAGAAATCCATGATGCTTCTCCTGATACAGGCCCTGGTGCCTTATTTGGTTTCTTTGGAATGCCAGCGAAGAAGCGCCGGGAACTCAGCGAGGATAAAATTTTAAAATTGGTCATTGATCAATTGGTTAGACTCTTTGGACCCTCCGCCAAAAACGTACGTTCTATCCTTTACAAGGATTGGTCCAGAGATTGCGAAACGGCTGTTGAGGAAGACTTCGATCCACTTAGAAATTACCCAAGCTATGGTCAACCACCAAAAGTAGGGGTATGGGAAAAGAAAATTATTTTTGCTGGTACAGAGACTAATTCATCATATGGGGGACATCTTGAAGGTGCACTTCAGTCAGCTGAACAGGCAGTTTTTGAAATCACTAATTTAAATAACAGGTCTTTATGACACACTCTTTTCAATACAATAACACCCTATAATATATTTAAATATTGATCAGTACTGTATGTAAAAGCTAACGGAGTTTGAAAAGGTTGGATAGGAGAAAAGGTTTCCTTGCAAAACGTAATTAGCTTATTTATATAGGACATAGAGGAAGTAATACAAAAATTAGTTCCTAATGGACTGATTTTTGTATTATTCACAGAAAAAATATATGTACAAAGATATATAAAGAGCGAATTGTTCCCCAGATTTTTTAAGAATGTGCAGTATTGGCTAGCCTAGCTACAAATAGGAACTGCTTAAGTAAAGGTAACTTAGTATCCGTCATCAATTATTCAATTGTACAATTAAATAATTGAATACTTTACTTTTTTATCTTATACTAAATAAGTTCCATTACTAAACTGTAGGAGGTAATATATGATGAAAATGATGAAAGCTATACAAATTCCATCCAAAGGAGAAAAGATGAAACTGGTAGAGATTCCAGTTCCCCAGCCTGGAGAAGGACAAGTACTGCTCCGTGTAGAAGCATGCGGAGTATGTAATGGAGACTCAATGGCCATTCAAGGGGCTTCTCCAGAGTATCCCCGCACTCCTGGTCATGAAGTGATTGGTGTAGTTGAAGAAATTGGCGCAGGTTCGACGAAGTGGAAGATTGGTGAACGTGTCGGTATTGGATGGCATGGAGGGAACAACCATGTAACGGGTCTGACAATGGATGGTGGTTATGCTGAATACATGGTTGCCTACGAGGATAGTTTGTCAAGCATTCCAAATGAATTATCTGCATTAGAAGCAGCCCCACTTATGTGTGCTGGTGAAACAACGTTTAGTGCATTAAGAAACAGCAAAGCTCGACCTGGCGATCTTGTAGCTATTCAGGGCATTGGTGGGCTTGGACACCTAGCAGTTCAGTATGCAAAGAAAGCAGGATTTCGCACTGTTGCCATTTCGCGTGGTAGTGATAAAGAAGAACTGATACGTCAACTTGGAGCACACCACTACATTGATTCAGAAAAAGAAGATCCAGCTCAAGCCTTACAGGCATTAGGTGGAGCCAAGGTAATCCTTGCTACTGCACCGAACGCTAAAGCTATTTCTTCTCTAATCAATGGGCTTGGTTCAGACAGCGAATTAATTATTATAGCTGGTTCTGGTGAGCAATTGGAATTGTCAGCAATGGACTTTTTAAAAGGCCCGAATACAGTTAGAGGTTCATTTACTGGACAAGCAAAAGAAATCAAAGAAGCCGTTAACTTTAGTGTTCTCACTGATGTACGACCAATGATTGAAACTTTCCCTCTAGAACGTGCTAACGAAGCATACGATAAAATGATGGCAGCATCCACTCGATTCCGTGCTGTTTTGAATATTTCTGAGTGAATTTTTAAATTAAATTTCATTAATAAATGCCGTAACTAAAAGTGGTTCTTAAAGAACCACTTTTTTGTCTTCATTCTATAGCAATCATTCTTATAGCAACTAACAGCATATAAGACAGCCTTTGTTGTTGTTTTTATTTGATTGGATAGTTAGATCACGTCAATATTGATATTTTTCTTCTAGAAAAATCAATTTTTATGGGGGTTGACAAAAAGTATCTCCAATTGTATAATTCAATTAATCAATTGAATAGTTGATTAAAAGTAAATTAATTGCATCTCATTAGTATGAGGAAAAAAATAGAGGAGGTTATTTCTATGGGAGCAACAACACTGACAAAAGAGACATTTCAAGACCACATTCAATCAGGTGTGACATTGGTTGATTTCTGGGCTCCTTGGTGCGGGCCTTGTAAAGTTCAACTTCCAATTGTAGAAGAATTAAGCGATGAAATGAAAGGACAAGCGACAATTGCTAAAGTTAACGTAGACAATGAGCCTGAATTAGCTATGCAATTCAGCATAATGAGTATTCCGGCATTGCTTCTGTTTAAAGATGGCAAGGTAGTAGATAAAATGGTAGGTATAACCCAAAAGCATGTATTAAAAGATAAAATCTTAGAACTGAATGGCAAGTAAAGCAGCGAATTATGGAAAATCAGCAATACTTATTGAAAAGTATTGCTGATATTATGAAATTTTTTATATGTTGTGAGGTAGGAATAAAATGGCTATTATTCATGTGGCAAGTAATGAGCTAGAAAAATATTTAAACACAGATAAAGTAGTATTATTAAATTTCTCAGCTTCTTGGTGTGGTCCTTGTCTTCGTTATGGGGACATTTTAAAACAATTAGACGAGGAATTAGGAGATAGTGTACAGATAGTAAAAGTCGATACTGATAAATATCCAAAGCTTGCTAAAGGTTTTAACGTAATGGGAATTCCTAACTCTCGTTTCTACTTTAATAATCAATTTGAAAAACCTTTTGTAGGAGTTACCAGCTTAGAAACCTTAAAAGAAAAAGTACTACGTGTTAAAGCAAAATAAATGCGTATACCAATCCTAAATGAGAAGAAAAGCATATGATAATAAAGGAGGAGATTCATGTGAAAAACCAAGAGACATATGATGTTATTATTGTTGGGGCAGGTCCTGCTGGTATGACCGCAGCCGTTTATACTTCACGTGCTAATTTGAGTACGTTGCTTATTGAACGTGGAATACCTGGTGGACAAATGGCGAATACGCAGGATGTAGAGAATTATCCTGGCTTTGATCATGTTTTAGGTCCAGATCTCTCTAATAAAATGTTTGAGCACGCCAAAAAGTTTGGTGCTGTATATGAATACGGAGATATAAAAGAAATTGTAGATGAGGGTCGTCTAAAAAAAGTAGTAACTACAAAGAAAGAGTTCTATGCCAAATCTGTTATTATCGCTACTGGGGCAGACCATAAAAAGCTTGGAGTTCCAGGAGAGAATGAGCTTGGTGGTCTAGGAGTTTCTTATTGTGCCGTATGTGATGGAGCTTTCTTTAAAGGACGTGAACTTGTTGTTCTAGGTGGAGGAGACTCAGCTGTAGAAGAAGCTGTGTATCTTACACGTTTCGCTTCAAAAGTTACCATTATTCATCGTCGAGATCAATTGCGTGCACAAAAAATACTCCAAGAAAGAGCATTTAGCAATGAAAAGATTGAATTCATTTGGAATAAAGAAGTTACAAGTATAAATGAAGGAAATGGAACAGTGAATACAGTAACGTTAAAAGATACAAAAACAGGTGAACAATCTCAATTCCCTGCAAATGGTGTATTTATTTATGTGGGTACACTTCCGTTAAATGGTGCATTCAAAAACTTAGATATAACCAATGAAGAAGGTTATGTAATAACGGATGAAGCAATGGCTACAAAGATTCCTGGCATTTATGCAGCTGGAGATATCCGTGATAAGACCCTGCGCCAAATTGTCACAGCTACGGGTGATGGATCAATAGCAGCTCAAAGCGTCCAACATTATATTGAAAACCTTGAGAATTCATAAGAGATTCATTCTTATAATTATCTTATGAATATTTTATTTAGGTAATTGACATTATTTATTAAGTTGAAATTCGATAATATAATAAGGTATGAAAAATATAGGAACTTTATATTGTAAACATAGAGAGTTAAGTGGTGGTGAAACACGCAACCTTTCGTTGTACCGAACGGTAGGTAAAGAGTGAGGTTACAAAAATTAAAAAGGCGTCGCTCAGCATGGTTTAGAAAATGCTGAACAATGCCATGTGGCATCTAACTTATAAATCAATCAATGCTAGTGAGAATGTTGAAATCAATGCCTATCGCCTTGATAGGCATTGGCATTTATTAAAGACCCTTCACTTTGAAGTTAAATGGTTTAGGTCAAAGTGAAAGATGGAGGATTTTAAAATGGATATTAGTCAAATCTTTATTATTCTAACACCTATTTTCTTTGTCATCGCATTAGGATATTTAGCTGGATATTTTAAAAAATTTGATGCCACGACATCAAAAGGATTAAATACATTAGTAACTAAATTTGCATTACCAGCTCATCTGTTTGTGGGGATTACTACAACATCGAAACAAACATTAATTGAAAAATGGCCATTTTTACTTACCTTAGTCATTGGTATTGTAGGTTTTTATATTGTTTTCCTGTTAATAGCTAAATACGCATTTAAATTTTCATTAACAGGAGCATCAATGTTTTCTTTAAACTCAACCCAACCAACTTTTGCATTTATGGGAATTCCGGTTTTGGGAAGTTTATTTGGAGCAGATGTGGTTGCAATTCCAATTGCCATTACAGGAATCGTTGTAAATGCCATGCTAGATCCATTAGCCACTATTATTGGCACAGTAGGTGAACGTCAGAATGAAGGGACTGACGAAGAAGATAGTCTTTTTAAAGTAACTGTTAAATCAATTTTACATGGTCTTTCAGAGCCGTTAGCGTTTGTTCCTTTAGTTGGGGTTGTTCTTGTACTATTTGGGTTCCATACACCAGATTTATTAGCGAATAGTTTAGATCAAATTGGTTCCGTTACATCGGGCGTAGCGTTATTTGCAGTTGGGGTCACAATCGGAATTCGTAGAATTCAATTTAGCCTAACTGCATTTGGGATTGCGCTTCTTAAAATAATTGTTCAACCACTTGTCATGCTTGGAATTGCGCTTGCAATAGGATTATCTTCAGATGACGTAACAAAATTAGTTTTATTAGTAGCATTCCCAGGATCTGCAGTAGCAGCTATGATTTCGGTGAGATTTGACAATCTAGCAAGTGAGACAACCTCTGCTTTTGTTATTAGTGCGATTATGTCTCTTGTCACCCTTCCTTTTTGGATTTCTTGGTTGATGTAAATAGGTTATTGTCAATCAATCAGTTGAAATTGTAAAGAATGCTAAAGCATTTGTAGAATTCAACAGTATTGGTAACTGATTTTTGAATTTAATTCTAATTATATATTTTAATGATGATTCTGATGCAAAAAGAAGCAAACAGCTAAAGTACTATGAATACTACCTGCGCTACGAACCATTTTTATTCATACTTTGACAAAATTTGAGGTTGGCACCAGAACCATTTAGAGTTTATGAAATGAAGTGAACGTTCCTTAGTTGAGAAATTTAATGATAAATAGTATAGAAGAAAAAAGGAGAGAATACATGATGTCACTACGTGATCAAGCATTATATATGCACCAAGAAAAACAAGGGAAATTAGAAGTTAAATCAAAAGTTAAAGTTCAAAACGCTCAAGATTTAAGTTTAGCTTACTCTCCAGGAGTAGCAGAACCTTCTAAAGAAATTCATGAACATCCAGAAACGGTGTATGATTACACAATGAAAGGAAATATGGTCGGCGTTGTGACAAATGGTACGGCTGTTCTTGGCTTAGGAAACATCGGACCTGCGGCTTCACTTCCGGTTATGGAAGGAAAAGCAATTTTATTTAAAAGCTTTGCAGGCGTAGATGCATTCCCAATTACACTTGATACAACGGATACAGATAAAATTGTGGAAACAGTAAAATTAATGGCTCACACATTTGGTGGTATTAACTTAGAAGATATTGCTGCTCCACAGTGCTTTGAAATTGAAGAGCGCCTGAAAAAAGAAGTAGATATTCCTGTTTTCCACGATGATCAGCACGGTACAGCAATCGTAACAGTAGCAGGACTAGTGAACGCACTAAAAATCGTGAACAAATCAATGAAAGACTTAAAAATTGTCTTAAACGGAGCAGGAGCTGCCGGCATTGCGATCACAAAGCTTCTTTACTCTTACGGCGTACGCGACATGATTATGTGCGATACAAGAGGTGCAATCTATGAAGGCCGTCTGCAAGGCATGAATAAAGTAAAATCAGAAGTTGCTTCTTATACAAACGTAAATAAAGAAAGTGGCACGCTAAGCGACGTGATTAAAGGTGCAGATGTATTTATCGGTGTATCTGCAGCTGATGCTCTATCTCAAGAAATGGTTAAATCAATGAATGATGAAGCGATTATCTTTGCAATGGCAAACCCTAATCCGGAAATTAAGCCAGATGCTGCGAAAGAAGCAGGAGCTGCAGTTATCGGAACAGGTCGTTCAGACTTCCCGAACCAAGTAAACAATGTTCTTGCATTCCCTGGAATTTTCCGCGGAGCGTTAGACGTTCGTGCTACTCATATTAACGAAGAAATGAAAAAAGCTGCTGTTGAAGCAATCGCTTCTCTGATTACAGAAGAAGAGCTAAACGTAGATTACGTAATCCCTGGACCATTTGATCCTCGCGTAGCACCAGCTGTGGCAGAATCTGTAGCAAAAGCAGCAATAAATTCAGGTGTAGCACGCATTAAAATTGATCCAGCAATTGTTAAAGCACATACAGAACAATTAACAAAAATTGAGAACTAATAACTGATTTCAAAGCCTATTGAAACGCTGTTTTTAAGATTATGCATCACCCTCACATGGTTTTATCTGAGAATGCAACAAAAAACAGGTTCAATCCGCAAATCGATTATTTGCAGCAGCTGATAAAGGGTGTATTGTAGGAAACTGATAAAAAAAAGCTAACGTAAAGATCGAAGTTCAAGGAGAAATCTCTACAACATAAATTAGATTATAAAGGGGAGCGTTAAGGTCCCCCCTTTATCTATATATCAAGACCTGATTATGCAGTTTTTCATACAATCTTACCTCAATTTTAACTGTACCATCCTTACTTTTGTTTGTAGAGAGCAAAGAATCTTTGAGAGTAGCACGCTTTGTTCATTTTAATGAATTGGAAAGAGAATAGAGAAAATTTGTATAACGAACAGTAAAAATTATACACCAGTGAATTTTAACCAAATCATAACATTAGACACCAAATGGATACGTTCAATAGATTGTGAACTGTATGTTGTTAACCAGAAAGGTCACAAATTAGCAATTATAAACAGATTATGATAAAATTCATTTGTTTCTACTTGCACTCATACAAAGAATAAACGCGATTGAACTATTTTCGCTGACATTGTATAACTGTGAGTAGTACTATTTAAACTATTGTATATAATTTTTCATTATATCTGATATATAGAAAATAGGTAAATTCACTAATAAAGGTGTGATTATAATATGTCTAAGCAACAAGAAATTCTCTCTATAGCAAGAGAAGTAATTCATTCTAAAGGATATCAAGCTACCTCTATTAGCGATATTCTAAGTGCTGCTAATATTGGTAAAGGACAGTTTTATCATTATTTTTCCTCCAAGTATGATCTTGGTCTGGCTGTTGTAGAAGACTTTGTTCAAGAATGGGATCAGAAATTGATTTTAGATATTCTTAAAGCAGATAACGATCCTGTATCCAAATTAAATAAGATGTTGGATTGGACTGTTAGCTATCATTCTCAAATGGATTCAAAAACTGGATGTCCTTTTGGAAACCTCGCAATTGAGATGAGCGAACACGATGAACATTTCCGATTAAAGATTCAACATTTTTTTGAACGTTGGATAGATGGAATTCAGTATGCGCTAAATGAAATGGTGACAAAAAATTTATTTACTGACAATATTGATACCGAAAAACATGCTCAAACTATCATTGCTATGATAGAAGGTGGAATTTTACTAATGAAGAGCCAGCAAGATATGAAATGGTTTTTAAATGTAGTTGAAGTTATTCGTCAACAATATAATTTATCCTAATAATAAGTGATACTTGGCCCTAAACTGTACCAAAAAGTAGGTACAAATAGATGAATTAGAGGTAGCGAGCAAGAAGATAAAGAGTAATTTGCTGTAAACAGCTATTATTTTTTATCTTAAGCTACTCTATTTTAAATAGGGTATATAACTTGTGCTGTGATATCCCTAATGAGGTGCTACTTTGATTTTATGTTAATTAGTGAAAATGGTAAATATTAGTATAACTATTTTAAAGGTAAAAGGTTGCATATTCAAAAAAAGCATGCTAATATGAAATTGTACCAACTGGTAGGTACAACAATTGGTTGTTGATAGGAGGATGGTTACAATGGTTACACCAACAGAACTGTTTTATCCCAAAGATTATATTTGGATAAAAGTTGAAGATAATCGAGTACGTTTAGGTATTACAGATTTTGCTCAAACAACGCTTGGTGAAATTGTTTTCTTAGACCTTCCAGAGGAAGGGAATTCATTAACGATAAACAATAGCTTTGGTGATGTGGAGTCCATTAAAACTACATCCGATCTTATCGCACCCTTGAATGGTCAAATTCTAAAAGTAAACACATAATTAGAGGATAGTCCTGAATATATAAATGAATCCCCTTATGATCAAGGTTGATGTTGGAAGTTAAAATGGATAATGTAGATGATATCCAACATCTTATGCGTGCTAAAGAATACGAAGATTATGTACAAGAAGAAAGCTGAAAGGAGAATAATAAACATGGAAAATCATAAAAGAGATATTACAAAGTTTTTAAATGTTAAGCTAAAAGAAGATTATCTTCTTTTGTTGCATAAAGATGAAGTCGTGGCAAAGATCCCTTTAAAAAATAAGGAAGAGCTAATGTTATTCTCTAATTATGAAATAAAGGGAGATAAGGTTTACAAGAAAGCTGAAAATCCTTCTATGGTAGAAAGTTATGTAGAAAGCTGCGATTTAGGCTGGTGCTGAATATTGAGGCACTAAAGAAAACTTAATATTTTTTGAAGTAAGTAAGACAATGTAATGTTCTTTACAAAATTGATCTATTTTGGTAATTCATCATCATATCTAACCTAATTGTACCGAATGGTAGGTACAAAATGATATGAAATAAAAAAAGATTAGAGGAGAAAATTATGAATCAGAACGATAGTTTATATAAAAAATCACATTTTAACCGTTTAGGTGAATTTAGTACACTTTCACCTG
>NZ_JBLQZO010000023.1:0-9273 GCF_047872835.1 Priestia sp. RMT2NF4
CTGAACTTTTATTAAGTGCATTGGGTGGTTGTTTATCACTTGCATTTGTTGCAACAGCTAGTTTAATGGGTATTAAGGTCAATTCACTAGAAGTTAACGTTTCAGGACAATTAGATTTAACTGTAATGTTGGGCTTAAAAGAAGGAAATCCAGGTTTTAACGAAGTTGATGTTCAATTCACAGTAGATATTGACGCAGACGATAAACAAGTTGAAGAATTAGTTTCAAAAGCAATGGAAATTTCACCTGTAAAAAATTCACTAGAAAGAAATGTTCAAGTAAATTCAACTTTTAAACGTAATAAGTAAAAAGCTTTATGACAGGATCGATCTTACTTTACCTTGTATAACTATCTTTAAATGGTAGGGTCAGAGCTCGTCTGAGATAATTTGTTAATTCTAGGTCAAGCGCCAATGTGGTTGGCCCAGAATTAATATCGTACTGTAAAGGTAAAATGAGCAAGTTAAACATTAAATAAAGACGAGGGTTCATTTGTTCTTTTTCAATATGTACTGGTGAGAAGTAGTTGGGTTGATTTAATTACTTAATATAATTCCACGGTACATCGACATTATAAAATAACACATTAAGTGATAAAACTTGGAGGTTTTTATGAATAATTATCAATCAGTTGAAGCTCTTTTTAAACCATTCGAAATGGGAAATCTAAAACTATCTAATCGTATTTTGATGGCACCTATGACGCGAAACGCTTCTCCAAATGGAGTACCAGGGGAGAATGTCGCTGCGTATTATCGTCGTAGAGCTGAAAATGGTGTTGGACTTATTGTGACAGAGGGTACGTTTATCAACCATCCTGATGTTGCATCTGAGGTGCCAGCATGGCAGGAGGACGTACCACACTTATACGGAGAAGAGGCGCTAAACGGTTGGTCAAAAGTAGTTGATGGAGTACACGAGGCCGGTGGGAAAATTTTCTCTCAACTGTGGCACATGGGTGCACGAGGCAACGCTAATGATTACTCAAAACAAGAGATTTCGGAATTAGTTGAAGCTTTTGCACAGGCAGCAGCCAATGCTAAAAAAGTTGGTTTTGATGGCATCGAGATTATGGCAGCCCATGGATTTTTAATCGATCATTTCTTCTGGGAAAAAACAAACACACGTACCGATGAATACGGTGGCGACATCGTTAAGCGCACGCGCTTTGCAAGTGAGGTCATCGAAGCTTGCCGACGTGTGGTTGGACCAGATTTTCCAATCTCGTTGCGAATCTCACAGTGGAAATATGATTTCTATACAGCAAAATTAGTAGAAACTCCAGAAGAACTAAAACGTTTCTTAACGCCATTAGTTGATGCAGGCGTTGACATCTTTCATGCATCTATTCGTCGCTTTTGGGAACCTGCATTTGAAGGATCTGAACTGAATCTATCAGGATGGATTAAAAAACTGACAGGAAAACCAACAATTACAGTTGGATCTGTCGGTCTTGATGGCGCTGATTTCGTGGATTTCTTTGCTACTGGAGAAGAGGCTAATGGCAAAGACAACAAGATGGGCGATTTAATGGAGAGATTAGAAAATGAAGAATTCGATTTGATAGCAGTGGGTCGCGCATTATTGGCTGACCCTGACTGGGTAAACAAAATCAGAGATGGACGAACAGAAGAATTAATTCCGTTTACACGTAAGGCAATCGAAACATTATATTAAATAAAGCTTAAAAAATAATAAAGAACCCATTTTGATTGATTTTTTCAAAATGGGTTCTTTTTAGTTACTTTCAAATAAAGATCCCATAACACTTCTAATTAAGCTCACTTCTAATTAAGCTTTATTTTAATTTAATATCTGCTTTACGTACATATGAATTGTATTAACACGGTAACACTACAGAAATAGATACTGATTAATGAATGAAGTAGCTATCCTTTAGATACTATGTAGATATCTCAGTAAGCTTGCCTGTCTACTTTCATAAATAAAACAGAAAATATACCGGGGCAGGTGATGATTAGATAGTTATGGAATATTTGCTCTTTTTTTATGTGACCTAGTCGCAGGAAGTTCTATATTTGAGAGTAACCAGGCTGCGAAGTTTAGACAAGACAGCCTAACACATTGTTCCTTGTTCGACTAAAGGGGAAGAATAGTTTTAAAAAAATTTTAGAGTAAGCTTAAAGAAGATAAAATGTTTGAAGGTGAGGAATTATATGAGCACAATCAAAAAGCATAAACCCAATAAACTAAAAATGATTTTACGAGGATTAATCGTAATGATTGGAGGGTTTATAGCAGCATATGGACTAGAAACTGTATTAATCCCAAACGATGTATCTGATGGAGGGGTGACGGGTCTTAGTATCATTGGTTCACAACTACTTGGATTACCATTAGGAGTTCTAATTGCCGTTATAAACCTCCCTTTTATCTGGTTAGGTTATCGCCAAGTTGGTACAGGTTGCGCGATTTATTCCATTATCGGAATAGCTTCACTAGCTGTTGGTACAAGCCTCATGCACCATACTTCAGCGATTATTGAAGGGGATACTTTATTAGTTACCGTTGTTGGTGGGATTATCCTCGGTTTGGGGATGGGGTTAGCATTGCGGAATGGCGGAGCATTAGATGGAATTGATATGTTAGCCGTACTACTTTCTCGTAAATTACCGTTCGGGACAAGTGATTTCATCCTTTTCTTAAACATGTTTGTATTTATTTTCAGTTCAACCGTATTCGGTCTACAAGGAGCAATTCTTTCTGCAATTGCTTACTTTATTGCTTCTAAAGTGATTCATATAGTGGAAGTTGGTTTAAGTGGCTCTAAAACCTTTCAAATTATCACAACTCAACCTGAATTAATGGTCGAGACCATTCGTGATTGTTTAGGTCGAAGTGCAACGTATAAGGAAGCTTACGGCGGTTATTCCCATGAAAAATTTAAGGAAATCACATGTGTCATTAATCGCTTAGAAGAAAGCAAAATAAAAGAGATTATTAATGAGATTGATGAAACTGCTTTTGTTACAGTATATGATGTAGCAGAAGTTAAGGGTAGTAATTTCAGAAAACATGATATTCATTAGATGAAACCTGGTAAATTAACTACAATATTCCATTAAAAATCATCTTTTGTTTTGCTAAAGGGTGATTTTTAAGCTTGTATTCATGGGATAACACTAAAGAAATGAATACTGATTAGAAACGAAGTCGTTATTCTTTAGATACTATGTAGCTACTTCAGTAAGCTTGCCTGTCTACTTCAGTATCTGTCTCAGGTTGGATGAATTTATAGGACAATATTGCGGATTTTTTATCTCCAATCCTTTGTAAGTGGCTTGCTCAAACTATTGAATGGGAAGGCGTGCTATTAGTTAGTATTATTCCAATTATCATGGCTATAGTTTTATGGTTATTTGTACATTCAGATCGTTCACTTATGGAATAACTATCCTTTTGTGATTATTTATTACATTTAGTTAAAGAATTTATTTCTTTTTAGATGCAGAGAAATGCTCTCTAACGCAATTAATTTTTATTTTACAAATAATAGATCATTAATTACAGGTTTCAGCTCCTTAGAAATTAGAAACCTTTTTTCTCTCAATAAAAAGGTAAACTAGTGTTTGTCATTAAAAGGTATACCCATTCGCCTTAATCACTTATGTTGAAAACCATTTTAAAGTATCTTGATTTTTTTACTGAGCAGAATAAAATGCTAGATCAAGAAGGCTCAAAAAGGATAAAAGTCCCTCAAAAGCTGTAGAACCACTAGATTCTAAAATATCTTGTATAACTTCATTTTATTAGATATTAATTACTATGGAAAGTTATCCTTATTAGGTGAAAAACTTTTAATTGACGAGTCGGAATGCTGATGCTATAATTCAATTATTCAATTGAATTGTTGAATATTAAATCATGTGAGTTTTTTCAAGATAATCAGTACTTCTGTCAAAGCATGAATTGGAAATAATTTTTTAAAATCAAATCTACCTATTAGTAGTTAGATAAATAGTTAATATATTTACTTGTTATAAATGAATTATGATTTAGTCACTAACCACTGTAAATAATATGCTTATAGGTGGAAATGAACTTAAAACCGATTTCCAATTAGTGATTGGTGGAACAACTGAACTAAATAATAAAAAATGGAGATGAATGATAATGAAATTTGAAAATAAAACTGTAATCGTAACTGGTGGAGGTACTGGGATTGGGAAAGCAACTGCAAAAAGATTTTTTGAAGAAGGAGCAAATGTAATTATTAATGGACGTAGAGAAAATGTGTTAAAGGAAACTGCTTTAGAAATTGATCCAACTGGCAAAAAAGTTTCTTATGTAGTCGGTGATATTAGTAAAAAAGAAACTTCAGAGAATTTGGTTAAAAAAGCAGTAGAAGTGTTTGATGGTGTAGATATACTAGTTAATAATACAGGGAAGTTTAATCTAACACCTTTCCTTGACCATACAGAGGACGATTTACAATCTTATTTAGATACAATCGTTAAAGGAACATTCTATCCTTCTCAAGCCGTTATACCAGAAATGAAAAAACGTGGAGGAGGGGCAATTGTAAATACTGGTTCAATGTGGGCAATTCAAGCAGTGGAGTCAACTCCTTCGGCAGCTTATTCAGCTGCAATGGCAGGAAGACATGCTTTAACAAGAAATTTAGCCGTAGAATTCGCTGGTGATCACATTCGAGTAAATGCAGTAGCACCCGCAGTTGTTGAAACACCAATTTACAATACTTTTATGTCAGAAGAACAAGTAGCAGAAGTCTTACCAACCTTTAATGCATTTCATCCCATTGGACGCAATGGTACTCCAGATGATGTAGCAAATGCAATTTTATTCCTTGCAGATGATTCATCATCATGGATTACAGGCATTATCATGCCAATTGATGGTGGAGTTACAGCTCGATTAAGATAAAAATAAAAAAGGAGCAATCATAAAATGTTTGTTCCTTTTTTATAATCAAAAATACTGAAATAGATTAAATTCATTTTAAAGGGGAGGTCTTTTAAATTATTTATTTGGTCACTTTATTATTAATACCTATATTACGTATACTATATAAAAGATATTGCCCAGTGAAAGGAATTCTTTGTATTAAAAAAAATAAATTAAAAGATTCTACTATCATTGTATTAGATATTCAGGATTATAATGAAACCGCAACATATTCCGAGGAAGATACCTTAAATATTCCTTTTGCATACCTAAAGCGCTTTTATCTGGAAATCCCTCAGGGTAAAATACATGTTATAGCTGAAGATAAATTAGAATTGAACTTAGGATTGCGTTTTTTGATAAAAAAAGGATTTACGATTAATAGTTATGAATTAACCAAATGTCCATGTATTGATAACCAAAAGAAAAGGATGCTGGATTATGGAGTATGATCAACATGTTAAAAATCGTTTAAAAAGAATTGTAGGCCAAGTGAAAGATGGATTAAACATGATAGAGCAGGGGGGAAATTGTAGAGAGATTGTAACTCAATTGTCAGCCGCCTATAGTGCTTTAAATCAAGAAATAGAGGTAATGGTTAGCACTAACCTTGAACAATGTGTTAGAGAAAGCATAAAGCAGGATGGAAAAACGGAGAATTTAGTGAAAGAGGCTATTGATTTATTAGTTAAGAGTAGATAAAAAACACTTATCCTTAAGAATATTAGAGGTAACTAATTTGATTATTTTATACCCTTACAGGTATAAGTATTTTTTAGAATAAAAATAGTAAAGGTAGATCATGCAGTAGAAGTCTAAATAATAAATAAAGGAGCAAGAAGATGAAAAAATTAGAAGAATTAACTTCGATGAATATGATAGAAGATTTCTTAAAAAATCATGAATTAAGTTTTTTATACGTGTCAAGAGAAGATTGTGGTGTGTGTCATGCTGTTTTACCAAGGCTAAGAGAATTACTAGACGAGTTTCCACTTATCCATTTAGGACATATAAACGCCTATGACGTAGAAGAAGTAGCAGCTAAATTCTCTATTTTCACTGTACCTGTCCTACTTTTATTTATAGATGGGAAAGAAGTATTAAGAGAGGCTCGGTTTGTTCACTTTGATGAATTAGAGAAACGACTAGAAAAAATTTATAAAATGTATAATCAGCAATAGAAATAACGTGATTACTTCACGAGAAAATTGATACCGAAAACCATGCTCAAACTATAATTGCTATGCTAGAAGGTAGAATTTCATTATTGAGGAGCCAAAGGATATAAAATGGTTTCTGAATATCGTAGATGTAATTTGTCAACAATATAAATTATTTTAACTGGAAATGGTCGAGTGGCAGAACGAATTAATTTGTATGATCACTCATCTGTACCTATCAGTTGGTACAGATAGGTTAGATATTATGTTGTTTCTTAATTCAACTTTAAATGTTTCTAATTAAGAAAGTAAATTTCTTTTTAAAAGTATATATTCTTTAGATAAGGACGAAGTGGTTATTTTTGCTTGACTTATAAGAATACGAATACTATAATTCGATTAATCAATTGAATTATAGTATTAATTTGATGAAGGAAACTTAATGTAACGGATATAAATAACAACATTAGAAGAGTAGGATGATATTTTAGAGAAGTCTACAAAACGTGGACAGGTCATTCTAAAGCATATTACTACCTGTCCCGTGAGCTCTAATGCAATTAAAGAATACGAGCATTATTTAGAAGGCTCACCAAATAATAATTTAGATTACATGCTTGTTAAAGTAATTGAATCACGCTCAGCTTCTAATAAAATCGCGAAGGATTTGAGCGTCAAGCATGAATCTTCACAAATTATTTTTGTGAAGGATAAATTTAAATATTGGACAGCCTCACATTGGTCGGTTACAACTGAACATATGACAGCAGTATTAAACTAATTGAAAAGTAGAAATAAGTTTTCTACTTTTCATAATTAACCTTGTATCTAACTATAATAATTTAGAAACAGTAACATCAATGGATCTATGCATTGTAAATGATGATATTGTTAAAAGTTATTGCTAACCTGCAAAAGAAAAACAGCCTCTATAATCATCCCTTTAATTTACACATATTTTCTCTTGCAGATTGAGTATGAGTTGATGAAATCATTAGCTTGTTATTCTTACTTTAACTATAGTATCATCAACAATGTAATTAATTGAATAATAAAGGATGATTAGTATGGAAGAGCTCATTTCTTCTGCAAAAGATTATAAGGATGAATTGTATAAACAACTAGCAAGAGTTGGAAAATGTTTATCTAGTGACAAACGTCTTGAGATATTAAATTTGCTATCTCATGGTCCAAAAACAGTTGAAAAGTTGGCACAGGATACAGGTATGAATGTGGCAAACGTTTCTCGTCATCTTCAAGTTCTTAATGACTCAAGATTAGTTAAGTTTACTAAAAAAGGAACATATGCTATTTATTCATTAGCTGATCCATCTGTTACTGATTTTTTATACTCGTTATGGCGCATTGGTGAAAATCAACTTTCCGATATAGATCGAATTAAAGAAGATTTCTTAGGTAACATGGAAGGTTTATACACGCTTACGATGGATGAAGTGTACCAAAAGTTAAAGGGAGGAAATGTTGTCCTCATAGACTTGCGTCCGAACGAAGAATATGAAGCTGGTCATATAGAAGGCGCGGTCTCTGTTCCTATGGAAAAGTTAGATTTATACCTCCAGGAATTACCGAGAGATAAGGAAATTGTAGCTTATTGTAGGGGGAAGGTTTGTGCTTATTCAGCTATAGCTGCGCAACAAATGAAAAAGGAAGGGTTTATAGCTTACCGTATGGAAGAAAGTATTTATGAATGGCAGAAATATTTGGAACTAAAACATTAATATATATTTTATTCCTATAGTTCATGAACTTCTGTATACTTTCAATTTGAATTTTATAATTTTATAAGACTAAAATGCAAATTGAATTCACATCTTAAGTTATGGTGAGACCGATATATTATTAAACCAAGGCGTTATTTTTATAGTGAAACAAATATTACTTTATAATGTCAGTAAGAATGGAAAAAGTGAGTAGACAATACTTTTCTTATTGTTCATATTCGAAAAGATCAATTTTATAATATGTTCTTTCATCGAGGTGATTCATAAAATGTATCACCTTTCTTACTGACATATATTTTTAATAATCACCTTTTAGAAGTTATATTAAAACTCCTATATGCCGACCGGTAGGTATATTATTTTACTTAATATTAGGATGAAAAAGTGAAAAAAGCAGATGTTAAAATTGAAGTTCAAGTAAATATTTTCACAAAATAAACTATCTAATTATTTATATAGTTTATTTTATAAGATATAAAGGGTAGCTTACAGCTACCTTTTTTTTGTAACAGATAAAGTTCGTCAGCTATGAAACGATAGAGGTTCTCCAGTAAATTTAGTGAAGTAAACTTATTATCCTACTTATAAGCAGGACTGTAGGGAAATATCAGACTGGTTTAAGGGAGATCCTTCAGCTGAAATAGTAATAATAGAGTTTGCCAGAGGAATTAGAGACAGATGTCAGATGCTGTTCAAATTACGGACGGTTGGCATCTTTCCCATAGCTTGAGTCCAAAAGGTCAGTTGCATATAAAGAGAATGATTCCCCATCAAATCAGTTTTTCATACAGGATAAAAACCAGAGAATAAGGTGAATTCTGCGCCAATCACACATAATCCCACATAAGGTAAGTAAAATGAAAATGATTCTTTCCCCTTGACTACAGAAATGTTTAATAGCATAATTCAATTATTCAATTGAATTATTAATTTTAGAGATATTTTTTTATAACTAGCAATCCATTTTGAAGTTTCTAACTCACTAATACCATGATGAAAAATAGGAGGAATATTAATGAAGATTGAAGTTTGGTCGAATATAGAAATCCCATTTTGTTACATAGGGAAAACTTATTTAGAAGAGGCTCATACAAAACGAAATAACTCTTTCATAAGTACATTTAGACAGCGTACTCACGGTCGGAAAGAGGAAAGAATATGAACAATCCTATAGTCATTGTTGGTGCTGGTTTAAGTGGCCTTCGTGCTGCGTCTCTATTTACTGCACAGGGCATCGAATGTAAGGTTTTAGAAGCTAGAGATAGAATTGGGGGCAGGGTCTTGAGTACTTCTGATCCAAACAGACCTGACCTAGACAAATTTGACCTCGGGCCGACATGGTTTTGGCCGCAGTACGAGAGCACTATTGTAGGGTAAGAACCCGGCGCCTTAAGACCTCTCGGTCTTAGGTTTCCGAGAACTCCCCCCCGAACCGTACGTACCCC
>NZ_JBLQZO010000024.1:0-3118 GCF_047872835.1 Priestia sp. RMT2NF4
GAGCTGCCTCCATTTGTACTTCCACTATGACCAGAAGCCTGCATTTCACCATGTAGAGGAGTACTTGCCTTTCCTACGGAGGAGCTGCCTCCATTTGTACTTCCACTATGACCTGAAGCCTGCATTTCATCATGTAGAGAAGCACTTCCACTTTCTACAGAAGATCCAGTACCTTCACTTGCCCTTTCACTTTGATCAGAAGCCTGCATTTCATCATGAAGTGAAGCACTTCCACCTTCTACAGAAGATCCAGTACCCTCATTTTCACTTTCACTATAACCAGAAGCTTGCATTTCATCATGTAGAGAAGCACTTCCACCTTCTACAGAGGAAGTTGATCCTTGACTATCAGTAGAAACACCTGCTGCTTGCATCTCATCCTGTAAAGAGCTTCCTTGACCTTGACCTGCTCCTTTTCCTTCCGAAGAATTTCCTTCAGTATTTTTGCCCCCTTCTTGTTTCTCAGTAGAGGATAATCCCTGTTGTTGAGCTTTCTGCTCATTTCCTGCGTTTTTACCTTTAGAAGCAGTTTTTCCTTTCTCACCTGCCATTCCTGCCTTTTTCATTTCCTCATGCAGAGCTGGCTGTTTTTCTTTATTTCCTTGTGTAGCTAACCCTTTACCAAGACCTCCAACTCCTGCTGCTGTCTGAAGAGCACCACTACCAAGGCCTTTTCCTACATTACCAATACCTTTTGCAAGGTTGGCTCCTCCTTTTGCTGTTCTGCCTATCATGCCAATGCTACTTTCAAGTCCTTTTGCCATCGCAAAGCCTCCTGCCACAGCTCCCCAACCACTCTTGAGGCCAGCATCGATTCCAAAGAGACGTTCACACATGATAGGACCATCTACAACAGCAATACTAAAGGCAATCAATGCGATAAGGTACGGAATACCTTCTAATTTATCGCTGATAAAGACCGTTCCCATCAAATAGACCTTCATGGAAATGAAAATCATAATGATGACTAGGAACGTATTCACTATGTTTTTTAGTACAGCTTTTAACTTTTGTCCATCTGATACATCGGCAGGCGCAACTAATTGGGCTAAAATCGAGTTAAATCCTATTTCGTAACACAGTTTCGCTAGTTTAATTGAGGTAAACAACTGTGTCATCCCTATAACAAAGAGGGAAATAGCAATTGTCCAGAAGTTCCATGACCATCGATAATAAAGTTCTGGAAAGAAATCAAACCATCCATTATCTAATTCTGCAACTCCATCTTTTCCATCTGGCGTTACAGCTGTTTTGTGAGTGAGTATATCTTTTCCCTTGTCTGATAGTTTATCTTTCTCATTTACCTTAAAGTCACCATCAATCTTTTCAGTAATATCGATCATCGTAATATTTTTTTGTGGTACTTTATTCGATTCTTTTAATTCTGGACTTTTCCACTTCGTAAGATCGAATTGCGCTACATCTGTTAGATTACTTTTAATAATCTTTTCACTTACGGTTCCTTTTTCATTTAAATCAACGGCTTCAATGGCTTGATCGGTAAACTTATCAGCCTTTAACATGCTTGTATTCAGAAGAAGAAGAACAGCCATCGAAATAAAAATGTTAATCATAATCTGTTCACGATTGACTTTCTTCTGAATAATCAACATGTAGCCAATATACAAAAAGGAAAAAGCCAGTAGTACATATAAAAAAGGTTGAATCTTGGTAATAAAATCTTGGATATCGGGTGAATTAAAAAATGTCTTAATTCCTAAAATACTATCTGTAATTCCTTCTAATCCATCAACTAGAAACGAAAGAATTTGAATACACGCCCACCCAAATTTCCGTAACAAATAGGAGGCGATATCTCCAACATCTAAGTACTCTGAAAACTCATGAAGCTTTTTAAGAATTTCTTCATCCTTCATCTGCTCATCTCCTTACGAGGGTATTACATGCCTTGAAACAACGTATCAACAGTTATCTCCAATCGTTCATCCAGAGGAGAAACACGAATTCGCACAGGCGCTTCTCCCTCCTGTCCTTTTTCTAGCTGTACAGTACCATCTAGCAACCCAATCAACACCTGATGTCCTTCCTTCACAATCGGTGCATAGTCCTCTAAAATACGTTCTAATTCCTTTGAAATACGAGTCATTCTTTCTCCCCCTTTTGATATTAGGCTTCTTGTTTTTCCATTTGGTCTTGTAACTGAGTAAGAGTAGAATCAATTTTTTTACGAACAAGTTCATAGCCTTTAGGATCAATCCCATTCATGAAAGCTAGTTGCTCAAACTCTTCGTCAAAATCTCCCATAGCCAGTTGTTCAACATCTTCTGTTGTTTTCTTCATTACGTGAGGTAAAGAAGTTCTAATAAATTCAAAAACACTTGGATCATTGCAAAAGAACTCTTTGACTGTTCTGGTTTTCCAGTTTTCAAGGGTTATAGCAGTAAAAAGCTCATTTGGTGACTCTTTAACTTTTTCTTCTGTTTTTATTACTTCCTCAACTTTTTTTATTAACTCCTCAACTGGAGGAGTTGCAAATGGTGAAAGAAAGTTATCAATAACCAAGGATCTAGGATTGACTTTTTCATGTAAAGACGAAATGTCAATATCTAGAATCGAACGATCTGTGTTAAAGTCATCTCCAAGGTATTCCCAACGGTATTTCAACGCTGTTTTTCCGGTGTTATAGATGGGATGTGCTTTAATTCTCTGACGTGCTTTATCTTGACGTTTAACCACCCGAACAACGACGCTCTCTCCTTCCTGTAATTCCATTAATTCATTTGGTGTTAATAATGGCTTTCCATCGACCCCCTCTGTTTTACTTTTATCTGTTGATAATCCTTTTCCACTTCGAGAGGTGGAATTGATTGTACCGTCTCCTAATTTTTGTGAGATGGTTCTAGCTGTTTCATAGTTATTGCTTAAAATATAAATCGTATTCCCGCAGTTCCCTTCAATCGTTTCGGCATCATCTCCATATTTATTTTTTAGCTGTGCATAAGCCTGAATGACTAAGTTGAAGCGTATGTTTCTCCCTAAACAAACGGTGATAATGTTCGCCATATCTTGAATGGCTGGCATATTGTAGGGTAAGAACCCGGCGCCTTAAGACCTCTCGGTCTTAGGTTTCCGAGAACTCCCCCCCGAACCGTACGTA
>NZ_JBLQZO010000025.1:0-3048 GCF_047872835.1 Priestia sp. RMT2NF4
TTGTTCTTTGAAAACTAGATAACAGTAATTGCTGAGGAAAAGTGAAACTTTTCTTTAATCAAACCAATAAATAACACAACTTTATGTTGTACCATTTATTCGCTAATGGTTAAGTTAGAAAGGGCGCACGGTGAATGCCTTGGCACTAGGAGCCGATGAAGGACGGGACTAACACCGATATGCTTCGGGGAGCTGTAAGTGAGCTTTGATCCGGAGATTTCCGAATGGGGAAACCCACTGTTCGTAATGGAACAGTATCTTTATCTGAATACATAGGATATTGAAGGCAGACCCGGGGAACTGAAACATCTAAGTACCCGGAGGAAGAGAAAGCAAATGCGATTTCCTGAGTAGCGGCGAGCGAAACGGAATTAGCCCAAACCAAGAGGCTTGCCTCTTGGGGTTGTAGGACACTCTATACGGAGTTACAAAGGAACGAAGTAAATGAAGCGACCTGGAAAGGTCCGTCGAAGAAGGTAACAACCCTGTAGTTGAAACTTCGTTCCCTCTTGAGTGGATCCTGAGTACGGCGGAACACGTGAAATTCCGTCGGAAGCTGGGAGGACCATCTCCCAAGGCTAAATACTACCTAGTGACCGATAGTGAACCAGTACCGTGAGGGAAAGGTGAAAAGCACCCCGGAAGGGGAGTGAAAGAGATCCTGAAACCGTGTGCCTACAAGTAGTCAGAGCCCGTTAACGGGTGATGGCGTGCCTTTTGTAGAATGAACCGGCGAGTTACGATCCCATGCAAGGTTAAGCTGATAAGGCGGAGCCGTAGCGAAAGCGAGTCTGAATAGGGCGTTTAGTATGTGGTTGTAGACCCGAAACCAGGTGATCTACCCATGTCCAGGGTGAAGTTCAGGTAACACTGAATGGAGGCCCGAACCCACGCACGTTGAAAAGTGCGGGGATGAGGTGTGGGTAGCGGAGAAATTCCAATCGAACCTGGAGATAGCTGGTTCTCTCCGAAATAGCTTTAGGGCTAGCCTCATGTTGTGAGAGTCTTGGAGGTAGAGCACTGATTGGACTAGGGGCCCCCAACGGGTTACCGAATTCAGTCAAACTCCGAATGCCAAAGACTTATCCATGGGAGTCAGACTGCGAGTGATAAGATCCGTAGTCAAAAGGGAAACAGCCCAGACCACCAGCTAAGGTCCCCAAGTATACGTTAAGTGGAAAAGGATGTGGAGTTGCTTAGACAACCAGGATGTTGGCTTAGAAGCAGCCACCATTTAAAGAGTGCGTAATAGCTCACTGGTCGAGTGACTCTGCGCCGAAAATGTACCGGGGCTAAACGTATCACCGAAGCTGTGGATTGACATCTTTGATGTCAGTGGTAGGAGAGCGTTCTAAGTGCTGTGAAGTCAGACCGTAAGGACTGGTGGAGCGCTTAGAAGTGAGAATGCCGGTATGAGTAGCGAAAGACAAGTGAGAATCTTGTCCACCGAATGCCTAAGGTTTCCTGAGGAAGGCTCGTCCGCTCAGGGTTAGTCGGGACCTAAGCCGAGGCTGAAAAGCGTAGGCGATGGCCAACAGGTTGATATTCCTGTACCACCTCCCCGCCGTTTGAGTAATGGGGGGACGCAGTAGGATAGGGTAAGCGCGCTGCTGGATATGCGCGTTCAAGCAGTTAGGCTGATGAGTAGGCAAATCCGCTCATCATAAAGGCTGAGCTGTGATGACGAGGGAATTATAGTACCGAAGTTCCTGATTCCACACTGCCAAGAAAAGCCTCTAGCGAGGCGGGAGGTGCCCGTACCGCAAACCGACACAGGTAGGCGAGGAGAGAATCCTAAGGTGATCGAGAGAACTCTCGTTAAGGAACTCGGCAAAATGACCCCGTAACTTCGGGAGAAGGGGTGCTCTGGTAGGGTGTATAGCCCGAGAGAGCCGCAGTGAATAGGCCCAGGCGACTGTTTAGCAAAAACACAGGTCTCTGCGAAGCCGCAAGGCGAAGTATAGGGGCTGACGCCTGCCCGGTGCTGGAAGGTTAAGAGGAGGGGTTATCCTTTGGGAGAAGCTCTGAATCGAAGCCCCAGTAAACGGCGGCCGTAACTATAACGGTCCTAAGGTAGCGAAATTCCTTGTCGGGTAAGTTCCGACCCGCACGAAAGGCGTAACGATCTGGGCACTGTCTCAACGAGAGACTCGGTGAAATTATAGTACCTGTGAAGATGCAGGTTACCCGCGACAGGACGGAAAGACCCCGTGGAGCTTTACTGTAGCCTGATATTGAATTTTGGTACAGCTTGTACAGGATAGGTAGGAGCCTGAGAAGCCGGAGCGCTAGCTTCGGTGGAGGCGTCGGTGGGATACTACCCTGGCTGTATTGAAATTCTAACCCGCGGCCCTGATCGGGCCGGGAGACAGTGTCAGGTGGGCAGTTTGACTGGGGCGGTCGCCTCCTAAAATGTAACGGAGGCGCCCAAAGGTTCCCTCAGAATGGTTGGAAATCATTCGTAGAGTGTAAAGGCACAAGGGAGCTTGACTGCGAGACCTACAAGTCGAGCAGGGACGAAAGTCGGGCTTAGTGATCCGGTGGTTCCGCATGGAAGGGCCATCGCTCAACGGATAAAAGCTACCCCGGGGATAACAGGCTTATCTCCCCCAAGAGTCCACATCGACGGGGAGGTTTGGCACCTCGATGTCGGCTCATCGCATCCTGGGGCTGTAGTCGGTCCCAAGGGTTGGGCTGTTCGCCCATTAAAGCGGTACGCGAGCTGGGTTCAGAACGTCGTGAGACAGTTCGGTCCCTATCCGTCGTGGGCGTAGGAAATTTGAGAGGAGCTGTCCTTAGTACGAGAGGACCGGGATGGACACACCGCTGGTGTACCAGTTGTCTTGCCAAAGGCATCGCTGGGTAGCTATGTGTGGACGGGATAAGTGCTGAAAGCATCTAAGCATGAAGCCCCCCTCAAGATGAGATTTCCCATAGCGCAAGCTAGTAAGATCCCTGAAAGATGATCAGGTTGATAGGTCAGAGGTGGAAGCGTGGCGACATGTGTAGCTGACTGATACTAATCGATCGAGGACTTAACCAAACTTT
>NZ_JBLQZO010000026.1:0-2529 GCF_047872835.1 Priestia sp. RMT2NF4
GTAGGGTAAGAACCCGGCGCCTTAAGACCTCTCGGTCTTAGGTTTCCGAGAACTCCCCCCCGAACCGTACGTACCCCTCTCAAGGTATACGGCTCTCCATCTTTTCAGTCTAGCTTCCCATTATGCAGGTCATGATGACACTTTCGACAAAGTACCATCGTTTTACGACTTCTTGCTATCATCTGTCTTTCCCATTTCTTTTTCCCTTTAAGGTTCTTTAGCTTTCGAACATGGTGAACTTCCATTGAGCCTTCTTCAGCCTTACACCATTCACATTGATTAGCCATCAACCTTTGGATAAGCGATGTTCGGGATTGGTATGATACTTCCGAAGGAAGTTTTTCTATATCCTTTTTAGTTATAGGAGCTTTATTCCTACGAAATCCCTTATCATAAAGCACTTCCGTTTTCTTACCGGACTTTGTCATATAACTGACTTGGAATATTCCATTCACCATAAATTTTTGTTTAGCTTTACCTAAGGTAGTACGGTACTTATTTGCTAAGGTTTTGTACATAGAATATTCAAGGAGATACTTATAACTGTTTAGATGGCACACATTAACTGCCAGTTGATAATATTGATAGGTTCCACGTATCTGGGCGTTATAGTTTCTTAAAATCTCAAGAGGAACCAATTTAATTAACTCTGGACGGTGCATTGGTTTCCATTGACCTGTCTTTTGGTTGACCTTTATTACCCTTTTTTTAAACAGGCGACTATAAACAAGATCAGTAGGCATATATAGTTCACATTTTAACGAGAATGCTCTTGTTTTTATTCCATCGCTTCGTCGTTTAGAGTGGAAATCTCGCAAAACTTTAACGTCATATCCTAAAAATCGAGCCTTATGCCTCGTATTTGTTATAAGTGTTTTCTCCTCGGATAATGTTAGCTTAAGTTCCGATTTCAAGAAATTAGCAATGTCTTTTTTTACCTTGTACGCATCTTCCTTGCTTCCAATAACTCCAATGAGAAAGTCATCTGCATATCTAACATATTGAATTCGTTTATAATTCTCATCCATCGGATATCGTTGAGGAATACGTTCTCTTTCAGCTAACAACTCATGTACCTTATTGGTTAATTCTTTTTCCCGTACTTCATCTATTTCCTTGGATTCCCTTAGTTCTTTCTTAACCCTGTTTATTTGATGTTGTATTTTAGAATAAGCTGGGTTTATCCTTCTAACTTTTCCTACATCAAAAGTTGACTTATACCGATTTATAAAATTATCTAACTCATTTAGATAAATATTTGCTAGTAAAGGGCTAAGAATACCACCTTGTGGTGCACCACTAAACGTTTTATGAAACTTCCATTCCTCTAAATATCCGGCTCTAAGGAACTTCCATATAAGCGAAATAAATTGTTCATCATCTATCCTCTTCCTTAGGGTATAGATAAGGATGTGATGATTAATATTGTCGAAAAAACCTTCGATATCACCTTCAATGAACCATCTACTCCCAGTAAAGGTTCCTTTGACCTGAATTAGTGCTGTATGGCAACTTTTTTCAGGGCGAAAGCCATGAGAGAACTTACTAAAGGTTGGTTCATAGATGGATTGTAATAGGTTTTTTATGACTTCTTGAACTAACTTATCTTCTACGGAAGGTATGCCTAACGGACGCTTCTTTCCATTTTTCTTTGGAATATAAACTCTTCTTACTGGTTTTGGTTGGTAAGAATAATCTCGTAACTTATCAATTAGCGCTGAGATTCTTTCTGTAGACATTCCGTCAATGGTCTTTCCATCTGTTCCAGCAGTCATGTTTCCTTCGCTGGCGTATAT
Organism: Priestia sp. RMT2NF4; assembly: GCF_047872835.1. Classification (NCBI taxonomy): domain Bacteria; kingdom Bacillati; phylum Bacillota; class Bacilli; order Caryophanales; family Bacillaceae; genus Priestia; species Priestia sp. RMT2NF4. The sequence continues at coordinate 1,797 of NZ_JBLQZO010000026.1, forward strand.
ATTTTGATAGGCATCAAGAAAAAATAATGGGTTATACAGATTCCGATATAATTTTTTGTATTTATATCCTGCTTTGTTACTGTGAGATGCTAGATTTCCTAATACGATTTTTGGGCTTCGCAAGAGCCTCACGCCCCTTCCCAATTTAATATTAGTCGAAAAGACTGTTCTCCTTTGCCTTGTACGAGGCTTTCCCTCGCTCTGACTACTACGAGAACTCCGTTACCATATTGGATTTTCATGAGCCACATACCTTGCTTTTTACACTTGGTATCATCCTCAATAGCCTCCTTACGAGGCGTTCCAAGTTAGGTAATCCCCATTTAGTACATATAGAAACTAGACTAATTATGATGTCGGATGCCACTTTCGTCCGTTACTTGTTATCCAAGTTAGCCAGTCTTTGGTCTGCCATACGTATCGCGTATGTTCAATGGAAACTTTGGCAATATTTCCATTCTTGACTGCGAAGCGTTTCAATGACCCTTCACTTCGGGCGACGATACTCCACTTTGGACTATGGTTCACGCAGTTTAGCATTCATCCTTATTCATAACATTTTTTTACCTTGCCCCTCAGTCGTACCTAGGTCATTTTGGTAACTTAGGGCTTTCCTTGCATGCTCTGGTCCCCTCCGGGTTTCCCTTTGTGGGTAAGCAAGGTGGTAAATGGGTTAAGCGCAGACTCCCATCTCTTGTCTAAGGAGATTCTCTATATGCCCGTATGGGCGCAC
>NZ_JBLQZO010000028.1:0-1024 GCF_047872835.1 Priestia sp. RMT2NF4
ATTGATATCCACACTAAAGCAGCCAAAAAAGCGAAAGCAACGAGAGAAGAAGTGGCTGAATCAATTATGGTAGCAACTGCATTGAAAGCCGGATCTGCTCTTTCTCATGGAGTTAATGCATTAGTTGCATATGATGAATAAGTCTTATGGAGGAATGAAAGTATGAAAATTGAAATCTGGTCTGATATTGCATGTCCATTCTGTTATATTGGAAAACAAAATTTAGAGAATGCGTTAGCTAAATTCCCTTATAAAGATCAAGTAGACATTGAATTCAAAAGTTTTGAACTTGATCCAAACGCCTCACTATATGATGGGTCAAAATATGTTGAAAATTTATCTTTTAAATTTGGAGGCATGGCACAAGCAAAACAATTTATTACTCAATTAACTCAACAAGCGAAAAATGTGGGCTTAACTTTTAACTTCGATGAAATGAAATCAACGAATACATTTAATGCTCACCGCCTAGCAAAATGGGCAAAAACTCAAGGTAAAGAAGCCATTGTTAATGAAAAGTTACTTTCTGCATACTTTACGGAATCTAAAGATGTAGGAGATCTAGACACACTAGCTGATATTGCAGAAGCTTCTGGTTTAAATAGAGACGAAGCATTAAAAATGTTAAATGATAAGAAACTATACGCACAAAACGTAAGAGATGATCAAAATGAAGCCAAGAGATATGGTATTAAGGGCGTTCCATACTTTATTATCAATCAAAAATATGCTGTCTCAGGAGCACAGCCAGCGCAAGCATTTTCTGAAGTACTAGATAAAGTGTGGGAAGAAGACAATCCGGCACCGAAATTAGAAACTCTATCGACAGATACTCCTGATGGAGGGGTATGTACTGATGGCAGCTGTGTCATTCCCCCTAAAAAATTATAATAGAGGGCTTTGTAAAAACTTTTATTAGATAACGAAAGTGGAAAGAGATAATTCTAAAAAAAATACAAAATGAAGGAGATATAAAAATGACAAAAATTAATGGAGTCGATACAAAAGTTATTGAAAACTTAGT
>NZ_JBLQZO010000029.1:0-605 GCF_047872835.1 Priestia sp. RMT2NF4
CGAACACGGAAGTTAAGCTCTTTAGCGCCAATGGTAGTTGGGACTTTGTCCCTGTGAGAGTAGGACGTTGCCAGGCTTTTATATCGGAGGATTAGCTCAGCTGGGAGAGCACCTGCCTTACAAGCAGGGGGTCGGCGGTTCGATCCCGTCATCCTCCACCATTTGCCGGTGTAGCTCAACTGGTAGAGCAACTGACTTGTAATCAGTAGGTTGGGGGTTCAAGTCCTCTTGCCGGCACCAGTTTTTCGAGCCATTAGCTCAGTTGGTAGAGCATCTGACTTTTAATCAGAGGGTCGAAGGTTCGAGTCCTTCATGGCTCACCATTTATATTCACACGCGGGTGTGGCGGAATTGGCAGACGCGCTAGACTTAGGATCTAGTGTCTTACGACGTGGGGGTTCAAGTCCCTTCACCCGCATCTTTACTTAATTTCATATATGCGCGGAAGTAGTTCAGTGGTAGAACACCACCTTGCCAAGGTGGGGGTCGCGAGTTCGAACCTCGTCTTCCGCTCCACGTATATAAGTCCTGCCGGGGTGGTGGAATTGGCAGACACACAGGACTTAAAATCCTGCGGTAGGTGACTACCGTGCCGGTTCAAGTCC
>NZ_JBLQZO010000030.1:0-600 GCF_047872835.1 Priestia sp. RMT2NF4
GTTGCTACCATAATTGATTCAGCCACTTCTTCTCTCGTTGCTTTCGCTTTTTTGGCTGCTTTAGTGTGGATATCAATACAGTAAGGGCACCCTGTTGTATGTGCCACTGCTATCGCAATCAACTCTTTTTCCTTCACACTAAGTAATCCCGCCTTCATCGCTTGTTGGTCAAATGTCACAAATGCTTTAAAGACATCTCCATCTAACTGAGAAAACTCTTTTAGTCGGTTGATATAAGAAGCTCGATATAATTCATCATCAGCTGCTCCATCATAAGCGTTTAAAGCATTGACGCCATGAGCAAGAGCAGATCCGGCTTTAAGAGCAGTTGCTACCATAATTGATTCAGCCATTTCTTCTTTGGAAGCTCTATGTTTTTTAACTTGTTTAACATGAAAATCAATACAATGGGGACATCCAGTCGTATGAGCAACAGCAACTGCAATTAATTCCTTTAATTTAGCTGTTAACGTTCCTTCAGATAACGCTTTTTTGTCAAAAGCTACAAATGTTTTAAAGCTTTCAGGTGAAAGTGTACTAAATTCACCTAAACGGTTAAAATGTGATTTTTTATATAAACTATCGTTCTGATTCATAATT
>NZ_JBLQZO010000031.1:0-447 GCF_047872835.1 Priestia sp. RMT2NF4
AACATAACATTTGCAGTTAAATTTAAAAGCGATACGCTGTTCCATTCATCGACATTTGTATTTGTTTGAAAGAAGTATTCGTAAAGGGTATGAAAAGGTAGGATATTTACATGAGAAAGCTCATTTGTAAAATAAATATCAAAAAAAGGTTCTCCAGTATCTGTAACAATACCCGCATTCCAATTTGGAACAATGGTTTGGGATGCCAAACCAATAAGATATAATACAAACACACCTAAAATAAGTTCCTCTTTAAAAGATGTTATCTTTCTTTTCTTTTTTAAAAAGATAAAACGAAACCCTACATAAAAGGGTAATGCAGCTAAGATATCCCCCAGCATATCTTCTACATATAAAGTGATTAAACCCATTAAAGCTATTTCAACACCAATCTATTCTAAAATGACAAGACCACATTATACCATTAAATTAAATAATAGGTAATAA
>NZ_JBLQZO010000032.1:0-440 GCF_047872835.1 Priestia sp. RMT2NF4
GAGCCATTAGCTCAGTTGGTAGAGCATCTGACTTTTAATCAGAGGGTCGAAGGTTCGAGTCCTTCATGGCTCATTTTCATTTCTTGCGGGTGTGGCGGAATTGGCAGACGCGCTAGACTTAGGATCTAGTGTCTTTACGACGTGGGGGTTCAAGTCCCTTCACCCGCATCTTATTCATTTTATGTATTTAGCGGTCGTGGCGGAATGGCAGACGCGCTAGGTTGAGGGCCTAGTGGGGGCGACCCCGTGGAGGTTCAAGTCCTCTCGGCCGCACCAAAAAAACTTTTTAAAAAAGTGTTGACATAAGAAAATAGAAATGATATTATAATAAAGTCGCCAAAACAACGGCGGTAAACATCATAAGAAGCGCCCGTAGCTCAATTGGATAGAGCGTTTGACTACGGATCAAAAGGTTAGGGGTTCGACTCCTCTCGGGCGCG
>NZ_JBLQZO010000033.1:0-405 GCF_047872835.1 Priestia sp. RMT2NF4
CAGGTGAAAGTGTACTAAATTCACCTAAACGGTTAAAATGTGATTTTTTATATAAACTATCGTTCTGATTCATAATTCTTCCCTCTAATTCGTTTGTATTTTACACCTCTTATTTGTACCTACCATTCGGTACAAATAAACTGAATGTAATGATAAATATTTGATCGTTCTTTAGTGTCCTACATATTTAAAGTTAGCACCAGCCTAAATCGCAGTTTTCTACATAACTTTCTACCAAAGAAGGATTTTCAGCTTTCTTGCAAACCTTATCTCCCTTTATTTCATAATTAGAGAATAACATTAGCTCTTCCTTATTTTTTAAAGGGAGCTTTGCCACGACTTCATCTTTATGCAACAAAAGAAGATAATCTTCTTTTAGCTTAACATTTAAAAACTTTGTAATAT
>NZ_JBLQZO010000034.1:0-362 GCF_047872835.1 Priestia sp. RMT2NF4
CATCTTTATGCAACAAAAGAAGATAATCTTCTTTTAGCTTAACATTTAAAAACTTTGTAATATCTCTTTTATGATTTGCCATGTTTATTATTCTCCTTTCAGTTTTCTTCTTGGATATAATCTTCGTATTCTTGAGCACGCATAAGATGTTGGATATCATCTACATTATCCATTTGAACTTCCAATATCCACCCTTGATCATAAGGGGATTCATTTACATATTCAGGACTATCCTCTAATTCTGTGTTTACTTTCAGGATTTGACCATTAAAGGGTGCGATAAGCTCGGATGTAGTTTTAATGGACTCCACATCACCAAAGCTATTGTTTATCGTTAATGAATTCCCTTCCTCTGGAAGGTC
>NZ_JBLQZO010000035.1:0-359 GCF_047872835.1 Priestia sp. RMT2NF4
ACGCCAAGTTCTTTTAATTTGGCTTCAGCTTGTTCCTTAGTCAGGGTACCGTCGCGAAGCTGATCCATAATAGCTTTGGCTTTTTTCTTAGTGGCTGCATCTAGATTGCTAAAAGGGCCACCTTTATGTTCAGGGAAGTCTACGCCAAGTTCTTTTAATTTGGCTTCAGCTTGTTCCTTAGTCAGGGTGCCGTCGCGAAGCTGATCCATAATAGCTTTGGCTTTTTTCTTAGTGGCTGCATCTAGATTGCTAAAAGGACCGCCTTTATGTTCAGGAAAGTCTACGCCAAGTTCTTTTAATTTGGCTTCAGCTTGTTCCTTAGTCAGGGTACCGTCGCGAAGCTGATCCATAATAGCTTT
>NZ_JBLQZO010000036.1:0-332 GCF_047872835.1 Priestia sp. RMT2NF4
ACTAAGTTTTCAATAACTTTTGTATCGACTCCATTAATTTTTGTCATTTTTATATCTCCTTCATTTTGTATTTTTTTAAGAATTATCTCTTTCCACTTTCGTTATCTAATAAAAGTTTTTACAAAGCCCTTTATTATAATTTTTTAGGGGGAATGATACAGCTGCCGTCAGTACATACCCCTCCACAAGACTTATTCATCATATGCAACTAATGCATTAACTCCATGAGAAAGAGCAGATCCTGCTTTCAATGCTGTTGCTACCATAATTGATTCAGCCACTTCTTCTCTCGTTGCTTTCGCTTTTTTGGCTGCTTTAGTGTGGATATCAAT
>NZ_JBLQZO010000037.1:0-332 GCF_047872835.1 Priestia sp. RMT2NF4
GCCAATTAGCATATTTTTTCATAGTTTTACTCCCTTTCTAATGACCTGTTTCCCCAAAACAGGTCTTTTTTATATCCCGCTTCTCTTTTCACCATCTTTTCACCATAAAGGTATAGGATAGTATTTACGAAGCCAATTAGCATATTTTTTTCATAGTTTTACTCCTTTTGAAGACCTGCTTCCCCAGAGCAGGTCTTTTTTTATATCCAGTTTCTTTTTTCATCATTTTTTCACCATAAAGGTATAAGATAGTACTTGCGAAGCCAATTAGCATATTTTTTCATAGTTTTACTCCCTTTCTAATGACCTGTTTCCCCAAAACAGGTCTTTTT
>NZ_JBLQZO010000038.1:0-326 GCF_047872835.1 Priestia sp. RMT2NF4
TTTGAGAGAGCAATCTCTTGTCTGGTGGCGATAGCGAAGAGGTCACACCCGTTCCCATACCGAACACGGAAGTTAAGTTCTTTAGCGCCAATGGTAGTTGGGACTTTGTCCCTGTGAGAGTAGGACGTTGCCAGGCAATTAATAAGACCCCTTATGAGTCTCGTATAAAAGAGCATAGGGGTTTTTTATTTGAAATATTCTATTATAAGTAATGAAAATAACGCTTATAAAGCGCTTATATAGATCTTTTTTGGAGGATTAGCTCAGCTGGGAGAGCACCTGCCTTACAAGCAGGGGGTCGGCGGTTCGATCCCGTCATCCTCCAC
>NZ_JBLQZO010000039.1:0-326 GCF_047872835.1 Priestia sp. RMT2NF4
GGGGACAGGATTTGAACCTGCGACCTTCGGGTTATGAGCCCGACGAGCTACCGAACTGCTCCACCCCGCGATGATAAAAAAGCAAAATAAAAATGCCTAGCGATGTCCTACTCTCACAGGGACAAAGTCCCAACTACCATCGGCGCTAAAGAGCTTAACTTCCGTGTTCGGTATGGGAACGGGTGTGACCTCTTTGCCATTATCACTAGACATTTATATGAGATTATTCTCTCAAAACTAGGTAACAGATTGCTGAGTAAAGCTTACGCTTTTAAAGTTTGGTTAAGTCCTCGATCGATTAGTATCAGTCAGCTACACATGTCGCC
>NZ_JBLQZO010000040.1:0-315 GCF_047872835.1 Priestia sp. RMT2NF4
AAAAAAATACAAAATGAAGGAGATATAAAAATGACAAAAATTAATGGAGTCGATACAAAAGTTATTGAAAACTTAGTAGAAAATTATAAGAAAAATCCTGAGGAAGGAATGGCAGGATGGTCTTCTTCAGTAAAATGGAAAGATGGATTTTACGCTGAAGCGCAAGTAGGTGATCACAAACCCATTCTGATTGATGAGCCAGATTGGTTCTCAGGATCTAATAAGGGTCCAGGCCCAGCTGAACTTTTATTAAGTGCATTGGGTGGTTGTTTATCACTTGCATTTGTTGCAACAGCTAGTTTAATGGGTATTAAG